>NZ_CP031092.1:0-1213867 GCF_003336365.1 Salicibibacter kimchii | reverse complement strand
TTTGTACGTCCGGAAGTCGAATCCTTGTCCAAGAAGGCATATACGATAAATTTGTGAAAAACTATATTGAAAGGGCAAAGGCAATCAAGGTTGGCCCAGGCCACGATGAAAACGCAGAAATGGGAGCCATCGTGAGCCAGAAGCATCTTGAAAACATATTGGAATATGTCCAAATCGGAAAAGAAGAGGGTGCACATCTCGCGTTAGGCGGCAGCAAAATAAAAAGCGGTGAACTGGAAAAAGGGCTTTTTTTCGAGCCCACAATTTTTACAAACGTGACAAACGATATGCGAATCGTGCAAGAGGAAATCTTTGGACCTATTGTAACCATTCAAAAGTTCAAAGACGAAGATGACGCGATCAAAACAGCCAATGATACTGATTATGGTCTTGCAGGTGCTGTATTTTCCAAGGATCAAAATAAAGCACTGCGTTTGATTAAAAAAATCCGTGCCGGCATCACCTGGGTCAACACCTATCACCTCACAGACGAACAAGCGCCATGGGGAGGTTATAAACAAAGCGGCATCGGCAGAAGCTTGGGGACATACGGCTTGGACGAATATCAGGAAACGAAACAAATCAATATTAACTTGGCACCTGAACCCATCCATTGGTTCGAGTAGATGACCATCAAGGGTCGGACTTGCTACATGCTACCCATCAAGCTATACCCAATAACGGGTGACTTGATGGTTGGCTTTCGATCCAAGGTCATTTTATTGTCAACAATCTTAGTATATAATATAATGTAATCACTTTAAATAAACCATATTACAGTAGCGATTGAGGTGCTACAATGATGGATCATCTAAAGAAAAGTTCATTAAAACATCAAATTGCTGAGGAAATCAGAAAATCCATTTTCAAAGGAAATCTTAGTCCTGGTGAAAAAGTGACAGAAACAACATTATCGGGTAATTTGGGTGTGAGTCGAGGACCTGTGCGTGAAGCTATACAATTATTAGTTATGGAAGGTCTTCTTATTTCCACCGCCTATAAAGAAACGAAAGTAAGTCACATTACAACAGAAGAAGTGACGGAGTTGTTGGTTCCCATGAGAATTAACATTGAGACATTTGCTTTGAAAACGTTGCCGACATGGAATGACCAAAATTTTAAAAACTTCGAAGAAGTTGTTGAGCTAATGAGACGTGCGTCTATATTTAATGATCATCCTCTTTTTAGCGACTTGGATATGCAATTTCACGAATTGATTATCCATGCCTCTAATATGAATAATGTTTCTAATTTATGGGATGCCATTTTTAACCGCATGCGTTTGCTCTTTACGTATCAAAACGAAACATCTTTAGATTTAAAAAAATTCACTGAAGCTCATAGTGATTTATTGGATGCTTTCAAAACTAGAGACGTTGACCATGCCATTCAGTGCTTAAAAGACCACATTATTGAATACAGATAATCTAATCAATAGGGGGAGTCTAGAAAAACCTAACCCCTCATAATCCCCCTCATACCCGTTTTTCCATAGCGACATGAGGGATGCCGGCGTCGAAGAATTCGTCCGAGGTTACCTTATAACCCAAGTGTTCATAGAAATTTTTTGCACGGATCTGTGCGTTAAGAAAGACTGATTCCGCGCCTTGCGAGGCAACGCAGTCTTCAACGGTCTGCATGATTTCTTTTCCGATGCCGGTACCGCGAAATTCTTTGAGCACGCAGATTCGCTCTGCTTTCCCTGTGTTTCCGGAGAAACGGACCCGGCCGGCACCTGCCCATTTCCCGGACACTTGAGCGAGAAGGTGGATGCTGTTCTCTTCATATTCATCCCACTCCTCCTCGGGAGGAACATTTTGTTCGTCGATAAAAACTGTTGAACGAATTTGGTGCACTGCTTCTATTTCTTCTTCTGTATATGCAATTTGAACACTCATATTTTCACTCCCCATGCAAGACGAACATAAAATGGAGCGCTTGATGTATGTCCGGCTCCCACGTAAACCATGTATGATCGCCTTCCTCAATGGTTTTCGAACGATAGTTACCGACATTCTCTTGCAGGCGGTCCTGAAGATCGTTATGCATCGGAAGGAAATTCATGATCGTTCCGTCGGTTCCTTTTACTTCTTCCTCGTCAGCACCTACGGTATGATAGACGGTAAATGTGTCGAGTTCCTTGCTTTTCTCTATTTTGGAAAGCAATGTGTCATTGACGTAAGGCGAATACATAATCGCGCGTCTAAACACGTCCGGGTGCTCCAAACAGGCGAGCAAAGCAAGCGTTCCTGCCAATGAATCGCCGAAAAGCGTACGGCCGTCTGCATCTTCCCGGATTGAAAATGTATCGGCCAGGAAAGGGAGAAGTTCCTCGGTTAAAAATTGCAAGTATTGAGGTGTCTCTTCTCCGTCAGGGTGATACCATTTGCGCCGCGTGGATACGCGAGGATAGGGGACTCCAACGACAATCGTTTCCGGACCGGCTTCTTCCAAAATCATCTTTTCAACGTTCCGGTCAATTTTTCCGAGCCGAAAAGCATCTTGCCCATCTTGCGCGATCATTAAATGGTAAGAGATGCTTTCGTGGTAATTGGGCGGTATGTAGACATAAAGATCAAACGCTTGATCAAGAATATTGCTGGTAAACGTTAAAGAACGTCTTTCTCCTTCCATATTCAAACCCTCAATTCTGTTATAAAGTGAACCTTCTATCAGAGGGGCGGTTTTCCCCTGAGGAAGGAAGTCGGCTAAAACCGTCACGTCCTGTGACAACGCCGACACTAGTACATCCTGTGCGTCGCGATCGGGGTGTCAGCCGCCCGTTAACTTCCGCTTACGGGGTTGAAGTGAAAGTTTTACGTGCGCTGACCACCGGGAGAAAGTCAACTAGAGGCATTGTATCACGTCCGTCGCTCACTCGCTAAAGGGAGGCTTGGTAATTATGCCTAAACATCGATCACAGACTTGCATAATGCTAGTGGAAGCCCGTAAAATAATGAGGAAGTTTACAAAAAAATGTTGCGAAACATCGATTTATTTGCAACATACGATTATTCATAGAAGGGTTTAAAGGGGCAATCACCTATGTACGGACCGCGATGGATTTATTGGAAACAGACCTTTCGGTCAAAGTTTCAGGCTGGTTGTGTGAAGGCCAAATTGGAAGACAACTGGCACAATGGTTATGAAGTCTGCCCACTTGTGGAGATCATTAAGCTTAAAAATGAAAAATACGTCGTGCGTTTCACGTATGATGAATGAAAAACTGCCCGCGGTACGGGACCAAGGGCAGTTTTTGTGTTTTTTATTCAGAAGGATGAACCATTTTCGCAGGATCTACCCATTCATTAAACTGTGCTTCTGTAAGCTCTCCGCTGCCCACCGCGGCTTCTTTTAATGTTACCCCTTCGGTGTGTGCTTTTTTCGCTATGGACGCGGCTTTTTCATAGCCAATGTGCGGATTTAGGGCCGTGACAAGCATTAAGGAATTTCGCACGTGTGCCTCGATGTTTTCTTTTTCCGGCTCGATGCCGACGATGCAACGGTCATGGAACGATTGCATGGCGTCGGTGAGCAACTGGGCGGATTGTAAAAAGTTGTAAATAATCACCGGCTTGAAAACATTCAGTTCGAAATTTCCTTGGCTGGCGGAGAAACCGATCGTAGCGTCATTCCCCATCACTTGCGTGCATACCATCGTGAGTGCTTCACTTTGGGTGGGATTCACTTTGCCCGGCATAATCGAACTCCCGGGCTCGTTCGCCGGGATGGTGAGCTCGCCGATGCCCGAACGAGGACCGCTCGATAACCAACGGACATCATTGGCGATTTTCATTAAATCTGCCGCGAGCGCTTTTAACGCGCCGTGGGCATGGGAAATGTCATCGTGGCTCGTCAACGCGTGAAATTTGTTAGGTGCTGATGTAAAGGGCAACCCTGTTTCTTCACTGATGAATGCCGAGGTCTTCTCCCCGAATGTCGGATGCGCATTGATGCCTGTCCCGACAGCCGTGCCGCCGATGGCGAGATCGTTTAAGTATTCAATGCTTTCATCGATCATTTTTTCACTTTTTCGGAGCATTTCTTGCCAGCCACTGAATTCTTGGCCGACGGTGAGCGGTGTGGCATCCTGTAAATGCGTGCGCCCAATTTTGATAATGTCGTTAAAGCTTTCCGCTTTTTCAGCGACGGTGTTTTTTAGCGTTTCCAAAGCAGGCTGTAATCCGCGGCGGATTTCCGTCACCGCGGCAATGTGCATTGCTGTCGGAAACGTGTCGTTGGAACTTTGGGAACGATTGACATCGTCATTCGGGTGAATGGATGCATCTTTTCCTTGTTCTTGGAGGATTTCCGTTCCCCGGCGCGCGAGCACTTCATTCATGTTCATATTGGACTGGGTGCCGCTTCCCGTTTGCCATACAACGAGCGGGAAGTGACTGTCCCAATCGCCCGCGACCACTTCGTCTGCGGCTTTGGCGATCGCGTCTGCTTTGTCGCTATCCAAATTTCCCAGGCTCTCGTTCGCCCGTGCCGCTGATTTTTTCAATGTGGCAAAACCGTACACAACTTCCCGGGGCATCTGCTCCTTGCCAATCGGGAAATTGCGTAAACTTCTTTCCGTTTGCGCGCCCCAATGCTTATCCGCCGGCACTTCCATTTCGCCGAGCGTGTCTTTTTCAATCCGGTATTCCATCTTGCATCTCTCCTATAATATGTTCTATGCGAAATCCAAGCATCCCCTTCTATGATATACCACTTTTCATTTATAAAAAAGGACCAGGCTCATTAAAGGAAAAAACGTTTAATTGGAAAAGGAATGGGGAAAGAAGAATAAAAGAACAAACAGAAACATAGAACGACCGTACGCCGAAGGAGGGGCCCCATGATGGCTAAAGCACAAAGGATAATAGGAATCAGCGGTAGTTTGCGAAAAGATTCTTTCAATCGTCATGTGTTAGCGGCAGCCACCGAATTTACGGAAACAGATGTGACGTTGCATACATATGATTTGGCGGCAATCCCCCTATTCAACGGAGACTTGGAAGATGGCGGTGACCCGGCAAGCGTAGCTGATTTTAAACGAGCGATAGCAGAGAGCGATGGCCTTTTCATCGTTACCCCGGAATATCATCACGGCATGCCCGGCGTTTTGAAAAATGCGATCGATTGGGCAGGGAGTGACGCGAATCATAACGTGCTCAAAGACATGCCCGCGGCGATGATTGGTGCCTCACCGACCATGTTCGGGACCGCTTTTTCGCAACAACAGCTGAAACAATCCCTCGTAGCCGCTGGTGCTTCGGTCATGCAACAACCGAGTGTTTTCATTGCACATGCGAATAAAAAAATAGATGAAAACGGCGTTATTACCAACGAAGACACGAAGGCGATGATCACCTCTTCATTGCGTGCATTCTCCGAATGGATTGACCATAAGCAAACATAGGTTTCATTCAGAGGCGAACAGGGGGATAATTTGAGGAGGCTTTTCTTTTGAAAAGGAAGGAACATTCTGTTGCATCAAACTTTAATGGAAAAGGGGATGCAACAGGCACACGGGTGCACTCAACAAGAGTATCGAGGCAACGTGGACAAAATGATCGAAATCGAGAAAAAATGCGAAAAAGACTATGAGAAATCGAAAGCTATATGAAAAGAAAAGGAATGAGAGGGAGTGTGTCAAGCACTCCCTTTTTGTGTGTGAAAGGGGAGTTACAATGAACAAACCGGTTGATCTTTTAGAGGTTGCTGAAGCCATCGATGTTGATGCGGATGAACTTCACCAATTTGTCAATCGAAAAACGGGTGAGGTCGAAGTGATAAACGAAGATGCATTAAGAAAAGCAGACTGGGAAAAGCCCCACGATGAAGTGAATGAATGGCAGAAAGAAGAACGGGCATTGGCCGAGGATATTATTGAGAATGAGGACGATTACGAACCGATCCCCGATTCCTACGCCATTAACGACTATCGTCTAATGGAAATATTTATTGATTCGCTCACCGATGAGAAAAAACAAGCGACCTTAGCACAGGCGATAAGAGGAAAAGGGGCTTTTCGCAGGTTCAAAGACCGTATTATTGATTTGGGTGTGGCAGATGACTGGTATGAATTCAAGGACAAGGAATACCTCGCGTTTGCTCGCCAGTGGTGTGAAGAGAAGGATATTCAATACAGAGAATGAAGACGGGGCAGTCCACGCCGTTAGTCAAAATCCAATATTCGGAAAGATTTCTCTCAAATTCGGAAAAAAAGCCATCCGATTGAGAATAGAAGTTATCTGATTCAGAAAATAAGCTCTTGCATTCAGATCATCACTCGCTTGATTTAGAATAAACCCGCTTTGATTCGGAAAATCGTAGCACTGTAAAGAAAAACGCCAAACGTAAAAGGTGATTTATGAAGAATGAACCTGATCGAAGGTGTGATGAAGGGTTCAACGTACCTCGGAACGGCAAAAAAAGCTGATCGGAGGTGCCATGAATGAAGCACAACGCATCCCGGAACGGCAAAACGTGAATCATAGCTGCCATAACTCCACTTGGAACCTTTCTAATCCAAAAGAGCATGGCGGATTCGGAACAATCCCGCTGGTATTCGTGAAATCACACCTATGTGGCTAAAAAAAGCCCCACACTCTCGTTTGTGGGACTTCTCAGATCGATCATTGCGCTCGATCACACTGTTTGTTTTTCAATATTCGTTTCGACTCCGTATTTACGATAGGCTCCATGCTGGACGGCACCCACGTGTTCATTCATGCGCCAACCGTGGGCGATGGCCGCGGTGACGAACTGCTTGGCGGTCGCGATGGCATCGTGAACATCGTTGCCTTTTGCAAGCTCGGCCGTAATTGCAGCCGCAAACGTACAGCCGGCACCGTGATTATAGGAGTGAGTAACTTTTTTGGTTTCCAGCATTTTAAACGTCTGGCCGTCGTAAACAACATCAATCGCGCGATCATCGTCAAGCTGTTTGCCGCCTTTGACGACGACGTATTTTGTGCCGTTGTCATGAATGCGTTGTGCCGCATCTTTCATTCCGTCAACTGTTGTGATCGTTTTCAATTGCGCGAGCTGGGCTGCTTCGAATAAGTTCGGCGTCGCGACCAGCGCTTTCGGTACGAGCACTTCTCGAAGGGCATCCGCAGTTTCCGGGTGCAAAACCTCATCTTCCCCTTTGCAAACGAGCACGGGGTCAATGACGGCTCGTTTCAGATTATTTTCCTCAATTTTACGCGCGGCCAGTTCAATGACATCCACGGACGCGAGCATGCCTGTTTTCATGGCATCAACGCCGATGGAAAGAATGGTTTCCAATTGCGCCTCCACGGTTTTGATATCCTGGGGAAAGACTTGATGCTCCCACGTTTCCGGCTTCATAGTCACAATCGTCGTCAGCGCACTCATGCCGTAAACGCCCAGATCCTGAAATGTTTTTAAGTCGGCTCCTATACCGGCGCCACCACTGGCGTCAGAGCCGGCGATGGTTAACGCTCTATAAATAGACATTTCTTATCCTCCTTCAAATCTTTTTCATTTTATTATAAAGCCAACCTGTTCTTTTAAACAAATGATTGAATATAGTTTCGTTTGGGTATAGATGGAAAAGGAGGTTGTACGATGAGTATTTTTGATGTGAAAGTTGAATCGGTTGATGATGGAACGCATACATTACAACCATATGAAGGAAATGTTTTGCTCGTGGTAAACACGGCCAGCAAATGCGGATTCGCATCGCAAATGAATCAGTTGCAACAGCTCTATGACCAGTATAAAGATCAAGGATTCTATGTATTGGGCTTTCCCAGCGACCAGTTCATGAATCAGGAACCGTTGGATAGTGAAGAAATCCCCGATTATTTCAGAGAAAAATACGGCGTCACATTCCCTATGTTTAAAAAAACAACGGTGCGGGGTGAAAACATATCCCCTTTATTCGAACAACTCACATACGAAACGAGGGGCGTAGGCTCGAATAAAATAAAATGGAATTTCACAAAATTTCTCGTCGGACGTGATGGAACAGTGTTGTATCGGTATTCCCCAAGCACCAATCCGGAAAAAATTGAAACCGACATCAAGGAAGCATTAAAATAATTTTTTTCGCTGGGAGAGAACCCACAGCGTTTTTTATTGCAGCTTCTACAAATTGATAAAACTTGTCTTTCAGCAGACATAGTTGCCGAGCTATTGCATATTCCTCAAAGTAAAGACCCGTCTACATGATTGATCTATGTTTCTATTGTAGGTGGATTTACAAAGGAGGAAGTGCGTTGCGAACAAGAACAGGGGTGTGGCTGTGCGGATTCATCTTGCTGCTGGCACTGTCTGGTTGCGGTTGGTTCGATAATGTAAGTGAGACATCGGCAGAAAATGGGGAAGACTTACAAGAGTATGGCTTGGATCTTCATGACTTTTCTTATACGAATCAATCGAGTGAAGTCGTTACGAATGAGGATTTAGAAGGAGAATACTCGTTGGTCAATATGATCTTTACCCGCTGCCCGACGGTTTGTAATTTAATGACTCCGAACATGTCCCAATTGCAAAAGGATTTGGCCACAGAGGACATCGATGCAAACCTCGTTTCTTTTACGGTAGATCCGGAATATGATTCACCGGAAGTATTAAAAGAATATGGCGATCACTATGAAGCCGATTATTCCAACTGGGATTTTTTAACCGGCTATAGCCTCGATGAAGTCGAAGAATTTGCGGAAAGTACATTCCACAGCGTTGTTGCGCCCGCGGCCGATGACGAGGACATCGTCCATTCCACTGATATTTTTTTAGTGGACGAAAACAGCCAAGTAATTCAGCGATATGATGGGCTTGAAGTAGATACAGCGCCAATCCTGGAGGATTTAAGACGCTTACAAGGATCTGAATAGAAGCGGAAAAAGAACAGGCAAGCGGTGCTTGTTCTTTTTTTGATGGATATAGGTGGGGCGTAGGTTCATGAGCCCCGAAACGCGTCGCCGCCCGGCTTTAAGGTCACCATGGAGCGCGAACAACCCTAACTCAATACTGTTTTGCATCGCTCACGCCACATTAAGATAAAATATTCATACCGCGTTCACAAAACGGTGCTATGCTTCTGAGGAAAATATGTGTAACATGGAGGAGAAAAGGGTATAGTGGCTTGTCACATGCAATTTTTGTAATGATTGGAAAGGATGACAGACATGTACGATATGTTATTCGCGTCCCACCAGGGTTCGTGGGCATTTTTGCCGATTTTGTTTTTGATCGCGTTTTTCTTGTACCGCGCGGGAAAGCCGACGGGTGGGAGAATTTTACGCATTATTCTCGGTATCTTTTATATCATTATGATTGTTTCCGGTGTTGGCCTGCTCTTTGAATTAGGCTTTCCGGCCTCGTATGTCATCAAGGGCATTTTAGCGATTCTTCTCATCGGTTTCATGGAAATGACCCTTGGAAAAGCAAAGCGGGGAGAAGGCGTGGCTGTGTGGCTAACCGTTGTCATTGCTATCCTCGTTATTGTCGTGTTGATGGGTTTTGGTGTAATCGCATTTTAATAGGGGGAAAAAGCGGCGCATCGATCACGGTGCGCCGTTTTACGTCTTCGTTCATCTTTTTTGGCTTGGCGGGTCTTCGTTTGCCCCATCGCTGTTGTTTCCTTCTTCTTCCGGAGTGTCCGATGGTGTTTCGGAAGTGCCATGGCCGCTGACCGTTTCCCACGTATCCACTTGATCGAAGATGACTTCTTCTTTTTCATCTTTTTCCTCCAAAGCACCTTCCATTGTATCTTCTTCAATAGGCCGGCGGATCTCCGCAGTGGCTTCCTCCTCTGCATGGGCGTGCGTGACGCATACCCTCGTTTCTGGAACAATTTTCAATCGTTCATGAGGGATCGCCTTCCCGCAAACGGCGCAACGGCCATACGTTCCGTTTTCGATCGCTTGCAAAGCCTCGTGAACAGCATCCAGTTGTTGTTGGGATTGATTGTTAATGGCGACGTTCTTCGCTTGTTCATGCAACTCGGTGCCCTGATCCCCGGGGTGATTGCCCATTTGGGAGAGCTCGCCGATTTCTTCCGGGCGATTGGAACCTTCGAATTGCGCCTCCAATTCATTTTTCATTTCCAATAATTGCTTTTCAAATGAGTGGATCTGATCGTTGATTCGCATGTTTATCCCTCCGTTTACACTCTTCTAAAAGCCCTTCGTTCCGCATATTCCAAGCATTTTTCGCATACGACGACGTGTGTTTGGTTTTCATCGTAGTAATCGCGCATGTATGACGTTGTTGATTTGCAAAAATAACAGCCTCTTTTTTTGAAAAGGTCTCGTAGTTTTCCGAACATAAGCCACCTCTATTCGAACAAAAACTTGCCCGACCCAAAAGGGGCAGGCAAGCAGGTTGATTGTACTTTAAGAAGGCATGCCGAGCACAGCCTTGACTTCGAGGTACTCTTCGATGCCGTAGTCGCCCCATTCGCGTCCGACACCGGACTGTTTATAACCGCCGAACGGCGCGGTAAAGTCCATTTTGGCATTATTGACGGTAATGCGTCCTGCCTGCAAGCGGGAAGCAACATCTTGGAGTTTTTCTTCGTCTTCGCCGACGACATAGCCTGCCAAACCATAAACGGTGTCGTTGGCAATGTCAACGGCTTCATCCAGCTCATCATACGTCAGCACGGACATGACAGGACCGAAAATCTCTTCTCGGGCGATGGTCATATCGTTGTTCACATCAGTGAAAACGGTCGGCTTGACGTAATATCCTTTTTCCAACCCATCTGGCTTGCCCGTGCCACCTGCCACGAGGGTAGCGCCTTCTTTAACGCCTAATTCGATATAGCCTTGGACACGATCCCATTGTTTTTCAGCTACTAAAGGTCCGACCATGTTAGGACCATGAGGATCGCCGACCGGATAGCCTGGTAGGACTTCTTTGACCGCTTCGATAAAATCGTCATGCATCTTTTGAGGTATGATTGTCCGCGTGGCTGCCGTGCACACTTGCCCGCTATTCATGACGACGTTGGTGACGGCCGCTTTCGCGGCTTTTTTCACGTCGGCATCTTCTAAAATAACCATCGGCGATTTTCCGCCGAGTTCAAGAGCGACTTTTTTGACCGTCTTGGCCGCGTTCTCCGAGACTTTTTGCCCGACACCCCCGGAGCCGGTAAAGGAAACAAAATCAATATCCGGGTGGGCGCTGATACCGTTTCCGATCGTCTCTCCCGTTCCGTTGACGAGGTTAAAGACCCCTTTCGGCACGCCGGCGGCTTCAAAAATCTCCGCTAAAATGACAGCCGCGAATGGGGTGAGCTCTGCTGGTTTTAATACAACTGGGCTTCCGGCCGCGAGTGCGCTTGCAATCTTCGTTGATGTTTGATTTGTCGGGAAGTTCCATGGTGTGATAAGCCCGCTGACGCCAATCGGTTCTTTTTTAATCAGCGTCCCGCCGCGCCTTTCCGTGAATTCAAAATCTTTCAGCTGCTCGGCCGCAGTTTCAAAATGACCGAGCCCCATTTTGTAATGTACGTTTTCCGTGATGCCGACCGGCGAACCTAATTCTTCCGTAATCGCATCAATGAGGTCGCTTTTGCGATTTTTGTATTCTTTGGCAATACTTTCAAGCAGCTCGATGCGGTATTCTTTTGACGTTGTTGAAAAATGGGGAAAAGTTTCCCGCGCGGCTTTTACGGCACGATTCAGATCTTCCTGGGTACCTAAACTAATGCGTCCGGCCACTTCTTCCGTTGCCGGGTTAATCACTTCCATCGTTTCGGAACCGCTGGATTCCACCCACTCCCCATTAATGTAATGGTTGATATAATTGCGCATTCGATCGACTCCTTTATTTTGGTCGTAGGGGTTTTATACCCGTAGGTTGATCAATTAAAACTATACAGGAAAATAACTCAGAAAACAAAAAATAAACAGTGAATTTTGGCAGGGATAAATAAAAGCCATACGGAGATAATATTTGAAAAAGAAGGAGGAAAACGATGAGATTTCTCGCTGGTTTAGGTATAAAATTCGCCATCATGTTAGCCGTTATATGGATCGTACTCGGCGGATTTTTCGATGTCGCTTTTTCAGATGTTTTAGCGATCAGCGCCATCTTAACCGTTGTATCGTTTTTAGGGGACGTTTTTATTTTGCCCGGCATAAAAAATGTAACGGCAATGATCGCTGATTTTTTTCTCGCATGGGCGGGCGTGTGGATCCTAGGGCATTTTTTCATCGCACAACCGCTGGCATTGGGAACAGCATCATTCATCATCGCGCTTATTTTAACAGGGGCTGAAATTTTCTTCCATATGTATATGCGGCGCCAATTTTTCAACAGCCCCTCGGCTGATGAAGAAAATCAGTCAACCGCGCCGCCTAAGCCTGAAAATGAGCAGCAGCAACGTTCTTCGGTGAGAGATCTGCAAACCGAATACGGCGAAGACATGTACGCGAAACGGTCGGCAAAAGATCCGAAAAGCAAAAAACAGCAGTGAAAATAAACCTTCAGTTCGTTGTGAGCAGAGGGTTTTCTAGTTATGTCATCAAAAATAATCCGTCTTTCTCCGACTGCCCCCGACCTTTTTCTATTTTTTAAGAAAGCGTGATACAATGAATGATAGAAAAAAGAAGGAGGCCGTCGCGTTGCAGCACAATGTGAAAAAGCGTGTTCACGAAGCAACGTATCTCGCTGCCGAGAAGGCCTGGAGTTACCGGGCGATCTTACGTTATTGCTATATACAACACGAACGCATGCGGCAATTTTTATTCGCCGAGGAGATACACGCGCATGTACAGGAGGATCCTGCCTTCGCCGCATATACCCTGGAAGAGCTTCAACAGGATCTCGAACAATTGGTCAAATGGGGGAATTTGTCCACGCAACAGGAGACGGGCAAAGTGAATACGGTGGAAGAATTTAAAAAGAAGCGTTTTCGTTATCAATGTACGCCGTACACGGTTGAGTTTGAACGCATGATGCAGCGGATGGAACAACAGGGCGATCAGTTTGGCGGCTCACTCGAACGCTCGCAATTCGAACGTCTCTATCAGGTGCTTTACCGGATTGATGAAATCGCCCATTCGGAAAAAGAAGAAACCGATGAAGAGTGTGCCCAACTCTGGGACGATGTCATGATGTACATTCGCCAGATCACGCAAAATACGTCGGATTATTTTGCCTATATTGACAGTGAAAACACAAATGAACGCATGCAAACGGATGCATTTCTGCTCTATAAAGACCAGTTCACGACCTATTTGCGTGATTTCATTATCTCCTTGCAACGGACGGCGCTTCAAATTCAGGACTTGCTCCGGCGGCTCGGGGGTGCCCAAATGGAAGACTTTTTCAACAGCGTCATCCGCCACAAAGGGCAAGTGTTCAAAAACGCGAAGCTGAAGAACAGGTGCTTAGCCATTGGAAAAAACAGTATCCCGTTCTTGCGTTCTGGTTGGATTATGTGCGGGAACGTCATCCGGACACGTATTGGATTTATCGCTTGCTTGAAAGTGAGCAGCTGACAGCGATGATGCCTGTGCTCCATGAAGCAGTTCGCGCTCTTCCTGATCAACCGCTGCGCTTGCCGGTGTTTAGCCAGCAAATCAGCGGAGATCCCCACGCTTTTGATCTCCATCATGACCTAGGCAAGCTGTTTATTCATCTTTTGCAAGTGAAACGAAGCGGACAAGGTGTGGCGACCGGCGGCAGTGAGGACATAACTGCATTGCTTGAATCGTTTTATATCCTGCGGGATGATATTACAAACGACGTCACTGTTGCCAATCTCTTGGCGGAAAATGAGGTAGGTTCCGTTCATCCGTTATGGCAGGCGGCTGCTAGGCATCATGCTGTTCTCAACATGCCGCTGCGGGAATTGCAGCACGTTAGTGCTGTACGTCCGGCGAGGTCGAACTGCGTATGGGTCGTGGAAAATTCCGGCGTCTACTCGAGCCTTCTCGATGCCGTGCCGGACGCCCCACTTATCTGTACACACGGTCAGTTTAAACTGGCAGCGTTAAGGTTGATGGACATGCTCGTCGAAGCGGATGTGTATCTTTATTATGCGGGAGATATTGACACGGAAGGAGTAGCGATGGCCAATCGCTTGCTTGAGCGTTATCCTCGCCACGTTCACCTATGGCGCATGGATGTAACGTCATACCGTCAATCCTTGTCTGCGAACACGTTGGAGGAGGAACGATTGGCTAAGCTCGCGAATGTGGGAAATGATGCTCTTCAGCCGGTCGCTGCGGAAATGAAAAAAACGAAAAAAGCCGGCTATCAAGAAGGGTTGCTCTCGATGTTAGTGGACGATTTAAAAAAGCATGGAAAAATAAAAGAAAGAGTTGTAACGGGAACGCACATTCTGTATAATGATAGCTAAAGAGATAGAATCGATTGGAAATAATAAAGGAAGCGAGGTGTCAATCATGAGTGAAGAACGTTTCAACCGTCTTGAAAAGCATATGGAGCAATTGATCCAAATGGTTGCTGACAACAACAAAATAACCAAAGAACTTTCAACACGAATGGACGGGCTCGAAAATGAATTTACCGACGAGAAGCGGTTAAATCAGCAGCGCGATGCAACATCGCAGCAACGCCATAAAGAGTTATTAAAGGAAATGCGAAGCCAAAATGTAGACATTGATTATTTGCGCGATCAAGTCTCCAAGCATGACATGGATATTCATAACATTAAAGCAAAATTAGCCCTGTAATCAGCTTGTGTCCAAACCGTTTTCCAACGGATCATTCACCCCGCTTAGAACGTTAAGCGGGGCATTCTGATTAACATATAAAAAGGGAGGGAATATAATGGGCGCAAGAGGCACAGAACTTTTTACAGTCTATTGCAAATGTATTTCTCTTACGTTATAATGACTGATAGTCAGTCATCGTTGGTGACATAAAGAAAGGAGCCCCAATGTCACAAGACAAGAAGAACCAAATCCTAACCGCAGCAATCGATGTCTTTTCCGAGATTGGGATCGAGAATGCAAAGGTTTCCGATGTCGTGAAGCGCGCGGGGGTGGCGCAGGGCACCTTTTATTTGTATTATTCATCGAAACACGCGTTAATCCCAGCGATGGCGGAGCAGCTTTTGCATGAACAGTTGGATAGTCTAAAAGAATACGTTCAAGATGATGATTCTTTTGCTAAAAAGATTCGGCAAATGGTGGACACGATTTTTAAGGTGACCGATCGTTATCAACATGTGCTCGCTTTGTGTTATTCAGGTCTGGCGATGGGAAGCGGCCTTTCCGAGTGGGAATCCATTTATGAACCTTATTATCAATGGATGGACCAATTGTTGGAGCATGCACAAAGGCGTGGAGAGGTAAGAAAAAATATAGACGTACGTATTACATCCAAGCTGGTTACCGGGATGATGGAGGAAGCAGCTGAGCAGCTTTATTTGTTCGATGAAAACGCGAAACAAGCAAAAGCTTATAAACAGGAAACCATCCAATTTATTGAGCGGGCGCTTATGTAAGATAAGACCCGGTTTTTTTAATCCGAAAAGTGACTGACAGTCATTCATGTAGAAAGAAAGGGTAGAAAAAAGTGAGACGAACAGAATCTAGACTATTGCAATTATCCGTTTGGGGGGCGCTTGCTTTCGCGGTGCTCGGCCTCGTTTTGGGGCTGATCACTGCTTCACAAATGATCTTTTTCGATGGCGCCTATTCCCTCATTAGTTTGGCGCTATCCTTGATGGTGTTCTTAGCATTTCGCTATGTAGGAAAAGAAGATCAAAGGCGATTCCCGTACGGAAAAGAAACAATCGAACCACTCGTTGTCGTCATCAAGGCGATCGTTATCAGTGTGATGTGTTTTGTGGCGATTGTGTCTTCGATTACGGAGTTTTTCACAGGCGGCAGTGAGGTCGTCCTCGGTCCGGCGTTGGCTTATGCTGCATTGTCAACGGTTGTTTGCTTTGTCATTTTTAGCACGATGAAACGTAAAAAAGACTCGGAGTTACTCAAAGCGGAGTCTGCGCAATGGATGATGGATACGCTGCTCAGCGTCGTTGTCCTGATCGGATTTTTCATCGCCTGGCTTTTGCAGGGAACAACTTGGGCGTTTCTCGTCCCGTATATTGACCCGCTGATGGTCCTGTTGGCCGCCGGTTATTTCTTAACTGTTCCTTATGGGTTAATCAAAACAAACGGCCGGGAATTGTTGCGAATGACACCTGCCAAAGACATTCAGAAACGAATCGCCGGCGAAGTCCAATCGTTAAAACAAGCCTATCGTATGGAAGATGCGATTTTACGCACATCGAAAATCGGCAGAACGATTTATATGGAAATTGATGTGATTTTGAATGAAAACTCCAGGGTAACAACTGTTAAGGAAATGGACCTGGTAAGGGAAGAGTTGGATAAAAGATTGTCAGACATTACTGAGGAAAAGTGGGTGACTATGTCGTTTACGATGGATGAAAAGTCGACGGCGTAACGACTGAAGGTCCAGGGGTCCAGTTGCTATCAGGGGGCTGGAGTAAAGCTGTATTTAATCAAAAGAATGTTTGCTCCGCCATACATAGAAAGGCCCATTTTGGTGACGATACCAAAAAAAGGGTCTGAATGTCTCCCGAGAAGGGGAATTGATATGGCTGAAGCAACGAAACGAAAAGGATTTTTCCAACGTTTTCTCGATTTTATCGAGCGAACAGGCAACAGGCTGCCGCATCCGGTTACGCTTTTCGCGATTTTAGCTGTTATCGTGATCATTGTTTCCGCGATTGTTGCCAGTTTTGATATTAGCGTGGAAGATCCCGCGGAACCGGGCGAGACGCTTGAGGTTCTGAATTTGCTTTCCGGCGAGGGGATTCAGTACATATTTACGAGTATGGTCGATAATTTCATCGGTTTTGCACCGCTCGGTGTCGTGCTGGCGACGATGCTCGGGATTGGCGTGTGCGAACAGAGTGGACTGATCAGCGCTTGCTTGCGAGGATTCGTCCTCGCGATTCCCAATCGTTTGATTACCGCGGGTCTCATATTCGCGGCCATTATGTCCAGTGTCGCGTCCGACGCGGGTTACGTAGTTCTTCCGCCGCTCGGGGCGCTTATCTATTCCGCGCTCAACCGCCATCCCCTTGCAGGCTTGGCAACGGCTTTTGCCGGTGTTTCCGGAGGTTTCAGCGCCAATTTGCTGCTGTCGGCGACAGACCCTATGCTTGCTGAACTCACAAGAGATGCAGCGGAAACGATCGATCCGCAATATGCGGAAACGATGAACATCGCAATGAACTATTGGTTTATCATCGTATCCACCTTTTTATTAACGATTGTCGGCACGTGGGTGTCTGAAAAAATTGTTGAACCGCGGCTTGGTGCTTGGGACGGAGAATTTAGCGGGGAGCTGGAACAAATCAACGCTACGGAAAAACGAGGCATTACCTGGGCCGTCGTGTCTGTTTTGATCGCGGCCGGGGCCATGAGCCTGCTCGTCGTACCGGAATGGGGACCGATGCGCGGGGATGGCCCGCAGCCGATCGTGGAGTCTCCATTTATGGAATCGCTCGTCGTCGTTTTACTTATTTTATTTTTTATTCCCGGTCTCGTCTATGGCATTGTTACAAAAGAAACGCGAAGCGACCGGGATGTCGTCAAGCAAATGTCCGACACGATGGCTTCGATGGCCATGTTCATTGTGCTCGCGTTTACTGCAGGTCAATTTATCGCTTACTTCGATGAAACAAATCTGGGATTGATCCTCGGCATTTATGGAGGTGAATGCTTGAATAGCCTCGATATCGGTGGCTTCCCGGTCCTCATTGGGTTCCTCTTGCTTACGGCCTTTATTAACCTATTCGTAGGCAGTGCATCGGCAAAGTGGGCAATGTTGGCCCCAGTTTTTGTACCGATCATGATGCAGGTCGGTTATTCGCCTGAGATCACACAGGCGATGTACCGTGTGGCTGACTCAACAACGAACATCATCACGCCGCTCATGACGTATTTTGCCGTCATTATTGCCTTCGCTCAGCAATACGACAGAAAAATGGGCATCGGAACGCTGATTTCCGTGATGTTGCCATTCTCGATCTTTTTCTTAATCGCTTGGTCCATCCTCTTATTCATATGGGTGTTTTTCGGTTGGGAATTGGGGCCGAATTCACCCATTTATTATCCGTAGAAATCTTTGTGAGCACGGCACTTTCATGATCGGAAACCGTCTAATCGCCTGAAAATAACCATCTTCACCCCCTTTGGACTGTCCAATTGTACCACGATTGTAGAAAGAATTGCTGTTCCCTGACAGTAGTTGTCATATTGACCTTTAGAATCAAAAATAGATCAACATATAGTTTTGCTGGGGTATTGTGGATATTTCAAAGGGAGGGTTCTTTCGTGATCAAGGATTTTCGTTTAGCGTTAAAAATGACGCTTGAAGAATTGGCAGCCTTATCAGATGAATATAGAAACGATAAAAGGTTTTGAGGAAAGCGGATTTCCGGGGGAAACGAGGGCCAAAACCATTTTCTTGTTATCAAAAGCGTTGAAAGTTCCGGTTGATACGCTTGTGTATTTCAATAATAAATATGCAAGATGAATAGGGGTATATTGATAGCTGCACAAAGCCGAATCACGTGCTGATGTCTGTTTAACGCTGTTTAATCATAAGCATGCGATAAGGAGCGTGATAATGTGAATATTTCGGCTTTGCCGGTAGGAATTGTTCCCTGGCATATCAGAGAACCTCTGGTGGATATGTATTATGCGGAAGTGGCAGGTTGGACGAATCCTCAGGCGGAAGCAAACATGAATGACGCCATCCGGCAACAACTTCGACAGCTGCTTGAGACCCAAGGATATGGCGATGGCGTTTCAGAGCTGACGGGCGGCTTTAACCTGAAATCCAATCAACAGCATGTATTAAGTCTGACTCACAGTGTATATTCGTTTGCCGGCGGCGCACATGGAATGACGGTACAACGGGCATTGACGTTTGATTCACGGACGGGAAAGACTTATACACTCACGGAGTTATTCGCACCGGGCGCAGACTTTATCTCGAGATTAAATGCGTTGATCCAGGCTCAATTGGA
This sequence comes from Salicibibacter kimchii, assembly GCF_003336365.1. Classification (GTDB taxonomy): domain Bacteria; phylum Bacillota; class Bacilli; order Bacillales; family Marinococcaceae; genus Salicibibacter; species Salicibibacter kimchii. Next base: position 1,194,849 of record NZ_CP031092.1, on the reverse strand, counting down.
GGAGCGAGGTTGGTTCGAGAATGTGCTCGGACCGTATGAAGGGATCACTCCCGATCAGCCGTTTTATGTGGCTGACAAAACGCTCGTTATGTATTTTGACTTGTATGAGCTGCTGCCCTATGTGTATGGCATCCCCCATTTTCCGATCTCTATCTATTCGATCGTGGATCTGATCGATGAGGATGGGCCATTGGGTTGGATGCTTTAATTGAATAATGATAAGTGGACGAGTAGCCGCGCCGGTGGAGTGCGGCTGCTTTCGAATAATAAAAGTCTGTATGATATACTGTTTTTATTGATTTTAGGCGAGAAGGCCCCCGCTTCCTACGAAGTGTAAAATAGGGGATGAATCGCCCACGGGCTATTGCCCGGATGATTGGAGTTAATTGCAATGTCCCAAAATCCTTGCGGCGCAAAGGATAAGAGCAATTCGAAAATAAATTCTCCCAAAAATACCAACATAGTCATAGGGCTTAGCGGCTTGTTCAACAGTATCATTCACGAACATTGATTCTAAAGGATAAAAGCTCTCTTGCATGAAAAGTGAGTACCAATGCTCAGTATCAGATTTGCTCTTGAAATTGGGTTTTGAGGACTCGGTTGTGATACTCGGATTCCATATGAGTCCTCAGGAATGGTTTTAGCGGACTCTAAGCGATGTTTGGGGTCCAAATGAGTCCTCAGAATAGAGTTTAGCGGACTCTAAGCGATGTTTGGGATCCAAATGAGTCCTCAAGATTAGGGATTGTTCATCATCCTACCGGAATCGAGCGTTCGATAAAGATTTTTCCCTTGCAAAATGAGGGGAAAGATAAATTGCACAAGAACGAGCGCAGAAAAACCTTTTTCTTTATGAATATTGGATTGATGCAAGTACGTACCAATTTTGGCCTGTTTGAAAAAGCGAGTCACGCGAGATTGTTGTTGGTCATTTTGATAGGATTCTGGTAACATGGAAACCTTTTTTTACTTTTTCCGGATAAAAAAATCCGCCGCAAATCCTGATGTTACGAGGGTTTATCCGTGATTTTTAACTCCGAAAGTTGAGTGAAGTTGGTCGCGTTTCGCACCATGCTTGAATATAAATCAAAATGATATGGAAAGCAGATACTTGTAGGTTAACCACAGGAACTGCGGGGATATCCTAATCAATAACTGGTGGGTACGCCAGTGTTTCTAGGAATCTCCATCAAATTTCGTCAGAAATAAAGCTGGAGCAGTTCAATGGAATGGCTGATAAATAAGGGGTGGAGCAAATATGATGGATACTCGCGAAGAAGTGCTTGCTTTAACAAAACAGCTTGTCGGGATCCAAAGTATCGTTAAAACGGAAGGGGAAAAGGCGATTGCCCAAGCGTTGTACACGTTGCTTGCTTCTGTTCCGTATTTTACAGCAAATCCGACACACGTAACGATGGAGCAAACAACGAATGATGAATGGGAGCGGTATAACGTTCTGGCCTTTGTGAAAGGGAGAAAGCGCAAGAGCAATCGGACCGTGATCTTGATGGGGCACATGGATACGGTTGGTGTTGAGGATTTTAATCAGTTACATGACTATGCATTTATGCCCGATAAATGGATGGATCTTTTGAAAAAAGAAGAGATTCCGGCTTCCGTCAGCGAACAATTGCAATCCGGGGACTGGCTTTTCGGTAGAGGGGCCCTTGATATGAAAAGCGGCCTCGCCAGTAACCTGCACTTATTGAAGTATTATGCAACCCATCCTGAAGAATTGGAAGGAAATCTCGTATTCATCGCCGAGTGCGATGAGGAGGACGGTTCGCACGGGATCCTCTCTGCCCTCAAAACGTTGAAAAGATGGAAAAAGGAGCATCATTTTGACTATGTTGCTGCTGTGAACAGTGATTTTGTCTCCCCGCGATCCGAAGGAGACGATAACCGTTACATATATAAAGGTGCGGCCGGCAAACTCCTTCCATCCTTTTTGATTACCGGAGCCGAGACACATGTCGGGGATGTGTATGATGGACTTGATCCGAACTTTATTGCTGCCGAATTGACGAAGCAAATCAGTTATAATCCGGATCTCAGCAACGAAGCTTTGGGAGAAGTAACGGTCCCTCCCGTGTCATTAAAGCAGACAGATTTGAAACCAACCTATACGGTCCAAACCGCGTTATCCGCCTATGTTTATTTTAATTTTTTCATTCATTCTTGGTCGCCAAAAGAAGTGTTGAAAAAATTGAAGGAACAAGCATATTTCGCCTTTACAAATGCCCTAGACACATTCACGGAAAGATACCGAGCGTTTTGTGAAAACAGCAATCAACCTTACAAAAAAATACCTTGGCAGCCGCGCGTTTATCTTTATGAGGAAATGGAGCGGATGCTCACGGACACACATGGGGAAGCCTTTATTCGCCATATGGATGATTTTAGGCAAGAACTGTTAAACGATGATACGTTAGATACTCGTATGTTTGCCGCGCGTGTCGTCGAGGAAGCTTGGAAATGGATGGAAGATAAAAACCCGGCTATTATTATTTTTTATTCGTCTTTATATTCTCCGCGGGTGGAACTAACCGGAAAAACGGAAAATGAACGAAATCTTATCGAAGCCCTTGCGCGTGCGGTGGAATATGTTCAACCCGAATATGAACACCCGATCGCCGTACGAAATTTTTTTCCATATATTTCAGACGCAAGCTTTGTGGCGTTAAGTGATGATGATGCCGGGATTGAAGCGATTCAGAACAATAACCCCGGATGGAGCACAAAACATTATGTGGAATACCAAGATATCCGTGATATAAACGTCCCGGTCATTAATATCGGCCCATACGGAATGGATGCTCATAAACGATTGGAACGGGTGGAAATGACCTATTCGTTTGAGGTAGTGCCGAACCTCACTAATAGGGTGATCCAAGAAGTACTGGAAAAAGATTTAAATGAGAACCCTTCAGCAGAGAATATGTGATAGTATATACTCAAAAGCTATTACAAAATAATAAGGGTGAAGACAAATGAAAAAAAGGTTAATGGTTACCAGCATTGGATTAGTGGCCTCTCTTGGCCTGGCGGCTTGTTCCCCCACTGAAGAAGCTGGAGAAGCTTCAGGAGATGAAGAAATTGAATTACAAGAAGAAGAGCCAACGGAGGAAGAAGAATCAGACGATGAAGAATCTGAAGAAGAAGACGAGGAGGAAGAAGCAGAAGAAGACGAAGAGGAATTAGAAGAAGACGAGGATATGGACGAAGAAGAAAACGGAGAAGACGAGGAAACGGATGAAGAAGAAAACGAAGAAGAAGGGACTTCCGACCTCGAAAACGTCATTGCAACTATTGATGAATCCGAAGCAGAAGAAGAAATTGTAGCAACGGCAGAAGCAGATTGGGCAGATGACTATTCGATGCAAGAGTACGTCATCGGCAACCAAACAGAAGCCTATGAAGCCTTGAAATCTTTAGAAATCAGTGAGGATGTGGAAGCAACAGCATTAAGTAATGCCTATGATGACTGGGGATACGACTTTGAAATGGTTCAATATGTCTATGGAAATCAAATGGAGGCATATGAAGAGATTCAAAGTTTAGATCTCGGTGGTGAAGAGCAAGAGATCCTAGAAAGCGCTCAAGATAAGTGGGGCGATGATTATGAAATGGTGCTCTATGAATATGAACTCCAACTTGATAGCTATGAAAATTTAAATTAAAAGATATGTAGCCCCACCGATCGCAAATGCCCAACCAGGATCAACTTGCCGCCTAGTATTCGTAAACTAGACGGTATTTTCTTTATGCAGCCTTCGATTACGCAACAGAAGAAACCCGATTTGCCAGCCGGGATGAAACGGCGATCGATGGCGGTGCGGTTAGGTCGTTCATGAACGTTCCTTAAACATTCGCAATGAGCACGATGTATTACCTCCCAATCCCAACGCTTATGTTAAGACACGCCTAAAGGATCGATGCTCTCCCAAGCGTTTCCGACTTGAAGCAACAATTTCTCCGTTAGATGATTCCCCATGATTTGCATGCCCGCCGGAAGCATTTCCGATGATAAACCAATGGGCACAGACAGTGATGGCAACCCCGTAAGATTTAGGGGAACGGTAAATGGCAGGCATCGTTCGATCACCTCCAAATTTTGTTTGATCCATTCTGGTTGAAACGATGGGGCTGTTATCGGGATCGTGGGCGCCGCGATAACGTCGACGTCTTCAAAAGTATTTTTAAATGCTGTTACCAAGCGTCGACGAGCTTGTTGTGATTTTAGGTATTGATTTGTATGCGTGATTAAGCCTGAATTGAAAAGAATCCGGACATCGTCGTTAAAATCTTCGGGAGTGGTTTTCAGCTCATCAAAATAGACGTTGGCAGGTTCACTAAAGGCGGTTAGATAACCGGCATAGGCGGCCATATCCAGTTCGGGTATATCGATATCTTTTATTGTCGCCCCCATATTTACCATTTCATCGAGCGCGTTTTTGAATAGATACTCAACGTCAGGATCCAACCCTTTTAAATAATAACTGGGAACGCCGACTGTTATTCCTTGAATGCCTTTCGTTAAGTTTTCGCTGTAATTCGGTATAGGGGCTTTGATGCTTGCTGGATCTCGCGGGTCAGGACCGACCATATGTTGGAGCATCAAGGCAAGGTCCGGCACGGAACGCGCCATTGGTCCGATATGATCCAGGGACGGGGTCAGGGGTACGACCCCATGTGCGCTCACCAATCCGTATGTTGGTTTCAATCCGTATATCCCGCACATGGTGGCAGGGATACGGATGGATCCCCACGTATCTGTTCCCGTCGCGAGCGTTGCTAATCCGGCGGATAAAGCAGCCGAACTCCCACCGCTTGAACCGCCGGGGCTGTAATTGAGATTCCAGGGGTTGCGGGCATTGCCATAATATTGATTGGTATTTGTTGATCCTGCACCAAATTCATGCGTATTCAATTTTCCCACCGTAATTCCGCCGGCGGCTAAAAGCTTATCCACTGATGTCGCGTTTTCATCAGGCACAAAATCACGTAATAATTTGGAGCCTGCCGTCGTTCGAATCCCATTCGTGTACATATTGTCCTTGATCCCGATTGGAATGCCATGCATAGGTCCGCGGTACAGCCCTTGCATGATTTGTTTTTCCGCATGTTTTGCCTGCTCACGTGCCCATTCAGGAAGCAATGTAATATAAGCATTCACCATGGGATCCTCTTTTTCCGCTTGTTTTATGACCACTTCCGTTCATCCTTCACGTTACCGACTTGATCTTTGGTTTCGCCTTTCGCTTTACTAAAGGCGCTTTTGATCTTATCGCTTTTATGATCACTCATTGGGTACTCCTCCACTTTTAAAAGTTAAATTAACGTTTCTATAGGGGGTGTTCCCTCTACCTTCGACCTGTAATCATTTGGAAAATAAATACGATGAGGGCAACGACAAGCAATAAGTGAACAAGTCCGCCCCCTATGTCACCGATAAAGCCCAGGAGCCACAAAACTAAAATGATAATGATGATTGTCCAAAGCATATACTATAACCTCCAGGTGAAAATTGACTGTGGGTGTTACGTTCCCAATTTTCCACGTGTTTAATCAAAGAGTATAGCGTTGCAGGAATTGAGGCACAAACTGTACCAGATGAAACGCTAAAATAGAGCATACGTTTCGAAAGACGTGTTTATAGAAATTTTGGAACGGGAAAATAAACGAAAGCCTAAAAAATAAAGAAAGGGGAATGAAAGGTGCAAAAACCTATATTTAAAGAATTTATGAACGATGATGAAGCGGTGCGCGCCATAGAGAAACTAAAAATCAGGGTCAATACGGAAAATATTTACGTTATCACCCATAATGATGGGCATACAAAGAGGGTTTCGGAGCGGACAGATGCTAATACGGTAGGGGTGAATGAAACGGGATTTGGGGTTTCTATCAAAAATATCTTTCGCAATAAGGGGGATGAACTAAGGGCTAATTTGCAAGAGGTTGGTTTTTCAGAAAGAGAAGCCCAACACTTGGAAAGTCAACTGGATAAAGGCGCTGTTATCGTCGCGGCCACTGAAACACCGGAGGGTGTGACCATTGAAACATGAACCGGAAATAGAACCCTATATGTTTGAAAAAATCAAATGGGTGGTAGTTGTTTACTAGAACGCATAGTTAGGAGGATGCTTCATGTCTAAAACAGGACGAAATACTCTAAAGTCGGGCGAGCATTATAAAGCGCATGAACTCGATAGTTTTGTTAGTACGACGGACGTGGTGCTCTTGTCTACAAATGCCAATCAACTTTTCACAGAACCCGAGCGAGAATATAAGGTTTCGCATGAATTCGAAGGTTTTTTCGAACATTCTTCTGAAGATGGCGAGAAATATTTCCGAAAAAAGAAGGCCTATATAGTGGAGAAAGCTTAAAAATACTAAAATCAAAAGCACTCATTGAAGGCCCATTATAGCGGGGAGGGCCTTTTTTAGTAGGTAAGAAAGTATAAATCAACTTTATTACCTGTATAAGCGTAACTAAGGCTTTCGCCATAAAAGCTTGGCGAAAAGCCAAGTTTTCTAAGCATGTTCTGCCACGAGGATTCCATCGAATGCAGACGATCGAAAGCGGGGAGGAATGGATGATGGCTTGTTGGCTGTATGAATAAAATTGTTTGAATTTCCATTTTACTGACTTCTATGAGATAATACATATTAGGAAAGGACTTTTCTAACTGGTTTGTGAAATCTAATGAAAGGAAGCTGAAATCGATGGGGAAAGTAACAAAAGCAGTGGGTGTAGCCGGAGCAATTGCTGGAGCCGCTTTTTTGTCAAAAAACGAGAATCGTCAGAAAGTAAAGAGACAGCTAGCGAAAATAATGGGAAAGGAAAATTCGTCCTATCTCAAAAATTCAGGCAAGCCTTCAGACATAGAGGATGCCAACATGGTGGACGAAGGCGCCATGACAAGTGTGCAGTATTATAACCGGCTTCAAGAGGAAAAAACGGAGGCAAACTAACATTATTTTTGAACCGCCGGCGACCAATACAATGGTTTGCTCGTGGTCTTTTTTCTTTTTACTCGCTTTTAATCACCTGGTCGTCATCTAGGTCTTTTTCTTTTTTCCATGGGAAATATCGTTTATCCGCAAGAAATATCGATATAGCCACGTAGTCTGCATATATTTTAACTAGAACGTCGGTTCAGCTTATCAAGTTCACGGTCATGTTCCCCAATTTTACGGTCAAAATAGACAAGGTCTTCTTTGGTTGCCATTTTGTCTTTAACGGTGTTCAGGTCGATTCGTATCGTCTGTAAATCAGACCCGAGTGCGTCTATCTTTGCCTCTGTTTCTTCTTGCCCGTCGCGAAGGGCTCTTGTGATTTCGTGTAATTCCGAGATGGATTTACGCATGCCTGTTTGAGAAGACTGTAATTCCGAGATGGATTTATGCATGTCGGTATTTGATTCTTGCAACTCTGTAACTGCTGTTAGGATTTTTTCAATGTTCTGCTCCATTGAATTCATATTGAACCTTCCCTCTATGTTAGAATTTATATTACTTCCTGTTATTATATCATTTTTTTATCGACACGTGAGAATTTTTCGTATAGCGAAAATTAGTTTTTAACATAATAAAACACCGTTCATTTTAGGACTTTTCTTTTATTTTAGCGCGATCAATGATACGCTAAAAAACGATTGGAGCGTATATATGAAGAATATAAAGATTGTTACAGACTCAACAACAGATTTATCTGAAGATATATTGGATAAACATTCCATTCATGTCGTGCCATTATCCATACACATTAATGGAAAAACATTTGTAGACCAAGTGGATATTACACCAGAGGAATTTATGACAGAGATGGCTAAAACAGAAGAGCTCCCGAAAACGTCTCAGCCGGCTATTGGAGAATTGGTTGCAAAATATGAAGAGCTGGGAAAAGATGGTGGCCACATTTTGTCGATTCACCTCGCTTCCGGCTTGAGCGGCACTTATGAAACAGCTCGTATGGCAGCAGAAGAGGCGAATGCAGAGGTGACTGTGGCTGATTCCACGTACATCTCGTCAGCACTGGGCTTCCAAGTGGTAGAAGCTGCTAAAATGGCTGCGGAAGGGGCTTCAATGGAGAACATATTAGATCGGTTAAAAATCATCAAGCAAAATTCACGATTATACGTCGTTGTTGAAACATTTGATAACCTTGTGAAAGGCGGGCGTATCGGCAAAGGAAAGGCATTTCTGGGTTCACTTCTTAACTTAAAGCCAATAGCGGCATTAGAGGAAGGTGTCTATACGCCTGTGGCAAAAGTCCGAACACAATCGCAAATGATCCAGACACTCATGAAATATTTTAAAAAGGATGCAGAGGATAGAAAAATTAAAGGCGTTAGCATTTCCCACGCCAATGCCTCCGAGCTTGCCCATAAACTAAAAGACGCGGTCACCAAAGATAGCCATTTTAAAGACATCATGATTCAAACGACAACCCCCATCATCAGCACCCACACCGGCGAAGGAGCAATCGGATTCTCCTATTATACCGACTCCGTTTAAAAGAGGCACTCTTTTTTGCCTTGAAAGTGGCACCTTGAATACATTCAAAGCCTATCCGACTGAGTTTTGTATGATCATAAAAATGTATTACTTTTGCCCCTGTGCGTAGTATAATGGACGAAAAGCAGGAATAATTTAAAAAAGACCGCCGGTGCTCCAACACCAACGGTCCCAACAGAACTTGTACTCACGTAAAGTGCAGTTCACCAAGTAAGGTGACTACCCTCAAGCTTGCAGTGCCCGGGGGTGTCACTTTTTTTCATTGTCCTCTTTTTTGGAAATGAAATAGACGAGCGTCGAAATTGCAGTGCACAGCATAAGCGCCTTCATACCCTGTCATAAGCATTCACCTAAGGTCAGGGAAGAAGAGTTACCGGCTTGGCTGACGGCAGAGCAACAATTCATCCATTTTGATCGCTTTTCGACAGACGTATAGAGGAATAGGTTGAATAAATCTTCTTATATAACATTTTTACTTCAATTAGTAAAATGAAGTCATGGTGTGAAGCGCCCATCACTGAAGTGACGGGCTTCTTGTGGAAGTAAATGCTTTTGATAGCCACTTATATTGACCAAGCTCTAAGGGGTGAACCCTGTACTCGTGGGCTGATTCATAGTGTATAATGGATGTAAGAATCGTTAACAAAGAAATGCCGAGGGAATAAATAATGAAACATTTGCACGTTGCGATTCCAACTCCTTTTTCCCAATAGGAAAATCTTCAGGTGCACGAATTCAAACCAATGGTCGACCACTTAATTGGCAACGGGATTGACTCCATGCTTGTGTCTGGTACCACGGGAGAACAGCATTCAATGACCATTGATGAACGTTTGCAGATGATTGACTATTTTAACGAGCAAAACTTTCAAGAGGTTGAACTCATTTTTGGTGTTTCGGCAACAAGAACATCCGATGCCGTAAGACTGGTCAAAGCGCTTGAAAACTCAGTGTTTGATGTGATTTTAATTGGCTTTCCGCCTTATATTAGACCAACGCAAGAACAGGCTGTTTCTTATATAGAAGCGTTGCTTACCCATAGAAATGAAAGACATGTGTGAAAAGCTGCTTATGCATAATAATGAAGTAGATCTTCTTAAACTAAACACACTCATTCAAGAAGGAACCATCGAAAAAATGATACCCAATATAAAAAAACATTACAATCAATTGGGCATTAAAGCAGGCATTTGCTGTGCGCCGATCTCGTCTTGATTTTAAAAGGCGGTAAAAGCCACTTAGAACGTAAAATAAAATAAGAAAGGGTAATAAAGTGTCAGAAATAAAAGATGAAATCATTTTAAGAGGGCTTAAAGAAAATAATTTAAAAAATGTAGATTTAAACATTCCAAAAGAAAAAATCAACGTATTTACTGGCCTTTCAGGTTCAGGAAAGAGCTCAGTTGTTTTTGATATATTAGCAACAGAGAGCAGAAGACAAATGACTTTGAACCATCCTCACTATGTTAGATATCAAATGCCAAGATACGAAAGACCACATGCCGATCTTATGCAAAACTTAAGCCCGGTTGTAGTAGTAGAGCAAAGACCTATAAGGGGCAATTCTCGTTCCACAGTTGGTACCTATATGGATATAAGTCCATTGATTAGACTTTTGTTCTCCCGAATAGGAGATTCTTCAATAGGTTCTGCCACCGATTTTTCGAGCCAAAGTTCCTTTGGTAAATGTCTAGAATGTGGTGGATATGGGGAGGTAATTGCGCCAGACCTAAATAAGATGATTGATTTCGATCAGTCACTTCGAGATTATGCAGTGAAATTTAAGCCATTGTCGCCTTCAAATTGGCAAGGGAGATGGATGATGACTTGTGGATTATTCGATCCAGATATACCTTTAAAAGACTACTCTGAAGCAAACCTTCACCTACTATTATATGGCCCCCGAGAAGGTGAAAAAGTTTATGCGCCGTTTCATACAAAACATGGTCCTCAACAGCATGAGTGGGATGGGTTATTGCCTAGGTTTACGCGCCTTTATATCAAAAGAGATCTCTCAAAGATAAAACAAGTATCCCAAGATGACGTCTTAGCAGTATCGACACATTCATTATGCCAAACCTGCCAAGGATCAGGCCTACATCCAAAGGTATTAGAAAGTAGAATAAATGGTTTAAATATCGTAGAATACGATCAATTAGAACTTACAGACATACTAAAGGAACTAACGAAGATAAACGATCCTTTGGGAGAATCTATCGCACTACAAGCAATCCCACTTATAAAACAACTAGTGGAAATGGGATTAGGATATTTGAGCCTATCAAGAAAAATGGGCACTCTGTCTGCTGGCGAAGCTCAAAGGGTGAAAATCGCTAGTCATTTAGGGAGCAGTCTAAATAATATCACATTCATTTTCGACGAACCAAGTGCAGGACTCCATCCAGAAGAAGTGGATATGTTAATACAGATGCTAAAAAGTCTAAAAGATCAACATAATACCGTAATCGTAATCGAACACGATCTATCCGTAATAAAAGTTGCGGATGAAATCATAGAGATGGGACCAGGAGCTGGTGTAAATGGAGGAGATGTTGTCTATCAAGGAAAATTAGAAAGACTAAAAAACACTCCGACCGCAACAACCCTAAACCACAAACCAAAAATAAACAAAAATCCAAGGGATATAAAAAGTTATTTTACAATAAAAAGAGCAAGTAACAATAACTTAAAAAATATAAGCGTAAATATTCCTGAAAATGTCTTTGCCTCTATATGTGGAGTCTCTGGTTCAGGTAAAAGTTCCCTCATGTTGGAAGCATTCACAGAACGTTATCCAGAAACTATAATGGTAGGGCAAGGCAGTATAGGAATCTCTAGCCGTTCGACATTAGCTACATATATGGGAATAATGGATGATATTCGCTCCATATTTTCGAAAGAAACAGGACAACGGGCAGGTTTGTTCAGTTTTAACTCCTTAGGAGCATGTCCTGTCTGCAAAGGAAAGGGAGTCGTAACGCCGGACGTAGCATTTGCAGATCCAGTAACAATCCCATGTGAATCATGTGGCGGTACAAAATATTCAGAAGAAGCACTTTCATATCGATATCAGGATAAAAATATCGTAGAGATTTTAGATTTAACGATAGATGAGGCTATTGTCTATTTTAAAAGGCCAAAGATCATAAAAAGAGTGAATACGCTTAAAGACGTAGGATTAGGATATCTAACCTTAGGACAGACGACAAGTTCTTTAAGCGGAGGAGAGGTTCAACGTCTAAAACTTGCAAGCCATTTGCGAAAAGAAGGACAAATCTACCTATTAGACGAGCCATCCTTAGGACTACATATAAAAGATAATGGACAACTCTTAGATGTATTTCAAAAACTTGTAAACAGAGGTAATTCTGTTATTATAATCGAACACAATCTAGACTTTATAGCGGCGAGCGACTGGGTCATAGAATTAGGTCCGGGAGGAGGAAAAAAAGGCGGACAAATTATATTTGAAGGCACATCAGAAGAGATGCTACATGCAGAAACATTGACAGCGAAATGGTTAAAGGCTAGCGGTACAGAATATTTTACTTAAAAAAATCTCTCGGATACTCTCTAGAACAATATCTAATTGACATGAGGAACAACTCGAAACGCAGATTGAACAATAAAAAAGGTTGTGTAAATCTGATCATGAAAGGACAGGGCTCAAGAAACCGCCCTGTCCTAACTATTGTGCTTATATGCGGCTGTGGTAAGGCTATCGAATTGAAAATAACAAACCTGGATTAACCAAAAGACAGACCCATAAAATGAAAGTTCTTGTCGACTAAACTCTCCCCAATTGGAAGATAATGAATAAAAAACTTCTAATTGGGGTTTTATCCGGGTCTAACCGATGCTGTGCCAAAGCGAATAGTGGACACGCGTTCGATCATCGACGCAAACGACGAACCTAGATTGCAATCCTAAACATGCACGGCATCGGCATGGAAAGAGGGCGACGAGGAGGGAATATGTCGAAGGGGAGCAACATTGGCATAAAAAGAGAGCAACGCTGTGCTGGGAAGCCGAAGCAGGCACGGGAACGTACCAGGCTTCTATTCATTTGGTTCCTTTGCCACTGTTTTTCCGAGGTTCAATCTTTGCTGTCTCGAAATCTCCTCGATGCCTTTCTTTGTTCTGTTTGCTTCTTGGATCAAATACAATTCGTCGTTCGATATACCAAAATTTTTGAAGGTTCAACGACGACGTCCATGGCTAGGTCAGCCCCAGCGCTTCGCGCGTCTCCTGCGCCGAACGTTTATCCGTCGAAAACGCTGCGAGATCAGCCATAAAATTCCTTTTAGAACACGTGCTTCAAACGTTTATATAATATCGAGCAAAAATCCCGGGTGATTTTTTAAACGGTTCTATGATGACAAAAAAGAAAGCAGCTAACGGAACAAGCCTAGAATCAGATTGTACAAGAAGAAGTTTTATGTTTCAGACATTGTACTTGATGAGTTAAACGTTGCACCGGAACCTGCGCTAACCGTGAATAGGGATTAGCGATTTCCTTCAGGCACCGATCATTTGACAAAATAATATTCTCAAACGAAAGTAACCATATGTATGATAAAATAAGAGTAGCTGAATACTCATGTGCGGGCAATTTTGGCACATCCCTGAAATGAAAGGGGTGTTGCCATGTCAGTATTTGAAGCACTACAATTAGCGATTGCTTTCGGTATGTTTACGTTAGCCTTGCTAACCCTAGTGTGGCTAATGCTGGCAAATAAAAAATAGCCCCTCATGAGTCTTGGCCGACGTGTGAGGGGCTAACCCTTAACTAAAGCCAAATGCCCAAACAGGGATTCAGCTTACCGTCTAGCGTTCGTAACTAGGCGGTATTTTCATTATATGTTGCAGTTGACTACATCATACTACAAGTTCACATCATATTCAATCGTTACCGTACGTTCTCAAGAAATGTTAATCATCTAGAATGGGTATCACACACCCAGCGGATTGATGCTTTCCCAAGCGTTTCCGACTTGGAATAACAACTTCTCCGTTCGGTGGTTCCCGATGATTTGCATGCCTGCCGGAAGCACTTCGGATGATAGCCCAATAGGCACGGACAGTGATGGCAATCCCGTAAGGTTCGTGGGTGTCGTAAACGGCATACAACGTTCGATGATCTCCAAGTTTTGTTCGATCCATGTTGGCTGAAACGCCGGGGATATGATCGGGATCGTGGGTGCTGCAATAACATCGACATCCTCAAAGACCTTTTTAAATGCCATCGCTAATCGTCGACGAATTTGTTGGGCCCTCACATAATGGTTGGTATTCGTCAATAACCCGGATGTGAAAAAAATACGGACATCGGCGTTAAAATCTTCGGGGTTCGTTTTTAGCATCTCATAAAAAGTGTTGGCAGCTTCGCCGGTGACGGTGAGATACGCGGCATAGGCGGCCATCTCCAGTTCGGGGAGGTTGATGTCTATTATCATTGCTCCCATTTTTTCCATTTGCCGGAGCGCGTTTTTAAATAAGTGCGCCACCTCGGGATCTAACCTTTTGAAAAAGGTTCCGGGAACGGCGATTTTAACTCCTTGTATGCCTTTCGTTATATTTTCGCTGTAATCCGGGATTGGGGCGTTTATGCTTGCAGGGTCTTGCGGATCAGGTCCAGCCATATGTTGGAGCATCAAGGCGAGGTCCGATACGGAACGCGCCATCGGCCCGATATGGTCCATGGACGGCGCCAGAGGAATAACTCCTTGGGAACTTACCAATCCGTAAGTTGGCTTTAACCCATAAATTCCAGCCATGGCCGCGGGCTCCCGTATAGACCCGTACGTGTCTGTCCCTGTTGCAAGCGTCGTTAATCCAGCGGATACAGCAGCCGAACTCCCACCACTTGAACCGCCCGGGCTGTGATTGATATTCCAGGGATTGCGGGCATGACCATAAAATTGGTTCGTATTTGTTAACCCCCCTCCAAATTCATGCATGTTCAATTTCCCGACCATAACCCCGCCGGCGGCCAAAAGCTTATCAACTGCTGTCGCGTTTTCATCAGGCACAAAATCACGCAATAATTTTGACCCTGCCGTCGTTGGAATCCCCTTCGTGTACATATTGTCCTTGATCGCAATTGGAATCCCATGCAGTGGCCCACGATACAGCCCTTGCATGATTTGTTTTTCCGCATGTTTCGCCTGTTCACGTGCCACTTCGGGAAGCCATGTAATATAGGCATTGACGAACGGATCTTCTTGCTCCACTCGTTTAATAATCGCTTCCGTTAATTCCACCGGTGATAATTGCTTCGCCTTGATGAGGGGCGCAAGTTCGCTCGCTGTCTTCCTATGTAAATCAGTCAAACAATATCACCTCCGTATCCCTCAACGGGAATGTTAAGAGCATATGAAAAGCGGAAGTTGTCCTATGAAAAGAACCAAAAGAAATGTTGTTCCCTGACATCAGTTGTCACTTTAAGGAATATGATAAGAAACCTGATGAACCTTTAAAGGAAAAATTATGATATTATAGTATTATAAATAAAATAGGTAAAAAGGATAGATGTAAAGAGATTGAAAGTTTGGACCTCGATGGTAATGAGCAAGAGATCCTGGAAAACGCTCAAGGTAAATGGGCGATGATTATGAAATGGTGCTATATGAATATGAACTCCAACTGGAAAGCTATGAGAATTTGAATTAAAGAAGATCTAAAATAGGAATATATAATATCCTCAAACGAGTAACCATATGTATGATACAGGCAATTTTGGCATTTTGAAGCACTGCAAAGGATAAAAATATTGATATAAAAGAAAGAAATTAATCAATAATAGTCTAATCTTAATAATTTTTTTATTTTTATTCTATGTTTAAGTCGTTAATACTCGGGAATTGTATTAATAGATCAGTACTATTAAACTATAAATTTACACTAAAAAGCTGCTTTGTAATAAGCAGCGATAGTTACTTGATCTGGAATCACTAATAAGGGGGGAATAATAGAATGGGTAAATTAGAAGGAAAAGTCGCTATCATCACCGGTGGTTCCCGTGGACAAGGTGCCGCTCATGTTCGCAAGTTTGTAGAGGAAGGTGCCAAAGTCATTTTCACAGATATCCTTGAGGAAGAAGGGGAAGCACTGGCAAAAGAACTTGGTGAAAATGCAAAATTTGTAAAACATGATGTTGCAAACGCAAAAGATTGGGATCGTGTGGTTAACGAAACAGAAGCAACTTTTGGACCAGCGAATGTACTCGTCAATAATGCCGCGCTTGGGACACGGAAGAATATTGAAGATACCTCAGAAGAAGAGTATCGGAAAACGATTGACATTAATCAAACAGGAACATTTCTAGGCATGAAAGCCGTAGCTCCTTCCATGAAGAAGGTTGAAAATGGGTCAATTGTTAATATATCATCCGTTGAGGCGTTCCAGGTTGCCGCTGATGCACCTATCGCCTATAGTGCCTCCAAATTTGCGGTTCGCGGGATGACGAAAAGTGCCGCACTGGAGTTTGCTGGACATGGCATTCGCGTAAACTCCGTTCATCCTGGTTTTATGCAAACGAAAATGCTCGAAAATGCAGATCCGGAGGATGTAAATAAACTGGCAGAAACCATCCCGATGAAAAGAATGGCAGATCCGAAAGAGGCATCCCAGCTTGTTGCGTTTTTGGCATCTGACGAATCCAGTTATTCAACAGGCACTGAATTTCTTGTTGATGGTGGCCTGAATGCATCTCTTTAAAAAAACGATACGACCGGGCGTGAGAGTAGTATCATTGCGCCGGTCTTTTTTGTGGTCTAAGGATGGTTTATAAGGAATGTAAAGGATATGGATACACCATCAAAACGTGAAAAACATGCGGAAATCACGCTTTTACCTGTAGAGAGGGTGACATATCACTTGATCATGTAGATCGACCAAAGAATTTCTGAGATAGACCACTAGTACAAGGTGGCTTAATTACCCGATCATGGGGAAGACGTTCGTCGTCAACAACTGCTTCTGGCTCCCTAATTCGGACAATTGACCGCATCATGGTGACCGAAATAGCGATCGGCTTTCGTGTTCGGTCTCCATGACCGTTTCTTGAAGACTGGGAGCCCAGCTTCGCAGGAAAGAATTCAGTCGTTGCCGATAGCCTTTGGTTGAAGCCGTTCGATAACTAACCCCGGCTACCGGAAGTCCTAATCCGGACTTCCGGTAGCCGGGGTGATCACTTTTTCAGCCTTTCTGTACTAGTGCAGAAAGGCTGAAATAAAATGTCACCTGCAAAGGCCACCGGAACACGGGCTCGATTCGGCCGTTTTCAGATCGTATGGGAACGTCTCGTTATAATTTTTGTGATCGCTCCGTTTTTACATCGCAAAAGGCTGTCTTACGTTATAATTTCGGCGATCGCTCCGTTTTTACATCGTATCAAGCCATATGTATTTCGTTCTGGTTTTGGCGATCACACCATTATAGACCGCATGGTCAGCTTTTCACAGATTTCGAACGATAACCACTTAGATCTTTTTTCGAAGTCCGTAAATAGGTGTTTCTAAAAAAGATGTTCTGAAACAGGCCACTAGTGAGAAGCAGCTAAAAGATGAAGTTACACCTGTGTAGAACAAGCCTTTGTACCCTCACTACGCATCCATTTTAGTGATGCCTGGGTGACCGCATAATTCGACCACTTTGCACTAGGTTTTTAAAGATAAGAATGCGGAATGTTTACTTTTGGCTGTTGGGCATAGTATAATATCTACTAAGAAAGAATAAACTGAAAAAGACCGTTGGTGGTGCTACACCAACGGCCCAACAGAACTTGTACTCACTTAAAGTGCAGTTCACCAAAGCAAGGTGACTACCCCTCTAAGCTTGTCCTGCTCGGGGGAGTCATTTTTTTCATTGTCGTTGTTTTTATTTGCAATGAAATAGACGAGCGTCGAAATTGCTGTGCAAAGCATCAGCGCTTCATACACTGTCATAAGCATTCACCTCCTCTCACCCATAAGAGAATGGGAAGAAAGGGCGGTGGGTGAACTGTACTTCCAGCACATGCAAAACTTATCCGACTTAGCTTTTTCACGATAAGAATGTTTACTTTTGACTATTGTGCGTAGTATAATATCACTAAGAGAAGAATAAACTAACAAAGACCGTTGGTGGTGTTACACCAACGGCCCAACAGAACTTGTACTTACTTAAAGTGCAGTTCACCAGCAAAGGTGACTACCCTCTAAGCTTGTGGGGCTCGGGGTTGTCACTTTTTTTCATTGTCTTTTTTTGCAATGAAGTAGACAAGCGTCGAAATTGCTGTGCAAAGCATCAGCGCTTCATACACTGTCATAAGCGATCACCTCCTCTCACCCATAAGAAGATGGGAAGAAAGGAAGGTGAACTGCACCCCGAGCACAAGTCTGTTGTCATTATAGTATAACATTAATCCTTAATAATTAGGTTATAAATTCTATAAAATACTAATATTATCACACCCATCATAAAATTGAGGATTTTCGTGATCACATAGAAGCACGAAAAATACAGTGATTGAAAAAGCACCATGCCAAGTAACTACATAACACCATATGGTACAATGAAAAAACCCTTAGGGAGGTTTACGAATGAGTATTCAAAAAAAGGATTTGCATACACTGGTCGACCGCTCCGATGGTTCTTATCAAGAGCATTGGCACCATATCAAGAATAGGGAACCCGATAATGAATCATTGACTGATGAGGAAAAAGAACAGCTGCAAGGTGAAAGAGATTACACGCCTTTGGGACGTGTGAAAAATGAGCTCGGATTATAAATAAAGCTATCCTGCTAAAGATGATGCCAGGATAGCTTTTGTCGTGTCTTTTCCCAAGGCTTTCTCTCACACTAAAACGCAGCAGTCCAGCCTCCGTCAGCTGGGATAACCGCCCCGTTCAGAAAGCTGGAATCATCCGAGGCCAAAAACAAGGCTACATTTGCAATTTCCTCTGATGTACCCGTTCGAGGCATGACCGATTGGGGTATTTTCGTACGTTCCATACCGAATTGGCTTACCCCTGTCATAGACGCGCTAATATTTGTTTCGACGCCGCCCGGTGCAATCGCATTGCAGCGAATCCCTTTGTCGGCGTACATATACCCTGTATTTTTTGTCAGCCCTACAACAGCATGTTTGGATGCCGTATAAATGGCACCTGAATGCGCCCCGTTTAACCCGCCGGATGAAGCTGTATTGATAATTACGCCCTTTCCCTTTTCCAGAAAAATAGGCATTGCCTTGCGAGTCGCACGCATTACTGCTTTTGTATTGACATCAAAAATGAGATCCCATTTATCATCATCAATATCGTCAACCGGTTCAAATCCATCCATAATCCCCGCATTGTTCACCAAAATATCCAATGTACCGAATTCCCTCACTGCCGTATCGATCATATTGTCGATATCCGCTGATTCTGCAACGTTAGCTTTGACCGCTTTTGCTTGTCCACCAGATGAAACGATCCCTTGAACAACTTCATCGGCACCTTCCTGATTAAGGTCGGCAACAACAACTTTAGCACCTTCATTCGCATACAAAGTCGCAATCGCCTTTCCCATACCAGACGCTGCCCCGGTAACAACAGCAACCTTTCCGTCCAGTTTCATACCGATCGTCTCCGTTTTACAGTTTTTCTACCACACCTATAGTATACAATAGTTCCCCAAATCGTCGAAAACTTATCAACGATATAACAAGATTTAATCCCATAAATGGCGGGAAAGCCGGGAGCTCATGAAAAGATGTTTACTTTTAGTATCTGTACATAGTATAATGATTGCAAAGAAAGAATAAACTAAAAAAGACCGCTGGTGAGCCAACACCAACGGTCCCAACAGAACTGGTACTCACTTAAAGTGCAGTTCACCTAAGCAAAGGTGACTACCCCTCTAAGCTTGTCCTGCTCGGGGGTGTCACTTTTTTTCATTGTCGTCTTTTTTTGCAATGAAATAGACGAGCGTTGAAATAGCTGTGCAAAGCATCAGCGCTTCATACACTGTCATAAGCGATCACCTCCTCTCACCCATATGATATGGGAAAAAGGAAGGTGAACTGCACCCCGAGCACAAGTCTGTTGTGAGTGTAGTATACCATTAATCTCTAGTAGTTTGGATATAAATTCTATGAAATGTTAGCACTTAACCAAAAAATCCCCCCTTTTTTCTTCGAAAGCGTCTATATTCCTATTGAGAAGAAAAAATAGGGGGCTATTTTATGCATCCAATTCCAAGCAATGCCGATCTCTGCTCATACAAATCGCTGTCGCCATTCACGAATTTAGACGAACTTAACCTGGCAATTCGCAAGCACTTATACGCCCATTCACACGAATTAACGGAAAACGCCGTCGCTGTTTTCAAATTGATTGCTCGTCATGCGGTGAAGACGGTCGGTGTGGCTTTTTTAAAATATGAAGTCATGGCCGCGCAAGTCGGCGTTTCGTCCTCAACGGTCAAGCGGATCATTCGTGTACTTAAAGAGCGGAAGATGATCGACGTTTATCGCACGGTGAGACAACGCGGTAAGGTGCGCGGCGGGTACGGCCATAACGTGTTTGTCATCGTTGATCCATCGGCTGATCCGTCGGAAATGAACCATCGATCAAACCCGGAAAATACTGATGCATCAAACGTTCAGCCTACGCAAAAGGAAAACGAAGCTTTGTCTTTTGAAGCAAGCTCTCTTTCAGAGAAAAAAGAACCCATTCGTAATACACGTAAAGCCGGCGCGAATGAAAAATTAGACGCTTCTTTCGTCCCGACTCATGTACCGCACCTTTTCGTCACAGCGGCTAAACCGTTTTATGATGCTGAAGACATTTATAAGCTTTGGAGTCGCGCAGTATGCGCATATAAGTATATCCACACCGATGCCGATCTCACGGAAGAAGCCATTGTACATGCTATTGTGCAGGCGTTTAAAGGCGCGATGTTTATGAAAAAAACCGGTCGCTTGCGCGGTTCATTAGCGGGCTACTTTTACGGCGCGTGCAAACGGATTTTTGAACGGATCTATCAAGAGGAACTCGACGAATTATGGCAGCAGCGAATGCACAACATCAGGGAAGAAGATTTATCGGCTTGGCTGACGGCAAAGTGAAGAATGTTTACTTTTAGCAACTGTACATACTATAATGATTGCAAAGAAGGAATAATCAAAAAAACCGTTGATCCTCCTAAACGAACGGTTCCAACAGAACTTGCACTCACTTAAAGTGCAGTTCACCAGCGAAGGTGACTACCCTCTAAGCTTGTGGGGCTCGGGGGTCGTCACTTTTTTTCATTGTTTTCTTTTTTAGCAATGAAATAGACAAGCGTTGAAATCGCTGTGCAAAGCATTAGCGCTTCATACACTGTCATTGGCGGTCACCTCCTCTTACCCATAAGAAGATGGGGAAGAAAGGAAGGTGAACTAGCACCCCGAGCACATTCTGTTGTGATTGTAGTATACCATTGTTTTCTAGTAACTTGGAGATAACATTCTATTATTTAATATTGATTCCTCTATATTGCCTCCACTTCCTTGCAAATACTCCCTCGGTGTTGAGAATTCCGGTAAGAAGAAAAAACAAAAAGAATTATTGTTCCCTGACAGAAGTTGTCACCTTGGCAGCTATAATTACAGTTGAGTGTTTATGGCATGAACGAGAGAGGTTCCTTATGAAGTATTTATTTTTCTGTTTGCTGCGGCAATCACAGGTTGTAACACTGAAGTCGAAGGTCACTACTACAAATGAGCATTCGAAAAAAGGATTGTATACACTTGGTCGACCGTTTAGATGAAAAGAGCGCTTATAACTTTTTGAAATTCTTAACCGATGGTTCTTATCAAGAGCATTGGAACAATATTAAGAATAGAGAACCGGATGATGAAGCATTGAGCGATGAGGAAAAAGAACAACTGTAAGATGAAGAGATTACATTCCTTAGGAGGATGCAAAAGATGAGCTCGAGTTATAGCTTACAAATATCGCGAAAGGCTCAGAATAATAGAACTAGAGATACAAATACAATGATCCCTTTGGTATAAAATGCCTTGAAAAGCATAGGATTAAAGGGTAAATTATAGGTAGAAGAAAACAGTGAAATATGTAGTTAAGGTGGTATGTATGAAAAAGACACCCTGGTATCTGTCTTCTTGGCTCATTGGACTTATGTCTAGCCTATGGTTCTTTGTTATTCCAGGCACGATTGCAATCATTCAAATCGTTTTTAAGACATTATTGGACGCAGACAATAACAAAGTTATAAAACAAAAAGATCTAGGTACAAATGAGTCTAATTATGATAAAAATACCCTACTTAGCTGGGAACTAGAGCTCCGGGAAAGAGAAACCGCCCTCGAACACGAAAAACAAAAACTTGTTGAACTCAATGAAGAACATGAAAAACGATTCACAGATCTACAAAGGTGGGAACAAGAGCTTCAAGATAGCGAGAGCAACCTCGACGTAGAGCAATCAAAGCCGGATGGCAATACTCAAGAAGTAACATACCCCACGGAATCACAACGTAAACACCTTCAATTATTAAATTGGAAACAAGAGCTGGAAAGAAAAGAAGAGGAAATTCAAAAGGGTCAGCAGAATCTATACGAAAAAAATCAAGAAATCGTGAATCGCACAAATAAGCTAAATGAAGAAAAAGAACGGTTAGCGAACTGGGAAGACATGCTTAAAGACCGAAAGGAAATGATTGAAAAGGAAGAAAACCAACAAAAAAGTCAGGGATTTGTACATATGAATCATGAAAGCCATTCTATAGAGAGTTCTGTAGAGGAAGATAAGAATTCTGGCAGATTTCAAGTGGTTCAAGATGAGGTATGGCACCAAGGGAGTGATATTCCTCCAGAAGAAAAAGAGCGTCCACCTATGTTGGATTTTGATGAAGATAGGATTAAGTCTTTATCGGCACAAGCCGAGGAATTATCCTCCGATTATGCTGCAAAAACAGAAAATGAAATAGATGAAACAAACGAGCAAGGTTCCGCAAAACCCAGTAACAGCATTTCTCATTTTGTAGCTGAATTAACAGACGCTGAACGAACCTTGTTATCAAAAATTGCTATTAAAAATGGCGAGGCTTTGGTACCACTTGAAGAAGCAACAGAACATGCAGAAAATCATGGATTAATGTTCGGTGTATTTATTTCGGAGCTAAATGATAAGAGTGTGACCCATTTTGGAGAGCCGATCTTGGAAATAGACGGTCAAGAGGTTCTGCTCGATGAAGATTATCAAGACCTGCTTAAGATGTTGGAGGAGGAAACGGTATGAAAATCAAAAAGAGAGAAACATCCGCCATTATCGAAGCTTTAAATGGGGGCCTCGTTCCCCGAAGAGGTATCCAACATATAATGGTGGGTAGGACAAAAGAGGCGAAGCAGGTTATGACAGAGTTGGAACAAGTAAAGGAAGGTTCGTCCATCGTAAAATTTTTTATTGGTGACTTTGGTTCGGGGAAAAGCTTTATTCAAGCGCTAACAAAACAATACGCTCATACGTTAAATTTTGTGGTCACAACCGCCGATTTTGCACCCGGGAAACGGCTTTATGGAAATGATGGCCAGTCCCAGGCGCTTTACACGGAACTTATGAAAAATTTAGCA
Source organism: Salicibibacter kimchii (assembly GCF_003336365.1). Taxonomy (GTDB): domain Bacteria; phylum Bacillota; class Bacilli; order Bacillales; family Marinococcaceae; genus Salicibibacter; species Salicibibacter kimchii. The sequence continues at coordinate 1,171,720 of NZ_CP031092.1, read as the reverse complement.
ACGCCCACGTCTCCTGAAGGCGGGGCGTTATCGGTTGTTATTGATATGTGGATCACAAGTGTTCAACAATATGTTCAAGATGAAAAAGGCTACAGTGGTATTGATCCGGCGAATATGAACTTTTCCCGAGAGGTAGAGAACGAAATTACTAAACGAATATCTTCCATGGATGAACTTCCCGGGGCCTATGATTTTTCCCGTGTCTTGTCAAAGTATTATCAAGGGTTCGTTACAGGAGACAGTGATTTGCAGAGAAAGGCGCTACGTTGGATGCGTGGAGAATATGGAACAAAAATGGAAGCAAATAGAGAGATCGGTGTTCGAGATATCATCAATGATCAAAACTATTATAGCTATTTAAAAGTCTTAACCTCTTTTATGAGAGAAGTAGGATATGCTGGTTTGGTTGTCAACTTTGATGAGGCGATTAACCTTTATAAAATCAATCATAGTCAGGCACGCGAAAAAAACTATGAAACAATTCTTTCCATGTTCAATGATTGCTTGCAGGGAACATTCGAAGGGTTATATCTGACGTTTGCGGGGACCCAAGAATTTCTGCAAGACGAACGAAAAGGCCTATACAGTTATGGAGCACTAAAACGGAGATTAATCACGAATCCATATGAAACAGCGGAATATCGGGATCTATCACAACCAGTCATTACTCTGGCGCCACTCAAACATGAAGAAATATTTGTGCTGTTACAAACCATCACGACGATTCATGCCAAATTCCATAATTATGAAGAAAAGGTGAGCGATGAGGACATTAAGGTATTCATCCAAAATATCTATTCGATGCCGGGTGCTGAAGAATATACGAAAGTAGGTCATGTCGCCCGGCAATTTATAAGTGGACTAAATATCCTGGAGCAAAATCCTGAAGCTCCCGTGAGCGCTGTCTTTGATCAGGAATCGCTGGAAAATAATGAAAGCAAAGATGCATTAATGAGTCGCTTTTCCTCAACTTAAAGGAGATGATGGTGCTGACTACATTTGATTTACTCGCTCCATTTGTAAAAAAGAAAATTTGGGAGCAGCAATGGAAGCATTTTACCCCTGTGCAAGAAAAAGCCATCCCGGCGATTTTAAATACTGATAAAGACGTTATTATTTCATCAGCTACTGCTTCGGGAAAAACGGAAGCCGCTTTTTTGCCGATCTTATCGAAGGTTGTGAATACAGCTCCGGATAAACTTAAAATACTGTATATTTCTCCCTTAAAAGCATTGATCAATGATCAATTTGAACGAATTACCGACATCTGCGAAAGTTCCTACATCCCCATTCATCGCTGGCACGGGGATGTATCGGGTTATAAAAAGAAAGCGATGTTAAAGCAAACGGCGGGCATTTTGCAAATCACTCCTGAATCCATGGAAAGTCTGTTTATTAATCGCACGAATGAACTTGCAAATCTATTTCACGACGTTGAATTTGTCATTATCGATGAAATTCATGCTTTTATTAATGAAGCGCGCGGCGTTCATTTGCGATCATTGTTGTCACGGATGGAAGCTTATACAACCCAGAGGCCACGCATCATCGGTTTATCGGCGACCATTGATAATTTTGACTTGGTCAAACAATGGACACGTCCAGGTGACCCAGACCAAGTGGAGGTGATAAAATCCGAAGCGGAGGAAAAGAAATTACTGTATCATTTGTTGCATGTCCAACAAGATGGCCCCAAAAAACCAATAGAGTTACTGCAGGATATGCGAGAATTGACGAGAAACCAAAAGGCTTTAATTTTTTGCAATAACAGGGGGAGCGTCGAAGAAATTACATATTTTCTCAACAGGCTTGCGAAAAGAGAAAACCACCCAGAAAGTTATTTTGCTCATCACTCTTCCATTGATAAAAGTGAACGTGAATTTGTGGAAAAAAGTGTTGCTGCAACAAAGATGCCCAAGAGCATTGTTGCCACAAGCTCATTGGAGTTGGGTATTGATATCGGATCGATTGATCTCGTTATTCAGCTTGATAACACCTTCTCGGTTTCTTCATTAAAACAACGGTTGGGACGATCCGGTAGAAAAGCCGATAGCCATCAAATGCTGCAACTCTATACAACCGACGAAGATAGTTTATTGCAGTCCTTGGCTGTGATGGAACTTAATCTGGAAGGATGGATTGAGCCTGCAGAAGGGTATGCGCTCCCTTATGATATCCTTTTCCAGCAAATTATCTCAATTTGTGCCGAAACGAACGGCATCACCGAAGAAAACTTAATCACGGCCATTAAAAGAAATCAAATCTTTTTTTCGTTTAACAGGGAACAGGTCCAAACACTTTTGGAAAAAATGATTGAAGATGACATCCTAGAGCAGATACGAGGCACTCATGAATTAATCGTTGGTCTCGAAGGCGAGCGTATCCTTCGCGGTAGAGATTTTTATGGTGTGTTTATTTCTCCACAAGAATTTGAAGTAATACATGGTTCCCAAAATATTGGCACACTGGATCAATCGCAGAATTTAATTCAAGGCGATAATTTTATCCTGGCGGGAAAACTATGGACCATTACGGAAATCAATGAGGATACCAATAAAATCCATGTGACACCCGCGGTAGACGGAAACCCTCCCCGATACATCAGTGGTGGAGGCAAAATGCATCCTAAGATCGGAGAGAAGATATCCACCATATTATATGGGAACGAAACCTTTGCATATGTAGATCGAAATGCCCAAGCTATGCTAGATGATCAAAGGCATAAGTATCACGAAGCGAAGCTTACTGAGTATCAGCGGCCATTATGGATTCAGAATAATGGGTGGGTACTGGAGACATTTTCAGGCACAAAGATTACTCGGACATTAGCATGGATGTTGAAAACCATCGGCGCTGGGGTTACAAGGGTTGGAGACTACAATATAGAGGGGTCGTCAACGACAGACATTGCAGACAAATGGCAAGAATTGAAGGAAGTTGAGTGGCAAGCATATGACTTGTTTGCTGTAACGAACTATCGGGAAATTTTCATGTCAAAATATAGTCGATATCTGCCGGAGTCTTCATATCACCATATGCATGAAGCCCATGAAGTTGACCTGGCAGGGGCGTTAGATTTTCTACGAAATACGGAAATCAAAGTCATTCATCAAACAATCGGAGAGGAGGAACCCAGCCAATGAATAGCTTCCGGAGTTTTCTGTATAAGTTCGCGCGTATTCTTGGGGATGTTAACGCAGTAAAGAAAGGGAAAGTTGGCAAGCGTGTAGGCCGACGTGTGGCCGGTCGGGCGACAGGAAAGACCATGCGGAAATTATTCAAGTAGTTTGCTGCCACCCCTTGAAGGGGTGCTTTTTAATAGATCAAAGCAACAGAATTTCCGTTCCCTGACAGTACTTGTCACCTTAATGCTTACAATAATATAAGAAGATCGTTTTACTATTTTCTTTCGTCAATTTACAATAGAGATAAAGTATAGGATTTTTAGGACAGGAGGTTGTTCGGTGCCTGAATTAAACATGTATCGCACCGTTCTAAATACTCGGCCACTTTTGTTTGAAGAAACGAGAATTGTAGCCCAAGAAATGTTAGCGGAGAAAACGAAAGAAGAGACGTTAGAGGAAATCATTGATGAGAATTTATTTCAGCAGCGATCGGAGAAAAGAATCATCTCATTCTACCATGAAATATGGAAACGCCTAGAGAATGCCGACGCTTATTACTTAACTACGATAGCAAATGGAGACCGTAATCAAGCTAAAATCGTGTTGTTCATCTTAATCCTTAAGCAAGATCGTCTCTTTTTTGAGTTTATGAATGAGGTCTGGCTGGATAAGTTTCAGCGTGGTGACTTTCAGCTAACAGCATTTGACATTCGTAGTTTTTTTGCACAAAAAACGGAACAAAGTGAACAAGTCGCGCGTTGGACAGAGCCCACCCTTAAACGTTTACAAACAGCGTATACTTCCATCCTCTATCAAGTCGGGTTTACTATTAAGAAAGGACTTCCGACTGAATTGGTGGCACCACTTCTTACACCTCAGCTGGATGAATTTGTGAAAATGCATGAAAACAATCACATTGCAACCATTGTACGAGGGGGGATTGCTCCATGACCCTTCTGATTAATGAACGTTTTGATGAATTAACAGAAGCACTTCAACATCCTAACTTCGGAAGACCATCTGGAAAGGGTAATGAAATTGGTTTCCATATTTTTGATTATGACCCGAAAGATGAATGGCTCGTCCGTGATCATGTGCAGTGGATAAAGGATCGTTTTTCGCTTCCTATTAAGGAATTTGATCTATGGGAAGTGACAATCGATATCCTTAAAAGCAAAGGGTTTCTCGAAAAAACATTCGAAATCGAAAAGCGCGATGGAAGTGAACGAGTGTATGCTGCGATTAAAAGCACGTTGCGACTAGCCACAAAGGAAGATTTAATCCGTAAGTATGTGAGTGATCGCATTCAACCAGAAGATATTGTTTTCATCACTGGGATAGGGCGAGTGTATCCATTGGTGCGTGCGCATACAGTTTTGAATAACTTGCAAGGCGCTTTAGAGCAAAATACACTCGTGATGTTTTATCCAGGTACCTACAATGGCGGGACATTACAATTGTTTAATACATTGTTGGACGATAACTATTACCGGGCGTTTCAAATTGTAGAACGATAGAAAGGGGCATCAAAATGGATATTCATACCATTGAATCTTTATTTCACAAGAACATTAATCGTGATATTCAAGGGGTCATTAAAGTCGATGATGCCGAAGAAAGTGTCTTTCAAGAACTTGATGAGTACGTCGTTACAGAGGAATTAACTCAGCACTTTTATGATTTTTTTCAAGCCTACAGTAAAAGTATGAACCGGCAAACGGACAAAATGGGCGTATGGATATCAGGTTTTTTTGGATCCGGTAAATCACACTTCCTTAAAATCCTGTCGTATTTACTCGACAGCGATCGATCGATTGATGGAATGAAGCCCGTAGATTTTTTTACGGAAAAGGTGGATCACCCGGAACTATTATCTTGGATGAAACAGGCGAGTGACATTCCTAATGACATCGTGCTTTTTAATGTTGATTCTAAAAGTGATGCAGAAGGAAAGCAAAGCCGTGAAGCGATCGTAAAGGTTTTTAACAAAGTGTTTAATGAAATGCGAGGGTTTTCAGGCGCGAACCCCTGGCTTGCTAATTTGGAAGAAACGTTGGAGAAAAATGATCAATATGAAAGGTTTAAAGACACGTTTCACAAACAATACGGAGGCGCTTGGGAAGATCATCGAGATGATATCTATTATATCGAGGATTACGTCGTCTCCACTCTTGAACAAGTAACGGAGATGAGTGAGGATGCTGCCCGAAATTGGATTCGTCAAGGACCTGATACGTATTCCATTAGCATTGAATCATTTGCCAAGCGTGTCAATGATTATGTAAAAACGCGTGAAGAAGGTTACCGCTTGATCTTTCTAGCAGATGAAATGGGCCAATACATAAGCGCAAATACGAATCTCATGCTTAATTTGCAAACCGTCGTTGAGGATCTGGGCAAATTAACGCGTGGGAAAGTCTGGGTGATCGTTACTAGCCAACAAGATATTGATTCCATCAAGAAAAACTTGCAGAGCAATGACTTTTCAAAGATTCAAGGTCGATTTGACACGCGTTTAAGTTTATCAAGCGCAAACGTTGATGAAGTCATTCAGAAACGAATTTTGGCAAAGACAGAGGGGGCAGCTGAAGGGCTACGTCAACGTTTTTATCAAAATGAAGCTCACTTGAAAAATATTTTTGAGTTCAGTGATCAAACGGCAGAGATGCGCAGTTTCGAATCTGCGGATGATTATGCTGCTGTGTATCCGTTTGTCCCCTATCAATTTAACCTCCTGCAACGGGTGTTTACAGCTGTTCGTGAACACGGAGCGAGCGGGAAGCATTTGGCAGAGGGTGAGCGATCGTTACTCAGCGCGTTTAAAGAGGCGGCGATTCAATATGAATATGAAGATTTGAATACACTCGTCCCATTTAGTGCTTTTTATGCAACGATTGATTCATTCCTGGAAAACACGGTTCGCAGTGTCATTATCCAAGCGGAGCAGGATGCCAAGCGTGAGAATCATCCGATTCAGGAACAAGACGTGGAAGTCTTGAAACTGCTTTTTCTGATTCGTTACGTTAAGCAGGTGCCATCGACATTGGATAATATTACGACTTTAATGATTGATCGTGTAGATGCTGAACGTTTAGATTTGAAAAAATCAATACAAGGCTCTCTCAATCGTCTACTTTCGCAGTATCTCATTCAAAGTAGTGGCGAAGAATATCTTTTCCTTACGAACGAAGAACAAGATGTAAATAATGAAATTAATCGCATGGACGTAGCAACATCCGAAGTCGTGATGAAAATTGGCGAGCGAATCTTTACAGACATCTTTCCGGATCGAAAATACCGCTACAGCCCCAATTATGATTTTGCATTTGATACATGGATGGATGAACGGAGCCAGGGCTCTTTAAATGCAGAAATTGGCATTACCATTTTAACGCCATACTATGAAGGTGAATTGACACCTGAAGCGGTACGCTTTATGTCGACACAAAAGAATACCGTGATTGTGCAGTTACCAGAGGACATCTCTTATTTTGAAGAGATGGAAGATATTTTAAAAATCCAGCGCTATCTGCGCAATCAAGCAGGACAGCAACAAGACCCACGCTTTGATGAAATTCGCGCCCGTAAAAACCGCGAAATGAATGAAAAAAATGAGCGCATAGGCATTTTTTTGGAAGAAGCGATTGCCGAATCGACGATTGTCGTTCATGGCGCTGAACAGGAAATGAAGACAAAGCGAGCAGCGGAAAAACTGCGGGAAGGGTTAAAAACCCTTATTCAAACCCATTACAGCAAATTAGGTTATGTCGTGCATATCCATACGGTAGATGACCTCAAAGAGATTCAGCAGGACACCCAACTTCGTCTTGAAGGCGGGGGCGAAGATCCGAATGTTCAGGCGACAGAAGAGATCCTCCGCTACCTGGACCGCTTTCAACAGATGCAACAGGTAACCCTTCGTGAAATCATTGATCGCTATAACAAAGCACCGTTTGGCTGGAAAGAACCGGATATCCTTGCAAGTTTACTACGCTTATTACGTGATCAGGAATTAAAGCTGTTGTTAAACCAAGAGCTACTCCACATCGATGATGAGCAACTAATCAAAAATGTGACGACTCGAAATATGCAAGACCGCGTTCTAGCCGCGCGCAGAAAACGGATTAACCACCGCTTGATTAAAGGAACACAAGAAGTCCTCGAGGATCTATTTGGCGTTCGTTCCTTCCCCTCAGATGAAGATGGCTTGATGAAAGAAGCGCAAAGGCGTTTTGAAAATGAATTAAAAGAAGTTCAGGATTTACTTAAGTACTATCATAAAAAACACTACCCGCAAAAAGCTGTCCTGGAAGCCGGTGAGCGTTTGTTTACGGCTGTCATTCAGATTCGCCAAGCCGAAGACTTTTATTCATTTGTTGACGAGAATGAAGACGAATTCCTGGACTATGCCGAGGAAGTGGGCAGGATTAAAGATTTCTTTAAAAATCAAGTTGAGATCTATGACTCTGCTCGTGATGCGATTCAAGTCTTTGAAAATAGCAGAGCGTATATCACCGATGATTCTGTCAAAGAAATTGTCGATCAAATGCAAAACGTCACTGCACAAGAGAAGCCATATAATCAAATTCAGGAGCTTCCACAGCTTCGCGAACAATTTAATGAGCAGATCACTGATTTGTTGGAACACGAAAGCGCCCCTGTTTGGGAAAAAGTGAATTCGGATTGGGGAGCTGTCAAAGATGTACTCGATGAGTCCCCAGATGCGAAAGAAAAACTATATCGCCATTGGGAAAGTCTGTTTGAAAATATCAAAACACGCTTGGAACGCTCCAATGAATTTGCGACGATCATTTCACTAAATGAAGAAAGTCAGCGCAGCAAATTAAGCGCCCTGCAAGAGATTGACCGGTTCAATAATGAGCTCATTCAAAAAGAAACAGAAAGAAGAAAACAAGTAGAAAAAACAACAGAAAGCCCTGCTGCTGACATTCCGCAACCAGAACAAGCAGCACCTAAAGTAAAAGCTGTTCCACAGCAAAAAACGATAACGCTTGCGAAAAAAGACTTGATGAAACAGCACGGCATGGTCACGATTAAAAATCAAGACGATATCAACGAATTTCTTGAAGAAATACGTAAAGAGCTAGAGAAACAGCTCGATGAAGAGACGATCATTCGATTAATGTAAGTACAAAAGAGAGGTGATCGCGCCTCTCTTCCTTCTGGGAAAAGGAGAGAAACAAGATGGATAAGAAAGCGCTCCGGAAGTTTGCGATTGAGGCGCGGAGGAAGTTAACAAAGGCTGTTATCCAAAAAGCCTATCAATTTGGTGTGACGGAAGACAAAATAGAAGGGACACCGTTAACCGATGGAATGCTGGTAAATGGGGTTCCATATGGAGCGGAACATAAACGGCAATATGACAAGCTTATTCGGCGAATCAATCAAGAAGGCTATGAACGTGTGATAGAAGAAGTAACTTACACTTGGTTTAACCGTTTGATCGCTTTGCGCTTTATGGAAGTCAATGATTACTTACCTATACGAAAACGATTTTTATCATCAGAGCAACCGGGCAAAGTAGAGCCCGATGCTGTTAGTGACGCCCATAAACTTATCGAAGATCTTGAGCTGGACGCTGATACAGTGTATCAATTACAGGATAAAAATAAGGCAGATGAATTGTTTAAGTATCTTCTTGTTAAGCAAAGTAACCTTTTAGGGAAACGAATCCCAAATGTCTTCGATGAGATTGAAGGTGAAGTTGAGCTGCTATGTCCAGATTTTCTCCTCCAAGAAGGCAGCGTTCTCGATGATATGTTAAAGATAGTTCATGAAGATGATTGGAAGCAAGTCGAAATTGTCGGTTGGCTTTATCAATTTTATATTGAAGAAGAAAAGGATGCTGTATTTGCGCAAGCGCGCTCGAAAAAGATCTCCAAACAACAGCTACCCGCAGCGACACAATTTTTTACTCCCGACTGGATTGTCCAATACATGGTTGACAATTCCCTTGGGCAATGGTGGATCGAACATAAAAAAGATGATAGCTTCGCAAAAAAGTTAAACTATTATTTGGAGCCGGCAGAGCAAACGGAAGATATCCAAAGACAAATGGAGGAACTAAGCGGAGGGAAAAAAGCATTAGAAGATATTAAAATTATGGATCCGGCGGCCGGTTCTGGCCATATTCTCGTTTATGCATTTGATGTCCTCTATGCTATGTATGAAGAAAGCGGCTATTCCGCACGTGAAATTCCTACACTCATTTTAAGGCACAATTTATATGGCCTAGACGTGGATAAACGCGCCGTACAACTAGCCACATTTGCGCTTATTATGAAAGCAAGAGAGAAAGATCGCCGTTTCTTACGTACAAATAAAAACCTGGATATTCACGTCATGGATTTTGAAGATAGCAATATATTGACAGACGAAGACATCGAAATGTTTGCATTGGATTCCGGTCTTAATGAGAAGTTACTAGAATTAAGGCGATTGTTCGTGGATGCTAAGTTGTACGGCTCGTTGATAGAAGTTCCTGATTTCGACTGGGATGCATTATTTGCATTAGATCGACGATGGGACGATAGGGAAAGCAATTTATTAGAATATGAGTTCAAAGCTTATAAGCGTCCTGTTATTACGAAAATGATAAAACAAGGTCTATTTTTAGAAAAAGGAAAATATGACTTTGCAATTACCAATCCGCCATACATGGGTCGAGGCAGTATGCATGCGGATATGAGTAATTACGTGAAGGAAAGATATCCGGACAGCAAAGCTGATCTATACGCGATGTTTATGGAAGTAAACCAAAGGCTCGTGAAAGAAGCAGGATTCATAGGCATGATTAATATGCATTCATGGATGTTTTTATCAACAATGGAAAAGCTGAGAGGTAAAATAATAACTACTAATCAAATATATTCTATGGTTCATTTAGGTACTCGCGCATTTGCAGAAATCGGAGGTGAAGTAGTACAAACAACTAGTTTTATATTAAGAAATACTATTGTGAATGGTTTTGATAGCAAATTTTCTAGGTTGGTAGATATTAAAAATGCTGATGACAAAAAATATTACCTAATTGATAGTAACAAACATTATGTAATTCCCCAAATTGGGTTTAGAGATATCTCTGGATCTCCAATAGCCTATTGGGCAACTGACCAAGTGAGGAAAATCTTCAGAGAATCCTCAAAGCTTGCTGATTTAGCAGAGCCAAGAGTAGGCCTGCAAACAGGAAATAATGATAGGTTCTTAAGACTATGGCATGAGGTTGATGTAAACAAAATTGGATTTGGCATGAACAGTAGAACAGAAGCTGAGAATTCTAACATGAAGTGGTTTCCCTATAACAAAGGGGGGAGCTATCGTAAATGGTATGGAAATATGGATTATGTAGTTAATTGGGAAAATGATGGACAGGAGATTAGAAATTTTACGGATGATAGTGGGAAACAACGTTCTGTAGTCCGAAACCCATCATACTATTTTCAAGAGGGCATAACATGGTCAGATGTGACTAGTGGTGGAATATCAATGAGATATAGACCTCAAGGTAGCATACACGATGTTACCGGTATGACTATGTTTATGCAAGACCTGGAAATAAATAATTTATTAGGACTGCTTAATTCAAAAGTCATTTTTGAGTTGATTCAGCTTATAAATCCAAGTATGCATTTTCAAATTGGAAATGTACGTAATTTGCCTATAAAGGTTAAGCGAAACGAGGGCAAAAATCTTATTGAACAAAATATTTATATATCTAAAAATGATTGGGATTCATTTGAGACATCTTGGGATTTTCAACAACATCCTCTATATAATTTAATGGAAGAAGCTAATAGAATTGCAGATGTGTATAAAGTATGGGCTATTAAAACAAATGAAAGATTTCAACAATTAAAATCCAATGAAGAAGAGATAAATCGACTTTACATTAAAGAGTATGAGTTAGAAGAAGAAATTACTCCTGAAGTTGTAGATAAAGAAGTTACCATAGAACGTGCTGACTTAGATCGGGATATCCGTAGTTTCCTCTCTTACTGCATCGGCACTATTTTTGGACGCTACTCCCTCGACACACCAGGTCTCGCGTACGCTGGTGGCGAATGGAATGCCAGCCAGTACGAAACCGTGATCCCAGAAGCGGATAACATCATTCCAATCACCAACGACCTATATTTTGAAAATGACATTGTTACGCGTGTGGCGGAGGTTGTGGAGAAAGTTTACGGCACAGACACACTCGAGGAGAACCTTGAATTTATTGCTGACGCTTTAGAACGAAAAGGTTCTGAAACCGCTCGGGAGCGTATCCGTCGTTATTTTGTTAAAGAGTTTTATAAGGATCATCTCAAGACCTACCAGAAACGTCCGATTTACTGGATGTTTTCCAGTGGCAGGCAAAATGGGTTTCAGGCGCTCATGTATTTACATCGTTATGATCAGGATACGATTGCGCGTGTGCGGACGGATTATTTGCATCTGCTACAGCGGAAAATGGAAGATGAAGTTAGCCGTTTAGATGAGACGATCAATAGTGAAGCCGGCACCCGTGAAAAAGCACAAGCGAGGAAACGGCGAGAAAAACTATCAAAGGAACTTACCGAAATGCGGGCATATGATGAAATCATATCGCACCAAGCAAATCGGCGCATTGAACTTGATCTGGATGATGGGGTGAAGATCAATTATGCGAAGCTCCAAGACTTAGCGCTAGAAGAAGGTGAGCAACAAGGGAAAGATCAGCTGCTTCTTAAAAAACTTTAACTTTTTGCCAGTATGGTTGGCTTCTCCATGCTGGCATATTTTTTTAGCAGTCGAAATCTGTTATTCTTAGGCTATTGATTATGATAGAAGGGAACTAGCGGGATGAGAGAAGAATTGACGCCACGATTACAGCATTTATTTGATCGCGAGTTAAAACGTGGCCAGACTCGTCATATTGTTTTTTGGTATGATGCCAACGCGGATTATCAGAACGAAGTACATGATATCCATTTGGATCAGGTGCGCATTCTTGATGGGCGTACATACGGTCAGTTTCAAATGAAATATGAAATTGAAGCGGGCAACCATGACCATCTGTTATTATATTTTCCTTACCCACAACCGGAAATTCAAGAAGACTGGTTAAGGGACGTTTATGAGTATAGCATGTCTTTTCATATGGATCATATCGCCATGTTAATGGAGGATCTGGCATTAGAAGGTGAACAGCTCAGGGCGGCTTTTGATCGCTACAACATTTTTTTTCGGGCGAGGGATCGGAGAGAAGCATTTCGGAAAGTAGCAGCCCGGCTCGATATTCAACGTGAAGATGATGTAGATTTAGCCGTCATGTCTGCCATAACAAAGGTAGACACGATTCATTTCTTTTCAGTAGTGAAACATGTTGCAAGCGGTGAAGCGGAAGACGAAAACAAGGCATGGAGTCGGTTACAAAAATACGGCAGAGCTGATGTATTTTGGGATTGGACACAGCGTTATTTTGGATATCCGTTGAAAGGTAATAAGCCTTCCATTTCAGGTTTTATTAAAAGCTTATTGTTGACCCATGCCTCGGATGAAGTGGGTATTGCTTTCCCGGAAAAAGAAGCAGCTACCCCCTTGGATCCGGTAGATTGCGAAGTGTTTATCAATCAATGGCAAAACGATCCTCAATATTATCAAGCGTATCGAACGCTGGCAAATAAATATGAACAAAGTGATCTCGTTTTCAAGTTATTAAGCTCCGTTTCAGAAGAAAAGCTCTTACATGGAGATACATTTTCATTTTTTGATGACACGATCATTGCCTATACGATTGCACGCCTCGTTGAAGGCGGTCAAAATTTCAATCGCTACCAGCAATTGATCACTGCTAGGCGCTCGACCCATTGGTGGGATCTTTATGAAGATAAATATCAAGCCATAGAGGCAGCGATTGCTTTAAAAGCAGGCGTGTGGTCTCTGGAGCAAGAAGGTCTCCCATACATTAAAGAGGAGCTATTCGATTATTATCGAAACGAGGGTTATCGTTTTGATGGAAACTATCGAAAGTTTTACACAGCATACGATCAGGTACAGAGGCGATCATCCATTTTGGATGAGCTAAAAGACGAAGTTGAGGAGATCTACCACTATTTTCTTAATACATTGGACTTTAAGTGGAGTGATGCGTTAGCCCATGAAGGTGGCTTAGAAGTGGGTGACGTACCCTCTCAAAATAAATTTTACACTCATTTTGTTCGAAAGCTGGCGAAAAAGCAAAGGGTCTATGTCATCATTTCAGACGCCTTCCGTTATGCCCTTGCTCGTGATTTAAGTGACCAGCTCAACCATCAAAATAAATACGCAGCAGAGCTCCATGCCATGGTGGGGCAAGTTCCATCGTATACACCGCTTGGAATGGCTTCATTATTGCCGCATCGAACATTAGCTTATCAAAACAATAGCTATTTGGTAGATGGACAACCGACGAATAGTACGAAAGCCCGTGAAGCTGTATTGCAACAAAAACAGCCTGACTCGATGGCTATCACTTATTCCGAGCTGCAGTCACTTTCAAAACAAGCATTACGGGAACGGTTGCGTGGCCAGCGAATCGTTTATATTTATCATAATGTTGTCGATAACCTTGGCGAACAAGGCCCAAGCGAACACCAAGTACTCACCGCGGGTGATCGTGCTGTTGAAGAATTAGAGGGTCTCATCCTTCGACTTTTTAATACCGTATCAGCTGGTGACTTTTTAGTGACCGCAGATCATGGTTTTATTTATACGAGAGATCCGTTGGGAGAAAGATCGAAACGGCCTAGAGATGGGTTGAGTGGGGATCTAGAGAATCACCGCTTTATTGTGAATGATTCCTCGGATAGAGAACAAGGGACGTTGACCTTTCCGTTTCCGGCAGAAACAGATCACCCTCTATATGTCCATGTCCCGAAAGGGACCACTCGCTTCAAAGTTCGGGGTGGGGGAGAGAATTATGTCCATGGTGGTGCTTCATTACAGGAATTAACTATTCCCGTTCTTCATGTGCAAACAAGCCGAAAAGGACGAAGTGAAGGAGATGCCCCTGTAAACATTCAATTGACGAGTTTAACCCGAAAGCTAACCAATAGCGTTACGTACCTTGATTTTCTTCAAAGTGAACGTGTAGCGGATCGACGACGACCGGCTCGTTATCTCGCTTGTTTTGTCTCCGAAGAAGGCACAGTGGTATCAAACGTCGTCCACATCATTGCAGACGCAACAAACGCACAACCCCAAGAACGCGTCTATAAAGAAAAATTCGTGCTCGCTCAAGGTGAACATGATCAGGATACTACGTATGATCTTTTAGTGACTTATGAGGACGGTACGGAGTATATGCGTATTCCATTTGCGGTTGATATTTTGCCTAGTATATGATTGAGGTTTGAGGGAATTCCCTTCCTCATATAGAATTCAGTTTTGAGGAGGGGAGTAAGACTATGAATTTTTCACCTAATGTTTTTCACATGTGTAAAAAATGCGGGAAGAAGTATGATTTTCAGGAAGGGATTTTTCACAAATTCTTTTATGGTGATAGATTAGGATGTTCCTATTGTTTGAACGATTTTGATGTCTATAAAGAGATGATTCATGCATTTAACTATTATAGTTTAGGTCAACATTATAGTTTAATCGGATGCAGATCAAATAGTAAACAGATAGACTTAACTCCAGGGAGGCCATACGAATTAGATCTTACTGACGATATAGGTAAAGGGAAATTGGTTTATATTAACTACACTCCCTTAGGTATGGGCGTGCTCCCGATTGAAATACATGGCAATTCTCCGCGTAAACCTTTTGGATCCAATCAAATTACGCTTTATCCTGCGGATTTTATGGGAGAAGCTGCTATAGCAAAAGCGACTGTTTATTATTGGTATGTTCCCGATCATCTCATTAATGATATATCAGTTATGCTGATGCTAGATGCTTTTGAAAGGTATTATGAGGGGAGCTTTAAACACTCAATTGTTTCAGCTCAATCTTCTTTAGAAGTATCATTATCTACATTTCTCAAAGATACTATACCTAAAACTTCAAATACTAAGATTGACAAGTTATATAAAGAAAAGAATACTTTCAATCACCGGTATAATAAAGTATTACCAAAACTTATTGAGCTGTTACAATTTCCTGAAATCGGCGGATCCATTAATAAAAAAGTAAATGAACTTAGGGCTATACGCAATGAAATTATTCATGAGGGTGACAGTGCGACTGAATTAGATGAGGGGACTTTAAGGGATATGCTAATTGGGATTTTTTTAGCATTCAAATATTTTAAGTTAATAGGTAAATCAAATTTTGAACACGAATGATACAATTGTTCCTTCGATGTGTTTAACGCCATTATGAACGCTTGGAATGTTACTTCCGCCTACTTACGACAGATAGAATCTCTAATTTATGTTAAGTTGCCCATTCTGATTAGCTTCTATTATATAGCCGTTTGGATCGTAACCTGTATATCGGGTTCGATGGCAGGCACATTATAATGCCGATAGAGCATGCGAAAGGCCGCAATAGTGCCTACGTGACGACCTTTATGTTCAGCAAGCATATCAAACAACCGGGGTGGGGTTTCATTACGATCCGCAGCTTGTCCTGACTCACGAAGACAAAACCATCCGATCGTTTTAGAAACCGACTGCTTGTTTTCAAGTTGAACAAGCTTGATCGAAATGCAAACGGTTGGCAAGGGAGATCAGGAAATGTATGAGAGCGGTAACCCGGAGGTTGTGGCATGGGCGGAAGAATTGATTAGAGCTTGTTCGGTGTATGAATAGATATAAAATGGAGGCTCGGACATAACTAAAGTGTTCAACTCTAAAAACAAACCATACATGATCTTAGCGGAGGAAATATACGTAGACTCCTGTGCGTGGCTGCCCGCGGAAACCGAAGTGTATTTCAAGAGGGGATATATGGACCCATTATGTTCGGATTTTTCTTGGATCACAACTTTTGTCCCAGCCCCTCCTTCTCAGAATAACTACCATTACGAACGTATGTATGATACAATGTAAATACAAACAATTGTTCTCTATAAATAAATGAATAAAGGGAGGGTTAAAGGAGGAGATGAATTAAAAGGGTTAAACACTATTATTAAATACCTATTTAATCAAAAAGAAAAGATGAATATATAACGAGGGGGAGGTTAAATGGAAAACCAGTCTGATATTTTTATGTGTCAAACTGAAGATGGAGACACAATGATCAATGTAAGCTTAGAAAATGAAACCGTATGGATGACACAAAAAGGGATCGCTGAGTTATATCAGAAAGGTGTTAATACAATAAATGAGCATATTAAGAATATTTATGCTGAGGGCGAACTGGATGAAGAATCAACGAATCGGAAAAATCGAGTAATTCAAATGGAAGGTAAGAGAGAAGTTGAAAGAGATATTTCATTTTACAATCTTGAGATTATTCTATCTGTTGGGTATAGAGTTCGTTCACACCGTGGTACACAGTTTCGACGGTGGGCAACTGAAAGATTGAACGAGTATTTGGTTAAAGGCTTTGCCATGGATGATGATCGACTTAAAGAAATGCGTAATATTGGTGAAGATTATTTTGATGAATTACTTGAACGAATTCGAGACATCCGTGCTTCAGAGAAAAGGTTTTACCAAAAGATCACTGATATTTATGCAACTTCCGTGGATTATGAGCCACAAGCTGAAATTACCCGGGAATTTTTTGCAACAGTTCAAAACAAGTTACACTTTGCGGTCCATGGATATACTGTTGCAGAACTCATTGCTAAAAGAGCGAATGCGGAAAAAGAAAATATGGGGTTAAATACATGGAAAGGTGAAGGAGTTCGTAAAAGTGATGTGACGATAGCCAAAAATTATTTGACAGAAGATGAATTAGATTCACTAAACAGAATTGTCACGATGTATCTTAATTATGCAGAAGATCAAGCCAAACGTCATCAACCTATGTATATGGAAAATTGGACGGATAAATTAAATGCTTTTCTTAAATTTAATGAACGCGACATCTTGGAAAATGCAGGCGAAATATCAAAAGAAGTCGCAGGTCAACTCGCCATAGGTGAGTATGAGAAATATCATCAACATCGCTTAAGTCTAGATCAAAGAGATGACTTTGAGGATTTTATCAAGAATAAACGGTTAGATAGATAATCTCAGGCGACTTTCAATAATAGATTTAGTTATGAACTGGTAGGAGCAAATGCCAAATGATGTGATGGCACTACCATTTCAAAAGATGGAAAAGAAGTATATGCCGGAATAAATTTTTCGGGCAATAGGGAAAAATTTCATCCAAAAAGCACCAAACAATCGTTGTTGGTGCCGGGTTAGCAGGGCTGGCAGCAGCAAACGCGCTTGATCGTGAAGGCATTGGTTATAAAGTGATTGAGGCCAGCAACCGCTCGAGTGGGAAAGTTTTATCCGATCGGCAAAACTCTAATTATGTCTTTGAATTGGGTCCTCAGTTTGTAAATAAGGATATGACTGAAATGGCTCGTTTGATCAAAGCTTCAAATTTTACTTTCCTCACTAGGCTATCCGGTATTTGATGAATTGAGACGCGAGGACAAATCAGTGGGGGACGATTTATTTTACTGTGAAGGTAAAGGGGTCAAGGCGAGAGGGCAATACACAGAGGAAGGTTTTGTGATCTTTCAAGGTTCCCAGATGGTTGAGGAAGTTATAAATAGTGCAAGTAACTGGGTAAGCGAAAAGCGTGAAGCTCTTATTGCAGACGGTGTAGCAACTTTCAAAACAGATCATTATGAATTTCTTGAAGACCACCGATTTCCTTCACCAAGTCAAGCAGCTGCTGTGGTTAAAGGAGGAAATACAAATGGTTGGACAGCTTGGAAGAACAAAAAAGGGATAACATTGAATAAGATATATAGATCGGAATAGGATGTCACCATTGGATCATCTTTCTGTTGGGAGGATGAAGTGAAATTGATAAATAAGAGCTTGGGACACAGGGAGATACCTCCAGATGCCATCGACTTTCCTTGCTTCTATAAATTAACCGAAAATCGTGAATGGGATATAAAAGCAGCAGGGGATCTGGTTCCTCCATGGGCAGCCTATCATCCTTATATAAAAAACAGCAATGAGCATAAAAGTTTATATACCCTGAGGTTATGGCATGGGCAGAGGAATTGGTTATTGATTGTTCGGTTTATAAATAGAGCGCGTATCGAACGCAAATGTATCAATCAAGGTGGCCTGATGCTATAATGAATCTTAAGAAACAGGTGCCGAGGTGAATTGTGATGGATTCAGAGGAAATCATTTCTTATTGGCGAGATACGGCAGAAAAAGATTATCAAACGATGGAACTTATACAAAAGCAAAGATTTCCATTGGTGTTTATTCATGGGTCATCTCGTAATAGAAAAATTACTAAAAGCCGTGTATGTGAGCAAGTTTTTTTCGTACCCCCCTCGTATCCATAACTTGTTAAGACTTGCTGAAAAGTCGAATCTTCAAATAAGTGAAGAACAGGCAAATGAACTTGATATGTTAACAACTTTTAATATTAATGCTCGTTACCCAGACTACAAACAGAGTATTTATCGGAAGAGCACCGAAGCGTTTACCGCAAAACATATAGAAAAAATAAAGGAGTTGCGCACATGCCTTCACAGCGAATTAGACAAGATATAGAACAAATTGTACAAGCGTATACTGACCTTTTGAGAAAAGAACTCGACCTTCAAAGTGTTTATATCTTTGGCTCTTATGTGAACGGGAATGCTACTGAAGATAGTGATATTGATGTGGCGGTTGTTGCTAATGATTTCTCAGGGGATTCTATTGAGGATACAATGCGTTTAATGAAGATCCGTAGAGAAGTGGACATTCGAATTGAGCCCCATCCTTTTCAGAGTGAGGATTTTCAAGATGATTACCCTTTTGTAAAGGAAATTCTTGAGAATGGTTCTGAGGTTTTTTCCCAACCGGTTCGTTAAAACTTACCGTTCGATGTAGTGCAGAGACCTATCGTTCCTCCTTAAAGTAAGAATCACTTATCAAGAATTGCGCTCGATCATCGATGTAAAAATTCTGAATTTTAACTTATTTTAAGTTAGGACAAATTCTAATAGGAAGAACGAAGGTGAAAAAATGGCATCGAAAAAGTGCCAAACAATTGTTGTTGGTGCCGGGTTAGCAGGGCTGGCAGCAGCAAACACGTTTGATCGTGAAGGCATCGTTTATAAAGTGATTGAGGCCAGCAACCGTTCCGGTGGGAAGGTTTTATCCGATCGGCCTAATTCTGATTTTGTTTTCGAATTAGGCCCTCAATTTGTAAATAAGGATATGACTGAAATGGCTCATTTGATCGAGGCATCAGGCATGGAGATGAAAGAGACGGATGTGCCTGAAAATGCTATTTCTATCAGCTCAATGAATCAAGAGATTGACAAGCTTACAGATTTTGACACTCGTTTAGAAGATTGGGACGGCCAAGTTGATGAATGTTTGTCTGCTTTATATGATCGTTTTTTTGATGATGAGGTTTTCAAAAAAATCATCAGTAGCAATCACGCCGAGCTTTTAAATATCAATCCGGAACATGTAAGCGCACGAGCATTAAAAGGGATTAATGCTCGTTACAAATCGGAAATGAGTGACCTTTCGCATCAATCATCAAGACCGTTAAATCAAGCGATTGGCTATTTAGAGAAAAATATAGCCGGTAATATTTTTTACAAAGATCCG
Organism: Salicibibacter kimchii; assembly: GCF_003336365.1. Classification (GTDB taxonomy): domain Bacteria; phylum Bacillota; class Bacilli; order Bacillales; family Marinococcaceae; genus Salicibibacter; species Salicibibacter kimchii. Next base: position 1,151,877 of record NZ_CP031092.1, on the reverse strand, counting down.
GTTCAGCAAGTTTTAGAAACAAAGGAAGGGTATACTATTATAACCAGTACGGGTGAGTACGAAGCAACATCGGTGATTATGGCTGTTCCTCCTACTGTTAGTCCAAATTTGAAGGAACAGTGTATCAAGAAGCATTAAATAGTTATATGGATGGCGCTGTTATTAAGGCTTCATGGGTGTATAAACATCCTTTATGGCATAACCATTTAGTGAATGGTAAAGAAAAACGCATACAGGAAATTGTCTACACAGATCCCAAAGGTGTCGTTGTCATGGATTCATCAAAAAGAGGGGAAGAACATCGATTGACCATGTTCATTGGCGCAGACGAGACAAAAAAATTTGATCAGCAAGGGGAGGAACGCCAAAGACGCATGGCGAATCAATTATTAACCTGATTTTTCGGCGATCAAGCCAAAAACTACGAAGAGATGGCGTTAAGTGCTTGGGTGAATGATCCGTATTGCGGCGGAGGATATGGCGCCAGTGTCCATATGGCAAGATAGACGCTGCAGAAACGTTACGAGAACCATTCCATCAGTTCGCTTTTGCTTGTAGTGAAATTGCAGAAGCATTCCCTAATTTTAGGAGGGGGCTGTTCGCTCAGGACAGTATGCGATGAACAGGATCTTGAACAATGATAGCCAAGGAAAAAAGGTGACGTGAATGCTGGCTGGTCTTTTGCTTTTTATTTTAATTGTTTTGCCAATTATACTCGTCGTATTCATGCCTTCCATTCTTAATTTTGCGGAAAAACGGTTATGGATGGTTGCACGATGGTTGTATGAAAAGTGTTTGAAGAGATCACGGTTCAACATAAAGCGAATCCTGTTTGTTTTTCAAATTGTAATGTTTTCCCTCTTACTTGGGCAAATTCTATATTTGTTATATGAGGTGGTTAGTAATCAAGACTATCCACTTTCCATTATTGCTTCATTGGCTTTTTCAATTGTGGTAATGTTTATACTAAGAGATTTAAAAACCCTCAATCAGGAGGAAGTCGAAAGCGAAGAACACGGGTATGGATATGCCGGAGAAGCAAGTGAGAAACAACAAATACTAATTAAAAATGTACAAAGTTTAGCGATCCATGCTTGGTTCTATTGCATGTTTCTTGGCATTTTACCTGTTTTACCTGATAATCCCTTGTTTTTTTATGTGGCCCTGTTGTTGCTTCCAATTTTATTAAGTTCATTTGTTCATTTCACGGACTTTCTCAATAAACCGACGAAATATAGGCGGACAGGTGCATACTTCACCATTATCGTGGTAGCCAGTATCTCTTTTTATCAGGAATTTTTGTCGTTACTAAATGAAGCGGAAGCAAATATTGCGATGGCCTTTCTAGTTCCATTCTTCATTACGATTTATTCAGCTTTGGACGGTTTTTTATTCACTTTCCTTCCACTCGTGCAACACTGGCCGATTTTTCAGAAGGTCAAAAAAGAAAATCATATGGGAAAGTCAACAACATTATCATAAGGAGTGTTCTATGCCCCGAAAACTCATCCTCAGCAGAAAAGGCTTCGATGGAAGCGCAGGCGGGAAACCGAGTCCAATTCTTGAAAACAAGTTCGTGTCATTGCCGATTCCGAGTGCAGATTCTGGTTTTTTTTATAAGGACATGAAGTTCACTTCCGAAGAAAACTACCTGAAGATCATGAAAGATTTGGGGATTAAGCAGTTTTCCGAAGCGCATCTGGATCCTGATTTGCGGCGTTCGCTGTTGGACAATCATCCGGAAGAATGGCGGGGGTTGTTTGGCCAGTCCGGGATTTCGCAGGGGACGTTACATAATCGCGATGTCGGGGAAGGCGATATTTTTCTTTTCTTCGGATGGTTTAAGGAAGCGAGAAAAGAAGTTGGCGTATGGAAGTATGTCCCGAATGCCCCTGATGTCCACGCGATTTTCGGATATTTGGAAGTGGACCGTGAACTGGATATCAAGGCAGGGGATTCGATACCTTCGTGGGCCGCCTATCATCCGCACATTAAGCACAGCCATGAGCACGCGAAAGGGCGCAATAGTGTTTACGTGGCGACATCGACGTTTAGCAAGGACGCTAATCAGCCGGGGTGGGGGTCTTTTCACTACGATCCGCGGCTTGTCCTTACCGATGAAGCCAAAAACGCCCGGTCGTTTTGGAAATTGCCGGCTTGTTTTCAAGGCGAACAAGATCAATTCACTCCCAGAATAAAAACATGGAGTGTGCTTTCTAACGGTATGATCGAAATACAAACCGTTGGAAGGGGAGATCAGGAAATGTATGTGAGCAGCAATCCGGAGGTTGTGGCTTGGGCGGAGGAATTGATTAGGACTTGTTCGGTGTATGAATAGGGGGAAGTGATATGGAGGAACGCGAAATGCACCGCAAAGTCACACGTATTGGTAACAACCTGGGGGTGAGTATGACTGAAGCACTGAAATCGATAGGAGCGAATGCAGGTGATCACTTAATCGTTAAAGTGATCAATAATGAAATTCGAATCCAAAAAAAGAAACAGATGGATGTGCCCGATGGAATCGATTCAGAGTTTTTCGAAATTCTGCAAGAAGGAATGGAAGAGTACCATAATACGTTGAAAGGACTCAGGAATCGCTGAGCGTAACAGAACAATATGGTATAATGAAGTCACTTAAACACGCAAGGTGGCCAGATCGCTCACCCCTAAGGAATGGCTTATCAAGAATTGCGTCCAGTCACCGCCATAAACATTCTGAATTGTAATTTATTTTCTTGATAAGGAAAAAGTTAATGAAATGCGGCGAGAGATGGAGGAATAAAGCAAGCTGAGATGTATCAGCATAAGTTGTGAAAGTGCCAGATTAAGAGTAACCAATCCAGAAAAAAAGACTCCCGCCAATAAGCGAAAGCCTTTTCTTGCATATCTTATTCCTCGATCAACCCATTCTCAACTAAGAAATCATTCGCCACGACTTCTTCCAATTCCGTATCGATGTCGACTTGGGCGTTTAAATCCGCCATTGTTTCTTCCGTCAAGAGAGGCGCGAGTTCGGCGAGTTCTTCTTCGATTTCTGGGTGAGCGTCAAGTATGTCGTTACGAATAATCGGTGCTGCATAGTAAGGCGGGAAGTAGTTCATGTCATCTTCGATAATTTCCAAGTCAAACGCCGGGATACGGCCGTCGGTCGTAAAGGCTGAAATGACATCGACTTCTTCATTTTGAAGGGCATCATACATTAACCCTTCGTCCATTTGTTCATTGCCGCCCCATTCATAGCCATACATGTCATTCATTGGTTCGAGTCCGTCCGGTCGTTCGGCAAAGTCCGCGTTATGACCGATCACGAGGTTTTCGGCTTCGTCAACCAAATCGCTTTGATTGTCGATGTCGTCGGTGTCTTCTTCCCGCATGGCCAACGCATAACGGTTTTCAAATTCGAACGGTTCCAGCCAGGAAATATCAAATTCTTCATTGTAAGCTTCTTGTACAGCATCGTAGATCTCATCCTCTTCAGGAGGATTTTCAGGGTCGATTTCTTCATCCAAAACGGTAATATACGACGTTCCCGTGTATTCCACGTAAAGGTCAATATCCTCGTCTTGCATGCCTTGGGTCAGCACATCGGTGCTGCCAACGTCGACCTCTCGTTCAATGTTGGCATCGGTATTTTCTTCTAATAAATCTGCAATCATATGGGTTAAAATAATTTGCTCGGTAAAGTCCTTTCCGCCGACGACGACCGTATCTTCATCATCTCCGCAAGCACTGAGCAACAAAGCTGAACCTACCAAGAGGGGTAAACTTTTTTTCATTTTTACATCTTCCTTTCTTTATCTTATTCCTTTCGGTGTCATCCATACTTCAATACGCTTCAAAATAAAATCGGTAATAATGGCCAAAATTGCTGCCGGAATCGCACCCAATAACGTAAGGGCACTATTTTGCACTGCAAGGCCCCGCATAATGACGTCCCCTAAACCACCGGCGCCTACAAACGTTGCCAATGTGGCAATCCCGATAACAATAACGGTGGACGTACGAATCCCGGCCATAATCACCGGTAACGCCAACGGTATCTCAATCTTTCTCAGAATTTGCCCGCGGGTCATCCCCATTCCTCGCCCAGCTTCCACGGATGACTGATCAACGTCAATGATCCCGGTATACGTATTTCTTAAAATCGGAAGTAAGGCATAGACCGTGAGCGCAAAAATAGCATTCGTCGTTCCAATCCCTAATATCGGCAACATGAAACCGAGCAAAGCTAAGCTCGGAATCGTTTGCGCCACCGCTGCTACGCCAATCACAGGCTCTGCATAGCGACGCATGCCGGTTAAAGCAACCCCAAGCGGCACGGAAATTAATACTGCAAATCCCATAGAAATGAAGACAAGGAAAAAGTGTTCTTGCACTGCTTCCCACAATTGGTCATTGCGGACCGTAAATAATTCCCACAGCTCCATAAGGAATTCCATCAGGAGCCACCCCCTTGCTGCTCCCATCCGGCAATACCTTGAATCATGCTGGATCTAGTAATAAGTCCGAGCAGTTGGTTATCGCTCGTGACGGGCAAATGATCAATGCCTTCTTTCGTAAAAATATCGGCAACTTCCGTTAACAACGTATCCGGGGTAACGTTGGGCAGCTCCGTTGCCATAATTTCGGATACTGTTGTTCGTTTATTATGATCATGATTCTGCAACGTTTCTAATGTGACGTAACCGAGAAGCTCCTCTTTCGAGCCTTTTATGTACAGCAGATCGATGTTGCCTTTTTTCATGTAGTTGAAAGCTTCAGCCAAATCGCGGTTCCCCCGCACAGTCGCGATGTCTTTGGTCATAAGACTATGTGCGACTGGTTGCCCGAACTCTTTGTTCAACCTTTCGGAACCTATGAATTCCCGAACAAAATCATCTTTTGGCTCGCGTAAAATGGTATTCGGTGTGTCCACTTGAATGATTTCACCATCACGCATCATAACGATACGTTTGGCAATTTTGATTGCTTCGTCCATATCATGCGTCACGAATACAATCGTTTTTTTGATTTCATTCTGTAATTTCACCAGTTCATCTTGTAGCTGCTCTCGGCTGATCGGATCCAATGCGCTGAAGGGCTCGTCCATCAAAATAATCGGAGGGTCTGCCGCCAAGCCGCGGATGACCCCGATTCGCTGTTGCTGGCCCCCGGACAATTCACGGGGGTAACGTTTTTTAAACGTTCCAGGGTCCATCCCGACCAAATGAAGCAATTCGTCGACACTTTTTATGTATCGCTTTTTTTCCCATTTTTTCAACTTGGGAACAATCGAAATATTTTCTTCAATTGTCATATGTGGCAGAAGGCCGATCTGTTGGATCACATAACCGCTGTTCCGTCGTAATTGTACAGGGTTTTTCCGCTCAATATTTTCCCCATCAATTAAAATTTCCCCTTCCGTAGGGTCGATCAGTCGATTGATCATTCGCATTGTTGTTGTTTTTCCACAACCCGATGGCCCGATCAGAGTCACTAATTCTCCTTCGTTAATGGTTAAATTTATGTTTTTGAGGGCTTGAAAACCGTCGTCAAACGTCTTGCCGACATTTCGGAACTCAATCATAGCATCATGCCTTCTAGGTAGTAATTCATAAAGATAGAGTGCCAAATTGCGTACAAAGAATATCATACATGATTCAAGACTAAAAGTACAAGATTTGTGTGAATTAGACATTTTGTGTTGAATTAAGTAAACTAACATTACTGTATCTATTATACATTCATTTTGGAGTGATCATCTTTATGGGTGGCATAGTTGCCGTGACTGGTCGATTACCTGCTGAAAAAATGATTCAAGTGTTGGAATCGATGACACACCGTGGCCCCGATGAAGGGGACGACGTCGTATTGGGTGCTTTTCATCTCGGTCATCGAAGGTTGTCGATCATGGGCGTGCATAATGGAAAACAACCAATTGCAAATGACGATCGCACAAAATGGATCGTTATTGACGGGGTCATTTATAATTATCAAGCGTTAAAAAGAGAACTGCCGGATACAACCAAATATATAACCGAATCAGACAGTGAAGTGCCGCTTAAATTGTACGAACAAGAAGGTCCGTCAGCTGTCAAACGTTTAAACGGCGCGTTTGCGTTCGTCATTGTTGATTCGGAGCAAAAAACCTTCATGGCAGCCAGAGATACCCTTGGCAGTAAACCGCTTTACTACGGGGAAAATAAAGATGAAGAAGTGGTTTTTGCTTCAGAGTTGAAAACATTGTATCTCGTAACCACTGATGTGCATGAATTTCCGCCCGGGCACTATTATACGCCGGAGGAAGGTTTTGTGGAATATCACCGGATTCGACAACCGGGTGAAAACCATATCTTTCCCGCTTCTGAATTGCCGCAGATGATGAAAGGCATTCGTCAATCCCTTAACAAAGCGGTGGAAAAAATGATGATGGCGGATGTAGAGGTTGGCGTTCTGCTAAGCGGGGGACTGGATAGCAGCTTAATTGCCATGTTGGCTCAAGAACGTCGAAAAACAAAGAAACCCCTCAAGTCCTTTTGTGTCGGCAGCGCAGACAGTGAAGATGTGCGGCGAGCACGTGAAGTTGCCGAAGAAATTGGTACGGAACACTATGAGTATATTTATACCGAACAGGAATTAATCGACCAGCTGCCGGAGGTCATTTATCACCTTGAGTCGTTTGATGCGTCGCTTGTCCGTAGTGCGATTCCGACCTATTTTGTGTCAAAATTGGCAGCAAAACATGTGAAAGTGATTCTTTCAGGGGAAGGCGCGGATGAATTATATTCAGGATATGATTATTTGAAAGGCATCAAAGACACCCATAAGTTAAATGAAGAATTGCTCCGGATCATTAACACGCTCCATAACATTAATTCACAACGAACAGATCGTATGAGCATGGCGCATTCCTTGGAATTGCGCACGCCGTTCCTGGATTTGGATATGATCACGTATGCAATGAAAATTCCTGCAGAACTGAAATTAAAAGATGATCAAATTGAAAAATGGGTGCTACGACAAGCGTATGGCGGGGATCTCGCCGACAACATTATCTGGCGGGATAAAGCCGAATTTTCCGAGGGAAGCGGCGCGTTGGATATTCTCGAAACTTACGCTGAAAAACAATACGGCGAACAAGAAGTGGAAGAAGCGAATCAGGAAAATGAATGGGTGCGCTCCAAACAGGAACTCCTTTACTACCAGATTTTTAAACGTTATTTCCCTAACCGTTCGATTCTCTCGGCCGTCGGCCATTGGGCGACGAGCTGACCCCCTGTCAGCTTATAACATAGAGAGGGAGATTTGCTGATGCCGGAAATGCGAGCGTTTTGTTTTTGCAACAGTACTATGAAAAGATGCATGTTTTGTCCCCATAAGTTACTCTTATCTTATTCCATATGCGCTTGGTTATAGCCCATAACATTTCCAGTTCCCCTATGTTTACGAGATAATCAGATGTGAAAGTTGCTTTCGCTTATCGTATGTTCTGTAACCGTCGTGATTATTTTTTGAGTATTCATATTTATTAAATCCATAAAATTTTTCCCTATATTATCCTTCCGCCGTTGCGGGGGAGAATTTCCGATGATATCGAGTGACAGATTATGATTTTTTAAATGAATGTATGAAAACAGAACGATGGAGGGTGGAAAAAATTGTAGTACTAGTGGTCTGTCTCAGAAATTCTTTCTCTCTTTGTTCGCCATACTCAGAGTTCCTCCCGATGATACGCATATATAAGACAAACACTTTCGTTGATTTCATCGATCATACAAGGTGACCGATGCAAAAGCGTTATCGGCTCCTTTGACCGGCTTCAGCCCCTGTTGAGAGGGACGATTTTTGCGGTCCTGTCCGTCTAAAGGGTGGTTTCTCACTCTGAGGGGGACGGCATTCGCGTTATCGCACCTCATAAAGGTGGCATGTCACTCTGCGATCAACCAAGGGAAAGAACTTCTGAAACAGCCCACTAGTGCAGGACGGCTCACATCTGGAAATGATATGGTTCGTCGGGTCGTTACCCGTACAGCAGCCGTAAAACGGCATCGGCGGACCGGCAACAATTGTCCGTAAGAAGCGTCCATACGGCCAAAGTCAGTAATCGAACAGTAAAAAAAATGTCCGTAAAAGGCATTTATACAGCCAAACGAGGGAGCGCTCATGCTTTTTCGATGTTCACCCTTGGGTGTGACCGCATAATTCGACCACTCTGTACTCGTCCACGAAATACCTTCACCTTTATTGCGCAAAAGGAACATAAGGACGAGGGGCGTCCGATACATATAGTAACATTGGGTATTTTGTTAAAAAAGAAAGAGGTGAAGGGTCATTTTTGATGCCACCCAGGCTCAAGCGTATGTGACGTTGACGTTTCAAGCGCTGACCGACGCACTGCTCCCTTCCGAGTCTTATGTTGAACATGGCGAAAAACTGGCATCGGATTTAAACGTGCATGAGTATGTGATTGACGGGTTGAATCAGTACATTACGGTTCAGGCGCAACTTTATACCATCTCGATTCCGCTCGCTTACCCCACCGCGCGTATGTTGAATAGCGCAGCAAATCAGCTCGTAAACGTTGGGAAAATACATTTTTCTTCAAAAGCGTCGTTTTCTGAAAACGTGGCATTTGCTCGTCTTTCCAGACAGGATCGTGTTCGGACATTGGCTGCCCTCGAAGAGCTGAAAGTTGATCTATACGCCTTACCGACCCCCTATCAAAATAACGCGGGAATGGTGAAACACGTCGTTGATGCGTTGAACCGTTTCTCTATATTTGGCTATTATTCCGAATGGTCCGCTTACGGGTCTACGCGGCGGCTTCCACCGGATGAACGTCGGCTTGAATTTTTTCCAATCAGTTGGAAGCAAGTGGGCTATCCGGGGGTGTCCCTGGGCTATCGTGATTTCCTTGGCTTTTTGTTAAAAATGCCGAGAAATGAGGGGGAAGCATGACGAAGCGTCCGGATGTGATTGTGATAGGCGCGGGTGGTGGAGGTGCCGTCATCGCGAAAGAGCTTGGGGAAATGGGCGTTCGCGTGCTGGTCCTTGAAGCTGGACCTTGGTATGGAAATAAAAACTGGCCGGAGCCGAATCAAACACGGGGTAAGGCAGAGGACAGTTCCTCCACGAGTGATTTAGACGGTTCGCTCTATCGCAGCCAGATCACGAGACGGGAAAATGATATGAATGATGTGGTGACCGGGAAATTTCGCTGGGGCCCGGCCGACCGCCGACGCAGTCCCTGGTACCGAAACGTTCCTGATCAATCTTTATTGTGGACGAATGCCGGGATCGGAGGAACGACGCTTCATTACTATGCGAACTCGCTACGTGCGTTTCCGGAAGCAATCGATGGTCACTGGCCGATCAGCTACGATGAACTCGTTCCTTATTATGAAAAAGTCGAAGACACGTTACCGGTGGAATTTGCACCGACGACTTCGAAAGAAGCCCTCTTTTATTATAGTGCAGAAAAGGCGGGGTTTCCCCTCAATCAAACGCTGGATGCCACAAGTCCCGGTTATCGGCCGCAACCGAACGCGATTTTGCCTCCGAATGAGCATTTGATGGATGAAAATTATTCTTTGGAAGCGTTAAGCCATATGGAAGGGTGCACGTTAAGCGGCCATTGTGGGCAGGGCTGTCCGTATGGGCCCTCCTACGAGCGAATGGCGAAACGATCCACCAATATCAGCTACGTGCCGCTAGCCATGAAAACCGGAAATGTGACCTTTCGGCCGAATACATTTGTGACGAAGGTTTTAACCGAACTGGACGCGAACGGTGAATCAATGGCCACTGGGGCGCGCATTCGCGACACGTGGACCGGAGAGGTTGACGAAATCCGCGCCCAAGTTGTCGTCATGGCCGGAGGGGTGTTCGAAACCCCACGTCTATGGCTGAACTCCGAATTGCCACATAACCCGTGGGTCGGGAGAGGCCTGACGAACCATTATATGGATTTTATTACAGGGACGTTTGATGAAGAAACGTTGACGGAAATTTTGGGAAGCCCTACGGTTGATCCGTTCGTCGGCCATACGTCAGGGGCTAGGCTCGATTACCCGGGACTTGGGATGATAGAAAATGTGGGCGAAAGCCCCGGGCTCGCTGCGCAAATTCTCTTCGGAGCCAGCCAGGCAGGATACAACGAGCATCTGGAATCAGACCTTTGGGATCAAACAGGCAGGCTCACAGGTTCTGAACTCGCGGACGCGATGGATGATTATAGAAAAACACTATCCCTATTAATCGTAACCGGTGATGAACCACATTATCGAAACAGAGTGGCCCTGGATTCGCATATCACCGATGAGCATGGCCCGGTCCCGTTCGTTCATTATGTCCCAAGTAAAGAAGATGAAAAGAAACGATTCGAGTTGGTCAAAATCGCGACGGATATGTTACGAAAAGCCGGGGCGACGGAGGTTCATCGCGCTGATTTAAACCCTAACGTTTACATTCATTTTGAAAGCACGATGCGGATGGGATATGTCGTCGATGACGCATGTGAAGCTTATCAGGTCAACCGTCTTTATATCGCTGACAATAGCGTTCACTACAATTCCCTCGGCGGCCCCAATCCGACCTTAACGACACAGGCACTGGCTGTGAGAACGGCGGAGTTGTTAGTGGAAAAGTATTTTTAGGTCATCGTTGTAAAAAAGACCGGAAATGAGGGTGATGAATGACGGTAAATCCGGATGTGATCATCATTGGTGCCGGTGCTGGGGGTCCCGTGATCGCGAAAGAGTTGGGCGAAATGGGCATCCGCGTGCTCATCCTTGAAGCAGGGGCATGGTACGGCAATAAAAAATGGCCGGAACCGAATCAAAATCGGGGATGGGCACGAGAAAGCTCCGACCCTAAAGATTTAGATGGCACGCTCTTTCGCAAGCAGGTAACGAGACGGGAAAATGATATGAATGATGTTGTGACCGGTAAATTTTGCTTTGGACCGGCTGATCGCAGGCGCAGCCCTTGGTATCGAAAACTCCCAAATCCTGGGTTATTATGGGCGAATGGCGGTGTCGGGGGAACCACCCTTCATTATTGGGGAAATTCTCCCCGTGCGATTTCTTATCGGTTCGATGAAGGGTGGCCGATCAGTTATGACGAACTGATCCCTTATTATGAAAAAGTCGAAGCAACGTTACCGGTGGAATTTGCGCCGGTCACCTCAAAAGAAGCATTGTTTTTTTATGGGGCAAAAGAAGCAGGTTTTTCACTTAATGATACGCTCGATGTCACAAGCCCCGGCTACCGGCCGCAACCGAACGCGATTTTACCGCCGAATGAGCGTTTGATGGATGAAAATTATTCATTGGAAGAGATCAGTCATATGGAAGGCTGCACGTTAAGCGGCCATTGCGAAAACGGTTGTCCCTATGGTCCTTCGCTCGATAAAATGGCGAAACGTGCGACAAATGTCAGTTATGTCCCGCTCGCGATGAAAACCGGAAATGTGTCGATTAGGCCGAATAGTTTCGCAATAAAAATATTAACCGAACTAGATGAGAACGGGCACGAAAGAGCCGTTGGCGTTCAGTGCCGGGATACATGGACCAGAGAAATCGAAGAAATCAACGCCAAAGCTGTGGTGATGGCCGCGGGTCCGATGGAAACCCCACGGCTGTGGTTGAATTCCGAATTGTCACATAATCCTTGGGTAGGCAGAGGATTGACCAATCACCATCTCGAGACGGTGACCGGTCACTTTGATGAAAAAACATTAATGGATATCATCGGAAGCCCGACCGCTGATCCGTTCGTTGGGCATACGTCCGGGGCAAGGCTGGATTACCCGGGTCTCGGGATGATCTCGAAAGAAACATGGAACGTTATCGAAGAAGTCTTAGTATTTTTATCGTGACCGATGATGACGTTAAGTACCGGAATCGAGTCGAACTGGATACCCATACAAAAGATGAACATGGTCCGGTCGCGAGTATTCACTTTTCGCCGAGTAAAGGGGAACAAGAGAGAACCACGCAGTTAGCAAAAATTGCAGCGGATATTTTGCGGAAGGCCGGGGCGCGTGACATCCACCGAAATGCCCTTTCCGACAACTTCTATATTCATCCAAAATCGACGATGCAGATGGGTAAGGTCATTGATGATGCGTGCGAAGCCTATCAAGTCAATCGCCTTTTTATCGCTGACAATAGCGTTCATGCCGCGTCGATCGGAGGGATGAACCCAACCTTAACGACGCAGGCAATCGCGACTCGCACGGCGAAATTACTCGTGGAAAAATATTTTTAAAAAAGTCCGAACGGAGGAAAAATTGCTCGGCTCATGGCACCTGAAATGCGTGACGAAACTGGATTTCAGTCGTCATAAGAGTGTCATGAAGCCCGAACGGAAAAAAACACCGGTTTACGGTCACCATACACGGATCATAGCGCTCGAAAAATGCGCTGAACCCGTGTTTCGGTCGCCATGGGGACGTCATGGAGCCCGGAACCGATGATATCATTGGTTCACGGTCACCATGATCGGTTCATTCAATCGCTTTCTCAGGGTCGCCTCGGCCGGTTTTTTCCCCTTTTCGGGCTTGGCGTCAAGAGGGATCCCAACCTGAATATTCATCGCGAATGTCTCTAATGATAGCTTGAACGCGTTCCCGTTCGTCAATGATTTCTTGATGGGTATCATCATAAGCGTCATCCACAAATTCGTTGATGTATTCATAACGTTCATCAATAAGTGCTTCAAGTTCGTCTCTCTCTTCGTCGCTGATCACCCCTGCCTCCGCGAGCTGACGAGCTGCTGCCTGCATGCGGCTGTTTTCTTGTCTGCGTAATTGTGTGGCATCACTGCTTAAACCTCTCAGTTCTGAATGAAAATCGACAGACTCAAAGTTTGCGTCTGAGATATTTCCGGCGGCCCACAATAACCAATGGGACGTGCCGATCGCGTCTGACCAAGTTTCGTTCACCGTTTCATCCAACTCTTGCTCTGTGTAGACCGAAGAGTATTCACCTTCGGTCACAGCAGCAATCTCTTCCAGTTGTTCATGCTCGTCATCGGCGATATCGAACCCGAGAATATGAACATTAAAATCAATGCCTGTGTCCACCAGGTCTTCTGCCGCAGCAATCGGATCGCCGTCGCATGTTTCAATGCCATCGCTGATGACGTAGATGAAATGGTCGTCGTTTTCATCGGCCTCTTCCTGCAAATCGTCACTTGCTTGTGCAATCGCATCGGCCAACGGCGTCCAACCGGTAGCATCAAAGCTATCCAGTGCATCATCGAAGGCATCTTCGTCCATGGAGGATAACGGATAAACATGTTCAATCGCTGCACATGATTCTTCTTTTCCATCGTTCGTGTTATCACCTTCGTGCCCATATGCCTGCAGCATAACGTTCGTTTCTTCCGGTAAGTTGCCTGTAAAGGATTGAACGGCGTCTTTCGCCAAATCCATTTTTACCCCGCCGTCGACCTCTTCGTTCATGCTGCCGCTTGCATCGATGAGCATCGCCACGTTGAGGTCTTTTTCCATTTCTTCTTCGATTTCTTCATCCTCTAATTCTTGCAATGAGCGGCCATCCGGTAGTGTGAATTCATCGTAGATGACATCGAATTCATCGATGGGCTCGAATACTTCCCGGTGATCGGCCCCGAGGACATTCACCATTTCAGCCAACCAATCGTCGGGGGAAGAGGCCTCTGCTTGTTCGGCTGCGTATGTATCAAAATCTTCCATTAGCGTCTTTTCGATCTCATCATAATCATCCATGTCGTATTCTTGCGATAGATATTCTTCGGTGAGAATCCCGGGACCCGCTTGCAAAATCGCATCTTGTGTGAGCCCCACCGGCTCAACCTCAGGTTCGGCTTCGTCTTCTTCTGCATCTGGCTCCTCCGCGACATTTTCAGCAGCTTCGTCACCGCTGCAAGCAAATAAAAAAAGTAACATGCCAAACACAAAAGGTAATTTTATATGGAACATATGTAAAAATACTCCTTTTATATGAAAATATTATCTGCCATCATACCATGATTGGCTGATAAATGCGCTATTTTGGCTGATAAAAGTCCCGCACTGGACAGCCCGCCCATCTTCACGTAGAATAGTAATGTTTTCATTCTATGTATATATAGGAAAGGTCGTTTTGCCCTGTGTTACAGAATCCGACAGGTGCCCAGCGAATTGGATTGGCGATTTTGCTAGGAATGCTGGCCACCTTAGGCCCGTTAAACATCGATATGTATTTGCCGAGTTTTCCGGAGATTGGCGATGATTTGAATGCGCAGGCTTCGCTCGTGCAATTAAGTTTAACCGCTTGCCTGATTGGGCTTGGGGTCGGGCAAGTGGTAGTTGGTCCGATCAGTGATGCGCAAGGCAGAAAAAAACCGTTGATCATCTCTATACTATTATTTGCGCTTGCTTCGCTCCTGTGCGCACTCGCGCCAAATATCACGACACTCATTATTGCCCGTTTTCTGCAAGGATTTACGGCTGCGGCCGGGATCGTCGTTTCCCGCGCGGTTGTACGCGATGTCTTCAGTGGCCGGGAACTGACGACATTTTTCGCCTTGTTGATGGTTATTAACGCGGTAGCGCCTATGCTTGCGCCGGTAGCTGGCGGCGGGATTTTATGGTTCCCATTTACGGACTGGACCACCATATTTTATTTTCTTGCATTTTTAGGCTTGCTCATGGTTGTGATTGTCTCCTGGAAATTGGAAGAAACGTTGCCGAAGGAAAGAAGAATGCCGAGTTCGCTCGGGGCGACGGTGCGTACGATCGGAGATTTGCTGAAGGATCGTTCCTTTATCGGCTACGCGCTTACGCTCGGATTAGTACACGGAGGCAGTTTTGCCTATGTGTCCGGAACCCCTTTCGTGTACCAGGAAATTTACGGGGTCTCCCCGCAGGCGTTCAGCATGCTTTTCGGCATGAACGGCGCGGCAATCATTATCGGAAGCTTTCTCGTCGGACGTCTTTCCGGCGTCATCGCGGAGCGATCGCTCCTTCGCATGGCGGTTATCACAGGAACGAGCGCCGCCGCGGTGTTGCTCGCGATGACGATTGTTGAAGGACCATTGTTTATGATTGTGCTTCCGATTTTTATCTACATGACTTGCATGGGGGTTGTTTTAACAGCATCGTTTACGCTCGCGATTGCCAAACAGGGACATCGGGCAGGGAGTGCAAGCGCGTTACTCGGGATGCTCCCCCTTTTGATCGGCGCTGTCGCGTCCCCTCTCGCAGGTCTCAATGAAGGTTCCGCGGTACCGATGGGCGCGACGATTTTCATCACTTGTTTCATCGGAATGCTTTCGTTCCTAAAACTGACGAAGAGCGACGGGTGATGACTGTCTTATCCGGTGTTAAACACCCGGGGGCAGATTTCAGAGACGTAAAAAGAGCTTTTTCAGGAAGCAAAAATGATCTTCCGGCTTCCGGTGTCTGGACTCAAAAAACGGGCGACTACACCCCAATTTGCAACGCGCAGGAGGTGCTAGTGCCGGCGTTGCCATAGGACGTGGCGGTCTTAAGTTTCACTTTATTTTACGAACCCTTCTTTTTTTACTATCCTATATAAAAAGGGAGGGTTTTCACATGAAGATGGCGTTCATTTCGGATATTCACGGTAACGCTGTTGCTTTGGAAGCGGTGCTTGCAGATATAAAAAAACACCATGTGGATAGCATTGCCGTGTTGGGAGATTTGTGCTATCGGGGGCCGGAGCCTAAAAAAGCGTTGGATCTGATTCGTTCGTTGGAATGTCCGGTGATTAAAGGCAACGCGGATGAATGGGTGGTGCGCGGCGTCCGGGAAGGCGAAGTGCCGGAAGGAAAGTTGGCGATGATGAATGAAGAGCGGCAATGGACGGTCGAACAATTGGAATCGGAAGATTTGGATTACTTGGAACAACTGCCGACGCAGTTTCACTGGGATTTAAATACACACTTGAAGCTACATACGTTCCACGCCACGCCGGAAAGTTTGTTTGATGTCGTGTTGCCCCATGAATCGCCTGAACATTTACAAAAAAAACTGATGGTTGAAGAAGATGCGAATCTATATTTATATGCCCATATTCATCTTCCGTATGTGCGCTACATCGGCGGAAAGTGTTTAGCCAATCTGGGTAGCGTAGGTTTGCCGTTTGACGGACAAAGCAAAGCGTCGTATGTCATTGTGGACGCAGATGAAGATCGTTTTCGCGTGAGTATTGAGCGCGTGCCTTTTGATGTGGAAAAAGTGGCGCAACAATACGTCGACAATGGGTATCCGTATGCGGAAATGATGCGGAAGGTCGTTCAAGAGGCGCAACCGCCATCGTGAGATGTCCGAGCCTGCTTCCGGTTCGGACAAAAGCCGATCCTGTTTTTGTAAAAGTGTCCGAAGTCGGCCATGGTTCGGACACTCACCGCGCCAATTTTCGCGAGATTGTCCGAACTAGCCCCGTGTTCGGACAAATTCCGTGCCTTTCCCTGCAAATGTGTCCGAACCCAATTCAATTCTTAGAGATGATCATCATGATTCACTTAAATTTTTTTATGCTTGCATAAAGAACATTAGTTCTGTATCATTAAAATAAAGAGGGAGGTGAAGCATATGAGTTTAACGAACGAACAGCTTTTGGACGCGATCCGTGAACTGCAGACGGAAATGACCGGGATGAAATCGGAACTTCGCGAAGAAATGGTTGGAATGAAAACAGAGCTTAGAGAAGAAATATCAGGGGTGAGATCCGAGCTCCACTCCTTTAGAAACGAAGTGAATGATCGCTTTGAAGGAGTAGAGAAAAAGCAAGATGCGATGCATAAGCAATTAGTGAGCGTTTCCGAAGATGTGGCTATGATTAAAGGTACGATCGAACATCATGAAAGCGACATAAAATCTCTCTATAAACGTTCGTTTGATCTCAAAGAAAAAGTCGAGACCAGAATGGATCGTTGATCCCCAAAAATAAAAATAAAAGCTTATCCGTCCATCCTTAAAGTAAACACGCTTTAGGGTTTTTTATTACTTGACACAGGATCGTACGTTCGATATAATAATTTTAGATACTATGATAAAAGAGGGAAGCTCCGTGCACGAGTCTCATGATTTTCAACTCCCCGAGCCGCAACGGGATACATCGCGGAAAATCATACATATTGATATGGATGCTTTCTTTTCGTCTGTCGAGGAACGGGATAATCCTTCCTTGAAGGGGAAACCGGTGATTATCGCCAAACATCCGAAAAAAACCGGCGGAAAGGGAATCGTCTCCACGGCGAACTATGAAGCGCGAAAGTATAGCGTCCACTCGGCCATGAGTGCTTATAAAGCATACGAACGATGTCCTCACGGGATTTTTATTGATGGCAATTACCGTGCGTACAAAAAAGCGTCCTTGCAAATTCGGGAAATTATGCACCGTTATACTCCGATGGTCGAGCCTATGTCGATCGACGAAGCGTATTTGGACGTAACCACAAACAATAAAAAAATCCCGAGCGCAACGATCCTTGCCAAGCAAATTCAAAAAGACATATGGAAGGAGACGAAACTGACAAGTTCCGCCGGCGTTTCCTATAACAAATTCATCGCAAAAATCGCCTCCGACATGAAAAAACCGGCAGGTTTGACCGTTGTCCCGCCCGATGAAGCCCTCCCTTTTTTAAAGCAGTTGCCCATCGAGAAATTCCCTGGCATCGGCCCGAAAACAGCGCAAAAGATGCACGAGCTCAACATTTACACCGGGGATGATTTATATCAAATGGAGCAAATGGATCTCATTTCCCTGTTCGGAAAGGCGGGCATTTCCTATTATCATCGTGCCCGCGGAATCGATAACAAGCCACTGAACATGAATCGGGAACGAAAATCCGTCGGCAAAGAACGTACGTATTTTCATAACTTGACGACTGACGGCGAAGTGACCGCTGAACTTTGGAAAATCGCACAAGAAGTGGTCACGGCATTGAACCGTGTGCAAAAACACGGGAAAACGGTGGTGCTGAAAATCAGATACCGGTCGTTTGAAACGCTGACGAGGCAAGTGAGCGCCCCTCACTACGTTGAAACCCCCGAAGCGATTTATGATCAGGCGGCGGGGATGTGGGAAGCGGTCGGCATGGCGGAAAAAGGGGTACGTTTACTCGGGATTACAGTCTCGAACTTAGACCCGGTTCACTACCGGCCAATGACCCTATTTTAGTGCAGAGTAGGAAGCTCATCTCCGTTATGGAGGTGCAACAATTAATGTTAGAAAAATCAAACAATAAATCATCTTAAAAGCGCGTTAAAAGATCATGTATTGACATTTTCAGTGATTCTACATAGAATATCCTCATAGAACATATAAATCCTATGAAATTAGTTAGGATTTAACGCTTATTGAACTGTTTGGGCTGGAGGTTCTTTTTTCTCTTGGCAGGGAGTTCAAAAGAGAGGGGGCGTTTTCCATTGATAACCGTGTCGACACTCAGCGATGAGAAAACGAAGCATTTAAATGACGAGGTATTGGGGAATAAACGTGCAACCGATGTTTTGGCCTGGTCTTATGAAACGTTCGGCGATCAACTTGTTTACTCCTGTAGCCTTGGTGCCGAAGGAATGGTTCTTCTTGATTTGATTGAAAAAGTGAACCCAGGGGCAAATGTTATTTTTCTTGATACCGGATTGCATTTTCAAGAGACGTATACGTTGCTCGACGACGTGCGAAAATCTTTTTCAACTCTGAATATTAAAGCATTAACCCCTGAAAATACGGTCGAAGAGCAAAAGGAAAAGTATGGCGATCGTTTATGGGCACGCAACCCGGATCAATGTTGCCAAATGCGAAAATTTGAACCGTTGCAACAGGAATTGTCCCATTATACGGCCTGGATCTCCGGATTGCGGCGGGAACAGTCCCCCACCCGGCGGGACACCCCATTTATCGGGAAAGATTATCGCTTCTCCCTATTGAAAATCTGCCCGCTCATTCATTGGACGCAAGAAGATGTATGGGCGCATATTCGCGACAGAAATTTGCCTTACAACCCGCTACATGACCAACATTATCCAAGCATCGGGTGCGCGCCGTGCACATCAAAAGTGTTTGATGGCGCAGATGAACGAAGCGGAAGATGGAGCGGAATGGAAAAAATCGAATGCGGATTGCATTGGTAATCTGAAAACATGCCAAGGAGGATGAACCATGACGACGAGTATTCCCCATGGGGGTTCATTGATCGACAGACGGCAGTACGGAGTCGATTTGCCGGAGACAAAGGTGCAAATTTCATTGGATGAAATGGCACTTGCTGATCTGGAATTAATTGCAAACGGCGCCTATTCGCCATTAACCGGTTTTCTGAATAAGCGGGACTATGAAAGTGTTGTTTCCTCTATGAAGCTGGACAATGGTTTGGTGTGGAGTTTGCCGATTACGTTGCCGGTACCGGAAGCTTTGGCGACGGAATTAACGATCGGTACGCGAGCCCTTTTGGAAAAAGACGATGTAGTATACGGATGGATAACGGTGTCCGACATTTACAAGCCCGATAAAGAAAAAGAAGCAAAGCGAGTATTTAAAACGGATGACGAGGCCCATCCGGGCGTCGCGCAACTGTTTGGGCGCCCGGACGTATATGTGGGCGGCGAAATAACACTTGCCCGTCCCGTCGAACATGGGCTTTTTGAAGCAGAAGCACTAGCGCCGCAAGAGACTCGGGAGGCTTTTGCGGCAAAAAATTGGGAAACAGTCGTCGGCTTCCAAACGAGAAACCCTGTGCACCGCGCTCATGAGTACATTCAAAAAACGGCACTGGAAACGGTGGATGGCCTGTTGTTGCATCCGCTGGTCGGCGCGACGAAAAAAGGGGATATCCCCGCTGATGTGCGCATGAAAAGTTATAAAGTGCTGTTATCGGGGTATTATCCGGAGGATCGGGTCCAGCTGTCCGTATTCCCGGCCGCCATGCGCTACGCGGGTCCCCGCGAAGCTATCTTTCACGCGCTCGTGCGTAAAAATTACGGGTGTACCCATTTTATCGTTGGCAGAGACCACGCCGGCGTAGGAGATTATTACGGCACGTATGAAGCACAGACGTTGTTGAAACAGTTCTCCGTCGAGGAGCTTGGCATTTCACCGCTTTATTTTGAACATAGCTTTTATTGCAACGCCTGTGAAGCCATGGCAACGGCCAAAACGTGCCCGCATGAGTCGGAATATCACGTGATGTTATCCGGCACAAAAGTAAGGGAGATGCTAGGAAACGGGGAAGCGCCGCCGAAAGAATTCAGCAGGCGTGAAGTCGTGAACGTACTGATGGAAGCCTATCGGTCTACGGTTTAATAAACATAGAGACAGGGGGAGAAGAGATGAGCAACGCAGATATCGTTTGGCATGATGCTGCCGTTACCCAAACCGAGCGTGAGCGGCAAAATAACCATTCCGCGTTTGTGTTATGGTTTACCGGTTTATCCGGTTCGGGGAAATCAACGCTTGCAAATGCCATTGACCGTTATTTTCATGATCACGGGTATCGAAGTTACGTTTTGGATGGGGACAATGTTCGCCATGGCTTGAATAACGACCTTGGCTTTTCCGAGGAAGACCGGGTGGAAAACATTCGCCGCATTAGTGAAGTTGCTCGTCTGTTCGTTGATGCCGGTCATATCGTCAGCACTGCATTTATTTCGCCCTATGCAGCTGATCGGGCAAGTGCACGGGAACGCTTGCCGAATGGCCGTTTTATTGAAGTGTTTGTCGATTGCTCGCTGGAAACATGTGAAGCGCGTGATCCGAAGGGGTTATACAAAAAAGCGCGCAGCGGGGAGATTCCGTCGTTTACCGGGGTCAGCGCACCCTATGAGGCGCCTGTCGATCCGGAAATTACATTGCAAACGGGCGAGCGTTCAACGGAGGAGAATGTGCACGAACTTGTCGCAAAGCTCGAGGGTCTCTTGCGGCGATCGTAAGTATCCGGAAAGGAAGGTTTTAGGATGATCGGGAGCGTGGCCATTGTCGGCGCCGGGCCGGGAGACCCGGGATTGGTGACGGAAAAGGGAAAAGCATTGTTGGAACGTGCAGACGTTATCGTGTATGACCGGCTCGTGCATCCGCTTATATTGGAACATACAAAAGAAGAGGCCGTACGCGTATACAGCGGAAAAATCCCGAGAGGCCACGCCACCCGGCAATCGACGATTCAAGCGATGCTCACCCGTTATGCCCGGGGAGGGCTCTTTGTCGTCCGCTTAAAAGGCGGGGATCCGGGCGTGTTTGCCCATCTTGGCGAAGAAGCGGAGGCGCTCCGAGCGACGGGTATTTCTTATGAGGTTGTCCCGGGCCTTACCGCAGGTCTCGCGGGTGCGTCTTACGCGGGGGTCCCGGCTACCTATCGTTCATTGAGCACGAGTGTTGCTTTTGTCACCGGCCATGCACGAAAGGAAATGCCGTTGACCGATGTGGTCCTCCCTCGGGCAGATACGTTAATTTTTTACATGGGCATGCATTATCTTCCATTTTGGTTGGAGCGGCTCGCGAGGGAAGGGTGGAGTACCGAGACCCCGGTCGTTGTTGTGCAATGGGGGACGACCGCAAAGCAGCGAACGGTAAGTGGCACGGTGATGACGATTGCTAGCGAAGTGGAAGCCGAAAGGATAACAAACCCCGCCCTCGTTATTGTAGGGGAAACCGCCCGGTTTCAAGCGGATTTACAGTGGTATGAGGATTTGCCTTTACAGGGAACAAGTGTGTTATGGGCCGGCGAGGGGGTCATCGATGGGGAAGAGACAGGAACCGAACGGGGGGAGACCACTCGTATGCTGACCCGCCTCGGGGCGCATGTTTTTTCTTATCCCGGGGATGTGTTCACCTTCAATCGGGACGGCATTCGGGTGCCGCTGACGGCTTATCAGCGCGTCCATTTTGAAGATGCGTGTAGTGTCGGCTTTTTTTTACAATATTGGAAAGACGAAGGATATGATTTACGTCGGTTACCTGCGTATGTGACCGGGGCAGATGCTGAGACGGAAGAGGCGCTCCGTGAATTTGGGTTGCCCCCGGAGGAAGACGGAGAACCTGAATTAACGGTGGGAGCACGTGTGAACAACGAGGGTTCGTATTGGCAAATCGTTGATCGGCAACCTTCCAAATTGAAGGCGGATGTTTTTTCACGGTTGGTCGCGGATGATTGGATTAATATGGTATTGTTTACAGCGCCTCGTGAGGTGCATGCCCTTGCGGGGAAATTGGATGAAGCGCTGGCGGTTTGGTGTGCGGATAAAACAGTGGTCGGTGTTGGAGTGGAGACACGCCAGCTGTTGCAGAGTCTTGGGGTGCGCGTGGACCGGCATGCCGATGAGGCGAATAGGGAAGCGTTGGCTTCGTTACTGAGTTCCTCTTGTGCTGTTGTGGCAGCGCAGTGAGCCGGGCTGGAAAAAAATAAAGAAACTGCATAGAATGTTGGGTAATTTTGCGGGAAGCGGGCAAGCTAAGTTCGAGCCTACAACCCATACTTACAAGGAGGATCCAATCCTATGCAGTGGAAAAAAATGACGACCCTTGGCCTCGCGGTTTTCCTTTCGGCTTGTGGAACTGCTGATGATCAAAACGGGGGCGACGGGGGTAACGGAGATATGAACGGAAATGGTAATGGTGATGCGATGGAAGAAAACGGGGATATGAACGGGAACGGTGAAGCGAACGGCAATGCTGGCAACGGGGACATGACCGAGGATTTGAGCAATGATATGGTTACCGATGACGCGAACATGGAAAATGAGATGGATGATATGAATGGGGAAAATGGCGGTGGCGACGACGAAACGGCCCTAGACAAAGGGGTACGTGAATTGGAAATGGAGATCCAATTTACGGATGACACCGAGTGGGAGTTCGAGTATGAAACGGAGAACGATGAAGTGGACGCCGAGGTAGAAAAAGACGATGATGCGAGCGAAGGAAATGAAGCGAGAGAAGAAATCGAAGAGATACTCGAAAACCTGCAGCTTGATAACCAACAGGGGGACGAGGGGCTGGCTCAGGAGTTGATTTCCGCGCTGGATCTTAATGAAGATGATATTTACAAGCTGGAATTCTACATTGAACTAGAGAATGTTGAGATGTACAATGTGGAACAAGCGTATTAGAAAAAACGAGGCGTGAAGCCTCGTTTTTTATGGTTGGATGGGCGGATTCGCGGAATTAGTAGTGCGAGGAAGAAGCATGGCGACCAAAGCGCCGGGGGTAGTCATTTCAGTCGCCATGAACGCATGAAGCCCAATAGCCCTCTGTCCACAAAATAGGTAAGGGTTATGTTTTCTTGAGCGTGAATTGCTGCTCATTGAAATAATCGCTGACATCCCCGCTCTTGATTTAGTGTGGCTCATCACTAAATGCTACATTCAGTGTGAGTTGGAAAACCAGCTTCCAGTTCCGTACCCCTTGGTCTATTAAATCTCTATCTCCACTTCAACGTCTTCTCCTAGTGGGTCCCCGTGTATATCCACGGGGCTCTCAACTTCAAAAGCTATAGCGTCAATTTCATCTATATTGGAATCTTCGATCTCATATGATACTGAAACTAACGCATCTGAAATCTGCATAGTCAATGGCATAATCATACTGCTATACATTTCAGACGTTTCAATATGTTCGCCCGTATCCGTCGTTACTGACATATAGTCGATGTCAAAATCTATAGTCTCATGGTAATCCTCACCTTTATTATCCGGAATATTAAGATCCATGATCAAACTAATAAATTCTCGTTCCTCATCCATTAATTCATTTTCATCTTTATTAAACCTTCCTTGAACCAGTTGAACTTTTTCAATCGATAAAGACATATCACCAATGTCAAAAGAACCCACATCCATTATTTCATCAATCTGATAAAACTCACCAAGAATACCCCATTGACCTTCTTCCAAACTACTACCAATTAACGGTTCATCTTCGTCAGTTTCATATTCCTCGCTATTTTTGCTGTTGGATTCATCTTCAGTCATACCCTCATTGTATTCACTATCGTTACTACAGGCACTTAATAATACTATTATTCCAATACAGAAAATTCTAAGTCTATACCTCATAAATCACCTGAATTCTTTTTATAATGCTGTACAGGATCTAAAGATCAAAAGCGTAGCAAAGCTCTCACTTTACTACGCTGATATAAATTCTACGTTCCTGATATTGGATCCACGGGTCTAAAGATAAAACGCGCCAACTGTTACCAAACCGGCGATAATTGGAGCCTTTACACCCAAGTAAATAAAGATTGCGGCGAATAAGACCAACACCAATACTGTCCCTAACAAATTTGATGTGTCTTTATGGTACCAATCAATATCATTTATGTCTAACAACTCAATGACATAAATATTTGGTTCAATTTCTCTGCAAATCTCCATTTGAGCATAGCCTACGACTCCAGCACTTCCCGTAACGCCCCTCTGAATCGTTCGCGATCTTCATCGGTGAACAGTTTCGGTCCTTTTGTTTTTTGGCCGCTTCTTCGCATTTTTGCTTGGGCATGGCGACTGCTCAATAATGGCTCGATATTTTTATTCGAATAAACGAAGCCGTTATGGTGGAGGACGGTGCAATTTTTTGCCAGTCCCAGGGCGGCCAGCCCGTAATCTTGCGTAACGATAAGATCATGGGCGTCGGCGAGTTGCATGATACGATAATCCGCGGCATCTGCCCCGGTATCGACGTAGATCGTTTCGACACCGGGCGGCTGGTCTTCCAGTGAGTAATGATTGAAACTTTTCACTAAGATAACGGGGATATTTTCAGCGCGTGCTTCTGCAATGATGATATCTTTAACCGGACACGCATCCGCGTCTACGTAAATGTTCATGGTAAGACTCACATCCCTCTCGTTTGGGAGCCTGAGGGCTTGATTTCTCCCAGACCTTGTTGAATACCCCGGAAAATAAACACCCAGGCAATGACACTTAAAACAATCAATGGCAAAGCATAATAATCGAAAAGCAGAAAAATGTTCCAAGCCGCGTGCAACACCATCACGACTGCGAATAATTTTAAAAAGTCCGGGTGGATGAAGTGTTCTTTTCCAAGCGATTCGTTCCCTTTCACGAAAACAAGCGCTCCGCCGATAATGGCTCCCCAAATGGGGTGGGAGCCGACTGCTGACCATCCGTGCAGGAGCAGTGTGTCCAAAATCTCGCCATACCCTCCGGAGGCATACGAGTGCAACGCGTGACCCGTCGTTTCAAAAACGGCAAATGCAGCGCCGACGGTGGCACCGATCAACAAGCCGTTCAAATAATAGCGTGTGTTCCATCGAAAAAGAAATGCACTGATAATCGCTAATTTTCCCAGTGCCATGAGGATCGCGATCAAAACAGCCCCGGGTACACCCCCTTCTCCCAATGGAAACCAACGATACAGGATTTGCATGAAAACTAATATGATGAGGCTGCCAACAAAAAATGTGTGCCCCAAATCGAAAAGGCGCAGCGTCTTCGGGACGTTCAATTCCCAAAAAAAGACGACGATCGCAAAAGGAACAGCAAAAGCGCTGATCATCAGAATCCCCGGTAAAAACTGTGGGAGATAAAATAGATAGGCCATGGAAAATAGAACGATACCCGTGAGAATCATGACAAACAAGATGCGGGAAAAAACCCATGGTTTGGGCAAGGAAGCTTCGAATAAATCCCGTCCGGACATGCTTCCGGCAAAGAAACCTCCCTCGTCCACTTTTGGATGCTTTTGGGGGACTTCAGAGAACAGCTCCCGAAATGAAACGCTTGCTGGTGCTTCCCTGTCCCCTTGATTGTTTTGTACCCTTTCGTTTTCGGAACTTTGTTCCTCCGCGATTTTTTCTAATTCCTCGTTATAAAGGGACGAATCACGAAAATAAAGCCATTCCTCCAGTTCTTCGTTCCAGACGTACGTTTCACGATGAATTTTTTCTCCTTTATATAGGTCAATCATTTCCTCGGCAGCGAATGGGCCAATGATTTCTCCATCATCAACTAAATAATACCACTTTTGCATCGTTTCCTCCTATTGGATGTTCTATTATCCTTTTATTCGGCAAAATAGCATTATATACCATTATAAACCCGAATATATGGGAGGAAAAGTAAGAAAAAAACATTTAGTAATTAATGCATAGCTGATATACTGTGAATGAGCTTTTTAGGAGAGAAAGGGGGGGTTCCAATGAAAAGGATGGTCCAAACCGCCGCTATCACGTTAAGTGCCGGTGTTTCGCTTGCAGGTTGCAGTGAATCCGTGGATATCGAAGACGCAACGTCATCGGTGGCTGAAATAGAAAATCAAAAAGATGACGTCATCGCTCACATTAATGATATAGTGGCTTCGGAGGAAGGGATGCAAACGGAATTTGAAGAAGATTTGGCTGAAAATGAGTCTGAACTTTTTTCAGCACGGGAAGCGCAAGTGTTCTCAAGCCTTGAAGAGAGGGAATCCCATTTGGCAGCGATCAACGATTCCTCGCAAGCCATGCAGATGGAAAATGATATCATAGCGACGGCGCTCGAAGATGGAGACAGCGAAGAGCTGCCCATGGACGAGCTGGAACAGCTAAATGAACAAACCGCTTCCCTACATAATGAGTTGAGTGAGTATGTGGAAACGTACGGTTCGGAACTTCAGTCCCAAGAGGAATATTTTATCGGATTAGGCGAGGATAGCGATTTCGAATTTCTCGCTGATGGTATTGAAACCATTAACGATTCCCAGGAAGATCTTCGTCAGCTCCTTGAGAACATTCATGATGAGCTGTTGGCAACTGAGGCCACACTTGATGACATCGAGACATCGGAGGAGGCGAGCACATGAGCAAGAACGTAATCGTCGCTTTATTGGCCGGAGCTGTTGCTTTTGGTGGCTATCATTATCCAATTGTCGCGGAAGAAAATGAGGAAGAACAAGAAAATGGCGAGGAAGAAGCAGAGGAAGAGGAAGCAGAAGAAGCATTATTTGAGGTGAACGACGATGACTTGCTCGTGCTTCCACGCTTGATTCCCGACCGTTTCACCTATGATAGCGGCATTGATATTGAATATCCGGAAGACGGTGTGAAGGGAATTTTTGCAACCGCGCATTCCATGGGTGGGGAGCGAGCCGATGAGCTTTTTGACCTCGTCGATGATACGGCTTTAAACAGCATGGTCGTCGATGTGAAAGATGACGATGGATATGTGACATACGATACAGGTTCAGATGATGAGAGAATTCAGGCGAATACGAATGAATTCATCCATGATGTAGACGGAATGCTGGAACGTTTTGAGGAAAGCCAAACCTACCCAATTGCCCGGTTGGTCGTTTTCAAAGATACAGAGTTAGCAAACGAACAACCGGAGCTGTCTTTTCTGGAGAACGGCAACGTGTGGTCGAACAATCGCGGGGAATCGTTTGTAAACCCGTTTTCAAAAGAGGTATGGGAATATAATGTGGAAGTGGCAAAAGAAGCGGCAAGAGCTGGATTTAAAGAAATTCAGTTTGATTATGTACGGTTCCCGGAAGGGTTTGAAAACCGCGATGATACACTTGAATATACGGAAGGGGATTACGCCGAATCCGAAGAGGATAATATCCAAAATCGCGTGGCTGCCGTTACTGACTTTGTGGAATATGCGCGCGAAGAATTACGGCCGTACGGCGTAAAAGTTTCCGCCGACATCTTCGGGTACGCGGCAACGGTTGAAGAAACCCCGGGGATTGGACAGAACTTCAGTGAAATCTCCGAAAATGTCGATATCATTTCATCGATGATTTATCCAAGTCATTGGACGCCGCATTTTGGCATCGAGCAACCTGATCTTGAACCTTATCATATTGTGGATGAATATGCGCAGTTGGAAAATGAAATTCTGGATGATTTGGACGAACCACCAATTTCGAGGCCTTGGCTTCAGGACTTTACCGCTTCCTACTTAGCGGATGGCGACTGGATGGAATATGGTGCCGAAGAAGTGGAAGCCCAAATCCAAGCGCTTTATGATAACGATATCTACGAGTTTCTCCTTTGGGACGCGGCAAATGACTATTCCGAAGGCGCGGATTACGAACTTGATGCAGACCAGGATATTGTTGGAGAAGATAATTAGCGAGGACCCCTTCTGCGGAAGGGGTTTTGTTATTGGATAAAAGCTGTCATGGAACGACTGCCTCAGCTTTTCCATGATGACATCAAATTGAGTTAAGCAGTGATTCATGATTATTTTTCGGGCTGTTGACATCTGTGGAAACAGGATAGGCGTTCATTTCTTTTGATTCAAAGGGGATCAGACGTTGTTTGACTGTATTTGGGTCTTGTATGTTTGGATTCAACCACTGTGCTTCATCCTCCTTTTTAAGGATGACAGGCATGCGATGGTGAATGTCGCTCATCAAATCATTCGCTTGTGTCGTTAAAATCGTACAGGAAAAAATAGTCTCTTCCCCGTCTGTCCATTTCTCCCACAGACCGGCAAATGCAAATAAGCCTCCCGCTTTCATTTGAATATGGTACGGTTGTTTTTTTCCGTTAATGGTTTTCCATTCATAAAAACCGTTTGCCGGGATAAGACAACGCCGGCGTTGGAACGCCTGTTTAAAGCTGTTCTTTTCCGCGACGGTTTCGGTGCGCGCGTTAATCATTTTAGCGCCGATCGTTATATCTTTGGACCAGGCAGGGATAAACCCCCATTGCAATCGGCCTAACCGATTCCGCTCTCCGTCATTGATCACCGCGAGTAGCGATTGGGAAGGGGCGATATTAAAGCTAGGCGTTAATTTCTCAATCGCACTGACACCAGTCCTAAAGCGTTCTTGAATGTTTTTTAATTGCTCATATAATGTAAAACGGCCGCACATTAAAAAATCCTCCTCTACATACTGGACGCCGTACACTTTTTGCAAAAAGGGGACATACGATGGGATAAATACCTAATGGCAGAGGGGTGATGATGGTGTTCAATAACAGGCAGGGTCCATACTCTTCCGAGTACGGTCGGCAGTTGTCGCAACCAATGAACGGTAGGGGGGATTCCGAATCATTGATTCTAAAATTGCAATATATTTCGCAAGTGTTATTTGTTCTCGGTAGCGGGGTTTCGTTATCAGCTGCCAGTATAGCTCTTCGAGAACTGCAAAGTGAACGATTCGATACTTCTCCCGATGAAAATGGCTTAAATGGGGAAGCTCCCTTACCTGTTGGCCTCGATGAACCTAATCTTAATAATACCGATTTCAGCTCCAACTCCAACCCTGATACGGAGACCATCGTAAAGATGGCGCAACAAATGGAAGCGATGAAACAACAGATTGCCGAGCTTGAGCATCGGCTCGAAGACCGGTAAAGGAGGGGCATTAGCGAGTACGAGCCAAGCTTGGATGCATATATGGACCCATCCCCTTACGTGCGTTTGGCGGACACTTTTTCACGAATGCCTACATACAATGCGATAACAGCATTGGGCGGGAGGAGAGAGGTGTTGACTATGTTTGGTGGCGGAAAACGTTTTTATTCTTCCATGTACGGGGGGAAAAATTGGCAGCCCCCGCAAACGGCGAACGAGGACCAGGATCCCGAATCGCTCATCGTTAAACTGGAATATTTTGGCCAATTGTTGGCTGTCCTCGGTGAAGGGCTTCAATTTTCAGCTGCCAGCATAGCGTATCGGGAACTGCAAAGGGAGCAGGTGACGGGGGAGCCTGATGAAAATGGCTTAAATGGGGATATTCCACTTCCTGCCGGCCTAGATGCACCTAATGATAATCCGAATGCCAGCCCCAACGCAAACGCTGATACAGATGCCAAAATAGAAGCGTTGCAACAGCAGCTTGCCGACCTTGAGCAAAGGCTTAAAGAACGCGAATGAGGGTCAATAAGCGTTTCCCCCCGGGGTTTAAAGCCCTCTTCTTGTCTTAAAATGGACGACCCATATAGATGAATAAATCCTTATTTCAGCGGATAGGCTAAGTTTGCGAAATAATTTATGACATTTGGAGGAGAAAAATATGCAATTAGCCGGACATGAATTCCATGAATTAAGCGAAATGGCCATGAGTTGTTACAACACGGTATCATGTATGTCTACCTGGATGAAACAAGCACAGGATCCGGAACTGCAGCAAACGCTTACGCAACATTTTCCTTTGCATATCGATGATTATAATATGACGGTGGAGTTTTTACAAGGCGCCGCTGCGCCCGATATTTCCACGTTTCAACCGGACACGTATACCCCGAATTTAACGAGCTATACGGAAACACCGGTGACTCCGCTTCCGCCGGTGGAAATGCGCTTGACGGAACAACAGCCGAATGATCGAGAAATCGCGAGTGCTTATTTACTCAATCAAAAAGCGGCAGCCACAAATTATGCCAAGGGATCGTTAGAATGCGCGAACCCGGAATTGCGAACGTTTTTCGAGAATGCCTTTTTGAACAGCAGCCATCATTCCTATGATATTTGGCAATACATGGTGAATAAGGGGTACTACCCATTAGCACCAGCCCCGGCGATGGACATTCAAAAGGTTGGGGCGATGTACCCGGTACTAAAACAGCAAACCGTTTAGCCTCGTGATGCCCAGCGCAAGCGCCTTTTTCAAAGAAGGCCGCTTGCGTTGTACTAAGGAAGGGAGTGTGTCAACGTGACGGAGAAAAAAAAAATCAATGAAGAAGAAGAAAATTTTAGCGAAAACAGCAAGAATGAACAGCTGGAAGCGTTCCGAAGTTATGATAATCGAGACAAGCCATTGACGACCAATCAAGGGCTCAAAATGAGCGAGGATGAATTTTCATTAAAAGCGGGGGAACGCGGCCCGACGATCATGGATGATTTCCATTTCCGAGAGAAAATGACTCATTTTGACAATGAGCGTATCCCGGAACGGGTCGTGCACGCCCGCGGATTTGCCGCCCACGGCGAATTTGAAGTCTACGAATCGATGAAGCCGTTTACGAAAGCAAAGTTTCTGCAGGATCCAAGTGTGAAAACCCCGGTATTTGTAAGGTTTTCCACTGTTGTCGGCAATCGCGGCTCGAAGGACACGCCTCGGGATGTGCGCGGGTTTGCGACGAAATTCTACACAGAAGAAGGAAACTACGATTTGGTCGCGAATAATATGCCGGTATTTTTTATTCAGGACGCGATTAAATTCCCTGATATCGTGCACGCGATTAAGCCGGAACCCGATAATGAAATTCCGCAGGCGACGGCAGCCCATGATACATTTTGGGACTGGGTAACCCAAAACCAGGAAACCACCCATATGATTATGTGGCTCATGAGCGATCGTGCATTGCCGAGAAGTTTTCGTATGATGGAAGGGTTCGGGGTAAATACGTTCCGTTTTGTCAATGAAGAAGGCAAGGCCTATTTCGTAAAATTCCATTGGAAGCCGGTATTGGGGGTTCATTCCCTCGCGTGGGAGGAAGCGGAAATCATCGGCGGGGCAGACCCTGATTTTAATCGTCGTGACTTGTGGGACAACATTAACATGGGCAATCCCGCGGAGTTTGAACTTGGGGTGCAGATCATTGACGAAAAGGACGAGTTCAAATTTGATTTTGATGTCTTGGATGGCACTAAGCTTTGGCCGGAAGAAGAGGTGCCGGTGAAAATCGTTGGAAAAATGACGTTAAACCGCAATGTCGATTACTTTTTCGGAGAGACCGAACAGGTAGCTTTTCATCCGGCAAATATTGTGCCGGGGATTGATTTTTCCAATGATCCAATGCTGCAAGGTCGTTTGTTTTCGTATTTGGATACGCAAATCCTCCGCTTCGGGAGTCCGAATCATCATGAACTGCCGATCAACCGTCCGGTTTGTCCATTCTTTAATAATCAACGCGATGGCTTTATGCGACAGACCATCAATAAAGGAAACGTCGCTCATCACAGAAATGCAATGGCCAACAACTCACCGTCCCCGGTTAGTGAATCTGAAGGGGGATATGCCCACTATCAAGAAAAAGTGGAGGGGCATAAAATTCGCGCGCGCAGCGACAGTTTCAAGGATCATTTTTCGCAAGCGAAATTGTTTTGGAACAGCATGAGCGAACCGGAAAAACAGCATATTATTGATGCATTCCGATTCGAGGTCGGAAAAGTGAAAAGCAAAGATGTGAAACAAAGGGTCGTTGACATGTTTGCGAATGTGGACGTAGATATGACCGCGGCCTTCGCCGAAACGATCGGTTGCACACCGCCATCCTCGGGGGGATCAACGGAAACGAAACAATCGCCGGCGCTCAGCCAGGCGAACACGACGAAAAGTGCGCAGACGCGTAAGGTGGCCATTATTGTTGCTGATGGCTATGACGGACAAAAAGTGGAATCCATGATGGACAGCTTGGCGGCGGCAGGCGTGGACCCAAGGGTTTTAAGCGACAGGCTCGGGACGATCATGGGTGTCAACGATAGTAAAGTTGAGGCCAAGCATACATTTCAAACCGATGCTTCCGTCGTGTTCGATGCCGTCTATGTAGACGGAGGCAAAAATGCCGATGCCATGTTTGAACGAGGCGCAACCAAATTTATGAGGCAGGCCTTTGAGCATTTTAAGCCAATTGCGGCCAGCAATGAGGGCTTACAATGGCTGAAAAAGCAAAACTTAGCCGACGGACTCGGGGTCGTACAAGGGGACAACCATACGGATTTTGTCCAACCGTTCATCGAAGCAATAGCAGCCCATCGATTTTGGGAGCGGCAATTGGTATAGAAAATGAACCCATGAAGAACTCCCACTTGAAAAAAGTGGGAGTTTTGTACTTACCAATAACCAGCACCGCCGAATCCTTTACCTCTGCCAAACGAGGTTCCTACAATAATCAGAAGGATGAACAGCACAACAATTAGCGCAAATCCTCCACCTGCTCCGTACATAATAATCCCCCTTTCAACAGGTTTCCCTAATAATGTATGATAATGACTTAGATAGTGAAAGGGCAGTTGAACTATATGGTTAGAGAATGACGGAAAATACATTCGGGAAAAACAGGGAGGGGCAGCATTGGGGAGAAATCGCGATTGGTTTTTGGGCGGATTATTTTTATGTCTGCTTATTGTTATGTTTTCACTACTCACGCGAGATATCAGTTATATTTATACGATTTCCGGTTGGATCTCGATGGTAGGAATCGTTCTCCTGGGTTTCCTAAGTGGGATGACTATCAAGGAAGAACACATGAACAGAAAAAAAATGAATCGGGATTATCAAGAAACGGCGAAGGAAGGCAGTGACATCAATGTAAAAGTGTTTCTTTTCTTGCTTCCGCACATAATGGTTAGCGGGATTTTGTTGTATATTGTTTATTTTTAACCAGTTAGGGAAAAGGAACGTAACAACAAGAAAAGCGAATGAATCAAATATCGACATGAAGTAGGAAGATATTCTTGAAAGTTTTTATGAAAATGTTATACTGGCGACAGTTTTCAGCATACTAAAACGAGGAGGTTATAGTATGAAAAAAAACAATAAGTTAACCGTTGTTTTTTGGGTAGCATTGTTCCTTGCTGCTGTTTTCATTATATGGGGCAGCTTTTTGCCCGACAATGTTGATGCCGTATTAGGAGCCATTGATGGTTTTATAGCTAATAATTTTGGATGGTTTTACCTATTGGCTACGACCGGTTTCGTGATATTCGCTATCTTTTTGGTAGTTGGTCCCTATGGGAGGATTAAACTAGGGAAACCGGATGAGAAGCCAGAATATAGTTATTTTACATGGTTCGCCTTTCTATTTACCGCCGGAATGGGGGTCGGATTGGTCTTCTTCGGGGTGGCTGAACCGCTGACGCATTATTATTCCCCGCCAAATGCGGATGGGGGAACTGTGCCTGCTGCGGAAGAATCACTTCAATACACGCTGTTCCACTGGGGCTTTCATCCTTGGGCTACATATGCAGTTGTTGCGCTAACTCTTGCTTACTTTAAATTTAGGCATCAGGCGCCGGCGCTGATCAGTTCCGCTTTCACCCCGCTAATCGGGGATCGAGCCAAAGGCGGACTCGGACATAGCATCGATGTGTTGGCTGTATTCGCCACCATATTTGGGATCGCCACGTCACTCGGCCTGGGCGCGACACAGATTACCGCAGGTTTGAGCTTTACTTTTGACGGTTTTGAAAACAATATTTTAACGCAGTTACTTGTTATTTTTATCGTGACCATTTTGTTTCTTCTATCAGCGAGTACCGGTATCAATCGCGGGATTCGCTATTTAAGCTGGGCGAATATCGTTGTTGCGATTGGATTGATGGTGTTCGTTTTCATTCTCGGGTCAACGGTTCAGATGCTCGACTCGTTTATGACCACGATGGGGAATTATATACAAAATCTACCATCCATGACATTTAGCATGAATGCCTTTACCGGCGAGCGAGAATTTCTTAATGCTTGGACCCTCTTTTATTGGGCTTGGTGGATTGGCTGGTCTCCGTTTGTGGGGACATTTATTGCTCGTGTATCACGCGGAAGGACGATTCGAGAATTTGTGCTCGGAGTAACGGCAGTTCCCGTTATATTCAGTGCGATTTGGTTTGCGATCTTCGGTGTCGCGGGCATTGAAGCGGATAATGCCAGCGGAGGTGCCTTATATGAATTGGTAACGTCTGAAGGTGAGGAAGTCGCCTTATTTGCCTTCCTTGAAACGATGCCAATGGATGTCATCGTGATCGGACTTGCGGTACTGCTCATTTCCTCGTTCTTTATAACGTCTGCCGATTCAGCCACATTTGTGCTCGGCATGCTGACAACCGGGGGAAGATTAAATCCGACTGTAAACGTGAAAGTGATCTGGGGATTGATCCTTTCCGGTACGGCAGCAGTGCTATTGTTCTCCGGTGGTTTACAGGCATTGGAAATGGCGATGCTGATCGCCGCCTTCCCATTCGCTGTTGTCGTCATACTGATGGGAATTTCACTTATAAAAGCGTTAAGCAGCGAATATGACATTTTACGCCTGGAGAGCAAACAACGCGAGTTTGAACCCGATTATCAAGAAGAATCTAGACGTGAACTGGAGGAAAAACGCGAGGAGTTCGAAAAATCGCTGCCTGATGAAGATGTTGAGATTGAAGGAGAAGAAAAACAATAAGATTGCCTTAAAAATACAGCCTGACCTTAGGCTGTATTTTTTCTTGTCCATTTGTCTCCAAACTGCTACGATAATAAAAAGGGAATGACAACGCTTACATATAAATTGAATAAAGGGAGCGAATGGCTATGACGCTCAATGGAATTCGAGTCCTTGATCTCACACGTCTTTTACCGGGTCCATACGCGACGATGATGCTTGCTGATTATGGCGCAGAGGTTATTAAAATAGAAGAAACACAAATCGGCGATTACGCCCGTGTCATGCCGCCAAAAGTTGACAAAAACGGCGCGCTTTTTCATTCATTAAATCGAAATAAAAAGAGCATCACTCTCAATCTGAAAAAGGAAGCGGAGAAAGAGGCGTTTCTGAAACTGGCGGCGACGGCTGATGTGGTGATCGAGTCCTTTCGGCCGCAGGTAATGGAAAAACTGGGCATCGGCTATGAAACATTGAAAGACATCAATCCCGGCCTCGTCTATTGTGCGATCACCGGCTATGGGCAAACCGGGCCATACGCCAATAAATCCGGGCATGATATAAATTATTTGAGTTACGCGGGCATTCTCCATTTAATGGGAGAAACAAACGAAAAACCGACGATTCCATCTGTTCAAATCGCCGACATTGGTGGAGGTGCCTTGCCTGCCGTGGTAGGCATTTTGCTCGCGTTGTTGGAGAAAAAAAAGACGGGGCGCGGGCAAATGGTGGATGTTTCCATGTTAGACGGAGTCATCGCCTGGTTGCAAACGATTCTTCCGGAATATTTTGTTCGAGAACATACGGTTCAAAAGGGAGAATTACCGCTTGCCGGCCGAAATGCTTGTTATGAAGTGTATGAAACGAAAGATGGACGTTGGTTGTCGGTCGGAGCTTTGGAGCCGAAATTTTGGAAAACGTTTTGCGAAGGCATCGGAAAAGAAACCTTAATCCCCCATATTAACGCTCCGGTCGCGGAACAGCACCGCATGAAAGCTGAAGTTCAAGAGGTTATTTCGCAAAAAGAATTATCAGAGTGGTTGGAAATTTTCGAAGGCGAAGACGCTTGCGTCGCTCCGTTATGGACAATGGAGGAGGTCAGACATGATCCGCAAGTGAAGGAAAGGAGGATGATACAAACCGATAAACATCCGACGGTTGGGGAGGTACAGCACATTGGTTTTCCCATTAAACTATCGGAAAGCCGTCCCTCCATCCGTTCAATAGCACCGAAACTCGGAGAACATACAGATGAATTGTTACAAGAGCTCGGGGATGAAAAAAATTATAGTAAAGGATGATGCCGAATGATGAACACACCTTTAACGATCGCGCCGATGTTGGAACGGGCAGAGGCTTATTTTCCGAAAAAGGAAGTAGTCTCACGAACGCTAGATACCACGCACCGATTGACGTACAAAGACATTGGCAAACGGACGCGCGCGTTGGCGAGTGCCCTTGAACAATTAGGGGTGCAAAGAGGAGAACGCGTCGGAACATTCGCGTGGAATCATCATCGTCATCTTGAAGCTTATTTTGGCATTCCCGGCATGGGCGCGGTTGTACACATGATCAACATTCGCCTTCCGGAAGAACATCTCGTGCACGTGATTAATCATGCCGAAGATCGTGTGCTTCTCATCGATGAAGACTTGCTGCCTTTGATCGAACGGGTCAAGGATAAGCTCACATCCGTTCATTCTTATGTGGTGATGACCGACAAAGATGAGCTTCCTGAAACATCGCTTGAGCCGTTGTATTCTTATGAATCACTCATTCGTGACGGTGACGAAGCGCATGAATTTTTAAAGGATATCGATGAAAATGAACCGGCGGCCATGTGCTATACATCGGCGACGACCGGGTTGCCGAAAGGGGTGACTTATACCCATCGCGGGATTAGGCTGCACACATTTTCCATCGGGCTGGCAGATTCGGCCGCAGCCTCCGAGAACGATGTAAGCATGCCTGTCGTTCCCATGTTTCATGTCAACGCGTGGGGTATGCCATTTGCGGCCACTTGGTTTGGCTCCAAGTTAGTGTTGCCCGGACCGAATGTTACGCCCAAGTTGTTGGTGGAACTGATTCAAAATGAAAATGTAACGATCACCGCCGGTGTTCCAACGATTTGGCTCGGTGTTTTGCAAGTGCTAGAGCAGGAGAGTTACGACATGAGCAGCTTGCGGGCAGTACTTTGCGGTGGCTCCGCGGCGCCGAAAGGGATGATCGAGAAGTTTGAAAAGGAATATAACATTCCTTTCATTCATGCTTACGGGATGACGGAAACGACGCCTCTGGTGACCCTAGCCCGCCTAAAATCCTACCAACAGGACCTTCCTCAAGATGACCAATTGGATATTCGCTCGAAACAGGGAATGGCGGTCCCGGGCATCGATATCAAAGCCATCAATGAAAATGGCGACATCCAATGGGACGGGGAGGACATGGGCGAACTGCTCATTCGCGGCCCATGGATTGCCGATGAATATCATAACGATGAGCGGAGCGCGGAAGCGTTTCAAGATGGATGGCTACACACCGGGGATGTTGTGACCATTGATGAGGAGGGATCCATCAACATCGTCGACCGCACGAAAGATTTGATCAAAAGCGGGGGCGAGTGGATTTCGTCCGTTGAACTGGAAAACGCGATCATGGCACATGATGCTGTACAGGAAGCGGCAGTAGTTGCCGTCGCCGATCCGAAATGGCAAGAACGCCCCGTGGCCTGTGTGGTTGTCAGGGATGCCGATAAAGCATCGATGTCAAAAGATGATGTGATCGACTATCTTCGACCGCAATTTGCCAAATGGTGGCTTCCCGACGATGTCATCTTTATGGATGAGATTCCGAAAACATCAGTAGGAAAATTTTTGAAACGAGCATTGCGGGAGAAGGTAAAACAATAAACGAAGAAAAAGGCAGGGCTTCTAGAGGCTCTGCCTTTTTACGTTTCTTTCGTTCGCTCCGATCTTCGTGATCTTCGTGCTAGTGCGAAATGGCTAAAATAAGTGGTCCCTTCAGTTATAGCACCAAAATCTAGATGTTTGTTTGAATTGCCCGCCCTATGCAAAACAATCGATGACTCAAGGGTGTGGGGGGTCATTTAACGAATATGCACCAGTGTGGGGCCCGAAACACCCAAGGCATCGGCATGGAAGGGGGGCGTAAAGCAACGAATATGCCGAAGAAAGGACGGCATTGGCATGAAAGGAGGGCAAAGGCATGCTCGAAAGCCGAAGCATGCTTGGCTTCGGCATGAAAAGGAAGCGAATCGCAGCAATTATGCCGAAGAAAGCACAGCATTGGCATAAAATACGAGCATAGGAGTGCTGAAAAGCCGAAGTGCATCTGCGTCTAATAAATCCTATAATAACGGAGACAGCAACTTGGAGAAGTTTTCTTTTATACGAATCCATGTAGAACGTTGCTCATACGCTTCAAGCGTCAGTTCGTGGCAATGGTTGAGATCATGCCAAAATGTTTCTTTCATGCGTGAAGCTATCGCCTCATCATACATAAATGTGTTGACCTCGAAGTTTAGGCTGACACTTCTCTCATCCATATTGGTGGTCCCGAGTGTGCTTATTTGATCATCAACGACCATCGTTTTTGAATGAAGAAACCCGTGATTGTAAATGTATACAGTGGCGCCAACTTTAATAAGCTCGCCGATATAAAAATAGGTCGCCCAATAAATAAAAGGGTGATCGGGTTTATTCGGAATCATAATTCTGACATCGACGCCGCTCAAGATGGCGACACGCAAGCTGTCGAACAGACCAAGGTCAGGAATAAAATAAGGCGTTTGGATGTAGATATAGTGCTTGGCTTTTTGAATCATTCGTACAAATCCGTTTTTCACTTGATTTTGCTCAAGGCCTGGCCCGCTTGCCACAATTTGCATCGGGATGCCGCTCTTTAGAGAGGAGGAAACGGGCACTTGAGCGTCAAGGAAATCACGAGCTGCAAATTTTCTCCCTTTATTCCAATCGGAAATAAACTGGTCATGGAGATGATGAACGGCACTTCCTGTGAGACGCAAGTGGGAATCACGCCAATACCCAAGTTTGTCGTTTTCGGTCGTGTACTTATCGCCAATATTAAAGCCGCCCATGTAGGCGATGTCCCCGTCAATCACTCCTAGCTTGCGGTGGTTGCGGTGATTGAGGCTGCCATATGTGAATATGGACCTCGGGGGGAAGAATCTCCTCACTTTGCCGCCGGCATTCAGATAATCGTTTAAAGAGCGATTCGTTAGCTTAAAAGAGCCGAGCCCATCAACAAGCAGCATCACCTCTACGCCCTGCTCCACTTTTTCAGTCAGCAACCGGATGAACGTTTTCCCAAAATCATCGGGATCAATAGAGAAGTATTGCAGATGAATGTATGCACGTGCTGAACGGATATCAGCAAATAACGCTCCAAATTTCTCTTTGCCGTCTGTTAATACATCAATCGAGTGGGCATACGTCACCGGTGCATAGCTGTAGGTAAGGTGCATATAAATTAAACTCTCTAGCCCTTCAAATTTCGGTGCATGTCGAGTGGGCATCTGTTCTGAAAAGACCTCTCGCTGATGGTGAAGCAACGCATCCGTTTTAAACAGGGCATTTTCATTCCAAGGGTTGTTTTTCAGTTCTCTCCCAAAGATAAAATAAAGGATCAGTCCAATCACAGGCAAGAAGAAGAGAACCATCAGCCACGCCCACGTAGCTTGGGCACTTTTACGCTCCTGAAAAAGAATGATAAAGCCAAGAAAGATATTTAAAATTAAAACACTAATAATCAGCAATCCTGTCCAAGACATACATCATCGTCCCTTCCCCTAAACCTATCCCCTTGAAATGTTTGATTTAAACGAACGGAGAGGGAGCGTTGCCGGAAATTTAGCACTGGGGGATTTTAATGTTGCGCAGCTAAGAAGGGAAAAATAGGAAGTGTTCGAAAACAAGCGTAGAGGGGTAATAATACTGGTAGAGCGGCATTACACGGGGAATGACAACTTCAAATGTATACCTGTGCTGGGAAGGAGAACCTTCTCCTTCCCGCTCACAGAGTCTACAATTAATGCGCATTCTCTTGATTCTGTTCAATTTTTTTATTGATAACATCTTTCGGCGATTGTTCAGGCGCTTCGGCCCCGTCATGCCGATCGTTTTCCATATTGATATCTTCCACGTCTTGCGGTTCGTCGCCTCGATTGTTTTGCATGTCATCGTTCATATCACTGTTATCTACGCCGTCACCCCCATTGCATGCGGCAATTAATGCGATGGCCAACATGCCGGATGAAGCTCCGTACAATGCTTTTTTGCCCATGATGGATGCCCTCCTTTTTTTCAGGTACTTTCAGTTTTACCTACACCGTTGGTTTCATGTATCTTTTAAATAAATCTTGGCTTAGATGTATGATTTTAACAAAACTACACATACTACAAACCAATCTACTTATAAAACCTACAAAATAAAGGAGTGAACATATGGCGGATAATAATAACACAGATAATAACGCCAAGGGGGAAGGGATCAGTCGCCGTACATTTATTAAAAACACCGGGCTCGTCACCGGCGGTATTGTCGGCGGTGGGTTGCTTGGCGGCATTCTTGGAAACCAATGGCAAACACAAACGGATACCGGCGGGGCAACAGATGAAGGGGAAGAGACGAATGATTTTGATCAAGCGAGAATGTTTTTCAGCCGTGACGCGGATTTTAACGTATTAACCGCGGCGACAGAGAGGATTTTTCCCGAAGATGATAACGGGCCGGGAGCGATTGCTTTAGGTGCGCCATATTTTATTGATAAACAATTAGCCGGCCAATGGGGGCTTAACGCAAAAGAATACATGAGCGGACCTTTCCAAGAAGGAGAACCGGAACAAGGGTATCAGTCGGCGATGACGAGAGGCGAGATTTTTACGCAGGGTGTCCGGCGCATCAATGATGTCAGTGATGAACAATTCGGAGAAAATTTTGATGATCTGGAAGAAGAACAACAAAACGAGATTCTCAGTGCCTTTGATAATGATGAAGTAGATATGGACGGCGTGTCATCAGCGATGTTTTTTTCACTGCTTAGGCAAGCAACGATTGAAGGTGTTTATTCGGATCCTCTCTACGGGGGAAATAAAAACATGGATGGTTGGCGCATGAGAGAATTTCCAGGCGCCCAGCCCGCTTACATTGATGTCATTGACAGTGAAGAATTTGTGGAGATGGAACCTTTAAGTTTAAGGGACCATCATTAAGCAAAAGCCTGTGAATATTTTTTCACAGGCTTAAATAATTTGCTTGCCTAATTGCTATAGATTTCATCTTCATTATTTTGGTCGTCGCCTTCATCTTCAGGGTCTGCCTCGGGATCTTCTTCTTCATCGATTCCTTCATCTTCCACATCTTCATCCAAGTCATCGCCGCCCAAATTTTCCTCGGCCTCGGAATCCCCATTCATCTCATCGTCTTCAGGAGCCTCGCCATTGCAAGCACTTAACAAATTGAATGCAAATATACATGACAAGGAGATGTATAGTAATTGTTTATTCATTTTATCAATCCTCCTTCCCTGTATCTTTTCAAAATAATGCCTATAAAATAAGTGTCTCCATTACCTTTCGTTCACATACGAGATAAAATAACGGATATGGAAGGGAAAATAAATGAAAGGCGTACACAAAAAGATCGACGAAGGGAAACCGTCATTCGCATGAAGCCCGAACGCGGGTTAGAAGTCCAAATTCGGTCGCCATGAACCGCCATTTTAGGTCGGAAGCCCCTTCAGCCCCTTTGATCTCCATAAAAAACCGCCCGTTTCCATAAAACGGACGATTTTTTCTATCTATTTGATGATGCGTGCATGTCTTCGTTGATGGCTTAAACAGTTGTTTCCTGACGGACCGTTTTTAATGCACGGCTCCAAGCTTGAACCTGGTCAAGCATTTCATTTGCGTTATTTGCATGGTAATCGGCCGGTTTGAATTCACTAAAGTTTTCAAAGTCAGTCATGATTGAGAAGTTAACGGCGGTGCGTACGTCAGCGACTTGTAATTCGCCAAGAATGAGACGCATATTTTCGTGGGCCCGTACACCGCCCAATCCACCATATCCGACAAAACCGGCTGCTTTGTTGTTAAGCTCTGGGTTTAAATAGTCCAAAGCATTTTTTAATGCCCCGCCGACCGCGTGATTGTATTCAGGTGTAACAAAAACGAATCCATCAAATGAGGCCATTTTTTCAGACCAAGCATTCATCGTAGCGTTAACTTTCTCTTGGTTTTCTTCCGGAACTGCTGCCCCCAACATTGGCAAGTCATAATTGATAAGATCCACGATTTCATATTCGACATTGTCATTACGATCCTGGGCAAAATCGTAGATCCAATCGGTCACAGCTTCGGCATTTCGACCTTGACGCACACTTCCGTTAATAATTCCTATTTTTAACACGATGGTTCCTCCCTAAATATCCTAGAATAATTTATCTTTACATAAAGTATTTTAACTGCAGAGGAGAGCAAATGCAATCCATTTGCTTATGGAGGCATGAAAAAAATTTTTATCCATAAATAGAAAAATTATGCATGTCCAACTCCTTTTGTGAAACACTATCCATAAGTATTTTTTACTCTCAGGAGGGATCATGTGCCAACACAATTAGATAAAGTAGAGGTCCTCGTTGTAGGTAGCGGATGGGCAGGCGGCATTGTCAGTGCAGAAATGGCGAAGGCCGGTCATGAAGTTGTTTGCCTTGAACGGGGGGAGGAAAAATCGATCGATGATTATATTCATGTGAAAGATGAACTGCGTTTTTCCACACGTTATGAAATGATGCAAAATTTATCCAAGGAGACGATCACGTCACGTCACAAACGAGACATCACCGCCTTGCCTGTGCGAACGCAGGATGACATGATTGTTGGCAACGACGAAGGGGGCGGAAGTGTACATTGGTCCGGGGCAACGTTTAGGTTTCTTCCCTATGACTTTGAGATTTACAGTCAAACGGTCGATCGCTATGGGGAGGAGAAAATTCCGGAAGGAATGACGCTTCAAGATTGGGGCATTACCTATGATGAATTAGAGGAATATTACGATCGATATGAAAAAACCGCGGGGATTTCGGGGGAGCCCAGCCCGCTTGGACCGGATCGGTCAGATGAATATCCGAACCCGCCAATGGTTGAAACGCGGAATATACGCCTATTTAATGAAGCAGCCGACAACCTTGGTTATCACCCTTACATGATGCCTTCAGCAAACATCACGGAAAACTACGAAAATCCGGATGGGCAATTCATTGCGCAATGCCAATATTGTGCTTTTTGCAATGCATATGGTTGTGATTACGGAGCTAAAGGTGATCCACTTGTAACGGTGCTTCCTGCTGCTCAGGAAACGGGAAATTTTGAACTACGAGCAAGAGCGCACGTTACGCGTGTTAATTATGATGGAGAGCAGGCAACAGGTGTAGTGTATGTAGATACAACCACCGGTCAGGAATATGAACAACCGGCAGATGTTGTCGTTCTCGCTGGTTTTACATTTACAAATACTCGTCTTTTACTGCTCTCAGAAATTGGTACTCCTTATAATCCTGAAACGGGAGAAGGCGTAATCGGCAAGAATTTTACCATCCATTCCTTGTCGAAGCTTGGTGCAAGAGGCTTCTTTAATGATGATAAGTTTAATATTTATATGGGGGCAGGTGCATTAGGCGCATGTTTTGATGATTTTAGCGGTGATTATGTGGACCATACCGATTTAGATTTTTTACATGGTGGAGAAGTCGAAATTAGGCAATATGGAGAGCGGCCGATTGAGAGTAATAATATCCCCGAAGGAAC
Source organism: Salicibibacter kimchii (assembly GCF_003336365.1). Lineage (GTDB taxonomy): Bacteria > Bacillota > Bacilli > Bacillales > Marinococcaceae > Salicibibacter > Salicibibacter kimchii. Next base: position 1,108,021 of record NZ_CP031092.1, on the reverse strand, counting down.
ACCTAATTGGGGGCGGGAATTTAAAGAGAATTCCTTGTTCTACGCAAACAGAAACTTATATTTAATGTTCCAGGTAGGAACACTACCATGGTCTTTCAACTATATGGATCTTGACCCGACCTATACGGATATATATGGAGACCCACTTCTTCGTGTGACGAACGAATATACCGATCAAGATCGTAACCTTATGCGCTATGGCCTTGAGATATGTGAAGAGGTCATGGAAGAAATGGATGCAGACATTATTGATGTCGATGAAATCCCGGAGAACTTTGATAATGTTTATACAGGTGGCCACTACGCAGGCGGCGTCATTATGGGAGATGACCCTGACACATCAGCGGTAAATAGTTACTTACAGATGTGGGACGCTGAAAACTTGTTCGTGGTAGGCGCATCCGCATTTCCCCACTTTGGCAATTATAATCCCACGGGAACTGTCGGAGCACTGGCATACCGTGCTGCCGAAGGAATCGAGCAATACTTGGACAATGGCGGCGGATTGCTTGTGAAGGAAAAAAACGGGAGGGCTGAACAACGGAAAGCTTAACGAAGATGCTGCTGCTTGAAGGCAGCAGCATCTGCTATTGAATAAGGACAACAACCATTGGGATTATCGCTGCAGTCACCGGTTTTTCGTAGTGTTTTCTTTTCTATTCTATCCCGTAGCGTTTGAGCAAAAAGGTTTCTAATTGATCGGCATGGTTTTCCGGTAAAAATCGCCGGCATTCATACATATAATCAGTGATTGTTGATAAGTACACACCGGTTTCTATATTTTGTTGGGATTGATGAACGCGATTCTCTATTTCTTGTATGCTTTCAAGTTTCAACATTTGCCATGGATCAGCCCTTATTTTTTCGTTCCACACAAAGAGTCCTTGACTCATATGTCGTTTCGTCGCCATTATAAAATGTTTGACCCTCATATTCACCCTGAAAACTCCTTTAACTCAGCCCCTCGCTAATTGCTGTTCATCTCTACTACCCATGTTCGTTATTGATAAAACATTTTTTGAACGAAAAAATCATACAATAGACTCGTTTATAAAGAATGAAATTAAAAAATATGATAATCCAAGCACCCACGAGCCTGCATTGCTTATCGTAATAAAAGATATTATTGCGAGGAGGAACTGAACATGCCGGTCGTTAGAGGAACATATACCGTGTACACCGTTCATCCAAACGATACGCTTTATACAATTGCGAATCGTTTGGGTAGCAATGTGCCGGGAGTGTTGCACATAAACGGCATTTTTCCACCATTTCTTGAGCCGCAAGGCATTTATCCGGGGCAGTGGGTGATTGCGCCGGTACCGGATTCAATCAATGCACAAAGTCGCGTTTTATATGTCGTTCAGCCCGGCGACACTTTGCATGGGATTGCTCAAGATTTTTCAATCCCGCTCCAAAACCTTATCAATGCCAATCCCCAGTTGGCGAACGCGGACGGCCTGCAGTCCTTCCAACTTATTGAGGTGCCAATCCATGTATTTGCGGTCAGTACCGGCGATTCATTATTTAATATCAGTCAAGCGCTTGGGGTATCCGCGCAGGTCATTATACAGTTGAACCAACGGCGTCCCGGTTTTTCTCCCACCGTCCTGCCTGCAGGATATGGATTGCTCGTGCCGTGATGCCAGAGGTGCACGGAAGCAAACAGGGAAATAAGCATCGTTATTTCCCTTCATTCATTTACCAATGGGAGCGACGCCAAAAACGTTGTTGAGCGATGGCGGAAACAAATTCATGCCCAAAGTTAGGATTGCTTGTAGCAAAAACGACCCCGGGCAAGTTCCTTATATCGGCCTTCAGAAAATAGTCTGTTGCAGCCGTTGCAATACCAATAGGTTTATATTGTTCATACGCTTCCTTTATGAAATCGATGATATTTTGATGGAATTGATCCCCATTATCTGAATGTCCGCCGACGACATAGAAAGAGTCGAACAAGACAGAGTACTTGGTCGTAAACGTGGAATCTATATCGATTTTCGTCCCGTCGTCACCTGTGACTGTACCAAGTTTATCACTGACGAACTCAACAAAAACACCATATTCGTAAAGTAAATCAATCCCATTTCTTATTTCGCTGCCGCTAAATCCGTCCCCGATTAAAACCGCAACTTTTTGTGTATAAGCATAATGGGGCGTGTTTGCTTGACTCAGCGCCGGCGAGCTTTTTGTTACCGGGACATGGGTACCTTTGGGACGTTCAACACCGATATTGTCGGCAATTTCACAGGCCATCTCTCGATCAACGTTTGCCCACATTTCCACGTTTTGCTGCCTTACCGATTTGCTTTGGACATAGCCCAGGTGAAAATTAAACGTTTCGATAAGGTCTTGTTTTTCAACAGGGGATAAGCTGTTCCAAAACAGCCTTGCCTGTGAAAAGAAATCAAGAAACGAATCGCTTGGGACGTTCCGCGTCAAATGTCCTTCCACTTCCCCGGGATAATTGAAATATCCACCTTCTTCAAGAGACGCTTCAGCCGGTGTATTTCCAGCTAGCGAATTTTCATGGTAGTGTACGGGATCAACATCGATCCGGTGCCTTTGAAAGCTATCCCGAAGGTTAAAGTTCCTTTCTGCAATCGGTCTGTTCACCGGGATATCTTCAATATTCGCTGAATTTTGTCGATGTAATTCTGTATCCCTGTACGCAAAGGCCCTTCCCTGTAAAACGGGATCATGCGTGAAGTCAATGCCCGGCACAATATTGGCGGGGTCAAGGACCGACTGTTCATCTTCTGCAAAGAAATTATCGACGAGCCGATTTAACGTCATTTTACCGATCGGTTGAACAGGAATGTCTTCTTCCGGCCAAAGTTTAGTATCATCCAAAACATCAAAGTCATATTTAAATTCATCTTCCTCGGCAATCAACTGTATCCCGAGTTCATATTCAGGGTACGCGCCCTTTTTAATCGCTTCGATGATGTCCCGGCGGTGAAAGTCCGGATCAACCCCTCCGATCACATTTGCTTCATCCAATAACAATGAATGAACGCCAAGTTTAGGCTCCCATTTAAAGCGGACAAAGGTCGATTTTCCTTCTTCGTTAATGAATCGGAACGTATTGATCGGCCAAGCTTCCATCATCCGCCAGCTTCTCGGACGGCCACGCATCGACATCAACCACATGACCATATGAGCGGATTCCTGATTATTGGCGACATAATCCCAAAAATTATCGTGTGCGGTTGTCGCTTGTGGAACATCTGTAACCGGATTCTGTTTAGCTGCATGGGCCAAATCCATAAACTTCATGGCATCGGCAAGAATAAAAACCGGAAATTGGAGAGACAACGAATCATAATTGCCTTCTTCTGTGTAAAATTTAACTGCAAAACCGCGAATATCAACAGCTGTATCCTTCGACCCTTTATTTCCCGTAAAGTTGGAAAATCGAATAAACAAAGGCGTTTTTCGTCCCGCTTCTCCCAGAAAATGTGCATGGGTGAGATGCCTCAGCGACTTATATGTTTCAAATTCTCCGTAGACCCCGAAGCCCCTGGCGTGAACGACTTTTTCTGGTATGCGTTCACGGCTGAAATGGGACTGTTTTTTGTAAAAATGAAAGTCATTAAACGTGAGCGGACCACGTCTTCCTGCCCTTAATGTTGTCCGGTCATTCGAAACCCTTATCCCATTATCATCAGTCATTTTCTTGCCTTTGCCTGTGTTTCTTGCCCGGTATTGGTTCAACTGTTCATCTTTGCGATCACCACTTACCGGTTTTTGGTATCGCGATGACGGATCGTCTGTATTGTAATCATCCATGGAACGACCTCCCGTTCTCTCGGTTTATCATTCATTTGGATACATATGTATTTTATTTCTAAATTAGAAGCAGGATTGCAGAGCATAACGGGTTTCACATAAAAGATGGGGAGCATAGAACGGGAGAAAGGATAATGTTTTGGCACTAATAGGGCGAATATTATGAAAAATGAGGGGGGAGAAAACGAAGGAAGCTACCAAAGTAAAGACAATACCATAAAAGGGCCCGATTTTTTTCCATAAAACCGGGAGAAATAAAAAAAGTCTTCTAAAGTATTGCAAGCTACAGTTTATCCGCGCTTGGACATTTCATTTAAAAAGTTCTTCATTTCTAAGGTAACCCCCGTAACTAAAAAAACCAGAAAAAGCACGAGATAGAGAGGGGCTAAACCATAAACGTTATTCATCATCAACAACAGTAAGAAAAAAGCGATGAACATTGCCGACAGAGAGATAATTCTTCTTTTCATGGAATATACTCCTATACGTAGTTTAGCGATCACAGCAACGAATACCAATATTATTTTATCACATATGTAAGCAGTTCTCTTCGTTTGGCTAGCACAGTGTGGGATCTGTTATTTTTCATCAAACATATTTTATTAGTAGGAAATGAAAGAAATATTGATGCAGATCATCATTAACACAACTTTGTACCTATAAATTGACAAACCAAATGACTAGTGCTAATCTTTAATTATCAATGTTACCAGTGACTATTGATTCATTTTTTCATATTCTTATTCCCCTCTTCTTATACTGCTGATATTAAATGAAAGCGAGAGGTTTATATCATGCCAGCAAGCGATGAAGTGATCTTTTTTTTAACAACTTGTATTATTCTCATGATTGTTTTCCTCATTTTGTCGACAGTGTTATGGAACGAATTAAAAAAGAAAGAAAAAACAATAGCTGAACTGTCAAAAAAAATAACTGGCACGGAAAAAGAAATAAGCAAAAGAAATGCTTTCAGAGTTGATTTCTCTGTAAAAAAATGTGAGTATTCGATCATTGAAGTTGCTAACCAAGCATCAGAGCATCTTGAATGGAAAGATGGGGAAATGAAAGATATTAGCTTTAGCGGGATGAAATTAACGTCTGACAAAGCTATTCCTATTCGCCAAGGCGTGAAAGTAAAAATTAAATGTAACTTGGAAGGAGAAAATGTAACGCTGGTTGGCAACGTGGTTCGTCAAGAAATTTATAGCGCTCATCAACAAATGACTTATGGTATACAATTTACGAAGGACCCCCAAAATCAAAATGCATTGTTTAAGGCATTGAATAAAATAAATCACTACCGTCAACATATCGGGGTTCCAAACGCGCAGGCAACCGAGAAGGTTAAGTAGCAGTGAAGGCTGAGAGAAAGATCTCAAAGGAATGTGGGAACGTTACTTAAAGCACTATTCATGCTTTATATGAAGGAAAACATAATGGAAGAAATCGAGTGATCCATGTAACCGACGACAGTGTGTGGGGCGACGGTAACTAAAAAAAGGAACCACAAAAACATGTGGTTCCCTATCGTCTGGGATCTTCGGTAGAGGAGACTTCCCCGGTTTCGAGGTCTACCGTCAATTGTATAACGTCGCCAAAAAATACATTCGAATAATAATCGCTGTCCACATCATACTCTAATTGTTCAATATCACCGATCGAATCTTCAGGCCACTCGGATTCCAAACGGATTTCTCCTTCGCCATCCTCCAGGTGATGGGCAAAACGGGGACGAGCAAACGCTTCTTCAATGTCTCCACCGTCTCTATCAGCATTGATGAACACTTGCCCCAATACTTGTGGAATACGCGCTCCGCCAGGACTTCCGGCCAATATACCTTCATTATCGCTAACGAGAATCGTAGGTGCAATATAGCTTCTCGCGCGCTTTCCCTCTTCATAATAATTAGGGTTCTCTTCATCTTCGAATGCAAAATTGCTCATTTGATTGTTCATTAAGAATCCGGCATCATTCATAACGCCAGACCCAAAGAAGTTACTCAAAGAATTAGTGGCTGATACCATCATCCCATTTTCATCAACCACATTAATCTGTGTTGTGCTGCTTTTTTCATCATCCGAACCACGTAGAGCAATTTCGTTGCCAACCTCATCCGCTAAAGAATCAGTATGTTCTAAACTCGTCAAATCGCTGGTTTGAATATCATTAAAAGACGGATCACCAATATTCAAGTAGCGTTCAGAACGTACGATTTCCCATATTTCCGTAAACGTACCGACAAATTCAGCCGAATCAGGTTCATATTCCGTCACGTTTAACTGCTCTGCTATTTGAAGCAATTGAATAAGTGTGACCCCCGATGACGGCGGTGGTGCCGAATAAACCTGATAGCCACCAAATTCACCCGAAGCAGGGTCATCCGTTAATACCTCATAAGACGATAGATCTTCTTCCGTCCAACTGACACGATTCCCTGTGATTTCGGATGAAAGTTCACCTGAATAAAAATCCTCGAATCCTTCTTCCTGTAAATGGGTTAACGTTTCAGCCAATTCAGGTTGCGTTAAGGTGTTCCCCTCCTGGATAGGTACTCCATTTACTTGGAACATTTCTTTTGCATCTTCACCCATCCGATGGGTCGCTTGATTGAAGCGGTCTTCTAACATCCAATCAACTTCAAAACCATCTTCCGCGTATTCGATGGCAGGGGCCAATAACCGCTCCATATCCATACTTCCGTGCTCGTCATGCACTTTCTTCATACCCTTTAAAAATCCGGGAACACCTGCATCGTTTTGAGCAGGGTTATCAGCCGATGTACCTGATGGAGCCGTTTCCCGATAATCATAAGCATCCGGTACTTCATTAGCATTCGGCATAACGAGCATCGCACCTCCGCCGCCAATCCCAGACCCATAAGGTTCTACAACTGTAAGCGTCAAGGAAGTTGCAATGGCAGCATCGACCGCATTTCCGCCTTCAGCTAAAACCTCGTTCCCTGCCTCTTCGGCAAGCTCGTGAGATGCGCTCACGTCGGCATTTTCGTTTGGTTCTCCGTTCACCTCTTCCAAATCGTTGGTGGTATCCGGAGAACTTCCATCTTCATCCTCTACAGAATCGGTAGTATCCGGTGATTCTTCATTTCCATTATCTTGTACGATGATAAGCATAAAAGCAATAAGGCAAACGGATATAAGGCTCATGACAACCATCATATTCCGAGACATGTGGCGTCCACCTCCCTATTCATATGAATCATTCCTAACCCCTTTCCAATTACGTATATTCGAATTAAAATTATAAAAAATAACGATGAGGCCATGCACGCGCTGGAACAACCAGCATTCCTTGACAAGGGCTATTATAAAAAATAAAAACGCCCAATCCCTTGCAGGAGAAGCGTTTGAAATGGTGTCCCGTGCTGGGCTCGAACCAGCGACCTCTACCCTGTCAAGGTAGCGCTCTCCCAACTGAGCTAACGGAACGTTATGTTTGATAACCAAGAAAAATCATAACGCAATTTGTATGGGTTGTCAATGGTTTTGGCGAAATGAATCGTGCATCGAGGATAAAAAATACGATGGTGGCAAACCTATAGAAAAAATAGGAGGGATGGTTCGTGACGAACACGTATGTTTGCCCACGATGCCAGACGAATCGGTCACGATTTCACATTATGGAACAAGTCCCCAAAGCAGTAAAGCTGAACCCGCAAAGCGGGGAAGTGGTTCAGGAGTTTGAGCAGGATCGGCTTGATCCGTTTCACGTTCCTTATAGCGGGCCGAGTTATCGGATTCAGTGTGGAGCGTGCGGGTTAAATGAAGATGAACGTTTGTTTATGCGTTTTTAATCGTTGCAATATACCTTCCCGGGGTATTATAATGAGGATAGACACGGGGGGAGGTAAACGCATGGAACAGGCAACACTGAATGTGAAAGGCATGTCATGCGGACATTGTGTATCAGCTGTTGAAGGGAACGTCGGTGAAATGAAAGGCGTCTCTGACGTAAACGTAGATCTTGATTATGGGACCGTGGAGGTCAGTTATGACAAAAGCAATGTTACGCATGAGGACATTGTCGATACCATTGAAGATCAAGGGTATGATGTTGGGTAAGCACCATGAATAGCAAAAATAAGCTGCCGGCAGACGGCAGCTTATTTAGCGTATTGTTGGATGACTTTGAGAAGTTCATCGATGCTTTCTTCTTCTTTTCCGTTTTGAATGTCACTAAGGACACACGTTTTTGTGTGATGCTCCAGTGACGTATCCCCAATTTTTTTAATGCCGATTGAACAGCGGTGATTTGAACGAGGACATCGACACAGGAACGATCGTTTTCCACTATTTGTTGCAGCCCTCGGCTTTGCCCTTCAATACGGCGCAAGCGGTTTTGAATGCTTTCTTTTGGGGATGTACTGGTTTTTTCATGCTGAGTAGAGATGGCCGGTTCCCTTTCTCCATGACTAGTTGCCTTTTCTTTTGGTATATCATTAAGGGATCCGTCCATCTACGTAGGGGGTGTTTTCGTGGAAATCATTGATTTAACAAAGACCGTCTCCGATGGAATGCCGGTCTATCCGGGTGACCCGGCGGTGAATATTGGGATGGCAACAACGGTGAAGGAAAACGGCTATGAAGTTCGATCGTTGCGGATGGGTTCGCACACCGGCACGCACGTGGACGCCTTTTCCCACATGCACGAAGGGATGGCGTCGTTGGGTGACATCCCGTTAACGCAATTTTGCGGAAAGGCGATGCGCGTGACGCCAACGATGGAATTGCCCAATCGGATTGGACTGTTTTTTGCAACAGAGGTAAGGGAAGACGTATTGGAAAAAATACTGGCTGCTTCCCCGCCATTTGTAGGTGGGGCTCTGAGTGAAGAGTTGGAAAGCCTATTGTTAAAAAATCAGATTGTTACCTATACGGATCTGGAAAAATTAGAGATGCTCCCGATCGGAGAAGCGTTTACCTTCTTCGGTTTGCCTTTGAAAATTAAAAATGGGGATGGATCTCCGGTGCGAGCGATTGCTGTTGTTGGGGAATAGGTACGTGAGGGCGTTAGGGGATATCGTGGAAACCATTTTCGCTGTCAGACGATAGCCCCGAGAGGAAAACGAGTGGAATCAGTATTTCATGTCGTTCTATCATACTATGAAACATTTCGCTTGCATTCGTGAAACGCTAGTGATACGATAACGGTAACAAAATACAACATCAATAAATCTTCGGGGCAGGGTGAAATTCCCGACCGACGGTGATGCGTCTTTTATGGCGATAAGTCCGTGACCCGCGTTTGCGGTGGATGCCGGTGCGATGCCGGAACCGACAGTACAGTCTGGATGGGAGAAGATTGCAGAGCATGTCCATGGTCCGGTGTGACCGTGTGCTTTCCGTTATGTAAAAAAGCCCCTAAGTTAGGAAAAACTTAGGGGCTTTATTAATGCAATCATGCAGGCGGGGAAACTCTGCGTCTTCGTTCTTTAGAAAGCCGAAGAACGGGAGGACGCAAGCAATGAAAGAATCCAAGACGTTTCGTTTAGTGATGTACGCGGTGCTCGGTTCAATGGCAGCAGCGCTTATGTTTGTGAGTATACCGATGCCGATGTTTTTATCGTTTTTAAGCATTGATTTCAGTGAATTGCCCGTGTTGTTCGCGGCATTGTTATTTTCACCGGTTGCCGGAATCGCCGTTGCAGGCATAAAAATATTGCTGTATACGCTTTTCATGGGGGCAGGGGATCCGGTTGGCATGATCTCCAACTTTGTGGCCAGTCTCTTATTTGTATTGCCGGTCGCCTATATCTATCGCCATTTTAGAAGTGTGAAAGGGTTAATTGTCGGTCTGGGGGTTGCGATTGTATCGATGACGATCGGCCTCACCGTGCTGAACTATCTTGTGTTTTTGCCAGCGTATTCCTGGTTGATCGGTTGGGAAATGAGTAGTCAAGTGATGATGACGACCGTGTTCGCCGGGATTTTGCCGTTTAACATTGTGAAAGGCTTGGCGATTTCGATTGCATTCGTCCCGCTTTTTTTGAAATTAGCCCCAATGCTCGAGAAAAAATCCTATGGTGAAAACTTGCAGCGAAAAGCTCCGGCCAGCACTTATAACTTGAAACAAAATTAACCATAAATAAAAAGCACTCCTCGGAGTGCTTTTTTTAATGGTTTCATACGCGTTTTAAAAGCGCTTTTTTCGCGCGATTTGTGGAATACGCGCTTTTTTCGCCGGAGAGTGTTTGTACGTTTGCATTTTCTTTGAGCCATTGCCGGTAATTATGATCGGAAAGAATTCCCCGTCTTTTCGCCGATTTGGCTGCTGCTTTGCGCAATATATCTTTTCCGCTCATTGCAAACCCTCCCTACCCATAATTTATTCACGTTCATTGAATTGTTGAGCGATATAACCATCATCAATCATTTGACTATATTCAAAGAATGCAAGATCAATCACACGCGCATAAAGGCGGCAAATATACAACACTTCTTCCTGAAATGCGCGGTGGGCATCGATCGTTAGAACGCCCCATTCTGAAAGAGGGATGCAAAGAATAGCCCCGTAGCCGTTATGATTTTGAGGCATGCCATCTACATCGTCGCTTACATCGGGCACGAGTTGAATTTCTTTTTTGCGAAAACAACGGCCGGCGATCGTTTCATTCATGGAGAGGATCTGATTCCCGTCCCGGTCATCAAAGGCATTGCTTCCGGTAAAATAAACGAGCTGCCCCAATTCTTCGATCCAAACGGAAGATCGATGTTGTTCCCCCGGCTGAAATTTGATATCTGAGCTGAGGGCATGCACGATACGAATGATCAAGTTTTCATAGGTTTGTAGATTTTCTTCGGCTTGAACGGAAAAGCGGCGCGCTTGCTGCAATTGCTCGAGGAAGCGTTCGGCATTTCGGAGCGCGTGGATTGTCTGAAGTGCAAGATCTTTGTGCAGGCCGGCTTGGTACTTTGTGTCATGGAGCTCCTGCTGGATTTTTTGAAAACCGAGTTCTTTATCGATTTTTTCCGTATATTTCATCGCCGCCCGCCCAATGAGAATAAAGGTCGTGATGAGTCCCAAGACGATGATGAGACCGGTGATAAAATAAACCCATTCCGGTTGCTGATTGAAAAAAATTTCAACCGCTTTAAACACGACGATCACCTCTCTAATATGTAAGCATGAGGCTTGGAAAATATGAACGACGTCGCTTTGGGCACCGATTGATAGACGTATAATGATTTTTAGTATTTTATAGGTTTGATGATTACAAGCATGTACTTTTTTTACATATGATGTACTGTACGGCAATAACCAAGAGGAAAGGGGATAGCAACATGGGTTATTCTGTATGGGATAGTATGTGGGGATTTGGTCATCACCACGGAAAGAAGAAAGAAGAGGAAGCTGCAGACGTGGACCATATTGAGTGTAAATGTCGGGTAGTGGGAGCTGAGGAAGACGATCGCAAAGAACGAAATAAACATGGCTGCGGCTGCCCTAAATGTCGACACCGCCATGGGAAACATGAGTATCACTGTAAACCTGTCAAAGCCTGACTATGTGCTTGATGATGTCAAGGTGGACGTCTATTTCGATTCTGACCGCTGCTAGTCCATTAGTTTTGCGCGCATGGAACAATGCCGCGTGGTTTCAACATGCGTCTTGATTCTACGGACATGTGTGGATACCCTCCCTAACGGATCGCAGGAAGCAGGCAATGGCCATCGTTGCCTGCTTTCTTATAAAATGACTGAAAAATCATTGCATTGTTCGTGAAAATCGGATATCCTAAGGATACATATTTTAAAATACTATATGTAAACATGTTCACAAAAAAGCATACGTGTATGAAATAACGAACAATGGATGGGGGAAGCGCTTTTTCATGGATGATCAAGCGGATGACTATTTGCATCAACTGTCGGAAACTGTGAATGCTGTATTGGGAGATCGTATGGCCGGGCTTTATTTGAGTGGTTCGGCGGTAGTGGAGGACTACGACAAAGATGTAAGTGATCTTGATGTCTTTTGTATTGTAAAGCGGCCTTTGAAGGCATCGGATAAGGAGGCGCTCACACGAGCGTTGACACATGATGTTTTGCCGTCTCCGGGGGCAGGTTTGGAATTTTACGCTGTTCTCGAAGAAGAGGCTGCACGCCCACACTCGTTGCTTTCTTATGAATTCGCCTTGTTAACCGGTGGAAACTTTGAAGATAAAGTGTCGGAAGAAGGCATGGACGAAGGATTATTGATGGACTTCGCGATGATTTTACAATCCGGTAAAACATTGGCAGGGCGTCCCAAAGAGAAAGTTTTCGGTAATGTTCCGAAACCTTGGCTGCAAGAAGCGATGAAAGGTTCGTTGCGTCAACATGAACAGCAAATTTTTCATCCGTTTTATGATCCGTATGGACATGAAGCAGTGATGAACGCGTGCCGAACGTGGTGTTTTAAAGAAACAGGAATTCTGACATCGAAAACAAGAGGGATGAAATGGGCATTGCAACAGCTCCCTGACTCCAACCTGATTCGCCATGCCTTGCTTGTTCGCCAGGGGCTGGCGCATGATCTATTGAATAACGAAGCCATTCGCTCGTTGATTCATTTTGTGATCAGCAAAACTCCGGTTAAGGTTCCATCGGCAATCTAACACCCTGTGTCCATCATCGACACGGGGTTTTCTTTTCATTACAGGAATAGCCGAGAAAGGGTTAGGATGTTAACATTTAAATAAGGAAATCAGAGAGACTGGGCAGGAGGATATGACAGTGTTTGATTGGTATCATGCATGGTTGGAAGCTTGGCCATGGTTGCATTATGTAATCGCGGCTTTTATCGTATTGATTTTTTTGGTGTTGCGAAAGTTATTTACCCGTTTTATTTTTGCGATCATAAAAATGGTCTCCAAACATGGGAAAAGCCCATTCTTGGGGAATCTGCTCTTTGCGTTTGAAAAACCGATGCGCATGCTTATCGTGGTGCTCGGCGTTTACTTCGCTGTTTTATATTTAGACCCGCGACCCGATATTATGGTCGTTGTGAATCGGCTGTTGCGCACATTCATCATTATATTTTTCGGCTGGGGATTTTTCAATTTCTCGGGAACATCTTCGGATTTGTTCACCCGGTTGGGACGAAAAATTGACGGCGATCAAGACAGCATGTTGATTCCGTTTATCTCCAGAATTCTGCGCGGTCTTATCCTCGTGCTCATGTTTACGGTCATCGCGATGGAATGGAACTATGATATTAATGGGTTTATCGCCGGTCTTGGGCTTGGAGGACTTGCCTTCGCGTTGGCGGCGCAGGATACGATCGCGAATTTTTTTGGCGGTGTTATCCTCGTTACGGAACAGCCCTTTAAAAAGGACGACTGGATTCAAACGCCTACAGTGGAAGGCATCGTCGAAGATATCCATTTTCGAAGCACAAAAGTGCGCACCTTCGAAGAAAGCCTGGTGACGGTCCCAAACTCCACCATCGCGCACGAGGCGATTACGAATTGGTCGGAAATGAGAAAAAGGCAGATCTTCTTTTATGTCAATGTCAAATATGACACACCGGTTGAAAAGTTACGATCCGTGAGCGAACGCGTAAGGCAAGAGATAAAACAAGCTCCGGAAATCCATCCGGATGAAATAGACATTTACTTTAGGGAATTCGAAGAGTCGGGACTGGCGTTGATGTTTTACTATTTCACATACGAAACATCTTGGGCCAAATGGTTGGCGATAAAGGAAAAATATAACTTCCGTATATTGGAAGTTCTTCATGAGGAAAACGTTGAAATTGCTTTGCCGGGTCGGGATCTCTATATGCAGCGTGAAGAAGAACGGCGAGTGTCTGAGGCAAATACGGACAAATGATGACCTGCGGGGGTATTGCTTTTTTCAAGCAAGCTTCTATGGTAATGTATAAGTTGTGAGGCAATAGAAGGAGGAAAAACAAAATGGAAATGATGGATGGAAACGAAATTGTTCAATTTATCGCGGATAGCGAAAAATCCACGCCTGTGAAGGTGTATATAAAAGGGGAGGTGTCCGCGCTCGATTTCGGTGCGGATACGAAAGTGTTCCCCTCCGGGGATTCTGCTGCCGTTCTTTTCGGCGAATGGAGCACGATTACGGACGTAATTAATCAAAATAAGGATAAAGTGGAAGACTACGTCGTTGAAAACGACCGTCGCAATTCGGCTGTTCCCCTCCTCGATATGAAAGAAATCCCCGCGCGTATCGAACCGGGAGCGGTTATCCGCGATCGCGTGGAAATTGGCAAAAACGCCGTTATCATGATGGGCGCGATGATTAACATTGGGTCTGTCGTCGGAGAAAACACGATGATTGATATGAACGCGGTGCTCGGCGGACGAGCAACGGTGGGCAAAAACTGCCACATCGGCGCCGGTTCCGTATTGGCAGGTGTAATTGAGCCGCCATCCGCCACGCCGGTGATCATCGAAGATGACGTCGTCCTTGGCGCGAATGTCGTTGTTCTAGAAGGGGTAACGATCGGCAAAGGCTCAGTAGTAGCAGCCGGAGCGGTTGTGACGGAAGATGTACCCGAAAACAAGGTGGTGGCCGGGACACCGGCACGTGTCATCAAAGATATTGATGAAGGCACCCGCGGAAAAACGGAAATTAAAACGGAACTTCGCAAGTTAAAAGACGAATAGAGATAAGCTCCTTGCTTGGTTGGACGAGCAGGGAGCTTTTTCTACACGACTACGTTCAAAAAATCTTTCTGAACCATAAGCGGAGCCAAATACATGTGAAAGTTCTACCATAATCTGGTGATGACACCCGAATCGGGGTCAAACGCGTGCTTAAGGTCGCCATAAACCGCTTATGGCACCCGAACCGGAGTCCAATACACGCATTAGGGGCTTCATGAACTGCTTTTGGAAGGACTGAACCTGTACACTCTATGGAACGGACTTTCCCGCCCCTGAGTAGTACTTTTCATAAAAGAAATCGAGGGATACATATGTACACAACAGAAGAGATGACCGCCATTCGCCGCCATTTACATCAACAGCCTGAATTAGGTTTTGAAGAATATAAAACCCAGCGTTTTTTGCTCGATACGATCGGCGAGATGACGGGCGACCATCTCAAGGTGGAGACATGGCGGACGGGGCTTCTCGTATTCGTTGAAGGCCATGCGGCAACGCAAACGATCGGCTATCGGACAGACATGGATGGCTTGCCCATTCAAGAAGAGACCGGTCTTCCTTTTTCCTCTCTTCACGAAGGAAAAATGCACGCGTGTGGGCATGATTTGCACATGACGATTGCTCTTGGAATCTTATCCCACTACGCGGAGAATCAGCCAAAAGATAATCTTCTGTTTGTTTTTCAGCCGGCGGAAGAAGGGCCGGGCGGGGCAGCACCGATGCTGAATGCTGCGCCGTTCAAAACGTATCAACCGGATTGGATGTTTGCCCTGCATATTGCTCCGAATGAACCCGTCGGCACGGTAACGACGAGAGAAGGGTTGTTATTCGCGAACACTGCCGAATTTATGGTTCATCTTCGCGGGCGCGGTGGCCATGCTGCTTATCCGCATTTGGCCAATGACATGGTTGTGGCTGCGAGTCACCTTGTTACCCAAGTCCAATCCGTCGTCGCGCGCAGGATTGACCCGTTGGACAGCGCGGTCATTACGATAGGAAAAATTGAAAGTGGAACGAAAGAGAACATCATTGCCGAAAAAGCCGATACGGAAGGAACCATCCGCACGTTGTCTCAGGAGGCGATGGGTCTTGTGCAGGAACATGTCCGGAACATATGCGCCGGTATTGCGGCGAGCTTCGATTGTGACGTGGACGTGGAATGGGGGGCGCAGTATAAACAGGTATGGAACAGTGACAAGGTGACGTCTTTTATGTCTTTTTCAGAGAAAAGCAAAGATGTGAATTTTAGGGAAGCAGACATGGCAATGACCGGCGAGGACTTTGGTTTTTTCCTTGAAAAAATACCGGGCTTTATGTTTTGGCTGGGGGTTGATAGCGAAAAGGGATTACATGACCCAAAGCTTACCCCTGATGAAGGCGCGATCCCGATTGCCGTGGACCACATTATTCAATATCTGGAAGAGGAAATGAAAGGGGAAAAACAATGAACTGGATAGCTCACCGCGGGTATTCCAGGGAAGCGCCGGAGAACACATTCGCCGCGTTTAGACGCGCGATTGAAAAAGGAGCTTCCGGTATTGAGCTTGATGTTCATGTATCCAAAGACGGGGAACTGGTCGTCATGCATGACGACGACGTCAGTCGGACGACGAATGGCAAAGGACTTGTCCGCGACATGACCGCCTCCGAGCTTAAGAGATTGGACGCGGGCAGCTGGTTTGGCGAACCATATCGCGGCGAGGAGGTCCCATTCCTGGAAGAAGTCTTACACTTCGTGCCACCGGAGGTCCTGATTAATATCGAAATAAAAAATATCCCTATTTTTTATGAAGGCATTGAAAAAAAGGTAAGTGACGCGTTTATCCGTCAAAACTGTATGGAGCAAGCCACGTTTCGTCGTTCGATCATCGCTGTTTATATCGATTAAAACAACAAAATGCAACGGTGAAAATCGGATTGCTCTTAAATCTACAGGTTGTCAATCTGACAGGGTACCTTCAAATGTTTTCCCCATTTGCGGTGCACTCGCTACACCCTCATTATTCTCTTGTACAAATGAAAGAAATTAAACAGTGGCTGTACGCTGGACTGCAGGTCTATCCGTACGTCGTCAATAAAGCTGCTGTTGCGAATCGAATGAAGGAGATTGGGGCGAGCGGAGTGATCGCAGACGCTTCTCCACGGGATTTACGATAGACGGACATTATTTGGATGGGTCGATGGAAAAGCGGTGATCGGTCTTGATCGAGAGTCAAGGCTTGCACGCCGCGGCATGAAAAGGGGGGCAAAGCGGAGCGCAGATGTCGAAGGCATCTAATTAGACAAAGTGAGATGAAGATCCATAACCAATCCTATCGAAATGTTTCAGTAAAATGAACCTGATTGTTCTCTTGTCACCTTTAAGCGCGCACCAATCATAGATCGCCTTGGTTGTTAATTTTTTGTCCGGAAAAAGAAATTTAAATTCGTTAACGGCTCTTAAAACGGCATCTTGGTGTTTTTCTTTGTAACCGCATGCGTCGCAAACCCAATGACTTACTTTGGAGGTTAAAAAGCCATAACATCTGGCACAAACGACGCCTTTTTTTAATTGAAGATAATCATAGTCGGGAATACGGGCGTTTGGTGATTCGCTTATATGGTTGGAAATTAGAAGTTCAGCAAGCCTTTTATGCTTTTGGCTTGTTTTTGAAGGCGTATCATTTAATTGTTTCGAGAAACGCGGGAGTTGGTTGGGGAAGATCAAAGGAAGATGGGAAGAGGCATTGTATAAATAAAATTCCGGATGGACAAAAACAATTCGGCCGTTTATTGTGTAGGTAAATCCATATTTTTGCAACCACTGTCGAAACAAAGATTCAGCACGCTTCATTTGAAGTAGGGGATTTTTTGATTCTTTTCCGGAAATATAATGCCATTGTTGGTTGTCAAGATAAAAATTACCTTCAAAGTTTTTCACATCGATAAGATAAATAACGTTTTGAAACATTAATAGAGAATCAATTTGAAATAAGCTACGGTTATGATCAAGCAATAAATCGTTTAAAATAAGACAATCGGCAGTGAGGGCCTTTTTTAGCCAACGGTCAAATTGTAGTTCCCCTTCAAATCCTTTCTCAAGGTTTAAATAATATTGTTTTTCGTCTTCAGAGAAGTTAATTCTTGCTCTCAAATATCTGAAATATCTTAATTCGGTCGGCGTAGATCGTTCTTTTGAAAACATGACGCATCTCCTTACAATCTTTTACAATCATAATAAGACAAATGAACTAGGAATACAAGGGATCTTCGCCATAAAATAAGAGAAAAAGGAACGCGGAAGCCGGAGGAAGCGTGGCATCGGCATTTAAAAGATGCAAAGAGCAATGAAGATGTCGAAGTAAGGGTATCATCGGCATGGAAAGAGGGCAAAGAGTAGCGAGTATGCCGAAGGAAGGGCGACATCGGCATAAAATGAGAGCAAAAGCGCCCATGGAAGTCAAAGAAAGCACGACATCGGCAGAAAATACAAAAACATACGCGCGCAGATGCCGATCAACCTGCAGGCGTGAGGTGATGTTCGAATGAAGCTATGGAAGAGAAATCCACTAAAAAAATAAAGCCCGGGGCTCTGGCAGAGAGCCCTGGCTTTATTTTTTTCATGAACGCTCGCTCTGTTCATGGAAGTACACTTGTTGAGGAACCGGGATTTCGATGCCGGCTTCGTCAAGCGCTTCTTTGCTTGCCTGGAGTATTTTCCGTTGGATGCCCCACTGTTGCAAGTTCCCTGTGTAGGCGAGAATTCGAATTTTCACATCGTATTCATCGATAGAGCCGACACCGAGCACGTCCGGGCCTTCAAGAATACCGTCTTCTTTTTCGGCCAAACGATTCATGGCGTCTTGCAAGACTTTCATCGTTTCACTGATATTCTCATTAAAGGAAATGCCGACATCCACCATCGCTTCCATGTTTCCGCGGGAATGGTTGCTTACGCTTGTGATTTCACGGTTGGGGATGAAATGAAGCGTACCGTCCCACGCGCGTATGCGTGTCGTCCGCAAACCGACTTCTTCGACAATGCCGTCCAATTCAGAGATCGTTACATAATCCTCGACGTCAATCTGTTTTTCCAACAAGATGAAAAATCCGGTAACGACGTCGCTGACAAGCCCTTGTGCACCGAAGCCGATAGCAAGACCGACGACACCGGCGCTCGCGAGGATCGGTCCGATCGGAAGACCGAAGATATCGATCACGATCACGATGACAATGAATAATAACGTATAGGAAAAAACGTTCATGGCTAATTTTTCAAGGGTTTGTGCCCGGTTGTTGTTCATTTTGCGTCTTTCTTTCATCCGCTGAAACGTCCGGGTAATCAGCGATCCTCCGATGGCCCGGAAGATGAAATAGCCGACGAGAGCGAGCAAAAGCTGCCCAACAATCGTAAATGTAGCGGTGACGTATGGATTGGTAAATAAATCGTCCACTACTGCAATCACTCCTTGTCTAAAATGGGATTGGATGCTAATCAGTCACACGCACATAAGTGTAACATAGTGTCAAATTCTGTTGAAGGGAGACCTCTATCGGTACGAAAGGATTGAAAAGTGGTCCTGGGTCGGTTGTGGTTATATCGGTTCTCTTTCCCTTCATGGTCATACATGAAACGTGTCGGGCTGTTTTGTAGATGTATCACGAAAAAAAGCAAGTGCTCCTAATAGATCCGAGCACTTGCCAAAAGGGTTACACTTCCATGATAATCGGCAAAATCATTGGCTTGCGTTTTGTTTTTTCATAGAGAAACGGGTTGAGCAACTCGATGATTTCATTTTTGATTTCGGACCATTGGCTTGTTTTTCTTTTCATTAATTCAGCAATGTGCTTCTCCAATATTTTTTGTGCATCATGGATAAGATGGCTGGACTCTCGCATATAGACGAAGCCTCTTGAAATGATGTCCGGCCCCGCGGCCACTTTAAAGTTTTTCATGTCGATACTGACGACCACGACGACGAGCCCTTCCTCCGAAAGGATGCGACGGTCACGCAAGACGATGTTACCAATGTCCCCGATGCCGCTTCCGTCGACGTACACGGTTCCTGACGGAACCTTGCCAACTTTTTTCGCTTCGTTTCTTCGCAGGGCAAGAACTTCTCCGATCTCCATTAAAAATATGTTTTCTTCTGGCATGCCGCAATCGACGCCAAGCCTTTTGTGATTGACGAGCATGCGGTATTCGCCGTGGATCGGGAAAAAGTATTTTGGATTCATTAGGCGAAGCATTAATTTCTGCTCTTGTTGGCCGCCGTGCCCAGATGTATGGATGTCGTTCAAAGGGCCATGGATGACATTGGCCCCGGCGCGGAACAGTTGATTAATAATTTTATTGACGCTTAAAGCGTTCCCCGGAATCGGCGAGCTAGAAAAGACGACCGTATCCCCTGGGATAATCTGAATTTGTCGATGAGTGCCGTGGGCAATTCTTGAGAGCGCCGCCATCGGTTCGCCTTGGCTGCCTGTACAAAGAATGGTTAGTTCATTGTCGGGCAAACGGTTGATTTGGCTGTTGTCCACGAACGTATCTTTCGGCGCGCGAATATACCCTAGTTCTTGTCCGATCGTAATCGCCGATTCCATGCTGCGACCAAAGACGGCTATTTTTCGCTTATACTTCACGGCAGATTCCACGACTTGTTGCAGCCGATGAATGTTGGATGCGAATGTGGCAAAAATAATGCGGCCTTCCTCTTCCCTGAAAATATGGTCGATGCTTTCGCCGACTTTTCTTTCCGGCATCGTAAACTCGGGGACTTCACTGTTCGTGCTGTCAGACAAAAGGCATAGCACGCCTTCTTCTCCGATTTTCGCCATTTTCGTTAGATTTGCCGGCTCCCCAACTGGGGTAAAATCAAATTTAAAGTCTCCGGTATGCACAATGTTTCCTTCGGGTGTATGGACGACAACGCCCATTGAATCCGGGATACTGTGGGTTGTTCTGAAAAAAGACACCGATGTATGTTTGAACGTAATCACATCGTCTTCTTCCAAATTATTCAGCGTCGTCCTGCGTAATAAGCCATGCTCTTCCAGCTTCCCGCGCAAGAGGCCGATCGCCAATTTCCCGCCATAGACAGGAACGTTCACTTCCCGTAACAAATAAGGGATGCCACCGATATGGTCTTCATGGCCATGAGTGATAAAAAGACCTTTAATTTTATCCTCGTTCCGAGATAGATACGTGTAATCAGGGATCACGTAATCAATGCCGAGCAATTCATCTTCCGGAAACATGATACCTGCATCAATAATGATAATTTCATCTTTATATTCGACAGCATACGTATTCTTCCCGATTTCGCCAAGCCCTCCAAGGGCGAAAACGGCCACTTGGTCATTTTGTAACTGTTTCATCTATCGTTTCTCCACCTTAAAATCTTCGCTTTTTTGTTCATATTCAAGATGGGCGTCGGATAATCGCTGGACGTATTCAATATTAAGATGATCCTCGGCAAGTTTCTTTCGCACATCTTGTTCTGTTTCTGCTTCAATGAATAGTGTCTCGGTTTTTTCGCGAACCGGCATCTCATCATAATTCGGTTGGTACAACACTTTAAAAATCATGGAACATCACTCCTTCTACAATCGTTTTTTATAGGCAGACGAAAAGCATCGTTCTCACGCGATGAGTAACGAGTGTAGGCATTTTATAGACATGTGCTTGGCAATCGGGCAGCCACATAAAGGGCCCCGTGGGAGGCCCGGGCTCACCTCGATTGATATCTACGTTCCGTCCTTATCAGCGATCTGAACATACATTCTTGCGTACCATCATGCATATGCTTGGCCGAGTTTCATGATGGGGAAGAGGGCTTTGCATGCTAGCCGACCGTGATTCCAGTTCTTCCAGTATAGCTTACTTTTGTAAAGATAGCAAACGATGGTTAAGGATTTCCATGTGTCAGGCCGTTACGTGCGAATGGACCGATGCTTGGGAAGTAAAGAGCGATACCGTTTGCGCAACTTTTCTTTCCATTTTTTTAGCATTCTTTTATCCCTCCTAATCGTTATTTCTGCGTAACGTGCAACTCATAAAAAAGGGCTTTGCTTTATTTTGTGTAGGTTTCTCCAGAAATGTGTCAGTAAATTTATGGAAATGGACCTATGCTTTTCAAGATACGAAAGTTAAGACATAATAAGGGCAGAAGTAAAAAGGAGAAGGAGAAAACTGTATGACGAAAAAAATGGTCTTTTTTGACATTGATGGAACGCTTTATGATGACAGCAAGAAGGTACCCGCTACAGCAAAAAAAGCGATTCGTGCGTTAAAGGAAAGGGGCCATGAAGTAGCAATCGCGACGGGAAGAGCACCGTTCATGTTCGAGCAATTGCGAAAAGAACTGGAAATTGACACGTTTGTCAGCTTTAATGGTTCTTATGTGGTGGTTAACGGAGAGGTTGTATTAGCTAGGTCATTGCAACGACAGGCGTTGGAAAATCTGCATGAAGAGGCGATGAAAAAGCAATACATGATGGTGTTTATGGATCATAAAAGCGCGTTGACGGATGTGAAAGATAACCCAAGAATTGCCCAATGTTTGGGGGAGCTCAAGATGCCGTATCCTCCGATCAGCATTAACCCGCTACAGGGAGATATTTATCAGGCATTGCTGTTTACGGCGGAACACGAAGATTTTCCATATGACCAGTATCAGGATTTTAGTTTTGTACGCTGGCACGAATTATCGGTGGATGTCTTGCCGGACGCCGGGTCTAAAGCAAAAGGAGTGCAAAAGGTCGCGGATATGCTTCACATAGACAGGAAGGATACATACGCGTTCGGTGACGCGCTTAATGATATAGAAATGCTTGAGCATGTAGGCACCGGGATAGCTATGGGGAATGGGTTGAAAGAGGCAAAAGCAGCCGCGGATTTCACGACAACGGCTGTTGATGATGACGGGATTGCCAATGGACTGAAAAAGCTAGGGCTTGTGCTGTAACGCCGGAAGAAGGAGGGGAAATTGGCCCCCTTTCGGTTGGCAGACATCGGTTCTTTTCACCGGCTTCTGCCAATCCCGGATTTCCTCTGATCTCTAAAAAGACGCTAACGCATCTTTTTAGACGGTGGGTGCTGCTTTTTTATAAGGCCCTCTGTAATCTTCAATGCGATCATAAAACATGACCCCGTTTAAGTGGTCGATTTCATGTTGGACGACGATGGCGGGCAATCCCCTGAACCGTAACACCACTTCCTCGTCCTCCAGTGTACGTGCTTGCAGTTTCAAGCGCGCGTACCGTGGGACGATCCCTTCCACCTCTCGATCAACAGAGAGACATCCCTCGCCATTTTCCAAATGGGTTTCTTCTAGGGAATGGCTGATGATACGAGGGTTAAAGAACCCATAGCTATACAAACGTTCACGATCGTCGGCCACACGCATGGCGAACATCCGTTTCGGAACCCCTAATTGGGGAGCTGCTATACCGCTGCCCGGCCGAAGATCATATTTTTCAGCGATCTCGGGGTCTTGGCTGTTGATGAGAAAATCCAACATCTTTTGCAACAATTCACGGTCCTCTTTCGAAGGAGGACGATCTACAGATTGAGAGACTTCCCGGAGCACCGGATTTCCCTCACGCACAATGTCTTTCATCGTAATCAAATGGTTGCGCCTCCTTTTGATGACTGTTATATATGTTTGCCGAGGCACAGGTAGAGACAAAAAGAATTCATCCGTTCATTCCAACACCTGTACAATCACACATGAGCCAGTGCATCTTGGTTAATCGTTCCAATTGCATCGTGGCTTCCCGCAGCTGCGAACAAAGTACTACGCTGACTTGATGTCAACCGATAAGTGGAGACTAATCTTACCCATATTATAGCAGAAGTGTAGATTCAAAAAAAGGTCCAAGAGCCCTTGGGACGCATGGAAACGGCACTCTGCATGAGAAACAGAGTGCCAATCCCCTGTGGGTTGCTATTTTTTTACGGGTGTGTACGCGGCACCAACGATGATAAGCAGGATGAAGAGGACAACGATAAGCGCGAATCCACCGCCGCGATGGCCGCCGTAGCCGCCATGGCAATATCCGCCGTAACCGCCAGGGCCGAATCCACCGAATCCGCCGGCGCCGCCAAATCCGCCGTAACCAAATGACATGGAGAAACTCCTCCTTTAATATTTACACGCTGCGCTTTTATTGAGCGCTTACTCTACACATTATGCAAATGAATACACATTGTCTGGTTAAACACCCAATTATGGATAAAGAATACGGGCTCCCATTTTTTGCGAGCGCTGACGAATTGCTATACGATAACAACGAATAGGCTGATTTGATGCGAGGGGGGTTGCTTTGTGAGAACAAAGGCTTACGTCATTGTGTTAGGGGCTTCGGTGCTCTGGGCATTAACAGCATGTAGCGAACCGGAGCAAAGCCTGCAAATGCATTTAGAAGAAGCGGTGGAAGTGGAAGAAACGTTTGTGGAGCAACAAGCGCCTATTGTTGCTGCCGAAGAAGCGGAGAAAGAACGATTTGAAGAAATGATTGAATTAGGTTTATCGGAGATGGAAGAAATAGAGGTTCTCGCTGAAGAAGCAATTGCCTACGTTGATGAACGGGAAGCGCGCATGGATGCGGAAAGAAAAAGCCTTTCCGAAGCAAATCAAGTAGTTGAAGAGGGAGCCGTTCATGTCCGGGAGATGGACGAGGAGGAAGTCCGAGCAAAGGCAGAAGCAGTGATCGGTGTTATGGGACAGCGATATGAAGCGCACGGGGATCTTTATGAGGCATATGCGGAAGGGCTGCGGTTGGACCGGGAACTTTATGAAATGCTCGTTGATGAGGATTTAGCTTTTGAAGACTTGGAAGCCCATGTTGATGCCATCAACGATACATATGAAACCGTTGATGATCATAAAGAAACGTTTAACGAACATACTGCCACCTTCAACGATCGAAAAGAAGAATTTTATCGATTGGCGGGATTGGGGCAAGAGTGAGAAGGGAGGACCCGGAGAATTTAACTGTTATACAAATATATCATGATTCCCCCCTGTTGATGTATAACAGACAGGGCGGTTCATTTATGAATGAAAATAGTTAAATCAATGGTTTGACGGATGAAACACGAGTGAGGTACACTCATTTTAGAATTATTGTATTAGTCATTGCCGGGATGAGAGTGGAACAGAAAAAGATATGCAAAGTAAGATTGAAAAAAGGATAATTCGGGTAACTTATTTGTAAATCGACATTGAGGCAAGGATCGGATCTGTAGAGGGAAAACGACTGGGACTTTAGTGAGCACGACAGGAAAGAAAGAAGAGGTGAGCCATTGTGGCTAAAGATAAGTTTGAAATGTTTCAAATTCTGGATGAAGACGGAAAAGTAGTTAACGAGGATGCAATGCCCGATTTATCCGATGAGCAGTTGCAAGAGATTATGTACCGAATGGTGTATACGAGAGTTCTTGATCAACGTGCCGTCTCGTTGGGGCGCCAAGGGCGCCTAGGGTTTTACGCGCCTGTGGCCGGCCAGGAAGCCTCCATGATTGGATCTCATTATGCCATTGATAAAGAGGACTGGATTGCCCCCGGCTATCGCGACATCCCGCAATTGCTTTGGCACGGGTATCCGCTTTGGCAATCCTATTTGTTCTCCAAAGGCCATTACAAAGGCGGGCAAATGCCGGAAGGAGTTAATGCACTTATCCCGCAAATCATCATCGGCGCCCAGATCGTACAAACGGCCGGTGTTGCGCTAGGCCTGAAAAAGAAAGGGAAATCTCAAGCCGTCATTACCTATACGGGGGATGGCGGAGCATCGCAAGGTGATTTTTACGAAGGGCTGAACTTCGCGGGAGCGTTTCATGTCCCTGCGATCTTTGTTGTGCAAAACAACCAGTATGCCATTTCCGTGCCTGCCGATGAACAGACAGCAGCGGAAACGATCGCGCAAAAAGCGGTTGCTGCCGGAATTGAAGGCATTCAAGTCGACGGGATGGACACGCTCGCGGTCTATGCGGCCACGCAAAAAGCAAGGCAAAATGCCGTTGACGGGAATGGCCCTACCTTGATTGAAACACTTTGTTACCGCTACGGGCCCCACTCGCTCTCCGGGGATGACCCCACTCGTTACCGGACGTCCGAAGAGGATGACGAATGGGAAAAACGAGATCCGCTTGTGAGATTTCGCAAGTACTTAGAGAGCAAAGACCTCTGGTCGGAAGAGAAAGAAAATGAAATTGTCGACGAGGCAAAAGCGGACGTAAAAGCAGCGATGAAAGAAGTGGAAGAAACTCCTCGCCAAAAAGTGAGTGAGTTAATTGAAATTATGGGGAATGAACTACCGAACAATCTCCAGGAACAACTGGAGGAGTATCGTGCGAAGGAGTCGAGTGAATAATGGCAGAAATGACAATGATAAAGGCAATAACAGATGCCATGCGCACGGAATTAAAAAATAACGAAGACGTATTGCTTTTCGGTGAAGATGTAGGCTATTACGGCGGGGTATTCCGGGCAACCGAAGGGTTGCAAAAAGAATTCGGGGAAGACCGTGTTTTTGATACGCCACTGGCTGAATCGGGCATTGGCGGTCTCGCCATAGGTCTTGGCGTCACCGGTTTCCGGCCGATTATGGAAATTCAATTTATCGGTTTTATGTATGAAGTGATGGACGGCCTTGCCGGGCAGATGTCACGCATGCATTATCGGACCGGCGGGTATTACAGCAGTCCGATTACGGTGCGGGCGCCGTTCGGCGGGGGCGTGAAAACGCCTGAGCTGCACCCGGACAGCCTGGAAGGGTTGATGGCGCAAACCCCGGGCATTCGAGTGGTGGTCCCGTCCACCCCATATGATGCCAAAGGGTTGCTTATCTCCAGTATCCGTTCGGATGATCCTGTCTTTTATTTAGAACATATGAAGCTTTACCGTTCCTTAAAAGGAGAGGTTCCCGAAGAAGCGTACACAATCGACCTTGACAAAGCCGATATCAAGCGGGAAGGCGATGACATTACGTTCGTGGCTTACGGCGCTATGGTTCATTCTGCGCTAAAAGCGGCTGATCAGTTGAGCGAAGAAAATATTGAAGCGGAAGTCATTGACTTGCGGACAGTCAGCCCCGTCGACCTTGATACGATCGTTGAATCGGTAAAAAAGACGAATCGCGCGGTCGTTATTCAGGAAGCGCAACGGCAAGCAGGGGTTGCGGCTGGCATTTCCGCAGAAATCAGCGAACGTGCCATTTTGCATTTGGAAGCGCCGGTGGCACGGGTTACAGCTCCAGACACCGTTTATCCGTTTGCATCCGATGAAGATGTTTGGCTGCCCGATCACAACGACATTATTGAGAAAGCAAAAGCAACCATTGATTTTTAATCAAGCGATCCAATATGTAAAAACGCCGAGTGATCATGGAAAAGGAGGTCCTTGTGAGTGGCTTATAAATTTGAGCTCCCGGATATTGGCGAGGGGATTCATGAAGGCGAAATCGTCACATGGTTTGTAAAAAAAGGGGACAAAGTTGAAGAAGACGACGTTCTCTGTGAAGTGCAAAACGACAAAGCTGTGGTCGAAATCCCCTCTCCGGTAGGCGGGACGATTTTAGACGTTAAAGTAGAAGAAAACACCACCGTGACGGTGGGAGATGTTATCGTTACGATCGATGACGGTAGCGGATCTGAAGAGGAAGAAGACGAACTTTCCTCGGATGAAGGCGATTCGGACGATGCAGAAAAAGACGATATAGAGCAAGACGATGAACAACAAAAAACCGCTGAAAAAGAAGATACAAAAGAAAAAGATAAAAAAGAAGAAGGGCAAAAGCAAGAAGACGCAGGGGATAACAAACGGATCATTGCCATGCCTTCGGTCCGTAAATATGCTCGCGAACAAAACGTCACCATTAACGACGTCCAAGGAACGGGCAAAAACGGACGAATCTTAAAAGAAGATGTCGATGCCTTTATGAGTGGAGATGCTGAAACGGAAGAAAAAGAAGAAACACCTGCGGAAGCAAAAGAAGCGGCCCCGAAAGCAGCTGCCGATGTCTGCGAAGAACGCGTGCCGCTTAAAGGCATACGCAAAACGATCGCGAACGCAATGGTGCATAGCAAGCGTACTGCACCTCACGTCACGCACATGGACGAAGTGGAAGTGAGTGCCCTCGTCGCGAATCGGAAACGGTTTAAGCCGGTGGCCGCCGAAAAAGAAATCAAGCTTACGTACTTGCCGTATGTCGTTAAAGCTTACACTTCCGCGCTAAGGGAATATCCGGTGCTAAACGCTTCCATTGATGATGAAAACGAAGAAATTGTCTACAAAAAGAACTTCAACGTCGGTATTGCTGCAGACACCGATCGTGGACTGATGGTTCCGGTTGTTCCGGAAGCAGATCGCAAATCGATTTTCATGATCGCCGCTGAGGTTAATGAACTTGCGCAAAAAGCAAAAGACGGAAAATTAGCGAGCGCGGAAATGCAAGGCGGAACAAGCACGATCTCCAATGTCGGCTCGGCAAACGGATCGTTTTTCACACCGGTCATCAATCACCCGGAAGTCGCCATTCTCGGCATCGGCCGTATCGAAGAAAAAGCGGTCGTTCGAGACGGGGAAGTTGTCGTTCGTCCGATGCTTGCGTTATCGTTAAGTTATGATCACCGCCTGATCGATGGGGTGACTGCACAGCAAGCGTTAAATCATGTGAAACGTTTGCTTAACGATCCGGAATTAATAATGATGGAGGGGTAAATCATGGTAGTTGGAGATTTAGCAGAAGAAGTGGACACGATTATTATCGGGTCCGGTCCCGGGGGATACGTGGCGGCGATTCGTGCCGCCCAAACCGGGCAGTCCGTCACCCTCGTAGAAAAGGGGGATTTGGGAGGCGTTTGCTTAAACGTCGGTTGTATCCCGTCCAAAGCTTTGATTGAAGCCGGGCATAGTTACGAAAAGGCGCAAGGAAATGACGAACTTGGCATTAAAGCGGAAAATGTCTCCGTTGATTTTTCCAAAGTGCAAGAATGGAAAAGCGGTGTGGTCCAAAAATTAACAGGCGGTGTCCAGAGCCTGTTAAAAGGAAACAAAGTGAATGTTGTGCAGGGAGAAGCTTATTTCTCCGACAAGGACACCGTGAGAGTGTCCAGTGAAAATAACAGCGGGCAATCGTACAAGTTTAAAAATGCCATCATTGCAACAGGTTCTCAGCCAGTTGAGCTCCCCAATTTTAAATATAGCGATCGAGTGATCGATTCCTCGGGCGCGTTGGCATTGGACGCTATCCCGGACAAGCTCGTCGTCATCGGCGGCGGTTATATCGGCATTGAATTGGCAGGCGCTTACGCCAATTTCGGAAGTGAAGTAACCGTCCTCGAGGGCGAAAAACGTATCCTCGGCGGGTTCGAGAAGCAAATGTCACAACTCGTTCAACGCCGTTTGAAAAATAAAGGGGTCACGTTCTACACGCAAGCGATGGCGAACGGTGTGGAAGAAAAAGAGGACGGCGTAACGGTGACCGCCGATGTGAAAGGCGAGGAACAAAAAATCGATGCCGACTACGTCCTCGTAAGCGTTGGACGCAAACCGAATACCGAGGAGCTTGGCCTTGAGCAGATCGGCGTTGAAATGGACGATAAGGGCCTCGTTCAAACCGATAAAGAAGCGCGCACGAGCGTGTCTAACATATTCGCGATTGGTGATATTACCGATGGGCCGCCGCTTGCGCACAAAGCTTCTTATGAAGGCAAGATTGCTGCTGAAGTCATTTCCGGTGAAGCATCTGCCATAGATTACCTTGGCATTCCGCTTGTTGCCTTCTCAGAGCCGGAACTGGCCTCCGTCGGTTACACAGAAGAGGAAGCCAAGGAAGCCGGTTATGAAGCAAAAGCATCGAAGTTTCCATTCCAGGCTAACGGACGGGCCTTATCCCTTAATGACACCGATGGGTTTATGAAACTTGTGACAAGAGAAGAAGACAACTTAGTCATCGGCGCCCAAATCGCCGGACCCAATGCCTCCGACATGATCGCTGAAGTCGGACTTGCCATTGAAGCCGGCATGACGGCAGAAGATGTGGCCATGACCATTCATGCCCACCCGACGCTCGGAGAGATTACGATGGAAGCAGCCGACGTAGCGCTAGGGACGCCAATCCATTCCATGTAAATAAAGCTAAACCCAAAAACACCGGTACTGAAAGCAGTGCCGGTGTTTTAACGTTCGTTAAAATTATCCTGTAAGATTTTGATTAGTCGCTCCGTAGATGCTTCCCCGCTGATAACCGTGACGGATTCATCTTCGTTCATTAGCATAAGCGAAGGCAATTCCTCCACTTCATAGGTATCAAACTTGTCCTCTTGCTCTCGAATAATGGTAACGTCCGTCTTTATGTCACTTGTATGTTGAAAATGAATCAATGCATCATAGTAACGGCGTTCGATGGCAGGATGATTTTCATCAATGAATAACACTGCCTGGGGTTCTTCGGTGGAAGGGACTGCTTCAAGTTTTTTTATTTCGCCTGAATCGCTGCAAGAGGTGGAAATCGTAATAATTGCAAAGATGATGGCTATAGCAATCGTTTTTTTAGCGATCAAATTCTCTCACGACCTTTTTTCAAACGTAATCATCTTTAAATCGATGATATCATGGAAATGAAAGCAAGAGGGGGAGGTAAAGAAACTGTAATGGAAAAGATAACATAACGACAAATATGACATAAAAAAATCAATCGATCTTTGAAAATGGTTTGCAACTTTTGTAGAAATATGCAAGATTAGACGAGGATATTCAATACATATGCGGGGGGAATTGGAGTGCGTTTCTCTAAAGCAATGCCCTATTGGGTGGCTATAACGCTAGTGCTCGCGGCATGCCAGCAAACGGAGGAAGACGTGAGCGTGGAGGAGGAAGCGGACGAGAACACGGTTGTCGAAGAAGAAAACGAAACGGAAGAAGAGAGAGAAGATGCTTCATCGGAGCCTAATGAGGAGGCTGATGAACCTATAGAAGAAGAACTTGAACCGGCGTACACCCTTAATGAAAACAATTGGGCGTTAGAGCCTATTGACGATGCCGAAGAGAAAGCCGTCCTTATTACCATCGATGATGCGCCGGATGACCACGGCGTAGAGATGGCCGAGACGCTTGAAGAACTAGGGGTAAGTGCAATATTTTTCGTGAACCACCACTTTATCAATGATGAAGAAGGGGAAGAAGAACTGCTTGAAATTATTGACCATGGTCATGAAATCGGAAACCATACGATGACCCATGCGAATTTGCAGGACATCTCAGAGGAAGAGGTGGAAGAAGAAATCGTCGATTTGAGTGATGAAATCGAAGGGATTACCGGAGAAAGACCGGATTTTTTCCGAGCGCCTCACGGAGCGAATACAGATCGCAGCTGGGAAGTCGTGGAAGAAGAAGGGATGCTGGGCATGAATTGGACCTACGGGTTTGATTGGGAAGAAGAATATACCGATCCCGATGCCCTGGCGGAAATTATGGTGGAAACAGAGCTCTTGCAAAACGGAGCCAATATCCTTATGCATGACCGGGAATGGACGAACGAGGCTCTGGAAAATATTATTTTAGGACTCGAGGAAGAAGGGTATGACTTTATCGATCCGGCGGAAATAGAACTGGAAAATGAGTGACAAAAAACCCGCGCAGGTGACGCGCGGGTTTAATCGGTTAGAATAGGGCGCTAGTACTCTATTCCAGAAATGCTTTCCCCTGGTCGTTCGCAGAGTGATATGCCACCTTTTTGGGGTACGATGAACACGAAAATCGTCCCTCTCAAATCGGTAATCTTGTATGATGGATGAAATCAATGCAAGTGTCTGTCTGATACATGCGTACCATCGAGAGGAACTGTGAGTATGGCAAACAAAGGGAGAAAGAATTTTTGAAACACGGCGCTAGCTGCATCATGCATCATACGTTTTTGGGCCGCTCGTAAAAAAAGACTCAATGGTACCCGGGGCGGGCATTACCCGATGTGTACGGGCGTCATGAATCGCCCATGGCACCTGTGGTGGTCGCTCCTTTTCCAACCTCCAATTGTGTTATACAATTTCCCGTTGACAAATCAATTGTGACATCATATTATAGAGATACATATTAATAAAACGCTTTCACAGGGGAGTGCGATGGCATGGCAATGATCGTTTGTGCGGAATGTGACTGTACCATTGAACATTTCAAAGCCGAAAAGATGGCAACGTTATACGGAAATTGCGAAGCATGCAAGAAAAAACGCGCGTCAAGATAACATTGCGCGTCCGGGGATAAAAAAGTGGTGTAGCGCTGTTCGGCGGTACGCCATTTTTTTCTGATATAATGAAGTCAAGGTAGGTGTCAAAATTTGAAAGATGAAGTAGCCATTCCCTTTTCTACCGATTGGTCGAAAGATGAGATTGTAACGGTTGCAAACTTTTTCACACAAGTCGATAACGCCTACAAAGCAGGCGTTAAAGCAGGCGAACTTCTAAACGCCTATAAGCAATTTAAAGAAGTAGTGCCGGCAAAAAATGAGGAAAAGTCCTATTTTCGGGATTATGATCAGCAAGCAGGACAATCGTGTTGGCGCACGGTTCGCTTGGCCAAGGAAAAAAATCCGGAAGAGATTGTCCGGCAAACGTAAAAAAACAAGGCGAAAAAAGCCTTGTTTTTTTATCCCGGTGGTAAGCGCCCGTAATTCCAGAGGTCAGATTTCAGAGGCCAGAGGTCGGAAAAGGCCTTTTGCAAGAAACGAAGCATGATCTTCCGATTTCCGGCCTCCGGTTTCTGATTTCCACGGAAAAGCGGGCGACTAACACCCCGATTGCGACGCACAGAATGTGACGGTTTTAGCCGACCTCCATATCAGAGAAAAAGCCCCTCTGATGGAAGTTTCACTTTATATGTGCAAGTGAGTGGTTTTTTCGTAAAATGGTTGTACGTGTTTAAACGTATCCATGATGGTTGAAAAGAGCTTGTCTCCGTCTTTCAGGACAGGATCATCATGGGCAATTTGTTGTCCGATCAAAAACTCTCCTTTTTTTACGTCACGAAAACGCACGAGACTTTTGTGCAATTCATCTGTCTCCATCGATTCCAATGTGCGTGCATTTTTCTTTGTATGATCGAGAGAAACGGCATAGTGATTGGGAAGCTTTTCGAGTTGATCCTGACGATCCAACAATTGCTGTGCGATTTCTTTTTTATTCGGAAGCTCATAAATGTAAGCAAGCCAAATGAAAAGATGGTCATCAAATAGTCCAACCTGGAAATGGGGATGTTTTTTATAGCCGCGATGGTTATGGGCTACGGCAAGCCATGTGTCCGCTGGCGGGTTTGTTTTACGGCGGGCGTGTTTAGCGATGTGCAAAAACATGTCATTGCCGGTTAAATCGCTAAGCTCTTCGGCCAGTGGCTCGCCGAGCGCCCTGAATTTAGGTTGAATGTTTTCCCGTATCGCTTCCATTCGCGGTTCGAGACCCTCGGTATGAAAAATATTAAATTCTTTTTGTGTAAATGTTGGAAGGTCCATCTGCCAAAACTCCTTTTTCTCCTTATGATAGCGCTTGTCGGACGAGGAATCAAACCGAAAGCAGTGATTGAATTTTCTATACGCAAATGAACAGGACGCTTGAAATATGAAACGCATATGATATAATAATCGAAATCAGAATAATGAATCATGTCATTGCTTGTGGTTGTCAAAGGCTCTAAAAAAAAGAGGGGTGTGTATGATGGAACAAGTCATCCAAGCGCTAAAGAGGACTGACGCTGAAGAACGGATACCGGTGCTACGTCTGGAAATCGATTATGAACTCGTCACGCTCCACGATGCAATGAAAGGCAATGATGAAGAAGGCAAGAATCAAACAAAACAACGCTTGAAGCAACTTAGACAGGAACTCATACGTTTAGAAGCGTAACAATAAAGTGAAACTTCCATCAGAGGGGCTTTTCCTCTGATGGTTAGTTGAACGAATCGGGGGTGTTAGTCGCCCGTTAACTCCCGCTTGCGGGGTTGAAGCGGGAGTTTTACGGGCGCTTACCACCGGGATATAACGCATTCATAGGTGGTAACGGAAAGCGGGCGATTGCCCGTTTTTCTTGTTTATGAAAGCTGGAGAAGGGGAACGGGACAGACTGTAGGTGTATGGAAAGCAAGGCTTTACACGTGAGCCCCTTTCAAAATCAACAGCATATATGAGATACTATCCATATCCATTTTGCAATCATCGAAGGAGAGGGTCATTCCGTGGATTGGACAGCAATGAAAGATCAAGCAATAGCATTTATAACTGAGGCCGCCCACCGTCTTTACGATCCTGCTATTCGGAAGCTGGATATTGATACAAAGGAAGACGCGGATGACCTTGTGACCGAGAATGACTTTGCAGTACAACGTCTTTTGACAAAAAAAATCAAAGAAACCTATCCGACACACTTTGTCGTTGGTGAAGAAGGAGAGCATGATCAACCAATTCCCGAAAATACCGTCACATGGTATATTGACCCGATCGATGGGACGACGAATTACGTCCATCAGTATATGAATTTCGCTATTTCGATTGGGATTCATTATGACGGACAGGGCAAAGTCGGTGTGATCTATGACTTGATTTCCGATGAATTGTTTAGCGCCGTCCAAGGGGAGGGGGCATATTTGAACGGGAAAAGATTACACCCACGAAAGCCGGTGGACCTTTCACGGGCAATTATTGGATTTAACGCGCGTTGGCTCGTAGGCCGGGTAGACGCGACCACGAAAGAAGTGTTCGCCGGTCTTGTGCGAGATGTACGCGCGACCCGGTCGTACGGCGCTGCTTCCTTGGAGCTGGCTTATATCGCGGCCGGACGCCTGGATGCCTATGTAAATATGCGCTTGTCGCCATGGGACTACGCGGGCGCGATGGTTCTGCTTTCGGAAACGGACGCCGATTGCTCACCGCTGTTTGCTTATGATACCTTGTTTAAGGATTCATGTTCCGTGCTTGCAGGTGAAACGCACGTTTTCAAAGAGATTTACCAAAGATGCAACGCTGATCGATAAAAAACGAACAGCCCTTTGCTTGGTGCGGGGCTGTTCGTTTTTTCTGGAAAAAAAGGTTAGGTTACGGGCTTTCTTTTCCGATAAATGGCTGCGCCTTTGAACGAAGAATACAGAATGATCGTTGCGATGATCGCGATCATGAAACTTCGTTCCGCCACTGCAATGCCATAGGCCAAGATGGATGCCGTGGCAAGAAAGGCTAAAAATAATAAAGTCCAGTTTATTTTTCGCATCAATTCACCTGCTTTTCGATTTCCTTCGTCCAGTGTAAAGAAAACGGACAAGGATATCAACAGGGAAAGGGGGGATCAAGGCGTTCACTGCGGTCGACCAAGGCTCATGGCGCCCGAACTTGTTCGAGAGGGTTATTTTCGCCATGGGGTTCCATGGCGCCTGAAGACACGCGAAAAGATCATTTTTAGTCGTCATAGACGGTTCATGGAGTCTGGAACAGCGCGTTAAATTCTAATTCGGTCGTCATGCCGTGCTCCCACCCGACCCAACCCTCGCTTTTTGCCGATTTCGACAAAAGTGTGGTAAAATCGAAAAGTTAAAGAATTTGCTTAAACTAAGGAGAGAACTGCACTGTGAATATTCGCAACGACTTGCGCAATATCGCGATTATTGCCCATGTGGACCACGGAAAAACGACGCTCGTTGATGAAATGTTAAAGCAATCGGGGACATTTAAAGCACACGAGCGCGTAGACGAACGTGCAATGGATTCGGATGACTTGGAAAAAGAACGCGGCATTACAATTTTAGCTAAAAATACCGCCATACAGTATAAAGAAAAACAAATCAACATTCTTGATACGCCGGGCCATGCCGATTTTGGCGGTGAAGTGGAACGGATTTTGCAAATGGTGGACGGAGTGCTCCTCGTCGTTGACGCTTATGAAGGGTGCATGCCGCAAACGCGGTTTGTGTTAAAAAAAGCGCTCGAACAAGAACTCACTCCTGTCGTCGTGTTGAATAAAATCGACCGGGAAGGTGCCAGGCCGGAAGAGGTCGTCGACGAAGTGTTGGATCTTTTTATCGAATTGGGCGCAACGGAAGACCAAATTGATTTTCCGGTGCTCCATGCATCGGCGATCAACGGTATGGCAAAACACCCAGAGGATGAGACCGACCGGGGCATGGAAGTACTTTTCGACGCGATTGGCGAGCACGTGCCTGCCCCCGAAGAAACAAGCGATGAACCGTTGCAATTTCAGATCACAATGTTGGAATACAATGATTTTCTGGGACGAATCGGAGTTGGCCGAGTTTTTAAAGGAAAAGTTTCCCACGGGGACCGAGCGGTATTGATCACGAGGGATGGAGAGGAACGAAGTTTCCGCATCAGCAAGCTGTTCGGTTTTCACGGCTTGGAAAAACAGGAGATTAAAGAGGCCGAAGCCGGTGACATTATCGCGATTGCAGGGGTCGATGATATTAATGTCGGGGAAACGATCTGCCTTGAGGGTCATGTGGAAGCTTTGCCTGCGCTCCGCATTGATGAGCCAACATTGCAAATGACGTTTTTGGCCAACAACAGCCCGTTTTCCGGGTTGGAAGGGGATCACGTCACAAGCCGGAAAATCGAAGAGCGGCTCATGCGCCAGCTGGAAACGGATGTGAGCCTGAAAGTCGAAGAGACCGATTCGCCGGATGCTTGGACGGTCTCCGGGCGCGGGGAACTGCATCTCTCCATCCTTATTGAAAATATGCGGCGGGAAGGATACGAGCTGCAAGTGTCCAAGCCGGAAGTGATTGTAAAAGAGATCGATGGTGTCAAACATGAACCGTTTGAACGCGTGCAAATCGATATACCGGAAGCATACACCGGCGCTGTCATGGAGGCCCTCGGCGAACGCAAAGGCGAGATGCTCAACATGCAACAAGAAGGCGAAGGACAAACACGTCTGGAATTTTTAATCCCCGCGCGAGGGTTGATCGGTTATTCCACTGAATTTTTGTCGCAAACAAAGGGGTACGGCCTCATCAATCACTCTTTTGATTCCTATCAGCCATTCATTGAAGGGCAAATTGCCGGACGCAGGGAAGGCGTGCTCGTGGCTCAAGAAAAAGGAAAAGCAACAACGTATAGCATGTTGCAATTGGAAGACCGCGGCATGCTGTTTGTCGAAGCGGGCACAGAGGTTTATGAAGGCATGATTGTTGGTGAGCACAGTCGGGAGAACGACTTGGCGGTGAACATTACAAAAGAAAAAGCTGCCAATAACATTCGTTCCGCCACGAAAGAACAGACGGCTACTTTAAAACAACCGCGAATCCTAACCCTGGAAGAAGCCATGCAGTACTTGAATGACGATGAATATTGTGAGCTTACACCACAGGCGATACGCCTTCGCAAGAAAACGTTAAGCACGTCTATGCGCGAGCGCGAACAAAAACGAAAAAAGAAAATATCAACGTAGGTAGGAGGTAAGCGAAGTGCAAGAAGGAGGGCAACTCTCTCAAGACGATTTTTCTTGGTTTGCACAGCTATTTGGGATCTATGACAACATGGCCCTTGGCTTTTGGCTCTTGTATTTCTCCGTGATCATTCTAAGTGTGATTGTATTTAATCTAGGTTTCGCGAGAAAATTGCCGTTACTAAAAAATGTCGTCGTGTATACCGGTCTCGTCATCGGCTGCATTGTATTAACATTTTTTGCTATTTTCATGCCCGTTGCCGAAGCTTTGATTGTGATAGCGGCTGTGCTCGGCGTCTATCGGATTCGCCTGCGAATCCATAAAAAACAACAAGAAGCTTAAACATTAGAGCCGCTGCAAATCTTCTGCAGCGGCTCTTTTCTAGGATTGTTTTTCCCCTCGCCGGGATTTCGCTTTGCGGGAAATCCGGTCGTAACATTCGGTGCATGTGTACGTGTGAATCGGCCGGTTGCGTAACTTCTTCGCAAGGGGGTCATCGTCGGAGATACGGTCAATTCGATTACATAATGGACATTTTGCTTGCATATTTCAACGCAGAATCCGGCTGCATGTACAAAACACAGCGGTCTGCTTCACTCCTTTCAAATCCATGCATTCATACCTCTATTCTAACATGCCTGAAGGGGCTGTATAAAAGACTTGTCAATTTTACCTCTCCCTCTGCATAAACAAAAGTAAGGGGCAATGCTTTCTGCCTCTGTTACCGTTATTTGCAAACCGGGAGGTTGCGAATTGAAAAAAACTTATGTTCTTGATACAAATGTCCTATTGCAAGACCCTCGTGCCCTTTTTTCTTTTAAGGAAAATGATGTCTTAGTCCCCGCGATTGTATTACAAGAATTGGATGCGAAAAAAAAGCACATGAACGAAATCGGGCGCAATGCTCGAGAGGTGGCGCGGCTCCTTGATCAGCTAAGGTCCCGAAAGCCGTTGCATCAAGGCGTGCCGCTTGAAAGTGGCGGTTATTTGCACGTGGAATTGAACCACCGCTCTTATGAAAAGCTGAAAAACATTTTGCCTGATGCCACAAACGATAATCGAATTATTGCGTTGGCTTTAAACGTGGAAGCAGAAAAAATGAAAGAAGTACGCGATGAACAGGTTGTTTTGGTAAGCAAGGATGCCCTTGTGCGTATTAAAGCAGAAGCGTTAGGGTTAAAGGCAGAAGATTTCCTCAGCGACCGGGTGGTTGTCGATGATGATCTATACAAAGGGCATCTGAGTGTTCACGTCGCCCCTGCTTTATTGGAACAATTTTATCAAACCCGGCAAATTCCCATAACGTCTCTCCCTTGTTCGCCTTTCTATCCCGGGTCCTTCGTCCTTCTAAAAAATGAGTTACAGCCCTCTGTGTCCGGGTTGGGTCGTGTTGATCATGATGGAAAGGCGTTACGGCCGTTAATCCATGACCGTGAAAGCGTATGGGGAATTAAGCCGCGGAACGTTCAACAAAAGATGTCTTTTGATATCTTGCTGGACCAAACGTTGTCATTGGTGACATTGACCGGGAAGGCCGGTACTGGTAAGACATTGCTGTCCATGGCTGCGGGTTTATTGCAAACGGAAGACTTAAGGATTTATAAGAAGTTGTTGATTGCCCGGCCGGTCGTACCGATGGGAAAAGATATCGGCTATTTGCCCGGAGAAAAAGATGAAAAATTACGCCCGTGGATGCAGCCGATTTATGATAACTTGGAGTTTTTGTTCAACGCAAACAAGCCCGAAGAAGTAGACAATATTTTATTAGGGCTGGGCTCGATTCAAGTTGAAGCGCTCACGTATATTCGCGGGCGTAGCTTGCCCGGGCAGCTGATCATTGTGGATGAAGCGCAAAACTTAACGAAACATGAAGTGAAGACGATTTTAACAAGAGTCGGGGAGAATACGAAGATTGTGCTGATGGGAGATCCGGAACAAATTGATCATCCGTATTTGGATGCTTATAACAATGGGCTTACTTACGTCGTGGAGCGTTTTAAAGATCAACCGATAAGCGGGCATGTGTCGCTTGCGAAAGGGGAGAGGTCCTCGCTCGCACAACTAGCGGCGGATTTATTGTAGAGCATGGGCCGAACAGCAGATAGCGTTCGGCCCGGGAAGCGAGAGGCAATCCGTCGGGTTATTCCACCCGCAGTTCAACCACGTGGGTTAGTGGGGAATGTTGGTTCGTACCGTCGGCAAAATAGATGTGAATCGGACCATTTTCTTTTAACGCCATGCCTTCCGAAGAGAAACCGGCGATCCATGATTTGCCGGTTTCCAGCGGGGCTGTGATTTCTTCCCCCGCGGATGTGACAGCAACAAGGGTTGTCGCGGATGCCAAAGGTGCAGCATTGTCAATAAATGGAGCTAGTTTCATGCCGTAGGAGCCTTCAATCGAGGCTTCTTTTTTCGTGCGAATCTGATTGGTTTGCCAACGCCTCGGACCAATGTCTGCCCGTTCTTCCTTTACTCCTTCTGCGGATGACGTTTCCTGAAAGAAATTTTCTAAATGTATTTTTCGATTGTCAAAGATCCATACAGTAGGGTCGAGCGTAATTCGATGTTTCACGTTTCCGGATATGGGGACAATAAAAGGGTCCATGGTCAGTAACTCCTCTATGTTTTTTCTTTATGGTTTGGATAATAGCATAAGAAAATATGATTTTCGCTATTCTCGTAAGAAATCAAGTCATTCTAATGGTAACATATCTGCAGAAGAATAATAAACGGGTAAGCGGGAGGGTATGGCAGTGAAAGAAGAATTTAGGCAGTTTGAAATGGAAGTGGGAGAAATTGTCGAGGAGATGCGTTCCTTCACCCATGAAGGAAGCGTTGCAACCTACATCCCGGAATTACGGCATGCCGATCCCGGTACACTCGGCTGTGCATTATATACGAAAAATGGAACATGTGTCAGTTTCGGGGACGGAGAAGAGACGTTTACGTTGCAAAGTGTGTCAAAAGTGGTAGCGCTGGCGCTTGCAGTAATGGACAGCGGAGAAGACCAAGTGTTTGACAAAGTCGGGATGGAGCCGACGGGCGGACCGTTCTATTCCATTGCGCGATTGGCATTAATGAATTCTTCAAAGCCGCTAAATCCGATGATTAACGCAGGCGCGCTTACCGTAACATCCATGATCGGCGGCCGGACAGAGGCGGAAAAAGTGGAGCGCTTGCTACGATTTATTCGTGAATTAACCGGAAATGACGCTTTGACTTATGATAGCGCGGTGGCCGCATCGGAATTTAGAACGGCAGATTATAATCGAGCCCTCGCGTATTTATTGAAAGGGGAAGGGGTGATCGACAGCGACATCGGGATCGAGCCCTTGTTAGACGTGTACACCAAACAATGCGCGCTCAGCATGAGTTGTTGCGATCTCGCGAGAATCGTTTTTATCTTCGGACATGAAGGCCGCTCGCCCGAGACGGGGGAACAAATCGTTCCGGCGCCGGTTGCAAGAATGGTGAAAACATTTATGGTCACATGTGGGATGTATAACGAATCCGGAGAACTAGCCATAAGAGCGGGGATTCCGGCAAAAAGCGGCGTATCGGGGGCGATACTTGGAAGCGTCCCGGACGGGATGGGGATTGGCATTTACAGCCCCGCGTTGAACGAAAAAGGCAATAGTCGTGCAGGGGTCGAGCTTTTGAAACGATTATCTCGTCATTTTCAGTTGAGTATTTTTTAACTTTGGCGGAATGTCCCCGATACAAAAGCCAAATCGTCGCTTCATCAGCAAAAACAAAGATTTTATCAGCCAAACGAAGGCATTTTTCACCCAAAACGGAAGCGAGATCAACTTGCAATTTAACGGTATAACCGATAAGATAAGCATAGGATTTTTATCTCTGGAGGGATGCATGTGCACATGGAGACCGTGACCGATAGCAGGGAACAGGCCTACGCTGTCTTGAAAGCAGATGCTGAGAAAATCAGGCAACTGATTGAAGTGCAAATGGACAATTTAACAATGCCGCAATGCCCGCTCTATGAAGAAGTACTGGACACCCAAATGTTTGGGCTTTCCCGTGAAATAGATTTCGCTATTCGCCTAAATTTGATCGATGAACAGGCCGGCAAACATATCATGAATGAACTCGAAAGAAAGTTATCCGCATTACATGAGCGAACGGTAAACCAATAAACCAATTCTGCGAGATGGAATTGGTTTTTTTTATTGTCCTCGATGAACGTACGCTTAGCTGACGCCCGTGTTATTTTTCCTAGCATTCCGCTTGTGAAAACACCAGCAAAACATGGAATTCGGCGGTGATTAGTGATCAGGGAGGGGAAATTATTTTTTATTTTTTGTAGATTCAAGTTGTAAGAAATGCTATTATAGTGAAAAACCTTAAAGCTTGGCGAAAAGCCAAGTTTTCTAAAAAGAAAAGTGGAGAATGGAGGAACCGACGTGAGCGAACTGAAAAATATTCAGAAAGTGCTCGTTGCCAATCGCGGCGAGATTGCCATTCGAATCTTCAGAGCTTGTACGGAACTTCATATTCGTACAGTGGCGGTTTATTCCAAGGAAGACACTGGAGGTTTTCACCGTTACAAGGCGGATGAAGCTTACCAGGTTGGGGAAGGAAAAAAACCGATTGAAGCTTATTTGGACATTGAAACTATTATTTCGGTTGCCAAACGTACAGACGTAGACGCTATCCATCCGGGATATGGTTTCCTGGCGGAAAACACTCATTTTGCCGAGCGTTGTGAAGAGGAAGGAATTATTTTTATCGGCCCGAAAAGCGAGCATTTACATATGTTCGGCGATAAAATACAGGCGCGCAAAACCGCGATTGAAGCAGGTCTCCCGGTTATTCCCGGCAGCGACGGCGCCGTATCGGGCGTCGAGGAAGTAGAAAACTTCGCCCTGGAACACGGCTACCCCTTTATTATTAAAGCGAGTCTCGGCGGGGGCGGACGCGGAATGAGGATTGTTCGCAGCGCAGAAGAGCTCAGAGATTCGTATGACCGCGCACGCTCGGAAGCGAGTTCTGCTTTCGGTAGCGATGAGGTCTATGTGGAGAAACTGATTGAAAACCCTAAGCATATTGAAGTACAGGTGC
Source organism: Salicibibacter kimchii (assembly GCF_003336365.1). Taxonomy (GTDB): domain Bacteria; phylum Bacillota; class Bacilli; order Bacillales; family Marinococcaceae; genus Salicibibacter; species Salicibibacter kimchii. Next base: position 1,066,088 of record NZ_CP031092.1, on the reverse strand, counting down.
TCGGCGACCATGAAGGGAACACCTTGCATTTGTATGAAAGGGATTGCTCGGTGCAAAGGCGCCATCAAAAAGTCGTGGAAATCGCGCCAAGCATCGCGCTCAACGAACAGCTCCGAGATGATATTTGCCAGGCGGCCATTGACCTTGCCGATAGCATCCATTATTTGAATGCAGGAACGGTGGAGTTTCTCGTCGGCGCTGACGGGTCGTTTTACTTTATTGAAGTCAACCCGCGTATTCAAGTGGAGCATACGATCACGGAAATGGTGACAGGCGTTGACATCGTCCATGCACAGCTATACATCGCCGACGGGCTTCCCTTGCACGGATCCGTCATCGCATTGCCCGAGCAATCGGAGGTCCGTACCCATGGCTACGCGATCCAATCGCGTGTAACGACCGAGGATCCGGAAAATGGATTCATGCCGGACACGGGAAAAATCATGGCGTACCGCTCTAGCGGCGGGTTCGGTGTGCGGCTGGATGCAGGGGACGGTTTTCAGGGCGCGGTCATTAGCCCCCATTACGATTCTTTGCTTGTGAAAGTTTCGACGTGGGCGCTCTCCTTTGATGTGGCCTCGGCAAAAATGCTAAGAAACTTGCAGGAATTTCGCATTCGGGGTATTAAAACAAACATTGCATTTTTGGAAAACGTCGTGCAGCATGAGCAGTTTTTAAATGGGAAATACAATACGTCTTTTATAGATGATACCCCTGAGTTATTCGTGTTTCCGCGCCGAAAAGACCGGGGGACGAAAATGTTGACGTTCATCGGTGAGACGATTGTGAACGGGTACCCCGGGCTGGAACAGCAGAAAAAACCAGTGTTTTCCACGCCCCGTCTTCCTGAGGTAGATGAAGATGCACCGATGCCGTCCGGAAGCAAGCAAATTCTCGATGACCGGGGTGCCGACGGGCTTGTGAAATGGCTAAAAGACCAGGAACGCACGCTTTTAACCGACACCACGTTCAGAGATGCTCACCAATCGCTGTTGGCAACCCGTGTGCGCAGCCATGATTTGCTGAAAATTGCCGAACCGACGGCTCGCATGTTGCCTGATTTATTTTCAACGGAAATGTGGGGCGGAGCGACGTACGATGTGGCTATGCGCTTTTTGCACGAAGATCCGTGGGAACGTTTGCTTAACCTTAGGGAAAAGATGCCGAATGTATTGTTCCAGATGCTTTTGCGGGGAGCGAACGCGGTCGGCTATAAAAATTATCCCGACAATGTTATCGAAGAATTTGTTAACACGTCTGCCAGCGCAGGCATCGATGTTTTCCGTGTCTTCGATTCCCTCAATTGGTTACCAGGGATGACGAAAGCGATCGAAGCGATTGGAAATACCGGCAAACTCGCGGAAGCGGCGATCTGTTATACCGGTGATATTCTCGATCCAAGCCGCGAGAAATACAATTTGAATTATTATAAAGAACTTGCGAAAACACTGGAAGCAGAAGGGGCTCACATCCTCGGCATCAAGGACATGGCCGGATTACTGAAACCAGAAGCTGCCTATCAATTGGTGAGTGAGTTAAAAGCAACCGTCGATCTGCCCGTGCATCTGCATATGCACGATACGAGCGGAAATGGTGTCTTCACCTATGCAAGGGCGATGGACGCCGGCGTCGATGTCGTCGATACGGCGATTAGCGCGATGGGCGGATCCACGTCACAGCCGAGTATGGAAAGCCTGTATTACGCCATGAAAGGAACCGATAAGGAACCGGCATTGGACGTAGCGGCGGCTAGTAAACTAAGCAATTATTGGGAAGATGTACGCGCGTATTATCAAGGATTTGAAAGCGGTTTGACCGCGCCGCACCCGGATATCTACGAACATGAAATGCCGGGCGGGCAATACAGCAACTTGCAGCAGCAGGCAAAAGCGGTTGGTTTAAAGGGTCGTTGGGATGATGTAAAAGATATGTACGCGAGAGTCAATACCCTCTTCGGCGACATTGTGAAAGTGACTCCTTCTTCAAAAGTCGTCGGCGATATGGCGCTTTATATGGTAAATAATGACTTGACGGAAGAGGATATTTTTGAAAAAGGAAATTCCCTCGACTTTCCCGAATCGGTCGTGGAAATGTTTCAGGGGGAGATCGGGCAGCCACCCGGAGGCTTCCCGCGGGAACTACAACAGATCATTTTGAAAAATCGGGAAGCGTATACCGACCGCCCCGGTAAACATATGGCACCTGTTGATTTCGATGCGCTCGAAAAGCAATTGTTCGAGGAACTAGACCGGCAAGTGACCTCACACGACTTGATGAATCACACGATGTATCCAAAAGTTTACGAGGAGTATGAACAGTTTCGAAATTATTTTGGCGATGTCTCGGTTCTCGATACGCCGACATTTTTCTACGGCCTCCGGTTGGGCGAGGAGATCGAGGTAGAAATTGAACCGGGCAAAACGTTAATTGTGAAGCTCATTTCCATCTCCAGGCCATCGGACGCCGGCGATCGCATCGTCTATTTCGAACTGAACGGCCAGCCACGCGAAGTGATTATTAAAGACCGAAACATCGAAAGTACCGTGGCTGAGAAAACAAAAGCTGATAAGAAAAACCCGAATCACATTGCCGGTACGATGCCGGGAACCGTGTTAAAAGTGCTCGTAAAAGAAGGCGAAGAAGTGAAAAAAGGGGACCAGTTAATCATCACGGAAGCAATGAAAATGGAAACGACGGTACAAGCCCCTCGCGACGGTAAAATTGATACCATCCACGTCGATAACGGGGAAGCGATCGATAGCGGAGATTTGTTGGTCGAAATCGAGGATTAAAAGCTTTCGCAAAGGGGAGTCCATGAACGAGCTTTCAAGGAAGAGGCAGGCGCCTGGACAGCCGTAAGCGATAACCCGGAGGCCAAAGAAGAACAATCCATTCCCTTCATGGGTCGTATCATGAAAGGGAAGGCTTTCTTGCCCAGTTTCCTTTTCCGGCTTGAAGAAGGGGAGCAGTTGTCCCTTTCTATGACTGGTGCGTTCGTAGCATGGAAGGAACGTTTGTATCACGTCGAAAAAAGGAACAGGCAAAACGTTGTTCATACAAGCCTCGTTTCAACGAGGCTTGTACGAGAAACGATCTAAAAGGAATCATTCCGTTTTTGTTTCGCTATGGCGACGGGGAAACGTTGCATGTGCAAGAAAGGTTCGAAGGCCGCGATTGCGCTTTGGGAGGAAGCAGTCCCCTTCGGAAAAGCCATTCCTGTTATGATGCCTTTTAGCAAAAAAGTTGGCAGGACCTCATCCGTGCCAACTTTTTGTATGAAGGTAAAAAAGGATAAAATGCACCTTGTCTTTAGTGGATAAAAACTTGGGTAAAGAAATCGGTTTTTTCACCGATTATATTTAATCCGACGTCCGAACTTTGTTCTCAAGAAAGAAGCGGGTAGCATCTTTTATAATTAATATGCCCGGTTTCTTGTCACGAGCATCGCCATGTAACAAAGCAAAGTGAACACGAATGTAATGACGAGCGTATGGGTGAGGGCTGCAGCTAAATACGCGTCCGGAAAGTACACGATTGCCACGCCGGCTGCCGCTTGTACAAGGATAAGCACGAGGGCACTTAAACCGCTGCCCGCGAGCATTTTGCTTTCGAAACGATAGTGAAACGCTTGGATAAACAAGATGAAAAGCATCACAACGAGGATGATCGCTGAGATTCGGTGCGTCATTTGCACGCCTGCTTGAAAGCCAAAGGTTGCTACATCTCCGCAATGGGGAAACTGCTCGCACGCGTAGGTGGCGCCGGTATGTTTTACATAAGCCCCGCTATAGATGACGAGGTACGCATAGGCAAGGACGAAAAACAGGTAGCTGCGAAACCCCTTTTTAACACGGGGAGCGGGTCTTCGTGTGCCATCTTCGAACGCGAGGGTCGTTAGCAGAATCACCGTGGCAAATGAAATTGCCGATATGCCAAAATGGAGCGCGAGCACGATATTGGAATGGCCGAAGACAACGGCTGCCGCACCCATGAACCCTTGAAAAATAATAAACAAAACAGCCATCAACGCCCAAAACTTCGTCTCCCGTATATGGGGTAGCTTTTTCACGGCCCAAATCGCCAAAATGATGACCATCAGGCCGACAATTCCGGATACGAGACGGTGGCTATATTCAATGATGGTGGCGATCGCGGGGGAAGAGGGGACCCATTCACCGAAGCAAAGCGGCCACGTTTCCCCGCAACCATCCCCAGAATCTGTTTTCGTTACGATGGAACCTTGCAATAATACGATCAGCATTCCGATCGATGTTAAGATCCCAAAAATCTTTAATCCTTTATTCAAAACATCACCTCCACTTAAACCGACCTGGTCTTTTAACTAGGAAACCGTAGCGATTGACAAAAAAATAATCTCTGTATACGCTGTATGCGATGTCTTCCGGGTAACTATCTCCAATTCATAACATAAAAACAACCCTTATTGAAAATAGTAAGAAGTAGCAGAGCAGAAGTCAATTTTTCAACAGTGAAGATTTCATGTCGATTTCAGTTGGAAGATGTGAAAAAAGTGTGTAGTTTAATGAAACGACCCTTATTTTCAGCTATAATGAAAATAGTGGACAAAACCCTTCCGAAACAAGGAGAAAATATAGTAAGATAGGTGAAGGGTACCAAAAAGGATGTCGTCACGATTGAAACGTGGCAGGCTGAATGGGAAAAAGGGGGTGAAGAGGATGAAGTCAAATACGGCAATGAAGGCAGCCGAAGCGGTTGAAGAGAAAGGGAGCACGGTTGAAAAGACGGTCGACAAACCGTGGAAGGCTTATATTGAGTTGTCGAAGCCCGGTATTGTCATGTCGAACATGTTGACGGCGTTCGCCGGATTTTTCGTAGCAGCACAATATACCGCCGGGTTTAGCCTCGGGGCCAATATACACATCCTTTTACTTACGATGTTCGGGATAGCGCTTGTGCTTGCCGGAGGTACTACGTTAAACAATTATATAGACACAGATATCGACCCGTTGATGGAAAGCAAAAAAGAGAGACCGACCGTAACGGGAGCGATCGCGCTCAGGAAAGTTCTATACATCGGTTTATCCCTGTCCGCGGTAGGAATAGCGACTTTGCTGGCCATTGAACCTGTGGCAGCTATCATTGCTGCAATAGGGCTGTTTGTGTATGTAGTTGTTTATTCCCTATGGCTAAAACGTGTACATTCCTTAAATACGATCGTTGGCAGTATATCCGGAGCCACGCCCCCGTTAATCGGTTGGGCAGCTGTTGATCCCGGATTACATGTGTATGCCTGGGTGATGTTTGCAGTGATGTTTATTTGGCAACCTCCTCATTTTTTGGCATTGGCAATGATGAGGGTGGAGGAGTATCGTAAAGCTAATGTGCCGATGTTACCGGTCGTTGCAGGTTTTGCGATTACGAAAAGACAAATTCTGGTATATATCATTGCATTACTCCCTATTTCGTTATTGCTGTATCCATTTGGAATGATCTATACAATTGTGGCGGCTGCCCTTGGCATCGGCTGGTTAGTATTAAGTCTGAAGGGAATTCGCTCGAAAGATGATACGGAATGGGCGCGTTCTATGTTTATGTACTCTCTCATCTATTTGACCGTGATATTTGTCGTGATGATTGTTGTTCATTTGTGAACACAGCTGACAAACACCCGGACGATCAGGGTGGGCTCCTTTACGGGAGTTACATAGAAAACGTGCTGGGAACGTAATGTGGAAAAGAACATCATGGAAAGAGGGGTTTGAAAGCACATGAATGCAAAGAATAGGTTGCTGCGGTTTGCGCCGCTTATGGCCTTTATGCTACTGCTCGCAGGGTGCGGCGAACAAGGGCTATCAGCGTTGGACCCGATGGGGCCCCAATCGCAATGGATTTTCGACAATATGCTTTTGAGTCTGTATGTCATGGCCCTTGTCATCGTTGTTGTCTTTGTTATTTTCTTTATTGTTATCGTGAAATTTCGCCAGAAGGATGGCGATGATGAATACCCGGAACAAACCCACGGCAATACGAAACTGGAAGTGGCGTGGACCGTCATTCCCATCTTCTTGTTGGCGATTCTCGCGGTTCCGACGATCACGGGACAATTTTACTTAAGTGTTGATGCTGAAGACATTGCACAAGATGAAGAGGAAACCGAAGGTGTCGGGGACGTAGACCAAGAAGTGGCTGAAGAAGACCTTGACGAGGATGCGTATGTTATCGAGGTCACCGGCCATCAATTCTGGTGGCAATTTGATTACCCCGAAGGCTTCACGACCGGTAATGATGTTTATGTTCCTGCAGGGGAAGATGTTGTTTTTCAATTGGAAGCTGAAGATGTCATCCACTCATTCTGGGTCCCGGCGCTCGGGGGTAAAGTAGACAATATCCCGGGTGTGACGAACCATGTGTGGCTAGAGGCAGATGATCCCGGTATTTACATGGGTAAATGTGCCGAGTTGTGCGGGCCGTCCCACGCGTTAATGGACTTTAAATTGATCGCGCTTGAAGAAGAAGATTACGCTACTTGGAATGAAGAGATGCAGGAAGAAGAAGAGGAACCGGAAGAAACATTGGCCCAAGAAGGTCGTGAGCAATTTGAAGAACAAGGATGTATTGCTTGTCACGCTGTTGATGGCGAAGGTTCTGCTCAAGGGCCTACCCTAACGAACTTTGGTGACCGGACGACCATTGCCGGCTTTCTCGAATACAATGAGGAAAATCTACGAGACTGGATCCGAGATCCTGGTGCATTGAAACAAGGGGCAAACATGCCGGCAGCACCGGGAATGGAAGATGAAGAACTCGATGCGATCATCGCTTACCTCGATTCTTTAGAGAGACTAGATGATGAAACAAAAGAAGAACTCGATATTCAATAAGGTCTATCGATTTAAAGGAGGGAACACAACGTGGTAAGTGAGGCTACAAACACGCGTAAAAAAAGCGTGCTTTGGGATTGGTTAACGACGGTTGACCACAAAAAAATTGCCATCTTGTACTTGATTGCCGGTACACTCTTTTTCGTTAAAGCCGGCTTGATGGCCGTATTGTTTCGAATACAGCTCATAGCACCGGAAATGGAATTTATTAGCGGTCAAACCTTTAATGAATTGGTGACGATGCATGGAACACTCATGTTGTTTCTGGCGGTAACACCATTGTTCTTTGCATTTGCAAACTATGTCCTCCCGTTGCAAATCGGTGCCCGTGATGTGGCATTTCCGTTTGTAAACGCGCTCGGGTTTTGGCTCTTTTTATCCGGGGGTATCCTTTTAAGTATCAGCTGGTTTTTCGGCGGGGCTCCGGACGCCGGGTGGACCTCTTACGTACCTCTGGCCAGTCGTGAATTCGGAGGCATAGGCATAGACTTTTATGTCCTTGGTCTGCAGATATCAGGTTTCGGGACGCTCATTTCCGCGATTAACTTTATCGTCACGATCATTAACATGCGTGCACCCGGAATGACGATGATGCGTCTGCCTTTATTCTGTTGGACGATGCTCATCACGTCCATGCTCATTGTATTTGCATTTACACCGCTTGCTGCCGGTCTCTTGCTGTTAATGTTGGATCGGGTCTTTGATGCCCAGTTCTTTATCCCGGGCGAAGGCGGTAACGTGGTTCTTTGGCAACATATCTTCTGGATTTTCGGACACCCGGAAGTGTATATCCTTGTCATGCCCGCGTTCGGAATCATATCCGAAGTCGTTCCCGCGTTTTCCAAAAAACGTCTATTCGGATACACATCGATGGTATTTGCCGTCCTGATTATCGGCTTCTTGTCCTTTATGGTATGGATGCACCATATGTTTACCGTTGGTGTCGGTCCGATTGCCAACTCGGTGTTCGCGATTGCAACGATGACAATCGCTGTACCGACAGGGATAAAAGTCTTTAACTGGCTGTTTACGATGTGGGGAGGAAAATTAAGGTTTACGACGGCCATGCATTTTGCAGCTTCGTTTGTCCCTACATTCGTTCTCGGTGGTGTGACCGGCGTCATGCTCGCGATGGCACCGGTGGATCATTTATATCATGATACGTATTTCGTCGTTGCTCACTTTCACTACATTATTGTTGGCGGTATCGTATTAGGGTTGCTCGCCGGACTCTTCTACTGGTATCCGAAAATGTTTGGGCATAAGCTGAACGAAACGTTAGGGATCATCTTTTTCTGGGTATTTTACATCGGATTCCACCTTACGTTCTTTATTCAACACATTCTCGGGCTTATTGGCATGCCGCGACGAGTGTACACATTTCTGGAAGGTCAAGGGATGGACACGATGAATTTCATTTCCACGATCGGCGCGTTTATGATGTCCGTTGCGATCATTATATTGGTGATTAATATCATCTATTCAGCACTGAAAGCAGAACGCGTGACGGAGAAGGATCCTTGGGATGCACGTACATTGGAATGGTCGACGAATACGCCGATTCCGGAGTACAACTTTGCCCAAACGCCGCAAGTACGCTCGCTAGATCCGCTGTTTTATGAAAAAATACATGGAAACGGAGAAATGAAGCCGGCAGAACCATTGGATGATATCCATATGCCGAATGGCTCGATCCTTCCGTTCATCATGAGTATCGGCATGTTCATCGGAGGCTTCGGGTTCATCAGCTTCCATATGGATTTGTTCATTTCCCCATATGTTTTAATCGCGATTGGCGGTATCACATTCTTTGGCGGAATGGCGGCACGTTCCTTACAAAATGATTACGGTTATAACATTGAAAAAGAAACCGTGGAATCAATGGAAAAGGAGTTGAGCTAGCCCATGGCAGATTCAGTTGACGTAAAAAAAGGGCTTCCCGCCAATCCTGAAAAAGCGACACTTGAAGGTAAAAATAAATTTCTCGGCATGTTTGTGTTTCTCGCCGGTGAAACAACGATGTTCGCGACGTTCTTTGGTACGTACCTTGGACTGAGAAGCGGCACCGCAAGTGGTCCGGAACCTGCGGACCTCTTCCAATTGCCTCTCGTGTTTATTATGACGATGATTCTTTTGACAAGCTCGTTGACGAGTGTTTTAGCAACGTATGCGATGAAAAAGAACCAGTTTGGAAAGCTAAAACTGTGGATGTGGGTAACATTCTTACTGGGGGTAACATTTCTCAGTTTAGAGATCTACGAGTTCGTGGAATATTACGAGCATGGGTTAGGATATACGTCGAGTGCGTTTGCTTCATCGTTCTATACGCTTGTAGGCCTACATGGAGCACACGTATTGTTCGGGCTTGGTTGGATTCTGCTCTTGCTCCTCCGCAACCGAAGCAGGGGGATAACGTTGTACAATGCCCCGAAATTTTACGCGTTCGCGCTCTATTGGCACTTTATTGATCTTGTTTGGGTGTTTATTTTCACTGTCGTATACCTCATGGGGATTGGAGGGTAATCGTAAATGGCTGAAAACTTGAATCAACCCTTTGAAGAAAGTGCAATGAATAAGGAGGAAAAGCGGAAGCTCAATCGTGAACAACGTATACAGGTAATCGCGTTTGCCTTTATGATCGGGATTACCATACTTGCCTTTTTGGCCGTAGGCGCTGAAGGTATCCCAACGATATTCACGACTCCGTTTATCTTGTTACTGGCGCTTGTTCAATTGATCATACAGTTATACTACTTCATGCATTTGAAAGATAAGGATCATGGCTGGCCGAGTTCTTTTATGATTTCAGGACTAGTCCTGGCAGCCCCTATGATTGTGGCACTTATCATGTTGCTCGGTGTCGTGAAGTATTAAACAGCACAGACGAATCGGGCTAACCGTATGAGGGTTAGCCCGATTTTTTTCGCAAACGGAAGGAAGGAATGGGGGGTCGATGCGGGAAAGCGCTCTTGCCAAGGTCCGCCCCATCGGAATGTCAGAAGATCGTCAAGGGGCACGTTTGGTGCTGCTTATTCATCTTTAGTATAATGGTTGGCAAGGAGGCTGACCGATGGATCAATCAACAGAATCACAAGCAAAAGGAAAAAATTATATCCCTCTCGTTGTCACGTTGACGATTGTTATCAACGGGCTAATTGCCATTGTCTTTTTTATGGATGGAGCTGCTTCATCGGCCCCTTTTGATGTTACGCTGTTGCCAATGCTCAACGCCATTTACAATAGTTTTACGACGGTGTTTTTATTGGCTGCGTTGTACGCGATCTTGAGAAAAAATGTGCAGGCCCATCGTCGCTTCATTTATGCCGCGTTAACGACGACGGCGCTCTTTCTTGTCACATATTTAACGCACCACGCTTTAGCAGAATCTACCACCTATGGTGGGGACGGTATTTTGGCGGGGATCTATTATTTTATCCTTCTTACACATATCCCCCTCGCTGCTGCCATCGTTCCTCTTGCCTTGTTGTCGGTGCTTTGGGGATATACGAATCAATTGCGAAAGCATCGCAAAATTGTTCGATGGACCATGCCGTTGTGGTTATATGTGAGCATCACCGGCGTTCTTATTTATATCTTGATCTCTCCTTACTATGCGTAATAAAAATGCGTTCGATAACGGCCACCAATATGAAGGAGGACTCCCGCTCGATTTGAGGGGGAGTCCTTCTCGTTAATCATTCAATTCTTCATCAACAGCTGATAGCTTTTGTTTGCTTCGATTAATGATTTTGTCCGGAAAACCTTCATCTTCTCCATATTCCACTCCGTGTGGGTAGTAATGGCGTCCCAACAAGGGCGTCATTAATTTTACAAGTGTTTCATCATGAGGAATATCACCGTCAATGGTGAAGCAAGGAACACGCAGGTAAAAGGTTCCCGCATCTCTTTCATCCGGCATTTTTAAATCAAAGGTGGCACGTTCGTAATCCCATTGCTCCCCGAAAATAAATCCATGGTCTTGCATGACCTTTAATAATCGTCCGAATCCTATTTCTTTATCCGGAAAATGAAAATCTGTGAGCTTCAACGCTTTACCTCCTCAGTAACTCTATCTCTCCATTATCTTATTATGAATTCGGCAAATATGCAATGTGCAAGTTTGGGCGAACGTACATGGCTCGTCATGCGTATGGTAATGAGTAAAGGTCCATCTTTGCTGATGGAGTCGGGTACGTTAAGGAGGAGATGCCGGTGGAAAACGATGGGCAGTTGGATCCTTCGTTGCGTGATTTTAAGGCTTTTGTAAAGGAACATCCGAAGCTTGTTCAACAGGTCAGATCCGGGAAAGCAAGCTGGAATGGATTATATCAAGATTGGGTTATTTTAGGGGAAGACGAACAGCATTGGGGCACATATAAGGAAAGCGCAACGGAAAAGAATCCTTCGAATTCGAATGCAACTGAAGTGATGCCGTCCATTCAAGGCTTGCTTGATTCAAATCAAACGGTGGGCTCACTCTTGAAGACATTGGGACAAATGAACGTGAATGATGTGCAAAAATATTTATCCCAATTTAGCGGCGTGATGGGGAACGTCCAAGAGTTATTGAATCAATTTCAGTCCAATCCCAATCAATCGCGCAATGATCGTCAAGAGAATCCTTTCTCATTTAGAGGTTTTTAACAAGGAGGAGAGGTGGGGCGATGAATCATCGTCTCGCCCATTGGGTTGTTTCTGTTACATATTAGAAAACCTTGGCTTGCCGGCAAGTCCTTATGGCGGATGCCATCGTAACCATTCTTAAAGGATCAAAAAGGAGGTGTTGCCTTTATGCGCGCCGATTTAATGCAGTATTTTTCAGCAAGGCCGGATTTGAAGAGGTATTTACGTGCTGAACCTTATTGGTATCGGATATTGGCCAGACGCCCTGAACGTTTGGAAGAAATGGAAAAAGAAGCGCGCTTTTTTAACGGCCAGACGTGGCCCCAGCGTGTGTCCCGGATGAATCAAGGCGTAGGGATGACCATTCAACTGCTCAATTTGTTAAAACGATAAGCGGATAATAAGCGCCTCCTTTTTGCACACTAACGGAAAGGAGGTTTTTCAGTTGGATAAGCGAATGATTGGAATCGCGACGGTGTTGATGGTGGCAAATGGAACGATGCAGCCTACTTTTGCCGCACCTGAAGTAGAAATTGAACCGATCCCGGTCATGCAAGCAGATGAACAAGACACCGAAAAAACCTTTGATGTGAAGCATGTTGTGAAAGCATCAGACGTTTATGTGGAAAGTTACATTCCGGCGTTTAGTTTTTACAGGAATCAACATCAATATAACGATACACAAGGGTATTTAAGGCTAAGGATAAACGGCGATGATAAAAAAGATATTCATCAAGCCGCGTTCATTATTAAGGGCCTTGAGGCTGGCGATCATACCGTTGAATTGGAGGCCTATGATGAAAATGATCGTGCACTCGGGCTAAAAGAAACCTTTTCAGTCTCGATCCTTGAGTGACCTTGCACGCTCGTCAAAGCAAATCGTATCATGCTTTATACAATCTAGAGGTAAACAAATGTAGCCAAGTCATGTTACAATGGCAATGCGGAGGTGTTATCGTTGCAAACCGTCGTATCAACCCCAATCGAACTGTTGGATGCATCCGAAGAATTATCAAAGATGATCCGCTCGTCTGATATATACCACCATTATGTTGAAGCGCGCCGAAACATGCTGGAAGATGAAGAAGCGAAAAGGCTGATTGAAGCCTTCAATCATCATAAAGTAAAGTTTGACGAAGTGCAGCGCTTTGGCAAATATCATCCGGATTATAGCGAAGTAACAAAGACTTTGCGCATTGCAAAACGGGAAATGGATCTCCATGAAAGCGTGAGTACTTATAAAAGAGCAGAACGTGACTTGGAGAAGTTACTTACAGAAGTCAGTGAGGTATTGGCTACATCTGTTTCCCCGAATATTAAAGTTCCCTCTAACAATCCATATTTTGACAATTCATCTTGCAGTGGTGGTTGTGGAAGTGGGGGAAGTTGCAGTTGCTGACCATGTAAAAACCCGCTTATTGTTGTAGGCGGGTTTTTACGTTCCTTGGATCATTGTTGAAAATATCGATGCACCAAGGCAAGAATTGACCGTCTTGTCAAAATTCCGACAAAAGCTGCCTGCTCGTCTTCGATACAGATAAATGGGTGGTTAATGGAAACGGTCAACGCCTTTAAAAAAGTGGCGTCCGTTTTTAAACGGGGAATGTTTTTATTCATGACTGTTTCGACGGTGATGTCGTGAAGGCGTTCCATTTCTAAACGCTCAAGGCCGAGGATCGAGTCAAGAATTTCGTTTTTGCTGATTTGCCCTCGCACCCGGTAATCATTGTCGACGACCGGGATAGCCGTGTAACCGGATTTAATTAAAACTAACAACGCATGATCGAGTGGATTTTGAAGCTGTACATGGGCAACTTTTTCGTGTGAAATAATCAAATCACTGATTTCTTTGCTCATTAATTGACTCTGTTTTAAACGATCGATTGTCATCTTCTCTCTGCCCCCATAAAATGAACCTTCCGTGAAATGGGAAGATTGCTCACAGCGTTTGGTGGCCACGTATACACATCGCCATCATAGGGTTGTCGCTCCAATGTCTTTTCTGAAATCACTTAACATTTTCATCATTATCGTAGAAGTGATGGGCGTTTTTGTCAAGGAAACGGTTTCAATCGTTCGACCCCCTAGACCGTGAGTGTAAATCCACGTATAATAACGTATACGCCCACCAATTGAGGTGATCGGATTATAAAGGAAACGGTACATTTTTAAACTGAAAAGCGATTACACATAGGAAAGGAAATCGTATGAAAAAGAAAGACCGGAAGCTCATCACCGGAATGCTTCTTACCTTAGCGGCATTGCTCGTCGGCGGTTTTGTGATCCCAGTCGATGTCGGGGCTCCGTCGGATACAAGAACGATCCTTGACCATTCCACGCAAGAATACGTCTCACCGTCTTGTATCGACGAGGCTGAAGTCACAAACTATTTGCAAGAAACCAATTATGGGCATGCGCTGACTCTCGATTATGAGCCGGAGTCCGGGTGTTCGGTTGACTATTATCAGGAATCCGACGTCCCGTTAATTGTAGCAACGCTGAAAACGATCGGAATCGTCGATCAGAAGTGGTCGGCAGAAGATATGTTACGAAATGCATGAGTCTGTAAGAACTTGAAGCATCTTTAGCACTTATTTTTTAATAAAGAAATAAAACAAGGGAGCGTTTTAACAGTTTATGAAAGTCTCCAAGTTTGGTGGCACGTCAGTAGCAAGCGGAAATCAAATTGAAAAATTAAAAGACATTATCGTGGCTGATCCCGCGCGCAGAATCGTGATTGTTTCTGCGCCGGGTAAACGAGGCGACAGTGATGTAAAAGTAACGGATATGTTGATCACTTTGGGAGAGGAACGAATAAAAGGCGAGTCGGTCGAGGACGCTCTTCAACAAGTCGTCGATCGCTATCAAACGATTGCCCAAGAGCTTGGGCTCGAAAAAACGGTCACGGAAAACATTGAAGCCGATTTACAGGCGCGCGTCGCTTTTAACACGGAAAACGAAGGGGTCTTTATGGACCAGATAAAAGCGGCGGGGGAAGATAATAATGCGAAACTTATCGCGGCGTATTTTAATCATATCGGAATGGAAGCCAGCTATATGAACCCTCGGGAGGCCGGTCTGCTCGTTAGCGGAGAAGCCGGGAATGCCCAAGTGTTAGACGACGCTTACGAGTCGCTGGCTACATTAAAAGAAAAGGATGAAATTCTTGTTTTTCCGGGATTTTTCGGCTATAAAGAAAACGGTCAATTGGTCACATTTCCCCGTGGCGGGTCGGACATCACCGGTGCGATTGTCGCTGCCGGAGTGAACGCGGAGCTGTACGAGAACTTCACGGACGTCGATTCGGTTTGCGTCGCCAATCCGAAAGTGATTGACAACCCCGAAAAAATCGAGCGCATGACGTACCGGGAAATGCGGGAATTATCTTATGCAGGATTCGCGGTGTTTCATGACGTGGCTTTGATCCCTGCCTTTCGACATGGCATCCCCGTTAATGTGAAAAATACGAATAACCCGGAAGGGAAAGGCACGTTAATCACAGCAGAGAAGTCAGAGGCACACGATCTGTATCCGATTACCGGGATAGCTGCTGATAAAGGTTTTAGCATTATTTACGTTCGCAAGTATTTAATGAACAGGGAAGTGGGCTTCGGGCGCCGATTGTTGGAAATGGTGGAAGACGAGGGCATCTCTTATGAACACTTGCCTTCGGGCATCGACGACACATCTGTCGTCTTGCGCACGTCCGAGTTCTCCCTGGACAGCGAGAACCGACTGCTCACTCGTATTCAGACAGAAATGGATGTGGATGACGCGTATATTGAACACGGCTTTACCATGCTTATGCTCGTCGGCGAAGGGATGAAAGATACTGTGGGAATCGCGGCACAGGCAACAAAGGCACTCGCGGGAGCCGACATTAACATTGAAATGATCAACCAGGGACCTTCGGAAGTATCCCTCGCGTTCGCCGTGAAGGAACGCGTCGGCGATCAGGCAATAAAAGCAATTTACGA
The DNA here is from genome assembly GCF_003336365.1 of Salicibibacter kimchii. Lineage (GTDB taxonomy): Bacteria > Bacillota > Bacilli > Bacillales > Marinococcaceae > Salicibibacter > Salicibibacter kimchii. The sequence goes on along the minus strand of NZ_CP031092.1, from coordinate 1,050,625 downwards.
TGAGTTTTACGCGAAACAACTGAATGAATGATCAAAAAGACTGCGGCGGGCTTGTTCGTTTTAGAACGCCCCGCCGCAGTTGTTTTATTCACGTTTATTTAGCATCTCTTTGAGGTCTCTGATTTCCGATTGTAATGCTTCCACGTCCTGTTTTTTGGCCTGGGGAGGCATCTCTTCCTCATTCGCACGTTCCACGTTATTGACAATGACGCCGATGAACAGGTTAAAGACGATAAAGGTACCGACAAGTACAAACGAAATAAAATAAATCCAGCTCAGCGGTTCCACTTCCATTAACGGGCGCAGCACAGCTTCCGTCCAAGACTCGAGGGTAATAATCTGAAAAAGGGTTAATAATGTACGTTGCAGATTTCCGAAGTACTCGGGAGAAACTTGTGCGTACAACATCGTTCCGATCACTGCGTATATGTATAAAACAAGTCCCATTAGAAATAGAATGTTGAACAATGAAGGGATTGTACGCATAAGTGCATCGACGAGCCGCCGCAGTGAAGGGAGAACCGTCACTGCCCGCAACACTCTTAACACTCGAAGCACTCTCAATACGGTGACGAAATGAGCGCCTGCAAATAAGTGCCCGGCCGCGATGATTAAAAAGTCGAACCAGTTCCAGCCGCTGTGAAAAAAGTGGTAAAAAGGCTTGGCCGCGATCATTCTAAGGGCAATTTCGACGGTGAAAAGCCATAACAACAGTCGATCGGCAAAGTGGAACCATTCCATATAACGAGTGTGAAGTTCGGGGTACGTTTCCATCCCGACGATAACAGCATTAATAAAAATCAATACCATGATAATGATAGTAAAATAGCGATGTTCCGTAAGAAAAGCGATACGTTTACGCCATTCGGGCTTTTTTTCCTCGGCCATGATTGCTTTCGACCTCCAACATGATCAGCTTCGGAATGTTTCAACAGCCATCATTATATCAAGTTTTTCGTCACGGACATAATAAAAGTGACCAAAAGTTCTGTAAAACTTCCTCAAAAAGAAGTGAAGGACACATGAATGGCTCATGAAGCCGAAACTGGAGAAAAGCCGTGCGTCCGGTTTTATTTTACTCGGACTTATGGAAGAAGCCCGCTCTAAAAAAGACCCCCGGGAGGGGTCCTATTATACATGCTTCTTTACTTTCCCGAGCTTTTCGGATTGAGCAATGGCAGCCTTTGCCCCCCCGGTGACATGTTCCTGCACCGAATGTTTCCGGAGGACCGAGAAGGCAGCCTCGGTTGTCCCCCCGGGGCTCATCACTTCTTCGTACAGCGACTGGAGCGGCCTGGACGTTTGCGACCAACGCTTGGCAGCGCCTTGCATCGTTTGGATCAACAACGCCTTCGCGTCCTCTTCCGTCAACCCGGCATCGACCGCCGCCGTTTGCAACCCTTCAAGGAGGTAGTAAAAATAAGCGGGACCGCTCCCGGAGATGCCGGTGACACTATCCATTTTTTCTTCAGGGACGATGGTGACCGATCCGATGGAAGAAAAGAGCGAAGCGGCCAGATCAACATCTTTGTCGGCTGCGAATTGGCCACCGCTTATGGCGCTTGCGGAAGCGCCGACGTTTGCCGACGTGTTCGGCATGACGCGTATGACCGGGCATTCGGCTTCGATAAGGGAAGAGATATAGCCCGTCGTCGTACCTGCCAACACAGAGAAAATGACGTGGTCCGCACGAATAAACGGTTGAAGGCGTTCAAGGGCATCACCGACGTCTTTCGGCTTCATCGCGAGGATCAGTAAATGACTACGTTCAACGGCTTGTTGTTTGTTCGTCGTCGTTTGAATGGGATAGTTTTTTTCCAATTCCTCAAGCCGCTCGCCGTTGTTTTTATTCATGACGGTGATTTGTCCACTATTTACGCGATTGTTCGCGACCAGTCCGGAAACGATGGCTTCGGTCATTGCTCCGGCACCGATAAAGGTGATCGCTTGATCGGCCAGCGTCATTGCACCGTTCCTCCCTTCACATGGCCGTCTCCCGAGACGACATATTTATTGGTAGTCAGCGCGCCCAGTCCCAAGGGGCCGCGTGCGTGTAGTTTTTGTGTGCTGATGCCGATTTCCGCTCCGAAACCAAATTCCGCGCCATCGGTATAGCGGGTGGAGGCATTGTGGTAAACGCTAGACGCGTCGATTTGATTCTGAAACGCGCGAGCCTTTTCCGTATTTTCGGTGACAATCGCTTCGGAGTGGGTCGTCCCAAACCGGCGAACATGGGCAATCGCTGCATCTGTGTCTGGTACGGTGCCGAGGGCAACGATGGGCGCGAGGTACTCGGCTGCCCAATCGTCCTCGCCGGCCGGTTTCACGTCGCCATGCAGGCGCTGAATGTTTTCATCGCCTTTAATGGTGACCCCTTCAGCAAGCAAAGCTTCAATGAGCGCAGTTCCGTTGGTATTCGCCCATGGTTCATCGAGGAGAATGGTTTCTGCGGCGTTGCAAACCGAAGGCCGATCGGTTTTTGCATCCACAGCGATGGAAATGGCCATCTCTTTGTTGGCGGTAGCTTCAATGTACACATGGCAATTGCCGACGCCCGTTTCAATTACCGGCACGGTCGATTGTTCGATCACCGCCTGAATAAGGCCGGCGCCTCCGCGTGGAATGATGACGTCGACAAGGCCGCGCATCTGTCCCAATTCCCGGACGGTATCGTGATTTTCGGGGTTCACGAGTTGCACCAACGTTTCCGGCAATCCGCACCTCTTTAATCCAGCTTTCATGGCGCTGACAAGGGCCTCGTTTGAATGCACGGCCGATGAACTCCCTCGTAAAAGAACCGCGTTTCCGGCCTTTAAACAAAGCCCGGCGGCATCGACCGTGACATTAGGCCTGGCTTCATAAATCATCGCGATAACACCGAGGGCCACGCGCCGGTTTTCGATAACGAGCCCGTCATGCCGGGTCCATGTTTCGGGTTCGACGGTTAGCGGATCGGGGAGATCAACAAGGGTTTCAAGCCCTTGGCTCATCGACTGCAAACGTTTCGGACTTAGCCGTAAACGATCGAGCAAATAGTCGGACAGTCCATTTTGCTTTCCGGACGCGACGTCTTTCTCATTGGCCGCGAGAATGTCTTTTTCCCTGTTCAATACTTCGCGTGCCATCGCTTGCAATGCTTCGTTTTTTTCTGTCGTTGGACACAATCCCAGTGATTGGCTCGCCGCTTTAGCGTCTTGGGCCAGTTGTTTGACTTCATTCACTGAAAACACTTCCTTTCGAGGTACTTACCCAATGATCCCGGTGGATATAAGTGACAGCCGGTTGTTCGGAAAGGCGGGTGCGCATGTCGTCAGCACCTATCGTGGCTCGCCCTTTGCCGACCGGTTCATGCGCCTCGTCAAAGACGGCGACAACGGATCCTTTTGAAAAAGTTCCTTGTACATCGCGGACGCCAACGGAAAGCAAACTTTTCCCGTCATAGAGAAGGGCGTCTTTGGCGCCTTCGTCGATGACGAGATTCCCTTCCACAGGTGAATAGATACCGACCCACTGTTTTTCTTTTGGCCACAGATGGTTAGGCTTCGCGTATACATAAGTGCCGTCGCCGTTTCCTTCCATGATTGCTTGTAGCCCTCGCGGATCGTCGCCTTTTCCGATGAACGTTTGAATGCCGAAGGTTTGCGCGTTGCGGGCAGCTTCCAATTTGGCACGCATGCCTCCGCTCCCTAACGTGGATCGATGGCTGTCCGCTTGCGTAAGCATTTCCGCTGTGATGCTCCCAATGGTTTCTTTTTTATGGGCATCCGGATGATGAGGATGCCGGTCGTATACCCCGTTGATATCCGTGAGCAACGCGAGTGCATCGGCCCTCAGAAGTCCGGCTACCAAACTTGCGAGCCAATCATTGTCACCGAACGTCAGCTCTTCCACGGCAATGGAGTCATTTTCATTAATGATTGGCAAAATGCGGCGTTTGAGCAGCTCTTGCAACGTTGCATAGGCGTTGTTGTATTGATGTTCTTCTTGAAAGCTTTCCCGGGTTAACAAAAGCTGGCCAACCGTAATGCCTTCTTTCATGAACGCATGTTGATAGGCTTCCATGAGCAACCCTTGCCCGACAGCGGCCGCAGCTTGTTTTTTTTCCGTCGTGACCGGCCTTGTGGCGTAACCGACGCGTTGAAACCCGGCGGCTACTGCTCCCGACGTGATCAAAATAAGTTCATGGCCTTGATTGTGGAGATGGGCAATCGCCTGAGAAAACCGCTCGAGCCAGTCAAAGGCAATGCCGCCCTCTCGGTTGGCGAGCGAACTGCTCCCGATTTTCACGACCATTCGTTTTCGTTCCAATGTCTACACCCTCTTGTAAATAATTGACTTCTCGCCATGAATGGCGGACATCAAGGTCATTCTTATCCTGTTACCCCAACAATGGCAAATGACGAATCGTGCAAAATGAAAAAGAACCTCTTTTCGCCCTTCACAAAAAGGACGGAAAAGAGGTTCCGCGGTACCACCTTCGTTGAAACCCCGGGTGGGATTTCCACTTTACGCTTTCTATCGCAAAGCATAACGGTCAGGTTTATCCCTGACAGCTCCGGGACGGGTTCAAGGCGTCAGTGGCGCGAATGTTTCAGCGAGTCATTCGCTCTCTGGTGCATGACGCTCCTTTACTAGTTCCTTTCAGCGCTTCTTCGTATATAGTGGTGCTGCAAGCCTGAACAGCGCGGATGTGCTCCGTGGCCGCTACCATTATGCGCCTGCAGCGTGCACTTGTATTTATGAAATTGCTGCTAATATATCATGTTCCTCGGTGGATTGCAATGGATTTTTTATCTGGGAGGGGGGCGTGGGCAGATGGTTCATACAACGCTGTGCGCCCGGTGCTTCCTGATACGGAAATCATTCCCGTTTCATGTCACTCGGAACGACGGTTCACCTCGGGGAATGGGCACGCCCCTGTCGTCATTTTTCTGCATATTGTCGATTCCATATCCCCGTGGTACACTACGGTGGTAGCATGAATTTTTTGATCCAAGGAGAGAGGATCTATGTACGAGCAACGCCAAGGTTTGGTCGTTTGGTTCCGATCCATGAAATATGTGCGCCAACTCCGAACGTATGGGCATGTGCAATATGTCTCCAAGAAAATGAAATACGCGATGCTTTATTGTAATCAGAAGGAAGCAGAGCACCTAAGTGAACAACTCGGACGCTTGTCATTTGTGACCGGAGTAGAATGGTCGAAACGGGCACAATTGGATATGGACTTCACCAAAGCTTCAAGTGCCTCGAAGGGCTCCCGAACGAGGGCTGATAATGTTCATGTATAGGGCATCATAAGGCCTGGCGTATGATTTCTCGCCGGGCTTTGCTTTTACTTGAAGCGATAACCGGTAGAAAGTATCGAAAAGATCTCATCAATGGCGGCGAAAGTTAACGTGGCTTTCCAACTCTCCTTTCCGATTGTGCAATAAAAAAACCGCGTACCAATTTGGTACGCGGTGCCTGTTGTAAACACTACAGGCAATGGGAGAGGAGAAACCGGAGGAAGCGCTTATGGGGAAATGTAAGCGTTCTCCGCGGTTATCTGCAACATGGGATCATGTTGCTATTCATAGTCTGACCCGCTCCGGTAGGAAATATACACGGTGATCCGGAGAAAATAGAAAAATTTAAATGAAGCTTCCAAGCCCCCATATCGCCCGTGGTAAACGTGACGAGTAATTGGAAGTCCCCACTATTATTTCGGCCCTTCACTGCTTCTGACACTTGCCCTGCGGATATGATAGGATAGAACCGCAAAAGGAAAGGCGGCGAAGCGATGCGTATCATTGCAGGGAGCAGAAAAGGCACACGGCTTAAAGCTGTCCCGGGGGCGGAAACACGCCCAACAAGTGATCGTTTAAAAGAAGCGCTTTTTCAAATGATCGGCCCTTATTTTCAAGGCGGGACGGGCATTGATTTATACGCAGGGACCGGGGCGCTGGGGATGGAAGCGCTCAGCCGCGGGATCGATGAGATGTATTTTTCCGATACATCAGGCGCGGCCATCAAAGTGATCCGAGAAAATGCAAGCAGATGCCATTTCGAAAAGCAGGTTCATATTTATAAGCAAGGGGCTGTGCACATGGCCAAGAGGCTTCACCGTGACAAGAGAAGGTGTTCCCTTATTTTCTTGGACCCGCCTTACCAACAGCAACAACTTGAAGAGGACATTACGCTTATTCAAGACTTGGAGCTTGTCACTCCCGAGACGGTAATTGTTGCGGAACATTCGTCCTCGTTGCATTTGGAGCAGGAAATTGGCGATTTTTGTAAGTCCCGAACGAAAACATTCGGAGACACGCAAATCAGTATTTTTACCAACAACACGGAAAGGAACGAAGAAGGATGCCAACGATAGCAGTAGCGCCGGGCAGCTTCGATCCGGTAACAAACGGACACCTCGATATTATTGAACGCAGCGCAAAAATTTTTGATAAAGTGATTGTCGCCGTACTGATCAATCGAAACAAAACCCCGCTCTTTAATATCGAAGAACGGGTGGAATTATTGCAAGATTCATTCCAGAATTATCCCAACGTGGAAGTGGATTCCTTTGATGGGCTTTTGGTTAACTATGTGCGCTCGAAAAATGCAAATGTGATCGTACGCGGATTACGGGCGGTGACCGACTTTGAATATGAAATGCAATCAACCTCCATTAACCGAAAGATGGACAAGGACATTGAAACCTTTTTCATGATGACGAATAACCAGTATTCGTACTTAAGTTCAAGCATTGTCAAAGAAGTGGCTAAAAATAAAGGCAATGTCAACGGTCTCGTCCCTTCTCATGTCGAAGATGCATTAAAACGGAGGTATGACGTTTAAACGGATAGTTTCATTTTTCGTCTATGAAAAATACAGATGGAGACAAGCAGCATTCCGAGCGTGAAATAAGGGGAGCCTAAAAGAAACATCTCCCATATTCCTTGGCCAGAAGCTGTATAGTCCCAAAAAGAGAAAACGGCGATGCCCTCGGGGTGATAGAAGACATCCCAACATACGTATGTGAGCACAGCAGCAATAACCCCTTGTAAACAACGGGCAATGAAGAAAGGATGAAACCTTATATCGGTTTCTGCCAATAAACTTCCCGCCTGTGCCTGGGCGGAAAAACCGGCAAAGGCAAGCATGAAGCTCGTAACGATCACCTTTTGTTTCAACGGTGCATCGGTAAGGCTCGCCAGCTGGCTTCCGAGCGTCATTTCAAACAACCCGGACACAATCGGCACGCTAAGTTCAGACGAAAATTGGAAGACAGTCAAGAACACTCCGGCGAACATGGCAAGGACGACGGTCACGTTAAGGAGCGACAAAATTTCGTTGATCACGGAGAAAAGAATGATAAAACCGCCGATCATGAGCAGCGTTTGTACCGAAGATTGCACCGAATCCCCTAATTTTTTTCCGATCGGGCGATTGTCGCGCAACCGTTCTTCATGAAGCAATTGAAAAGCCGCCTTCACAGAAGGGAGGGTGAGCTTTTTTTTCAATCGGGAAGAAACATCTTCCCTTCCGTGGAATCGCATGATGATGCCGACGAAAACATTAGCTGCATAATGGGCAAACGCGAGCAGAAGGCCGAGGGCAGGATCATGAAAAAAACCAACGGCAATGGCTCCGAATAAAAACAACGGATTTGAAGCGGTTGTAAAGGAAACGAGTCGCTCGCTTTCCATCGTTGTAATGCGTGCTTCCTTCCACAATCGGGTGGTTAGTTTAGCGCCCGCGGGGTTGCCGCTGGCGACCCCCATTGCCCACACGAACCCTCCGGTCCCCGGGACTTTAAATAGTGGACGCATAAAGGGTTCCATGAAAGCGCCGAGAAAGCTTACGACTCCAAACGCAATCAAGAGTTCTGATATAATAAAAAAAGGCAGTAATGACGGAAAGACGACATCCCACCAGATGGAAAGCCCTCGCAACGATGCATCAAATGCCGCTTGTGGAAAGACCATTAGGGAAATTGCAAGAATAGCTGCGCTTGTGCCCAGCAGTAGTGTCTGCCAGTGGGAACGTGTCATCTTTTTTCTCCTTCCGGGTGATTGGACAGGGGTCTTCATTATTACAATACGAGGGAACATTTCAATTTAGACCAGTTAAGTAAGGACCGATAGTCAAATATCCCCGATCCTACATACGTGGAGGGGCCCTTTATCCGGGAGATTGGATTGGAGTGAATTTTCGGTTCAAGGAGGAAACCATGGTGAAAGATCAACCGTCCATTGGCCTTGCGCTCGGTTCAGGAGGCGCACGCGGATTCGCGCATATTGGAGTGCTGGAAGTGTTTGAGGAGGAAGGCATTCCTGTTGATTTTATCGCCGGAAGCAGTATGGGGGCGGTCATTGGAACGTTGATGGCCCTCGGACGGTCTGCTGATGATTTAAAACAACTGGCCGGTCTGTTTCGCAGAAAATATTATATTGATTTCACCGTCCCGAGAATGGGGCTCGTGAGTGGGAAACGTTTGGAAGAGTTATTTTATATGCTCACGAAGGGAGAAATGCTGGAAAACCTTGATACGCCCGTTACCGTGGTTACGACCGATTTGAACAGTGGGGAAAGGGTTCTTTTTACGGACGGTTCCATGGCAAAAGCCTTGCGGGCGAGTATTTCCATTCCGGGTATTTTTGTCCCGGCCCGTTACGGGGATCATTTACTCGTGGACGGAGGAGTCATCGATCGTGTTCCGGCAAATGTCGTGACAGAGATGGGCGCGGATCTCGTGGTCGCGGTCGATGTCTCTTATTTTCCCGAAACGCCATCGACGTCGTCCATTTATGATGTCATTATTCAAAGCATGGAAATTATGGCGCGGGAACTCGTCAAAGCCAAAAAAATTGAAGCAGATATTCTTATGGAACCAATCGTGCAGGCAAATAATGCGATTGTATTCGATGATACGGAATCGCTCATTCAACAAGGACGGGAAGAAGCATTGCGCCAATTGCCGCAAATTCGGGAAAAGATTGAGGCTTGGAAGGGGAAAAGATCGTGACTGAGGAAAGAAAAGAACGAAGATTTTCGAAAACATGGTCGATTGTAGGGCTCGTGATCGTATTGCTGTTGGTCTATCAAATTCCGATGCCTTATTATTATTCTCAACCCGGAGATGCCGTCGGTTTGAATGAATTCATTACGGTGGAAGATGGGGGTGGGGAAGAAGGGGAATTTTACTTAACAACGATTCGGCAAAGCCAAGCCAACCTTATCCTTTATGCCTGGTCGTTTTTAAGTTCTTACCGAGTGCTAACGCCTGAAGAGGCGGTTCGTATGGAAGGGGAAACGGATGAAGACTATCACAACCGGCAACTGCAAGCGATGCACCAGTCCCAGCATGCGGCTACAGTGTCGGCTTATGAAGCAGCCGGTGCCGTGGTGCATGAAAATGGGGTGCTCGTCACCCAGTTTGTGGACGGCATGGGCGCCGAAGAGGTGTTGGAATCCGGGGATGTCATCACCGCCGTTGACGATGAAAACATCGGGAATATCACCGAATTAAATGAGTCGCTGGCGGGAAAAAAAGCGGGAGATTATGCCCAGTTGAGCGTCAATCGGGAAGGCAATGCTTTGGAGTTGGATGTGGAAATGGTTGAGTTTCCGGAAGAGGTGACGCATACAGATGAACCGACGGTTGGACTCGGGGTTGAGTTTCCCGTCAATCAACGTGAGTTTAACCCCAAAGTAAACGTGGAAACCGGTGATATCGGCGGGCCTTCGGCCGGATTAATGTTTGCCCTCGAAATATATAATCAGCTAACCGAAGAGGATTTAACGTATGGATTGGACATTGCCGGCACCGGCTCGATTGATGAAGATGGAAATGTCGGGCGCATCGGCGGCGTGGGCCAAAAAGTGGTGGCAGCGGATAATGCAGACATTGATGTCTTTTTTGCACCACAAGACACTGGCTTAAGCGACACCTCCGATTATGAAATGGCCATGGATGCCGCCGAAGACATTGATACATCGATGACGGTCGTCCCTGTATGGGAACTTCAAGACGCCGTTGAATATTTGGAAAACGAAGGCTAGGGACGAAGCTTTCCGAGGTGAGTCTCCGACCCGTCCAGGGCTCGGAGCCTGCACAGCCCTTCCAAAAATTACCGATAAACTTCTTCTTGCGCTCTGTTTTTAACGGATAAGCCGTTTTTAGATTGTATGGACCTGTCTAGCGTTCTAATTTCAGCGGAGGCCCGGATATTAGATCGCATCAAGCCGTCTAACGTTCTGCTCTCGGCGATCACACCATTTATAGACCGTATCATCAGCGTTCTCACCGATTTCGAACGAATGAGCCCTTCGATTTTTTTCGAAGTCCGTGAGTAGGTATTTCGGAAAGTCCAAAACACGCAACTATTCTCTCTTCTCCCGATACACCGGGGGTTGGGCGTATTCATCTCTCCATTTCTCCACTTTCTGTGTTCCGCTTAACATTGCATAATACGCTCGTGCCGCTCGTTCGTCCAACATTTGTTGGGCATCTTTCTTTTTCGGAGGCCGATGATATAACGATAATGGTGTGCGGTGTTTAACAGCGTTTAAATACTTTCGTCCGGTTTCATTGAAGCCGAGGATGCGAACGGAACGGGGCCGCGCCTCATCTCCGTAAGCGTTGGCGATATCGGTTTTAGTCGTACCGGTGAGCAGGTGCACAGCAAAACGTTGAAGGCGTGTCCAAGTGTAGCGTTTCGTTTTTGCCTCCTCCATGAAATCCATAAAGGTTGGTTGTTTTAAGGCTGTCTTTATAAAGCGATTCTCCAGTCCTTCCTCCGCTTCATAGATGGTAGCGAGGGCATCAGGGGAACGTGTACTGAGGACGAACTGCAGATAAGGGTAATAAGCGTCCCACGTGTGCATGGGTTGTCCCACTTCATATAAATGTTCCATCTTTTTATAGATTGATGGCGGGACATAGGGGCGAATCTTTGTTACGTCTGCATGCGCGGCAAGGATTTTGCGAATCGCGGTCGCGCTCGCGATCGACTGATCCTCAGGCAAACCCTTGTCATGGTAGTGGGCGCTGATGCGGGGAATCGTATTGGCGTTGATCGTTGCCCCCAGCTGACGCGCGGCTTTGACGTAATGATACCCGAGAATATTGTTAGGTTTCGATAAATCGGGAAGGTGCCCGGGCGGGCCCGCGTCGTGAAAGGCTTTTGCTTGCGCGGTCGGAAAAGAAACACCACTTGCCAAATGAGCACGTACATTTTTTTGCAGTGATGCGTAGTGATGCTGCATAAAGGTGTCAAGTTCAAGGAAATCTTGAATAGACCCTGCTTCACTGCCGAAATAGAATGCATCGGTAAATAAATCGTCGAGAATGGAGACGGCGCCTCTGGCGAACCAATGGGCGTGCTGAGTGGAAAAGGCATAGGGGAGCTCAACGACGAGGTCAGCCCCCGCCGCAAGTGCCATTTCGGTTCGCGTACGGCGCGAGAAGATCGCGGGTTCGCCGCGCTGTAAAAAGTAGCCGCTCATGACACAGATGACGACATCGGCTCCGGAAGCTTCTTTAGAAGCGTTTAGATGATAGGCATGCCCGTTATGTAGAGGGTTGTATTCAACAATAAGACCAATGGATTTCATAGGCATCGAACAGAACGTCGTTGCGGGCAGGAAAGAACGCAACCGTCTGCTTCTCTCCTTTCAGTGTTTTCGGTGAAATGGTTGTTTCGCGATTAAGGATTCGATATGTTAAACTAACGGCTAGTATTTGTTGCTGTTCATTATGGACAGTATAATGTAAAGAAATTATGTTGACAAATCATGAATACGACCGATATAATTATTCTTGTTGTCTTGAGGTGAAGCAATTGCGCTGGACGATTCAACAACTATTGGCTAACAGTGCAACCGGCATTGAAATTGATCGTCACGTTGACGTAAGTGAACTTACAGAACGGGATAAAGAATTAATAGCCATCTCAAAAGCTCATGTGACCGGAAATGTTGAGGTCGAAAACGAACATGCGCATTTTCATATGGCGGTTCAGGGGACGATGACCTTGCCGGATTCCAACACACTGGCCGAAACCGATGTTCCTTTTGATATAACAATGGTTGAAAGCTTCCGGATGGATGGTCTGGAACCCCCGGGAGACGATGAAACCGTGCATGCTCCCGAAAATGGGTATGTGGACGTGCTTCCATATATTAAGGAACATATTTTGTTGGCCATTCCCATGCGAGTGATAAACACAGAAAAAAAAGAAGGCCCGGCCCCACAAGCCGGTACTGGTTGGAACGTTGTAGACGTTGAAGAAAAAGAAGACTCGGACGCAAAAGACAACGTTGATCCTCGCTTGGCAGATTTGGCTAAATTCTTTAGAGATGAGGATTAATCGTTAGAAGGAGGTGGCAGAAATGGCCGTACCAAAGAGACGTACGTCGAAAACCGTAAAGAGACAACGGAGAACGCACTTTAAACTGAATGTTCCGGGCATGGTGAAATGCCCAGAATGTGGGGAGCTGAAACGTTCCCACCGCGTATGTAAATCATGCGGAACGTACAAAGGAGAAGAAGTGACCGAAGCAAAAGATTAAAGTGAAGGAAACCCTTGTTGGATAAAAACGGGGGTTTTTCATGTTGTATAGAGCTCCATCGAGGATTGATCTTGTCTGTGAAGGCAAGATTTTTTTGTTTTTGAGGGATGGGTCAGGGGGGGTACGATGCAGGGCAATAGGCCAAAAAAGTCATGGTGTCCCCTTTTGTTCAGGAACCGTCATGGGGTGGTTTCTCACTCTGAGGGGGCCGGCATTCGCGTTATCGAACCTCATAAAGGTGGCATGTCACTCTGCGATCAACCAAGGGAAAGAACTTCTGAAACACGCTATTAGTACAATGCTTCTTCCTTTCAATATTGCCGGGTATTCTCACGACGTTTCGACTCAAGAAAAACAGGAACAAAAAGCATTACGGAGGCTTCGGATCGCAAAGAAGGAACCGTAACGAACATCCCGTGCAACCTTCGACTTCCGAGCGCTCCGAAATGGACGGGGGAAGCAACCAATGTGCGCTCGCTTAATCAATACCCTTCTGCCATTTATATCTGTCTTTTTTCCTCGATGTACTGCCTATGCTTTTCTTTTCCTACGAATATCCACGACCGTTCACCTGTCCTATTTTCCATTTCTAACTGCTAGACCAAAATGTTAGGTCTAGCAAGAAAGCACGCTCTATTTTTTGAAGCAACACCTGAAATTCCAATCATAGAAGGATAGAGTCACGCATAAACGTACATAATGAGTGATAAACCGTAATAAATTCTATGAAACGTTAGCCACTTATCTCGGTGGTAAGCGCAGGTTCACGAATAAAAGTATTGGAGGGAAAGGGAATGACTGCACTGAGGCAGGATGCGTGGAGTGAAGAGGAAGACTTAATGTTAGCAGAGGTAGTACTCAAAAACATACGCGAGGGGGGGACCCAGTTACAAGCGTTCGAAGAAGTAGGCAAGAAGTTGGAACGGACATCAGCGGCATGTGGTTTCCGCTGGAACGCTACCATCCGGAAGAAGTATGATGAGGCAGTAAAAATCGCAAAGCAGCAAAAGAAAAAACAAACGAATACGGAAAAGAAAGAAGCGGTTCCGGCCGCTGTGCCCGCGTCGGTGCCAGACGATTCGGAAAATAAACAAGGGCGCGTCGAGACGGAACAAAGCTTGCGTTTGGAAGATGTCATCGCGTATTTACGAAAATTGGAAAAGGAAGAACGAGACAGTGGTACTTTGAAAGACTCCCTTGCAAAGGAGCAGGAAAAAACCCGGAAGTTAGCAGCCGAAAAGGAAAACTTGAAACAAGAACTGGCGCGATTGCGACACGATTACAAATCGTTTTTATCCATGCTGGATCGGGCGAGGGAATGGCAAGGGGAAAAAGAGACGTAGGACCTCGTTCAAAAAAAGAAAAACATGGTTCTGTTGTTGCCCGATGCCCGGACCCCCACTTCGTAAGCGGGGGCATCACTTGAAAAGCATGTTGCATGCAAAATTCCCGTAACACTTGCAGTGGAACGGGATTTTCATTTTATCAAGCAGATCACAAGCAAACGGATGATTCTTGTGCTACACTGAAATCATCTACCTTGAAGGTTGAACGGTCGGGAGCGAGGTCCTCTGCCTTCCTCCGTTCGTTTTCCTATGCCATTTTGTTCCTTCAAAGCATGAGCGTTGATTGATTCCGGTGGTAAACGCAAGCAAAGCTCCCATTTCAACCTCGGAAACGGGGGAGGACGGCGACGAACATCCCGCTGCCTTAAAATCATCACAGGCGTACTCCCTATTGATGGACGTTTTACTGTATACATATGCTGTTTATATACATTCTCATGAAATAGAAGAAAGGTCGGTAAACATGACGGTAGAATCATTCCCCGTGCAACTTCAGGGGTGGGCCCATTGTTATGTGCAAGGGGACCCAACCGTTCGGGCGTTTTACGATTATCCTCCTTTTGGAGAGGAGGATAGGCGCTGGCGGGAGTTGCAGAACTACGACTTTAAACGTGACCATTTGCGAAAAGCGCTGTATCAATATCACCAAAAATATGATCATCGAGCAAAGGCACTCGAACAAATCGATAAACTGCAAGATGAACGAAGCGTTGTGGTTGTCGGCGGGCAACAGGCCGGTTTGCTGACAGGACCGATTTATACGATTTCAAAAGCGCTGAGCGTTCTATTAAAAGCGGAAGAAGAAGAAAAGAAGTTGGGGATCCCCGTTCTCCCGATTTTTTGGATTGCCGGTGAAGACCATGATTGGGAGGAAGTCAATCACATTTTCGTTCACAACCATGATGGCGGGGTATCAAAAATAAAATACGAAGGGCGCACGAATACCGGCGCTCCTGTGTCCGAACAACCCATTGACCTTCCTGCCATGCAATGGTGGTTACAGAGCGTATTTCGCAATTACCGGGAAACGCCTTATTCGCGAAGGTTGCATGATCAACTGGCGTCTTTCGCAAAACAATCTGCCAACGTCTCCGATTTTTTTGCGGAAGTCATGCTTTGGCTCTTCCGCAGGCAAGGCCTTGTGCTCATTGATCCGCAACAGCCGCTCTTTCGTCAACTGATGACCGACACTTGGACACAGTTGATCGAGGATAATGATCAGGTGAGAAGAGCATTTACCAGTGCGCAAGAGAGTGTGGAACGAGTAAATGATACGAGGGCGTTCCTCGAAGCGACGGAAGATCACACCCATTTATTTTATAGCGCGGAGGGCAAGAGGGAAAAATTGGTTGCCCACCCGGATGGGGAACTGTCCCTCCATAACGGTCTCTACAAAATGTCACGAGCGGACTGGTTGAGGGAAGCAAAAAACCATCCGGAAAAGTTTAGTGCAAATGTCTATACCCGCCCGCTCGTCCAAGAAATGCTATTGCCGGTATTAACGTTCGTTGCCGGTCCCGGGGAAGCGGCTTATTGGTCCATGGTCGGCCCCCTTTTCCATCATTACGGCCGACGAGTTCCGCCTGTGGCCCCCCGCGCGCAGCATACGTATGTCGATCGCAAAAGCGAAAAAACGCTGGACGCGGAGGGCTTATCGGTAAACGAGGTGGCAAATGAAGGCGCGTCCACCTATGCCAATGCTTTGGAAGAAAAAAACCGGAAGTTGGATACGGAAAACCTTTTCCAAAAGAGCCTCGCGCTTGCCGGCGAAGGCCAGCAAATGCTCGCTAACGCGTTATATGAGCTGGCACCAAGCGAAGAAAGATATGTGGAGAAGAATTATCAGCGAATGCAGGAAGTGTTCCAAGATTTGCAACAGCGCATCGAACAAAAGCAATTGGAGGATATCAAGCCGAAAGTGGATAATGTACAACAGTTGGAACAACGCTTGTATCCGAATAAACAACCGCAAGAACGCGTGTTGAATATCGTTCAGTTTTTGAACGAATATGGGGAAGATCGTTTGTTGGCCCTGTTTGATCAAGTCAAATCAGAAACGTTTTGCCACCAGTTTATCTATTTATAAAAGTGGAGCGAAATGCTTCTATTCATCTCCCACTTCGCCCCACCCACGGTGTTGAATGCTTCCACCCCAAATGTTGAAAGGTAGCGCAGCGAAGTGGGCTCCCACTTCCCACCTCTCAACTCCCACATCTAAGACACCCGCCAATCCCCACGTATGTGGGGATTTTTTCTGTCGATGGCCGTTTTTCTCACCGCTTCGTTTGGCAGTTGTCGGCGTCCCTAGACACGTATCCCCACGCAAGTATCCACACGTGTGTGCCAGTCATCGACAGGGGCATTTCTCGCGGAAGGGCCCGCGTCTCTACTATTTTCCCCTCTAGTATCTTCTGTTTAGCATGCAGTCTCTTCTTATGCGGGAATAAACCTAGATCCCCTAACATGTACCATTAAAAAATCAATTGTGGAAAGAGGGAGTCTGAAAAATTGCATGGCCATCCGTTTTTTATTCGCAAGCGAAAGGAGGATATAAATAAAAAAAATGGACCGCAAAAAACGCCATTTTTCGCACGTTCCACGAGTTAGCCCTTTGCAAACGCAAAAAAATCCAAAAAATAACGTGGTGTAAAGTGGGGGATTGTGGTAAATTAGGGTTATCAAGTGGAAGGGAACGGCGAGCCATGTTCATGGGAGAATACAAACACGCCATCGATCAAAAAGGCAGGCTAATTATTCCTTCAAAGTTTCGCGAGGGGTTGGGAGACCAATTCGTGATCACCAGAGGAATGGATCAGTGTGTCTTTGTATACCCAAGAACAGAATGGGAGCAATTGGAACAGAAGCTAAAATCGCTGCCCTTTACGAAAAAAGATGCGCGTGCATTCACTCGTTTTTTCTTTTCCGGAGCCGCGGAAGTCAGTTTTGATAAACAAGGCAGGGTGAATATTCCATCTACGCTGTGCCAACATGCACAATTGGAAAAGGATTGCGTCGTGATTGGCGTATCCCGACGTGTGGAGATTTGGAACGAGTCCATTTGGGAAGACTATTTTGCAGAATCTCAAAGCTCCTTTAGCGATATTGCAGAATCATTGGAAGACCTGGACTTGTAAAAGGGGGGATTTGTATCAGCCCGTACAGCCATGAAACCGTGTTGTTGCAGGAGGCAATAGACGGTCTTAACATTATCGGAAGCGGCACTTACGTGGACTGTACATATGGACGGGGCGGCCATTCAGCGGAAATCATTAAACGGCTAAATGAACATGGTCATCTCTACGCCTTTGATTCAGACCAAGATGCAATTGAAGCCGGTCGTAAACGCTTTGCGGAAGAGTCAACAGTGACATTTACCCGGGAGAACTTTCGTCGTGCACCGGCTAAACTGGATACATATGGGGTAGAAAGTGTGAATGGCGTCTTGTTTGACCTTGGTGTCTCTTCCCCACAGCTGGATGATAAAACACGCGGCTTTAGTTACCGCGGCGATGAACCGCTCGATATGCGCATGGACAGGCAACAGACCCTCACCGCCGAGGAAATTGTCCATACGTGGCCGTTCGAGTCCCTCGTGCACATCATCTCCCGAAACGGAGAAGAAAAATTTGCAAAACCGATCGCTCGTGCCATCGAAACGGAACGGGAAAAAACCAAAATCACCTCAACAGAACAATTAGCAGCGCTTGTCAAGCACGCCATACCTGCGGCAGCGCGAAGAAGTGGCGGCCATCCGGCCAAACGAACGTTTCAGGCGCTTCGAATCGCCGTTAATGATGAACTGCAGGCATTTGAAGATGCGCTTTCCACATTTGTCGCCAAACTGGAAGTAGAAGGACGGCTGGCAGTCATTACTTTCCATTCATTGGAAGACGCGATTGCAAAACGAACGCTAAATATGTATTGCAGCACACCTGAACTACCACCCGGGCTCCCGGTCATTCCCGAACATATGAAACCGACGATGAAATGGATCAACAAGAAGCCACTCGTCCCTTCCCATGAAGAGGTTGAAAAGAATCGTCGGGCAAGATCGGCCCGGTTGCGCATTGTTGAAAAAATAAGGGAAAGGAGGGCGTAAATGAGCCAGGCAACGCAAAAACAATATGTAAGAGAAGAACAAAAAGAAGAACAAAGGCAATTACAAACCGTTCGGAATCGAGTCGAAAAGAGGTTCACACGTGGGGAAAAATACTTAATGGCAATGATTGGAATTGCTATTGTCGTTACTGCAGTGCTCATGGTCTCCAATTATGCAAGCATGTATGGACTAGAACAGGAAATCTCCCAACTGCAAAGTGAAATTAACCAACAGCAACAGTATAATGAAGGGCTGGAACATCAAGTTTCCGAACTTAGTGATCCCGAACGTATTTTGGAAATCGCCCAAGACAATGGCATGGAGCTAAATGATGATAATGTCACCGTCCTTGACCATTAAAAACCTTTAAACAGCAAGGTCAGTTTTTCCAAGGAAAATTCATATACGCGGGTGGTGGGACTGTTGAAGCGAACAACAATCATTTCCAGAGCGTTCCTTCTTTTTGGGCTGGCAGCCATCATCATCGCTGTATTGGGCGGAAGGTTTTTGTTTGTGCAAGTTTCCAAGGAAATCGACGATGTGGATTTAGAAACACTTGCAAATGAACGCTGGACGAGCCATGAGCCCTTGCAAGGGGAACGCGGTAGTATTTACGCGAGTAACGGAGAGGCAATCGCGGAAGAAGTAACCAGCTATACTGCTTTCGCGATTCTTCAAGATGGGTATGAAGGCGCGGTTGACGACCCGGAAGAGACGGCGCAAACCCTTGCCCCTTACATTGATATGGAGGAAAATCGCTTGGTCGAACTTCTGACGAGGGATCAATTCCAAGTTGAATTGGGCACAGACGCACGCCAACTTAGTTATGAAGAGAAAGAAGAAATTGAGGACTTAGGGTTAGAAGGCATTCATTTTCGCCTTGAACCAAAACGCTATTACCCGAATCAAGCATTTGCCTCCCACGTGCTTGGTTACATCGATCGGGGAACGGATGATGCGGTTATGGGACTTGAAGCCGCCTTGGATCAAGAACTTGAGGGCGAAGGAGGTTCCATGACTTACCAGGTCGCCCGAAATGGGGTTCCACTTCCCGGTAGCGAGGAAGAAATAAGCGATGCCTACAATGGAAACAATGTTCAACTGACATTGGATTCCAATATTCAACTGGCGTTGGAGCAGGCGATGACTTCGGTCGACGAGGAGTACGAACCGGAGCGAATGACCGCGATTGTTGCAAACGCCAAGACAGGCGAAATTCTTGCGATGGGCAACCGTCCTTCCTTTAACCCAAATAACTATGAAGCTATTACCAACCATACGAATTTTGCCGTTTCCGATCATTATGAGCCTGGATCGACGCTGAAAATATTTACCATGGCCGCGGCCGTTGATAGCGGAGCGTATGATGGCGATGAGGAGTTCGAATCCGGTACTTACGACCCCGGTTATGAGCATATCATTAATGATCATAATGATGGGGAAGGTTGGGGGACCATCACATTTGATGAAGCAATGGAGCGATCTTCCAACGTTGGTTTCTCAAAGCTTGTCAATGAAATCATGGGTGCCGATACTTATTACGAATACCTTGACCGTTTTGGGTTTGGAAAAGAGACGGGCATTGAACTGCCCAACGAAGCAGCAGGCATGATGAGTGAGAGTGACCTTGATGCCATGTATACTGCCTTTGGCCAATCTTCTGCGGTGACGCCGATTCAACAAATCCAGGCGGTGACGGCGATTGCAAATGACGGTAAGATGATGCAACCTTATATAGTGGACCGTATTGAAAACCCGAACGTCAATGAAATGGTCTATGAAAGTGAACCTGAGATTGCCGGAGAGCCGATTTCCGAAGAAACGGCCAAAGGAGTCAGGGAACAACTCGTGGAAGCGGTCTATGGGGAGAATGGAACCGGTGGTGCTTTTCAAGTTGATGATATGACCATCGCCGGAAAAACGGGAACGGCGCAAATCCCATCGGAAAACGGTTATCTATCCGGCCATGGGCAAAACATCTATTCATTTTTGGGGATGGCCCCGGCCGATGACCCTGAAATTGTCACATACGTGGCGGTGGACCGACCGAATTTATCGGAAGATGAGTATGGGAGCCAACCGGTATCAACCATATTTAACACCGTGATGCATCAAAGTATGCAATATTTTCATTTGCAGCCTGATGAATCGCCCAGCCAAGAAGAAGAGGAATCGGTGGAAGCTGAAGGCATTGAATTGGAAGACGTTACGGGGGATCGTGCAAATCGAGCCGCTGAAACCGTGAGTGAACAACATCTGGCGCCCTTTATTTTGGGAGAGGGCAATCGAATTGAAAGCCAATATCCATTTGCCGGAGAGCATGTCATTTCCGGGGAAAAAATCTTTCTCGTCAGCGATGACAGCTGGGAAATGCCGGACATGACAGGATGGTCGGTAAGAGATGTCGTGAAATTCAGCACAGCGACCGGCATGAACATCGAGCATTCCGGCACCGGGTATGTGAGGGAACAAAGCCTGGAACCCGGGAGCGAAGCCGGCAGCCATGACTCCCTCACCGTGGAATTTGCTCATCCTGAGGAAGAAAAAACAGACGGAGACTGACAGCGAACGAATGCCCCACGTTCATAAAGCAGGCGTACAAGCATAGATTTGAAGGGAAAGTATCTATCAGATGAGGTGGCCTTTCATGTCTAAAATCACAAGAACCCTTGTGCGCCGAAGATTGCTCTTGGTTTTGCTGGCCGGGATCGCGTTAACGTTGGTACTTATGGCAAGGCTCGGCTATGTACAGTTTTCATTGGGCGGTTGGTTGACGGAAGAAGCCGAAGAGTCATGGAGCAGGGATTTACCTTTTGAAGCGGAACGCGGAGAGATCTTGGATCGGCATGACGAAGTGTTGGCAACGAATGTCAGTGCACCGTCTGTCCTCGTTGTTCCGAGGCAGATCGAGGACCCGGTGGAAACATCCGAGCAACTCGGGGATGTTTTGGAAGCTGAGCAACAAGAGGTGTATGAGCAAATCACAGAGGAAAGTTCGATGGTTCGACTGACTCCCTTCGGGCGCAAGATTGACCAAGAACGCGCATCGGAAGTGCGGGAACAACGTCTGCCCGGCGTTTATATTGTTGAAGACAACAAGCGCCACTATCCGAATGGCGAGTATCTTTCTCACGTGTTGGGATTTGCCGGCATCGATAATCAAGGACTTACAGGGATCGAAAAACAATACGATGAACGCTTGCAGGGCGAGAGTGGACATGTTTCTTTTTTTTCGGATGCCCAAGGGCAACGATTGCCGGATATGGCGGATCAATATCAAGCTCCGCAAAATGGCATGAATGTGCGATTAACCATTGACGATCAAGTGCAAACGATTATCGAACGGGAGTTGGACAATGCCGAGGCTTCGTATGATCCGGACGGGGCGCTCGCGATTGCCATGGACCCCGGCAATGGGGAAATTCTCGGTATGGCTAGCCGACCACACTATAATCCGGATGATTACCAAGCGGTCTCCCCGGAGATTTATGACCAGAATCGGCCCATTTGGTCCACGTATGAACCGGGCTCTACCTTCAAGATCATTACCTTGGCGTCTGCCCTTGAAGAAAACGAAGTGGATCTCGACGAAGATACATTTCATGACCCCGGATATATTAAAGTAGGCGGACAACGCTTGAATTGTTGGAAAAAAGGCGGGCATGGCGAGCAAACGTATTTGGAAGTTGTGCAAAACTCCTGTAATCCCGGGTTTGTGTCGATGGGAGAAAAATTAGGAACAGAGACGCTTTTTGATTATATTCATCAGTTTGGCTTTGGCGAACGAACCGGCATTGACTTGGAAGGGGAGGGAACCGGCATTCTGTTCGATGTAGAGAATGTGGGGCCGTTGGAACGTTCCACGACAGCGTTTGGGCAAGGCGTGTCCGTGACCCCGATCCAACAAGTGACAGCCGTTGCCGCAGCTGTGAACGGCGGCACCCTCTATCAGCCGTTTATCGCGAAAGATTGGCTTGATCCTGAAAACGGCGTGGTGCTTGATAGTCAAACTCCGATGGAAAAACAACAAGTCATCTCCGAAGAGGCATCGGCGGAAGTGCGACGGGCATTGGAGCACGTCGTTGCGCAAGGCACCGGTGGAGGTGCGTTCGTTGACGGCTATCGTGTCGGCGGGAAAACGGGAACCGCCCAAAAAGCGCAAGGCGGCCGTTATTTGGAAAACAATCATATCGTTTCGTTCATTGGCTTCGCACCTGCCGATGATCCTGAAATCGTTGTATAC
Organism: Salicibibacter kimchii; assembly: GCF_003336365.1. Taxonomy (GTDB): domain Bacteria; phylum Bacillota; class Bacilli; order Bacillales; family Marinococcaceae; genus Salicibibacter; species Salicibibacter kimchii. The sequence goes on along the minus strand of NZ_CP031092.1, from coordinate 1,028,385 downwards.
GTCGCTATCGATAACCCAAAAGAAACGGTACAATTCGGCGGGGTCGTAGCCGCACCGATCGTCGGAAACGTCATCGGGGACAGTTTACAGGCCATGAATGTCCCACGGCGGGAGGATCAAATCGAAAAGGAATTAACGTGGTCGGATGTCCCTTATTTGGAGGTTCCTGATGTTACAGGTTTAACGTTAAGAGAATTGCATGATGCCAACTATCCCCTTAATTTGGAAGTATCAGGGGAAGGGGAAGAGATCTACCGTCAATCCCCCGCTGCAGGCGAGAGAGTGGAGGAAGGTTCCACCATTCGTCTGTACATGAGGGATAAAAGCGATTAAAATAGTCTATGGATACTCAGCCAAGGAAACCCTTGGCTGTTCTCACATGTTCGGAACGGAAGCCATGGGGCTGAAAGGGAGAAAAATGTATGGATTTGCAAGAATGCTTGGCGGGCTTGCTCGCATATACCAAAACGAAAGCTGAAAATCCGTTGATAACTTCCGTGGAAATGGATTCTCGCCTTGCGCAAGCAGGCACATTATTTGTCGCCATTCGCGGATTCACGGTCGATGGCCATCACTATGCACGAGAAGCTGTTGAAAAGGGGGCAGCCGCGGTCGTCGCCGAGGAAGATGTGCATGTCGACGTTCCGACCGTGATTGTATCCGACAGCAAACGGGCGCTCGCGCAAATCGCCAACCGTTTTTATCATAGCCCGACCCACGACCAAAACATCATCGGGGTTACGGGAACGAACGGAAAAACGACAACCACGCATCTATTGAATCAAATTTTACAAGATGATAAGCGAAAAACAGGGTTGATCGGCACCCTCTATACCCAATATAATGACGAAGTCTTCGAAGCAAAAAATACGACCCCGGAATCATTGGTGTTGCAGCGAACCTTCTCGGAAATGAAAGAAAAGGGCGTAACCGATGTGACGATGGAAGTATCTTCGCATGCATTATCGCTCGGCAGAGTTCGCGGAACGGAGTTTAATATTGCTGTTTTTACAAATTTAAGCATCGATCATTTGGATTATCACGAAACGATGGACGATTATAAACAGGCAAAGGGACAATTGTTTTCACAACTTGGCAACGCTTATGATAAGGGTTTGAAAGTCGCGATTGTCAATAACGACGATCCTTACGCTCGCTACATGATGGATGTAACCGCGGCTCCGGTCCTCACGTACGGCCTGCAAGATGGGGGGGATGTTCGAGCCCGTGATTTGCGCGCGCGGCCGACGGGGACATTTTTTACGCTCGTTATAGGGGATGAATCGATTGAATTAAACTTGAAAATGATCGGTCGTTTCAGCGTATATAATGCCTTGGCTGCCGCGGCGGCAGCGTATGTGTCCGGGGTTTCCTTATCCGTGATTAAACAGAGCCTGGAAGCTGCCAAACCGGTCCCCGGGCGATTCGAGCCGATTGAAGAAGGACAGGATTTCGCGGTGATTGTGGATTATGCCCACACGCCTGATAGTCTGGATAACATATTGCAAACGGTCCGAGAGCTGACAGAACGAGACGTATATGTCATCGTCGGATGCGGTGGGGACCGGGACCGTACAAAGCGCCCGGAGATGGCAAGGATCGCTGCCACCTACGCGGATGAAGCCATTTTCACGACGGACAATCCACGCAGTGAAGATCCGCGCCTCATTCTGCGCGATATGGAAGCAGGGGTGGAAGGCAAGCCCTTCCGGACGATCGAGGACCGAAAAAAAGCGATTCGTTACGCGGTTCAACAAGCAAAAAGAAAAGATGTTATCGTCATTGCCGGCAAAGGGCACGAACCTTATCAGGAGGTCGCTGGAACCTTTCATACGTTCGATGATCGCGTTGAAGCAAAAGAAGCGATACGGGACCGGCAGGAACGTGAACGATAGATAATATGGACTCAACGGCTTACGGCATTGAATGAGGAAGTTGTAAAAAGACCGCGTGGTTGGAGCGTCGTCGAAAAGAACATAAGATACATTGCATTTATACCAAATCGCGAAACTAGGCACCTCTAAAGCGCGATAACCTGTGATTCGGGGTGCGATGAAAGGTCCAAGGCACCTCTGAAGCGCGATAACCTGTGATTCGGAGTGCGATGACGGGCCCCAGGCGACCTACCTCCGAAACCCAACCGAAGTGAAACGAAGGGAGTGAACATCTTGAGTGAACCATCGATTTTAGCAGCCATCGTAATAGCTTTTTTACTAAGCGTACTCCTTTCCCCCATGTTCATCCCGATGTTGCATCGGTTGAAATTTGGGCAAAGCATTCGCGAAGAGGGCCCTTCCAGCCACCAAAAAAAGAGCGGCACACCGACGATGGGTGGCATTGTCGTTATTCTGGCAATGGTTTTGGCTGTGTTTCTCGTCGTGTTGTTTTTTGCCGACCTGACATTCAATTATCAAATTGGGTTGTTAATGCTCGTGACCATCGCCTTTGGCCTTGTCGGTTTTTTGGACGATTTTATTAAAGTCGTTGTAAAAAGAAACCTTGGTTTAAACTCGAAACAAAAATTACTCGCGCAATTAGTCGTCGCTGCCATTTTCTATTTTGTTTTGCGACAATATGAATTTTCCACCGTCGTGCACATCCCGGCCACCGGTCTCAGCGTGGACATTGGCATTCTTTATTTGTTGCTCGTGGCGGTCATGCTCGTCGGAGCTTCCAACGCTGTCAATCTCACCGATGGACTGGACGGGTTACTCGCCGGAACGTCCGCGATTGCTTTTGGGGCCTATGCAGTGCTTGCCTGGTATGCAGGTTTCCCTGAAGTGGCTGTTTTTTGTGCTGCTGTTGTAGGAGCGGTCCTCGGCTTTCTCGTTTTCAATGCTCACCCCGCGAAGGTTTTCATGGGGGATACAGGTTCCCTTGCGCTCGGTGGGGCAATTGCCGCGGCAGCGATTATGTTGAAAATGGAAATCCTCTTAATCATCATCGGCGGTGTCTTTGTCATTGAGACCCTATCGGTGATTATTCAAGTCCTCGTGTTTAAATGGAAAGGAAAGCGCGTGTTCAAAATGAGCCCGCTCCACCATCATTATGAATTATCCGGCTGGTCGGAGTGGAAAGTGGTGGTCGTTTTCTGGCTTTGCGGCATCGTCTTCGCAGTACTCGGCGTTTATATAGAGGTGTGGGTACTATGACAAATCATCCATCCCTTGCTCATTTGAAAAATAAAAACGTGCTCGTTCTCGGCTTTGCCAAAAGCGGAAAAGCAGCAGCCCGGCTGTTGGCAAAACATGGGGCTCGTGTCATCGTAAACGATGCAAAACCGTATGGGAAATTAACGGAAACAGAAGAGCTAGAAGCAGCCGGGGTAGAATTTGTCACCGGCAGCCACCCTTTACGGATGTTTGCGGAGCCCCTTCACCTTATCGTTAAAAACCCGGGTATTCGGTATGATAATCCGGTCGTCAAGGAAGGCCTACACCGGGATATCCCCATCGTAACGGAACTTGAGTTGGCCTATTGGTTGGTGCAGGGCACCCTTGTTGCCATCACGGGCTCAAACGGAAAAACAACGACAACGAAAGTTGTCCATGAAATGCTGGTCGCGGATCAAAAGAAAGCAAAAATCGCGGGCAATATCGGGGTGCCTGCTTGTGAAGTAGCTGAATCGGTCGGCGAAAATGAGTACATGGTGACAGAAGTATCCAGTTTTCAATTGAAGGGAACGCTTTATTTTCGGCCCCGCATCGCCGCGCTATTGAATATTTTCGATGCTCACCTCGATTACCACGGAACACGGGATGATTATATCCGTTCCAAAGCTAACATTGCCGGTAACCTCACAGCTGATGATTATTTTGTGTACAATGCCGATGATGAGGTGGTCAAAAATTTAGCAACGGCACATAGAGGAAAAACCATCCCGTTTTCCGTGAAGCACAGACAGGCAGAGGGGGCTTCTCATGAAGCGGGAACCGTTTATTGGCAGAACCAACCGTTGCTGCAAACCGATGATATTGCCCTTCCGGGCGCCCATAATCTCGAAAACATGTTGGCGGCCGTCGCGATTGCCAAACTTTTAGACGTTTCCAATGATACGGTGAAAAGCGTATTGGCCACCTTTATAGGTGTCGAACACCGCTTGCAATTTGTAAAAGAATTAAATGGGCGCAAAGTATACAACGATTCTAAAGCTACCAATATTTTAGCGACATCGCGAGCATTGACCGCTTTTGAGCAGCCCATCGTCCTTATTGCAGGCGGATTGGATCGAGGCAATGATTTTACGGCATTGGAGGAAAGGTTAACCAATGTAAAGGCGATGGCTGTGTACGGTGAAACGGGCGAGAAGCTAAAAGAAGCAGGACTCCGTGCCGGCGTTCCGGTGATCAAACAAACCGGTCGTTTACAAGAAGCGGTAAAGGAAGCATATGAGGCTTCCGCCGAGGGAGATATATTGTTGTTATCGCCGGCTTGTGCCAGTTGGGACCAGTTTAAAACATTTGAAGAACGGGGCGAGCATTTCGTGCGCGCCATTGAAGGGATATAAAGAGAAACTTTTAATCAGAGAGGAGCATTTCACCTCCCACTTCTAAAATGGCCAAACCGTCATACGAATGAAGAAAGCCTTGTCTAGATGGACAGGACTTGAATCGCGGGTGGCGGGGTGAAGATGTGAAAAAAAATAAAGAAGCGGTTGACGGAATTTTACTGTTTGCCATTGGTGCTTTGTTGATTATAGGGGTCATCATGGTATATAGTGCGAGCGCGGCTTGGGGAGAATACCGTTTTTCCGATCCTTACCATTTTGCCAAACGGCAAATGCTGTTCGCGGGAGTGGGATGTGCCGGGATGCTTCTCATGATGCGTTTCGGGTACTGGAAATGGCGGAACTATGTGCTGACAACAATTTTTGTTTGTTTTGCCCTCTTGATTCTCGTTTTGATTCCGGGGGTGGGATTGATCCGGGGAGGCGCGCAAAGTTGGATAGGCGTCGGCTCCTTTTCAATCCAACCGTCGGAATTTATGAAGTTGGGCTTGATTTTGTTCTTGGCCCATTGGCTAGCTAAAAATCAGCAACAGGTCTCGCATTTCCGAACAGGGATGTTGCCGCTCCTTGTGATTATCTTTGCCGCGTTTGCATTGATCATGTTACAACCGGACCTCGGTACAGGGGCGGTCATGGTAGCGACTTCGTTTATCATGCTCTTCATTGCCGGCGCAAAAAAAGCCCATTTTGCATGGATGGGAGCGATTGGGGCGGGAGGGTTCGTTGGTTTGATTGCCTCGGCGCCGTACCGGATCGACCGGATTACATCTTTTTTTGACCCTTGGAATGATCCGCTCGGAAGCGGGTTTCAAATTATCCAATCTCTTTATGCAATTGGCCCCGGCGGTTTATTCGGCATGGGATTCGGGGAAAGCAGACAAAAATATTTTTATTTGCCAGAACCGCAAACGGATTTTATTTTTGCCGTGATCGCGGAAGAAGGAGGATTCATCGCAGGTGTCGTCGTCATTCTTTTGTTCGCGGTCATTATGTGGCGAGGGTTGCGTACGGCTTTGCTGGCCCCTGATTTATTCGGGACGCTACTCGCCGTCGGGATTATCGGGATGTTGTTTGTGCAGGTGATGATCAATATCGGTGTCGTCATCGGCTTGTTTCCGGTCACCGGCATCACCCTTCCTTTATTGAGTTACGGCGGCTCATCCCTTACGCTCATGCTCGTCGCGCTCGGCATATTGTTAAACATCAGCGCACACACAAGAGTCACATGAACATGTACGGGGTGAGAGGGCAGGGGGGGTTATCTCACTTCCCACCTCTCACCTCCCACATCTAATACCTGAGGTGAAACAAATGAAAGTGTTGGTCACTGGCGGAGGTACGGGAGGACACATTTACCCCGCGATTGCTATGATAAAAGCGATTCGCGAGGAGGATCCGTCTGCCTCCTTTTTATACGTGGGAACGGAAAATGGATTGGAAAACGAGATCGTCCCGAAATACGATATTCCCTTTGAGGCGATCGAAATCAGTGGCTTTAAACGGAAATTGTCGTTTGAAAACGTAAAAACCGTCCGTCGTTTTTTGAAAGGGGCCTCGCGGGCGAAGCAGCTGATTCGTGCATTTAAGCCTGATGTTGCCCTTGGGACAGGGGGTTACGTAGCGGGTCCCGTGATGTACGCGGCCGCAAGACTGGGAGTGCCGACGGTCATCCATGAACAAAACAGCATTCCGGGTCTTACGAATAAGTTTTTAAGTAGATATGCCACAAACGTCGCGATTTCTTTTCAGGAAGCTTCCGATTATTTTCCCCAAAACAAGACAGTGTTTACCGGGAATCCACGTGCTTCCGAAGTTGTTAACGCCGAAAAAACCAATTTGGAGACCGAATTCGGCTTGAAAAAAAATCTACCCGTCGTGTTAATTGTCGGCGGAAGCCGCGGAGCAAAACCCATTCACGATGCCTTTTTGGAAGCATTGCCCCAATTATCCGACAATCATTGCCAATACTTATATATCACAGGAAGCGTTCATTATGATAAAGTGAAGACAAGCATAGCCAATGAAAAAAAGCGCGCACGGGTCGTCGTCCGTCCGTTCATTCACAATATGCCCAACGTACTCGCGAGTGTGGACGCGGTGGTCAGCCGTGCCGGCGCCACCACATTGGCGGAAATTACGGCGCTTGGCATCCCCTCCATCTTAATCCCTAGCCCTTATGTCACGAAAAATCATCAGGAAATGAATGCAAGGGCGTTGGAAGACGTTGGCGCGGCATTTGTACACAAAGAAACGGATTGGTCGGGGGATAAGCTCGAGGCAGATCTCGAATTGCTATTTCAAAAAGGCAAAGCGGCCGAGATGCAAACAGCGGCAGCATCCATTGCCGTTTCGGATGCGGCCGGCAGGTTATTAGATGTGATGAAAGCAGCCGCAAAAAAACAGTGATGGGGAGACGAGACAAACAGGTTTCAAAGGAGGAGGTTGGCGTGTGGGAGATCGAAAAGTTGTATCCGCAAATGAACGAATCCCCGCATTAAAAGAACAACGAAAAAAACGTGCCAATCGCCGGCTGATCATCTCTTTGATCACGATCTTTTTATTGATCGGACTTGTCGTCTATTTGCAATCCCCGTTAAGTGACATACAAGCGATCGATGTGGAAGGAGTCGTCACCGGAGAAGAGGGCGAGGTGCTCGTTCAAAGTGGCTTGGAACAGGGGGATAATATTTGGGCTTCCGACCTGGGGGAGGCAGCAACAACTATTGAAGAGGGCCTCCCTTATGTATCAGAAGCTACTGTTTCACGCTCCTTTCCGAGATCGATACATATCGCGATCACCGAGCAGGAACGAATGGCTTATATGGAAGAAAACGAAACGTACATCCCTGTGTTTGCGAACGGGGAACAAAGCCCCGAACAGCGCTTGGAGCAACTTCCCGGCGATGCGCCCGTCATCCATGGTTGGAACGATGAATCTCAGCTGGAAATTTTGCTGGCCGAAATGGAAAAACTTACAGAGGGTGTCGTTAATCGGATATCAGAAGTGCACCCGCTCGGTGAAGAACATGAAAGCCTTCGATTGTATATGAACGACGGGATTGAAGTGGAGACGAATGTTACCAACTTTTCCGAATACATGTCCGGCTATCCTGCTGTCGCTGAAGAGGTGGATCCCGGAGAGCCGGGGGTATTGCACATGAAAATGCGGCCTTATTTTGAAAGCTCGACCCCACCTGAGGAAGATACCGACGATTCCGCTGAGGAAAGCAATGAATAAAGGGAAGCTCCGTGGCAAGATGCTAGGGAATGAAACCTCGGTCTGTTTTCAGTAGACGAGGATCGGTGATAGGGTCGACCATGGGCCGATGGCTAAAACCGTGAGCTTTCAGCGTACCTCTATCGCAAAAAGAAACTTGCTGAAGATACTGCTATTTACGTCTTTCAGGTGTGAAATCATTATTCTTTTGCCTTAAAGGTTGAATTGTGGCGATTTTCGCTTTTCTCTAAGCCTATATTGGTGTAAACTTGTACATAAGATCCTTATTTCAACGAATAAGGAGATGATGGATCTTTCTATTTCATGAAGACGATTTTTTCGTAACCCTAAACAGGGGATTGAATTATGCGTTGACACGTCAGCATCATTCGTGAACAGGTATAAAAGCTGTGGAGCTATCCAGTGAAACTAGTAATCTAACATGGCAATGATAACCGGGGTAACTATTTGCTGATGTAGTCACGGCTTAAAAGAATGGTGATGACCCGCTTTGCTGCGGCTACCTCCCGTCCGCACGGGCGCGCCCAACACATCACAAGCCTGGCATGTTATGGGCAGAACATTATTGCAGTAGGAGGTGCCATTCGTGGACAACAATGACATTTATGTCAGTCTAGATGTTGGTACAACTGAAGTAAAAGTAATGATCGGGGAAATGTCAGCGGGAATGCTCAATATTATCGGTGTTGGAAAAGCGCCTTCCACCGGCATTAAAAAAGGCACTGTTGTTGACATTGACGCCACGGTCGCATCGATCCGCCAAGCCACCGAAGAAGCGGAAAGAATGGTCGGCGTTTCCATTAACCAGGTCGTTGTCGGCATTAATGGAAACCATATTGAATTGCAGCCGTGTCAAGGCATTGTTGCCGTATCGAACCCGAATAAAGAAATCGGCCAAGAAGACATTGATCGAGTCATGGATGCAGCGCAGGTGGTATCCATCCCTCGGGACCGGGAAGTCGTAGATATCGTGCCGAATCAATTTATCGTAGATGGTTACGATGAAATCAACGACCCCACGGGGATGATCGGTGTCCGACTTGAAATGGAAGGGATGCTGATTACCGGATCAAAAACGGTCTTACATAACCTTTTGCGTTGTGTGGAAAAAGCGGGTTTGGTCATCTCTGATATTTATTTGCAGCCGTTGGCGGCAGGCGAAGTTTCCGTATCAAAAGATGAACGGTCCCTCGGTGTCGCGCTTGTCGATATCGGCGGAAGCCAAACGACCATCTCTACATTCAGAGATGGTTCACTGGAAACGTTGAAAGTTGCCCCTATTGGCGGAGCGCATGTGACAAACGATCTGTCTGTAGGGCTTCGCGTAACCCAGGCGGAGGCGGAACGTGTAAAAGTAGAACATGGACATGCTTACCTCGATGATACTTCCGATGAAGTGCTAGCCACTGTTCACCCAATGGGAGGCCATGATCCGGAGGAATATTCTCAACGGGATTTGGCACATGTCATTGAACCGAGAATGGAAGAGATATTAGAAATCATTGTCGAAGAATTAACCGGCATCGGAGATATCCCAGGGGGAGTCGTATTGACCGGCGGCGCGGTGATGGTGCCCGGTACGCTGGAGCTTGCCAGAGAAATCCTCGGCCGTAATGTCCGAATGGCGATTCCGGACTATATCGGGGTAAGGGAACCGAAATATACCAATGGCGTTGGACTCATTGAATTTGCCCATCTTCATGTTAGAATGAACGATATGGAAGAAATGGTTGTTGCAACCCAAGACGAGGAAGAGCAACCGGCCTTTCGAAAAACGAGAAAATCGAACAAGCAACGTGAAGAACAAAGGGAAAAAGATTCACCCGGAGTAAGAAAAAGGGTTCGCAGTTTTTTCAAAGTGTTTTTTGAATAGTAACGAAACAAAAAGGGATACAACAGACAATTGACTGATGAGGGGGACCCGAGATGCTAGAGTTTGAAATGGATATGGATCAACTCGCTCAAATCAAAGTCATTGGGGTTGGAGGCGGTGGCTCCAATGCGGTGAACCGCATGATTGAAAGCGGTTTGCAAGGGGTAGAATTTATCGCCGTAAATACGGATTCCCAAGCGCTATCCCTCTCCCAGGCGGATACAAAACTTCAACTGGGCGGGAAATTAACGCGTGGGCTGGGCGCAGGCGCAAACCCCGATATTGGCAAAAAAGCGGCGGAAGAAAGCAAAGAACAAATGGAAGAATCGCTAACCGGGGCAGATATGGTATTTATCACCGCCGGCATGGGCGGTGGGACCGGAACTGGAGCTGCTCCCGTGATCGCGGAAGTGGCCAAAGAAATAGGTGCCCTCACTGTAGGGGTCGTTACTCGTCCTTTTACTTTTGAGGGAAAAAGACGATCTACCCACGCGACCGAAGGAATTGAAACCCTTAAAGAAAATGTAGACACTTTGATCGTCATCCCAAACGACCGTCTATTGGAAATTGTTGACAAAAGCACACCAATGCTGGAAGCATTTCGAGAAGCGGATAATGTACTTAGACAAGGGGTACAGGGCATTTCAGATTTAATCGCGACGCCCGGGTTAATCAACTTGGATTTTGCCGACGTCAAAACAATCATGAGCGAGAAAGGTTCCGCGCTCATGGGGATCGGCATCGCTACCGGCGAAAGCCGGGCTGGAGAAGCAGCGAAAAAGGCAATCTCCAGTCCATTGTTGGAAACGTCCGTTGATGGAGCCCAAGGGGTATTAATGAACATCACCGGTGGGTCCGATTTAAGTTTGTTTGAAGTGCATGAAGCAGCCGAGATCGTTTCGGAAGCATCGGATCCGGAAGTCAATATGATTTTTGGTTCCGTCATCAATGAAAATTTGAAAGATGAAGTGCTAGTCACGGTGATTGCAACCGGATTCACCGACAGCAACGGCGCGGAAAAACGGGGCCGTAACAGTAAAAGTCAAGAAACGACCGGCAGGCGGACAAGCCCGCAGCAACAACCGCAAATGGGGCAGCGCTCGCAAGCGCAAAATCAGCCTCCCGTTGATGAGGAGCCGGAGCGGCCAAGTGCCAATCAAGATGAAGACCAGGATTCCCTCGACATCCCGGCATTTTTACGAAACCGCCGCCGGCGCCGATAAGTAAAGGGAAAACGGAAGGAAAGCCCAAACGGAGATGCAGCCGTTTGGGCTTTTTTCGTGTTAATGGCAAACGCCGCGCTCATAAAGACCGATTAGGGTTGATTAGATGCGAAACGGTCGCCGTGAACGCAATCTGATCGGCGTCCTTCTGAGAAACCATAATCCCCCCTTTTATAATAAGAAAAACGAAGAAAAAGCCTTCCCGATCCCCACCTCACAACCCCTCGACAGTTTTTTATCAAATCAATGAAAATCAGAGTGTGACAACCACTGATAAAATGACATACTTCGAATGCACTTACGCTTATACTGGTAGAAAGAATAGGTTGATCCAGGGCGAAGAACGAGGTCAACAGGAAAGGGGGGACAACGAGTGTTTTGACGCTATACATAGATGTCATCTATGCATTGAACACGATCGTGACCGTCAGTTTGCTTTATATGACAGCTAAATGGATCGGGTACCACATAAAAAAAAGGCGGCTGTTCATCGCTGCAGCCGGTTCAGGTCTTCCGTTATTTATGTGGGTAACGGATTATGGAGAACTTTTATTGCATCCGTTCGCACAAGTGTTCATTTGCATCGCCACGATTCTGCTGGCGTTCGGTTTTCAAACATTTACACGCTTTGCCAAGACTGTTCTATTGTTTTATTTTATCTCCTGGCTTACGGGCGGTGTCGTCATGGCCATGGCCATGTTTTGGCAAACATCTGAACTTTTGGAAACGTGGCGTTCTTCTGCCCGTTGGGTGTTATTTGATGATATGCACGGACTGCTCGTTTTATCAGCACTACCTGTTGTCATTCTTTTTGCTGAATTAAGCAAGCATGTGCTTAAACAGGAAAAGAAAACGGTTGCCCAGTTTGCGGATGTGACCATCAAAATAGATGAGCAAACGGAAACAGTCAAGGCAATGACCCTTATCGATACCGGCAACCATTTACGTGATCCGATTTCAAGGGCTCCTGTTTTATTGGCCGAGATCGCTTTGTTTCAATCGCAACTAACCGAAGAGGAATGGAAAGAAACGCTTGAATGGCTCGATTCAGAGGGAAAGAAAGGCAAAATGAAATGGGAAGAGCGAATGAAATTGATTCCGTATCGAACGGTCGGCCGTGATCATGGCTTTATTTTCGCAGTGCACGCAGCTGAAGTCGTCATTACTGTCGACGGACAACAGCAATGCCACAAAAACGTCTTGATCGGATTTGAAAATCGAAAGCTTTCCGCGGAGGGACGCTTTCAATGTATAACACCACCCGATGTGCTTCCAAATACAGCGGGGTTAGATGCTGCATCGTAAAGGGGGAGAAATGTTTTGTGGAAAAAAATAAAATTTCACTTTTTAAAACGCTGGTATAACATCCTTTCTTTTTTCGGCGTAAAGTCGGATAGCATTTATTATATCGGTGGAAGCGAGGCCTTGCCACCACCGCTTTCAAAAGAAGAAGAGGCGGAATTGCTTGCCAAGTTGCCGGATGGTGATCCGGAAGTACGCGGCATTTTGATTGAACGCAACCTCCGGCTCGTCGTTTACATCGCGCGTAAATTTGAGAACACGGGAATTAACATTGAGGACTTGATCAGTATCGGAACCATCGGACTCATTAAAGGGGTAAATACCTTTAATCCGGAAAAAAAGATAAAGTTGGCCACTTATGCCTCGCGCTGTATCGAAAATGAGATTTTGATGTATTTGCGCAGAAACAATAAAACCCGCTATGAAATTTCTTTTGACGAACCGTTGAATGTGGATTGGGACGGTAATGAATTGTTGCTCTCGGATGTGATGGGGACGGAAGAAGACATCATCACGCGGGGCATCGAGCATAAAGTTGATAAATCCCTTCTTCGGCGAGCATTAAAATCGCTCAATCCACGGGAGAAACAAATTATGGAACTTCGGTTCGGGCTTGCCGGCCAAAAAGAGAAAACCCAAAAAGATGTGGCGGATATGCTCGGGATTTCACAGTCCTATATTTCCCGGCTTGAAAAACGTATTATTCGGAGGTTGAAAAAAGAATTTAATAAAATGGTGTAGAACAAACAGGCAGACGCACGCGGGTTTTGTCTCATACGGGGACCTTTCCACAGGTTAGGCAGACGTAGAGCCACGCATATTTTTTCTTCACACGGACATACTGAACGTGTAAGAAGGAGGAATCGTAGTTCTCCGTAAGCCACCGTGGGAGGGAAGACATGACACGCAACAAAGTAGAGATCTGCGGTGTGGACACATCGAAGCTGCCCGTTTTGAAAAATGATGAGATGCGAGCGTTATTCGAACGCCTGCAATCCGGTGATGAAATGGCAAGGGAAACATTGGTCAATGGTAACTTGCGTCTCGTTCTTAGCGTCATTCAACGTTTCAACAATCGAGGTGAGTTTGTTGATGATTTGTTTCAAGTTGGCTGTATCGGCTTAATGAAAAGCATTGATAATTTTGATCTCAGCCATAACGTGAAGTTTTCTACTTATGCGGTGCCTATGATTATCGGTGAAATTCGCCGGTACTTACGCGATAACAATCCGATAAGGGTTTCTCGTTCTCTCCGTGATACGGCGTATAAAGCCTTGCAAGTGCGCGACCGTCTCATGTCTGAAAAAAATCGGGCAACGGAACCGACGGTCCAGGAGATTGCAAAAGAGTTGGATACACCAAAAGAGGACATCGTTTTTGCTTTGGATGCCATTCAAGATCCGGTTTCGTTATTTGAGCCGATCTACAATGACGGCGGGGACCCGATTTATGTCATGGACCAAGTAAGCGATGAAAAAGTAAGCGATACGTCTTGGGTCGAACATATTGCTTTGCAGGAAGCGATGATACGACTCAATGATCGAGAAAAAAAAATATTAGACATGCGTTTCTTCCAAGGGAAGACGCAAATGGAAGTTGCCGAAGAAATCGGGATATCCCAAGCTCAAGTATCCCGTCTGGAAAAAGCAGCCGTCCAACAAATGAACAAACATAGCCAATAAAAAGCAAAACTCCGATGGGGCGCAATGTCCTGTTGGAGTTTTTTTATTGTGTAGGGTTCATGGCGCCCGAATCACCTGTTAGATCCGGTACGGTCCTCATAACTAGTGCTGAACGGCTGAAATAAAGGATCACCTGTAATTGTGACGCCAAATAATTGAGATAAGGCTGATATTAGTCGCCACCCGATGGTTGTGATAGCCAATGCTGAACCCTTTTTATGTCTAATGAGGTTTTGGTCGGACATCGATAATAAAACCGAAGGTGTGAGCGGTAAATTAAACCAATATACACTAGTACTTTATTCCAGAAATTCTTAGAGGTACGATCAGCGAAAATCGTCCGTCTCAGCATGGATTGAAGCTGGTCAAAGGACCGATAACGTTTTTGCATCGGTCGCTTTGAATGATTGATGAAATCAACGAAAGTGTCTGCCTGATCTATGCATACCATCGGGAGGAACTGTGGATACGGCGAACAAAGGGAGAAAGAATTTCTGAGACAGACCACTAGCTCCATAACCGCCCGAGAAACATCGTTTTATTGCCAAGCAAAACGAAACCGTTTCCGGAGAGATAAACGGTTGTCTTCGTTCATATAAATAAAAGAGTGGATCATCAGGAAATGAGGGAGGCGCCTAACATGTTGAAAATCACCGATCTGCAATCAAAAGAAGTGGTGAATGTCCAAACAGGTAAACGATTAGGGTCGCTGGGGGACGTGGACGTTAATTTGTCGACCGGAAACATAGATGCATTGATCATTACCGGGTCGGGGCGTTTGTTGGGGATGTTCGGACGCGACGATGAGATGATCATTCCTTGGAGTCAAATCGCAAAAATCGGCACCGATGTCATTCTCGTCTATGTACATGGGACGGAAACACCGAGTTTTTAATAATAACTATCGAATATGAAGGAAAATGTGGTAAAATAAAGAGTAACAAAAGAACCATAGGCAGGTCTTATATGAATAGAGAACCATTCGCCCTACATCCAACGAAAACACTGCTTGAGCACCACGGCCTGAAACAGGTGCGGGCCGGATTCACCACGCGACTTGGTGGCATTAGCCGTGAACCGTATAACGAAGCGAACTACGGGCTTCATGTCGGAGATGATCCCAAACATGTCATAACTAATCGCAAGCATCTTGCCAAGACCCTAGACATTTCGCTGCCGCACGCGGTATTTGCCGAGCAAGTGCACGGCGGCTCGGTCCGGAAGGTTGATGAAACCGATGGAGCCCGTGGCGCATTTTCTCTTGACGACGCGGTTCCCGATGTGGATGGCCTGTACACGAGAACGAAAAATCTGTGGCTCATGAGTTTATACGCCGATTGTGTTCCCCTGTATTTTTTTAATCGTGAGCAAACAATTGTGGGCATCGCCCATGCCGGTTGGAAAGGGACTGCTGCCAATATCGGGAGCGAGATGGTCAGGATGTGGGAAGAATGGGAAGGAATCCCCGCCGAGGACATCCATGTGGCGATCGGACCGTCCATTGGAAAGGCAGCTTACGAAGTAGACGCCAAGGTAATTTCCGCACTAAAGGAAGTGCTTCCAAACGGAAAAGAACCGTGGACGCAAAACGCCCCCGGAAGCTTTCATCTGGATTTAAAAGAAGCGAACGCGCAGTTGCTTGAGGAAGCAGGCATTAAGCGCGAGAATATATTTATAAGCAAGGCCTGCACCTATGAAAACGAGGAGCTGTTTTTTTCGCATCGCCGCGACGCTGGGAAGACCGGACGTATGATGGCCTATATAGGGTTGTTCACCGCGAGGAGTGACGAAGGTAAATGAACATCAATGAAAATTATGAAGCGATCATGACAAAGGTGACTGCGGCTTGCGAACGGGCGGGCCGGGACTTGGAAGAAGTCACTGTTATGGCCGTAACGAAATATGTATCGGCCGAACGTGTGGAACAAGCGATAGAAGCGGGAATAAAAAATTTCGGTGAAAGCCGGCACGACGGTTTGCTGGAAAAGAAACAAGCCATACAAGCGCCTGTACACTGGCATTTTGTCGGGCGCCTGCAAAGCCGGAAAGTAAAAGAGGTCGTCCATGAGTGTGACGTGATTCACTCCCTCGATCGTCCTTCTTTAGCGAAAGAAATTAATAAGCGTTATCAGGGAGAAACCCCGGTTGCGTGTATGGTTCAGGTAAATGTTTCCGGAGAGGAAACAAAGGCGGGCGTGACTCCTGATGAATTGGAAGATTTCGTGCGGTCCCTCGAATCCTATGAACACATTCGCGTGACGGGATTCATGACGATGGCGCCGCACGCGGAAAACCCGGAAGACGTTCGCCCATATTTCCGACAATTACGTGAGCTTCGCGATCACATTCAACGTTTGAAATTACCCCATGCCCCTTGTCACCATTTGTCTATGGGGATGTCCAATGATTTTGAACAGGCGGTGGAGGAGGGAGCCACGATTATTCGATTAGGGACAAGCCTCGTCGGCAACGAAACGCGAAGGGAGGAGTGAGCATTGGGCTTTAAAACACGCTTCAAACGATTTTTTGATTTTGATGAAGAATATTACGAGGAAGAAGAAGAAATTCCAACTGATGAAGAAACAGAGCCGAAGGCCAAGCATGGAAAAAATGTGGTGAGCTTGCAAAGCGTACAACAGTCTGCGAAGATGGTTTTAATTGAACCGCGCACGTACGATGAAGCGCAAGATGTGGCAGATCACTTGAAGAACCGGCGTTCGGTGGTGATTAACATGCAGCGTATTCCGTACGATCAGGCAAAAAGAATTGTGGATTTTCTGAGCGGAACGGTTTACGCGATTAGCGGTGACATCCAAAAGATCGGTACGGGGACGTTCCTGTGCACCCCGGAGAATGTGGATGTCAGCGGCGCAATTTCCGAATTTCTTCACCAGGAAGATGCTGAATGGTAGATAAAGATAGAGGGCAGGTGAACACCTGATGCAAATGATTGGCCAACTTTTAGTTATGGGTATTAATTTATATACAATTGCTGTTTTCATTTACATTTTATCAAGCTGGATTCCGAATTTGCGAGAATCGAATTTCGGCCAGATGCTCGGCTCGATCGTAGAGCCATATTTGGAACCTTTCCGTAGAATCATCCCTCCGATTGGCGGTATGATAGACCTTTCCCCGATTGTCGCGCTGATCGCCTTGCGACTGGCACAGAGTGGCGTTTACGCAATTTTCTTTTAACAGGAGCCGATTGAATGGAGGTTTATCAACATTTTCGCAAAGAGGAGTTACCGTTTATACAGCAAGTGGAAGATTGGAAATCCCATGTTGGCATGATGTATGAGGCGAAATTAAGCGGCTTTTTGGACCCCCGTGAACGAGAGATCGTGACAGCGGTGGTTGGACGTGATGAAACGGTTCATGTCGCTTTTTTCGGAGGAATGCCGGGTGCAGAACGACAACGGGCCCTTCTGTACCCTTTCTATGAACAGGCGGAAGAAGATCGATTTCAAGTAACATTGTTCGACGTTGATTATGCACGCAAATTTACGGAGATTCATCACCGTGACCTTCTCGGTGCACTTACTTCACTAGGAGTGAAACGGGAACTTTTCGGAGACATTACGGTGACGAAAGACGTCCTGCAATTTTTTTGCGCAAAAGAAATCGCGGATTTTATTGAATTGAATTTGACGAAAGCGGGAAACACTTCGCTCCAAACAAACCCGAAACCTCTTTCGGAAGCGGTGCGTGTGGAAGAGGAGTGGCAGGAAGACACCGGCTTCGTCTCTTCGTTGCGGCTGGATGTGGTGATCGCGGCCATGTATCGTCTCCCTCGTTCGAAGGTGAAGCCATACATAGAGCGAGAACGCGTGAAATTGAATTGGAAAACGACCGATCACCCAGCAACGTTCGTGGAAGAAGGAGATGTCATCTCTGTCCGCGGCAAAGGGAGAAGCACACTGATCGCCGTAGAAAATCGTTCCCGTAAGGGACGTCTTCGCATCGTATTTGGGCGGAAAAAAGATTAGGAAAATCATAGTTGGAGGTGGCTGGCCATGTCGCTAACCCCGGTTGATATTCATAATAAGCAATTTACAAAAGCGTTTCGCGGTTACGATGAAGATGAAGTCAATGAATTTCTCGACCAAGTGATTAAAGATTATGAGAGTACGATTCGGCAAAAGAATGAATTGTTTGAAAAAGTGAATGAATTGGAGGATCGCCTGAATCATTTTTCCAACATGGAAGAAACATTGAATAAATCGATATATGTTGCCCAAGAATCGGCCGAAGATATCAAACGCAACGCGAATAAGGAGTCGCAGCTTATTATTCGGGAATCGGAAAAAAACGCCGACCGAATCATTAATGATGCGCTCGCCAAATCTCGCAAGATCGCTTTGGAAACCGAAGAACTGAAAAAGCAGGCGTCGGTTTATCGCATGCGTTTTAAAATGCTGATTGAATCCCAGTTGGAAATGCTCAACGATGAGGAATGGGACAACCTTGCCGATACCATCGAAGAAGAACAAGAAGAAAGAGAGACAGAGAACGCCCGGCAAACGTCCGAAGAAACGTAAAAGCCGCTAACTTGACGAAAACGGTTATTTCCCATATAATTTTTGAAAATCATCGATAAGGAAGTCGGCTAAAACCGTCACGTCCTGTGGTAATGCTGGCACTAGCACTTCCTGTGCGTCGGCCGGCAAAGAGCACCACGTCCTGTGGTAATGCCGACACTAGCACTTCCTGTGCGTCGCAATGACAGGGACAGTAGTGAAGGAATCCGTTGGTAAGCGAACCGGGGATGGTGAGAGCCTGGTCAGCCCCCTTCATGAAGATCACCCTCGAGCACCGGTCCGAAACGGCTATTTCAGAGTAGGCGCCGGCGTCCATCAAACGTTACTTGATCCGAGCGGCGTTGCATTTTTATGCAGCTATCAGGGTGGTACCGCGGGTAAACCTCGTCCCTACGCAGGGCGGGGTTTTTTATGTACATATAACCGAATGGAGGAAAAATAAATGAATTACAAGCAAACTCTTTTAATGCCGAAAACCGATTTCCCGATGAGGGGAAAACTCCCGAGCCAAGAGCCGGAACGTCAGGAGAGGTGGGAAGAAGAGGGTTTATATCAACAGTTGGTTGAAAAAAATGCCGATAAACCGCTTTTCGTCTTGCATGACGGGCCAATTTACGCGAATGGCAACATTCACGTCGGTCACGCGCTCAATCGGATTTTAAAAGATATCATTGTCAGACACCGATCCATGGATGGATTTAACGCCCCTTATATTCCCGGGTGGGATACGCATGGCCTGCCGGTGGAAACAGCGCTCACGAAAAATAAAAAAATCGACCGCAAAAAAATGTCGGTTGCCGAATTTCGCAAGGCGTGTGAAGCTTACGCCTGGGAGCAGTTGGAGAAGCAACGGGACCAGTTTAAACGGCTCGGCATGATTGCCGATTGGGAAAATCCTTATGTGACGATGACCCCGGACTTTGAAGCGAACCAGATTCGCGTGTTCGGAGAAATGGCGAAGCAAGGTCACGTTTACCAAGGGAAACGGCCGGTGTATTGGTCGCCGTCGTCTGAATCCGCGCTCGCCGAAGCGGAAATTGAATACCATGACAAGCGTTCCCCATCTATTTATGTCAGTTTTTCGGTTACGGATGGGAAAGGAATCCTGGATGAAGGGGATAAAATAATCATCTGGACGACAACGCCTTGGACGATTCCGGGGAATTTGGGCATTTCTGTTCACCCCGATTACGACTATTGTGTGTTCACCCACGAAAGCAAACGCTACGTCGTTGCCAGTAAATTGTATGAAGCGGTGCTTGAAGAGCTGGAATGGCAAGAAGACGCGGAGATTGTACAAACGGTGAAAGGCGAAGCGCTTGAAAAGGTCGTTGCCAACCATCCTTTTTACGAGCGGGACTCCCTCGTGATGACTGGTGAACACGTCACGCTGGACGCGGGAACCGGTGCTGTCCATACCGCACCCGGTCACGGGGAAGAAGACTTTTTTATCGGAAGGGAATACGGGCTTGAAGCTCTTTCTCCGGTCAATGATAAAGGGGTATTTACGGATGAAGCCCCCGGCTTCGAAGGCGTGTTTTATGATAAGGCAAACAAACAAATTACGGAAAAACTTGAAGAAGTCGGCGCTTTGCTAAAGCTGACGTTCATCACCCACTCGTATCCTCACGACTGGCGTACGAAGAAGCCTGTCATTCATCGTGCCACGGAGCAATGGTTCGTATCCGTGGATAATATTAGAGAAGCGTTGTTAGACGCGATCGGCCGCGTCAAATGGCAGCCGAAATGGGGCGAAACAAGGCTTTATAACATGGTTCGCGACCGCGGCGACTGGTGTATTTCCAGGCAGCGTTCCTGGGGCGTGCCGATTCCGGTCTTTTACGGGGAAGATGGGACGGCGATCGTTGATGATGATACGATTGATCATGTCGCCCAATTGTTTAGAGAACACGGTTCCAACATTTGGTTTGAATGGGAGACAAAGGATTTGTTGCCGGATGGCTACACGTCCGCACATAGCCCGGACGGCATGTTTACACGCGAAATGGACATTATGGACGTTTGGTTCGACTCCGGCTCTACGCATGAAGGGGTGCTCATGGAGCGCGAGGATGCACAGCGCCCGGCTGACCTTTATTTGGAAGGATCGGACCAATATCGCGGTTGGTTTAATTCTTCCCTTACGACTGCTGTTGCCATGACCGGTAAAGCGCCGTATAAACAAGTGCTCAGCCACGGATTTACGATGGATGGCCAAGGGCAAAAAATGTCTAAATCCTTGGGGAATGTGATTGATCCGGCCAATGTTATGAAGCAACTGGGCGCCGACATTTTACGGCTCTGGGTCGGATCGGTGGATTTTCAGGCTGATGTGCGGCTTTCGGATGACATTTTAAAACAGGTATCGGAAAACTACCGGAAAGTCCGAAACACGCTTCGGTTTTTGCTCGGCAACTTGCATGATTTTGACCCGGCCGTCCATCGTGTCCCCGACCATGAATTAGAAGACATGGACCGCTACATGCGGGAAAGACTAAATGATGTGATTGAACGCGCACAAGAAGGCTATCGCAATTACGTGTTCAGCAACGCCTATCAAGCCATTCATCATTTTTGTGCCGTTGAATTAAGTGCGTTTTATATGGACGTCGCCAAAGATCGCTTGTATTGCGATCATGCCGATGACCCTCGTCGTCGTTCTTTGCAGACGGTCATCCACGACACCGTGATCGCGCTTACGAAATTGATCGCGCCGATCACGCCGCATACGGCCGAAGAAACGTGGGAGCACATCCCGGGCACGGTGGAAACTGATTTCGTGCAACTGGCGGAAATGCCGGAGCCGACCGTTGCTAATGATCGTGACGCGTTGAACGATCGTTGGGAGACGTTGCTCGCCGTGCGCGATGATGTGCTAAAAGCGCTGGAAACAGCCCGTGAAACGGGAGAGATCGGCAAATCACTGGAAGCGAAAGTGACGATTTCCGTTCCGGAAGCTGCTTATGAACTTCTTTCGAATCAAGAGAATCCGGAGAAATTGTTTATCGTTTCCCAAGTGGAACTGAGCAAAAGTAATGATGTACCGGGAGGGCAAACGGCTGCCGTTTACGTGGAAGAAGCAAAGGGGAGCACGTGTGCACGTTGTTGGCACGTAAAAGAAGATGTCGGTGCGAATCACGAACACCCTGACGTGTGCAAACGTTGTGCCGACGTTGTCGCCACGTATGATCCGGCGGATTTGGAAGTGTAACCAATGATCCGTGCGGGTAATCCTCTTCTTTTCATCAGAAGCTAAAAAGGCGGGTGAAAAGGAAGGGGAGTGCTCGCGGTGACCGATAAAAAAGCAGCCATTCAATGGCTTTTCGAGCGAAAAACCGAATTGGATGAACAGGAAACGATTAAAAACCAGGATAGCCGGGACAATGAATTGTCTGTCTACGACAACCATCCGGCCGACGCTGCCGATATTTTTTACGAGGCAAGCAAAGACAAAGCGTTGCGCCGCCATCGCAATCACGAATATGCGGAAATCGTACATGCCCTTGAGAAAGTACAAAACGGCACCTATGGTATCTGCGAAAAAACGGGTGTAGAGATTCCCGCCGAGCGTTTGCGGGCCCACCCAATAGCGCGCACCGGGGGCGAAAAAATGGAAGGTGTCATCAGCGAAGCCCATTTCTTCGTCGACCCGCCGTCGAATGAAGCAAGTCCTTCAGCTAATCCCGACTATGGAGTGAACGGGGACGCTGCCCTTGATGGCATGGATATGTGGGAAGCGCTCATGAACACGACCGAAGACGAAGGATATCGGGAAACGGCAACGACGGATTTTTGGGTCGAAGAAGCCCCCGGTTATACAGAGGATATGGAGCGTTTTCTTTCGACCGGTATCGAAGGATATACAGGGAGCGATCAGATAGGTATTTACCGTAACGAAGCATACGACGCTCTGATGGAGGAAGAGGAGAACTGGCGGCGGTAATCCACCGCCTTTTCTTTTCCCATAGGCATTAGAACAAAGAGGGGGAAAACCCGATTGATTTTTATTTACTATTTGCTGGCACTGGTCATTATTATCGCTGATCAATTCACGAAGTGGCTCACCGCAACCTATATGGAGATTGGCGATTCGGTCCCGATTATCGAAAACGTTTTACATATTACGTCCCATCGAAACGCCGGCGCAGCTTTTGGCATCTTGCAAGGGCAAATGTGGCTGTTTTTTATTGTGACGATTATCGTCACCGTTGGGGTTGTCTATTTTATGCAAACAATGGGGCGGACGAGCCTTTGGATCGGCATGCCCCTCGGCATATTGCTCGGCGGTACGATCGGCAACTTCATTGACCGTGTTTTGCACGGGGAAGTGATCGATTTTGTCGATGTGTATATCGGCACCTACAGCTTTCCGATTTTTAACGTTGCCGATAGCGCGCTGACCATCGGGGTTATTTTGCTCATCGGAAAATTGTTTGTCGATGAGCGTAGGGAAAAAAAGGAGAAAAAGGCCAATGAATCCTAAAACTTGGCTCGTGCCAAAAGAGAACAAAAATGAACGCATTGACAAATGGCTAGCGAAAGCAATGGAAGCATCAAGAACAGCGATTCAACAATGGATCGACGACGGTCACGTGTTGGTGGGAGGCGAACGGGTGAAAAGCAATTATAAATTGCAAGCAGGAGACAGCATCGACGTGAATCCTCCCGTTGAAGAGCCGTTGGGTATTCGCCCCGAGGCGATTCCTCTCGACGTTCGTTACGAAGATGATGATTTGCTCATCGTGAACAAAGCGCGGGGGATGGTCGTCCATCCGGCTCCCGGCCATTTTACAGGCGGAACGCTCGTTCACGCGCTTCTTCATTACACGGATGCATTGTCGGACATAAATGGAGAACTGCGACCGGGGATCGTCCATCGCATAGACAAAGATACGAGCGGTGTGATGGTGGTGGCGAAAACGAATCACGCGCACACCCGTCTCGTAGAACAATTGCAAACACGAGCTTTATCCAGGGAGTATCGAGCGCTCGTGCACGGGAATGTAGCTCATGAGGAGGGGACGATCGATGCCCCTGTTGGAAGAGACCCGCGTGACCGTCAAAAAATGACCGTTACCGATGTGCATGCCAAGGAAGCCATCACGCATTTTCGTGTACTGGAAAGGTTTTCGAATTATACGAGCGTCCAGTGCCGTTTGGAAACCGGTCGTACCCATCAAATACGAGTGCACATGAACTACATTGGCTATCCGGTCGTTTCCGATCCAAAATATGGGAAAAGGAAAGCGATGCTGATATCTGGCCAAGCGCTTCATGCAGAAAGCCTCACGTTGGTCCATCCGCGCAATGGCGAAACGTGTACCTTTCACGCGCCGCTCCCGAGCGACATGGTGCAATTGATGGAGAACATTCGGCGAACGGATTGAAGTGGCTTATAGGCTCTATGAGTGAGTCATGACGACTGCGCCGGCTCTCGGTCATCCATTTTCGGCATCATAAGCGTTTCACGGCGACCGTAAAGGCTCGCTTCATCCATTTTCAGGCATCATGAGCGTTTCATAGGGACGCTAGTAGCGTGTTTCAGAAGTTCTTTCCCTTGGTTGATCGCAGAGTGACATGCCACCTTTATGAGGTGCGATAATGCGAATGCCGTCCCCCTCAGATTGAGAAACCACCCTTTAGAGGGACGATATCGTAAAAATCGTCCGTCTCAGCAGGGGCTGCACCGGTCAAAGGAGCCGATAACGCTTTTGCATCGGTCACCTTGTATGATTGATGAAATCAAAGAAAATGTTTGTCTGATTATGCGTATCATCGGGAGAAATTGTGAGTATGGCGAACAAAGAGAGAAAGAATTTCTGAGACAGCCCACTAGGCGCTAATCCTCCCATGGATGATCCATGGCGGCCATATATAAACGATATTTATTTTTCAATTTATATTGACACCTTACTTTTTTTCTGTAATAATAGCTATAATTAAATAATCCCTTTAACACAGTCCCGTGAGGCTGAGAAGGAATAGGTCGAGTGCCGGGACGCCATTGGCACTGTCTGCAATTAAGACTGGACCCCTCTGATCCCCACGTGGACAGAGGGGTTTTTTCATGGAGGCTTGCAAATGACGGCAAAAAAACAAACGTTATTGGATGAAGAGGCGATTCGCCGAACATTAACACGGATTTCACATGAAATGATGGAAAAAAACAAAGGGATGGACGATTGCATCTTGCTTGGCATTCGCACACGCGGGTATCCGCTGGCCGAGCAGTTGGCAGCTAATATCAAGCGAATCGAAGGCGTTGCCTTGCCGGTCGGCAGCATCGATATCACGCTTTACCGCGATGACCTTGAACAAAAACAATCCGATCCCAAAATTCATGACCTGGAATTGCCCACATCCCTTGAAGGAAAAAAAGTCATCCTCGTCGATGACGTCCTTTATACGGGTCGTACCGTGCGCGCGGCCATGGACGCGTTAATGGATAAAGGACGGCCGAACCAAATTCAACTCGCTGTTCTCGTCGACCGCGGCCATCGCGAGCTGCCGATCCGGCCGGATTATGTCGGTAAAAACGTCCCGACGTCCCGGTCCGAATTGATCCGCGTTCACCTTTCTCAGACAGATGACATCGACAAAGTAAGCATCGTCCAAAACAATTGAATCACCCTCTTTAAAACGGTCCCGTGAGGCTGATAAGAGGAATTCGGCATGGATAGCAGTAGTGTGGGGGATCCCACACTACTGCTGCAAATGCCACCTTCCTCTTTGCCACGGGCAAAGAGGTTTTTTTATAGAGGTTCTGAGGGTCTTCCCATTTCCCACCTCCCACCTCTCACTTCTAGATTGGAGGCCAACCAGCATGACAAACAGAAATCCGGTACTCGACGTACATGACAGACCCGCTTGGCATCAATGGATCCTTCTCAGTTTACAGCATTTGTTCGCAATGTTCGGGGCAACGATTCTCGTGCCGATCCTCACAGGATTAAGTCCGTCCATTGCATTGGTCTCGAGCGGGTTGGGCACCCTTGCCTATTTGCTCGTCACCCGCGGGCAAATACCGGCCTATATCGGCTCTTCGTTTGCTTTTATTTTTCCGTTAATCGCCGCCATGTCCTTCGGAGGCGCGGCAGCCGTGATGCTCGGTACGTTTACCGCCGGAGTTGTTTATGGCCTTACTGCCGTTCTTATCCGCATGTTTGGTGTCGGGTGGCTGATGCGCCTTTTGCCTCCGGTTGTCGTCGGTCCGGTCATTATGGTGATCGGGTTGGGGCTTGCATCTACAGCGATTGACATGGCCATGAATTTCGATGAAGAGACTGGCGCGTACGTGGATAGTCTCCGCCATTTGAGTGTTGCCCTTGCTACGCTCGCGATCACGATCGTGACCTCGGTATTTTTCAAAGGGTTTCTGAGAGTCATTCCCATTTTAACAGGGCTCGTCGGGGGCTATATCCTCGCGTACATGGCGGGTATCGTTGATCTGTCCGCTGTGGCTGCCGCCCCGTGGCTTCATATCCCCGACTTCGCGATTCCGTTCGTAACGGTAACGCCATCTTGGTCGTGGACGGTGATCATCATCATGGCGCCGATTGCCCTCGTGACCATGGCCGAACATATAGGCGACCAAATGGTATTAAGCAACATTGTCGGGAGAAACTTTTTACGCAACCCGGGATTACACCGGTCCTTGCTCGGCGATGGGTTGGCTTCCATTATCGCCTCCCTCGTCGGCGGACCTCCGAATACGACGTACGGAGAAAACATCGGGGTGCTTGCAATCACAAAGATTTTCAGCGTCTTCGTCATCGGCGGTGCGGCAGTGCTCGCGATTCTGTTCGGATTTTCAGGCAAAATCGAAGCCTTGATCGCCAGCATCCCGGAAGCGGTCATGGGCGGGGTCTCCATTCTCTTGTTTGGCATTATCGCGTCAGCCGGCCTGCGTTTGCTCATTGAAAACGAAATTGACCTCGGCGAGAACCGTAACCTCGTGATCGCCGCGACCATCCTCGTCATCGGCATCGGCGGCGCGTTTATCCCAATCACCGAGTATTTGGAAATCCCCGCGATGGCCTTGGCGACAATCATCGGCATGATCCTCCATGCCATTTTGCCAAATAAATCGCTGGGATATGGAAACGGGAAAATGTTTTCAAGTCTTGAGGAAGAAAATAAAACAGCGGAGGTGGGCCGAGATGACTCAGCAAATCTCTAATTTCACGACCGTTGAAGCGTTATCCGTTGGATCCATTCACGCGTTGCTGCGAGACGCAGTCGCTTTTAAGGGAGGGGAAACGTGGACAATTCCCGAGCGTCCTTACGTGGCCAATCTTTTTTACGAACCGAGCACTCGGACGAAATTGTCTTTTGAAGTAGCACAAAAGCGCCTTGGATGTCACGTTCTTGATATCGACGCCAAGACCTCCAGTGTGCAAAAAGGGGAATCTCTGTACGATACCGTTCGCACGCTTCAAGCGATCGGAGCCTCCGCAGTCGTGGTCAGGCATTGGGAGAAGAAATTTTACGAACAGCTTGGCGGGCTCTCCATCCCGGTGATCAATGCCGGTGACGGAAATGGGGAGCATCCGTCGCAATGCTTGCTCGACTTATTGACGATCAAAGAGGCGTTTTCTACATTCTCCGGAGTGAACGTGGCAATGATTGGCGATATCCGCCATAGCCGGGTCGCCCGCTCCAATATCGGCACACTCAAACGACTGGGAGCGAACGTCCAACTGGCCGGCCCCGACGATTGGATGGATCCCTCCCTCTCGGGTTGCCCGCAAGTTTCTGTCGACACAGCCATGAAAGAAGCCGATGTTGTTATGTTACTGCGTGTGCAAGAGGAACGCCATGAAGAAGAGACAGAGCGCCAAAGTGCCGAATCTTATCATGAACAATTCGGCCTCACGGAAAAACGGGAAAAAAAGATGAAATCGGGGGCGATCATCATGCATCCGGGGCCGTTCAACCGCGGAGTGGAAATTGCCTCCTCCCTCGTGGAAGCGCCGCGCTCGCGGATTTTTAAACAAGTGGAAAATGGTGTATATATACGGATGGCGATCTTAAAACGCGCATTTGAACGTTCAAAATCGAACGGTTTTGCATTAAGAGGGGCATTGTAACGGAACGGACGTTGGTCTACGGAAACGGCCATTGGCCATAAACGACGAACGTTGACTAATGATTGCAACACGCGTCAACCCATAAAGGAGATGACATCCATGCCAAAACGCAGCGATATTAAAAAAGTGCTCGTGCTCGGGTCCGGTCCGATCATCATCGGCCAAGCGGCTGAATTCGATTACTCCGGCACTCAGGCATGCCAGGCATTAAAAGAAGAAGGGTATGAAACGGTACTCATCAATTCAAACCCGGCGACGATTATGACGGATACGACTATGGCAGACAGCGTTTATATTGAACCATTGACGTTTGAATTTGTGACCCGCATCATTCGCCAGGAGCGACCGGACGGCCTGATCGCCACCATGGGTGGGCAAACAGGATTGAATTTGGCGATGGACCTGCATACCGAAGGCGTGTTGAATCAATTCGGCGTCGAATTGCTCGGCACGGATTTGGAAGCCATACGCGAAGCGGAAGATCGGGACGCTTTCCGCTCCTTAATGTATACGCTCGGTCAACCCGTTCCCGCGAGTGATATCGTTCATACGCTCGAGGAAGGCGAAGCATTTTTGAAAACAATCGGCTTGCCCGTGATCGTACGGCCTGCTTACACACTTGGGGGCACAGGCGGTGGGCTCGTCGATACGTGGGAACAATTTCGCGACATCCTGGAAACCGGATTGGCGAACAGCCCCGTGCACCAATGTCTCGTTGAAAAAAGCATTGCCGGCATGAAAGAAATGGAGTACGAAGTAGTACGCGATGCCAATGACGACGCGATCATTGTTTGTGACATGGAAAATATCGACCCTGTCGGTATCCACACAGGCGACTCGATCGTTGTCGCGCCGAGCCAAACGTTAAAAGACGGTGATCATCAACGGCTTCGGGATGCGTCGCTGACGATCGTTCGCGCTCTTGGCATTGAAGGTGGCTGTAACGTTCAGTTTGCCCAGGCTCCTGATCGCGATGATTACTATGTCATCGAAGTGAATCCTCGCGTGAGCCGTTCGTCGGCACTTGCGTCCAAAGCGACCGGCTATCCGATCGCGAAAGTAGCGGCAAAAATCGCCGTCGGCTATCATTTGGAAGAATTGCGATCCAATGTTGAACCTAGCCTCGATTACATCGTCACGAAAATTCCGCGCTGGCCGTTTGACAAGTTCGCGTCCGCCAATCGCAAGCTCGGGACGCAAATGAAAGCGACCGGTGAAGTCATGGCCATTGGTCGCACCTTTGGAGAGTCGCTCTTAAAAGGCATACGCTCCCTCGATACGAAAGAAAATCACCTGCTCGTCGACGATTTTCGAAAACTGAGCGATGAAGATCTGACACATAAGTTGAAAGTCGCTGATGATGAACGGCTATATGCACTAGGGGAAGGCTTTCGCCGGGGATACAGTGTCGAAGACATCCACGCGTTAACCGCCATCGACCGCTTTTTTCTTTTCCATATGGCAACACTCGTGCACTTACATCAGCAACTCACGGAGCATAAATGGCAGCAAGCAACACTGGAAGAAGCGAAAAGCAGCGGTTTTTCCGACGAACAAATCGCGAAGTTGTGGGACGTGAGCGAAGCAGAAATCCGCCACTTCAGAAAAGAAAAAGGGATTAAACCAGCGTTTAAAATGGTTGACACATTTACCTCTGAAGACGAGACGCAAATGCCTTATTTTTACAGCACTTATGAAGAAGAAAACGAATCAAAGCCAAGTGCCAAACCGTCGGTCCTCGTCCTCGGCTCCGGACCGATTCGCATCGGGCAAGGAGTGGAATTTGACTATGCCACCGTTCATACGGTGTGGGCGATCCAGGAAGCCGGATACGAGTCGATTATTATGAACAATAACCCCGAAACCGTTTCGACCGATTTCACGATTTCCGATAAGTTGTATTTTGAACCGCTCACGGTGGAAGAAGTGTTGAATGTCGTGGATATCGAGCGACCGGAAGGGGTGGTTGTGCAATTCGGCGGACAAACAGCAATCAACCTTGCCGAACCATTGGCGGAAGCGGGCGTGCCCATGCTCGGCACCTCTCTGGAAGACATGGATCGCGCCGAAGACCGGGACAAGTTTGAACAGGCACTGAAGCAACTGGACATCCCGATGCCTCCGGGTAAAACAGCTTCATCGGTGGAAGGGGCGGTTGATGCCGCGGCGACCCTCGGATATCCGGTCCTCGTTCGCCCCTCTTATGTACTCGGCGGGCGGGCGATGGAAATCGTTGCGAATGAAGAAGAACTCAAGCACTACATGGCGGAAGCTGTTCATGTCCACGCGGAACATCCGGTGTTGATTGACCGCTACTTTTTCGGAAAAGAAATTGAAGTGGACGCGATCTCCGATGGGGAAAACGTCTTTATCCCGGGGATGATGGAACATATTGAACGGGCGGGTGTCCATTCCGGCGACTCGATCGCCGTGTATCCGCCGCAAACCCTCTCGGAACAAGTGAAGGCAAAAGTCATCGACCAAACCGAGAAACTTGCCAAAGGGTTAAACATCATCGGACTTTTAAATATTCAATTTGTCCTCTATGAAAATGACGTGTTCGTCATTGAAGTGAATCCACGCGCAAGCCGAACGGTGCCATTTTTAAGCAAAATGACGGGGGTGCCGATGGCACAGATCGCGACGCACGTGATTTTGGGCCAAACATTGCCGGAATTGGGCTATCGTGCACGCATCCAGCCTGAACCGGACCGGGTGGCCGTGAAAGCGCCAGTGTTTTCTTTTACGAAACTCCGCCGTGTCGATATTCATCTCGGACCGGAGATGAAATCCACCGGTGAAGTGCTCGGCCGGGACTTAACGCTGGAAAAAGCATTGTATAAAGGGTTGGTCGCTTCCGGCATGAACATTCCCCGCGAAGGGCAAGTGTTATTCACGATCGCCGATAAAGATAAGGAAGAAGCGATAAAACTTGCCGCACGCTATGAACGTCTCGGGTTTCAGGTCATGGCAACGGCCGGGACGGCTGCCTATTTTAATGAGCGAGGCATTCATGCGGAAAGCGTCCATAAAATCGGGGACGGCTCTCCGAACATCGTCGAGCGTATCCGTTCCGGCGGCGCCCAACTCGTCATCAATACGTTAACGAAAGGCAAACAACCGGCTCGTGACGGCTTCCGCATTCGCAGGGAAGCAGTGGAACATGAAATCGTCTGCTTAACGTCCATGGATACGGCTTTTGCACTGTTGCACGTCTTGGAAATGATGTCGTTTGCTGCCGAACCGGTGCCGGCGTTACAGGGCGTTTCCGGAAAAAAGAAGGTGCAGGCATGAAAAACGAGCAGATGATGGTTGTGGAAAATAAAACAATTGCTGCAAAAACACATGAATTGACGTTATCCGGACCGCTCGTGGACGCCATCGATCAACCAGGTACCTTTTTGCACGTCGCCGTACCGGGAGATGATCTCGTGTTGCGCCGCCCGATCAGCATTGCTGCCGTTGATCAGGATGTGGGCACATGCACGATTGTTTATAAAGAGATGGGCGTGGGAACCGGGCGGCTTGCCCGATCCCGTGCAGGGGATCAGTTGGAAATGCTCGGTCCGCTCGGGGAGCAGGGATTTCCGGTTGAGAAGCCGCAGGTCGGTGAAGATGTGTTATTAATCGGCGGCGGTGTCGGCGTACCTCCACTTTACTATGCTGCTTGTGAATTGGTGAAACGAGGCGTGACCGTTTCGGTCATCCTCGGATTTCAAACAGCCGCGGCCATTTTTTATGAGAGGGAGTTTCACGAGCTTCCGGGCTGTGACGTGCGCGTCATGACCGATGACGGCAGTAACGGGCATCCCGGAACAGTGGTCGATGCGTTGAATGAACGACCATCCCCGCCCGATTGGCTGTTTTCCTGCGGGCCGCGCGGGATGTTGCGCGCGATTGAAACGCACGCGGCACATCCGAAAACGAACGGCTATGTATCGCTCGAAGAGCGTATGGGCTGCGGCATTGGCGCTTGTTTTGCCTGCGTATGCGAAACAGGCGATGGTTCGTCTTATCGAAAAATTTGCCGTGAAGGACCGGTGTTTGCCTTTAAGGAGGTGGTGCTATGATGGAGAAGGAACCTCGTTTGCAAGTGACATTGCCCGGTTTAACGATGAAGAATCCGGTTATGCCCGCTTCCGGTTGTTTTGCCTTCGGACGGGAATACGCGGAATTGTTTGATCTGAGCGAGCTAGGAGCCGTTGCGATCAAAGGGACGACCGGAGAAGCGCGCTTCGGGAATCCAACGCCGCGGGTAGCCGAAACATCTTCCGGCATGCTGAATGCGATCGGCTTGCAAAACCCGGGGGCGCAAGCGGTGCGAGACGAAGAACTCCCCTTTTTGGCTGGCTATGATGTGCCTGTCCTTGCCAACGTCTCCGGTTCAACGCCCGAAGAGTACGTGGAGGTCGTACAAACATTGACCGATGCGCCGAATGTTGGCGCGTTTGAATTAAACATCTCTTGCCCGAACGTAAAAGAAGGAGGCATTCAATTCGGAACGGATCCCGACGCGGCGGCAGCGCTAACAGCAGCGGTGAAGCAAGTAAGCACAAAACCGGTGTACGTGAAGTTGTCTCCGAATGTTACCGATGTCAATGCTATTGCTCTCGCTCTCGCCGTGGAAGCAGCGGGTGCGGATGGTTTGTCCTTGATCAACACGCTTTTAGGCATGCGCATCGATGCCCACACGGGAAAGCCAATTCTCGCGAACGAAAAGGGCGGCCTTTCCGGCCCGGCGGTAAAACCGGTGGCGCTTCGCATGATTCATGACGTCCGACAAGTAACAAACCTCCCGATCATCGGCATGGGTGGCATCCAATCGGCAGAAGATGTGATCGAATTTTTGTTTGCCGGGGCCGACGCGGTCGCGATCGGAACCGCCAATTTTACCAACCCTTTCGTTTGCCCGACGATCATTCGGGAATTGCCGAGCTGGCTGGATTATTTGGCCATGGAGTCTGTCGGCGACTTGCGCCAGCAGGGAGTAAACATATGAAACCGTTGTATATTGCCTTGGATATGGAAACGCAGAAGGAAGCCATGGATTTCCTCGATCAGTTTGAGGAAAAACGACCGGCGGTGAAAGTAGGCATGGAGTTGTTTTACGGGAACGGACCGGCTGTTATTCAAACATTAAAAGAGCGAGGGCATGCGGTTTTTCTCGATCTGAAATGCCATGATATCCCAAAAACCGTGGAACGAACGATGCGCACCCTCGCAAGATTAGAGGTTGATCTCGTTACCCTTCATGCCTCCGGCGGAAAAACGATGATGGCAGCGGCAAAAGAAGGATTGCTGAAAGGCACGCCGTCGGGAAAGGAGCCGCCGAAATGCGTAGCGGTGACTGCGCTGACGAGCACATCTCAACGCCAATGGAAGGAGGAACAGTTGATGGAAGGTGACCTCGGAGATGGGGTGTTTCATTTTACGGACTTGGCTTTGCAAGCAGGACTTGACGGTGTTGTCTGTTCCGTACAAGAAGTCGAAGGCTTGCGCAAACGCTTCGGGGAGGCCGTGTATACGGTAACCCCGGGCATTCGCATGGCCGGTTCGGCTACCCATGACCAAAAACGGGCGGCAACGCCGGCACAGGCTCGCGCTGCCGGCAGCAATGCCATCGTCGTCGGGCGCGGCATAACAGCGAGCAATTATCCTGTGGGAAATTATGGAAAAATATATAAAGAATGGATGGGAGAATCGCCATGGATAGACAAATAGAACTGGCAAGCGAACTGCTCAGTATTGGTGCGGTTTCGTTGCAGCCCAACGAGCCATTCACCTGGTCCTCCGGGCTGAAAGCACCTATTTATTGTGATAACCGTTTAACGCTGTCATTTCCCGGGTTGCGGACGAAAATCGCCGAGGCATATAGCGATGAAATTCGTAGGCACTATTCGGAGGCGGATATCATCGCCGGCACCGCTACAGCGGGAATTCCTCACGCGACACTTGTGGCGGATCGTTTGGAATTGCCGATGGTGTACGTGCGCGGGAAAGCAAAGGGACACGGGAAACAAAATCAAATTGAGGGGTCTGCGAGCGTCGGACAAAAAGCGGTCGTCGTCGAAGATCTGATCTCCACGGGAGGAAGCGCTATTGAAGCTGCCAAAGCGCTTGAAGCAGCAGGTGTAGAGGTTTTAGGCATTGTCGCGATCTTTTCCTATGGGCTCACCATCGGCGAACGAAACTTCGCAGAGGCTGACCTATGCCTGGAGACGATCACGGATTTCAACGCTTTAATTACAGCCTCCATTCATAACGGAGTGATTGCTGAAGAAGATCGAAACGTGCTTCGGGCTTGGCAGAGAGATCCTGAAACGTGGGGAGGGGTCACACAAGCCAATCGATGAAAAGAGCTGGATGATAAACGACCTCACAAATCGAGATTTCCTTCAATGAAAAAGCGAAAGCCTTGTTAAAGACCTTCGCCATGATCGGTATTTTTTACTTTTTTTTTGAAATAAAGCGATTAATAATCAGTGAAATAGCCCCGTCGCCGGTGACGTTACAACCGGTTCCCAAACTGTCTTGGGCCATATAAAGCGCGATCATGACTCCGACTGCTGCTTCATTAAAGCCAAGCATCGATGTCAGAAGTCCGGATGCGGCGATGATCGCTCCGCCGGGCACACCCGGAGCTGCAATCATGATGACGCCGAGCGCGAGAATAAACGGAAAGATTTCTCCGAATGTAGGGGAGGCCAAATCGCCAAACAGCATCATCACTGCCATGGTGGCGATCGTGATCGTCATGGTACTGCCCGCGAGGTGAATGTTCGCGCCTAACGGAACAACGGACTCGGCAACGCCGTCGTCGACATTATTTTTTTTCGCTTGTTCTGTTGTCACCGGAATTGTTGCCGCGCTGGACATCGTTCCGATTCCCGTGAAATAAGCGGGCAGCATTGTTTTTAATAAAGCCAACGGATTTCGCTTCGTCATGCCGCCTGTAACGGAAAATAACCCGATCAAGTACAGCCAATGCGTAGCCAATGCAAGCAGGAGCACAAGCCCGAACGAAGCAAGTGTTTCCCAAACGGTCCCCTCAGCCGACAACTCAGCGAAAATACTCGCGATGTAAAAAGGTAAAAGAGGAATGACAATCGTCCAAAGAAGCTTGACGATGATATTTCTTCCTTCATCGAAAAATGTTTTTAATGTTGTCGCGTTCGTTCTCGCTATCCCAATCCCGAAAATAAATGCAGTAAAAAGGGCAGTCATGATATCCAGCGCGGGCGGGATTTCAAATTCCAGGAGGGAAGAAAAGCCATTGCCCTCATCGATGGCCGAGGCATCGCCGCTGATGAATAAGGGAAGGATTAATGCTGCTACGACAAAGGCTAACACCCCTGCAATCACGGTCGATCCGTATGAAATCCCGGCTGCTGAACCGAGAAGCTTGCCACCATCTTTCCCCATTTGACTTACGCCGCTCGTGATAAAAAATAAAATGATAAACGGCACTACATACTCCAGGAATTGGCCGAAGATCAGCTGGAACGTCATGATATATTCCATAACCGTTTCATTAACAATGAAACCGATTACAATGCCGGCCACGATTCCCGTCAACAATTTCAGGATAAGCTTCATTGTACCCCTTCTTTCTGCCTTTAATTTGAAAAAATCAAAATATATACAGTGCATAGATTATCAGATAAATGATGGGTTGGCTAGGATTTGATTTCGACATATTCATTGGTGGCGTGTAGCTAGAGCGTAAGCTTCGGGGAGAGCTCGGGCGATCGACGAAGCGATTTAGAGCAGGCGCTTTGGAATATGAGCCCCATTCCAGATGGAGCGTTCATGAGTCCCGACACCTGAGGAATGGAGATTCTGGTAGCCATGAACCGGTCATGGCTACCGAATCGTAAAGGTACGGACTAAAAACGTCAACCGTGTCGTGATCATGAAACCGAATACCCCCTCGACGACCTCCCTTTATTTCCGTAACTTCCGCACCGTCTGCGCATCCGGGGTGACGAATACCGTTTTCTGTTCATCGTAGGTGACAAAGCCGGGCTTCGCGCCGTTTGGCTTTTTAACATGACGAATGAGCGTATAGTCGACCGGCACGGATCCGGATTCCCGCGCTTTTGAATAATAGGCGGCGATACCGGCGGCTTCTTCCAGCGT
The DNA here is from genome assembly GCF_003336365.1 of Salicibibacter kimchii. Lineage (GTDB taxonomy): Bacteria > Bacillota > Bacilli > Bacillales > Marinococcaceae > Salicibibacter > Salicibibacter kimchii. The sequence continues at coordinate 992,791 of NZ_CP031092.1, read as the reverse complement.
TTCGTCACTAAACGTTTCCGCGCGAATGACAACGTGGGATCCCGGGATGTTCTTCGTGTGCAACCACGTGTCCGATCGTCTCGCGAGCCGGCCCGTCAAGTATTCATTTTGCTTGTTATTTTTACCAACTAACATTTCGATGCCTTCGCTTGATTCATAACGGTCGAGCGTTGGCTTCTGTTGTTTCTTTTTGCGTTTTTTCGTCTGTCTTGTTTTCAAATACCCTTCTTCTTCCAGTTCTTCGCGGATGTCGGCGATGTCTTTCGCCTCGATGCTGTCCAATTGCTGCAAAAGGCTATCAAAATAATCGATTTCACGCAGGGCGGATCGGCGTTGCTTTTCCACCGCTTTCCCAGCGTTTTTCGCTTTATTGTAGCGTTGAAAATACGACTGAGCATTATCCGCCGGCGATTTTTCCGGGTCGAGTTCAATCTCAATTGTCGGCGCTTGTTCATCGTAATAGTCCGTCACCTCGGCAACGCTGTCCCCGGGGCGGATCGTGTGCATATGGGCGGTGAGCAACTCGCCGAGCTTCTGATTTTCTAAATCTTTTTCCGCCTGCTCGGCTGTTTCTTTTAGCTTATCCAGCTTTTTTTCGTTGCGGTTACGCTGGTTGCGGATAAAGCGTTCTAGGTCAAAGGCTTGTTGCTTCACGCGATCGCGCTCTGCTTTGCCTTCAAAAAACGAAACGATCATTTCGTTGGCGCTCGAATATGTCTCTTTTTCTTCGTTTTTATGCGTTAAGTCAATGACATGAAAAAATTCCTTCGGCCCGCCATAAACGGTCGTCGGTTGCAGGTGAAGGTCTTTCATCGCGCGCATCATTTCTATAAAGCTGTCTGCAAGCCGTTGTTTCTCCCCAATTCCGGCGCGATGGACGATTTCTTTTGCGAAGAGTGGCGACATCCCCGTAAACTGTTGCACCAGTTGCCGATCGAGCTTTCCTTGATTGAAATCGAGAGCGCGCAGTACGGTGTCTCCGTCTGCTTCCAACGGGTTTTTTTTCTGTTGGTCAGGGGGTGTCTCGTACACTCGCCCCGGTAAAAGGGTACGATAACGGTTAATAGAGGCCGGTACGTGCTTCATGCATTCCACAATTTTGTCTTCATTATCAATGAGCAAAAGGTTGCTGTGTTTGCCCATCAGTTCCATGACAAGTCGTTTGTTTTCCCGATCGCCGATTTCGTCTGTCCCTTCAATGTGCAACGTGGCGATCCGTTCGAGGCCGTCTTGTTCGATGCCGCGAATAAACCCACCTTCAAGATTTTTTCTCAGCATCCGGCAAAACAACGGCGGCTCCGCCGGCCCCGATTCTGCTGCAAGACTAAAGTGCAAACGTGCAAAACTCGGGTGGATGGAAAATAAAATCGTATGGTTTTGCCCGCTTTTTCGGACGGTCATAGTTAAATCAGTAGCGGTCGGTTGTTTAATTTTCGTGATTCGTGCCCCTTCAAGCGTTTCTTGCCATTCATGGAGAACGGCGCGGAGGACAAACCCATCAAAAGACATGGTCTCACCCTTTCTAACCTCTAACAGTATAGCATGTTTCCCCCACCCGCTGAATAGGATGAAGGAGAAGTCCAAGCTGTGGGGTGTAATAAAGATGAAGTGGCATCAAACCGATCCTTATGCGTTGTACAAGTCAATCAGCACCGATATCAGTACAGGCTTAAACAACCAAGAAGCCGCGCGCCGGTTGCAAAAACACGGCGCGAATAAATTACTGGAAGAAAAACGAACGCCATGGCCGATTCTTTTTCTTGAGCAGTTCAAAGATTTTATGGTTATCATCTTGCTCGTGGCGACGTTTGTTTCCGGGTTGCTCGGGGAGTTTATTGATGCGCTTGTCATTATCGGGATCGTCACCGTCAACGCGCTCCTTGGCTTTGCGCAAGAACGAAAAGCGGAGAATTCGTTGCACGCGTTGAAAGAATTATCGGCACCAGAAGTCAATGTGTTGCGGGACGGGAGGTGGCAAAGCCTGCCATCGGCAGATGTCGTGCCGGGCGACATCATTCAATTGGATAACGGCGATCGCATCAGTGCTGATATTCGTCTCGTGGAAACGACGCGACTTGCCATCGAGGAATCATCGCTAACGGGAGAATCCCTGCCGGCAGAAAAAGATGCTGCCCCGATCGCCTCGGACTCGGTGCCGCTTGCGGACAGGCATAACATGGCATTCGCCGGTACCATGGTCAGCCGAGGACGCGGCAAAGGTGTCGTTGTCGATACAGGCATGAAAACGGAAATGGGAAAAATTGCGCATTTGTTGCAGTCAACAGAAACGACGATGACCCCTTTGCAGCACCGACTGGCGCAACTTGGAAAAATATTGATCGCGGGCGCGATTGTACTTACGGCCCTCGTCGTCTTTTTAGGGATCCTTCAAGGGCAACCAATGTATCAAATGTTTATCGCCGGTGTTTCCCTAGCGGTCGCGGCCATTCCAGAGGGGCTCCCAGCGATTGTGACCGTCGCCCTTGCCCTCGGGGTTCAACGGATGATTCGCCACAAAGCGATTGTTCGGCGTCTCCCTGCCGTGGAAACGCTCGGCTGTGCATCCGTGATTTGTTCCGATAAAACGGGAACGCTTACAAAAAATGATATGACCGTTACCAAGCTGTGGACATGGTCGGAAGAATGGGCGATCGAAGGAGAGGGGCTCGACGCTTCTTTTCACAGCGACCGAAACGTTGAAACCCCTGCAAAAAGTCATGAGGTCAGCGATTTACTGATGTACGGGCTCGTTTGCAACAATGCGGAGATGATAAAAAAAGAAGAACCGACACGCGGTTCGACGATCCAAAAGCACGAAGATGTTGAGATTACCGGTGAACCGACCGAAGCGGCCCTCGTTTTGGCAGCCGGCCGGGCGGGGCTGTTTCCGGAAAATGCAGCGCGACGGTTTCATCGCCTTGATGAAATACCGTTTGACTCCACAAGAAAACGCATGACCGTCATTGTCAAAGACCAAAACGGCCGACGTTTCGTTATTACAAAAGGGGCGCCTGACGTATTAATTTCCAAATGCGCCACCGCGCGAATAAATGGAGAGGACCGACCGTTGACGCCTGCGCTTCGGGCGGAGTGGGAGAAGACGGTTTCACGCATGGCAAAACAAGCCTTGCGAACGATCGCGATCGCCGTAAAACCGCTGTCGGAGGCTGTGAATTACGAGGCTGTCGATGTGGAGAAAGACATGACACTGCTCGGGTTGCAGGCGATGATGGACCCTCCCCGTTCGGATGTGAAAAATGCGATTAAACAATGCCGGGAAGCAGGAATTAAAACGGTGATGATCACCGGCGACCACGTGGAGACGGCACGAGCCGTTGCAAGCGACTTGGATATGCTCCCGGCCCACGGGGAAGTTTTAACCGGAGAGCAATTGGACGCCATGGACGATCCCACGCTGCACGCGGCTGTCGGGAAAACCTATGTATTTGCTCGTGTTTCCCCGGAGCACAAACTACGCATCGTCAAAGCTGTACAAGAAAACGGGCATGTCGTGGCCATGACCGGGGACGGGGTGAACGATGCGCCCGCGCTGAAAGCGGCCGATATCGGCGTAGCGATGGGAAGAAGCGGCACGGATGTAGCTAAAGAAGCATCCGCACTCGTCCTGGGCGATGATAAATTTTCGACCATCAAAGCAGCTATTGAAGAAGGTCGAAACATCTATGACAACATTCGCAAATTCATCCGTTACATGCTCGCGTCAAACGTGGGCGAAATTCTCGTCATGTTATTCGCGTTGTTGCTCGGGCTGCCTCTGCCGCTCGTCGCCATCCAAATTCTCTGGATCAACCTCGTCACCGACGGCCTGCCTGCAATGGCCCTTGGCGTCGACCGGGCGGAAAGCGATGTGATGAAACGGGAACCGCGCCATCCGCGGGAAGGGATTTTTGCGCGCGGACTGGGAACGAAAGTGCTGACACGAGGGTTGTTAATCGGCCTCGTCTCTCTCGCCGCTTTTGTCATCACGCTCTACGGCACCGGGATCCCGGAACTCACACACGCGCAAACCGTCGCCTTTGCCACACTCGTGATGGCCCAACTTATTCATGTGTTTGATTGCCGCAGCGAGTATTCCGTTTTTCACCGTTCGCCATTTGAAAATAAAGCCTTGCTGTGGGCTGTCATATCGTCGGTCGTCTTAATGTTGATCGTCATCTATGTCCCGGTTTTGCAACCGATTTTTTACACAACCGCGCTCGGCTTGTACGACTGGCTCCTTATTCTCGGCCTTTCCGCGATTCCAACCATCGCGCTCGCAGGGTCGGGTATGCGAAAAAAATAAAGCCAAGGGCGGGAGGCGGATCATTTAAGCCATATGCATAATGCGGTATCTTAAACAACCAAGACTTCGGCATGGGAGAGGGGCGTAGGGCAACGAATATGCCGAAGGAAGAACGACATTGGCATGAAAGAAGGGGAAAGACATCCTCGGAAGCCGAAGCATCCTTGACTTCGGCATGAAAAAGGAAGCGAAGCGCTGCAACGATGCCGAAGGAAGGACAGCATTGGCATGAAATGCAAGCAAAGGGGTGCTGGGAAGCCGAAGCAGCATCCGCTTCCCACTGGGATAATGATGAAAGAAGGCCCCAAGCAGGGTCTTTTTTCTTAGTGAAAAATTCCTTGTTAATAGATAGGGAATTATAGTTTTACATGAAACACCTTGTCCTCAGCCCTGAAATTGTTTAAAATAAGAGTAGTGGATGTGATACACGATGGTCACGAGTATGACCGGTTACGGATTTGCGGAGGAAAGGCTTGCAGATGGATGGATCAGCGTTGAGATGAAAAGCGTGAACCACCGTTTTCTTGATGTGCTTTTTTCTTTGCCTTCGGCCCTTCGCAGCCTGGAAGAAGAAGGGCGTAAAATCGTGAAGGAAAAGGTGCAGAGAGGCAAGGTGGATATCACCGTCACGTTTACCGGAACCCCCTCTGCCCTTGGCATAGAGAAACGTTTACATATCGATTGGCATCTGTTGCGACAATATGTCCGGGAGGCAGAACGGCTGCAAGCTTGTGACGCTTTTGACGAAAAGCTATCATTGAACGATTTTTTGCTTAATGAACAGATAGTTTCCATTCAGGAAGAAACAGGGGAAGCCCCTTCCGTCCGGCAAGCGTTTTTAAATACGATGCGAACCGCTTGCAGTGAATTGATGGAAATGCGGAACAAAGAGGGGCAGGAGCTTTCCTGGGATTTAGTACGTTATATGCAGCATATCTCCGAAGGCCTGAGCACTTTGGAAGCGCGTCTGCCCGAAGTCCAATCTCGTTACCGTCAAAAGCTCGAGCAAAAAATAAAAGCAATGATCGATACGGTTGACGAAGACCGCTTACTTACGGAGGTTGCGATTTTTGCGGATAAAAGCGATGTAAGCGAAGAGTTAGCCAGAATGAACGCGCACATCAAGCAGTTCAGAGATACGCTAAAAGAGGCAGGAACCATTGGCCGCAAACTTGATTTTATTACCCAGGAAATGAACCGCGAAGTGAACACGATCGGCTCCAAAGGCAATGACCAATGTCTATCAAAAATCGTCGTCGAGATGAAAAGCATCCTTGAAAAGGTGAAGGAACAGGTGCAGAATATCGAATAGAAAATGGAAAAGAGGGGTACCATTGAGTATTAAATTGATTAACATCGGTTTTGGAAATATCGTTTCCGCGAACCGGATCATCGCAATCGTTAGCCCCGAGTCTGCGCCGATCAAACGCATCATTCAAGAAGGCCGTGACCGCAACATGCTTATCGACGCGACCTATGGGAGGCGGACACGAGCGGTAGTTATTGTAGACAGCGATCATGTGATCCTTTCGGCCGTCCAGCCTGAAACCGTCGCGCAACGCTTAACGACAAAAGAAGACAACGATGATGATTAATCACGGTTGGAGCGGTTGTCAGGCGCGCTTTGATGGGAGACGTTGTTGACCCATCGAGATAAAAAATCTACGATATAACGTATGCACTTGACGTTCGCCATTCTCGGCGAGAAGTCAAGTTTTTCTAAAGAACGCCGATGGAAGGATGAACAATGTTGAAAAAAAATCACGGGCTGCTCATCGTTCTTTCCGGACCTGCAGGAGTAGGGAAAGGAACGGTTTGCAATGCATTGCGCGCCGTCGATGATTCGATAAACTACTCCGTGTCCGCTACAACACGTGCCCCGCGGGAAGGCGAGCAAGACGGCGTGAATTATTTTTTTAAAAGCGAAGCAGCGTTTAAGGAAATGATCGCCAATGATGAACTGCTGGAATGGGCAAAATATGTCAATAATTACTACGGCACCCCCCTGAAATATGTCAACGATACCGTACGAACGGGCGCTGACATTATACTGGAAATTGAAGTTCAGGGTGCCGCGAAAGTAAGGGATCGTTACCCGGAAGGCGTTTTTATCTTTTTGGCGCCGCCGGATCTTTCCGAATTGCGCAAGCGCATTGAAGAACGGGGGACCGAAAACAGCGAACTCATTGAAGAACGCATGACGGTTGCCCAGGCAGAAATTGAAATGATGGCACAATATGATTATGTCGTGGAAAACGATGACGTGGCCAAAGCGGTTCGTAGAATCCGCTCCATCGTTGAAGCTGAACATTGCCGTAAAGACCGTGTCATCGATCATTATCGACCATTCGTGGAGGTGAAGTAAATGATAAATCCATCGATCGATGCATTACTCACAAAGATTGATTCGAAGTATTCCATCGTCACGATCGCCGCGCAACGAGCACGCGATCTCCAGGAAACCGAAGATCGCCATTCGACGCTCGAGAAACCACACTCAAACAAACTCGTCGGCGTCGCCCTTGAAGAAATTCATGCAGGAAACTTGACGATAAAAAAAGATTAATTGGTCCCCGTGTCGCCGTGTGCGGCACGGGGTTTTATTTATAGCTCAAAGGGGACAGACAAACATTCTCGTCTTCCAGTATGGAGGGCTCTTCGGACACTACGCCTGAGATTTTCGCCATTTATGTCCGATGGTTTCCCGCTATTGAGGGGGACCGGTAAATCAGCCCCCCTGTAATAGCCTTATACGAGGATGACGGGCTATTGCATCCTTTACATCAATTCAATATCCATACAAGAGATCAACCAACAAAATCCTTTAAGCACATTTACCTGTACAGGCTTGTTTTTGGGATATACGACGATATGTTGGAGACCTTACAGACTTGTACAAATTTGATTCGGCTGCTTCATCCTGAGGCAGTCGTTTCTTTTGACATATGTTAGCGTCCCAGTATAGTATAATAATCAAATGATTATTTGAATGAAGGTGAAGGGGATGAAAACGAAAGAAAAGCAAGATCAATGTGAAGTGTTTTGTTATGACGAAGAAAAAGTGCGACGGTTATCTCCACGTATCGAGTCCGAAAACTTTACGTTCACAGGCGATATTTTCAAAGCGTTATCTGGTGAAACGCGATTAAAAATTGCTTATGCTTTGACCCTAGAGACTGAACTCTGTGTCTGTGACGTTGCCCATATTATCGGGACAACGACGGCAACGGCTTCTCATCACCTCCGTCACCTTAGAAATTTACGCATTGCGAAAAGCCGGAAGGAAGGAAAATTGGTGTTTTATTCCTTAGATGATCACCATGTCACAGAACTCATTACAACGGCGATGGTGCATGGCCGGGAAGAGATCCATAGTGGCTGATCATCATATCGAAAAAAACGATTATCGCGTCCAAGGCTTTTCGTGTGCGAACTGTGCCGATACGTTTGAAAAGAATGTTCAACGATTAGATGGGGTGACCGATGCAAAGGTGAATTTTCCGGCTTCAAAGATTACCGTTTACGGATCAACAACGAAAGAGCAATTGGAGAAGGCCGGTTCCTTTGAAAATTTGAAAGTCCGTTCAGCACATGCACCTGATGAATCGGAATCAGCCCATCAGCCATCCTTTTTCCAAAAATATCAAACCGTAATATTGGCCATCCTCTTTTTTAGTTTTGGAGTGGCTTCTCAAATCGTTAATGGTGGGGAGAACCCTCTAACTTGGCTTGCTTATGCCACTTCGATGGTGGTTGGGGGCTATACGCTCTTTAAGGCTGGCCTTATGAATGTAATACGCCTGCGATTTGATATGAAGACGCTCATGACTGTCGCTGTCATCGGAGCCGCCATTATCGGAGAATGGGCGGAAGGAGCCCTTGTGGTTATTCTTTTTGCCATTAGTGAAGAACTTGAGGGATTCTCCATGGATCGGGCGAGACAATCGATTCGTTCGCTGATGGATATCGCACCTAAAGAAGCCCTTATAAAACGAAATGGCCAAGAGATGACCGTGCACGTCAACGACATAGCGATTGGAGATATCATGATCGTCAAACCGGGGCAAAAAGCAGCTATGGATGGCGTTGTTGTGGCCGGTCATTCCTCGATAAATCAGGCAGCTGTTACCGGAGAGTCCATTCCTGTTGAAAAAAATCGCGATGACGAGGTTTTTGCGGGAACCTTGAATGAAGAAGGATTCCTTGAAGTTCGTGTCACCAAGCATGTCGAAGACACAACCATTTCAAAAGTGATTCATCTCGTGGAAGAAGCACAAGCAGAACGTGCCCCGGCCCAAGCCTTTGTGGATCGTTTTGCGAAATATTACACACCCGCTGTTATGGTTTTGGCTATGCTTGTGGCTGTTTTGCCGCCGTTGGTGATGGGAGCGACCTGGGAAGCATGGATTTATCAAGGGCTTGCTGTATTAGTCGTGGCTTGTCCGTGTGCGCTTGTGATTTCAACGCCGGTTTCCATCGTTACAGCCATTGGCAACGCAGCTAAGAATGGCGTTTTAATTAAGGGCGGCGCTTATTTAGAAGAAGCCGGGTCGTTGAAAGCAATCGCTTTTGATAAAACAGGGACCTTAACCAAAGGGGTTCCGGTCGTCACGGACTTTTCCCTTTTTCACCCGGGAGATGAAGATGAGCTATTAGCCAAAGTCACTGCTTTAGAGTCACGATCTCAACACCCTTTAGCTTCGGCCATCGTCGATCAAGCCAAGCAAGCGAACATTTCTTACCACCATCATGAGGTTCAGGATTTCACTTCGATCACCGGAAAGGGGATCAAAGGTACGATCGATGGGACGACGTACTACGTTGGGAACCTAAGTTTATGGGAAGATGTGCTGGGATATGTTATTGATCCGGACATTCGAAGTTCCCTTGAAGATCTCCAAAAGCAAGGGAAGACAGGGATGTTTATTGGCACGGAGCAGTCCGTATTAGCGCTGATTGCCGTGGCTGATGAAGTTCGTGACACAAGCCAAGAAGTAATCTCGAAACTCCATGACATTGGCATTGACCAAACCATTATGCTTACGGGTGATCATCAAGACACGGCGTCTGCCATTGGCAAGCAAGTAGGTGTGACCGATGTTCAAGCCAATCTTTTACCGGAAGATAAATTATCTTATGTTCAAGCGTATCGAGAAAAGGATCGAAAAGTAGCTATGGTTGGAGACGGGGTTAATGATGCCCCAGCTTTGGCTGCGTCCAATGTAGGCATCGCCATGGGGGGAGCGGGCACGGATACCGCCTTAGAAACCGCCGACGTTGCCTTGATGGGGGACGATTTACAGAAACTACCTTATACGATGGAACTGAGTCGTCGAGCGCTTCGTATTATTAAACAAAACATTAGTTTTTCCCTGGGCATTAAGTTCTTGGCGCTTTTATTAGTGATACCGGGATGGTTAACCCTTTGGATTGCAATCTTGGCGGATGTAGGGGCGACGCTCCTTGTGACGGCAAATGGACTACGTTTGTTGCGGGTAAAAGAATAAAACGATGGGCGTTAGGGACGTTCTTAACGCCCTATTTTTCCTAAACAGGATTGAATGATTGAATACGATTGGACCTCCTGATCAAAAAATTAAACTGAAAAAAGTCGAATACCAATACTGCCAAATTAATTAGTACGAAAAGATAGATGTTATTATATGAATAAATGATCATATATAGGTTAAGGAGGGATCCATGCGCAGTCTAGATGAAGAAACACTGTTCGTCGTCTCGCAAACATTCAAAGCGTTGGCTGATCCTACGAGGATTCGAATTTTACACCTGCTTGCAGAAGAAGAATGCTCAGTAAGTACGATTGTTGAGCGATTATCATTGAGCCAGTCAACGGTGTCTCATCAGTTACGATTTTTAAAAAACCTTCGTCTTGTGAAATCGAGAAGAGAGGGGACATCGATCTATTATTCCCCGGAGGATAAACATGTCCTCGAGGTGCTTGAGCAAACAATGAATCACGCGCTTCATGAATAGAAAGGAGATCTACAATGGCTCATGATCACCATCATACCAATAACAAAAAAGTGCTGCTGAGTGCCCTTGTGCTGATTTCGATTCTCGTTATTGCCGAAGTGATTGGTGGTCTGCTTACGAATAGTTTGGCACTCCTTGCAGATGCTGCGCACATGCTGAGTGATTTTTTTGCCATCGGCATTGCATTGATCGCATTTAAGGTCGGTGAACGCGCAGCAAGCAAGAGTAAGACGTTTGGATACAAGCGTTTCGAGATTCTTGCAGCCCTTATCAACGCTGTCCTATTGATCGGGATTTCCGTATTTGTTTTATGGAACGCGATTCAGCGCTTTCAGGAGCCACCTGAAGTCGCGGGCGGCGGGGTATTAGTATTTGGGAGTTTCGCCATTATCATCAACTTACTCATCGCTTGGATTATGATGCGCGGCGGAGATGTAAAAGGAAACATAAATTTAAAAGGCGCGTTTATGCATGTGCTTGGAGATCTCATTGGTACTGTGGGAGTGCTTATTTCTGGAATACTGATTCTATTATTTAACTGGACGATTGCCGACCCCATTATCAGCGTTGTTGTATCCTTGTTAATCTTAACGGCCGGATTTCGCGTCGCGAAGGATTCGTTACACGTCCTCATGGAAGGAAAGCCACCGAGCATTTCCTTGCAAAAGATCGAAAATCGTTTAAACGAGATCAAAAATGTTCGTTCCATCCATGATTTGCATTTGTGGTCCATTACCTCTGATTTTCCGGCATTCAGTTGCCATCTCGTTGTTGAAGATGGCGCAGATCGTGATGAAGTGCTCCAGAAATCCTCCACCATGTTGAAGGAAGAATTTCACATCTCACACGCTTCTATACAAATAGAAGGGGACGACGCGGATTGCACGACAAGGTGCTGATCGTGGAATGGGAAGTTTGGGAGTCTGTGGAATCTGAATCCGGCTCTCGCTTGAAATAAGAATTCCATCTAAAGAAATGGATCACTTACTAAGAGAAAATGGATTCCATACGGAACTATTCCACCTGGATTCAGAACACTGTGCCATTAAGGCGAGAAAAGGTTAAAGCAGAAAGAAAGATTTTTTCTTTCTGCTTTAACGGTTAGTATTGCGACTTTTTTCTCTTTTGGTATACTAAAAATGAGTGAAAATTTAAAACTTATTGAAAGTACAGGGGCGATGAATCTACTTAAACGGCGTGAAACGCCTGTCGAGCTAATGATTTTACGAATGTTATGTGCGCGGATGACGCTTCCGGACGACCAACATTATTTGAATCTCGAGCAAGGTTTTGCCGGAGAACGGATCATGGACGGTTGGCTGGAAGAAGACTTATCCGCTGATTGTCTCGTTATCAACGACCTATTGCTCGAAACAGAACCGTAATCTTTTTCAACTCGATACGCTGGTTATTTTTCAAGAAAAGCTTTTTATTTTGGACGCCAAGCACAATGCCGGAGATTTTTATATCGACGACGACAAGTGGAAGATAATTTCCGGCACCGAAATTCAAGATCTCTTGCTCCAAATGAAACGGAGCATGACCCTCCTGCGCAAACTGCTGCGAATGAACATTCCGATTGCATCCTACCTGATTTTTACAAATTCCGAATTTTACCTGTACAATGATTCCCCGGATTTACCTGCCGTTTTTCCAACCCAAATGCCTCGATTTTTGAAAAAATTAAACAGCCAGCGCTCGCGCATTGGCGTGAAAGAGAAGAAAATCGCTGAGCAGCTACTCGCATTGCATAAGCATGATAACCCGCATATGTGTGTGCCCGAGTATGATTACGATCGATTGGAAAAAGGTGTGGTTTGCGGAGCGTGTTGCTCATTCATGGTATACAAGGGAAGAAATGTATATGTCCCTCATGTGGAATAGTCGAAGAAACGGAAACAGCGGTCTTGCGGAATGTAGAAGTGTATCGGACACTTTTCCCAAATCGACGGATAACTACTAAAGCAATTTCCGAATGGTGCGGGATGATGGGAAGCAACCAAAAAATCAGAAAAATACTATTGAATCATTTTAAGCGCGTTGGTGGTGGGAGGTCATCATATTATGTTGAATGATTTACTGTATTTCCGTATTCAACGATCTGATTTCGGGGAAGTGGCGGATTCTAGAACGTAAGAGTGCGTCCAACGATCTGTTTTTGGAGAAGTGTCGGATTCTAGAACGCATGAATGAACCTTCCGTCCTTTTTTCGTATATTGTTCCCGAATGAATCATCGTCTCGCCCCTCCCCCTTTCCCTCCCCCGACGTTCCCGAAAATCATCCCAAATCCGCTGTATTTCGACAACTTGGATGGTATAATACTTGTAAAGGATAGGGAAAGGAGCTTACGATGAACGATAGAAATATTATTCTCGGTGTTACCGGCGGAATTGCGGCGTTTAAAGCGGCCGCGCTTGCTTCAAAATTGAACCAGGCGGGCGCGAATGTAAAAGTCATTATGACCGAGGGCGCGCGTGAATTTATCACCCCGCTTACCTTCCAGGCTTTAACGCGGGAGCGGGTCTATATCGATACGTTTATTGAAGAAGAAGTGGACAAGGTTGCCCATATTGATGTGGCCGATTGGGCGGATGACGTAGTGGTCGCGCCGGCCACGGCCGATCTCATCGGAAAATATGCGAACGGGATCGCCGATGATATGCTCACAACGACGTTACTGGCGACACGGGCGCCTGTCTATATTGCGCCTGCCATGAATGTGAACATGTTTGAACATCCTGCCGTTGTCGAAAATATTCGTAAGTTGGAAGCTCGCGGGGTCGGCTTCATTGAGCCCGGTTCCGGCTATTTGGCTTGTGGTTGGGTAGGCAAGGGGCGCATGGCGGAACCGGAGGATATTTTCGCATTTTTAGATACCGGTCCATCTCCGTCCTTGCCGTATTTAAAAGGAAAAAAAATACTGGTTTCCGCCGGACCGACGCGTGAAATCATCGACCCGGTTCGATTTTTGTCCAATCGCTCTTCCGGGAAAACAGGCTTTGCCATCGCGCAAGCGGCCCAGACGCAAGGGGCGGAAGTGACGCTCGTCACCGGACCGGTGGAATTGCCGACGCCGCCGGGCGTGGAGCGCATTGATGTGACGTCTGCCAAGGACATGTTGGATGCGATTACTCCATTATATGATGAGGTCGACCTTGTTATCAAAACAGCGGCGGTGGCTGATTACACCCCGAATGAGACGTTTCCGCACAAAGTGAAAAAAAGTGACGGCGACTTAAGCGTAAATATGGTCCGAACAGTTGATATCCTCGGTGAGCTCGGCCGTCGTAAGGACCAACAGATCCTCGTCGGTTTCGCTGCCGAGACAAACAAGGTATCTGAATATGCCGAAGCGAAGATTGCCGAGAAAAATCTTGACATGATCGTCGCCAACAATGTCAATGAAGCAGGCATCGGCTTTGCCAGTGATGATAACAAAATCACGATTTTCCGTCGGGACCACGAAAGCATCGAATACGATAAACAGAGCAAAGAGGACCTTGCTTATCATTTGTTGGAAGAGCTCCAACCCCTCTTTGAAGGAGACGGGTGAACGTGTACGCGAAAATCATCGTAGATGTTCCGAGCGGCGGAACCGACCATCCATTCGATTATCATTTGCCCGACGGGCTTGCGCAAACCGCTAGCGTGGGAATGCGTACCCTCGTGCCTTTTGGGCAGCGAAAATTGACCGGTTTTATCGTGGACATTGTAAGCGAAACGAACGTGGAAAAAGTAAAAAGTGTCGCTGAACTACTCGACATTACGCCAGTTTTGAACGACGAATTGTTAGCCTTGGGCGCTTGGATGTCAAAAGAAACAATTTGTTTTCAAATCACCGCTTTTCAAGCCATGATTCCGGCGGCGATGCGTGCGAAGGCCGTGAAAAAAATTGCGGTCGTCGAAGCCGAACGATCGCAATTGCCCATGAACGTGCAAGCACTCTTTGGGCAAGCAGGTGAAATCAACTGGTCGAACGTTCCGGGCGACGCCCGTCTCCTGCGCGACATCCGCTCGGCGGTGGAACGGCGAAAAATCACCGAACGCTACGAGCTGAAAGATCAGGCAAAGCACCGAAAAGCAAAAGCGGTTACGGTACCAACCGACCTCGAAGAAACGCCCGCAACGAAGAAACAACAAGAAACGCTCGCTTTAATTGCCGAGCATTACGGAGAAACAGCGGTAGCGACCCGCACGCTCATCCAACAATTGTCGCTTTCCCGAGCAGTCATCAATACCCTCGTTAAAAACGGCTTTTTACAGGAAAAAGAAATCATCATTGACCGTAATCCGTATACGAGTGCCGAAGGCGATGGGAACGAGGAAAAAGCGACACTTACTACTGACCAGTCCCGCGTGCTTGCGCAACTCGAGGCAACGATGGATCAATCCCGCGCCTCCTCGCTCCTTTTACATGGGGTCACCGGAAGCGGGAAAACCGAAATCTACTTGCAGGCCATTGACCGCGTGATTCAAGAGGGAAAAGAAGCGATCGTGCTCGTGCCGGAGATATCGCTCACTCCGCAAATGGTGGAACGGTTTAAACGTCGGTTTGGGGAGAATGTCGCTGTCCTGCACAGTGCACTCTCCGTCGGCGAGCGTTTTGACGAATGGAAAAAAATAAAGGAGCAACGCGTGCAAGTCGCCGTCGGGGCACGCTCGGCCGTTTTCGCGCCGTTTACGAACCTGGGCCTCATCGTCATCGATGAAGAGCACGAAAGCACGTACAAGCAGGAAGAACACCCCCGATATCATGCACGCGAGATCGCGATCTGGCGAAGCAAGCGACATCGTTTCCCGGTGCTCCTCGGAAGCGCGACCCCTTCCATGGAAAGTTATGCGCGGGCAGCCAAAGGGGTGTACCAAATTCTCTCCCTGCCTGAACGGATCAACCAACAGCCGCCCCCGGCCATTGAAACGGTGGATATGCGCGCGGAAATGCGCGACGGGAACCGTTCCGTTTTTTCCACAACGCTATTGGAGAAGCTGCGTGATCGCACCGAAAAAGGCGAGCAAGCGGTTCTCTTTTTAAATCGGCGTGGGTTTTCGACGTTTGTCATGTGCCGCAATTGCGGATATGTGGGTATGTGCCCTCATTGCGAAATCTCGCTTACGTACCATCGCCGCGATGGCCATATGAAATGCCATTACTGCGGCCATGAGGAGCGCGTCTATGAACGTTGCCCCAGTTGTGAAAGCACGCATATTCGTTATTTTGGAACGGGTACCCAACGGGTGGAGGAAGAATTGCAGCAGTTGCTCCCTGAGGCCCGCATCATTCGCATGGACAACGACACAACGAAACGCAAAGGAGCCCACGAACGGCTATTAAAACAATTCGGCAACGGCGAAGCTGAGATTTTGCTTGGGACGCAAATGATCGCGAAGGGCCTGGATTTTCCGAACATTACGCTTGCCGGGGTGCTCGCCGCCGATACGCTTTTGCATCTCCCCGATTTTCGGGCGCAAGAGCGTACCTTCCAATTGTTGACCCAAGTAAGCGGCCGCGCCGGACGTGCGGAAAAAGCAGGGGAAGTCATCATTCAATCGTACACGCCGGAGCATTACGCGATTCAATACGCGCAAACCTATGACTATTTATCTTTTTTTAAAAAAGAATTGGGGCAACGGAAACAAGCGGGGTATCCACCGTATTATTTTCTCACATTAATCACGTTTGCCCATCCTACGTACGCGACTGCCATGAAGGCGGGGACGCGTGCGGCTAAGTTGTTACGCACCCGTTTGGGAGACGACGCCGTTATTCTCGGGCCGACCCCTTCACCAATCGCACGTATTAAAGATAGATATCGCTGCCAATGCATGATAAAATACAGGGATGAACCAGAACTCACGAACGTTTTACATGAATTATTCAGCTATTATCAAAAGGAATTGCAGCAAGACCAAAGATTCATCACGATCGATCGGGATCCGAACATGTTCATGTAAATGATGGCGTGATGGGAAGGAGGACTTGATAGCGTGAAAATTGTATTTATGGGAACGCCCGACTTCGCCGTTCCGGTACTTAGCATGCTTTGGCACGAAGGCCACACGGTCCTCAAAGTCATCACCCAACCGGACCGGCCGAAAGGACGAAAGCAACAACCGGCAAAACCACCGGTGAAAGAAGAGGCGGAGCGGCTCGGTTTGGAGGTTTTACAACCGGAAAAGGTGAAAGAAGCGGTAACGGACATCCTGGATCCGCACCCGGACCTGGTCGTTACCGCCGCTTATGGCCAACTGTTGCCGGAATCGCTCTTATCCGGACCGCCCTACGGGTGTGTGAATGTCCACGCTTCTCTTTTGCCGAAATACCGCGGTGGCGCCCCGATTCATCAGGCAGTGATCGACGGGGAAAAAGAAACGGGCGTCACCCTTATGTATATGGTGAAAAAAATGGATGCCGGGGATATGCTCGCGCAAGCATCCCTTCCCATCGAGGAGACGGACACTGCCGGCGCCCTTCATGACAAGTTAAGCGAACTTGGAACCGATCTCCTTCGCAAAACATTGCCGGTGATAGCCGCGAGAAATGTTACGCCTGAGCCGCAAGAGGAAGCGCATGTAACGTATGCGCCCAACCTTTCGCGCGGGCAGGAACGTATTGATTGGCAAACATCTGCCGACGCTGTGTATAACCAGATTCGCGGTATGAACCCTTGGCCCGTCGCCTATACCCATTGGGGTGATGATCGGTTGAAAATTTGGCGTGCATCTCGCACAAGCGAACGATTTCCGCAAAAAAAACCGGGCGAAGTCGTTCGCGCGACCGCTGATGAAGGTATTATCGTCGCTTGCGGGGATGAATACGGGCTATCCTTACAAGAAGTGCAACCGGCCGGCAAGAAAAAAATGGCCGTCAGCGACTTCCTGCGAGGGCGCGGACAATCTTTGGCAGTAGGAGAGGTATTCGGCAATGGCGAAAACGACGGATAAACAGCCGCGCATGCGGGCAGCAAAAATCCTTGATCGTGTGTTTTTTGAACGAGCGTACAGCCATATGGCCCTGAATGAAGCATTTCGTAAACATCCGCTAGAGGAAGTGGATGCACGTTTTATCACCGAAGTCGTGTATGGGACGATCAAACGCTTGAATACGATCGATGATGTGCTCGGACGCGTCATGAAAAACCCGCTCCGAAAAACCGACCGTAGGGTGAAAACCATTTTGCGAATGAGTGTTTATCAATTGCTTTTCATGGATCGGGTGCCGGAACGGGCAGCCATCCATGAAGGGGTGGAACTCGCAAAAGCTTGGGGAAGGGGCGGATTGAAAGGGTTTGTTAACGGCGTCTTGCGAAACGTGGCTCGCCAAGGGCTTCCGGATTATCCATCCATAACCGATCCCGTCAAAAGCATCGCCCTTTCCACGTCGCACCCGGAGTGGCTCGTGCGTAAATGGGTGCACGCCTACGGCGAAACCGAGACGCTCGCCATGTGTGAAGCAAACGTCAAACGGGCGTACACGACGTTGCGTGTGAATCGTTTGCAAACGGACCGTTCAGCCCTACAGGCAAATTTGGAAACAGATGGGGTGAAAACAACCCCGGGAACGCTTGCTTCCGACAGTTTAATCGTCACGGAAGGACAAGCGATGCATAGCGAGCGATTCGAAAAGGGGGCTTTTTCTTTCCAAGACGAAAGCTCGATGCTCGTCACCTATGCGTTGGATCCGCAGCCGAGGATGCACGTGCTCGACGCTTGTGCTGCCCCGGGAGGGAAGGCGGCCCACATCGCCGAACGGATGGAAGACGATGGCGAGGTGCTCGCTAATGATATTCACGCGCATAAAGAGGCACTTATTGCTGAACAGGCCGAGCGTTTAGGGCTGGAAAGCATCACGACGCAAACGGGCGATGCCGTCGAACTGGCCGCAAATGTCGAAGCGGAAGCCTATGATCGTGTGCTCGTTGATGCGCCGTGCAGTGGTCTCGGTGTTTTAAGGGCCAAGCCCGACATCAAATGGCAAACCGATCCGAAAGAGATCGAAACGCTTAGAGCGTTACAATTAAACATTTTGGAGGCGGCCGCCCAAGCATTGAAGCCGGGCGGGATCCTTGTGTACAGCACGTGTACGGTCATGCCGGAGGAAAACGAAGACGTGATCGCTGCTTTTCTGAAAAACAACGCTTCGTTTGATCTGGATGACACATTGGACGAACGCCTCGGCTTAAAGACGGAACGTGGCCAAAGGTTGATTTTTCCACAGCAATATGACAGTGACGGTTTTTTTATTGCTGCCATGAAGAAAAGAGGGGGCCGAATATGAAAGCATTACAAAAAGAAGCAACAAAAGCGATGAAGCCTTCCTTGTTGTCGTTGACCTACGAGGGCTGCAAGGAATGGATGAAGGAGAACGGGGAACCTGCTTTCCGCGCGAAACAGGTCTTCGAATGGCTGTATCAAAAGCGGGTGGAGAGCATTGAAGACATGACCAACGTGCCGAAAGCGTTGCGCGCCAAACTGCAAGAAGCATTTACGTTGACGCGATTGCGTGAAAAACTTCGGCAGACGTCCACCGACGGCACGATTAAGTTCTTATTCGAACTCGAAGATAACTATTCCATTGAGACGGTGTTGATGCGCCACGATTACGGCAACAGCCTTTGCGTAACGACCCAGGTTGGTTGTCGATTGGGATGTACGTTTTGCGCATCGGGGCTTGGGGGCTTGCAACGAAATTTGGAAGCCGGTGAAATCGTTGCCCAAGTGCTCGATGTCCAGCGTGCCCTTGACCAAAGCGGCGAACGAGTGGATTCGATTGTCGTGATGGGCATCGGGGAACCGTTCGATAACTACGAGAACTTGATGGCGTTTTTGCGCACGGTCAACGATGACGAGGGATTGAACATCGGCGCACGTCATATTACCGTTTCCACGAGCGGAATGGTTCCGAAAATCTACCGTTTCGCCGAAGAAGGGATGCAAATCAATTTTGCGGTTTCCCTGCACGCGCCGAATTCGGAAATCAGGGGGCGCTTGATGCCGATTAACCGTGCCTTTCCGGTGCATAAATTGATGGATGCCATCGACTATTACCAAAAGAAGACCAATCGCCGTGTCACGTTTGAATACGGGCTTTTCGGTGGCGTGAATGATCAAGTGGAGCATGCCGAAGAGCTCGCGGATTTAATTGGCCACACGAAAGGGCACATTAACCTTATTCCCGTTAATGATGTGCCTGAAAAAGACTATATTCGTTCGACGCGTACGGATATTTTTGCTTTTGAACAGACGTTGGAAGCCCGGGGCATCAATGTAACGATTCGCCGGGAACAAGGCCATGACATTGATGCCGCCTGCGGGCAATTGCGGGCGAAAGAAACGGGGTGAATCGATGGAAACGGTGTTCAGGACAGACGTAGGAAATGTTCGCAGTCATAATGAAGATGCCGGAGGCTTTTTTGATGGCGAGCGTATGACGCTCGTCGTCGTTGCCGACGGCATGGGCGGACACCGTGCCGGAGATGTGGCGAGCGGAATGGTCCTCGAAGCGTTGCGAGATTCCTGGCAAAACCACCCGCCCGAAAACGACATCAATGCCATTAAGGATTGGTTGCAAACGGAGATCAAACGGGCGAATCGAGCCGTGTTTAGCAAATCCGCCGACGAAGCTGCTTTTAAGGGGATGGGGACGACGGTTGTCGCTGCTGTGCTTTATAACGACACGATGGTCGTTGCCCACGTCGGGGACAGCCGCGCTTACCGGTTGCAATCACAAACGCTTGAACAAGTCACGAGCGATCATTCCCTCGTGAATGAACTTGTGAAAAATGGCCAACTCTTCCCGGACGAAGCCGAAAACCATCCGCGCAAAAATGTGCTTACCCGAGCGATCGGAACCGAAGAAGAGATCGATGTCGACGTCGATGCCTATGCTTTCCCGCCCCGGTCTGTTTTATTGCTCTGTTCCGACGGTCTTTCGGATAAATTAGCGGAAACGGATCTGGAAGCTATGCTGAGCAGCGAAGCTTCGATGGCTGAAGTTGCCGACGCCCTTATCCGGCAGGCGCTCGATCGTGGGGGGGAGGATAACGTCAGTGTTATTCTCGCGCATCATGATGAGGAGGAGGGAGCCGATTCATGATTGGAGAGCGTATTGATGGGCGTTATGAGGTAATAGCTTACATTGGCGGCGGAATGGCTCACGTGTACCGTGCCCGTGACATCATTCTTGAACGGGACGTTGCTGTGAAGGTTTTGCAGCCCCAACACGTGGATGATGAAGCGTTTGTGCGGCGATTTCGCCGGGAGGCGCAGGCAGCCACAAGCCTTGTGCATGGCAATATCGTTGATATTTATGATTTAGGCGAAAATGATGGAATTTTTTATATTGTCATGGAGTATGTGCGTAACAACACCCTCAAGGATAAGATAGTAAACGAGGGAGCATTGCCGTTTGCCGAGGCGATGCGGATTTTTTCGGAATTGACAAGCGCGATTGCCTATGCTCACGACCAGGGCATTATTCATCGGGATATAAAGCCGCAAAATATATTGCTTGATGAATACGGAAGCGTAAAGGTAACGGATTTCGGGATCGCCCGTGCCTCCTCTGCGGCTACAATTACCCAGACGAACTCCGTGCTCGGATCCGTCCATTACATGTCCCCGGAACAGGCGCGTGCAGGCACGCTAACGACGAAAACAGATATCTATGCTATCGGGGTAACCCTTTTTGAAATGGTCACCGGCCTATTGCCTTTCAATGCCGATTCAGCTGTTTCCATCGCGCTCAAGCATTTGCAGGATCCATTTCCAAACGCGAAAGACTTGCGCAATGACCTGCCCGAAAGCGTGAATAATATCATTCGAAAAGCTACCGCTAAGGATCCGTTGCAACGATATGAAAATGTGGAAAACATGCATTTGGACGGGGAAACCGCCCTGTCACCGGAACGTATCCATGAAGCGCCTGTTCACATTGCAGACCCCGACGAAGAAAGCACACGGCCGATCCCCGCCGTGGGCCCCGGGCACAGTACGGAAGACACGAAAGTTGCAAACGGCACCGGGGATGAGGAAACGTCAGGAGTGTCTCCGGAGCTGGAACCGAACGGGAACAAAAAGAAGCGAAGGTTTTGGAAAATCGGGGGAATCGCACTTTTGGTTCTATTTGCGATCATCGCGGCTTTTACAGTGGTTCCCGCGTTATTGAGCCCGGATGAGGCTGAAATTCCGGATCTCGTCGGATCCGAAGAAGAGGACGCGATCGAAGAGTTGGAAGCGCTGAATCTGCAACCGGAAATGGAATATGAATTCCACGAGGAAGCAGAGGAAGGCGAGGTCTTCTATCAAAATCCGAGCGCAGGAAGAACCGTACGTGAAGGGCAGACGGTAACGCTTTCCGTGAGCGAAGGTCCGGAGACTGTGGAAGTGCCGGATGTTACCGGGCTACAATACGAACAAGCGATCGGGGAATTGCAAGACTTTGAAGATGTCGAACTCACAGCTGAGGAAACGGAAGACGTTGCGGAAGATTTAGTCATTGAACAATCCCCTCTTGCCGATGAAGAAGTTGTCCCGGGTGAAACAACGGTGCAGATCACGTACAGTGAAGCGCCTGAGATTACCGTTGAGGACCTTACCGGTACATCGGAAGATGGGGTTCACAATTATTTGGAAGCGAACAATTTAACCGGTTCTTTTCAAAGAAGCCATTCGGAAAGTGTGGCGGAAGGGGATGTAATCTCTCATGACCCGGGACCGTATGTCACTGTCTCTCAAGGAGCTGAGATTAATTTTGTCATCTCTGACGGGCCACCGCCGGAAGAAGAAGAGCCCGACCAAACGGTGGTAGCAAACATTCCGGTCGAGGTGTCCGATGGCGACGTTTACGAGATTGAAATCGAGTATGAAGATGCAACCACAGACGGACCGGAGGTTTATGTAGAAGAGGAGATCAGCGAAGACACAGAATACGACATAAGCCTTGAAGTCACCCCGGACACCGATGGTTCCTATACGGTGTATTTAGACGGAGAGGACGTGCAATCCAATTCATTTTCATATGAAGACTGAGTCGGTAAAAATGACCGGTCCAAAAGGAGGCCCCATGTGCAAGAAGGGCAAATTGTGAAATCCGTTGGCGGTTTTTATGATGTGAAAAGCGAGGCATCTGTTTTTCGTTGTCGCGCGCGCGGGTTATTTCGAAAACAAAAAATAAAACCGTTGGTTGGCGATTATGTTTCGTTTGCGGATGACTATATCACGGACGTTCACCCGCGCATAAACGTGATGCATCGGCCACCGATGGCCAACATCGATCAGGTTTTTCTCATCTTTTCCATCACGAAACCTGCGTTTTCCGCGTATTTGCTCGACCGTATCCTCGTCCACGTCGAGGCTATGAATGTGGACGCGGTTATCGTCGTGACGAAAAATGATATTGCTTCGGAAGAGGAACGAGAGGCACTTCACGGATACCGGCAGGTATACGAAGACGTCGGTTATCCGGTGATCGTGCCGTCTAATAGCGATGAGAGTCTCGGGAAGCAACTACTGCCTTATTTTCAAGATCGCGTGACGGTTTTGGCCGGCCCCTCGGGGGTAGGGAAGTCAACGCTTCTCAATCGCCTCTCCACCGATTTGGAATTGGAAACGGGAGACATCTCCGAAGGTTTGGCGCGGGGCAAGCATACGACCCCGCCACGTGGAACTATTAAACGTTGGCGGCGGGAGTGTTGCCGATACCCCCGGTTTCAGTTCCCTGGATTTTACAGGCATTGAATTGGAATTGGTACAGGACTGTTTTCCGGAAATCAGCGAGGCGAGAATGGACTGCAAATATCGCGGTTGTACCCATCGCAAAGAGGATGGGTGTGCTGTGAAAGTGGGCGTTGAACGAGGGGAAATTGCCGACGATCGCTATAAGCATTACCAGCATTTTTTTAATGAAGTAGAAGAGAGCAGGAGGTATTGACTGATGGTGAAAATCGCTCCGTCGATATTGGCAGCCGATTTTGCATCGTTAAAAGAAGAAATCATGTCAGTGGAGGCAGCGGGCGCGGATATGATCCACGTTGATGTGATGGACGGCCATTTTGTGCCCAACATTACGATCGGACCCATGGTCGTCGAAGCATCAAGGCGATCTACCGCGTTACCGTTGGATGTACATTTGATGATTGAACAGCCGGACAATTTTATCCCCGCGTTCGTGCAGGCCGGGGCAGATATTGTTACCGTCCACGCGGAAGCTTGTCCTCATTTGCATCGGACACTGCATGTAATCAAGGAGCAGGGAGCCAAAGCGGGGGTGGCCATTAACCCCCATACGCCTGTTGATGTTCTTCAACATGTTTTGAAAGACATTGACCTCGTGTTGTTAATGACCGTAAACCCCGGCTTTGGCGGCCAATCGTTTATCCGGGGCGTGTTGGAAAAAATCACTGCCGTTCAAACGATGGCGGAAGAGAAGAATGAAAACATTTGGATCGAAGTCGACGGTGGGATTGACGACGAAACGGCTCTTTTGTGTAGCCGTGCGGGCGCAAATCTCCTCGTTGCCGGCTCCTATGTGTTCAAACACGAGGTTCGGGCCGACGCGCTCCGGAAGCTAAGGGGAGAATCTTAGTGCGGGGCTACCCTTCGGCATCTTGCTGGAAAGAAAAAAATTAAAATTTTAATGTACTATTTCGGGAATGGTGAATATACATATAGAAGAATCCGTATGTGCCATCATTGGCTGTCCGTGCATAAAGCTGGCCTTCAAGGAGGAATAGTGATGAAATTTTATACCATTAAGCTGCCGAAATTTGTGGGAGGGTTCGTACGCGCTGTGCTAGGCTCGCTTAAAAAAGGATAAGGAAGGAAAAGGCACCGGTGGTTGCGCCGGTGCTTTTTTCGGTTGGCGGGGGGGGTATCAAACATGTTCCCCGGTTTTGAGGGCAAAACATTCGTATCGCGCTGTAATTTTGTTCGCTAACAAGTATCAGGCAGAATTTTCACATAACTAAAATTTTTTGTCTTCATTCAAACGTTTTAAGGACAAAACTCTTTCATATCCAGCATGTTTGTCTTCAATTTAGAGATTTCTTTCCGAAACACCTGTTCAGGAAGGGTTCAAACGATCTGTAATCGGGGTGGCCGGCGAAAAGAGAACACTAGACGGCTTCAAACGATCTATAATCGCGGTGATCCCAAAAAATAGAACGTATGACGCCTGATTTTGATTGAAGCAGGCTTTTTAAGTTGCCATGAAGCTTTTATGAGGCCCGAACTTGATGGAATCAGCCCTTTTCGGTCGTCATGAAGCGTCCATGGCGACCGAACGTGAGATCCGAACGCCGTTTCAGTCTTCATGAAGTGCCTATACAGCCAAATCACACGGATGTGCTTCACGACACGTCCGCATGAAGCATCTATGCTCTCCGAACGTGAAACGCCTTCCCGATAAACTTTTGCAAAAGAAAAAGCCGGCAGTCGGCTATTTAAACGCGCGTGACTTTGCCGGCTTTCAAAGCTTTGGCCGATACGTAGGCCTTTTTTGGTTTTCCGTTTACCAAAATCCGTACTTTTTGTACGTTCGCGCCCCAACGACGTCTCGTTGAGTTATTCGCGTGTGAACGTTTGTTTCCGGATGATGGACCTCGTCCGGTAACGACACATTTTCTGGACATTCGATGACCTCCTTTCCCCAACGTGCATGATTACACCCCAATATCTTAGCACAACCTCACCGATAATCGCAACATTCTCTTGTTTAAAAGTGCATGATTATAGTAAGATGATCATAGTTGGTTCGTTCAGGAAAAACCTTTAGAAGGAGGATGGTTATGGCCCTTGAAATGAACTCTCAATTGGGATCCATCGATATATCAAAAGAAGTGGTTGCCACTGTCGCCGGCAGCGCCGCCACAGACGTTTACGGAATTGTAGGAATGGCTTCTCAGAAGCAAATCAAGGACGGATTATCCGAGTTGTTAAAAAGAGATAATTTTTCTCGCGGCGTCGTCATCCGCGAATTCGACGACGACCTTCACATCGATATGTACATTATCGTCAGCTATGGGACGAAAATATCGGAAGTCGCTTATAATGTACAAACGAAAGTGAAGTATCAGCTGGAACAAATGCTGGGATTAACGGTCGAATCGGTAAATATTTTTGTGCAGGGCGTGCGTGTAAGCAACCCGTAGTGTGTGGGAGGTGGATGAACAGTGACAACGAAAATTAACGGAGAAACCCTCCTTGATATGTTCGCGGAAGGGGCGCATGTCCTCGACCAACATTCAGAACGTGTGGATGCTTTAAACGTTTTTCCGGTCCCGGACGGGGACACGGGAACGAATATGAGTTTAACGATCAGTTCCGGCGTAAAAGAAATGAAGCAAGGAGAGGATATGCGCACGCCAGCGGTGGCCAAGCGCTTTTCCAAAGGCTTGTTGATGGGCGCGCGGGGGAACTCGGGTGTTATCCTTTCCCAATTGTTCCGTGGATTTGCAAAAGGGATTGAAAAAAAAGAAGAAATCGATGGTCAGGCATTGGCGTCCGCTTTCGAGAACGGGGTGGAGACCGCGTATCGTGCCGTTATGAAACCGGTAGAAGGAACCATCCTGTCGGTGGCTAAGGACGCGTCAAAAGCAGCGCGTAAAGAAGCGCGCAAGCATAACGATGCCGATGCTGTGCTCGAAGAAGCGCTTGCCGAGACGAGACGTTCATTGGAGCGTACGCCAGATTTATTACCGGTCTTAAAAGAAGTGGGTGTTGTTGATTCAGGCGGGCAAGGCCTTTTGCATATTTACGAAGGCATGCAGGCAGGCTTGCGAGGGGAATCAACCGCCGATCATGCGGCTGAAGCCACGGAGCAGCCTTCCATGGACGCCCTCGTGGAAACCGAACATCATCATGTCCAGGGAGATATCGCACCGGAAGACATTGAGTTTGGCTATTGCACAGAAGTCATGATCCGTTTCGATGATGAAAAAACGAAAAAAAATCCGTACGACGAAGAAGCATTTCGTTCACGCTTAAGCGAGCAGGGGGATTCATTGCTCGTCGTGAGCGATGAAGATTTGGTCAAGATACATATCCACGTGGAATACCCGGGCGCAGTCATGGATGAAGCACAGAAATATGGCGAACTGATCAACGTTAAAATTGATAATATGCGGGAACAAAACGCGGAGCTTTCTTCATCCGACATGCATAAGGAAGCTGCGGAAACCAAGAAGCAGACGGAGAAGAAATCAACGTACGCGATTATCGCCGTAACCATGGGCTCCGGTGTTCAACAATTGTTTGAAAGCCTGGGCGTCGAAGCCTTCGTGGAAGGCGGGCAGACGATGAATCCGAGCACAGAGCAATTTATGGAAGCGATTGAGAAAACAAACGCGGAACATGTCTTTCTGATTCCGAACAATGGCAATATCGTCATGACGGCCAACCAGGCGGCGGACGTGTT
This sequence comes from Salicibibacter kimchii, assembly GCF_003336365.1. GTDB lineage: Bacteria > Bacillota > Bacilli > Bacillales > Marinococcaceae > Salicibibacter > Salicibibacter kimchii. The sequence continues at coordinate 966,082 of NZ_CP031092.1, read as the reverse complement.
TGAAGACGTGGACGTGCGCGTCATTCCGACAAAATCGGTCCCACAAGGGTTAGGCGCTATGTTTGCGTTTAATGAAGAACAAGACGTTGCGGCGAATGAAGAGGCGATGAACGAAGGCATATCGACGGTAAAAAGTGCCAGCGTCACTAAAGCCATCCGCGACACGACCATTGAAGGCATCGAAATCAGAGAAAACGATTTCATGGGACTTGTGGAAGGGAAAATTGTCAGTTCCGGAGAGACGTTGGAGCAAACGCTGAAAAAAGCCGCCGAAGCGTTGATCGATGACGAGGTTGAAATGCTCACGATTATTGCCGGCGAAGATGCGGAAGAAGCCTGCACGGAGGCGCTCGCTTCCCATGTGGAAGAGCATTATGAAGACGTGGAAACTGAAACGCATGATGGAAAGCAACCGCTCTATCATTATATTTTGTCGGCCGAATAGAGGAGAAATCGAGGGGAGGCATTTCCTCCCTATCTATACAGGAGGTTGCTATGGCACATGTAAAAGTGGTAACAGACAGCACCGCGGATATACCCAAGGATTTACTGGAAGCGTTGGATATTACCGTCGTTCCGTTAAAGGTTAATTTTGGGGAAAATGAAACCTACACGGATGGCGAAACGTTAACCCCGTCGGGTTTTTATGAAAAATTACAAAAAAGCGACGTCATGCCGACCACCTCTCAGCCTTCCCCGTATGACTTTGAGACGGTTTACAACCGGATCGCGGAAAAAGATACGGTTATTTTCTCCATCCATTTATCGTCCCGTATGAGCGGCACATATCAAGCGGCCACCCTTGGGGCCGAAGAAGTGGACACAAAAGTTGAAGTCATTGACTCCAAGCGGGCAAGCTACGCATTCGGCATCATCGTGACCGACATCGCGCGCCTCGCCAAAAACGGCGCCGACAGCGATGAATGCAGAAAACGGCTACAACAAATGCTGCAAGAAACGACGGTTTTTTTCATGGTGGACACCCTTGAATATTTGGAAAAAAACGGTCGGATCGGAAAAGCATCGGCGCTGCTCGGTTCCCTGTTGAAGATGAAACCGATCCTTTCATTGACGGAGGAAGGAGAAGTCTATCCATACGAGAAAGTACGCGGACGGAAAAAAGCCATGGCCAGGATTGTCACCGAGCTGGAAAACACCTATGGCGATCAACCGATCCAGCTGGGAATGTTTCATGCGATTGCTGCTGATTCAGCCGAAACGATGGCGGCAGATATAAGGGAAAAGTTAAATGTTGTCTCTGATGTGACAGCGGAAATCGGCGCGGTCATCGGCGCCCACGTTGGGCCGGGAACGATCGCGGTAACGGCCACTCCGGCACCAGAAGACTAGGTGGGTGCGATGAAGCCCTAACGCATCATCGCGACAGCGGTTAGGTCGTCAACACCGGCTAATGAAGCCCTAACGCATCATCGTGGCACCGGTTAAGTCGTCAATGCCATCAAATGAACCCTCATCAAAACCCGCAGAGGGAAAAACGGCAACGAAGGACCGTGAAAAATCATGACAAGCTTAACACGAGCACAAACGAGTATTGAGGAGCTAAAAGGCGTCGGTCCGGAGACGATGAAAGAGTTGAGCCGACTCGGTATTGTTACATGGGAAGATTTACTCTGGCATTTGCCGTATCGATATGAAAACATCGCCATCCGCCCGGTGGAAGAGCTGGAACACGAGGCGCAGGCCACCCTTGCCGGCACGGTTCAGGGGCCTCCCAATGTTAAATACTACGGCGCCAAAAAAAACCGTCTTTTTTTTCGTTTGTTTGCCGACGGGCATCTCATCCAAGTGGTGGCTTTTAATCGCGCGTTTTTAAAACATAAACTTCAACCGGAGACGAAGGTGAATGTGACCGGAAAATGGGACCGGCACCGTGCCCAACTCACCGCCCAACGGATTGAAGTCGGCGACGCCGATGAAACGCGCGCCTACGCTCCCGTCTACACCATCACCGGCAAGCTCACGGTCCGCCAACTGGAAAATTGGATCAAACAAGTCATCCGCCAAGGCGCGTTCCCGGAGGAAGCGCTCCCTGCTTTTTTACGAAAAAAATATAAATTGCCGACGATTGCCGAGGCAATCGCGACGCTTCATCAACCGGAAAACGCCCAAACGCTTAAAAACGCGAGACGACGGGTTGTGTACGAAGAATTTCTCCGTTTTCAATTAAACATCCAGGCGTATAAACGCACGCGCAGACAAAATGAATATGCGCAGCCGACGAAGATTGACGAAGCGTCTATCCGTCAATTCGTGCAAGCATTGCCGTTTGCACTGACCGATGCACAAACCCGTTCGCTTCGCGAAATCCTTGCGGATATACAGGCAGACCATAAAATGAATCGGCTTTTACAAGGGGACGTCGGCTCGGGAAAGACCGTTGTTGCCGCGTGTGCCATGTACGCGGTGGTGAGTGCCGGCAAGCAAGCAGCGTTAATGGTGCCGACCGAAATCCTGGCTACCCAACATGCGGAAAGCCTGGCTGATTTATTTCGCCCTTATGGCATGGAACTCGCGCGCTTGACCGGCTCCACAAAAACCGCTCGCCGCAAGGAAATCCATGCCGGGCTGGAGAGCGGGGAGATTTCGGTGATCGTCGGCACGCACGCGTTGATCCAGGATACGGTTCCTTTCCATGACCTTGGCCTCGTGATTACGGATGAGCAGCACCGTTTCGGTGTGGGACAACGGCGAGCGCTGCGGGAAAAAGGGAATCCGGACGCCTTGTTTATGACGGCGACCCCGATCCCCCGAACGCTGGCGATTACGGCTTATGGAGACATGGACGTGTCCCGCATCGATGAACAGCCGAAAGGGCGGAAAGCGGTGCAAACGTATTGGGCCAAGCCTGATATGCTTGAGCGTGTGATCGCTTTTGTCCGCAAGGAAACGGCCGCGGGCAAACAAGCGTATGTGATCTGCCCATTGATTGAAGAATCCGAGCAATTGGACGTGCAAAATGCAATTGACCTCCACGCGCAATTGGAAATGTTAATGCCCGACAACTCCATCGGTCTTTTGCACGGCCGTTTGCGGGATGAGGAAAAAGAAACAGCGATGAACGGGTTTACGGGCGGCGACATTGACGTCCTCGTATCGACGACCGTAGTCGAAGTAGGCGTCAATGTCGCTAACGCGACGATCATGGTTATTTATGATGCGGACCGTTTCGGACTCTCGCAGCTGCATCAGCTCCGCGGACGTGTCGGTCGCGGCGAGGCGCAATCTTATTGTATTTTACTGAGCGACCCTACCTCGGAAACGGGAAAAGAACGCATGCGTATCATGACCGAGACGACCGATGGGTTTGTTTTGGCGGAAAAAGACTTACGGTTGCGCGGGCCGGGAGAACTTCTCGGACAGAAACAAAGCGGGATGCCCGAATTTCGCCTCGCAGATCCCGTCCATGACTACCGGGCGTTGGACACCGCCCGCCAAGACGCAAATACGCTCCTTGACGCCGAGGAATTTTGGCAGCACCCGAAGTATCAACCTTTGCGAGACTACGTCCAAGGCTCAGGAGCAACGTCGGGGGAGAAGTTGGATTGAAGAAAGCGTGGGGATCGGTCCTGAAACCCGAACTGGGCAGACGTGTGCCGAAACGGTAACCATGAAGCAATCATGGAGCCCGCGGGGCAACCGCGCGTCGAAACAGTCGCCATGAACCGTCAATCCTGTGAGCACTCCCATTTTTCACCATCACAGACTTGATTTTCATTTGAGTTTGATTCAAAATTAGGACCAAGTCCTAGCAAAAGGTAACATTAATTAACCAATACGTTTCTGAGTCACAACCGCCAGGAGGACAAAAAATAGGTAAAACCCGATAATTGTCTCCAGAACGGTCGTGTGAGGACAAATATTAGGTGAATCCTGATTATTAGTCACCAGAGCCGTCGTGCGGCGACTAATATTAAGCATACCCCCATTTTTTTGGCGCGACAACTACGGGCGGGAACCATTTATTGTTTCGACATTGTCACCACTGGATCAGCCCGAACACCTGCATGCCTGAACAAACAGAAACGCACATTATAACCTTGAGAGGAGGCAAAAAAGGAGGTCGCCGGACGGCGGTGGCCATCCCTCCCCCGCCTATTTGTTCAAAGGAGTCTCCTTGGCACATAAAGATGAAAAAAACGAAAGCTGAACGGAAAGAGGAATTGGAAGACACGATCGAGGCCAATCCTTTTATTACGGATGAGGCCTTGGCCGAACGTTTTGATGTAAGCGTGCAAACGATTCGCCTCGATCGTTCCGAGTTAAGAATTCCGGAAGTCCGAACGCGCATCAAGCAGTTGGCCGAGACGAACCACGATGATGTTCGAGCCTTGCAAAACGAAGAAGTGATCGGTGAAATCGTCGATTTGCAACTGGATGAACAAGCGATTTCCATCCTTGATATTACCGATGACGATGTGTTTACGCGTAATGGCATCGCGAGAGGGCACCATCTTTTCGCACAGGCGAACTCGCTCGCGGTTGCGATCATTGACGACGCATTCGCGGTGACCGGACGCGCGAACATTCGTTTCACCCGTCAAGTATACGTCGGCGAACGCGTGGTGGCAAAGGCAAAAGTAAAAAAACGCAGTCCCGGTTTTCCGGTGATTACCGTGGACAGCTATGTGAACCAAACCCTCGTTTTCAAAGGGGAGTTCGTCATGTCGAGGGGAAAAGAAGCGTGAAACTATAAGATAAAGGAGCACATTCGACGATGAAAATAGCCATAGACGCGATGGGAGGCGACAACGCCCCAAAAGCTCAGGTGGCGGGGACGTTAGCAGCAGCCCGGGCATTTGAGGACCTTGAAGTGACGCTCGTCGGTGACGAGGAAAAGATCCGTCCTCATTTATCGGGGCATCATGAACGCATTAACGTGCTGCATACGACGAGTGTGATTGAAAATGATGAGACACCGACCCAGGCGGTACGCCGTAAAAAAGATTCTTCGATGGTGCTCGCCGTGAAGGAAGTGCGCGAAAATCGCGCGGACGCGAGCATATCCGCGGGAAATACGGGCGCGTTGATGTCCACCGGTTTATTGCAAATCGGACGCATTGAAGGCTTAGAACGCCCAGCGCTGGCACCGATGCTCCCGACCCTTGACGGGGAAGGGTTTCTCCTCTTGGACGTGGGCGCCAATGTTGATGCACGCGCGGTCCATCTCTTCCAATACGGAATCATGGGGGATGTGTATATGCGTCGTGTCAAAAATCGCAAACAACCGAAGGTAGGATTACTCAACGTCGGTGCCGAAGAAGGAAAAGGCAATGAATTATCCAAACAAGCCTACGAACAGATGCAAGCGGCCGACTTTACATTCATCGGCAACGTCGAGGCGCGAGATGTATTGAACGGTGTTTGCGACGTCGTCGTATGCGATGGTTTTTCCGGAAATATTTTGCTTAAATCCATCGAAGGCACGGCTGAATCGCTGTTTTCCATTTTAAAAACGGAGCTAAGCTCCACGATGAAAAACAAACTGGCGGCAGCAGCGTTGAGACCATCGTTTAAAGGGATCAAGCAAAAATTAAGCTATTCCCATTATGGGGGAGCCGGCTTGTTTGGGTTGAAAGCGCCCGTTGTAAAGGCCCATGGCTCGTCTGATCACACCGCTTTTTTTCACGCCATACGCCAAGCCAGGCAGATGATTTCCGAAGACGTGGCAGAGGTTATCGCCGCTGATTTGCAAAAACAGAGGAGGGATTAAAATGGGGAAAACGGCGTTTTTGTTTCCGGGACAAGGCTCGCAAGCGATCGGCATGGGCATGACCGCGGCTGCGGAAAACGAAGCGGCACAAAAGACCGTGACTGCAGCGGACGAAGCCCTCGGCTTTCGCCTTTCCGAATTAATGGAAAACGGCCCGGAAGATGAATTAAAAAAAACGACAAACGCGCAACCGGCGTTATTAACGGCGAGTACCGCGGTATTGCAACTTTTTTCGGAACACGAGGTGCAACCGGATTACGTTGCCGGACATAGCCTCGGGGAATATAGCGCCCTTGTCGCCGCTAACGTCATCGATTTCAAAGATGCAGTCACGGCGGTTCGTCAAAGAGGCGAATTAATGGAAGCCGCGGTGCCTGCCGGCGAAGGCGGGATGGCGGCAGTCATGGGGATGAAAAGAGAAGCGTTGGAAGCGGTTGTTTCCGAAGTCAACGAGGAAGGCACCCCCGTCCAGCTCGCCAATTTAAACGCCCCGAACCAAATCGTCATGTCGGGATCGGCAGATGGCATCAAAGAAGCCGGCGAACGTGCAAAGGAAAAGGGAGCCCGCCGCGTTGTTCCTTTAAACGTGAGCGGTCCGTTCCACTCGCCGCTCATGAAACCTGCCCGCGAGCAGTTGCAAGAAGTATTGGCGCCGATAAGCTTTCGCGATAGCGAGGTGCCGGTGGTGATGAACGCGTCTGCCTCCGCGGCGACCGATGCTAACACGTTGAAGGAAGCGCTCGTCACCCAAGTAACGGCTCCCGTGCTTTGGGAAGACAGCATTCGTTTTCTGCTTGAGGATGGCGTGGACACCTTTATCGAAATCGGCGGCGGGCAAGTATTGGCCGGCTTGGTGAAAAAAATTCAACGTCGCGGCATCCAAGTGTTTTCCGTCGAAAGCCAAGCAGATATTGACGAAGTATTGCAAGCAAAAGCGTAAAGGAGGGTTCTCGTACATGCTAGAAGGAAAAAAAGCGCTCGTGACCGGGGCTTCCCGCGGAATTGGACGGGCCATCGCGCTCAACCTCGCGCAAAACGGAGCGGATGTTGCCGTCAATTACGCGGGGAGTGAAGCAAAAGCCGCGGAGACAGCGAAAGAATGCGCTTCTTACGGGGTGGAAGCTTTTCCCGTGCAGGCCAATGTCGCGGATGAAGAAGCGGTCAAAGCCCTTTTTAAAACGGTCACCGATCGTTTCGGCGCCATTGATATTCTCGTCAACAACGCGGGAATCACAAAGGATAATTTAATCATGCGCATGAAAGAAGACGACTGGGACCAAGTGCTTGACACGAATTTAAAAGGGGTTTTCCTCTGCTCGAAAGCAGTGGTACGTCCGATGATGAAACAACGGTCGGGATCCATTATTAACATCGGTTCGGTCACCGGTACGCTCGGCAACGCCGGCCAGGCCAATTACACCGCGGCAAAAGCAGGGGTCGTTGGATTGACAAAAACGTTGGCGAGAGAGCTTTCGTCCCGTCACATCCGTGTGAATGCCGTCGCGCCGGGCTTCATTGAGACAGAAATGACAGACGAACTCGAAGGAGAGCAACGGGACGGGTTGCTGGCCCAAATTCCGCTCGGGGAGCTCGGGCGCCCCGAAGACGTGGCTGAAACGGTCAGTTTTCTTGCCGGCGAAAAAAGTCGGTATATGACGGGTCAAACCCTTCATGTCGATGGCGGCATGTATATGCCGTAAAGAAGGCTGGTTTTTTATGGTCAAATATCCTATAATAACAAGGAAGCATTTCTGGTTAGGAATTAAAGGAGGAAATAAAAATGACAGAAACAGGAACGCTGGAACGCGTAAAAAAGATTGTTGTTGATCGGTTGGGCGTCGAGGAATCGGAAGTCATCGGAGAAGCAACGTTTAAAGATGATCTCGGTGCTGATTCGTTGGACGTCGTTGAACTCGTAATGGAACTTGAAGATGAATTTGATATGGAAATCTCTGATGAAGAAGCGGAAAAAATTTCCACCGTCGCTGATGTCGTGAACTACATAGAAGCACAGCAGTGATGGAAGAGAGGCGGGAAGTCAGATGGGAGGCCTCGACGCTCGCAAGCTGCCTTCCCGGTTTTTTTAGCAAAGGAGCTGTAAGAGAAGTAAAATGAAATCCTCTCCAAAAAAAAAGAACAAAATACACGCAAGCGAAAACCATGTGCATAAATTCCAGGAATTATTATCGGAACTAGCGTTGCAATTTACTGATGATCAATTGTTGTATCAGGCTTTTACCCATTCTTCCTATGTGAATGAAAAGAAACACAGTGCCGACAGCGATAACGAACGGTTGGAGTTTTTAGGGGATTCGGTGCTTGAATTATGTGTCTCCCAATATCTCTATCGTCGGTTTCATACGATGCCGGAAGGAGAGATGACCAAACTTCGTGCTGCAGTTGTTTGTGAACCCTCTCTGGCAGGGCTCGCGCGGAAATATAATTTCGGCGACCTCGTATTTCTCGGGAAAGGCGAGGACATGACCGGCGGCCGGGAACGCTCAGCCATGCTCGCGGATGTCTTCGAAGCATTTGTCGGGGCGCTTTATCTGGATCAAGGGATGGACGCCGTTAACCATTTTCTTGAAAAGACCGTCTATGAAAAAATCGAAACCGGCAGTTACACGGATGTAATGGACTTCAAAAGCCAGCTACAAGAATTTGTCCAAAGGACCTCATCGGGCGCGATCACGTACGCGATCGTCGATGAACAAGGACCTGCGCACAGCAGGGAATTCGTTGCCCGCGTCTCTATTAATGGCGATCATCAAGGCGAAGGAATCGGAAAAACGAAGAAATCGGCAGAGCAACACGCTGCACAAAAAGCACTCATGCACCTAAGCACCGAACGTGAATAGGGAGAGATGAGAGGAGCGGCGTTCGAAAGCCTTGTGGGGGAAGGCGGGAGAAGTGTCCGAATCAGGGCGAATCCCCGGACACATCGCACGAGCATATAGCGAGATTGTCCGAGCTGTGCATCCCCTCGGACAATTTAGCTCGACAAAGCATCGAACCTGTCCGAACAAAAAGTCACCTCGGACATTTTTGCATGCAAAAAAAAAGCCCCCACTCGGATAGTAGTGAGGGCGATGGAGCAACGGCGGGCGGGACGCCGGTTATTTTTGGCTCTCGACTTTAATTCTTCCTAGCTCTGAAATCAGGGCGTCCATTTCTTTCACGCTAAGGGTTGAATTGTTCCCCACTACGTACTCATAGATCTCTTTAATATCTTCGTAATGCCGGAGATCATAGCTTGTCGGATCGAGCACCGCGGCGTTCACGACTTGCAAATGTTCTTGCAGTTTCTCGAAAATGTAGTGAAGATTTTCTTCTTTTGCTTCATCAAGGTTCATGACGAGCCTCCTTTTCTAGTCTCTATTGTAGAAGGGATGACCTTGTTTGAAAAGGTTTCATTGCAAAAAGATTGCGAGGGAGCGTCTTTGTTTTTAAAACGACTGGAAGTGACCGGGTTCAAATCCTTTGCCGCTCCTTTGACCATCGATTTTAATGAAGGCATCACGTCCATTGTCGGGCCAAACGGAAGCGGGAAAAGCAATGTCGCCGACGGCATTCGCTGGGTGCTCGGCGAACAATCCGCCAAACAGCTTCGCGGGGCGAAGATGGAAGATGTCATTTTTGCCGGAAGCGAATCCCGGAAAAAAGTAAACATCGCCGAAGTATCCCTGATTTTGGATAACGAAGATGAATACATGATGAGCGAGTTCAGCGAGATCAGCTTGACACGCCGTCTGTACCGCACAGGGGAAAGCGAATATTTTTTAAATCGAAAAGCTTGCAGAAGAAAAGATATCGTCGATCTGCTCGTTGATTCCGGGTTGGGGAAAGACGCCTATTCCATGATCGGACAAGGAGAAGTGGATCGAATCCTCTCTTCGAAACCGGAAGATCGGCGCACGATGTTTGAAGACGCCGCGGGCGTTTTAAAATATAAATCCCGCAAGCAAGAATCAGAAAAAAAGCTGCAAGAGACGATGGACAATTTGAATCGCGTCCAAGATATTCTCCATGAGCTCGAAGAACAATTGACGCCGTTGGAGTTGCAAGCGTCAACCGCCCGGGAATACTTACAACATCAAGAAGAAAAAGAACAATTGGACATCGCCATTCTCGTCCACGATATCGAAGCGAAGCACGCCTCTTGGGAAGCATACAAACAATCCCTGGCCAAAATGGAAAACGAGGCGGAAGCGGAAAAACAAACGTTACACGAAGCGCAAGAAGCGCTTGCCCGGAAAAAAGAAACACTCGCCGATGTGGAAAACAAGCTCGACGCTGCGCAAAACGAATTGCTGGAGACGAGTGAAGCATTGCAGCAACGGGAAGGCCACCGCAACCTCATGGAAGAAAGAGGTACGAACGCCAATGAACGCTTGGAGGCGTTAGACCGCAGCATTCGCGAGCTGCAACAAACGTGGGAACAAAAAAGCGCGCAACTGGACGAAGAAGCGGCGATCTTAAACGAAAAAATCGAAGCCGAGCAAAAAAATAGAAAAGAACTGGAAACCCTCGAAAAGAAAAAAAACAAAACGACCGCCGATGTGGAAGCGGAGTTGGAAACGTTGAAGGGCGAGTACATTGATGCCCTCAACGCACACGCGGCGAGCAAAAATGAACGCCGCCATAGCAAAGAGCAAAAAGAGAGGGTTCAAGAGCGATTAAAACGGTTGTTTGCCGAAAACGAAGACAGCGAACACCAATTGGCCAGACAGAACGAAGAAGAAGCAAAAGCAAAACAAACCTACGAGGCGCTCGAAGCAAAACGTCAAGCGGAAGACACGGCATATGAAGATGCGCGCGCCCGTTTCGAAGCGGAACAAACGAAAAAAGAAAAAGCGGACCAACAATTGTATGCGAATTACCGACAACTCGACGATGCCCGCTCCCGCTTGCAACTGCTTCAACGGATGGACCAGGAACATGCCGGTTTTTTTCAAGGAGTAAAAGCGGTGTTGCAGGCGGCGGAAGCTCAAAAGTTGACCGGCATTCACGGGGCCGTGGGTTCGCTCATTTCCACCGGCGAACAATATGAAAAAGCGGTGGAAACCGCGCTCGGCGCCGCGATGCAACACGTCATCGTCGAATCGGAAGAAGACGGCCGCCGGGCGATCCAATTTTTGAAAATGAATCGCCAAGGCCGGGCCACGTTTTTGCCTCGTTCCGTCATGAAACCGCGAGCGATCCCCGGCGCGGTACAGGAACGATTGCGCCATGCAGAAGGGTTTTGCGGGGCAGCTGCCCAAGTGGTGGCTGCCGATCAACGGTTTACGGCGGTCATTGAAAACCTCCTTGGCCATGTCGTGCTCGCGTCTGACTTAAAAGCGGGAAACCGTCTGGCCCAAATCGTTCAGTATCGCAACCGTATCGTCACCCTCGACGGAGAAGTCATCAATCCCGGCGGTTCCATGACCGGCGGCAGCGACAAACGCAAAGGAATGGAACTCTTGAGCCGCCAACGGGAACAAGACGAACTGCAAGAAAAACAAAAACAATTGGCAGCCGAAAACGAGAAACTGGAAAAAAACGTCGCTGCCATCAAACAAAAGGTTGAAACCCTCCGCCAAGAGACGGAAGATCACAAACAACAGTCGGAAGATGTGCGTTCTCGCCTGGCGGATGCGAAAGAAACGCACGTGCGCGTGCAGGCGGAAACAGGAAAAATGGATGCGGAACTCTCGTTATACACGAAAGAAAAACAAGCATTGGAATCCGAACTCCAGGATTGGGATACGCAGCTGGAAAGCCTTGAGGCGCGCGTACACGAAGGGGCGGACAAAACCGAACGCCTCCAGGAAGACATTAACAAGAAGGAAAAAGAAAAAGAAGAACAAGCCCAATCCGAACAAGAAATGCAAGAAGCGTTTACGCAATTGCGCATTCAAGCTGCCGCGAAAAAAGAACAGCTAGATCACCAAAAACAAACCGTGGAACGTTTGCGAACTGATGTAACCACGGAACAAAACGATTTGCGTGCCGCCATGAAAGAAAGAGAGGATCTGGAAAAGCGCCTGCAAGAAGTGGCGGGCGGATCGGACAATCTCGATGAAGAAATTGAGGCATTGCAAGCGAAGAAAACCGAAAAAGAGCAACAAGCATCCGACTTGAAAGCGCGGCGGGAAGAACAGCAACAATCGATCGAGAAAAAAGAGAACCATCTAGCCGTTTTAGAAAAGCGAGCTACGGACATGGAAGAAAAACGCTATCAGCTGCAACTTGCCCACCACCGCTTGGATATCGAACTGGACCAGTTGCTCGAACGTTTGCAAGCAGATTATGAAATCACATATGAAGCGGCGAAAAAACGTCCTTCTTTTGAAGAAAAGACGGTTGAAGACGCGCGCAAACGATTAAAACTCGTGCAAAAAAGCATCGATGAACTTGGGCATGTAAACATTGGGGCCATCGATGACTACGAGCGCGTCAACGAACGCTATCAATTTTTATCGGAACAACAAGCGGATCTGCAAGAAGGAAAGGACACGCTCACCGCCGCGATTCAAGAAATGGACGAGGAGATGACGCGCAAATTCAGGGAAACCTTCACGATGATTCGCACGTATTTTCAAGAGACGTTTTCGGCAATGTTTGGAGGAGGGGAAGCGGATCTCTTGTTGGAAGATCCGGACGATTTGTTGGAAACCGGGATTGAAATATACGCCCGCCCCTCGGGAAAAAAACGGCAATCCTTGTCCTTGCTTTCGGGCGGGGAGAAATCTTTGACCGCGATCGCTCTTTTGTTCGCGATTCTCCACGTGCGGCCGGTCCCGTTCTGCGTGCTTGATGAAGTGGAAGCCTCGCTCGATGAAGCGAACGTGGAACGCTTTGCCAATTATTTGCGCACCTTCAGCCATCAAACACAATTTATCGTCATTACCCACCGGAAAGGAACGATGGTCGCGAGTGATATTTTGTACGGCGTGACGATGGAAGAGTCCGGCGTTTCTCGCCTTGTTTCCGTCAGGCTCGAGGACTATTTCGAGGAAACGGAAGCAGAAGCGCTGCAAACGGGCGGCTAGGCGTCCGGTACGTGCGCTCGGAGAGAAAGGACAAGAAGCCTCATGCAGAAGTGCCGGAGTGATGCTCGCAAAACGCCAGATCAATGGGAATTGAAAGGAGCAATGGCATGAATTTTTTTAAAAAATTAAAGGAACGGGTTAGCACCCAAACCGAAACGGTCACATCGAAATTTAAAGACGGCTTGGAGAAAACCCGTGATTCGTTTGCGGAAAAAATGAACGAGTTGGCGGCCCGGTATCGGACCGTGGACGAAGATTTTTTCGAGGAATTGGAAGAACTGTTGATTTCGGCGGACGTCGGGGTGAACACGGTCATGGAATTGATCGAAGAACTGCGCACCGAGGTGAAACGCCAAAATGTCAAAACACCCCAAGACGTCTTGCCGGTCATCAGTGAAAAATTAACCGCCAAACTCGATTACAGCGGCGAAGATAATGCATTGAACATGAACGACGAAGGCATGACCGTCCTTCTGTTCGTCGGCGTGAACGGCGTTGGAAAAACGACGACGATTGGGAAAATCGCCCAGCGCTTCAAATCCGAAGGCAAAAACGTCGTACTGGCCGCGGGCGACACGTTCCGAGCCGGCGCGATCGAGCAATTGGCCGCTTGGGGCGAGGACGTTGGCGTCAACGTCGTCAAGCAAGAAGAAGGCTCGGACCCGGCGGCCGTCATGTATGATGCCATCCAATCCGCTCGTTCCAAAAACGCCGACGTGCTGCTATGTGATACGGCCGGGCGCCTGCAAAACAAGGTCAATCTGATGAAAGAACTGGAAAAAGTCAAGCGCGTCATCGACCGCGAAATTCCGTTGGCCCCGCATGAAGTGTTGCTCGTGTTGGACGCGACGACCGGGCAAAACGCGATGACGCAGGCCAAAACGTTTAAAGAAGCAACGGAAGTTTCCGGCATCGTGCTCACGAAACTGGACGGGACCGCGAAGGGCGGCATCGTGCTCGCCATTCGCAACGAACTCGGTATCCCCGTAAAATTCGTCGGCCTAGGCGAAAGCGTCGACGATCTGCAACCGTTTGATGCCGAGCAGTTCACGTATGGATTGTTCCGGGAGCTGGCGGAGGATGACGAGGGAAACTAAGCAGACGAATAATGGCATTCAGTCTATACGGGCGCTTCGATAAAAGCCCTTGTATTAAGGGTGACTTTTCATACAAAGGGAGGGCTAAGATCAGAGGTGCATAGTCCCCGGGAGAGACGTCTGCGGACTGGAAAAGGGTAAACCGAGCGCATCGAGTCCTCAGAGTGTTGGTCAGCGGACCGGAAAGGGAGAAATCGAGTGCGTTGAGTCCTCAGAGTGTCGGTCTGCGGACCGGAAAAGGGTAAACCGAGCGCATTGAGTCCTCAGAGTGTTGGTCTGCGGACTGGAAAGGGAGAAACCGAGCGCATTGAGTCCTCAGATGGTCGGTCTGCGGACCGGAAAAGGAGAAATCGAGCACGTCGAGTCCCCAGGGGAGCGTGCTATGGTCCGGGAAGTGGTCGCAGTATTGTTTTTTTAATCGATATAATAGGAGGCATTCGCATGGCCCATGCGGATGAAACGATTCGTTAAAAGTTTGTTGACCTTCTTTTTGGAGCTTTTCATTCCACACCAATCATAAATATTGTTTGTGGTTATTTTTCGATTCGGAAATAGAAATTTGTATTCCTCAATGCTTCTCATGATCGCTGTTTTATTGTCTTCGTCATATCCGCATTTGGCACATACCCAATTCACGCCATTATCAGTCATAAAAGAACGGCAGCTTACACAAAGCACACCCTTTTTCAGTTCATGATAATCATAATCGGGGAACTGCGTATGCGGATTTTTATGAAAATGCAATGCTAGTAATTTTTCAGCGAGCTTATTATGTTTGTACGTCATTTTAGAATCTAGGCGGTTTAATTTTTCCAAGAAGCGATGGATTTGGTTTGGGAAAACGGCAGGTAGTTTAGGAGGAGCATTGTACAGATAAAATTCAGAATGGGTAAAAACAAGCGTTGATTCAATAGGGAAATTCATTCGATGCTGTTGAAGTAATTTTCGCAGGAGGGTTTCGCTCCGCTTTATTTGGAGCTGGGGGTTTTGGATTTCGATGCCGGAAATTGTCTTCCATTTGTCGTCATCAATGAAAAAATCACCTTTGGAATACTTTGAATCCAAAAGATAAATCGTTTCTTGGAAAATTAGCATCTTATCGATTTGAAAAAAATTACGGTTCTGTTGCAGCAAAAGGTCATTGATCACAAAACAGTCAGTTGTTAAGTTTTCCAGCCAAGTATCCAATTGTTGCTCGCCTGTAAAACCTTTCTCTAGATTGAGATAGTGCTGTTCATCGGGAAGGGTCATTCGGGGGCGTAAGAGCCGCAGCGTTTTTAATTCGGTGGGGACTTCGCGGGGTTTGAGAATCATGAGACTTTTCCTTTCCTTTCCTTTCCTTTGATTTCATTCATTATACCAACAAAAATTGAGTAGTCAATGACAGATACGCCCCTTGACATCCCGCCCACATCCCTGTATCCTTGTAAAGGCGATACACTTAACAGACAAAAGACAATTAAGGTGAATCCAGTGCTGGAAAAAACGATGCGCATGAATGCGCTTTTTGATTTTTACCATCCGTTGCTTACGGAAAAGCAGCGCGACTATTTGCAGCTCTACTATTATGATGATTACTCCCTCGGGGAGATTTCCGAGCACTTTGATGTTAGCCGCCAAGCCGTCTATGATAACATCCGGCGCAGTGAAGAGGTGCTCGAAGCGTACGAAGCGAAATTACAGCTTGATGAGCGATACCACCGGCGCCAAGAACTATACCAACAACTACGCCGCGAAGCCGGTGCGACCGCATCAGCTTACTTTTTTTCCATTATAGACGAATTGGAACGAACGGAAGAATAGGGGGGACACAATGGCCTTTGAAGGTTTAGCCGAGCGTTTGCAGGCGACGATGTCGAAGATTAAAGGCAAAGGGAAAGTCAGTGAAGCGGACGTGAAAGAGATGGCGCGGGAAGTCCGCCTGGCGCTCCTCGAAGCCGATGTGAACTTCAAAGTCGTCAAGCAGTTTGTGGGTCGCATCAAAGAGCGCGCCGTCGGACAAGAGGTAATGAAAAGCTTAACCCCCGGCCAGCAAGTGATTAAAGTTGTCAACGAAGAACTGACAGCGCTGATGGGAAAAGAAGAAAGCAAATTGGCGGTCGCCGATAAAGCGCCGACGGTCATCATGATGGTCGGTTTGCAAGGGTCCGGGAAAACGACGACCGCCGCGAAACTGGCCAATCATTTGCGCAAGGAAAAGAACCGCAATCCCATGCTCGTTGCCGCTGACGTTTACCGGCCGGCTGCCATCGATCAGTTGCAGACACTCGGGAAGCAGCTCGAAATGCCTGTTTTTTCCAAAGGCACGGAAGCCAATCCCGTTGATATCGTCCGGGAAGGGGTTGAGCAGGCGAAAGCGGAAAATCATGATTACGTGTTGCTCGATACCGCCGGCCGCTTGCACGTGGATGAAGCGCTCATGGACGAGTTGCAGCAAATGAGCGATGCGGTCGAGCCCCATGAAGTGCTTCTCGTTGTTGACGCCATGACCGGGCAAGATGCCGTGAATGTCGCGGAACAATTTAACGATCAATTGCCCGTCTCCGGCGTTGTCCTCACGAAGTTGGACGGCGATACCCGCGGCGGGGCGGCTCTTTCCATCCGCGCGGTCACCGAACAGCCGATCAAGTTCGCGGGGATGGGCGAGAAAATCGATCAGCTGGAAACGTTCCATCCGGAACGAATGGCGTCGCGGATTCTCGGCATGGGGGACATGCTATCGCTGATCGAGAAGGCGCAAACGAACGTGGATGAAGAACGCGCGAAAGAATTGGAAAAGAAAATGCGCAATGCCGACCTCACGTTTGAGGATTTTTTGGAACAGCTGGAACAAGTGAAAAGTATGGGGCCGATGGAAGACATTCTCAGCATGATGCCCGGCGCCGGCAAGATGAAAGGCATGAAAAACATGCAGGTGGATGAAAGCCAAATCGGTCGTATCGAGGCGATCGTGCGCTCGATGACGAAAGCGGAAAAGCAGGACCCCAAGCTCATGAACGCGAGCCGCAAACGCCGGATTGCAAAGGGGAGCGGCACATCCGTGCAAGACGTGAACAAACTGCTCAAGCAATTCGAAGACATGAAAAAAATGATGAAGCAAATGTCGTCGATGGGCGGCGGAAAAAAGAAAGGAAAAGGCGGCATGCAATTGCCGTTTATGCGCTGAAAAGGAAAAACCCTTTACAAGCAAAAGAATCTTCTCTATAATAGGCTAATGTGAAAATGTGCAAATAAGTAAAAGTGCTGGAAGCGGGATCTTTCTCTCACATCCCACTTCTAACTTCTAGAATAATGGAGGAATAAATCATGGCTACAAAAATTCGTTTAAAAAGAATGGGATCGAAAAAACAACCTTTTTACCGTGTCGTTGTCGCGGAATCCAGCGCGCCGAGAGACGGCCGTTTCATTGAAGAAATCGGCACGTACAATCCGCTCACGGAACCGAGTGATTTTCAGGTGAATGAAGAAAAGGCGCTTAAATGGATGCTGAATGGCGCGAAACCATCGGACACCGTTCGCAATCTCTTTACGACACGTGGACTGATGGAAAAACTTCATCAAACAAAAAACGGTAAGTAGGTTTATTTTATGTTGAAAGAACTTGTCGTAACGATTGCCCGTTCATTGGTGGATTATCCGGATGAGGTCAATGTTCAGGAAGAAGACGTCGATGGCGTCACCGTGTTTACCCTATCCGTCCACGAGGAAGACATCGGGAAAGTCATTGGCAAAAACGGAAGAGTCGCGAACGCGATTCGGAATGTGTTGATGGCTGCAAACAGAAATCAGGGTAAAGTCCGGCTTAATATTGCTGATTAACGAATGGGGGAGGCTTTGCCTTCCCTTTTTGATCATGTGAAGTGAAACTTCCATCAGAGGGGCTTTTCCTCTGAGGAAGGAAGTCGGCTAAAACCGTCACGTCCTGTGACAACGCCGACACTAGCACATCCTGTGCGTCGGAACAAATCGGGGTGTTAGTCGCCCGTTATTTCAGAGGCCAGAAGTCGGAAAAGGCTTTTTTCAAGGTCTTCCGATTTCCGGTTCCCGATGTCTGACTTCCGGGAAATCGGGCACTTACCACCAGGAAAAAGAGGTGAAGCCGTGAGAATTGAAAAAACAGTACTCGTTCGCCACGTCCTAACCGAAGACTATCGGGAGAAGTTATTAAAAAAAATTTCTACTGAAAAAGAACGACTGAACACGGAAATGGGGCAATTGCGTTTTCAGTACCAGAAACAGTTAAAAGAACAGTCGGGTCGCAACAAATCTGCCATTGATAGCAAATACAATACTGAAATCAATAAGCGCGGCCAACGAATCGAAAGTTTGAATTTCAGGGAAAGCAAAGTTAAAACACTGCCGACAGGTTCACTCGTCACCGGGGAAAAGGTACAAAGGTACACAGATGTTCAGGTCGGGGATCGTTGGTCGGAACACCGGTTGGAAGATGAGATTATTATCGAGGATGACATCGTTCGCGAGATTCGTTCCAAAGGAGAAGACGAGGATGACAGTGTCCGCCACTAATTACTACGGCGTTGGGAAAATTGTTAATACACACGGAACCGCCGGAGAAGTGCGTGTCATTGCCACGACCGACTTTCCGGAAAAACGTTTTGCCGAAGGGTCCGAATTGCGAGCGGTGAAGGCAACCGGAGACACAGAAATGCTCGAAGTACGCGGGCACCGCAAACATAAACATTTCGACCTGCTCCTTTTTCAAGGGTATGAAACGCGGGAAGACGCCGAGCGCTTAAAAAACGCGGCCCTTGAGGTTCATGCTTCGATGCGCGCGGACTTGCCTGAAGATGAATTTTACTACAGTGAAATCATCGGGGTAGACGTTTATACGGAAGACGGCGAGCATCTCGGCAAGGTGAAGGAAATTTTATCGCCGGGTGCTAACGATGTATGGGTAGTCGAAGGCAACGGCAAAGAGATTCTGCTCCCTTACACGGAAGAAGTCGTCCGGGTGATCGACGTAGAAAATCGGCGCGTAACCGTTCATTTGTTGGAAGGGCTGGTCGATGAATGAAAATCAATTTTCTCACTCTTTTTCCGGAAATGTTTCAAGGCATCATGAAATCGTCCATTTGGAAACAGGCAAGAGATAAAGGCGCGGCAGAGTACGCGGTCACCAATTTCCGTACGTATTCGGATAACAAACATAACAAAGTCGATGACTACCCGTATGGCGGGGGCGCGGGGATGGTGTTGTGCGCGCAGCCGCTTGTCGACGCTGTCGAGGATGTGACCGACGGGGATGCGCGTGTGGTAATGCTCTGTCCGCAAGGGGCCCCATTTTCGCAGAAAAAAGCCGAGGAGCTAGCAAAAGAGGATTCGTTGGTGCTCGTTTGCGGACACTACGAAGGCTACGATGAACGCGTTCGCTCGGTCGTGACAGATGAGATCTCCATCGGCGATTATGTGCTGACAGGAGGTGAACTCCCCGCGATGATTGTCGCCGACAGCGTCATCCGGCTGCTCCCGGGCGTCCTCGGCAATGAAAGCTCGGCGCAAGAGGAGTCATTCACAGACGGGCTGTTGGAGCACCCCCACTATACCCGCCCCGCCAATTTCCGGGGCATGGACGTCCCGGAGGTGTTGTTATCCGGGAATCATGCGTATATTGAAGAATGGCGTAGGAAGGAATCATTGCGTCGCACGTGGGAGCGACGCCCCGATTTGCTGGAGGGACGAGCGCTTGGCAAAGATGAACAAGAATGGCTGCGGGAGTTCGAGGAGGAGGGTTCTGAATAAGTGGGGCTGTATGCCGAACTCCCCGTGTGTTTTCCGAGCCCCTCGAGGATCGTTCCGAATCTCCATCAGATTTTATCTCGACCTCTATCTGATCTATGAAAATAAAGCCATTGACTTGGAAAAAATACTACACGATACCATAACCAAACGGTATCTAACGTTAAGTGTTTGACGGATGCCTTTCGGCATTCTTTTTTCATCCTTTAATAGGTGTGTAAAAAACGTTAAAACAATCACATAAATAATGATAAAATATATCATTTTGTTTTATAACATATCGAGCGTTTAAAAAGAGCAGAGCGCATATATGCATGTTCTGTTTGTATTTGAGTGACTTTCGTGAGACTCGAAGGTCCGTTTATAAATACAAATAGAAAGTAGGAGTAGAATGGAACGTACGATCAAAGACCAGTGGTTTGGAAATGTAAGGGGTGATATTTTAGCAGGCATTGTTGTCGCGTTGGCCCTCATTCCGGAAGCCATAGCTTTTTCAATTATTGCCGGGGTGGATCCAATGGTGGGTCTCTACGCATCGTTTTGCATCGCCGTCGTGATTGCTTTTGTTGGCGGGAGACCGGGAATGATTTCTGCAGCGACGGGTGCGATGGCTTTATTGATGGTTACGCTTGTTGCAAATCATGGACTGGAATATTTGCTTGCCGCGACAATTTTAACGGGAATCATCCAAATATTATTTGGCGTCTTTAAATTAGCCCGGTTCATGAAATTTATCCCCCGTACGGTAATGACGGGATTTGTGAACTCCCTGGCGATTCTGATTTTCCTTGCTCAAATCGAGCACTTTGTCGGGGAAACTTGGGTGATGTACGCGCTGGTTGCCTTAACATTAGCCATCATTTATTTATTCCCGATGATTACGAAAGCCGTTCCTTCAACATTGGTGGCCATTATTGTGGTGACGATTATTGTGTTATCCATGAATATCGGGGTCCGCAATGTTGGGGATATGGGTACGTTAACACAATCATTACCTGTTTTTGCATTACCGGACATTCCTTTAAGTTTTGAGACGTTGATGATTATTCTACCTTACTCACTCGCATTAGCGATTGTAGGTATTTTAGAATCATTACTTACTGCGAATATTGTTGATGACATGACAGATACAGAAAGCAATAAAAACCAGGAAAGTCGCGGGCAAGGGATTGCAAACATTGTATCGGGTTGTTTTGGAGGTATGGCAGGTTGCGCGATGATCGGACAATCGATTATTAACATAAAATCGGGGGGATCGGGACGTTTGTCTGCCCTTGTGGCAGGTGTATTCCTGATGTTTTTAATCTTGGTATTAGGAAATATTGTCGTTCAAATCCCAATGGCTGCACTTGCGGGTGTCATGATTATGGTATCGATTAGCACATTCGATTGGAATTCAATGAAAACACTCCATCGTATCCCACGAACGGACGCAACGGTATTAGTGGTTACGATGGCTACAGTCGTTATTACGAATAACCTTGCTTACGGCGTGTTAGTAGGTGTTCTTTTAAGCATGATTTTCTTTGCGGCTAAAATATCAAAAGTTAAAGTCACCAAAAAGACGGATGAAAGCTTGAACAAATCATACTACGCTGTTGAAGGTCAATTATTTTTTGCCTCTGTGACGGACTTTTTATCACAAATTGATACGACTGAGAGGATAAAAGAAGTTGAAATTGACTTGACGCATTCCCATATTTGGGATGATTCCGCAGTGGGAGCGCTAGATAAAATCGAAGCAAAGTTTGCAGCAAATGATGTACACGTTACGTATAAGGGATTAAACGATGAGAGTTCACGTTTATTAAAGGCGATTGGTGGAATATCAAATGAATCTGGTCACTAGAGGAAGGAGTACGTCATAAATGTTTTCAAAGATTCTATTGGCTACAGATGGTTCGGAATATGCAAAACGAGCCATGGAACAAACGATAAAAATGATCGCTCCTTATAGTGATCAGGTTACCGTTGATCTTGTTTATTGTATTGATGGAGATCAATCAAAGGCAGATATATTGAAGTATGGGGATTCACAAATCGCTGATGTAAAAAGGAAAGAGATGTTTGCGAGTAGCATTGATTATTTAGAACAATATGAAGTAACCGCTAATGCGTTATTTTTACATGGTGAATCACCTGCTAAAGCGATATTAAAACATGTAAAAGCCAATGAAGGTCAATACGATTGTGTTGTTGTCGGCAGTCGCGGGAGAAACGAATTTCAAACACTCGTATTAGGCAGTGTAAGCCATAAACTTGCAAAATATGTTGACGTCCCTTTATTGATTGTAAAATAAGTCAAAACGCGCATATCCATGATGGGCGTTTGCTTTTGTGCTGCTGCACTAAAGCCTAGATGTTTGTTTGATATTCCGAGCTCTATGCAAAACAAGCGATGAGTCAAGGGTGTGGGGTGGGGATCATGGTGCGGAATTCGAAACAAATAAGGCATCGGCATGGGAAGGGGGCGAAGGGCAACGAGTATGCCGAAGAGAGGACGGCATTGGCATGAAACGAGGGCAAAGGCATCCTCGGAAGTCGAAGCATCCTTGGCTTCGGCATGAAAAAGAAAATGAAGCATAGCAACTATGCCGAAGAAAGGGCAACATCGGCATGAAATACGCACATAGGGGTGCTGGGAAGCCGAAGCAGCATCCGATTCATTTATACACCGAAGCACCGCTCATGGCTCCATCCAATTGAACGTTGCTTTAGCATCTCTACTTCCTTTTTCAGCAGACCCTAAATAAAATTTCGATTCAACATTGCTGAACGGCGCGCTCTATGCTATGATTTACGTTGGCAGATAAGAAAGTTTAAACTTTCTTATCCTGCATAAGTACAACTAAGGCTTTCGCCATAATTGGCGATAAGCCAAGTTTTCTAATGGCAAATGCCTTTACATCCGATGTTCCGCTTCGGCGGGATGGAACCCCCGTAAGAGCATCCGAGAAGAAAGGAGGATAATGTAAATGAGTAACTTGATCGAGGAAGTAAATAAATCTCAACTAAAAGATGACCTTCCAAACTTTCGAGCGGGGGACACGGTAGCCGTCCACGTAAAAGTTGTGGAAGGAAGTCGTGAGCGTGTGCAGGTATTTCAAGGCGTTGTCATAAAACGTCGCGGAAGTTCTGTGAGTGAAACGTTCACCGTTCGTAAAGCTACATCCGGAATTGGCATTGAACGAACATTCCCTGTCCATTCCCCGATTATTGACAAAATCGAAGTGAAACGCCGCGGGCGTGTCCGCCAAGCAAGGCTTTATTACTTGCGCAAACTGCAAGGGAAAGCCGCGCGTGTCAAAGAACTTCGCTAATGACTGTAAAAAGAAGAGCTTGGACACCAGGCTCTTTTTTTATAGGAAAATAAAAGCGAGCGGGGGTTCATGACACCACTGAGAGGGAAAATAACCCAGTATGTGTCATGGACGGCTTATGACACCACTGGAAAGAAAAATATACCAATTAGTGGTTTCATAAATGGTTCATGACGCCACTGAAAGGAAAAATACGTCAATCAGAGGTTTCATGAACGAGCCAATACACCTCTAAAAGGGAATATACATTATACGAATCCGAGATTCATTGGAGTGCCCAACGCATCTCCGGAAACTAAAAACTCGTAATTCGAGGTGCATTGAAGAATCCAGAATGGCTGATAATCAAGGAGGTGACACAACAATGACCATCCAATGGTACCCGGGGCATATGGCGAAGGCGACGCGCGAAGTCCGGGAGCTGATCAAGCGTGTGGACGTCGTCGTGGAACTGGCCGATGCCCGCATTCCGCAAGCGTCGCGCAATCCGGTCCTCAACGACATTCTTTCCGAGCGGCCGCGCGTGCTCGCCCTCGTGAAAACGGACATGGCCGATGAAGCGATCACAAAAGCATGGCAGCAACATTTCGAGCAAAACGGCAAAGCTGTTGTTCTGATGAACGCCAAGCATAATCAGGGAAGTGGAAAACTAATCCAGGAAGTAAATCGACTCGCCCAGCCAAAAATGCAAGCCCTGCAAAAAAAAGGCATTCAAAACCGTTCGGTTCGCGCGATGATCCTCGGCATTCCGAATGTGGGTA
This sequence comes from Salicibibacter kimchii, assembly GCF_003336365.1. GTDB lineage: Bacteria > Bacillota > Bacilli > Bacillales > Marinococcaceae > Salicibibacter > Salicibibacter kimchii. The sequence continues at coordinate 942,382 of NZ_CP031092.1, read as the reverse complement.
AGTCAACGGTCATCAATCGCCTCGTGGGAAAAAACCAGGCGAAAACGGGCAACAAACCGGCCGTCACCCAAGGCAATCACTGGCTTAAGGTGAGCAACCAGATGGATGTCCTCGATACCCCTGGGATTCTCTGGCCGAAATTCGAAGATCCCGAAGTCGGGTACAAGCTTGCTATCACCGGCGCGATCAAAGATGAACGCCTTGATTTTCAAGACGTTGTGCTTTATCTCATCCGGCAGTTGCACGATCGCTACCCGGACGCGTTGAAGGAGCGTTACAACTTACCCGAGCTCCCGAGCGAAGGCGTGGAACTCTTTGAAGCCATCGGTCGAAAACGCGGCTGCCTCATCGCCGGCGGAGATGTGGATTTTGACCAAGCGGCAGAAGTGATCCTCCGCGATTTTCGCTCGCAAAAACTGGGTCCAATTTCACTGGAAAAACCGAACGATGGGCCGATATAAAAAGAAAGAGGTGAAGGCGGTGGAGAAACGGCTATCGATTGCCGAGGTCAAGGCGCATCTTTTTGCTGAAAAACAGCCGTCAGACAATTGGATCAATGAACTGCGCGCGGATGAACGCAAAGGCGTCCGGAACCTGCTCGTTCGCTACGACCGTATGCTCGAACGTGAAGCCTTGGCGTTGCAACAGTTTAGAAACATGCGCGCGCATGATCACCACTTCAGTTTTCCCGACGCGCAAATCGCAGGGGTGGACGAAGTCGGCAGAGGACCGCTCGCCGGACCGGTGACAGCCGCCGCGGTTATTTTGCCTGCGTCGTTTGAATTGCCGGGCCTAACCGATTCAAAAAAATTAACAGCCGATCAACGGGAGCAATTTTATGAAAAAATTACCGCGGTCGGTGATGTGGGCATCGGCATGGCGTCATCCGAAGAGATTGACGAGATCAATATTTACCACGCGACGCGCCGCGCGATGGTACGAGCCGTTAACGATTTACCGAAGCCGCCCGATCACTTGCTTATCGACGCGATGGAACTCTCGCTTGATGTTCCGCAAACCCCCATCATCAAAGGGGATGCCAAAAGCGCGAGCATTGCCGCCGCGTCTGTCATCGCGAAAGTGACCCGCGATACATATATGAAAACGTTGCATGAACATTATCCCGCCTATCGATTTGACGAAAACGCCGGCTACGGAACGAAAGCGCATTTGGGAGCGCTGGATCGCGAAGGTCCCTCCCCGGAGCATCGTCGATCGTTTCAACCTATCATCATCCGGGAGGCGTAGAGGAGATAACAGATGGACATTGCCGCTCTCTCCAGCCAATTCAATACCAACGCGCAATCGAAACCGACGTTTCGCGTTGGCCAAATGTTCAGTGGCACCGTGTCTCGTCTTTTCTCGGGGCAACTCGCCACGATCGAAACCGGACAGCACACGCTGGTGGCGAAGTTGGAAACCGCGCTCACCGTCGGCAATCGTTATCTTTTTCACGTTCAATCCCTCGATGGGTTACCGCGCTTAAAGGTGGAGCCTTTGTCGTCCGGCTTACCGGAGGATAAATATCAGCGCGCACTCGCTCAGCAATTGCTTAAAGATGAAATACCCTTCTCGAGATCTGCACTCATGCAAGCAGCCGAACGATTGAAAGGAGAAGGGCGCTTAACAGATGTGCATTTGCAACTCGCGCAGCGGGCCATTGAAAAGCAATTGCCTACCACCCCCGCGATTTGGCAAGCGTTAAAAAGCGCCCATTCCAACCCCCAATCGTTGTCGGGGCAAATCCGTGATCTGCCGTCGGAAGCGGCGCGACACCTACAGGAACAAGGAAGGATGCAAGCGGGAACTTCCGCGGAAAGTCGCCTGCAGCAACTCGCCGCGCTCGCCGATAGCAATCGATCGGAAAGTGCCGGGGCAAAGCAGGTGTTGGCCCGGATAGGCGGGAACACGGAAGCGCTCATGCAACTGATCCAATCGCCTGCAAACCTTCCGGCGACCGAACGCCTCGCGCTGCAATTTTTGCTTACGCGCGAACAACCGGACACGTCCGGCCTGCAGACGATGCTCGCCTCCCTTGGGCGCCCGGCGGATGACACTGGGCTGCAAGTGCTGAATGTGCGAACGCTCATTCAGGCGGGGATGAGCCAGGACCGACAGCAATTTCTTCCGCTCCTACAGCAATCCCTCGGCTTTCATCTGCTGAACACGGACCCTTCCCAGGGTTCTGGTTTTGTGCCCCTTCATCTCGATGATCATGTAACGGATGGATTTATGCAATGGCACACCCACGCGCACGAACGGAGACAGGAGGACGCCGCCACACGGGTTTTATTTTTCCTGAAATTAAAGCACTTAGAAGATACGGTGCTGGATTTGTTTATAAAAGAAACAAACATTGCCGTGCAAATTTATAATGATCATAAGGAGCCTGGAGTTGTCGCGCTTTTGAAGCCGATGTTGGCGGAGAAGTTGGAGGAGCAGGGGTTTCGGCTTGTTTCTTATCACTGGAATCAGACGGAGAAACGAGCGGAAACGAAGGATCGGGAGCCGATGGGGAGAGGGGGATTCGATGTGCGCGTATAAGAAGCAAAAACGTCGAACGGCAGCGGCATTGACGTATCGGCAAGCCGAAGACATCGCGCCTGTCGTAAAAGCAAAAGGGCACGGGTCGATTGCCGAGGACATCATCGCGCGGGCAAAGGAAAGTGATGTCCCCGTCCGAGAAGATGAAACGCTCGCGGAATTGTTGGAGCAACTGGAGGTCGGGACGTCGATCCCGGCTGATCTGTACGAAGTGATCGCCGAAGTTTTTGCTTTTATCTATAAAGTCGATGCGGAAATGAAAGAAAATCCATGATTCTGTGCATACTAACGGGACCTCGAAAAAAGAAGGAGGTTTACGTGTGCCGATAGGAAAAAATTTATTAGACGTGGAGGAAAGCCAGAAATTTGTCGACCACTACAAAGAAGAATTAGCGGGTGAATTCGGCTTCTTTCACGCCATGCAGCAGAGTGACGCGATGGCCAAAGACATGACAAAAAGGGTTCGGAAACAAAAAGACGAGGACGACAGCGACGATCAAGAATGTTAAGGACAAGCAGATGCGTCAATTGGCGCATCTGTTTTTTCGTGGTACGGTGGCAGAAAGAGGTGGTCGTTCGATGCGTAAACATGTTGTTTTTTATGATGGCGAGTGTCCTTTGTGCCGATTTGTGAAGATGGTGCTCGGCAAGCTCGACTGGCGTAACGCTGTCCACTGGTTTCCTGTCCAAGAAATAAGCGAAAAGACGCTGGAAAAAGCGAACGCCTATAAAAATATGTACGATGAGATTTATATGCTCACCCCGGACAAGCAAGTGTTAACCGGCTACAACACCGTGCGCAAACTGCTCGCGCTGCTTCCGGTTACGGCGCCAGTCGCGGTGCTTATGTATGTGCCGGGCGCTGGCCTGATCGGCGCCCCGGTTTACCGCTTTATTTCAAGGCGGCGCTACCGATGGTTTGGGCGGGTGGAGTATTGAGCGGGGGTGATCCGGCACTTTTGTGGCTTATTCTGGCACTTCATTTTGTGGACCGATATAAGGGCATTCCGAGTCAACTTCGTAATCGGAATGCCCATTTTAATCTATTCTTCTGACTAAATTGACGAGTTCGCCGATAAGGCTCAGTTAAGGCACCCATGAACGAAGCAGTTGGAACGTTAAAGGAGAAAACGGCTTAATTAAATCTATTGGTTATGACGGCATCATGCTTTGCCTCATATATAGTTTTGCCGCTTTCCAGAATTTCTTCCTTCATAGATGGATGTATGTCATGATAAAGTGGGCGAGGTTCTAATGATGGGTCCACACCGCTTTTCCATACATGTCGGTATAATCTTTGCCATTCCTTTAAATAATTATCACCAAAATCTTTTGATTCTATAGCAACGTCAATATCGCTGTCATCTGTAGCCGTTCCTTTTGCATAGGAACCATACAGTATAACTCTTTCGATACTGATTTCTTTTTTTAGACTTTTAACGTATTTTAGGATCATGCCTCGGATTTCAGCTTCTTGGGTCACCATGATCGCTTCATGGCACCCGAAAAAGCGATCTACTTCCGATTTGGGTCCCCATGCGCCGTTCATGAGCCCGAAATGATACTCTAATCCCGCGTTAGGGCTCCATAATGCTTTATGCAGGCGCAGGCATCAAGTTATACGGCAGTATTATGCTTATCGAAGGATACTTTGTCCGTATGACAGCTGCTTGCGGCTATTTTGCATCGCGCGAAGGGAAAATTTGTCCGTATGATCGCTTCATACGGACAAATTACGTAGCTCGATTAATTAGGCCGTATAACCACTTTTCGCGGCCATTTAGATGGCAGTCCGCATAAAAAGATGAATCGCATGACTGCCTCTCATGCTCCCGCCCGGTTTCATTTCCCCACCGACGCTCTCATACATAAATGCATCAATCATTCATTTATGTATCGAATCCATGCGGTCACAAAACTAACCGGTCAGTATCCTCCCTTTAGAAAGCGCTTCCAGCATTGGCATGCTTTTTGCACCTAAAATGCACAACACTATTTTTGAAAGGAAGTGTGTCTCGATGCAGGAAAAAGCCATTCCCTATGAAGATATCGAAATACCGGAAATCTCCCTCGTGGAAATGCTCGAACAAAGTCTCAGCGAAAACCGTCATAAAACGGCAATGATGTTCGGAGAACTCACGTATACCTATGAAGAACTCAGCAATAATATCCAACGTGTAGCGAGCGGACTTTCCAAACGCGGGGTCAAAAAAGGGGACCGCGTCGCGCTTATGCTCCCGAATTGTCCTCAGTATCCCGTGAGTTATTTCGCGGTGTTGAGCCTGGGCGCGACCGTTGTGCAAGTGAACCCGATGTACAAGCCGCCGGAGCTTTTGCATGTTCTTAATGATTCCGGTGTAACCGCTCTCATTATGTTGGAAGATTTAAAACCGGTTTTCCAAGCGATCCAAAAAGAAACCGGCGTCAAAACCGTCATCGAAGTCTCGTTAAAAGGCTCCAGTGCCTTTGATGCATTGGTGAATGATGACGGAGAAGCGCCCTGCGCAGCCATTGATCCGAAAGAAGATGTGGCCGTCATTCAATACACGGGAGGTACGACGGGGCGTTCGAAAGGGGCGATGCTCACCCACTACAATTTGGTGGCAAATACGATGCAATCGGCTGCTACGCAAAAGACCAAGAACGTTGAGCAAGAGCGGGTGTTAACGATCGCACCGCTGTTCCACGTTTACGGAATGACGAGCGGGATGAATCTCACGCTTTACCGAGGCGGAAATATGATATTGGTCCCCCGCTTTGACGTCGAAGAAGTCGTCAGGATCATCGAGCGGGTAAAACCTACCGGCTTCCCCGGGGTACCGACGATGTACATGGCCTTATTGGAATATTATCAAAAGAAAGCCTTTGACCTCTCTTCACTCGATATTTTAACAAGTGGATCCGCTCCTCTGCCTGTGGAAGTCATCAATACGTTTAATTCCCTCACCGGGGCTAATGTCGCCGAAGGGTTTGGCCTATCCGAAGCCTCACCGGTCACGCACCGCAACCCCGTCGATGGCTTGCAAAAAACAGGCAGCATCGGTATCAATCTCCCGAACACGGAGGCGAAGATCGTCGATATCGCCACCGGAGAGGAAGAACTTGCCACCGGCGAAGTCGGGGAACTCATCATTCGCGGCCCGCAAATCATGAAAGGCTATCACGGTTTGCCGGAGGAAACGGCGCAGACGCTACGTAACGGCTGGCTTTATACCGGAGACCTCGCAAATGTCGATGAAGACGGCTATTACTTCATCGTCGGCAGAAAAAAAGAACTGATTATCGCCGGCGGATTCAACGTTTACCCGATTGAAGTGGAAGACGTGATCTATCGGCACCCGTCCGTGCAAGAAGCCGCTGTCATCGGCGTCCCTGACCCGTACCGCGGAGAAACCGTCAAAGCGGTCGTCGTGAAAAATGAAGACGCTGAGCTCACAGAAGAAGACTTGATTGCTTTTTGCAAGGAAAGCCTCTCGAACTACAAAGTGCCAAAACTGGTATCTTTTGTCGATGAGCTTCCGAAAACCGCCGTCGGTAAAATATTAAAAAGAGAACTTATCGCATCTGAGGAAACGAAATAGAAATAGGAAGGTTGGTGCTCCATGGATGTTCTTGCGCAACAACTGTTTAACGGACTTACGATCGGAAGCGTGTACAGCCTCGTCGCTTTAGGGCTGACGCTCGTTTACGGGATTCTTCACGTCCCGAACTTTGCTCATGGAGCCCTTTATATGGTTGGCGGCTATGCGACTTTAATGTCCATGACCCTCTTGGGAATGCCGTATTTTGTAGCCATGCTTGCCGCCGTTTTGGTCGTTGGGGGAATCGGCGTGCTAATGGAGCGTCTCGTGTTTAACCAGCTCCGGGACTCCCCGCCGATTCACGATAAAATCGCGGCCATCGGTTTGCTGTTATTTTTGGAAACGCTTATAAGGGTAATTTGGGGCGCAGATTATCGTTCCATGACCACGCCGTTCAGCGAAAACATCGTTTCCTTACTCGGCATCACGGTGACGTCGCAACGTATATTAATCGTCGTAGCCGCAATTATCGCCATGATCGTTTTGCAACTTTTCCTAAAAAAAACCATGGTCGGCGCCTCGATCATCGCTATGTCACAGGATCGTGAAGGGGCGTTTCTGCAAGGGATCAACGCGAACCGCGTGGCGATGTTGACGTTTTTCATTTCCGGCGGTCTCGCTGCTTTTGCTGCTGCCATTAATGCACCGATTAATCTCGTTTACCCGGACATGGGGCATCTCGTCATATTGAAAGCATTTGTGATTGTCATTATTGGCGGAATGGGCAGTGTGCCCGGCGCGATTCTCGGCGGCTACATTCTTGGGTTCTCGGAAAGCCTCGGGGCCACCTTTATCTCTGCCGAATACAGCGACATCATTGCTTTCGTCTTGCTCGTCATTATTTTAACGGTGAAACCCCAAGGTTTGTTTGCAAAGGGGGCTCACTAGGCATGTCGATATTCAAAAGAAACGCCACACCGCTTATCTTTTTGTTAATCGCTTTAGTTGTGCCTTTTGTTACAGACAATCAATATTACTTGTATATTTTAACACTCGCCTTTATTTGGTCGATTGCCGTCTACGGCATGAATTTAATTTCCGGTTATACCGGGCAGCTTTCACTCGCCCATGCAGGTTTTTTTGCAATCGGGGCGTATGCCCTCGGTTTGTTAACGGTGGACGCGAATGTGCCGTATTGGTTCGCGTTTGTCCTCGCTTTGGTGATTACAACGGTGGCCGGTTTATTGATCGGGCTCATTGCACTGCGAACGAAGACGCATTATTTTGCCATTTACACGCTTTGTGTCGGGTATATCATTTACCTTGTCATTTACCAGTGGGATGAATTGACCGGCGGCGTGCGTGGACTTATCGGAATCGAGCCTCCCGGGGCGATCGGTCCGATCACATTTGATAGTGCCGAATCGAATTATTATTTGGTGCTCGTGTTTCTCGTATTGACGATCGTCTTTATGAAATTCATCGCCGAATCCCTCGTCGGGCGTACCTTTGCGGCGATTCGAAATTCGGAAGAACTGGCGCAGACGATTGGCATCAACACGATGAAACAGAAATTGCTCTCTTTTGTCATCTCCGCCTTTTTTGCAGGCGTGGCAGGGGCGTTGTACGCGTCTTTTGTTCAATTTATCGGACCGGAAATATCGTACACGATGACGATGTTTGATATGTTGACGTACTTGATCGTTGGCGGCATCGGGACGTTGTACGGCCCGCTTGTGGGGACGTTTTTGATCGTCACGCTGACGCAATCGCTTCAATTTATGGAGGAGTTCCGCATGCTGATTTTCGGCCCGATCCTGGTTCTTCTCGTTATTTTCTACCCAAGAGGGATTGTCGGCGGCATTCAAATGTGGAAAGCAAAACGGCAATATAAGAAAAATCAAAAACTAGCAAAACAAGCATCCAACGCATCGACGTACGGGGGTGGCGATTAATGCTCATTGAAACGAAAGACCTGACGAAAGCATTCGGTGGTTTAACGGCCGTTGATAATGTCGATGTCGGCATTGAAAAGGGAAAAATTACCGCGATCATCGGTCCGAACGGAGCAGGAAAATCGACGCTTTTCAACGTGATCAGCGGGTTTTATCCGACGACAAAAGGGACCGTTGTCTTTAATGGTGAGGATATTACGAAAAAGAGAGCGTTTAACGTTGCGAAATTAGGGATCGCCCGTACGTTTCAGACGACGAATCTGTTCGAGCAGGCGACGGTCATGGATAATGTCATCGTCGGTCATCGTCTGCGTACGAAATCCGGGGTTTTTGACGCCCTTCTGCGCACGCCGAGGCTGAAACGAGAAGAACGGGAAAGTCGCGAGAAAGCAGAGGAGGTGTTAGCTTTTGTAGGGTTAACGAAGGAATCGAACCGGCTCGTTTCAGACATTTCCCAGGAGGCGAAAAAACGCGCGGCTTTTGCCGTAGCGCTTGCCACAGACCCGGAAGTAGTGTTTCTCGATGAACCGGCCGCGGGGATCAATCCGGACGAAACGGACGGGTTGACGAATCTGATGCGCAAAATGGTTGACCACGGCTTAACCGTTTGTTTAATCGAACACAAAATGCAGATGATCATGGAAATCGCCGATCATATCGTCGTGCTTAACCAGGGCGAAAAGATTGCGGAAGGCACACCTGAAGAGATTCAAAACAACGACACAGTCATTCAAGCCTATTTGGGAGGGGGTGAGGACGCTGCTGATGCTCAATGATGTATCGGTACGATATGGCATGTACGAGGCTTTGAAAGACGTTTCCATGAATGTGGATGCCGGGGAGCTGGTTGTGTTGTTAGGGGCGAACGGCGCCGGAAAAAGTACGATATTCAGAACGATCAGCGGGTTAAATAAACCGGCAAAAGGTCGCATTGAATGGAAGGGGAAATCGATCGCCGGCGCACCTGCCAGTAATCTGGTAAAAGACGGCATCGGCCACTGCCCGGAAGGCCGGAAATTGTTTCCGGACATGAACGTCTCCGAAAATTTGAAAATGGGTTCTTATGTGATCAAGCGCAATAAAAAAGAAGTCGCGGAAACGATGGAACGTGTTTACACGCTCTTTCCGATTTTGGAAGAAAAACAAAAAGCATCCGCAGGGTCGCTCAGCGGCGGCCAACAACAGATGCTAGCCATCGGACGGGCGATGATGTCGCGCCCCCAACTGCTTCTCTTGGACGAACCGTCCATCGGCCTGGCGCCGTTGATTGTTGAACAAGTTTTCGATGTCATTCAGGAAATTAACCGCGGCGGCACGACGGTTCTTTTAGCCGAACAAAACGCCAATGCCGCCCTCAAAATTGCCGACCGCGGGTATGTCATTGAAGATGGAAACATTGTCGTGGAAGGGGATAGCGAGGAGTTGTTTTCCAATGATGAAGTCCGAAAAGCGTATATCGGGGCTTAAAACCAAATAAAAGGAGGCAAAAAATATGAAAAAGATCAGTATGATGGTCGGCGGAGTCATGATGCTATTGGCGGTCGGGTGTAACGGCGACGGGGGAGAGTCAGATGTCACGGAGGAAGCAGAAGGAACGCCTGCCCCCGGCGCTCCCGGTGATGAAGGGGGAGAAGAGGTTGAAGTGGATACGGAAGTGGCCGAAGGCACGGAAGTCGTGGACATTGGCTTTAGCGGCCCATTAAGCGGGGCCGGCGCTTACTATGGGAACAACACGTTGAACGGACTCACGATGGCGATTGAAGAAATCAACGAATCCGGCGGTTTCGAAGTGGATGGGGAAATGTATTCGTTCAATCTCGTGAGCCTCGATGACCAATACCTTCCGGATGAAACAGGCGCCAACGTGCGACGACTTGTCCAAGAGAATGACACGCCCGTGATTTTCGTTCCTCATAGCGGCGGAACGTACGCGACGCAAGTCTTTAACGAACAAGACGAAGTGCTGCTCGCCTCTTATTCCAGTGAGCCGGAGATCACGCAACAAGACAACGATTTAACGTGGCGAATCCCGCCCACGTATGACAAATATATCGAGCCGTTTTCCGAGTATCAAATGGAGCGCTTCGGTACGGATCTAGCCATGTTGCCGCCAAACAGCGAGTTCGGCATGGACTGGGCAGAAGCGCTGGCACCGGCTTGGGAAGAAATGGGCGGTAACGTCGTTCATGAAAGCTCCGTGGACTATGCCCAGGATACCGACTTTTACACGTTACTCACCAATGCGTTAGCTGAAGACCCGGATGTTCTCTTCGTCGGCGGCTCCTCGGAACCGACGGCACAAGTCATGGCCCAGGCGAGAGAACAAGGCTTTGAAGGCGGCTTCCTCGTGATGGACCAAGCGAAGCTCGATGAAATCGATAACGTCCTCGGCGGCGCGCCGGAAGTCATCGAAGGTTCGGTCGGCGTCCCGCCACTCGTCGATGATGTTCATGAAGGCAACGAACAATTTATTAGCGATTATCAAGACACGTTTGATGCCGATCCCGGTTCGGAAGCCGGCTACCACTATTATAGCGTTTATATTCTGGCCGAAGCCATGGCAGCAGCCGGTGAAACCGAAGATGCACACGCCATTCGCGAGTCCCTGGATGAAGGGCTGCAGCAAGTGGATGATGACAAACACGTTTATGAAGTCAGCGAGGTAGACGAAGACGGCGGCATGGTCACCGAATTGAGAATGGCCGTCGTGGAAGACGGAGAAGTCGAGCTTGTGGATTTTGACGACTAGATCGCGAGCGTTCCGAATAAACGGTCCGGCGTTCCGAATAATCGGGGTAACGTTCTGAATAAACCGGGGAGCGTTCCGAATAAAACGCAAACCATTCCGAATGACGCAGAATTTCCGTAAGCACTAGATAGTCAAGCCGAGAGAAGCTTGATCGATCTCTTGGCTGTTTTCTTTAAATGTGATTCATATCAGAATCGTTATTATTCATTTTTGGGTCATTAACCGCTCATATATTCTTTAAACTAACTAAACGGTAGGTATCCCATAGCTTCAAAAATTGGCACGAAAATTGCAATTATATTAAGTGACACCGTTAAAAATGTGGGAGGAGCCATACGTGAATCTAGCGAACGAAAGCCATTTTTTCAATCACGTCGGCTTTGAAATGATCGAAGCCGAAGACGGGGCCGTCACCATTGTCCTCGATATCGACGACAAGCACATGAATCGCAACGACACCCTCCACGGCGGCGTCCACGCCACAATGCTGGACAACGTCCTCGGCGCGGTCCTCCATCACCGTACCGAGTTGCCGAGCACGACCGTGTCCTTGAACGTCAACTACCTGGCTCCTGTGAAAAAAGGACGGCTGACGGCGAGGGCCACGATTTTGCAACTCGGCTACAAGTCAGCAACCGTTGAAGGGGTTATTGCGGATGCAGAAGGCACAGCGATCGCAAAAGGGACAGGGACATTTAAAATATTGAGAAAAGGATGATGCACACATGGAAGATGTAGTGATCGTTTCTGCCGTACGGACGGCCATCGCGAAAAAAGGCGGGGCATTGGCTTCCGTCGACCCGGCCGTGTACGGTGGCGAAGTGATTAGTGAAGCGTTACGCCGGGCGGACGTGGAACACGAAGCTGTGGAAGACGTCATTTTCGGCAATTGTTTGAGTGGGGGCGGGAATACTGCGCGTGTCTCGCTTCTTGAAGGGGGATTGCCGGTGGAGGTTCCCGGGCTCACGATTGACCGCCAATGCGGCTCGGGCATTAATAGTGTTGCCCTCGCGGCGGAGAAAATTATCGCCGGGAACGCCGATGTCGTCGTTGCCGGCGGCACGGAAAGCATGACGCGTAGCCCGCACCTTTTGGAGGTACAGGAGAAAGCTTATGATCGCAAGCCACCAAAGTTTATCAATCGCAGGCTCTCGCCCGATGCTATCGGCGACCCACCGATGGGCATCACCGCTGAAAATCTGGCTGAAAAATATGAGGTGAGCCGCGAGGAGCAAGATGCGTTTGCGCTGAGAAGCCAGGAGCGGATGGCGGATGCGGTTGAGAAAGGGTATTTCAAAGATCAAATTCATCCGATTGAAGTTAAAACACGAAAAGGCACCGTCACGTTTGACCAAGACGAGCATCCGCGACCTGAGGTGACGAAAGAAGCGCTCGGTAAGCTCCCGCCGGTGTTTAAAAAAGACGGGAGTGTCACCGCCGGCAGTTCCTCCGGCATTAACGACGGCGCGTCAGCGCTCGTGTTGATGTCTGGAACGGAAGCGAAAAAGCGCGAGTTAAAGCCGTTGGCGAGAGTTACGGCATCGGCCGTCGCGGGTGTTGATCCGAACATCATGGGCATCGGCCCCGTCCCGGCGGTGAAAAAAGTGTTGGAGAAAACCGGTGGTCGGTTGGACGATTTTGATTTAATCGAACTCAACGAAGCGTTTGCCGCCCAAGTGCTCGCGTGTGACCGGGAACTTTCTTTTGACATGGATAAAGTCAATGTGAACGGCGGAGCGATTGCTCATGGGCACCCGATTGCCGCCACCGGCGGTATGCTCGTGACGAAATTATGCTATGAGCTCGAGCGCCGCGGGGAAAAGAAAGGGCTTGCCACTGCTTGTATCGGCGGCGGCCAAGGCATCGCGCTCGTCGTGGAGAGAGATTAACGCAAAGTGCCAGAATAACCGGCGAAAGCGCAAGATTATGAATCAAAAGCGCAAGATTCAAGAGTGAAAAAGAGGGAGAGGAAATCGATGCATTTACGCTTAACTGAAGAACAAAAAATGGTGCAAACAACGATCCGCAAATTTGTGGAAAAAGAACTGATGCCGCTGGAGAACGATGTGCTGCGCAACGAACGGGAAGGAAAACCAAGCCTTCCGGCAGAAAAAATCCACGAACTGCAACAAAAAGCGAAAGACGCCGGTTTCTGGGGCATCAACACGCCGGAAGAATACGGCGGCGCTGACCTCGGCCAAGTCATGTACGCCATCGTCATGATGGAAGTGTCGAAGACGTTCGTTCCGTTCACGTTCGGCGGTTCGGCCGATAACATTTTGTATTACGGCAACGAAGAACAAAAGGAAAAGTACCTGCTTCCGACGATTAGCGGCGAGAAAAAATCCTGCTTTGCGCTCACCGAACCCGGCGCCGGCTCTGACACGCAAAACATTAAAATGACCGCGGAAAAAGACGGCGATGACTGGGTACTGAACGGCGAGAAAACATTCATCACCGGCGGCAACGAAGCAGATTTTGTCATGGTGATCGCGATTACGGACAAAGAAGCCCACGCGGCAAATGGTCGAGAAGGCGTCACCTGTTTCATCGCGGAACGGGACATGGGCTGGAAATCGGAATACATTGATACGATGGGCGAATGGGGACCGGCATCCTTGATTTTCGACCAAGTGCGCGTGCCGGAAGAAAATATCCTCGGCGAACTCCACCGCGGCTACGACCTCGGCTTGGAATGGATCGGTTTCGCTCGCTGGATCGTCGGGGCACGAGCGGTCGGGTCGGCGGAGCGCTTGCTCAATATGGCGATCGATTATTCCCAGGAGCGGGAAACGTTCGGGAAACCGATTTCCACGCGCCAAGCCATCCAGTGGCAAATTGCGGATTCGGCGGTCGAGCTCGAAGCGGCCAAATGGTTAGTGCTCAATGCCGCCTTCAGCTTGGACAACGGCGAAGACAATCGCCACTATGCCTCGATGGCGAAATTGTATGGCGCCACAAAAGGCAACGACATCATCGATCGCGTCATGCAAATCCACGGCGGCATGGGCTACACGAAAGAACTTCCCATCGAACGCTGGTACCGGGAAGCCCGGCTCTGGAGAATCTATGACGGGACCGATGAAATCCAACGCCTGATCATTTCTCGCAACCTATTAAAAGGGAACGTCAAACTCGGGCAACACATTTAATATTTGAAAGTGTTTACAAGGTTTTATTTTCATATAAAATATAAGTAAGTCTAAGGATAGGAGTGGAACATATGACAAATTTTTCTGGACAAACGGCGTTTGTGACTGGCGGAAGTCGTGGCATCGGGCGTGGCATTGCGGAGCGTCTCGTCAGTGACGGCGCGAAAGTGGCGATCATCGATATCAACGAAGAAGCGCTGGCAGATGCGCGTGAACACTTTGCCGGCCAGGATGTTTTGGCGATCAAAGCGAATGTCACGAATCGTGATGAAGTCGAAAACGCGATGAAAGAGGCCTATGACGCGTATGGATCGATAGACATTCTCGTGAACAACGCCGGTGTCATCCGTGATAACATGCTTTTTAAAATGACCGAAGACGATTGGAAAACGGTCATGGATGTGCATTTGAATGGATCCTTTAATGCCGCAAGTGTGGCGCAAGGGTATATGGTCGAGCAAAAATACGGCCGTATTATCAATCTATCATCGACGTCGGCGCTCGGGAATCGCGGACAGGCGAACTATTCAACAGCTAAAGCAGGTTTGCAAGGGTTTACAAAAACGTTGGCGATTGAACTTGGGAAGTTTGGTATTACGGCGAATTCGATCGCGCCCGGCTTCATCGAAACCGACATGACGAAGGCGACGGCCGAGCGAGTCGGCATTCCTTTTGAAAAAATGGTGGAAGCACGTGCTGCGGAAATTCCGGTGAAACGCAGCGGGAAAGCGGAAGATATCGCGAACGCGGTGGCATTCTTCGCCGATGAACGTTCCTCGTTCGTGAGCGGCCAAGTTATCTATGTCGCCGGCGGACCGAAAGATTAAAGGAGGATTGAGCTCATGTTTGAAGATGCGATTGGAAAAAAATCAAATAAGGTGAGAAACACCGTCGAACGAGGGGCCGTGCGAAAATTCGCCGATTCTATCGGCGACGCACATCCGCTGTTCGTCGATGAAGCGGCGGGGAAGGCGTCTCGGTATGGACAAAACATCGCGCCGCCGACATTTCCGCGCGTGTTTGATTATGGAGACGTCGACGGATTGGACTTGCCGAACAAAGGCCTCATTCACGGCGAGCAAATCTATCATTATGAACGTCCCCTTCTCGTCGGCGAAGACATCCATTGTTGGACGGAAGTAAACAATTACAAGGAAAAAGCAGGAAAAAGCGGGACAATGGGCATTCTCACCCTCGAAGGAAAAGGCGAAGACGACGACGGCACGCTCGTTTTCCGCGCCGAACAAGTGGTGATCATTACTGAAGCGGTCAGAAAGGGGATGGAAGCATGATTGTAGAAAAAAAGACCGGCGACACGTTAGAAACCGTCACCCTTTCTCCGGTTTCTCGCCTCGATTTAATTAAATACGCCGGCGCATCCGGCGACTATAACCCGATCCATACGATTGATGAAGAAGCGGAAAAAGCAGGGCTGCCCGGCATCATCGCCCATGGCATGTGGACGATGGGCAACCTAGCCAAACTCTTCACCCCTTACTACGAGGAAGGATTTATTGAAACGTATCAAATCCGTTTTCGGGGTATGGTCTTTCTCGATGACGTGATTTCTCTGAACGCGGAAGTGAGCGAGCAAAGCAAAGAGAAAATTACGTTTGAGGTAAACGCGAAAAATCAAAAAGATGAAGACGTATTAAAGGGGAAGGTTATTTTTCGCGTCTATTAGAATAGGGGCAGACGAATGCCCCTTTTCTTCTTGTTTGTAAAAAAATATTCAAAATTGAATAAGGATAATTCAAATTTAAGAATTATGTGTGGCAATTGGTCACAAGAATGACTGGTATGTAAACAAAAAATATTTGGCATGAAATTTGCTTATTATATTAATGTAAAATACCATCCCAGGTTTTTACAAAGGTGGTGAATGCATTCAACATGGAAAAATGCCGTCTATGGTTAACGACAGAAGAAATTAAGCAAGAAAGCTTGAAAGGCGCGACGGTGGTTGTTATTGACGTCCTGCTCGCGACAACGACGCTTGTCACCATTATGGAACGGGGTGCCCGACGTGTTTTTCCGGTATCCAGTGTGGAAGAAGCCCATCAGTTGAAGGCAGAGCTTAATCACTCATCAGTACTTACCGGAGGGGAGCTCGGGGCAAAGCCCGTGGAGGGGTTTGATCTGGCCCATTTGCCGGATGAATATACGCCGGAACGTGTCAAAGACCAGGATATCGTCTTTTTATCTTCCAATGGCACGCGGGCGATTATGAAAGCAAAAGCAGCGGATACATTGCTATTGGGAAATTTGAGAAATGCGTACGCGATCGCGGATTATATCAACCAAGAATCTCCGAAAGAAGTGATTATCGTTTGCGCGGGCTCCCTCGGGCAGTTTTCCCTGGAGGATTATGTTTGTGCAAATATTATTCTGTCACAGCTTAACGTCGAGGGTTCTAGCTTGAACGATGCGGCTGTGTATGCATTGGACCAACGTTTTGATCCAAATAATGTTGCGCAAATTGTGTCAAAGGGACGTGTGGGGCGTAATTTTCAGAAGTTGGGACTGGATGAGTTGTTCGAGTTTGTCGTAGATGTGGGCTGCTCAGAGTCGATTGTAGGGCTTCACAATGAAGCTGAATTAGGATTTATGTCTATTGGGAGTGAAACGAAATGACACAATCCGTACGTAGCGGGGAAGAACTGGATATAGCAAAAGTGAAAGCTTTTTTGGATCAACACTTGGATAACATTCCCAAAGATGAACCGCTGCAGGTTGAGCAATACTATGCCGGCGCGTCAAACCTCACTTATCTTATATCTTGTGGAGAGTGGCAAGGGGTGTTGCGCCGCCCTCCTTTCGGCCCACTCCCTCCGAAAGCCCATGACATGAAAAGGGAATACGGCTTACTTTCCCGGCTTAACCCAGTCTTCCCGTTAGCCCCCAAGCCATACGTGCTCGGTGAAGATGACGAGGTGATGGATGCAACGTTCTACGTCATGGAACGAAAACAAGGCATCGTCATTGATCGATCGTTTCCTGAAGAGATAAAAGAAACGGAAGATCTATGTCGGGAGCTCTCCTATACATTTATCGATACGTTGGCCGAGTTACACCAGGTGGATACGCAAGTAGCTGGGCTCCATACATTCGGACGTCCGGAAGGATTTATGGAGCGTCAGGTACATGGATGGATCAAACGCTATGAGCGTGCTAAAACCGAAGACATTCCCGAATATGAAAAGCTGAAAAAATGGTTCGAGAAAAATATTCCGGCAGACGGCGAGACCACGGTCATCCACAATGATTTCAAATTTAACAATCTATTATTTTCCGAAGATTTGCGTCAAATTGAAGCAGTTGTCGATTGGGAAATGTCGACGATCGGAGATCCCCTTTTTGACCTTGGGGTCGTGCTTAGCTATTGGGTACAAGACGATGACCCGGAGTTACTGCAATCGACGTTTAAGACGGTGACAAAAAGGCCCGGGTTTTTAAGCCGTCGGGAAATGATTGACCGTTATGCCGAAAAAAGCGGACGGGATTGTTCCTCGATTCATTTTTATCAAGTTTTTGCTTATTTTAAATTGGCTGTAATCGTCCAACAAATCTACTTTCGCTGGAAAAACGGGCAGACGGAAGATGAACGGTTTAGACATTATGGTGGAAGAGCAACAAATTTAATTAAATATGCTTGGCTATTATTAAATGAGGAGTGAAACATATGGATTTCGGTATGACGGATAAAGTGAAAGATTTACAAGAGCGTGTGCGCACGTTTATAGAAGAGGTCATTGATCCTAATGAAAAAGTCTATGAAGAACAACTGAACCAACAATCTACTCGTTGGCAGTCGCCGCCTATTATGGAGGAAATGAAGCAACAAGCGAAAGAAGCAGGCCTATGGAATCTGTTTTTACCGGAAAGTGACTATGGCGCGGGGCTCACGAACGTGGAGTATGCGCCGTTATGCGAACTTATGGGGCGTTCCCCGATCGCGCCGGAAGTGTTCAATTGCTCGGCGCCGGACACCGGCAATATGGAAACACTCGTCCGTTATGCGTCGGAAGAACAAAAGAAACAGTGGCTTGAGCCATTGCTTGACGGGAAAATCCGCTCTTCGTTCGCGATGACCGAGCCGAATGTCGCATCATCAGACGCCACGAACATCGAAACACACATCAAAAAGGATGGCGATGAATACGTCATCAACGGCCGCAAATGGTGGACGTCAGGCATCATGGACCCACGCTGTGAAATCATGATTGTGATGGGAAAATCAGATCCGGACGGACCGAAATATACGCAACAGTCGATGATTTTAGTGCCGAGAAACACCCCCGGTGTCACCGTCCATCGCCATTTGCCGGTCTTCGGCTATGACGATGCCCCCGAGGGACACGGCGAAGTGGAATTTGACAACGTGCGCGTCCCAGCTTCCAACATCCTTTGGGATGAAGGAAAAGGATTCGCGATTGCGCAAGGGCGCCTCGGACCGGGCCGCATCCATCACTGCATGCGCCTGATTGGACTGGCGGAAAAGTCGCTCGAGGCGATGTGTGAACGCGTCCAAGATCGTTCCACCTTCGGTAAACAGCTCTCGGAGCAAGGCGTTATCCAGGAATGGATCGCCGATTCCCGCATCGAAATCGAACAAGCTCGCCTCTTAACGATGAAGGCTGCCTACATGATGGATACCGTCGGCAATAAAGAAGGACGCACGGAAATCGCCATGATCAAGGTCGTCGCGCCGAGCATGGCCCTGCGCGTCATTGATCGCGCCATTCAAGCCCATGGCGGCGCCGGCGTGACCGAAGATTTTTCTCTTGCGCAAAGCTGGGCAAAAGCACGCACGTTGCGCCTCGCGGACGGTCCCGACGAAGTGCACCGCCGGACGATCGGGCGATTGGAACTGAAAAAATACCGGTGAGAGGGTGGCCATAATGGATAAAAATCGCCAAATTTTATTAGCAAAGCGACCGCAAGGGTTACCTGATCAATCGACCTTCAAGTTTGAAGAAACAAGCGTGCCGAAACCAGGGGACAGTCAGGTGCTCGTACGTTCACACTATCTATCCGTTGATCCTTATATGCGCGGGCGAATGAATGATACAAAATCGTATGCAGCGCCTTTTGAAGTCGATCAACCCCTCACAGGCGGCGTTGTTGGAGAGGTTGTGACATCCAATCATCCGGATTTTACGGACGGGGATTTTGTCACGGGCCGATTGAATTGGGCGGACTATACGGCAGCCGATGGCGCATACGTACAAAAAATAAATCCTGAAACAGCACCAATAACGACTGCCCTCTACGTTACCGGAATGCCGGGGCTAACGGCTTACTTCGGGTTCATGGACATCGGTCAACCGAAGGCAGGGGAAACCGTTGTTGTTTCGGGCGCAGCAGGGGCTGTCGGAATGATTGTAGGCCAAATCGCAAAAATAAAAGGTTGCCGTGTGGTCGGCATTGCCGGTTCGGATGAAAAAGTCACTTATTTAAAGCATGAACTTCATTTTGACGAGGTCATTAACTACAAGACGTCCGGTAACATTCGCGAGGCATTGAAGACCGCCTGTCCAAACGGTATCGACATTTATTTTGATAATGTCGGAGGCGACATTACCGATGCCGTGCTTTTGCAATTAAATTTCCATGCCCGGGTTGCGCTTTGCGGACAAATTGCTCATTACAATGCTGAAAAAGTAGAATCAGGGCCAAGATTTTTACCGTATTTACTCACAAGAAGCGTATTACTAAAAGGGTTTATTGTAAGAGATTATGCCGATCGGTATGAAGAAGGCATCAACGCTTTGGCAAAATGGTTAAACGAAGGGAAAATAAAATATAAAGAGACCATTGTTGAAGGATTGGAAAACGCACCGGACGCCTTTTTGGGATTATTCCGCGGGGAGAATTTGGGCAAACAGCTCGTTAAAGTGATCGATTAAGGTACCGGCGTTTGGAACTGAAAAATATCGGCAAAGGATGAGCCAAAGATGACAACGATGAATCTATTTGACTTAAGCGGCCAAACCGCGATCATTACCGGTGGCGGGCGAGGCCTTGGCGAATGGATGGCGGAAGCGCTCACGGACGCGGGCGCAAACGTCGTCCTCTGTTCGCGTAAAAAAGAAGCATGTATCGACGTGAGAGATCGGATCAACGAGAACGGCGGCAATGCCATCGCGTTCCGCTGTGACGTCACTGATGAGAACGAAGTCCAGCAAGTCGTGGACGCGACGATGGAACACTTCGGTACCATTGATATTTTAGTTAATAACAGCGGCACGTCCTGGGGCGGATACAACCCCGAAGACATGCCAGTTGATAAATTTAAAAAAGTCGTCAACGTCAACCTCGTCGGCACGTTTATCATGTCCCAGGCGGTTGGCAAGAAGATGATTGAAAATGGAACGAAAGGGCGCATCATCAACATCGCGTCCGTCGCGGGATTGAAAGGTTCCAACCCCGAAGTGATGCAAGCGATCGGCTACAATTCCAGCAAAGGCGGCGTGCTCACGTTTACGAAGGATTTGGCGATTAACTGGGCGCGGCACGGCATCACCGTCAACGCCGTCGCCCCCGGCTTTATTCCCACAAAAATGAGCCAAGACGTCATCGCTCCGATTAAAGATCAAATGATCGCGAACGTCCCGTTGCAACGGCTCGGGGAAGCAGATGACATGCGCGGGACGATCGTCTATATGGCCTCACAGGCGGCAGCATTTATGACCGGTCAAACGATCGTCCTCGACGGCGGCGTGACGGCCGGATAAGGAGGTGTGCGAGATGAGATTAGAAGGAAAAACAGCGATCGTGACCGGCGCCGGCTCCGGCATCGGTCGCGCGACGGCGAAGGAATTTGCTAAAGAGGGCGCCGAGGTTGTCGTCGCAGATATAAATGAGGAATCCGGAAAAGAGACGGCGGAAGACATCCAAAACCAAGGCGGATCCGCGACGTTTATCGAGGTTAACGTGTCCAACTATGAAAGTGTGGAAAATTTAGTAAACCGGGCGGTTGAGCATTTTGGCAAACTGGACATTATGCACAACAATGCTGGCATTAACACTGCCAAGAATAGCGTTTTAGATATGCCTATCGAAAATTACCATCAAACCGTTGATGTCAATCAACATGGGATATTTTACGGCATAAAAGCGGCAGCGAATGCAATGAAAGAGAACGGAGGCGTTATTATCAACACCGCCTCCATCTACGCGTATATCGCGGATCGAAACCGTTTCGCGTACCACGCGAGTAAAGGTGCGGTTGTCTCCATGACGAAGTCGGCTGCCTTGGACTTAGCTCGTCATAACATTCGGGTCACTGCCATTGCACCGGGCCTCATCGAAACCGAAATTGTCACCGAGTGGAAAAAGAACCCCGAAGTATGGGCCAAAATTGAAAAAGCACAAATGCGCCGTAAAGCCGGGAAACCGGAAGAAGTCGCGAAACTGGTCACTTTTTTGGCAAGTGACGACGCCTCGTTCCTGAACGCCCATGTGCATTACGTGGACGACGGCGCGGCAGCGTTTAAACGATAAGAAAGGAGTGGACAAGATGCGCGCATGGAAAGTGAAAGAACTCGCTGACCCGGATCAGGCACTGGCTTTGGAAGAGGTGGAAAAGCCTGTTCGGGAATCAGGACAGGTGCTAATCAAGACGCAGACAGCAGCGTTAAATTTTTTCGATATACTATTATGTCAGGGAAAATATCAGGAAAAACCGCCACTCCCATTTACTCCGGGCGCAGAAATCGCGGGAACGGTGGAATTGGTCGATGAAGGAAGTATTTTTCAGGTCGGAGAAAAGGTGTTAGCCAGACCGGGGCTTCCGAACGGCGGTTTCTCGGAATGGGTTTCGGTGCCGGAAAAATCTGTTTTCCGTGTGCCGGAATCGATGTCATTTCATGAAGCGGCCGCCATGTATATTACGTACCAAACGGCTTATTATGCCCTGCATGACAGAGCAAACATCAAAGCCGGCGACGTCCTGCTCGTCCACGCAGGTTCCGGCGGCGTGGGATCCGCCGCCATTCAATTAGGTAAAGCCGCAGGTGCCCGCATCATTGCAACGGCAGGTGGTCCGGAGAAGGTACAAGTATGCAAGGATTTAGGTGCCGACGTCGCTATCGATTATCGGTTGGAAAATTTCGTCGACATTGTAAAAAAAGAAACGGATGGAAATGGCGCAAATATTATTTTTGACCCTGTCGGCAGTGACACCTTTGATCGCTCCCGAAAATGTATCGCATTCGCAGGGCGCATCCTTGTAATCGGATTCGCTGGCGGAAGGATACCGGAAGCCCCCACCAATCATGTGTTGGTGAAAAATTACTCGGTTGTTGGCGTTCACTGGGGGTACTTTGCTCGCTTATACGAAGAGGAAATGGTGAATATCCACAAAACACTTTGTTCCATGTACGAAGAAGGCAAGATCAAACCGCTGATTTATAAGCAGTTTTCCTTTGAAGAAGTTCCGCACGCGTTGAATCTATTAGGTGATCGGAAAACGTACGGGAAATTGATCGTGAATGTAGGGGAATGACATTTAGTTGGGAGCTTGGGCTATAACTTATTACTCTCGCTCCCACTTTTGCCCTTCACCATAACTACATTATATAATAATAGGAAATTGTAAGTTTGGGGTGAACAAATTATGTCTTATGTTCAAAGGGAATGCTCTCGTACTTTTGAATTACCAACAGCGATGACTGATTATACTGGAAAGATAGTAGACTATAATGAAGCTTTCGGAGAAATATTTAACGTTTCTGATCCAAGGAACTTTACAGACATCGAGAAAAAAATGAACAATCCTCGTAGTAATAGTCTTCAAATAGAATGCAATAATAAGTTATATCGTATTATAGAACAAACATGCCCGAATGATAAAGATTGCAAGATGAATATATTCTATGAGGATTCAGAATTTAACGAATTAAAAAAGGAAGTACAGAATTTGTTAAAGTTAAATAGTGAATTAAACTACATATTAGAAAACTCTTATGATGGGATATCAATAACGGATAAACAAGGCGTTACTGTTCGAATAAATTCGTCTGTTGAACGGTTAACAGGTGTCCCGAAAGAATATTTTTTAGGTAAAAGTGCAGATAAATTAATGACAAGAGGTTTTTTACAAGAATCTGTAACTTCCAAAGTACTAAAAAGTAAGGAACCCGTTACTGTTTTTCAGGGTGGAGTAGATAACAAACAAATTGTGATGACAGGGGCTCCTCTATACAACGAAAATAATGAAGTAGAAAAAGTGGTCATTAATATAAGAGATGCATCAGAACTTGCATTTGTGAAAAATGAAGACTCCAGAACTCATCAAAAAAGTAGTCATGAAAAACATAGTTCCAAATCCAAACATGAGATGATATGTAAAGATAAAAAGATGATCGGAATTTATGACATCATAGAACGTATTGCAAATGTTGAAGCTTCTGTTCTTTTATCGGGAGAAACTGGCGTAGGCAAGGATGTCATTGCGAGAGAAATATTTAATAAAGGTGATCGTCAAGCAATGGGGCAGTTCGTGAAGATTAACTGTGGTGCTATACCCACTGATTTGCTTGAGTCGGAACTATTCGGTTACGAATCAGGTGCCTTTTCCGGTGCCAACCGTTCCGGAAAACCAGGATTATTTGAACTAGCGAACAAAGGGATGATTTTTTTAGATGAGATCGGCGAACTTCCCCTTAAATTACAAGTTAAATTACTTCAAGTCATCCAAGACAAAGAAATTAGAAGAATTGGTGCCACAAGGACACAAAGCATTGATGTAAGGATAATTGCAGCGACAAATAGAGATTTAAAAGAAATGGTCAAAAATGGTGATTTCAGAGAAGATCTATTTTATAGGTTAAATGTACTGCCAATAACTGTCCCGCCTCTCAGAGACAGAAAAGATGATATCTTACCTATAGCAGATTCTTATCTACAGAAATTTAATGATAATTACAATGTAAACAAGTGGCTTTCTAAGGATCTACAGGATTTTATAAAACGGTATAACTGGCCGGGAAATATAAGAGAACTTGCCAACCTCATTCAGCGATTGGTGATCATAGTACCTAACAATGAACTTTCTACGGCAGATCTACCAGAAGAATATCTGCCTTCCTTTCATAGAGATAATAGTAATAGAAATCTTCTAAATGAAGCAGCGGAAAAAGCAGAAAAAGATTTACTTCAAAGTGCAGTGATTCATTATAAAACGACACACCAAATCGCAGAGGCCTTGAACTCAAGTCAGGCTACAATTGCGAGAAAGCTAAATAAATACGGGTTATAATTTTCAAGTGATAACCATAGCATTCTAAGCCGTTATGATTTATTCAAAAATGAGTTATTATAATTCAAATTCAATTTAGTAAGTGAGTGTATGAACCAAAAAATGCCGCTTTAAGCTGACTCCGTTGTTGGCATAAAAATTGCTTTATTAACAATTACATTATTAAGAAATAATGTGATTACATGATCTGGAGCAGTAAATGTAGGAGGGATGAAAATATGGATAAAAGTGATATTTCTGTCAAGGAGACTTATTATTATGGATTTATAACTCTCCTTGGTTTATTGTTAATTTTTGTCCTTATACCTTTAGGCGTGCAGAGCGGGGAACCTAGATTATTCCCGTATATTTATTCCGCCGCATTGGTAGTTGTCGGTGGCGGCAAACTTGTTCATATGATGATAACAAAACAGACTGAACAATATCATTTTAATCGTAAAGTGTTAAAATATGTAGGTTTAAGCATACTACTATTTTTTGTATACGCTTTCTTGGTTCAATATATTGGATTTTTCATAATGTCTATTTTATTTATTTTAGCCTTCTTGCTTTACCTGGGTGAAAGTTGGAAATTGGCAATAGTGTTATGTTTAGTATTGCCAGGGTCCATATATTTGTTGTTCACAAGACTATTAAACTTATATTTCCCATCTGGAATTATGTTTTGATGACGCTACTAAGACATTGGGGGGACTGAAATGATTGGAGACATATTAGAAGGATTTAATACGATGCTAACCCCAATGACAATTGCTTTAGCGATTGCGGGTGTGATTGCCGGGTCAATTTTAGGAGCTATACCTGGGTTAACTGCTACGATGGGGATCGCTTTAATTTTACCAGTCACATTTTATTTAGATCCAGTGTCTGGGATTGTTATGTTAATAGCCATGTATAAGGGTGGGCTGTTTGGTGGAAGTGTAGCCGCTATCATGTTCAGAGCTCCAGGTACACCAGCTGCAGCAGCTACTGTATTAGATGGGAATGAGCTAAAGAAGAGGGGGTATCCCCGTAAAGCGATAAGGACCGCTTTAATAGCTTCAACAACCGGGGATGTGCTCGGAAATTTAGTATTAATTTTCAGTGCCGCAGCAATTGCCACATTTGCACTTCAATTTGGCCCTGCAGAATACACAATGCTCATTCTTTTTGCATTAGTGTTATTAACAACGGTCACGCAAGGATCAATTGCAAAAAGTATTATATCAGTTTTATTGGGGCTAATGATAGGAACCATTAATACTGACCCTGTAACCTCAATACCTCGTCTGAATTTTGGAATTGTAGAATTGTCAGGCGGTATTAGCATTATTGCATTGGTTATTGGACTATTGGCTGTATCAGAAGTTTTTATAACGATTGATGACCATTTTAAAAACAAATTTAATAAAAAGAAGAACTCAACCGACCATCAAACTGAAGGTTTGGAGGAGGCTGTTTCCAAGAAGGATGACAATGTCACTTTCAAAGGAATATTCGGCATTAAAAGGACTTTATTTCGTTCTGCGTCGATAGGGACAGCAATAGGTGCGCTACCTGGGATGGGACCTGTTACATCAGCTTTCGTCAGTTATGGACAAGCGATGAAAAAATCAAAAAATCGTAAAAACTTTGGTAAAGGCGAGCCTGAAGGGATAGCGGCAGCCGAGGGGGGAAATAGTGGGACAGCAAGTGCGAATTTAATTCCCACTGTAAGTTTAGGGATTCCAGGTGATGCAGAAGCAGCAATCATTAT
This sequence comes from Salicibibacter kimchii, assembly GCF_003336365.1. Taxonomy (GTDB): domain Bacteria; phylum Bacillota; class Bacilli; order Bacillales; family Marinococcaceae; genus Salicibibacter; species Salicibibacter kimchii. Next base: position 916,462 of record NZ_CP031092.1, on the reverse strand, counting down.
GGGAGCGTTAATTATTCACGGCATCACCCCCGGCCCTCAAATTTTCGAAACGAATGGACCTATTGTTTATGGCATATTTGCGGGGATGCTATTGGCGTCTTTAATCAGTTTAATTTTGAATTGGAACTTAGCCAATATGTATCGAAGAATATCATTTATTCGCCCAACGGTTTTAGCGCCAATTATCCTTGTTCTAAGTGCTGCTGGTACATATGGGTATAGCCAGGCAACGTTTGACATTTTAGTTATGTTTATATTTGGTCTTCTTGGATACATTCTCATAAAGCTAAAAGTTCCCCTTGTAGGGATAATTATTGGCTTTATTCTTGGACCAAGGTTGGAAGAGTATTTCAGACAGTTTTTGGTTGTCGCAGACGGTAATCCGCTACTTTTCGTCACAAGACCAGTATCACTTGTACTTTTGATACTCATCGTATTACTTATTACAAGTACAATCTACAGAACCATCAAAGACAATAACAAGAAGCAGTAATGAATCACTAAGGTTAAATTAAAATTATATTGGAAAGGGTGAATAAACTTGAAAAAAATTATTAGTTTATCTTCAATCATGTTGTTAATGGTATTAGTTGCTTGTAGTGAGGGGTCAAGCGGGGATGCTTCTGATTATCCTCGTCAACCAGTCACTATCACTATACCCTATGGTGCTGGTGGGACAACCGATATGTTCTTTAGAGAATTTGCCGATATTGCAGAAGAGCATTTGGGGCAAAATATCATGATAGAAAACGAAACTGGCGGTGGTGGGTTGTCCATGTATTCGTCACTTGTTAGTGCTGAACCGGATGGCTACACTATGGCTGGTGGGATGGGAAATACTTTATATGCAATAAATCCACACCTTGATTTGATGGAACAGGACGGAGACGACTTTACCCACATTTTGCCTGTGATGGGCTATCAGTACGTGATTGTAGCTTCTACCGATGCTCCTTTTCAAACGTTTGATGAGCTAATTGAATACTCAAAGAACAATAGTATTGATTTTGCGACCCCATCTATGAATAACACAATTTTTGCAGAATTAATCAATCAAGAAGAAAACTTTGACTTACAATGGAATACTGTTAACTATGAAGATGATGGGGAAACTCTTGCCGCAATATTAGGAGGTCACGTAGACTTTGCTATTACTTCCCCCGTATCAGTAAGTGGAGCCGAAGAAGCGGGGGATATTAATTTCTTGGCGGTAACTCATGAAGAGGAAATTGCAAATTATCCAGATGTCTCTACTTTGCAAGATTTAGATTACAATCTTGATTTAAACGCAATGATAGGCATAGGCGGACCCGATGGTTTACCGGATGAAGTAGTATCAAAATGGGAAGAGGTAATAAGCAAAACTTTAGAAGACCCTAGGCTTGAAGAGTTTGCTGAAAATAATAGCTATTCTATACCAGAAATGGATCGACAAGAAGCTGAAGAACATTATGAAGATTTAAGAGAACAATTTGGTGAAGTTATTGATAGGGTAACTGAGTAACACATTAGCCCCTAAAAGAATCGACACGGAATAAACATCCTATTATATGTGAGTGTATGATTTTAGAAAGGAATTGATAATGTGGAGGAAGCAGCTCATGCCTACGAAGATATTGAAATACCGGAGGTTTCACTTTTGGAGATGCTTCAACGGAGTTTTATGGATAACCGGAACAAAACCGCAATCACGTTCGGTGAGCTAACGTACTCGTATGAACAATTAAGAGATAGGATTAAACGTGTAGCTAATGGTCTTGCAAAGCGGGGGATAAAAAAGGGTGATCGTGTCGCGCTTATGCTCCCGAATTGTCCCCAATACCCAGTGAGTTATTTTGCTATATTAAGTTTAGGAGCCATAGTTGTGCAAGTAAATCCGTCATATAAGCCTCCGGAGTTGCTGCATATACTTAATGATTCCGGTGCGAAGGGTATTGTTTTACTGGACGAGGTAAGATCTGTTTTTCAAACTATTGAGCATGATACTGAGGTTAAATGGGCTGTTGGAGTATCGTTAAAAGACTCCAGCGATTTTGATAAATTGCTGAAGGATGAAAGAAAAGAGCCTTCTAACGTAGCCATTGAACCGAAAGAAGATGTTGCCGTAATTCAATATACAGGAGGTACGACGGGACGCTCGAAAGGCGCTATGCTTACACATTACAATTTAGTTGCGAACACGCTACAATTAGCAGCCAATCATGGTGAAAAGAATGGTGATTCACGCGTTCTAACCATTTCACCGCTCTTTCACGTTAACGGGATGACTGCTGGTATGAACTTGGCGTTCTATAAAGGCGGGAACATCATTTTAGTCTCTCGATTCGATGTCGAGGAAGTAGCCAATATTATAGAACGAGAGAAACCAACACGATTTCCAGGTGTGCCAACTATGTATACAGCGTTATTACAATATTATCAACAAAAACCATTTGACATATCTTCTCTCAATTTTTGTACGTGTGGCTCCGCGCCACTTCCGGTCGAAGTGATCAATAAATTTAATTCCATCACTGGGGTTAGTATTGCGGAAGGCTATGGACTTTCGGAGGCCTCTCCAACCACGCATCGGAACCCAATAGACGGTTTACAAAAGCGTGGGAGTATAGGTATAACTTTGCCAAATACGAAAGCAAAGATCGTCGATTCTACCACAGGAGAACAGGAGTTATCACAAGGCAATGTCGGTGAACTTATCATTCGCGGACCTCAAGTCATGAAAGGTTATTACAGGATGCCGGAAGAAACGAAACAGACGCTACGTAATGGATGGCTTTATACGGGTGATTTGGCAAGTGTTGATGAAGATGGTTACTATTACATTGTTGGAAGAAAAAAGGAAATGATTCTCGCGAGCGGATTCAACGTTTATCCGATTGAAGTGGAAGATGTCATATATAAACACCCGGCTGTGTATGAAGCTGCCGTCATTGGTGTGCCGGATCCTTATCGTGGTGAAACAGTTAGAGCAGTGATTGTTAAAAAAGAAGGTTCAGATGCTACGAAGGAGGAATTGCTCGCATATTGTCATGAGAATTTGTCTTCTTACAAGGTTCCCAAATTGATTTCTTTTGTTGAAGAATTGCCGAAAACGGCCGTTGGGAAGATCTTAAAAAGAGAATTGGTGGAGGCAGAGAAAACGAAATGAATTTGAAATTAACTTATGTAACTCGAAGAAGAAAGTGTTTAGAAAATATGGCAGTCTAATGAAAAAGTTGAATGGATTTGCTTCATAATTATTGAATTAGGGTGAAACTCAGATATTAAGTCCACGCTATGCCTGCGAGAATTGAAAGAGGAGTGCCGTGTAGTGTGTAGTTTTTCAGCAATAAAAGAATGAGTGGAATGAACTGGCATATGGGATAATGCAAAAATTGAATTTTGCTCAAAAACATGGATTAATGGGAATGGTTTATGGGTTTAAGTCCTTATAGGGCTTATTCCAAACCATCCGTTGAACGGATAAGTGATTTAGTAAAAACGAATATGTTTTGATCTATTAACATCTAATTAATTTATGAGAAGGAGAAGATTAATAAAATTAGGATATATCAGAATAAAAAAATAGAAAGGATGAGAATATTGAAAAGTAAAAAAATAACTATTTTCACTCTTGTTATAGTTTTCCTAATGGTATTAGCTGCTTGCGACACTCAAACAGATGGGGACGCATCTGATTACCCACGTCAACCAGTCACCTTAATGATTCCTTATGGAGCTGGCGGCACGACAGATATGTTCTTTAGACATTTTGCTGATATTGCTGAAGAGCACCTTGGACAAAACATAATTATAGAGAATGAAACTGGTGGAGGCGGTTTATCCATGTACTCAACGCTTGCCAATGCAGATCCAGATGGTTATACCCTTTCTGGTTGCTGTGGTAATACGTTATATGGAATAGTACCACATCTTGATTTGATGGATCATGACGGAGACGATTTCACACATATACGACCCGTGATGGGTTATCAGCATGTGGTTATGGCTTCCGCAGATGCACCTTTCCAAACATTTAAAGAACTAATTGAATACTCCAAAGACAACAGTATTGATTTTGCTACGCCTTCTCCAAATAACCATATATACGCAGAACTTATCAATCAAGAAGAAGATTTTGAATTACAGTGGAACGTTGCCAATTATAATGATGATGGGGAAATTCTTGCAGCAATTTTAGGGGGTCACGTGGACTTTACGGTCACTTCACCAGTATCGGTAAGTGGAGCAGAAGAAGCTGGAGACGTGAATATTTTAGCGCTCATTAATGAAGAAGGGATTGAAGATTATCCTGAGGTACCCACATTACAAGATTTAGGGTATGATCTTAACTTAAGCGCGACGATTGGGATCGGAGGGCCTAATGATTTACCAGATAAGGTTGTAGCAAAGTGGGATGACGTGATCAGCGAAACTTTAGAAGATTCTGAACTAAAGGAGTTTGCTGAAACTAACGGCTTTACTATACCAGAAATGAGTCCACAAGAAGCAGAAGAACATTATGAAGAATTAGAACAACAATATGGAGAAGTAGCTGATCGGATAACTGGAGACTGAAACAGTAAAGAAGAAGTCAGGACTTTAAATTGTCCCTTTGTGAAATCTGTATATATTATACTAAATAATATAAAAATAGGGAATAGTTCGAATATAACGTTAGATCTACAAGCAAAAGCGGTACTGGAAAAAATGAGGAAGCTGGGAGCTGCTATGTAACCAAAGAAGCGCGTAAAGTTTTTAATGCAATGACTCAGCAGATGAAAAAGAGTCCGTTGGTAGTGTCGTGAATCGCACAATACCTAGTGAAAATGGCGACATCCCTATTAGAATCTATACACCAAATCCCCCCAAAGCGCTCCCCGTATATGAAAGTGTTAAAGGACAATGGTGTTACTGTTATTTGTCCCTGAAGTTAAAAGCCGAGACAGCAGAGCGCATCGGATGTGTTGCGTAACGGTTATCTGGATTGAAGCAGGTGGACATTCTAGGATGGAGAATATAGGGAATGTTGTTCCTTGTCTCGCAGACGGTTGATGCTGTCAATATTCCTGTTGACCAGGAATAAATGAACTGAACACTCAAATTCGAGTTATCATAACTCAAATTTGAGTGTTTTTACTTATTTGCCTAATCTTAAGAGCCTGATTTTAAGAGGTTTACTTTTGGCACAAAAATTGCTTTATATTAATGGTAGATAGATATTAAAACAATAGATTAAAGATGGGGTGGTTTCATGAGTTGGCAACCGGAAGTAGATGAATTAAAAAGATTAGAAGGCCTTGCACGCAAAATGGGAGGCGAAGAAAACGTTGCAAAGCATCATTCTAGAGGAAAGTATACAGTTAGAGAACGTATAGATAAGCTTTTAGACGGCGGCACTTTTCATGAAACGGGAGCGCTAGCGGGTAAGGCGTCTTATGATGAAGATGGGAAAGTAAAGGATTTTAGACCAGCAAACTTTATATTAGGGACAGGCAGAATAAGAGGCCGGAAAGTTGTTGTTGGGGCAGATGACTTTACGGTTCGCGGAGGTGCATCAGACGGAAGTATTCGTGGAAAGCAAGCGTACTCAGAATTAATGGCTCATGAACTTCAACTACCCGTTGTTAGATTAGTTGATGGTACGGGCGGTGGAGGAAGCGTTAAAAGTCTTAATGATACCAGTGCTACATATGTGCCGGTGAACCCTGCTTGGGATCATGTAGTTAAAAATATGGGACGAGTACCTGTAGTTGCAGCAGCAATGGGATCCGTTGCTGGCCTCGGGGCCGCGAGGGTAGCCGCCTCTCATTTTTCCATAATGATCGAAGAAACCTCACAAATGTTTGTAGCTGGACCTCAAGTTGTGAAGTATGGCAGAGGATACGAGTTAACAAAAGAAGAACTGGGTGGTGTTCAGGTTCACCGTTCAAGTGGAGCGATTGATAATATTGTTCGGACAGAGGAAGAGGCGTTTGAACAAATTAAAATGTTTTTGTCATATCTTCCTAGTAATGTTTGGGAATTACCTCCATACCAAGAAACGCAAGATAGAACTGATAGAAAAGAAGAAGACCTTTTATCAATCATTCCAAGAAATAGGCGAAGGCCATATAAGATTCGCAACATACTAGAAAAAGTGTTAGATCAAAATTCGGTATTTGAAATGGGAAAGTATTACGGTGCGGGGACGGTGACCGGATTTGCAAGGCTAAACGGTTATCCTGTTGGATTTCTAGCATCGGATCCTTATGTTTTAGGAGGTGGACTTACAGCCGAAAGCAGTGAAAAAATAGAACGTTTCGTTGATTTATGCCAAACCTTCCATTTACCTATCGTCAATTTTGTTGACCAACCGGGGATGGTTATTGGTTTAGATGAGGAGAAAAAAGGAACGATTCGTAAAGGTGTCCGGGCTATTTCAGCAATATACCAGGCTTCAGTGCCAATGATTGAGATTATTCTCAGAAAGGTTTTTGGCGTCGGAGGAGCAGGTATGATTAACGGACATGGTCTTCATAAACGCTATGCATGGCCTTCAGGAGATTGGGGTTCATTGCCCATTGAAGGAGGAATACAAGTTGCGTACCGAAGAGAGCTTGAAGCAAGCGATGATCCTGATCAGTTATTAAAAGAACTGAATGACAGTATGGAAGAAATACGTTCTCCTTTCCGAACCGCAGAATCATTTGGGATTGAAGAAATCATTGATCCTCGTGAAACGAGACCATTGTTATGTGAATGGGTTGAAGATGCTTATCAGATCTTACCTCAACTATTAGGACCCTCCTCCCATACAATGAGGCCATAAGTAATTCAATGAGAGGGGAGATCAAAATGCAAAATTTAATAAAGAGGCATTTGCTTTCTTTTATTGTTCTAATGCTCTTTATTATCACTGGCTGTTCCAATGACGAGACGACTGGAAGTGCACAAGATACTGAAAGTCAAAAGGTGAGGGTTGGTTTTAATGCTAATTTGGATAATTTTGATCCGGTTCATGGTAGTAGCGGCAGTGATCATGCCTTACTTTACCCAGTGTATGATACATTGATTTCTTTTGATGAAGATTTAGAACCAGAACCTGGTTTGGCCGAATCCTGGGAATTTACAGATAATGAGACGTTACAACTCAATCTTAGAGATGATGTATTATTTCACGATGGAACTCCGTTTAATGCCGAAGCCGTTAAGTTCAATATAGACAGAGGAATTTCAGAGGAATCACCCCTCAGTGATCTTTCCTCTATTAATGGAGTTGAGATCATGGATGAATTGACCGTAAACTTACATTTGGCTGAACCGGATTCTTCATTAGTTCTTGCTTTGGCTGACCGAGGTGGGATGATGGTTTCTCCAACGGCCTTGGAAGAAGGGGGGGATTCTTATGGGCAAGCGGCAGTAGGAGCTGGCCCATTTGAAGTAGAAGAATGGTCCCCGAATGATAGGATTGTTTATACTAAGTTTGATGGTTATTGGCAGGATGATCATCCTAAGACTGATCAACTGGAAGTATTGATCATGCAAGATGAAATTACACGTATAAATGCATTGCAAAATGATGAAATCGACTTTGCCTATCGGTTACCATCTGGGGATATCTTTAGTTTAGAAAATGATCCTAGCATAGATATTGTTGAATCACAAGCCGTTCCAGTTCATATACTTTATTTAAATACATCCCAATCACCTTTTGATAATAAATCAGTTAGAAGGGCTATACAATTTGGTATCAATCGTGAAGAGTTGAGTCAAGCTATAGACTATGGACAAGGGGAAGGAGCTTATCAACCTTTTCCGAGTGATTATTGGGTATATAATGAAGATTTACAAGACTTGTATGATCCCGATAAAGCAAGAAGCATATTGGAAGAAGAGGGTTTGGATAACGTTTCTGTGTCTATAGGGTATAATGCAACAGCGTACTACGCTCGAGCAGTCGATGTATTAAGACAACAACTCGACGACATAGGAATACAATTAAATACTGAGGCAATGGAAATTACAACGGCCACAGCAACTTATTTTGATGAGCAATCAGTGCCAGCCTTATTATCTAGATGGACCGGTCGCCCTGATCCTCATATGACAATGTCACTTCTTTTTAGTGAAGGTAGTTATTATAATACAGGGAGTCATACTACCGAAGAAATCAATACATTGCTCAATGAAGCGGCGGCCGTAACAGAAGATGAGGATAAACGAGCAGAAATATATGGTGAGATAAGTAGAATTGCTGTAGAAGAAGAAGCGATAATGATCCCTTTGGTTTTTCAGCCGGAAGTGATCGGTATGCATAATGATGTAAAAGGATATGAAGGAAATTTGTTAGGAAAACCTAGATTTGATTTATTGTGGAAAGAAAGTTAAAGGCTTGTATCAAATAGGATCATAATATAATGTAATAAAAGCATTCTTTTGCAAAGATGGGGGGCAACAATGTTTATAAAATTTTTGATTAGGCGAATTGTATACGTTCTTCCTATGATGTTAATTACAACATTTATTGTATTTTCTTTTATATTGTTGATTCCAGGTGATCCAGCACTTGCAATACTAGGGGAAAATGCTACTGAGGAAAATTTACAAATGCTTAGAGAACAATTGGGACTTAATCAACCTGTTCTTATACAGTATTTCACTTGGTTAGCAGATGTGTTTCGGGGAGATTTAGGGGAATCGTTGTTTACTGGACAAGCGGTTGAAGAAGCCGTGTTTAGTAGATTAGGAGTAACTTTTCAACTTGTTACAACCTCAATATTGATAGCAATTATTGCTGGCACTATTTTAGCAATTTTGTCTGTACTAAAACCTAAGAGTTGGATTGATCAGTTTTCCCGATTTATAAGTACATTGGGAGCTGCAATTCCCAATTTCTGGTTAGCCATGCTATTGTTAGCCGCTTTCAGCCTAGCTTTAGGTTGGTTCCCCGCAACAGGGTTTATCAGTATAACTGAAGATCCAATAGGTTTTCTTAGGAGTGTTCTACTTCCTGCAATTGCATTAGGGGCAGTTGGGATGGCTCAAATAACTAGGCATTTGAGGTCAGCATTGATAGAGGTGTTAGAGGCAGATTACATTAGAACAGCTTATTCAAAAGGGTTAAACGTTCGCCAGACTATAATCAACCACAGTTTAAGAAATGCCTTGTTACCGGTAGTAACAACGATAGGGATTTTGTATGGGAATTTAATAGGTGCAACAGTAGTTATCGAATCAATTTTCGCTATTCCGGGTATGGGTCAACTGGCTGTCGATTCTATCTTACAAAGAGATTTTCCCATGCTACAAGGAGTGGTATTGGTAATGATTGTGATCATTATTATCATCAATTTTGCAACCGATATCATTTATTCGCTGCTAGATCCTCGCATTGAATATGATTGAGTGAAGGAGGGAGTGTATTATGAGTTTTCGAGAAATTTTTAAAAGGTTTACTAAGCATAGGGTAGCCTTTATAAGTTTTATATTTTTGGCGCTCCTGACCATTGTCGCTATATTTGCTCCGCTTATTACACCTTATCATGTTGAAGAACAAAATTATCAAAACTTAATGGCGAGCCCGAGCCTTCAACATTGGCTCGGCACTGATGAGTTAGGAAGAGATGTTTTAAGTCGAATTATTATGGGGGCAAGAGCTGCGATTCAAGCTGGGTTAATTGCCATACTCATCCCTTTATTTATTGGTGTACCCCTAGGAATTATTTCTGGTTATTTCGGGGGGATCATTGATGAAATATTTATGAGAATTGTAGATGGAATAATAGCCATCCCTGCGATTTTGTTAGCACTGGGAATTACTGCTGCTTTAGGAGTTAATCTTTGGAACGCTATGATTGCAATTGGGATTGTTTTTACCCCTCAATTTGCAAGATTGGCTAGAGGTCAAACGTTGCAGGTTCGCTCTGAACCTTATGTACATGCAGCAAAAATATCTGGTGCAGGTGCAAATTGGACAATGTTTAAACATATTATACCAAATATTTTCCCACCTATTGTCGTGCAGGCTTCTTTCAATATAAGCTATGCGATCCTTGTGGAAGCATCTTTGAGTTTTCTCGGATTAGGTGCACAGTCTCCACAAATCAGTTGGGGAGGTATGCTTGAGCAAGCTTATAGTCTGATGCATATAGCTCCGCTACTTATGTTATTTCCAGGTTTAGCAATCTTATGTACTCTGTTAGCTGGAAATTTTATGGGCGATGGTCTGAGAGTAGCAATAGACCCCCGATTAAAAAGAGTGTAATGTTTATTTTATTGAGGGAGGTATCAAGTTAGTGGAAGAAGTAGAAAGTGTTATAGAAGTGAAAAATCTAAAAGCGTATATTCCTATTGATCCTAGGACGGAAATTAACCCGGTTAATGATGTCTCTTTTTCTATAAATAAAGGAGAAATTGTAGCTCTAGTTGGTGAATCAGGAAGTGGAAAAAGTGTTACAGCTCTTTCTATCATGGGACTTAATTCTCCTTCTATAAAATATCATAAGGAAAGTGCGATAAATTTTGAGGGCAAAAATTTGATGGGGATGGGTGATAGAAATTTAAGGACGATAAGAGGTAACGATATTTCCATGATTTTTCAAGATCCGATGTTTTCATTAAACCCAGTTCATAAAATTGGTAAACAGATTTCAGAAGCTCTCATTCTTCATAAGAATGTAATTTATAAAAAAGTGAAAAATGAAGTATACGAGATACTCAACAAAGTAGGAGTGTCAGATCCAGGCAGACAAATGGACAACTACCCCCATCAGTTATCGGGTGGGATGAGGCAACGAGTTATGATTGCTATGGCGCTAATATGTCAACCGTCCTTGTTAATAGCAGATGAGCCAACGACTGCTTTGGATGTAACAATACAAGCGCAAATACTAGATATTATGAAAAATTTACAGAAAGATACAGATTTATCAATGTTATTAATAACACATGACCTGGGTGTTGTTGCTGAAATGGCTGATAGGATTCTGGTAATGTATAGTGGAAAGGTTGTTGAAGAAGGGGATGCGTATTCTATTTTTAAACAGCCTCTTCACCCATATACTGAAGGTTTAATGTCTAGTATACCCACACTCGAGGGAGAATCTGAAGAGCAGCTTGAAGCTATTCCCGGTACAGTGCCTAACCCATCAGAACTTCCTAAGGGTTGTAATTTTTATGGTCGTTGTAAATATGGTACGGAGAAATGTAAAGAACAAGAACCAATCTTAGAACCGCTTAATGGAAATCGTGTATCATGCTGGTATCCACTGAAAGGAAGGAATGATATGAGTGGTTGATCCAATAGTATCATTAAAAAATGTGAAGAAATACTATCCAGCTGATAGTGGTTTATTTGGAAATAAAAAAAAATGGATAAAAGCTGTTGACGGTATCAATATGGATATTAATCCTGGGGAAACCATTGGATTAGTAGGTGAGTCAGGAAGTGGAAAGTCTACTATGGGAAGAGTTTTAGTTGGTTTGGAGAAACCTACTGTTGGAGAGGTCACTTTTCAAGGCATTGGAATAGAGAACTACAAAAAAAAAGATTTGGGTAAAGAAATGCAAATGATTTTTCAGGATCCTTACTCTTCTTTGAATCCTAGAATGACTACTGCAAATATTATAGCTGAACCGTTAGTTTTACATGATATAGGAACAAAAAAAGAGAGAAAAAAAAGGGTAGATGAACTTCTTGAACGTGTAGGATTATCCTCTTCTCACGGCAAACGATACCCATCAGAATTTTCTGGTGGACAGCGACAAAGACTTGGTATTGCCAGAGCGTTAGCGCTTGAACCAAAGTTAATTGTATGCGATGAACCTGTATCGGCATTGGACGTTTCAATACAAGCGCAAATACTTAATTTGCTAAAGGATATTCAAAAAGATATGAGCTTATCTTATTTGTTTATTGCACATGGAATACAAGCTGTAAAATACATTAGTGATAAAATTGCCGTTATGTATTTAGGAAAGGTTGTTGAGTTTGCCAATAAAGAAGATTTATTTAAACAACCTTACCACCCTTATACGAAATCTTTGTTATCTGCTGTTCCCAAGCCTGATCCAGAACTAAGGGATAGAGAAAGAATAATTTTAAAGGGTGATATACCAAGCCCTGCTAATCCACCATCTGGTTGTAGTTTTCATACTAGATGTCCAAAGGTGATGGATAAGTGTAAAGGATCCGAACCAACTTTGGAGTATGTTTCAAATAAGAGCATGGTTTCTTGTTATTTGTATGAAGAAGTTAATGAAGTTAAAGAAAGTAGCTAAAAGCAGAAGAAAGATAGAAGGGGAGTGGACTATATGAATGAAGAAAATTATCTTTCAGAACTTCAGGATCTTCGGAGTAAAAACTGGCCAGACAGCTTGCCATCAAAACCAAATTATCCATTTGGGGAAAAACCGCTAACTGAATATCTGGAGAAATGGGCTCAGATTTCACCTGATAAAGCATGCATCATTTATTACGGAAGAGAAATATCATTCGATGAAATGAATGATATGAGTAATCGCTTCGCTTCTTATCTATCGAGTATTGGGTGTAAAAAAGGCGATCGAATAGCTGTTTTTTTACCGAATTGTCCCCAATTTCTCATCGCGTTTTATGGAATTCTCAAGATAGGTTGTATCCATGTGCCAGTTAATCCAATGTTCAAGGAATATGAATTAAATTATGAGTTAAATGATAGTGGTGCTTCCGTTTTAATAACACTTGATCAATTATACCCAACTGCTGAAAAAGTTGTAATTGAAACGGGAGTGAACTCAGTAATAACAACAAGCTTATCAGACTATTTACCAAAAACCCCCACAATGCAAATAAACAAGTCAATGTCTAACCCTAAAATCGAGTATGAGGACGCTGTGGATTTCGAGGACATTCTTAAAAATTGTAAACAGGACTACCCTAAACCAGAAATACACTTAGATGATATCGCAGCATTAAATTACACGGGCGGGACCACTGGCATGCCTAAAGGGTGTATGCATACACAAAGAAATATGATTTATACCGCAGCAAATAGCGCAACATTTAGTAGCAAGGTATCAAGCGAAGATATTCGCCTGAACTACTTACCCATTTTTTGGATTGCTGGAGAGAATACAGGCGTTATTTCTCCAATTTTCAATGGTATTACTCAGATTTTATTATACCGATGGGATCCTGTAGCTGTACTGGATGCTATTCAAAGATATAAAGTTACAATTTTTGGTGGGGTTACGGATAATATAATTGAGTTAATCAACAGGCCTGACATTCAAGATTATGATCTATCCTCTATAGACACAACAATGGTAAGTTCGTTTATAAAAAAGGTGAATATTTTTTATAGAGATAGATGGGAAAAGATAACAGGAAGCATATTAAGAGAAGCGTCTTTTGGCATGACAGAAACACATACTGCGGATACCTTTACGACAGGAATGCAAGAAGGAAATAAAGATCTCTATATGAGACCTATATTTGTAGGATTTCCAGTTCCAAACACTGAAATTAAAATTGTTGATTTTAATACTAAGGAATCGTTGCCACAAGAAACAGAAGGCGAAATTGTTATTAGAACACCCTCACTAATGAGCGGATATTGGAATAAACCTGAGCAAACAGCAGAAACAATAAAAGATAACTGGTTTTATACAGGCGATATTGGTGTGATAAATGAAGAAGGCTATTTACATTTTCTGGGCAGGAAAAAAGAAATGCTGAAAGTTAATGGAATGAGTGTCTTTCCTTCTGAATTAGAGAATATCATTAGTAAGCACGAAGCTGTTGCTGCTTGTGGAGTTATTGGGTTAGATGATACCGATAAGGGGCAAATTCCAATAGCTGTAATTAAATTGGAAAAGACTTATGAAGATATTTCGATCGATGAGTTGGAAAAGTATTGTGAAAAGAACATGGCGAATTACAAAAAACCTATCATTAAAATAATGGAAGAAATGCCATTAACAACTACAGGGAAAATAAAGAAAGATAAATTACAGGAAATTATCAAATCAAATATGAGGAGTTTATAAAATGAAACAGATTACAGCAAGTATGAGTGGAACTGCATGGAAGGTATTGGTGAGTGAAGGCGAGAAAGTTGAAGTTAATGATGAGTTAATCATCTTAGAATCCATGAAAATGGAAATACCCATTGAGGCAGAAGTTTCAGGGCACATCAAAGCCGTCCATAAAAATGAAGGTGATTTTGTAAATGAAGGAGAAGTTATCGTCGAGATTGAGGCATGAGTTTGCAATTTTTGGTTTTGGTGTGATTATTTACATCTGTCTATAAAAGAGGTGGAGATATGCCTGCATTAACGGGAGTACGAGTCCTTGATTTTACTCATTATATAGCCGGTCCTTATTGCAGCCAAATATTAGCTGATCATGGTGCTGATGTTATTAAGGTGGAGCATTTGGAAGGAGAAACCGGCCGCGAGGCAGAGCCGAAATTTGATGAAAAAAGTTTATATTTTGCCTCTCAAAACCGGAATAAAAGAGCTTTGACGTTGAATTTAAAATCAATAGAAGGTCGAGACATTGTCCAGCGGTTGGTAGAAACTGCGGATATTTTGGTAACTAATTATGGTTTAGGTGTCCCTGAGAGATTGGGGATTGGGTATAAAGATATTACTTCCATTAATCCGGAAATAATAATGGTTCATATTACAGGTTTTGGAGCTACAGGCCCATATCGAGATCGTGCTGCTTTTGACGGAATTATTCAATCAATGAGCGGATTGGCTGATCTTACAGGGGACCCGGAAGGGCTTCCTACAAATGTAGGGTTTTATATTGCTGATCATATTGCAGGTCTACAAGGAGCAATGGGGACAATGCTCGCTCTTCAAAGCCGGGAGCGAACGGGAAAAGGACAATATGTTGATATCAGCATGCTCGATGGACTTATCTCCATGTTGGGCTATTATCCCGGGGATGTTTTGCTGTCTGGAAAGAATCATTCACGTGCCGGTGTCAGTGATCCTCGTGCATTTGCCAGTATTTTTCCGACGAAGGATAATGGATTTGTTTATATTGCCCCCGTGCGTCAACCGATGTGGGAGAACTTTGCAAGGATGATAGGGCGGAAGGAGTGGTTGGACCCCGATTCGCCATTTTATAGCCGGGAAGCGCGTTTAGAAAAAGAGAATAGAGAAGAATTGGAAGCGATGATTTCTGAGTGGACCAGTCAACATACAAAAATGGAGATTGTTTCCCTTCTTCAGAATGAAAAAATTCCGTGCGGGCCTGTTCAAACTTTGCTGGATGTGGTTCATGATCCACAGGTGAGGGAGCGGTCAATGATTAAAACAGTGCGCACAACGGACGGCGAAGATCTCCCAGTACCTGGAGTTCCAATTAAGCTTAATGAGACTCCTGCAAATGAGGTTAGCGATCTGCCGGAAATTGGTCAGCATTCTAATGAAATTTTGATGGAACTTGGACTCTCCCCTCAAGAAATAAATTTTTTGAAACAAGAAAAAGTTATTTGAACTAAACTACTACTATACAAGGAGGATGAAGATGTTTAAAAAAGTGCTTGTAGCTAACCGAGGAGCGATAGCTGCACGTATTATCAGAGCTTTAAAAGAATTAAATGTATCAATCGTGGCTGTATATTCTGAAGCAGATAAAAACTTATCATATTTAGATCTTGCTGATGAAGCATATGGCTTAGGTGGATCGTCAGCAAAAGATAGTTATTTAAACCAAGCGCTACTGATCGATATTATTAAACGTTCGGGTACAGATGCGGTTCATCCTGGATATGGCTTTTTATCAGAAAACACGGCGTTTGCAAGTAAGCTTGAAGATATTGGTGTACATTTTATTGGACCGTCGTCTGCGCTGATTAATCTAATGGGTGATAAAAACCGAGCCAGACAAAAGATGTCGGAATTTAGTATGCCCGTAGGAAAAGGATCGGGTGTATTAAGTGATGATGAGAAAGAGATAAAAAATGCCGCTAAGGAAATAGGTTATCCGGTTTTAGTCAAGCCGGCAAATGGTGGCGGTGGGATTGGAATGTTTCCCGTATACAGCGAAGAAAAATTGCTGGACATGGTTAAAAAAGCTAAAGGGATAGCAGAAAAATATTTCTCAGACCAAAACGTCTATTTGGAAAAATATTTTGAAAAGCCTAGACATGTTGAATTTCAAATACTGGCGGATGCTAACAACAATGTTATGCACCTCTATGAGCGAGATTGTTCGATTCAAAGAAGACATCAAAAGATCATTGAAGAATCCCCGGCGCCTAACATTCCTGAGGGAGAAATATTAGAAATCGCTGGGAAAGTCCAGAAGTCTGTTCAATCATTAGGTTATGACAATGTTGGGACCGTTGAAATGTTGCGAGGGCAAGATGGCAGTTATAGCTTTTTAGAAATGAACACGCGATTACAGGTCGAACATGCGGTTACAGAGGAAGTTTTGAATATTGATTTGGTAAAAGCTCAAGTGTTATCTGCGGCTGGCGTAGCTCTGAACGACATTGTTCCAAATGATACGCATCGAACGGGACATGCTATTGAAGTTCGAATATATGCAGAAGATCCGATCACTTTCTATCCGGCTCCCGGCACATTAAAACAATATAAATTACCAGAAGTAGAGGGGATCCGTGTAGAGACGGGATTCAAAGAAGGAAATGACATTACGCCATATTACGATCCTATGATTGCAAAAATTATCGCACATGATGAAACGCGAAAGGACGCCATTACAAAGTTAGTTTCTTACTTAGAAACAATCATTATTGAGGGTGTAAAAACGAATATTCCGTTTTTAATATTTACACTGGAATCAGAAGAATTTCTCAATGGAGATATTGATACAGATTTAGCAAATGTGTTAGTAGAACGAATGAAAAAAGAAAAACAACTTCAATAACTCAATTATAAAACCGCCCTTTGAACTGTCGAGAAAGCAAAGAATAAATGCAAAAAAATGGAGGGTTAACAATAAACTCTTTTTTTTAGCAAGGAGTTTCGGAGACATTAAATTATCGACTTGGAAAAAACCATTACATGAATATTTGATCCAAAATGGGATCGATCATCTAAATCAAACAGCATACAATTTTTATGGTAATGAGATAAGTTGGAGCCAATTGGTGGACGATACGCGACGACTGGCCAAGTTTCTTCTGAACAAGGGAGTTGCGAAAGGAGATAAAGTCGCCTTATATATGCAAAACTGCCCTCAGTATTTACTAGGTCATTACGCAATACAAATGCTGGGCGCAACGGTCGTTCCTTTAAATCCAATGTATAAGGCATTGGAGCTTGAAAATTTCATCAATGAAGCTGAAATTATGGCAATGAGTGCAGGCGAGGAATTGTATGAGCAAGTAAAGGCTCCATGATGGAAGTGTTGCATTTAATATTGCAATAGATAAGATTCTAAAAAGGGAGAAGCAATATTTATAAACAAATATATTATTGAATTTTCACGCAAAACGTTTCACCGCTCGAGGGGAGCGCTTGATAATAAGATTCCCATAAGCACTGAGTTGAAGAGACTGTTGAGATTGAATCATGGCGAACACCACTTTGATTTTGGCTCCTTTAAGTATACCAAAAAAATGAACGAGTTCCGATCAATTTCGGAACTCGTTCAACTTTGCCAGACTTTTTCAATGGCCTCCCCTCTATATGAACTTCCATTATACAAGTAGTAATTGCTCCTAACATAGACGAGCTGTATACTAAAAGTGAGGTGCAAATACTGGATGAAAGGTGGATTTATGTGTACAAAAACAAATTAAAATTCGGGTTTGAATATGATAAATTGATTGAAGCGATAGATCAAATGTATGAAGGATTTCTGCTATCGGATCTTGATGGGCGTATATTTTATGCTAATAAGGCAGTTGCAAATATTGCCGGCGCATCATTAGAAGAGATTGTGGGGAAGACGCCAAAAGAAATGGAAGATGACGGATCAATCATTCAACAATCTACGAAAGTGATGTCTGAAGCACCTATCACGATGATACACAAACTAAGAACAGGCCCGGAAATCTTTATTACGAGTAAACCTATTTATGATGAGAGTGGCAGTATTATTTGTTTTTCAGCTAATTATCGTAATATAAAAACATTAAACTATTTAAATCGTCTTCATGATAGTACGACTAACAATATAAATATTTATAGTGAAACCTATAGGGATAAACGTATAAAAGACTGGATTGGGAACAGCAATATCACAGATCAGTTGAAAGATAAAGTAATAAAAGTGGCAAAGACTGAGGCAATGGTTCTTATTACGGGCGAGTCGGGCGTAGGAAAAGAAGTTGTGGCTAGTAATATCCAACAATTAAGTCTTCGTAAGGATAAGCCATACATTCAAATTAATTGTGGCGCGATACCTCGAGAATTAATTGAAGCAGAATTGTTTGGTTATGAAAAAGGGGCTTTTACCGGTGCTGATACAACAAAAAAAGGTTTTTTTGAAGAGGCTAATGGCGGAACCGTTCTTTTAGACGAGATCGGAGAAATGCCACTCAACTTACAAGTAAAACTATTGCGTGTGATCCAGACAAATAAAGTTACGCGAGTAGGTGGAACCAAGGATATATCGTTAAATGTTAGATTCATTGCATCAACGAATAAAGATTTACTGGAGTCTGTCAAACAGGGTGAATTTCGAGAAGACCTCTTCTATAGACTCAATGTAATTCCAATAAATGTACCTTCCTTAAATGAAAGAAAAGATGACATATTCCCATTATGTGATTACTTTTTACAAAAACATAATAAAAAACACGAGGTGGAGAAAAATTTTGCTCCGGAGACGTTACAATTATTTCAAGAATACCATTGGCCCGGAAATGTAAGACAATTAGAAAATATAATTGAAAGATTAGTCATTATAACGGAAGAAGATGTTATTGCCCCTCCACATATTCCCTCTGAGCTCAAAATAAAGCACAACTTTTCTTCATTGGAAAACATTAAACCCCTAAAGGAGGCCCGTGAAGAAGCCGAAATGAACATGATTAGCATGGCTGTTCAAAAGTATGGAACCATTCGAAAAGCAGCTCGATTTCTTGAAGTGGATCACTCTACACTCGTTCGAAAGATGAAAAAATATAATATCACTCGTGGGAACGGTGCATAACCACACCAAAAACCGTTATTGATGCATTTTTACACCACTTACTTATGCGAAAATGAACCAACTCTTCCATCGTTGGTTGCGTTTCTAGGCTTAAATTTTGGCATGTAAATTGCATTATCTGAATATTAGACAGAAAAAAAGTATTTAAATAGGATGAGGTCATTAAATGATTCGATTTATTTTTCAAGGTCGATTAAAAGTTCGGAGGTGTGAATAAAGGTGAATGAAAAACCATGGTTAGATGTGTATCCGCAAAATATCAGACAACAGATTGATGTGCCTCATCATAGTTTACCGCAAATGTTATTAGAAAAGGTTGAAACGTACGCGCAACATGTTGCTCTCTCTTTTCAAGGACAGGAGCTCACATATGAAGACTTAGGTGCGGTGACCTCATCATTTGCTTCCGCGTTACAAGGAGAAAACGTTCAACGAGGAGATCGCGTAGCTATTATGTTACCCAACTGCCCCCAGTACGTCATCGCTTGCTACGGTACATTGATGGTTGGAGGCACTGTTACTCAGATCAACCCTATGCTGACCGAAAGGGAATTAACCTATATTTTGAATGATTCCGGTGCGGAAACGATCGTTATTCTAAATGATTTATATCAAAAAATGAAAGCGGTTCAAAACGAAACGATGGTAAAAAATGTCGTTGTCGTAAACTTGACGGCGAACAGCACGTCCGTTGAACCAGCGGTCACGTTCGATGAGTTCCTGGAGAAAGGTGGTGAACAAGAGGTATCACAGGTAGCCCTGAATCCAGAGGAAGATATCGCCGTGTTGCAATATACAGGGGGAACAACAGGTCGTTCCAAAGGGGTCATGCTTACTCACCGGAACTTGATGGCTAATCTCGTACAAATATATGAATTTTTCAAAGAAGATCTATCTTTTGGTTGTGAACGTATACTAACAGTTATTCCTTTATTCCATGTTTATGGAATGTCGAACGGTATGAATTTGGCTATTTTTCTTGGAGCGACCAATATTATGCTGCCCAGGTTTGATGTTCAGAACGTATTAGAGACGATTAAAGAAGAAAAGCCGACCATGTTCCCCGGAGTACCGACGATGTATATCAGTTTATTAACGCACCCTGAAGCTGAAAAATACGGTTTGGACAGCATTCGTGTATGCATTAGCGGTAGCGCACCGATGCCGGTTGAGCGTATGAAAGAATTTGAACAAAAGACAGGCGCCAAGATTTTGGACGGTTACGGACTTTCCGAAACTGCACCATCAACGCATGCCAATCCATTGTTTGCCGAACGAAAGCCAGGCAGTGTCGGTATTGGTTTACCATCAACAGACTATAAAATCGTGGATACTCATACTGGACAAAAGGTTCTGCCACCAGGTGAAACAGGGGAAATTATTATTCGCGGTCCTCAGGTGATGAAAGGATATTGGAAAAAGAAAGAAGAAACGCAGCAGGCACTTCGCGACGGCTGGTTGTATACCGGCGATATGGCGTACATGGATGATGAAGGTTACCTTTATATCGCTGATCGAAAAAAAGATATGATTATTGCCAGCGGCTATAATGTTTATCCCCGGGAAGTGGAAGAGGTTCTCAATGAGCATGCAGCGGTTTTGGAAGCAGCTGTCGTCGGGGTGGCCGATGATTATCGTGGAGAAACGGTCAAAGCCTTTATTGTGCTGAGAGAAGGAGCGTCGATCACAGAAGAGGAGGTTATTGCACATAGCCGTAAGTATTTGGCCGCATATAAAGTTCCGCGTTTTGTCGAGTTTCGGGAGGAGTTGCCTAAAACAAACGTCGGGAAAACTTTGCGCCGCTCCTTGAGAGAAGAACAAAATCAAACGCAATCTTCATAGTCACTATGGAAAGGGGGGATAAAAACACATAATTTAAAAATCGCTGA
Source organism: Salicibibacter kimchii (assembly GCF_003336365.1). GTDB lineage: Bacteria > Bacillota > Bacilli > Bacillales > Marinococcaceae > Salicibibacter > Salicibibacter kimchii. The sequence continues at coordinate 895,486 of NZ_CP031092.1, read as the reverse complement.
TGGCACGATCTGAAACTATTGTAACATACCAATCGTTCAGTATAAATTTGAAAGGAGAGAAAAAATGCAATTTCAGTACTCGGAAAAGGTGATCGATTTACAACGTCAAGTAAATGAGTTTATGGAGACCTACGTTTATCCGAATGAAAAATTATACGAAGATCAATTGAATCAACAAGAAACCCGATGGTCTTCAGTTCCGCCAATCATGGATGAATTAAAAGAGAAAGCAAGAGAAAAAGGATTATGGAATCTTTTTTTGCCGGACAGCGACTACGGAGCCGGTTTATCCAATGCTGAGTATGCACCTCTTTGTGAAATCATGGGACGATCTATGATTGGCCCCGAAGTCTTTAACTGTAGTGCCCCGGACACAGGAAATATGGAAGTTTTGGTTCGGTATGGTTCCGAGGAACAAAAAAAACAATGGCTAGAGCCGTTACTTGATGGCAAAATCCGGTCATGTTTTTCCATGACGGAACCTGATGTGGCTTCCAGCGATGCTACAAACATCAAAACAAGCATCAAAAGAGAAGGCAATGAATATGTCATTAACGGCCGGAAATGGTGGTCATCCGGAGCAGGAGACCCTCGTTGTAAAATAGCGATTGTCATGGGGAAAAACGACCCAAATGCAGCTAAACACGAACAGCAATCGATGATTCTCGTTCCGTTGGATACACCAGGGGTAAACATAGAGAGAACGACACCGGTTTTTGGATATGATGATGCGCCACACGGTCACGCAGAAATTGTTTATGACAATGTAAGAGTGCCGGCCGATCATATGCTTTGGGATGAAGGAAAAGGGTTTGCCATTGCACAAGGGCGCTTAGGGCCTGGCCGAATTCATCATTGTATGCGATTGATTGGAGCGGCAGAGCGTGCGCTTGAAGATCTATGCAATCGGGTGCAAGAAAGAGAAACGTTTGGGAAAAAAGTGTCCGAACAAGGCGTCGTGCAAGAGTGGATTGCGGAATCACGAATGGATATTGAGCAAGCTCGTTTATTGACTTTGAAGGCCGCTTATATGATGGATACGGTTGGAAATAAAGAGGCAAAGACCGAGATCGCTATGATTAAAGTTGTAGCACCGAATATGGCATTACGAGTGATTGATCGAGCCATTCAAGCATTTGGCGGTGCTGGTGTTAGTGCTGATTATACACTTGCTCATCAATGGGCTAATGCCAGAACATTACGGCTTGCAGATGGTCCTGATGAAGTACATCGTAGACAAATTGCAAAATTGGAACTTAAAAAATACTCGAATGCTTAAAAATCATAAATAAAAAGGTTGATGCACAAATGGAAGATGTAGTTATCGTTTCTGCCGTACGGACGGCCATCGCGAAAAAAGGCGGGGCGCTTGCTACCGTCGACCCGGCCGTGTACGGGGGAGAAGTTATAAGTGAAGCGTTGAAGAGAGCCGATGTCGAACATGAAGCCGTAGAAGATGTTATTTTCGGCAACTGTTTGAGCGGGGGTGGGAACATCGCGCGCGTGTCGCTTCTCGAAGCGGGGTTGCCGGTGGATGTTCCCGGGCTCACGATTGATCGTCAATGCGGTTCCGGAATCAATAGCGTCGCCCTTGCTGCCGAGAAAATTATCGCCGGTAACGCCGATGTGGTCGTTGCCGGTGGCACCGAAAGCATGACACGCAGTCCGCATCTTTTGGCGGTTCAAGAAAAAGCGTACGATCTCCGACCGCCGAAGTTTATCAACCCTAAACTATCGCCCGATGAAATTGGTGACCCACCGATGGGGATTACGGCAGAGAACCTGGCGGATCAATATGAAGTGAGCCGTGAGGAACAGGATGCCTTCGCCTTAAGAAGTCAGGAACGGATGGCGGATGCGATTGATAAAGGCTATTTCAAAGATCAAATCGTGCCCATTGAAGTGAAAACGCGGAAAGGTACCGTAACTTTTAACCAGGATGAGCATCCGCGCCCTGACGTTACAAAAGAGTCGCTCGGCAAACTTCCGGCAGTATTTAAAAAAGACGGCAGCGTTACCGCCGGCAGCTCCTCCGGGATTAACGACGGAGCGTCGGCATTGGTGTTGATGTCCGGGACTGAAGCCAAGAACCGCGGGCTAAAGCCATTGGCGACGGTCAAGGCGTCAGCTGTCGCGGGTGTTGATCCGAACATTATGGGTATTGGTCCTGTCCCGGCGGTAAAAAAAGTGCTTGAAAAAACCGGCGATCAACTCGATGATTTTGATTTAATAGAGATTAACGAAGCGTTTGCCGCACAGGTGCTCGCGTGTGACCGGGAACTTTCTTTTGACATGGATAAAGTCAATGTGAACGGGGGAGCAATTGCCCACGGTCACCCGATTGCTGCCACCGGCGGCATGCTTGTGACGAAATTATGCTATGAACTCGAGCGCCGCGGAGAGAAGAAAGGACTAGTCACCGCTTGTATCGGCGGCGGTCAGGGAATCGCGCTGGTCGTGGAAAAAGAGTAACTTAGGGGGAAAGGAAACCTATGCATTTACGCTTAACCGAAGAACAAAAAATGGTGCAAACAACGATCCGTAAATTCGTGGAAAAAGAACTGATGCCACTGGAAAATGATGTGCTTCGCAATGAGCGGGAAGGGAAACCGAGCCTTTCGGAAGAAAAAATGCATGAACTGCAACAAAAAGCGAAAGATGCCGGCTTCTGGGGTATCAATACACCGGAAGAATACGGGGGTGCTGACCTCGGGCAGGTCATGTACGCGATCGTCATGATGGAAGTATCGAAAACGTTCGTCCCGTTCACATTCGGCGGTTCGGCCGATAACATTTTGTATTACGGCAACGAAGAGCAAAAGGAAAAGTACTTGTTGCCGACGATCAACGGCGAGAAAAAATCCTGCTTCGCCATGACTGAACCCGGCGCCGGTTCTGATACGCAAAACATCAAAATGACCGCTGAAAAAGACGGCGATGAATGGGTGCTGAACGGCGAAAAAACATTCATCACCGGCGGAAATGAAGCGGACTTTGTGATGGTGATCGCGATCACGGACAAGGAAGCACACGCGCGTAACGGCCGTGACGGCACCACCTGCTTTATCGCGGAACGAGACATGGGATGGAAATCTGAATACATCGACACGATGGGCGAATGGGGACCGGCTTCGCTTATTTTCGATCAAGTACGCGTGCCGGAAGAAAACATTTTAGGCGATTTGCACCGTGGTTACGACCTAGGGTTGGAATGGATTGGTTTTGCACGGTGGGGCGTGGGAGCAGGCGCGGTTGGCGCTTCTGAGCGCTTGCTTAATATGGCGATCGATTATGCCCAGGAGCGTGAAACATTCGGGAAGCCGATTGCTAGCCGCCAAGCGATCCAATGGCAAATCGCGGACTCGGCGGTTGAGCTTGAAGCTGCTAAATGGTTGGTCTTGAACGCGGCCTTCACCTTGGACAACGGCGAAGACAATCGTCATCTGGCATCGATGGCGAAACTGTATGGCGCTACCAAAGCGAACGATATCATCGATCGTGTGATGCAAATACATGGTGGCATGGGCTACACGAAAGAGCTCCCTATCGAACGCTGGTACCGGGAAGCCCGGCTATGGAGAATCTATGACGGCACCGATGAAATCCAGCGCTTGATCATTTCCAGAAACCTATTAAAAGGGCACGTGAAATTGGGGCAATACATTTAAATAAATCTATATAGAAATAGGAGTGGAACATATGACACATTTTTCCGAGCAAACGGCATTCGTGACCGGAGGAAGCCGAGGCATCGGTCGCGGCATTGCCGAGCGTCTTGTTAATGACGGTGCGAAAGTGGCAGTTATAGATGTCAACGAAGAGGCTTTGGCAGAGGTGCGCGAGCACTTTTCCGACCAAGATGTTTTAGCGATCAAAGCGGACGTCACGAATCGCAATGAAGTAGAAAATGCAATGAAAGAAGCGTATGAAGCGTATGGCTCTATCGATATTCTCGTCAATAATGCTGGCGTTATCCGGGATAACATGCTGTTTAAAATGACAGAAGACGATTGGCAAACGGTCATGGATGTGCATTTGAAAGGATCCTTTAATGCCGCGAGTGTAGCTCAGGAATATATGGTGAAACAAAAATACGGACGTATTATTAATCTATCTTCCAATGTTGCTTTAGGTAATCGTGGTCAAGCGAACTACTCAACGGCAAAAGCAGGCTTACAAGGGTTTACAAAAACATTGGCGATTGAACTCGGGAAATTTAATATTACCACTAATGCTATTGCACCGGGATTTATTGAAACGGACATGACGAAGGCGACGGCTGAACGCCTCGGTATCTCGTTTGAAAAATTAGTTGAAGCAAGTGTAGCAAACATCCCGGTGGCACGTAGCGGTAAACCGGAAGACATTGCGAACGCGGCGGCATTTTTCGCCGATAAACATTCCTCGTTTGTGAACGGGCAAGTCTTATACGTCGCCGGCGGACCAATGGCATAAGGAGGAGTAACATCATGCTTGAACATATGATTGGCAAACATTCAGACAAGGTGAGAAACACAATTGAGCGAGGCGCTGTGCGAAAATTCGCTGAAGCCATCGATGACGCGCACCCGATTTTCGTTGATGAAGCGGTGGGGCAGGCGACCCGTTACGGGAAAAACATCGCCCCTCCGACGTTTCCAATTGTATTGGACTATGGGGAAATTCCCGATTTTGAATTAGAAAATAAAGGACTTATTCACGGCGAACAAATCTATCATTATGAACGCCCGCTTTTCGTTGGCGAAGACATTCATTGCTGGGCGGAAGTGAAAGATTACAAGGAAAAAGCGGGAAAAAGCGGAACGATGGGGATTCTTACGCTGGAAAGCAACGGCGAAGACAGCGACGGAAAACGTGTCTTTCGCGCCGAACAAGTGATTATTATTACCGAAGCGGTTAGAAAGGGGATGGAAGCATGAGCGCAATTGCAGAAAAACAGACCGGCGACACGCTAGAAACCGTAACCCTTTCCCCGGTTTCTCGGCTCGATTTAATTAAATACGCCGGCGCATCCGGTGACTATAACCCGATCCATACGATTGATCAAGAAGCAGAAAAAGCGGGACTACCGGGCATCATCGCCCATGGTATGTGGACGATGGGCAATCTCGCCAAACTTTTCACCCCTTATTACGAGGAAGGATTTATTGAGACGTATAAAATTCGTTTCCGCGGCATGGTCTTCCTCGGCGACGTGATTTCGCTAAATGCGGAAGTGAGCGAGCAAACAGCGGACAAAGTAACGTTCGATGTTTTGGCAAGCAACGAAAAAGACGAAGCCGTTCTGAAAGGGACAGTGGTTTTTGCGTTATATACGTAAAAAAGAAGAGGGTATCATCGTTTTGTATGGTGCCCTCCTTTGATAGACCGAAAGAGGTGACCATTTACAATATGAAAAAATGCCACTTATGGCTATCGACAGAAGAAATACAACCCGAAAAATTAAAAAACGCGACAACCGTGGTGATCGATGTCATGCTCGCGACGACGACCCTCGTCACTATTATGGAGCGGGGTGCCCGCCGCATTTATCCGGTCGAGAGCGTTTATGAAGCCCATAGCATGAAGGAGTTTCTCGGTCACCCGGCTGTGCTCACCGGAGGCGAGTTGGGCGGAAAGCCGGTGGAAGGCTTTGACTGTGCTCATTTGCCCGATGAATATACGCCGGAACGTGTTAAGGATCATGACATTGTGTTTTTGTCTTCCAATGGCACACGTGCGATTACAAAAGCAAAACCGGCGAAGCAATTGCTACTTGGAAATTTGCGCAATGCCTACACCATCGCGGTAATACCTTAACCAAACCGCGACGGAAGACGTCTACATCATTTGTGCAGGGTCGCTCGGACAAATGTCCTTGGAAGATTACGTTTGCGCAAGCATTATTTTATCAAGGCTGAACATGGAGAATGTTCGCTTAAATGATGCCGCGGTCTTTGCATTGGAGCATAACTACGATAATAAAGAAACGATTGGCGATATTTTGGCTAAAGGGCGCGTGGGACGAAATTTCATGAAATTGGGCCTCGATGAACTGTTTGATTTTGTGATCGATGTGGGATTGTCTACATCGGTTGTTGAGCTCTACGAAGATGGATCGCTCAATTTTATGCACGAGGGGAGTGAAACGACAAAATGACCCAATCCGTACGCAACGGGGAAGAACTGGACATAACGAAAGTGAAAACCTTTTTGGATAATCATCTGAATGATATTCCAAAAGACGAACCGTTAAAAGTCGAACAATATTACGCCGGCGCATCGAACCTTACTTATCTTTTATCTTGCGGCGAGTGGCAAGGTGTTTTGCGCCGCCCGCCGTTCGGGCCGTTGCCGCCGAAAGCCCACGACATGAAACGGGAATACGAGATACTTGCTCGGCTCAGCCCTGTTTTCCCGCTGGCGCCGAAGCCTTATGTGCTCGGAGAAAATACGTCCATAATGGACGCCACGTTTTACGTCATGGAGCGAAAAGAAGGCGTCGTCATCGATGGGAAGTTGCCCGAAGGTGTACAGGAAACGAAAGAACTCGGCAGGGATTTGTCCTTTAAATTTATCGATACGTTGGCAGCGCTTCACCGGGTGGACACCGAAAAAGCCGGTTTGGCATCAATTTGGTAAACCGGAAGGGTTCATGGAACGCCAAGTCCATGGCTGGCTCAAACGGTATGAACGGGCCAAAACCGAAGACATCCCCGAATATGAAAATCTGAAAAAATGGCTTACCGAAAACATCCCTGCAGACGGGGAGACGACGGTCATTCACAATGATTTCAAGTTTAATAATCTCTTATTTTCCAAAGATCTATCCGAGATAAAAGCGGTCGTGGATTGGGAAATGGCAACGATTGGCGATCCCTTATTTGACCTCGGCGTCGTCCTAAGTTACTGGATTCAGGACGACGATCCGGAACTTTTACAATCCACATTCCAAACGGTAACAAAAAAACCCGGCTTTTTAACGCGCAGGGAACTGATTGATCGTTATGCAGAAAAAAGCGGGCGGGATTGTTCATCGATCCATTTTTACCAAATTTTCTCTTACTTTAAATTAGCTGTAATTTCTCAACAGATTTATTTTCGCTGGAAAAACGGCCAGACGCAAGATGAACGGTTTAAGTATTTTGGCGATAGAGCTAGCAAATTAATTACATTTTCGTGGCATCACTTAAATGAAAAATAACGAACTTACCAACAATGAAAGGAGCATAAATCATGCAAGCATGGCTAGTAAAAGAACTTGCTGATCCTGATCAGGCATTATCATTGGAAGAGGTAAATAAACCGGAAAATAATGAAGGGCATATTCTTATTCGAACCAAAGCGGCATCTTTGAATTTTTTCGATATTTTATTATGTCAAGGAAAGTATCAGGAAAAGCCGCCGCTGCCTTTTACACCGGGTGCCGAAATCGCAGGCATCGTAGAAGCAGTTGGGGATGGAAGTCACTATCAGGTTGGGCAAAAGGTACTGGCAAGGCCGCCACTTCCCAATGGCGGCTTAGCAGAATGGGTTTCTGTTTCTGAGAACGAAGTGTTCTCTGTCCCTGAATCAATGTCATTTCATGAAGCGGCAGCTATGTATATCACTTATCAAACCGCTTATTATGCCCTACACCATCGTGGGAACGTCAAAAAGGATGAAGTAATACTGATTCACGCGGGCTCCGGAGGCGTTGGATCAGCGGCCATTCAACTCGGGAAAGCTGCAGGCGCACGTGTTATTGCTACAGCGGGGGGCACTGAAAAAGTACAAATATGCAAAGAACTAGGAGCAGATGTCGCGATAGACTATTTGACTGATGATTTCGTGGATATTGTAAAACAAGAAACAAACGGAAAAGGTGCCGATATCATTTATGACCCCGTTGGCAGTGATACATTTGATCGTTCTCGCAAATGCATCGCATTTGCCGGACGACTGCTTGTCATTGGATTTGCCGGTGGACGTATTCCGGAAGCCCCGGTCAACCATGCCTTAGTCAAAAATTATTCAATTGTTGGTGTGCACTGGGGATATTTTGCTCGTTTATATGAGGAGGAAATGATAAGCATTCACGATACGCTTTGTTCACTTTATGAAGAAGGAAAAATAAAGCCGCTGATTTATAAAAATTTCTCCTTTGAAGAAGTTCCTCATGCTTTGAATTTGTTGGGTGATCGGAAGACGTATGGGAAATTGGTCGTAGATGTGTAAGAACTTTATAGAGGGAGGGATAACAATGAATTCTTATTTAAAGCAACTTGAGCCATTAGATTACCGACTTGGTGAAAAACCGTTACATGAATATCTTATTCAAAATGCGAACGATCACTCCAATCAAACAGCATACAATTTTTACGGAAATGAGATTAGTTGGAGTCAATTGGTGGACGATACACGACGGCTGGCCAAGTTTCTTCAAAACAAGGGAGTTGCAAAAGGAGATAAGGTTGCATTATACATGCAAAACTGTCCTCAGTACTTATTGGGTCATTACGCAATACAAATGCTGGGTGCAACGGTCGTTCCCTTAAATCCAATGTATAAAGCATCGGAACTTGAATATTTCATCAATGAAGCTGAAATTATGGCAATGATTGCAGGCGACGAGTTGTATGATCAAGTAGACGCTATTAAAGCCAAAACGCCTTCCCTTCAATTTGTAATGACCACTGCTTATACGGATTACCTGTCTGAAAATCGCACGTTGCCTTTGCCCGATGAACTTAAAAGGGAAAAACAAAAGATAGATAACACCTTTGATTTAGTAGAATATTTAGTCGTGACAGAGCCGCTCGATAAGATAGAATCTATTGATCTCTGGGAAGATGTGGGACTAATGGTGTTTACTTCTGGTACCACTGGAAGACCTAAAGCAGCGATGCTCACGTTTGGGAATGCACTATTCAAAACAGCTGCAGCAGCGCAAGGGTATCAACTAAAGCAAAAGGATCGAACCATGGCGATGGCTCCTCTCTCCCATATAGCGGGTATGCTAATGGGGGTCAATCTCCCTGTCTATCATTCCAATTCTTGTATTTTGTTGACACGCTTTGACCCTGTGGCGGCGATTCAGGCCATTGATCGTTATAGAGTGAACAAAATGTACACGGTAGCCCCGATGAATGTAGCGATATTAAATGAAGCGAAAGAAAAAGATTATGACTTGTCTAGCTTGGAAATCAATTTCGCAACCAGCTTTGGAATGGCTGTCGATGAACAATTAGCAAAGGCGTGGGGAAAACTTACAAATGGTTGCCTGCTTTTTGAAGCGTCTTATGGTTTAAGTGAAACGCATACAGCTGACACGATGATGCCTGTGGATAAAATCAAATATGGAACATGCGGAATTCCGACTTATCAAACGGAAATCCGTATTGTAGATACGGAAACAGGAGAAGACTTGCCCCCGGGAAAGCAAGGCGAAATCGCCGTAAAAAACCCCGGTGTGTTTAAAGGATATCTCAATCGCCCCGAAGCAACAGCAGCTACCTTGCGGGATGGTTGGGTTTTCACAGGGGATATCGGCACGCTGGATGATGAAGGCTATTTAACCTTCAATGGTCGGGTAAAAGAAATGATCAAAGCATCCGGTTTCAGTGTCTTCCCGGAAGATGTGGAAGCATTAATGAGTGACCATGAAGCCATTGCTCAAGTTGCTGCAATTGGTGTTCCGGATAGTGAACGAGGCGAGAGTGTAAAAGCTTTTATTGTTTTAAAACCGGATTATGTCGGAAAAATCACTGCGGATGAGATTATTACCTGGAGTAAGGGTCATATGGCGGCGTATAAATACCCGCGTGAGGTAACTTTTGTTGATCAATTACCGGCCACGAGCTCCGGCAAAGTGTTACGAAGATTATTAAAGGAATAAAATTGGTCTCCTCCTTTCAAATCATCACGATAATCATATGGGTAAGGAGTTATATATGGATAAGTCAATTAAAGAGCAAAATATGGAAATGGAACTTAATGACCTATCGGATCGAAAAGAACGTGCGCGCTTGGGAGGTGGCAAGGAAAAGATTGAGCGCCAGCACAATTTGGGGTATTACACCGCAAGGGAGCGTATTGATCAACTCGTTGATCCGGATTCATTTTTGGAATTGGGGATGCTTGCCCACTCCGACCAAGAGGGGAGTGAAGAGAAAAGTGCCGGAGATGGCGTTATTATTGGACTCGCAAAGGTAAACGGACGCCCGATCGTCCTTCAGGCAGCAGATAAAACCGTTTTTGCCGGAACAGAAGGCAAAGTATATTTCCGAAAAACACAAGCAGCACATAACTATGCTTTAAAACGAGGATTTCCTCTACTAAACCTTATGGAAGGCGGAGGTTTGCGGATGCCGGATGGGATGGGTTCGGATGGCATAAGCCAAGTGCTTTTTCCAAATGAGCTTCTCACCCATCATCGGGAAGTTCCCATGATTACAGCCATTTTGGGGGATAGTTTTGGGGGGCCTACATGGACAGCTGTTTCCTCGGATTTTGTGACCCAACTTAAAGGGACTTCCATGGCAGTGGCCGGACCACGCATGCTTGAGATCGCTACAGGGGAGAGGGTCTCAAACGAAGAACTCGGCGGCTGGGAAATCCACGCGAATCACACAGGACAAGTGGATCAATTCGCTGAGAATGAAGAAGATGTGATCGCCTCGTTAAAACAGTTTCTTGATTTCATGCCATTAAATGGGGATGAAGAACCACCCTTGAAAGAAACGAATGATGATCCATTCCGAAGCCTGGATGAGGTGGTTAACCTTGTGCCTACCCGCAGACAGAGGGCCTATGATATGAAAAAAGTGATCGAGCTCATTGCGGATGACCATGAATTTTTTGAAATGAAATCTGCTTACGGAACAGCACTTATCACTGTTTTAACTAGAGTGAATGGGCGAACAGTGGGTGTTATTGCAAATCAACCGATGAAATTTGCAGGTGCTGCAGGCGATAAAGAATGTGAGAAGGCAACTGATTTTATCGTTATGTGTGATTCATACAATATTCCACTTATTTTTCTACATGACACACCCGGTTTTCGCGTATCGAGTGAAGCTGAGAAGATGAAAATGCCAACGAAAATTATGGTTTGGAATCAAGCACTCGCCCAGTCAACCGTTCCTAAGATTTCTGTAGTTATTCGCAAAAGTATCGGAGCTGCTTATGGAAATATGTGCGGCCCAACCATGGGGGCTGACTTTGTAGTGGCGTGGCCAACGGCTGAAATTAATTTTACAGGACCGGAAGTGGGCATCAACGTCGTGTACGGACGTGAGTTGGAAAAATCGGAACAGCCGGAAACAGAACGAATGGAACTATTGAAATCTTGGAGCTTTGACAGTTCGCCATATAAAGCAGCCGGTAAGTTTATGCTTGATGATATTATCGATCCAAGAGAAACCAGGAAGTTTTTGTCTCAAACATTAGAATATGCATGTGAAAGAAACGGTTCAAGGAGCGAGCGTCGACTTGCCAATTGGCCGACTGGGTTTTAATCAAATATAAGAAAAGGTGATTGTTATGCGTTTGAAAGATAAGGTTGCCATTGTAACCGGTGGCGGAGGTGGCATCGGCAGATCTGTCGCATTGCAGTTTGCCGAGGAAAAAGCCAAAGTAATGGTATCAGATGTAGATGAGGAAGCCGGAAAAAAAACCGTAAACCTAATAAATGAAAAAGGCGGAGAAGCGGGATTCATCCGTACAGATATTACAAAACCTGATGAAGTAAAAGGGATGATCGATGAAACAATAGATGCCTTCGGATCCCTCAATATCTTATTTAATAACGCAGGTGTTAATTGTGATGAGAAAAAAATGCCTGATGTCTCTTTTGAAGAATGGCAGCACGTGATGGATATTAATATCAACGGGGTATTTCTAGGGATGAAGCTTGCCATCCCTCATATGGAACCTGGCAGTTCGATTATTAATACCGCCAGCATAGCAGGAATAAAAGGACAAAAGCTCGTTTCTGCTTACTCGGCCTCTAAAAGCAGTGTCATTGCATTAACAAAGACAGCTGCAACGGAGTTTGGGAGGCAAAATATACGTGTCAACGCTATTGCTCCGGGAATCATCGAAACGAAAATGGCAGATGATTGGAAGAAAACGGATAAGTGGCCCATTTTATCTAAAGCCAACGCCCTTCGAAGAACAGGGCAACCAGAAGAAGTTGCAAATGCGGTATTATTCTTGGCTTCCGACGAGTCGTCTTTTATTACGGGAGAAACGCTTATTATTGATGGCGGGACATTAAATCTATAACGCGCATTTCAACATTATAAGTTTGACTTTAATAGATAATTGATTCTAACGGAAAGGAGAAATCGATGAACGAGCAACAATACCTTGATAAATTAGAGAATCTGCGGAAGAAAAACTGGCCTGACTCGTTGCCAAGTAAGCCCCATTATCCATTTGGAGAGATACTAATAACTTGGAGAGATACTAATAACGGATTATTTACAAAAGTATGCAAAACTTACACCTGATAAACCTTGTATTATATGGTATGGAAATGTTCACAACCGTTATCGGATGTAGAGATGTCTAAAAAGGTCAATCGATTTTGACAATATATTCGTACACGTATTAATTTTCTCTCACTACCTAAGTCGCAGTTACTATTCATATAACGTGCCCTACTGATGGCGCTTTAGTTTTCATAAGGTAAAACAAACTTGACATTACCAAAGGTCCCAAGTCTATGCGTCAGTATATGGTAAGAAAAAAAGCTGAAGCGAAAAGGGAGGATAACTATTATGAGCTGGCAGCCCGAAGTGGATGAACTCAAAAGATTGGAACGCCTGGCCCATAAAATGGGAGGGGCTAAAAATGTTGCGAAACATCATTCAAAAGGGAGATATACAGTCAGGGAACGTATCGACAAGCTTTTAGATCCGGATACTTTCCACGAAACCGGAGCATTGGCCGGTAAGGCTTCTTATGATGAAGACGGAAAAGTGAAAGATTTTCAACCCGCAAACTTTTTATTAGGGACAGGAAAAATAGATGGCCGCAAGGTTGTTGTCGGGGCAGATGATTTCACTGTTCGTGGCGGCGCTTCAGATGGAGCAATTTTGGGGAAGCAAGTTTACTCGGAATTGATGGCCAGCGAACTGCAATTGCCTATGGTCCGATTAGTTGATGGCACTGGCGGTGGAGGCAGCGTTAAAAGTTTTAGCGACATCAACGCGACCTATGTGCCTGTGAACCCTGCTTGGGATCATGTCGTGAACAATATGGGAAAAGTTCCAGTCGTCGCAGCCACAATGGGTTCTGTTGCCGGGCTCGGCGCTGCAAGAGTAGCTGCTTCACATTTTTCCATAATGATCGAAGACACTTCTCAACTGTTTGTCGCCGGTCCGCAAGTTGTGAAGCACGGAAGAGGATACGAAGTAACAAAAGAAGAATTAGGGGGTACCGACGTTCATCGTTCGAGTGGAGCGGTCGATAATATCGTTCAATCGGAGGAAGAGGCTTTCGAACAAATTCGAACTTTTTTGTCCTATCTCCCTAAAAATGTATGGGAACTGCCACCTTGGCAATCTTCGAATGATCAAGTGGATAGAAAAGATGAAGAACTCATATCGGCCATACCGAGAAACAGAAGGAAGCCATATAAAATTCGTAAAATTTTAGAAAAAATATTTGATCATGAGTCAACATTTGAAATGGGAAAATACTACGGAAGAGGCACCGTCACCGGTTTTGCACGTTTAAACAGTTACCCGGTTGGATACCTCGCATCCGATCCCTATATTTTAGCCGGTGGACTAACCGCAGAAAGCAGTGAAAAAATAGAACGTTTCGTGGATTTATGCCAAACGTTTCATTTACCGATCGTTAATTTTGTTGATCAACCCGGAATGGTCATAGGTGTGGAAGAAGAAAGAAAGGGAACGATTCGAAAGGGCGTACGGGCAATATCGGCGATATATCAGGCAACAGTACCAATGATTGAAATCATTCTCAGAAAAGTCTTTGGGGTCGGCGGGGCAGGTATGATCAATGGGCACGGGCTTCATCAACGTTACGCGTGGCCTTCCGGTGATTGGGGATCGTTGCCGATTGAAGGAGGCGTGCAAGTAGCGTACCGAAGAGAACTTGAAGAGAGTGAAAACCCTGAACAGTTACTAAAAAGTTTGATGGACGACATGGAAGAAATACGCTCTCCATTTCGGACAGCAGAATCATTTGGGATTGAAGAGATTATCGATCCCCGTGATACGAGACCGTTGTTGTGTGAATGTGTAGATGATGCTTATCGGCTTTTGCCTCAGCATATGGGTCCCTCTTCACATACGATGAGGCCTTGAGCATCTTAAAATTTATGTATAAGTTCAAAAAACTTAAAAGAGGGGGTATGCTATAATGCTTTCACTTTATCAAACAAAATGGGAAGCTTACGTAGGTTTACAACAAAATGAAGTCTTTCAGTTGATAACGGAGATAATGAGAGAACAGGATATTAATTTTAAAGTCACTAAAGCTCCTCCTAACTTGATGTACGACAATAAAAATGAACAAATAATTATAAAAACAGATAGGTTAACTTTAGTATTAATCTATGTTTCGACTGATCCATTAACCCGTTTTTTTTCTTTTCTCTTGAGCTCTAAACAAAATTTAGGAGGGATTACATTCTTATCTATTCAATATGATTCCAAGCAAAAATTAAAATCTTTATTAAAAATGTTGACAGAACGAATGAAAGTGGCTCCTTGGAAAATAAGATCGCACCCGAGGTTTCAGTTTGCTATTTTGCTAGAGCTTATTAATAGACGAAAATGGAAGCGGATTTCAAATTATTAAAGACAAACTTCGAAACTAGGAGGTAGATCATGTCTACCAATGATAAAAATTGGTTTAAAATGCCGTCTCGTGAGGGTTTGCTCATTATTCTGATAGTGTTGTTTCTTATCGTTTTCATGTTGCCATGGAGCTATGATGTAACCATATTAAACATATCGTTGGTTGCCTGGGGTGGGCTTGCTCTACTGGTTATCCTTCCAATTTTGGCTATATTATTAACTTGGGAGAAAAAAAGCGTCCGTAAGAGTGTGAATAAAGGGGAAAATCCCAAAGTACCTGAAGATCTATAAAAGTATTTAAAATATAGGGAGGGATGTAAGTTATGAAAATGATTGAAATTTCAATTATGCTTCTGTATTTTAATTTTTCTCATTATTTTAGGTAAATATTCACAAAAGCGTGTAATACAGTCGCAAGCAAGTACGGACGAATATTATGTTGCGGGGAGACGTATTGGAACTGGTGTTAATGCTTTAGCTATAATGGCCGCTTTAGGGAGCGGAGGATCATTCATGGCTGGTGTTGGTACTGTCTGGGAACTTGGTCTCCCTTTTAACGCATGGATGACACTTGGTTCAATCGCTGGATTTGCAATTGCTAGTGTTTTAGTGGCTAAACCTATGCGAAATTCTCGAAAGTTTACTGTCACTGAATTCTTGGTGGATCGTTATGAGCATAGTTTTTTTAAGGTAGCTGTTCCGGTTGTGATCATTATAGGTTCTGCTATGTATCTCATGTCACAAATGACGGCAGGTGGCTTGATCGGCTCTTACGTCACTGGGTTTCCCTATCAATGGGGGGTGGTTATTATTGCGATTGTTTTTATTCTCTATGTTGCAATGGGTGGTATGTTAGCTGTTACTTGGACGAATATGTTGCAGGGTGCTATGATGATCCTCCTTATGTTAATTGTGTGTATAGGAGCTATTATTAATTTGCCTATGCCTTATACAGATTTTCTACTTAATGCTACAAACGAAAACCCGGCTCTCGGAGCAGTTGGGGATACTATGCCAGTAGCAGGGTATATAGGTGCATTTACCACTTGGGCAGTAGCAGTTTGTGTTGTCCCTCATTTGTTAATGCGAATTTTTACGGCCACTGATGATCGTTCGGCAAAATTATCAATGAACATTGGGATGTTGGCTTATGGCTCTTTAATGGCAGGTTCAGTATTATTAGTTACACCATTTCTGCCGTTGTTAAGCAATTCATTATTAGAAGCAAATCCATCAGACATGTGGTTGCTTCTAGTTGCTGAGCAATTTTTTGGGCCTATATTAACGGGAGTGCTAGCAGCAGGGATTATGGCAGCAGTTATGTCTTCCGTAGATGCTTTGTTATTAGCAGTTAGTAGTGCAGTCGCCTATGACTTATATCAAGGATGGCACAATCCTAAAGCTACCCAACGTCAAATTTTAAAAGTCTCAGCTTTCTCCACATGGGTGATTGGTTTAGTCGTAATGGTAATCTCACTCAATCCTCCAGATTTCTTAGTTGTACTTTATACAGCAGCTGTTGGATTTATGGCAGCTTCTTTATTCGCTCCCCTCGTACTAGGGATATGGTGGAAGCGCGCCAATCTTACTGGAGCGGTTATAGGTCTGCTTGTTGGTGCTATTAGTTATCTGATCGCCTTTATTGGATTCGACCTACCTTATAATTCTGAAATATTAGTTGCTTTACCCTTGTCTATTGTTGCAATGATTGGGGTGAGTGCAGTGACAGATAGGCCATCACATGAAGCTATAAACCGAATGGCAGCTTATCACGAAAGGGAGGTTTGAATTTTATTTCAAATATTACCTCGAGGCCCTAAAGGATAATAATGGAAAGTGAGGAAAAGTATTGATGACAGAAATAAAAGCGAGTATGAGCGGAACTGCTTGGAAACTAATGGTACAACAAGGTGATCAGGTAGAAGTCGGTGATGAGCTTATTATTTTAGAATCTATGAAAATGGAAATACCCATTGAAACGGAAGTTGAGGGTCGTATTAATGCCATATACAAAAATGAAGGAGACTTTGTTAATGAAGGTGAAACGATAGCTGAGATTGAAACATGCCAAAAATAAGTGGAGGGATCTTTATGCGCTTATTTGAAAAATCTTTAAATACAAATGATGAAATGATCACTAAAAAACTTGAACGATGGGCGGATGAGATAGGCGATAAGACATTTTTCTATTACGGGGAAGAGGGTCAGCATTTTTCCTTCAAACGATTCAATGAAATGGCAAATAGTATTGCACATTATTTACAAAATAAAGGAGTTAAAAAGGGAGATCATATTTCAGTTTTCCTTATGAATCCGCTTGTAACTACTTTATCCATGTTTGGTATATGGAAAGCGGGAGCGATTTTTAGTCCAATTAATTTTAATTACAAAGGATCGCTGTTGTCTTATCAAATCAATGATACACAGCCTGTATGGCTCATCACTGAACGTCGTATGATCCCTAGACTTAATGAAGTTGTTAAGGATTTACCAACGTTAAATGCACTTATTCATGATCCTAAACCGGATGAACATGATTATAGTGCAGATGTTTTAGACGTTAAACCAGATCACTTTAATGTATTCGATTTTAACGACACGCTCGAAGGCCCGAAAGAAAACCCTAATGTTCTGCTTAATTATTGGGATACTGCAAATATCATTTACACATCGGGAACGACAGGGCCAGCGAAAGGCGTTAGACAATCATATAGGTGGATACATGCATACACCTACTATTTGCAAAAATTCACGAGTCAAGAAGATGTGGTATATAACGATCTACCAATGTATCATGTGGGAGGCGCATTTGCCCTTTTGGCAAGAGCTGCATTCGTAGGTTCCACTGTTGCAGTTTGGGATAAGTTCAGCCCGACAGATTTCTGGAATAGGATTGAAAAAAGCGGTGCATCAACGGCTATTCTATTGGATGTTATGATTCCTTGGCTAATGAAAGCACCTAAAACATCTACAGATCATAATAATTCGCTTAGTAAGGTATATATGCAACCATTGCCTCAATATCATCACGATGTGGCTGTGCGTTTTGGGTTCGATTTTGTTTTTTCGGGATTTGGTCAGACTGAGGCAGGTAATGCTTTTGTCAGTGTCATAAATGAACTAAATGGAGTAAATGGCACACCTCAAGAGTTATATAAAGGTTATTCTTATAGAGAAACGCTTAGCATTGCCAAGGAACTTGAGGTCGAGATTAAAGAAGGAAAAGAACCATTGGAAAAAGGATTCATGGGCAAACCCTCCTCATTTCTTGAAGCGACGATTTTAAATGATCGGGACGAAGAATGTTTAGCTGGTGAAGTTGGGCAACTAGCTGTTCGACCAAAATACCCTAATTTACTTTTAGATGGGTACTACAATAAACCTGAAGCTACGATTAAAGCTTCCACAAACTATTGGTTCCATACTGGGGATGCAGCTTATAAGGATGAAGAAGGCGTATTTTACTTTGTGGATCGCATGGGGGATGTTATCAGAAAAAAAGGGGAGAATGTATCTTCCTACCAAGTAGAAGACATGCTTAGCGATCACGAATCAGTAAATGTTTCTGCCGTTTTCCCTATCCCTGCGAATGAGGGAGATGAGGATGACATCGTTGCTTGTGTGACATTAAAGGAAGGGGAAGATATTACAGAAGTAGAACTTGAAGGTTGGATAAAGAAACGTATACCTAAATTTATGCAACCATCGATTGTGCGAATCGTCACTCATATACCTCGTACAGCAACAAATAAAATAGAAAAATTTAAACTAAAAAATAATATAGTATCAGAGCTAGAGAGTATGAAGTGGGAAAGGCTGAATTGAAATACGAGGGAGGGGATGGAACTGAAAAAAATATTAATCGCAAACCGCGGGGAAATAGCAAAGCGTGTAATAAATACATGTGAAAGACTGGGATTGGAATCGGTAGTCGTTTATTCTCAAGTTGATAAAAATCTACCATATGTGCGGGAAGCAACAATATCGTATGAGATTGGCGAACCCCCCGCGGAGAAATCTTATTTGAACCAGGAAAAGATCCTTGAGGTGGCCAAAATGGAAAATGTGGATGCCATACACCCCGGCTACGGTTTTCTATCGGAAAATGCAGATTTTGTTCGTGCTGTTGAAGAAGCAGGTATTAAGTTCATTGGGCCTGGTGCAGATATTGTTGAAATGATGGGGGATAAAATCAAAGCGCGGAAAATGATGCAGTCTGCAGGGGTCCCGGTTGTACCCGGAGGCGATGGATCGGTAACCGATGTTGAGGAGGCCTCTAAGATCGCCGCAAATATTGGTTATCCAGTAATGTTAAAAGCAAGTGCTGGCGGCGGCGGAATCGGGATGCAACGTTGCGAGACAGAGGAAGAGTTAAGAAAGGCATTCACCTCCAATCAAAAGCGAGCTCAAACTTATTTTGGAGATTCCGGCATGTTTATGGAAAAAATGATTGAAAACGGACGCCATATCGAGATTCAAATTTTCGGTGATCGATTTGGAAACATTGTTCATTTGTATGAACGTGATTGCTCGATTCAAAGGCGGAACCAGAAAGTTATTGAGGAAAGCCCATCACCGTTTTTGTCAGAAACGTCAAAAGAAAAAATGTTTACTATTGCAAAAGAAGCAGCACAGCATGTTGGGTATGTGAATGCAGGAACGATTGAGTTTATCGTCGACGATAATGAAAATTTTTATTTTCTAGAGATGAATACACGATTGCAAGTTGAACATCCCGTTACGGAAATGACAACCGGCCTTGATCTAGTCGAATGGCAAATTAAAGTAGCAAATGGAGAGAGGTTGCCATTGTACCAAGACGATTTTAATCAAAAAGGGCATGCAATGGAATTTCGCCTGTATGCTGAAGATCCGAAAAGATTCCTTCCATCACCGGGTGACATTGAAGCATTTATATATCCGGAACAAGCTGGCGTCCGTGTTGATACAGGGATGGATAGCGGGACAAGGTAACACACTTTTACGACCCGATGATTGCAAAAATTATTGTAAGCGGTGCAGGTAGAGAAGCAACGATTGAGAAAGCCAAACAATTTTTTACACAGTTGACGGTGTCAGGTATTAAAAACAATGCCCCACTATTCGAAAAAATATTGTTGGATGAAGATTTCATCCGCGGGAACTACACGACAGCATTTTTACAGAGATGATGCATTAGCTCTGAAAGAAGGGAGGAACTGAATATGTCATATATAGACAGACCATTATTAGAAAGCGCGGTTTATTCAAATTGGATAGATTACAACGGACACATGTATGATGCTGCGTACGCACATGTGTTTAGCCTGGCTGTAGATCGTTTAATGACAACAATTGGAATCGATCACGATTTTCGTGAAAGGCATCACTATACTATATATACGTTAGAAACACATTTGCGTTATTTAAAAGAGGCGTATGGTGGGCAGGAGATAAAAGTAGCGGTACAACTCTTAGACTATGATAAAAAGCTATTGCATGTATTTTTCGTGATGGAGAACGATGCAGGCGAACGGTTGGCAACCAGTGAACAGATGCTTTTGTGTGTAAATATGAAGGAGAGACGTTCAACCCCTTTCCCATCATCTATTGTTACTTCAATAGAAGATCTTGCGAAGGAACAGGAGGGGCATGCTATTCCTTCTGAAGCGGGTCAAAAGATTGGCATTCGACGACATTGAAATATATAACACTTGAAGGAGTGAAGATAATAATGAGTATCCAAGAACTATTTTCGCTAGAGGGCAAAACAGCCATTGTTACTGGTGGCGGACGGGGGTTAGGAGCCCAGATCGCAGACGTATTTGGAGAAGCCGGAGCGAATGTTGTGGTTTGTTCCCGAAAACCGGAGGCGTGTGAGGAAAAAAGTGAGGAATTAAAAAAACGTGGGGTTGATTCGCTGGCATTTAAATGTGATGTAGCCAATCACGATGATGTAAAAAATGTTGTAGAGACTACGGTTGACCACTTCGGCAGCATTGATATTTTAGTGAATAACAGCGGTGCAACGTGGGCGGCACCGGTAGTAGACATGCCAACTGAATCTTGGGATAAAGTGATGAATGTCAATATAAATGGCACTTTTTATATGAGTTTAGAGGTAGGAAAAATTATGCTAAAGCAAAATAAAGGAAAAATCATAAATATTTCCTCTACATCTGGTTTTGGCGGAACAGATCCAAGTATCATGGATACCATTGGTTATAACACGAGTAAAGGGGCTGTCATGACGTTCACAAAGGATTTAGCAGTAAAATGGGGGCCAAATAATATTAATGTCAATGCCATTGCGCCGGGTTTTTTTCCGACAAAAATGTCACGAGGCTTGCTTGACAAAGGCGGCGACGCAATATTGGAAAGAACGCCATTAAAGAGATACGGGAATGATGGGGACTTAAAAGGTGCAGCACTTTTTTTAGCTTCTCCAGCTTCTGATTTTGTGAGTGGAGAAATACTAACCGTAGATGGAGGGGCACATGCTTACGCTTAAGCATAGGGGCTTGGGACGAATCACATCAAATTTTTCCATTTGGAGGGCGTCTTATGAGTAAAGTTTGGTTAGACCTTTATCCGGAACATATAAAAAAAGAAATTGAAATCCCCAATCAATCTCTACCTCAAATGTTAAAAGAATCAATTTCTGCTTATGAAGAAAATATAGCACTGCACTTTAATCGCGATGAAATAACATATCGTAAACTTGGTGAATTAACAGATGCTTTTACTGCTGCTTTGCAAAAAGCAGGCGTGCAAAAGGGAGACCGAGTCGCAATTATGCTTCCAAACTGCCCTCAATTTGTCATTAGTTATTACGGATCACTACAGGCAGGAGCTATTGTTACACAGATAAATCCAATGCTTGTTGGAAAGGAATTGCAACACATATTAATGGACTCCGGTGCGAAGACAATTGTGATTTATGAACCTTTACTACCGGTGTTAGAGCAAATTATTAGTGATACCTTTATTGAAAATGTCATTAAGGTGAATTTAGAGGGAAGGAATACAGATCATGATATTGCCGTAGGGTTTAATCAATTTCTTGAAGTAGGCGAACCACCTCTACCGGTTAATATTAATACTAGTGAAGATGTAGCGGTTTTACAGTATACCGGTGGTACCACCGGCCGTTCAAAGGGGGCGATGCTCACCCATAGGAATTTGCTGGCAAATGTAATGCAAGGGGCAGAGTTTTTCAATGATACACTAGAATTTGGAAAAGAACGTGTCCTTACAGTGATTCCTTTGTTCCATGTATATGGCATGACATCAGGCATGAACTTGGCTATCTATACTGGGGCAATGAATATTCTGTTACCAAGATTTGAACCTGAAGAATTATTAACGACCATCAAAGAAACCAGGCCTACCGTTTTTCCCGGAGTGCCGACCATGTATATCAGTTTATTAAATCAGGCCCATTTAACGAATGATTCCCTTGAGAGCATAAAAATTTGTATTAGTGGCAGCGCCCCGATACCAAAAGAAATCATACGTCAATTCGAAGAAAAATCCAAGGCCACGATATTGGAAGGGTATGGGCTTTCAGAAACGTCACCATCTACACATACCAATCCTTATTTTTCTCATAGAAAGCCGGGAAGTGTAGGCATTGGTTTGCCTTCTACCGATTACAAAATTGTAGATTTGGGCAATGGAGAAAAAGAGATGGCGCCCGGTGAGGCGGGGGAGATTGCGATTAAGGGACCTCAAATCATGAAGGGTTATTGGAACATGCCGGAAGAAACGGCGCACGCACTTAGGAATGGTTGGTTGTATACGGGGGATATCGCTTATATGGATGAGGACGGTTATTTGTATATTGTGGATCGCAAAAAAGACTTAATTATTGCAAGCGGTTACAATGTGTATCCTCGTGATGTTGAAGAAATTCTCTATGAACATCCGGCTGTGCAAGAAGCAGTAGTTGTAGGCGTCCCGGATTCATACCGAGGCGAGACGGTAAAGGCGGTTATTGTATTAAACGATGATTATCAAAGTGAGGAAGAAGATTTAATTGATCATTGTCGTGAAAATATGGCGCCCTATAAAGTGCCGCGTATCATTGAATTTAGAAAAGAATTACCAAAGACAAATGTCGGTAAAATATTACGTCGGAAAGTTAGAGAAGAGTCACACTAAAATTAATATAAAGGAGAAAAATAAAATGAATCCACTCGTGACTTATAAAAAAGAAAATGAGATTGCAGTGATAACGATTGATAACCCACCGTTAAATGTCATGAATCAACAGATACAGAAAGAAATGAAAGAGATTACGACTAAAATAAAAGCCGATGACGGAGTAATATGTGTACTTTTAACCAGCGCAGGAGAGAAAGCATTTATGGCTGGCGCTGATATAAAGGAATTTCCTCAAATGATTGAGGATCCGGATATGCGTGAACAAGTCATGTTCATGCATCAAATGTTAAATGAACTGGAAGAATTGCCTAAACCAACGATCGCTGTTCTTGATGGCCTCACATTTGGTGGAGGTTGTGAACTTGCTTTAGCATGCGACATCAGAATCGCAGAAGAGCAGATTCAAATTGGATTTCCCGAAATAAACCTTGGTCTTTTTCCGGGTGGCGCTGGGACACAAAGACTGCCCAGACTCATTGGAGAAGCAAAAGCAAAAGAAATGATGTATACAGGGGAACCTATCACAGCAGCAGAAGCTGAAAAAATCGGATTGGTAAATCGTGTCGTTCCAAACAGCGAAGCATATAAAACAGGTATGAACTTAGCACTTCAAATCACGGAAAAGTCACTTCCGGCATTATCAAAAATAAAGCAAGCGGTTAATGATGGAATGGAAGTCAATTTAAAAGAAGGTATTGAAAAAGAAGCTACGCTGTTTAAAGAAGTCTTTCAGACAGAAGATGTACAAGAAGGAGTGGAAGCCTTCATTGAAAAAAAGAAAGCCTAATTTCATTCATAAATAAAGGTGTTCGAAAGATGAGAAAATAGAACATTGTTAAAGTAACAGGTTCTTAAATGCACCGATTACCCCATATGAGTTGCATTTTCGCACCATTATTGATGCGGAAATGCAACGCTGTTTGACCGATCATTACGATTCTCCGTTTTAAAGAACTGGCATAAAATTTGCAAAATATTGTTAGTAAAGCGATGTGAACGAACTTGAAAGTAAAAGGTCGAGGTTTTTTGAACTCTTATCGGAAAGTTTAAGATCAGCGTTTAATACCGAATAAATCGCTATCCCGTGTAATAGAACACCATTATTTTCATGAAAAGAGGTCAAAAATTTATGTTAGAACAAAGTAATAAAGAAGAATCAATGGATCAAAGTAGTTTGAAAATAGAAAAACCACTAAAAAAAGAGATGTGGGGATATGCGTTATCTGCTTTCGGTGTTTTTGTTACCTGGAATTTAATTGGTTCCTTTCTTTCCTATTATTACACGGACGTCGCAGGAATAGCTGCCGGCGCAGTCGGAACATTGATGTTGGTCGCCCGGCTTTTTGACGGATTTACAGACTTAGGTATGGGGATAATAGTTGATAAAACCAAATCAAAACATGGCTCAGCACGACCATGGTTATTATGGACGGCTGTACCTTTTGGGCTTGCAATTGTATTGGTTTTTTCAGTTCCTGATATTGGGGAAACAGGTATGTTGTTATATGCCTATGTCACATATTTGGGATTTGTCTTACTGTATACGATGGTCTCTATTTCCTATAAATCCTTACAGGGGTTTATGACACCGTACCAAGATAGCCGCTCTTTAACAAATACTTATTCTGGCATATTTAATTTTTCAGGTGCATTGGTTGCTGCGGTTTTATCTCAACCATTAGCAGGGTTAATTGGTTGGACAGCAGTTGCTGCAATATACGGATCAATAGCCATAGTTTTTATATTAATAACCTTTAGATCAGTAAAGGAGAGAGTGGGACCCAATACATTTAATTCAGGAGATAATGTACCGTTTATTTTGGGATTAAAATCATTATTTAAAAATAAATATTGGGCCATCACTGCTGTTTTTTCCGTAGTTTTTTATGCGATGGTAGCACTTGTCCAAGGGTCCAGTATTTATTATGCACAAGTAGTATTAGGAAATGCCAATTTAGTTCCAATCATAGGACTTGCTTTAACTTTACCTATGATTATAGGTCTATTATTTATGGGACCTATCGTTGTTAAAATTGGGAAGCGAAACGCATCTCTTATAGGTGTTGTTGTAATAATTATTGGTCAGTCAGTCAAATGGATCGATCCGGCTCATTTGCCAATATACTTAATTGGTTCAGCCATAGCCGGTTTGGGTATAATGGCACCACAAGCGTACATTTTCGGCATGATTAATGATACTGCTGAGTACGGAGAATATAAAACAGGTCTTCGAACAGTCGGTTTAGTAAATAGCGGATCGAGCTTTGGAACTAAAGCAGGTTCAGGTATCGGGCTTGCGCTTATAGGTTGGTTATTAAGTTTTGGAGGATATATAGGTGGTCAGGCTGAACAGTCTCCATTAGCCTTAGAAATGATTTTGGCGATAAACATATACATTCCAATAATTTTAGCTATCTTGCTGATAATATTATTAATGTTTTATAAACTTGATAAAGAACACTCAACAATAGTAGCAGAGCTGCAAAGACGCAAAATTAACCAAATGGGGGAATGAACATGATCAATTTTTCAGAACCAGAAGAGATAAAAGAAGTGCTTGCCAGCTTAGATCGATTTATTGAAGTAGAAATCAAACCTTTAGAAAAAAAGTTTGCTAAAGAGCTTGAAGATGAGCGCTACTTATATGATGAAAATGGGTATTTTACAAAAGAGATACAGGAAGCATTAAAAGATGTTCGAATGAAATCAGCGAATGCAGGTTTTTATACCATGTTTGGCATGCCCGAGCTAGGTGGGAATGGAGATCAATTCGGACCGGTGGCCGTTGCGTTAATCTATGAATCTCTTACAAAAAAATATGGGGAAAACTTATTTGTTGATGAAATATTCCCCGTTGGTTTATTTACGGGTGGACTGACGCCTGTTTTACTTGGTTTGCAGGATGAGTTGAAAGAAAAAATGCTACCTGAATTGGCTAGCGGAGAGTCATTGCTTTGTTTTGGGTTAAGTGAACCGGAAGCCGGTTCTGATGTGTGGAGCATGAAAACGAAAGCCGTAAAGGACGGTGATCACTGGGTCATCAATGGTACAAAGCAATGGATTACAAATTCCCCTTATGCCGATTATGCGATGATCTTTGCGATTACCGATCTTGAACTTGTAGCAAACCGAAAAGGTGGCATCTCCACATTTCTTGTCCCTTTTGATGGGGAAACATGTGTTAATTCTTCCGTGATTCCATACCTTGGGTCAATCGGTAGCCGAATCGGGACGATCTCTTTGGACAATGCACGCGTGCATGAATCTTATATCATCGGTGAGCTTCATGACGGATTTGGTGCAGCATTGCATGGTGTGGATATTGGCCGTGTTGTCATGGCAGCACAATGTGTCGGTACCGCGCAATGGGCCTTGGATATCGCCTTAGATTACGCAAAGCAGAGGAAAACTTTCGGGGTTACCATTGAAAACCACCAAGCGGTTCAAATGCAATTCGCTGAATGTGCGATGGACATATATGCGGGTCGTAATATGCTGTTGCATTGTGCATGGAAAATGGAAAACCAAGAAAAATTACCCTTGAAAGAAATATCCATGATTAAAGCATTTACTACAGAGATGGGGTTTCGTGTTGTAGATCGTTGCATGCAAATCTGCGGAGGAATGGGACTAACGAACGAAATGGAACTCGAAAAAGCTTGGCGTCATATGCGGGCGACCCGAGTTCCTGATGGAACAGCAGAAATTCAACGACGCACGATTGCCCGTAGATTGTTGAAAGGAGATCAAAGTTTTAATTAATTAATGAAAGTATATCTAATTAATATTGCAGGAGGTTTATGATGAAAGACCCTAAATGGTTAAAACATTACCCGGCTGATGTTAATGCCGATGTACAAATTGAGGAAAGGTCATTGAGTGAATTATTAGATGCTGCCGTTAATCGGTTTGATTCCGATATATCGCTTGAATATAATAGAGATCAATGGTCATATAGAGAAGTTCAGCAAATAGCAGATAGATTAGCGGGTTGCCTTTTTCAACAAGGATTTAAAAAAGGAGATCGCCTGTCAATCATGCTGCCTAATTGTCCACAATACATTTTTTCTGCATTTGCAGTTTTTAAAATTGGAGGAATCGTTGTTCAGACGAATCCAATGTATGTTGAAAGGGAGTTGGAACACCAATTAAATGATACAAAAGCAGAATTTATTATTTGTCATCATTCTGTATATGAACGGGTAAAAAACGTTCAAGATAGAACTTATCTTAAAAATATTATTGTAGTGAAAGAGAATGAAGAAACTGTTATTGATGAAAGCGATATATTTTTCGAAGACTTTCTCAATACTTATGTTGCTGAACCTCCAGAAGTTCAAATTGATCCGACGGAAGATATAGCTGTGCTCCAATATACTGGCGGAACGACTGGGGAACCCAAAGGGGTTATGTTAACCCATCAAAATTTCATCAACCAAATAGAACAATATTATGAGTATTTATTTAAACAGATGGATTCACAGGAAGATTTAAACAGAGTTGTCCTTAGTTTTTTACCTTTATTTCATATATTCGGCTTTGCAAATGTCACAATGTTTGGCTTTAAATTTGGTTATAAACAAATTCTCTTGCCTCGCTTTGAGGTTGAAACTGTTTTAAATTTTATCAAAGAAGACCCACCTTTTATTTTTTATGGCGTACCAACCATGTTTACAGCCATGCTAAATTATCCAAATGTAGAATCGTTCGGAGTAGAAAAAATAAACGGTTTCTTTTGCGGGAGTTCCCCAATGCCATTAGAGCTATATGAAAAATTTAAGAAATTGATGGATAAAGATGCTTTTCTTTCCGATGGATATGGATTATCAGAAGCGACTTCAGGGACAATTAGTAACCCTTATTCAAGATTGAAAGTAGGTAGTATAGGACTACCGATTCCAAGAACCGAAGCAAAAATTGCCATTGAAACAGATCATGGAATGGAAGATGCTCCTGTAGGAGCAGAAGGGGAGATTTTAGTTCGTGGTCCTCAACTCATGAAAGGCTACTGGAATAAACCTGAAGAGACTGAAGCAACATTGAAAGACGGATGGTTGCATACTGGAGATATCGGCTATATGGACGAAGAGGGGTATTTCTATATAGTCGATCGTAAAAAAGACATTATCATTGCAAGCGGATACAACGTATATCCGCGTGAAATAGAAGAAGTGATCTATCAAATTCCAGAAGTTCGAGAAGTAATTGTTATAGGGCTTCCGGATGAATACAGAGGAGAAATTGTAAAAGCCTTTGTATCATTGACGGAAGGTCAGAAAGCGACGGAAGAGGAAATCACTCGATTTTGCCGTAATAATTTGGCGGCATATAAAATTCCAAGAATAGTGGAATTTCGAGAAGAACTACCGAAATCCAGTGTTGGAAAGCTTCTAAAAAAAGAACTTAGAAATCAAGAGTTAAAAAAAATAAAGAGCAATTAGAATGGTTAAACAAAGTTTAGGAAAAAGTTTACAATGACTCAAAGCATTTAAAAGAGGGAGGTGAGCGACAACGATTGAGGAGTGACCATTGTTACTGATGGTGCACGAGGGTTGGGAACCCATATTGCAGAGGTATCTTGAATTCGCTGATTGTCATGCTAACCGGATAAACTTAGGGGTTGCGATGAAATTACTTTGATATTTTTAATAAATCAAACGGAGGAAATTGTATATGTTAAACAGACAAATTCATTTAGTAAGCCGGCCACAGGGACTACCAGAAGAGAACAATTTTAAACTGTTTGAGACTCACATGCCAAAACCGGAAGAAGGACAGGTTTTGGTTCAATGTTTGTACTTATCGGTTGATCCTGCTATGAGAGGAATGATGAGGGATATAAAATCCTATGTTCCCCCATATCAATTAAACGAAGTATTAACCGGTGAGGTCATTGGAAGAGTCTCAGAATCAAAACATTCGAACTTTGCGCCTGGTGATTTTGTAGTTGGAAGACTTGGATGGGAGGATTATTCCGTATGTAATGGAGAAAATTTAAGAAAAATTGATCCGAATCCCGCTCCTATTACAACACATCTAGGAACACTTGGGGTACCGGGATTAACAGCTTATTTCGGATTACTTGATATCGGGAAGCCTCAACCAGATGAAACTGTAGTTGTTTCCGGTGCAGCTGGAGCAGTAGGTATGGTTGTAGGACAAATTGCAAAATTGAAAGGATGCCGTGTAGTTGGAATAGCAGGTTCGGATAAAAAGACCCAATATCTAATTAATGAATTGGGATTTGATACTGCGATCAATTATAAAACAACGGAAAATGTTAAATCTACTTTAAAGGAAGCCTGCCCTAATGGAGTCGACGTGTACTTCGATAACGTAGGTGGGGATATTACGGATAGTGTAATCAAATTGATCAATCAAGAGGCGAGGATAGTTCTGTGCGGTCAAATTGCCTTATATAACTTAGAAAAGCGTGATGTGGGACCGAGGTTATTTCCTGTAATATTAACTAAACGCGCTATGATCAAAGGCTTTATTATTCATGACTATGAAGCTCGATATCAAGAAGCAATTACTCAATTATCTGAATGGATCGGTCAGGGCAAAATACTATACAATGAAAATATTGTAAATGGATTAGAAAGCGCGCCTAATGCCTTTAAAGGCCTTTTTAAAGGAGAAAATTTAGGAAAACAGCTCGTGAAGATTGCAGATTAATTACACGAAATTTAAGATTTATTGTTCATATAGTCTATCTATTATAATAGATTTCTCAGTCTAATTGGTGGAAAATCTGGACCTTTTTAGGTGAGAACTATGAAACAT
Organism: Salicibibacter kimchii; assembly: GCF_003336365.1. Lineage (GTDB taxonomy): Bacteria > Bacillota > Bacilli > Bacillales > Marinococcaceae > Salicibibacter > Salicibibacter kimchii. Next base: position 865,760 of record NZ_CP031092.1, on the reverse strand, counting down.
ATGTATCGTTACAGTTAAATAGTTAAATCAATAATTGAAAAAAAGTTGTATTGTTTGGCGAGAGAATTTCCATGCACAGTGTTGCGAAAGGTATAAGCATTATGATAGACGGGTGAAAAAGTAGATTGAATACGATTGATAAATATGTTATTAAATGGGAGGTTTTTATGGAGATATATGGAATGTGTGATCCGAAATTTCAACAAGTGGCAGATCAGTTTGAACGAAATTTTCTTGAACATGGTGAAGTAGGTGCTTCAGTCTGTATCACTTTAGAAGGGGAGACTGTTGTTGATTTATGGGGAGGTACTGCTAACAATGAGACTCAAACACAATGGGAAGAAGATACCGTTTCCATCATATGGTCTTCCACGAAAGGAGCTACAGCGCTGTGTGCACATATCCTATCTTCGAGAGGTCTTTTAGATATGGATGCACCTGTTGTAAATTACTGGCCTGAGTTTGGCAAAGCAGGCAAGGAAAATATCACAGTCAAAATGCTATTAAACCATCAGGCTGGAGTTGCTGCTATTCGTAAACCGCTTTCACATGGAGCATTTAGTGATTGGAATACGATGGTTCACGCTTTAGAAGAAGAAATACCATTTTGGGAACCAGGCACGCGACATGGCTACCATGCTCTTACTTTTGGATGGCTAGTTGGCGAGGTTGTTCGGCGAGTGTCAGGGAAATCACTTGGCCAATTTTTTCAAAATGAAGTAGCAAAACCTCTTGGTATTGACTTCTGGATTGGACTTCCAAAAGGGATTGAACCCCGTGTTGCAAAAATGATTACGGCGGAAACGCAAACAGATACCCCATTCTATCAAGCCATGTTAGAACCTAATTCTATTCAAAGTTTTGTCTTCAATACAGGTGGATTAATGGAGCAATTCGACTCACGTATTGGACATGCTTCTGAAATTGGAGCCGCAAACGGAATTACGAATGCTCGAGGTCTCGCAGGAATGTATGCCCCTTTAGCATGTGGAGGGTCTTTGGACGGAGTTACACTTGTGGATAAAGGTACTCTTATGAGCATGTCCTCTGTTTCCTCAGCTACAGGTCAAGATGCTGTCTTGTTAGGGCCCAAACGGTTCACTTTAGGATACAATAAATCAATTGACAATCGGAAGCTCCCTTTGGGGTATCAAGATAGCTGCATCTTAAGTGAAGATGCATTTGGACACGCAGGGAATGGCGGGTCGATTGGATTTGCGTCTCCAAATGAAAAAATGTCATTTGCTTATACAATGAATAAAATGGGGGCGGGCATCTCAATTAATCAACGTGGTCAAAGTCTCATTGATGCAACTTACTTATCTTTAGGCTACACAACGAATTCTCCAGGAAGCTGGATTAAATAAAAGTAAAATCTATGTGGAGAGCATGAATGGGTAGATGATACTTATCGGTTTTTTCCTCAACTGGTAGGATCCTCTACACATACGATCATAAAAACTGAGGGAATCATTCCTCATGGAGTAGTTTTCTTTTCGTTTGAGGTAATGGAACGGTTTTGTCGTCAACTCTCGGGCTAATTTTCATCCCGTTTGAGGGGCTGGCCCAGGGTTATCATCCCTTCTGGGAGTCATTTTCCCTTCGTTTGAGGACTGGACGAGGATAGCCACCTTCCATCCCATCGTTTGAATGAAAAACAATTGGAGGGAACCGCCTATGCCACGTTCGACCACAGCGGAGCAAGATTTAAACCAACCATTCGAATTTAATGAACGGATCATCCTTGTTTTCTGGGGCATCGGGATGTTGCTGATGACGATGAATACGACGATGTTTAATGTTGCGCTTCCCACGGTTATTGCTGAATTTCAAATCGAGTCATCGATGGCCACATGGATTGTATCCGGGTATTCGATCGTATTTGCTCTATCTGCTTTAACATTCAGCCGGTTATCCGACTACATCCCAATCCGCAGACTCATCAGTTTCGGTCTGCTCGTTTTGGGTATATCGTCACTTATTGGATTTTTTTCCAACACGTTTCTCGTTTTGCTCCTTGCCCGCCTTTTTCAAGCGATTGGGGCAGGGACACTCCCGAGTTTAGCCATAGTACTCTCATCAAAATATATCCCGGTAAGTAGGCGGGGAAAAGCGATGATGGTCATTGCGTCCTCCGCGGTATTAGGGTTCGGGTTGGGGCCGCTCGTCGGCGGGATCCTCACTGAACATTGGGGATGGAATTACTTGTTTCTCGTCCCTTTTGTCGTGTTGGTTATTCTGCCGGTCATTCGCAAGAATTTGCCATCTGAAGAAAATAAACCAGTGAAGTTTGACATGCCGGGAGCGTTACTTGTCGGTATTTCCGTGGGAGGATTATTATTGTTTGTGACAAGTGGCATCTACCTTGCACTTATTTTTTCGGTTCCTGCAATGTTCCTCTTATGGAAACATCTTCATAGGACTGACATTCCATTCATCCAGCCCGAATTGCTGCGTAATCGAGGCTATTTGTTGTTACTTCTTATGCCTTTTACAGCTTTATTTATGAATTTTGCTACATTATTTACGATTCCGCTTCTTTTAGCTGACCTGTTTAATAAAAGTCCGTTGGAAATTGGACTCATTATGTTTCCGGGACCGATGTTAGCAGCGTTGGCTTCAAACGTAACCGGGAAAATCATTGACGGCAAAGGATCGATGATGGTCATCCGGTCGGGATTGGCGTTTCTGCTCATTGCTTATGTACTGTTTGCTTTCTTGGCGAATGTAACGCCGTATGCTTCGCTTGGCATTTTAATCATTGCAATTACAGGGACGAACATTTTGCTTGCAAGTGCAAGTAATGAAGTATCTAAAATATTACCGGTGCAGCTTATTGGTGCAGGGATGGGATTGGTCCAATTATGCCAATTTGTGGGCGGCGCATTCGGAGCCGGGATTGCCGGGATGCTTATTACCGTTCAGCAGCATTTACCTCCGGAAGAGATTTTCCGCAATCTATTCTTCGTTTATATAGGCTGGATGGTGATTGCCCATATTGCATTTCAGCTATACCTACGTTCAAGAAAGACCGATCGTAAGCATTTGCCTGACAACACCTTATCTAGTTAATTGTTAAAAAAGGGATTTAAGTGTATCCGTCGAATCTTAAGATAACGGAAAATTTTAACGGGAGAGGGTGATTTTATGGCTGAAAAAAGACAATATGGGGGCTTGCAACCCGGAGCAAAGTGGGGACCGTTTACAACACGACTCCCAGGTGTTCATGTCGATGTGTCTTGGCCAGTCGTCATTCAAGGATCGATCATTGCTGTAGCTAATGGCGGCGCTTTGGCCCCTTTAATGATGGAATTTTTTGATGTGCCTTTTGAGGTGGCGTGGACGACGGTGTCCATTCAAGCATTTTGGGTATGGGCGCACACATTTTTATTCGGTGAACCACATGTGCCAGGATGGATTACTCCTGCATTGCCTTTGATCATTGTGTTTCTCGGAGGATTCACGCCCGGCGTTGAAGCAGTGCACGCGATGATGGCTTTAATGATTACCGTATCAGCCATCTTTCTGTTTTTTGCTGTCTCAGGTTTAGGCGACAAATTCAATCGTCTCGTTCCGGATACGCTGAAAGCTGGAATCATTTTGGGTGCAGCCATTGCTGCCTTTATGGATGAATTTGAAAGAGTCCAAGAACTGCCCTTTACATTAATTAGTGCCTGGATTGTTGTACTTTTGATCATGTATTCAATTCCCTTTCAGAAAATACCAAGTGGTAAAATTAAAGCGTTATTGGCGGCTAATGCTTTGCTTGTAGGATTTATTGTTGCAGGGATTACAGGAAGCATTACAGGTGAGATCCAATTTGACGTGCAATGGGGTATATTTGTGCCGCAATTTGGAGAAATGTTTACGACGTTATCCCCCTTCGGAGTTGGATTGCCGGGTTGGGACATGATTATGACAGCGATCCCCTTGGCTCTAACAATTTATATTCTGGTTTTTGGGGATTTGCTAGTTGCTGATAGTTTGATTCGGGATGCCAGTAAAAATAGACCGGATGAAAAAATTGACATCAACTATACACGTTCCCATTATTCTTTAGCTATACGCAATATCGGACATTTATTTACCGGCGGAGCTTTCGTTCCCATGCATGGTCCGCTATGGACAGGTTTGCAGGTGTTTGTTATTGAACGATACAAACAAGGGCGAAACATTATGGATTCGATATTTACAGGTACAACTAATATATTTCTACTCGCAATCCCGCTAAGTTTTTTATTGCCAGTTATGACTCTGCTCCTCCCTATATTGGATGTTGCATTATCATTGACTTTATTGCTCACTGGGTTTGCATGTGCCTATATTGCAATGAATATGGTGACAACCAACGTGGGACGCGGGATAGCTTTATTCATTGGAACGTTGACAGCGCTTGAAGGTCCGGAGTGGGGACTTGGTGCAGGCGTAGTGTTATATATTCTAATGATGGGGATCGATAGGAAGAATTTCAATTTAAGAAATAAAGAAGATACAAACAAAAATGAAGAAAGTCAAATGTGAGGGGGTCTGTAAATGAATTGGATTGATCCGAACAGCATTGATGTAACGCCGATTAAACATCTTAACGAACAAGGGATCTTGACAGGAGAAACGAGTATCTCCGATGAAGAAAAGCTGGACATTTACAAGTGGATGGTGAAAGCAAGACGTTTTGATGAATTAGCGGTTAAATTCCAGCGTCAAGGAAAAATTGGCACCTATGCACCGCTTATTGGTCAGGAAGCTGCTCAAGTTGGCAGTGCACTCGCTCTTGAAGAGAAGGATTGGATTTTTCCAAGCTACCGGGAAGCAGCGGCGTGCTTTGTGCGGGGAACGAAGCCTTCATCTTTTTTTAAGTATGCGATGGGGCATTTGCATGGCGGCATTTTAAAGGAAGAAGGCATCTTTCCCGTCCAAATTATTATTGGTGCTCAAGCCTTGCACGCAGCAGGCAGTGCCTGGGCAGACCAGTACAAGAACAATGACGCAGTGAGTGTTGCCTATGTTGGTGATGGGGCAACATCTCAAGGCGATTTTCACGAAGCAATGAATTTTGCCAGTGTGTTTCAGCTGCCTGTTATTTATTTTGTACAAAATAATCAATGGGCGATCAGCGTTCCGTATCATAAGCAGACCAGCAGCCAATCCATTGCCCAAAAAGCTCTCGCCTACGGAATGACAGGGGTTCAAGTCGATGGAAATGACGTGGTTGCCGTCTACGAAACCATGAAACAATCAAGATCGCTTGCAAGAGAAGGAAAGCCTGTACTGATTGAAGCACTGACACATCGAATGGGCCCACATACGACTTCGGATGATCCATCCAAGTATCGTTCCAAAGAAGGGGACGAGGCTTGGGGGAAGAAAGATCCGATCTCCCGTTATCGTAAATGGCTGGAAGGTCAGCAATTATGGTCGGAAAAAGAAGAACAGGACTTAAACGCTTCGATACAAGATGAGTTGAAACAGGCTTTTAATGAAGCTGCTGAGACAACGACTGCTTCACTCGGTGATGCCCTTGGGCACGTGTATGAAAAACCAACGGATCGTTTGAGAGAACAAATCCTTGAGTGGGAAGGATCGGGGGAGAGCAAATGACTGAGATGAATATGATCGAAGCCATTAATTTCACGCTGAGGCAAGAGATGGAGGAAGACGAAGATGTACTTATTTTAGGTGAGGATGTTGGAAGGAACGGCGGTGTTTTCCGGGCAACGGATGGGCTTGTCGACACGTTTGGAGAACGGCGAGTGGTGGATACTCCCCTGGCGGAATCGGCGATTATTGGCACCGCGGTCGGGATGGCCGTTCGCGGACTTAAGCCTGTCGCTGAAATACAGTTTCTGGGATTTATCTATGAAGCGATGGATCAAATTGCTGCACAAGCCGCGCGCATTCGTTTTCGTTCTGCCGGTAATTATCATGCGCCTATGGTCATTCGGGCGCCTTACAGTGGTGGTGTGAAAACACCGGAACTGCATTCGGATAGCTTAGAGGCGTTATTTATGCATTCGGCGGGCATTAAAGTAGTCATGCCTTCCACCCCAAGAGATGCAAAAGGATTATTAAGCGCCGCGATCGAGGATCCTGATCCGGTTCTTTTTCTTGAACCAATGAAGCTTTACCGGGCCTTACGCGAAAATGTAGAAGAGGAACGTTTCACGATAGAGATAGGAAAGGCAAACGTTGTAAAAGAAGGATCGGATATCACGCTGATTAGCTGGGGATCGGCGATGGCCGAGACAAAAAAAGCCGTGCAGATGCTTGAAGAGAATGATTACTCCATAGAACTAATAGACCTTCGCACGATCGTACCCCTAGATGAAGAGACGATTATTGATTCGGTGATGAAAACAAGCCGTTGTGTCATTGTTCATGAAGCTGTTAAATCGGCAGGCGTGGGATCGGAAATTTCTGCAATGATTAATGAAAAGGCATTATTTTATATATCTGCACCGGTTCTGCGTGTAACCGGTTATGATAGCCCGTACCCGGTGGCGACCGTCGAAAATGACTGGATACCATCCGTGGATCGGATTGTACGGGAAGTCAAGCATGTTTGGGAGTTATCGCTGGATTGAGGAGGGATTTGTAGGATGATTAAAGAATTCAAGCTTCCAGATATTGGCGAAGGGTTGCAGGAGGCGGAGGTCGTCACATGGTTTGTGAAAAAAGGGGATAAGGTCAAGGAAAATGAAAATATAGCAGAAGTACAAACCGACAAAGCTGTCGTAGAAATCACGACCCCTTACTCCGGAGTCGTTCATGAAAGAGGCGGGGAGGAAGGAGAAAATATCAAAGTCGGTGAAACACTTATTTCAATAGAGACGGAAAGCGAGGGAGTGAATGAATTAAAGCGTGAAACAGAACAATCGTATGTAGAGGAAGAAAAAGAAGCATCCAATGCTCCTGCTCGAAGAGTAAAAGCCGCTCCAACGGTGAGAAAGCTGGCAAGGCAACTCGGGGTTACGATATCTGAGGTCACCCCAACGGGGAGAGGCGGAAAGATCATTGCAGATGATGTACGTTTGCATGCAGAAGGCTTAACAGATAAAAGTAATGAAGCTCCCGATCCCTCGACTTCCACCCATAGCGAACCGATTAAAGGGGTAAGGAAAAAGATATTTGAAAATATGACCCATTCGATGAGTGAAATCCCTCAATGCACGGGGATGGATGAAGTGGATGTCAGTCGTTTAAGTGAATTTAGAGGTTTACTAAAAAATGAAATGCAAAATGGCACATTAACCTATCTGCCTTTTATTGTAAAAGCCGTAGCATTTGCATTAAGGGAGAACCCAAGGTTTAACGGCAGGGTTGATAAAGAGAATATGTTATTTCACTATCAAGCGGACATTCATATAGGGGTTGCGACTGCCACGGAAGATGGTTTGGTCGTTCCGGTGCTTAAATCAGCGGATAACCTTAGTGTAGAGGAAATTGCCCGTAGTATTGAAGACTTGTCAACACGAGCGCGCGCAAAAAAGTTAAAATCGGACGAACTGTCGGGCAGTACGTTTACCATTTCCAATACGGGAAAACGTGGCGGTTTTTTCGCAACGCCTATTATTAATCCGCCGGAAGTTGCCATTCTAGGGGTCCACTCTATTACGAGAAAGCCGGTTGTCAAAGATGAAGAGATTCAAATTGGCGATGTCATGGGGATGTCGATCACTTTCGATCATCGTGTTATCGACGGAGAACATTCTGCACAGTTTATGAGTACTCTGGAGGCTTATTTGGAAAAACCGGAGTTATTTATATTCAAAGGGAAATAATATCGCAAGGAGAGGATACCCATGAACACAAAACATTATCCGTCATGGCCGGACCGTTTGCCGAAAACGTTAACAGTGCCGGGAACGACCGTCTACGATAACTTGTTAGTGAGCGCGAAGCGTTACCCGGACAAAGTGGCCGTTCACTATTATGGTGCTTCGTATACGTATAACGATTTATTTTTAGAAGTGGAAGGGCTTGCCGGTTTTTTGGAACATTCGTTAAACGTAAAAAAAGGCGATCGCGTGATGCTTTACATGCAAAACGCCCCTCAGTATATCATTTCGCTCTATGCTATTTTGCGTGTAGGGGCGGTCGTTGTTCCGATTAATCCGATGAACAAAGAGGCTGAATTGGAGTTTTGCATCAATGATTGCGGCATCAAGGCGGGCATTGTCGGGCAGGAAATCTATGAAAACGTGCAAGGATTACTCCAATCGATGATTGTTACTGCTTACTCTGATTATTTGCCTGATCAGCAGGCGTTTTCGGGTCTGCCTGAGGAGGTGATCGCTCCTGCTAAAGAAACTCCGGAGGTGGCATGGAGTGAGGCGCTTGCCGCGGGTAAGATGCCGAGTGAATATACCGGGAAGCGCGATGAAGTGGCGTTTTTGCCTTATACGTCAGGAACTACAGGTGTGCCGAAAGGGTGTGTTCATACCCATTACTCCTATCAGGCTAATACGTTCGGGGCAGCCCATTGGATCAATGGCGCAAACAGTATGGTGCATCTGGCCGCGCTGCCGTTTTTCCATGTGACCGGGGTGATTCATAGTTTGCTGATGCCGTTAACCACTGGGGCTTCTATTGTCATTATGACGAGGTGGAACCGGGAACACGCGGCGGAAATGATTGAGCGTCATCAAATTACAAATTGGGTGAATATCAGCACAATGGTCGTTGATTTTCTCGCGAATCCGAATATTCAAGCGTACGAGATATCTTCACTGAAATCGATTTCCGGTGGCGGAGCGGCGCTTCCGGAAGCGGTTGGGGAGCGGTTGCACGAATGGTTGGGCTTGCAATATTTTGAGGGCTATGGATTGACCGAAACGATTTCGCAGACGCATTTTAATCCGCCGCATGCGCCAAAATTGCAATGTTTGGGCATTCCTTCTTTTGATGTTGATTCACGAGTGATTGATCCTGTCACTTTGCAAGAGCTCAAGGTCGGGGAAGTCGGGGAAATTATTGTCAACGGGCCGCAAGTGTTTCAAGGCTATTATAACCGTGCCGAAGAAACAGCCGAGGCTTTTGTGGAGCTCGATGGCAAACGCTTTTTCCGAACCGGGGACATGGGCCGAATGGATGATGATGGATACTTCTTTATGGTGGACCGGATCAAGCGGATGATTAACGCGTCCGGATATAACGTTTGGCCTTCGGAAGTGGAATCGTACCTTTTCAAACATCCGGATATCCAGCAAGCCTGTGTGATCGGCGTTCCGGATCCGCTGCGAGGCGAAAACGTGAAAGCCTTTGTTGTCCTTCATCCGGAGTCCGAAGGGAAAGTGACGGAAAAGGAGATCATCGAGTGGGCAAAAGAACAAATGGCCGCATACAAATACCCGAGATTGGTTGAATTTAGGACATCGCTACCGACCACGGCCAGCGGGAAAATCTTGTGGCGGCAGCTTCAAGAGGAAGAAGCGGAGAGGAGCAAGACATAAATTTCGTGCCGTTCAACAGCAATTAAATCTAATACAGCATGTTGGTGACTGATGGTTTAAGTAATGAGGCAAAGCAATCCAGACCGGATGAAAAAATTGATGTTAACTACACACGTACACATTTTTCTTAGTAAAAGTAAGGATTATCGTCCTTATGGGGGCAATTTACCTTCGATTTGGGGTACAATAATGAATTTGTCGTCTCTCTGAGAGTAGTTTTCTTTCCGTCAGAGGGATTAAATCGAGTAAGTAATCCCTCTCGGAGCAGCATTTCTTTTGTTAGTGGTACAAAAATGGAATTATCGTCCCTCTCGGAACGATTTCCCTTCCGTTTGAGGGACAAAAACGGAATAATCGTACCTTCGGGAGTACCTTTTCTTTCGTCTAAAGGACAGGGACCGACTCTAAGCATCCGTGAGGCACCAACATCAACAAAAAAAGCGGGAAGGAGAAAAAATAATGAGCGAAAAGACGGTACAAACAGTAACGGGAGCGATCGACGCAAGTGCATTAGGAAAGACGCTCATACACGAGCATTTCATCTTCGGATATCCGGGTTTCCAAGGCGATCAGACACTCGCCCCCTTTAATGAGAAGGAATATCTTGCATCCGCCATTGAGATTGCCAATGAAATGATGGCACATGGCGTGGAAACGGTGGTCGATCCCACGCCTAATGAATGCGGACGCGATCCTCGTTTCTTGCGGAAGGTTTCAGAAGCGACCGGGCTGCAAATCATTTGTGCAACCGGGTATTATTATGAAGGCGAAGGGGCAACGCCCTATTTTAAATTTCGGCAATCATTGGGGACAGCGGAAAATGACATCTATGAAATGTTTAGGCACGAGATAACGGAAGGGATTGAAGGCTCGGGCATAAAACCGGGCGTGATCAAGCTCGCGTCCAGCCGTGATGAGATCACCTCGTACGAACGGATGTTTTTTAAGGTGGCGGCAAAAATTCAACAAGCAACCGGCATCGTATTATTGACCCACACCCAAGAAGGCACCATGGGTCCGGAGCAAGCAGAACTGTTACTAAAAGAAGGAGCGGATCCGAATCGAATCATTATTGGCCACATGTGCGGAAACACCGACCCCCGCGTTCATCGTGAAGTGATGGATCAGGGAATAAAAATCGGGCTCGACCGCTTCGGCTTGCAGGGAATGGTAGGGGCTCCTTACGATCAAGAAAGAATCGAAGTTTTGCTAACCCTGTTGGATGAGGGATACGAAGATTTTATATTGCTTTCCCATGACAAGGTCAACCTTTGGCTCGGCCGCCCCCCGGTGATGCCCGATCAGTTAGCGAGCTTAATCGACAATTGGAGACCGACGTACCTTTTTGACACTGTCGTGCCTGAGCTCATGAATTGGGGAATAAACGAAAAGCAAATTAAAAAGCTGTTCACCGATAATGCGCGAGCACTGTTTGGCGGAGATAAAAAGTCAAAAAATTGAGCAATAGGGATCACGAGGCTGAGTCCAAATGATGGACTTAGCCTTTTACGTTACTTTTTAATAATTTTGAGTTATGTGGGGTGGTTTTCTGTTGGTGGTTGTTTTTTAAATTGTTCCCATAAAGGCAGCGACCAATTTGGTAGGGTATTTGTCTTAAAAGTAATTTTACCATTATTTATTTCTAACACAATTACGCCATCATCTTTACTGTTGTCAATTAAAATAAGGTTATCAATAAGTGAAGCGTATTCATAAAGGTGTCCAAATGAGGTTTAACTCTCCTAAGAATATCTTCAGTTGGGATATGATGACCGCCATTTTTTACTCGCATAGCAACTCGTTCGATGTTTTGGTTTACGTCACTGAGCGCGATGTAAAACATGGTCACTTCATAACCTCTTTCTTTGGCTGTGCTTATTTGTCTAAGTGCATTTTTTCCAGCAAGTGTTGTTTGCTCTTTTTTTCTCCGGATTTTCCGGACTAATCTCCTTGCAATCGTATCAGGATCAATATTGATATCAATACCAATTTACACTGCCGTTGTTACCTGCAAATACAAAGAAGATGGGTTGGTGCGAGTACATTAATATTCATTAACTTCGTGGAGAGGATGAATGTCACCGTTCGGAAAATCTTTTACAAGTTTCCCGTTTTTCTCATACACAATGTAGGTGTTATTGACTTTGGCATCAATTTTTGCTCGCTCACCGGTCATCCTTGCCCATTTGTCAACCCAACCGTATTTTCGTTTAGGTTCATTGTTTTGCATAAAAAAGCCACTCCTTTTTTAAAGTTTACCAAATTTCTGCTCGTGATGTAGAATAAGACAAGTAACTCGTTTACAAGATACTTGTATACATGCTACACTTTTAAAATAATCAGAATAAAAAAGCAAAGGGAGGTGGTGATGTATGGAAAAATTCGATTGTTTACATTTCATTCTAGGCAAAGCTTTACAACAGGTGAAGCAGACTAGTAAAGCCAAATTAGCCCCTTATGGCGTGACACCGGTTCAATTTGGGCTGCTGTATTTTCTTTGGAAAAAAGATGGACAACTTGGTTCTGAATTAAGAGAGAGACTTCAGATGGACAGTGCGACGGTAACGGGCATTATTGATCGACTGGAGCAAGGCGGTTTCATTGAGCGAAGATTTAATCACAGTGATCGCCGTTACAGACTGATTTTTTTAACTGAAAAAGGAAAATCTTTAGAACAACCATTGTGCGAGAAGATGGATGAATTGGATAAAGAGATCCTGCCTGATCTTGATGAAGAAGGCATTCAGCAATTTAAGCATATACTGTTCGACATTGGACTGAAGGAAGGAACTAAAGCAGGTATAACTGAATGATTGGAATGGAGGAAGAAACCTATGTCAAACATACCGTCAATACTTAAAGGCCTACGCATCCCCGTCATCGGATCACCGCTTTTCATCGTTAGTAACCCTAAGCTCGTCATTGAGCAATGCAAAGCCGGGATCGTTGGGGCGATGCCTGCGCTCAATGCCAGACCTGCTTCACAGCTTGATGAGTGGCTGGCGGAAATTACAGAGGAGCTTGAGGCGCATAACACCCGCCATCCCGATAAACCCGCTGCGCCGTTTGCCATTAACCAAATTGTCCACCGATCCAATGAACGGTTAGAACACGACATGGAACTCTGTGAGAAATACAAAGTTCCGATCACGATTACATCCCTTGGTGCACGTGAAGAAGTGAATGCCGCGGCACACAGCTACGGTGGGATTGTTTTGCATGACGTCATTAATAATCGATTCGCCCATAAAGCCATTGACAAAGGAGCAGACGGTTTGATTGCTGTTGCCGCCGGAGCAGGAGGCCATGCCGGCGCGAAGAGCCCGTTCGCACTCGTTCAGGAAATCCGCGAATGGTTTGACGGTCCACTTGTTTTGTCCGGATCGATTGCAAGCGGTGACAGCGTACTAGCTGCGCAAGCGATGGGCGCTGATCTTGCTTATATCGGGTCTCCTTTCATCGCGACCCATGAAGCGCGTGCGGCGGAAGAGTACAAGCAAATGATCACGGAAAGTACATCAGACGACATTGTTTACAGTAATCTTTTCACGGGTGTCCATGGAAACTATCTTGCCCCGTCCATTCGAGACGCCGGTTTGGATCCTGATGCGCTTCCGGAAAGCGACCCATCGAAGATGAGTTTCTCCGGAGATGCGGATAAGAAAACATGGAAGGATATATGGGGAAGCGGCGAAGGCATCGGAGCTATTAAGGAAGTCACTCACGCGGCAACATTCGTCGATCGAATTGCCCAAGAATACACTACAGCAAGAGAGAAGCTATTTGCAGCGGAATCCGTAAATTGGTAAAAATAAACGAAAAAGGATGCGGGCAGCTACGGCTGCTCGTTTTATCGATTTTAGGCGAGAAGCCCCCCACTTCCTACGAAGTGTAAAGTGGGGGATGAATCGCCTTCGGGCTATTGCCCGAATGATAGGAGAAAAAATAGACAAAACATAAAGGATAAAGTATAATAAACGCAAACAAAAGTTTGCATGGGAGGTGAACAACAATGATCGTCAATAAAGCCTATAAGTTTCGTATCTATCCAACGAAAGAACAAGAAATTTTAATCGCTAAAACCATTGGTTGCAGTCGTTTCGTATTTAATCATTTTTTGGGTAAATGGAAAAGCAAATACCAAGAAACCGGAAAGAGTTTGACTTATAATTCTTGCTCTTCCCAATTAACGCAATTGAAGAAAGAGTTGGCATGGTTAAAAGAAGTGGATAGCATTGCTATTCAATCGCCCCTTAAAAACCTTGCGGACGCGTATGCAAGGTTTTTTAAAAAACAAAACGAAGCGCCACGTTTTAAATCCAAAAATAATAAAGTGCAATCTTACACGACAAAACATACAAACGGTAATGTTGCGATATTTGATAACAAAATCAAGTTACCGAAACTTGGTATGGTTAAGTTCGCCAAAAGTCGTGAGGTCAAAGGACGTATACTCAACGTGACAATGAAACGCAAACCAAGCGGTAAATATTTTGTTTCCATTCTCACCGAAACAGAAACAGAAGAATTACCGAAAACAGGTGCATCTGTTGGCGTTGACGTTGGGATTAAAGACTTCGCCATTCTTTCGGACGGCACCATTCACAAAAACCCTGAGTTTTTCCGTACATTAGAAAATAAGTTAGCTAATGCACAACGCATCCTTGCGAGGCGACAAAAAGGGTCGTCTAACTGGCATAAGCAGCGTATTAAAGTTGCGCGGCTTCATGAGAAAATTGAAAACGCACGTAATGATTACTTGCATAAAATCTCTACTGACATTGTCAAAAACCACGACGTGATCGGTATTGAGAATTTGCAAGTGTCGAATATGTTAAAAAATCATAACTTGGCTAAGGCAATTAGCGAAGTGAGCTGGGCTCGTTTTCGCACTATGCTTGAATATAAAGCAAAATGGTACGGAAAACAGGTGATAACAGTTGCGAAAAACTTCCCTTCCAGTCAACGATGTTCAAGTTGTGGCCACCGAAACCATGACGTTAAAAATCTTGCGTTGCGTGATTGGGAATGTCCCGAATGCCACACGCAACACGATAGAGATATTAACGAGGAATTGGACAGATCGATGAATGAACTAGCTTATTCGTTTACAGAAGCAAACCATCAACGTATTAAAATGGGTGAAGAGTATCTGTCTATAGTAGAGCTGTTAAACACCGTGGTACAACATGAAGGTATTCATCAGGGGCAGTATTTTGTTGCCTTAAAGCAAGCAAAGATTAGCCCGCCAAAGCAATGGAGACGGGATTGGGGTATGTGACAATTGTTGGTAAAAAAATAAAGAAGGGTGCTTGCATGGCAACAAAAATTTTAGCAACTCTGTCGAACAGTTTACGCTAAAGCGTGATATAATAAATAAAAGGACGGTGAATGATTATGATTGACCGAAAAGAATTACACCATATTGTCGATAAACTCCCAGAAGAGAAACTACCCAAAATGGCGGAACTTTTTCATTACTTAATTGAAGAAGATGAGGAATTCAACGACGTGACCAAACAAGAAATTGAGGAAGGGTTAAAAGCATATCGAAATGGGGAATTCATAGCATTAGATGAACACTTAAATCGGCTAAGGTGAAAGCATATGTTATAATAATTAAGAGGTGATGGACGTGAACACGAACAAGGAAAGGATTCTTGAATTAATTGAAGATATCCCAGAGAAGGATATGACAGAAATCATTGACTTTATTGGATATTTGAAAATGAAAAGAGAAAAAGAAGAATACCGGGATTTACTACAAGCCAGTGAAAGCAGTATGGATTTTTGGGATAATAAAATTGATGATGAGGTATGGAATGATGCTTGAACAAGGGGACATTGTGCTGATTCCAGTCCCTTTCACAGATTTGTCCTCGAGAAAAAGAAGACCTGTTTTGATCTTGTCTAATAATCAGTACAACTTGGAAAGTAAGGATGTACTTGTTGC
This sequence comes from Salicibibacter kimchii, assembly GCF_003336365.1. Classification (GTDB taxonomy): domain Bacteria; phylum Bacillota; class Bacilli; order Bacillales; family Marinococcaceae; genus Salicibibacter; species Salicibibacter kimchii. The sequence goes on along the minus strand of NZ_CP031092.1, from coordinate 850,358 downwards.
AGCGATTACCTCGAACATACAAGAGAATGAACAGGCGATAACAATTTCAAACCAAGACCTAATTGATGGATATTTGAAACGTATGTCCAATGTTAGAACGGATAAGATCTATACTTTGGCACAAGATATCGTGATCAAAAAATTTGGGCGGCTTAATCGCGAAGTATTTCAACAGGCTGTTCGAGATATCCATAAATTATTGTCAGAATAGTAAGCAAAAATAGGATGAAAAACACAGTATGGTCGCCCAGTACATCATTGAATATATTGGGGGCTTTATTTCTATTGTTATGAAGATGCTCGGTGGTTGGAACCCTAACGGTAGATCGTGACAGTTGTTAAGTCATCATCCCGGGCGATTGAAGCCCTAACTAAAGTTCGCGGAAGCGGTTAGGTCGCCAATCGAAGCGAATGAAGCCCTAACTCTAGGCCGCGGAAGCGGTTAGGTCGCCAACCGAAGCGAATGGACCCCTACTCCAGACCGCACAACCCGTTAAGTCACCAACCGAAGCCGTCCATCATGTTTTCCCCAAACCGCTAATCGTCCCTGCCATTGACATGGGCGCATCCACGTCAACAAAGAATAACACGACGGTTGAGTCCGCGTTGGCTGTTAGTGACGAAAGAGGGGTTTCCAAATCTGTGACGGCTTCTTGCCGTTTTATTTTCAAATCCTCAACCGCAATTTCTCCGTTCATGACGTACAAAAAAGGCTTTAGCCCTTCGTATACCGGAACGTCCAATCGATCGCCCTTGGCCGGATGCGCATCCAAAATGTAGACATGTTGTCTGAGGGCAAGGGGCGCATCACTGCCCTCCGGTCCTGCCATGAGGTACCATTCCCGATGCCGCACCGGCTTATCGTGAAATTGAATATCCGGATCGAGGTTTTCCTCTCGCGGCCGCACAAAAATTTGCAGCATTTCAACAGCTGATTCGTTTTTCACTTTTTCTTCGTGCCAGAAGCTGTAACCCGCGTTCATCATCATGAGTTTTCCGGGAGCGATAGGCGCTTCAAAGCCGGCGGAGTCTTTGTGGTAGGACGTCCCTTGCCAAACGTAGCTCAGAATTTCGTCGTCGATATGTTCATGCATTTTGATCGTTAATCCTTTTTTCATGGTCGCGTGATCAATGTTGCTTAATGGTCCTGCGTTCAATAGGTCAGCGGGATGGATGCGAGTGATGGAAAACGGACCTTTGAATGGCTGTGAGTGATGGTCTGCCGAAAGTTTTTGCAGCATGATAACGTCACCTCTTTATTTTTATTATAACATATAAAAGTTACACTTGATATATTTTTTATACATGATATACTCTTTATAAAGAGGTGTTGAAAATGAAAGTGTGTCCGTATATCGAGGCTTCCTTTGAAATTTTAGGAAAAAAATGGAACGGACAACTTGTCCATTACCTGTCGTTGTGCGAGGGTGCCCAAGCACATTTTTCCGAGATAAAAAGGGATTTGGCAGGCATTACGCCCAGAGCACTTTCACTGAAGCTCTCCGAACTTATTGAGGAAGGCTTGGTGAAAAAGTTAGTGGAAAACGATTCACCGGTGACCATTTCTTATGAACTGACGGAAAAAGGCGTATCACTGGCTGAGAGCATGAAGCCCCTGCAAGCATGGGCGCAACATTATATGAATAGCGAGGGAAAAGAAAATGGCGAACAATAATCCTTTAATGTGTGATCCGGAAACCGGCGTTTGTGGCGTGTCCGATGAGGGGGAGATGACGATGATTGATTTGAATAAACCGAAGAAAACGATTGACCTGTATTATGTAACAGATCCCATTTGTTCCCATTGCTGGGCATTGGAGCCAGTTTTGAAACGATTTATCGAACAGTATGGCGATTATTTCAACGTCCGCATCGTAATGGGCGGATTGCTGGAAAAATGGGGAGACGGCCCGGTTGATCCGGCAAATGGCATTTCTGGTCCGAGTGATGTGGCCGGTCATTGGCGGGAAGTTGGCGAACAAACACGCATGCCCATTGATGGGACGCTTTGGCATGACAACCCTATCCACTCATCGTATCCTCCATCCCGCGTGTTCAAAGTGATTCAGCAACAGGATGAAGCGTTGGCAGAGACATTCTTGCGAAGAGCGAGAGAAGCCGTTTTTGCTTTTAATGAAAATATTGCACAGACGTCTGTGCTTGTTGATATCGTCAATAAAATCGGACTGAACGGAGAAAAAATTGTAGAAGAAGCGGAGCAGCAGTCATTAGATGAAGATTTTAGCCTTGCGGGGAATTTGGGCGCTAGAGGATTTCCTACGATTATTATGGTCAACGAAGAAAATCAAGGGGTAAAAATTGTCGGCGGCCGCGGATTGGAACAGTATGTTTCGGGGTTAAAACAAGTGTTGAACAAAGATGAACTGCAAGCAAAAGAGCAACCGGCCCTAACGCAATTGCTCGAAAAAGAAAAACGTCTATTTTCCAAAGAAATCGAAGTGATGTACGACGTTGAGCAAGCGGATGTTGAGGAATTTGTCGGTAAGGAACTTGCATCCGGCGATTATGAGGCGCGGGAACTTTTAGGGGAAGCGTATTTTGAGATGAAATAATGATTAAAGAGGGGAGGGGTTCCTCTCTTTTTTATTTCTTCCGATAATATTTTCAGCTTCATTAAAATGCGAATGGGATAAAATAATTTGTGAAAAATACCCTACCGCTAAAAACTGCTCGATCGGCTAACTATTTGTATATATCTCCACGTGATCCTAAACGTACTATAAGCACGACTACTTTTTCCTCTATAATCTCATAAATGATTCTAAACTGACCTACTCTGAGGCGATAGATATTATCCTTATAACCTTTCATTTTCTTTGAATGCCGATGCTCTCTTGGGGAATATTGTAACTTCTCAATAGAATTTATTATCCGTTTTGCTGTATTTTTATCTAATTTGTTTAACTGTTTCCTTGCGTCCTTAGAGAATTGAATACTATACATCGAGCTCATGTTTTACATCCTCCAAAGCGCTCGTTTCACCATTTTCTTGTTCTTTTCTTGCTTTTTCAATCGCTTTAATATCAATAGGAGTTAGCATATCGTCATCGTCAATCATCTGCGATTCCAAAAGCCACATCAAAAAACTTTTTGCGACCGTCTTATTTTGATCATCCAGATTTCTTATAAGTTGCTCAAGTTCTTCGTCAGTCACGTTCATGAAGGACCACTCCTTGAAAAATCAGTGATTATTAACTCCATTATAGCATAAAAAGCTGTAGGTTACCCCGTTAAATTGATGACTTCCAGGTCTCCAACCCCTAGTGATGTACTCTCAGCGTTTCATCTTTTTCGCTCATACCACATGTCCTCCCTGACCTTTTCCAGTTCATCTTGTAAATCCTCTTCATAAATGCCTTGATTCTCAGCTTCTTGTCCAATTTCTTTTTGTAATTCACGTAAAGCTAAAATACTGGCTTTAGTAATAACGATCTTCCCGTTATCCTCAATAAAAGCTACACGATCTCCTTCGTCCAGCTTTAATTTTTGTCTAATCGGGGAGGGGCACGTGGACTTAGGATGGTGACGCCAAAAATTCCCATATTAATAAAAAAACTACACCGCCCATGTTCGGTTAGAATGTTGAGTTTGTTGAAATTATATGCTAAAGTCAAACATAAGGTGGTGAATGATGATGCAAACGATAAACCAAGAACAAGATCATTTGTGGGAAAGTGTGAGAATTCTTTCACAAATCGATACACAAAAAGCACAAGCGGTTTTTAAAGCAACGATTGAAAAGTCCCTGCAACAAATGGATATGCGTTTACCCGTTTTTGTCAAATTCCCATTATCTATACCGAGCGAAGAACATCTTTCTCAACTTCGTGAAATAGAAAAAAAGATGAGGAGTGCTTATGCTGATGGAAAAAATGAATCAGCCTATGAGCATTTGGTGGAATATATTCAGCAATTAAGTCAAATGGCAGAAGACCCCTCCATGATTCAAAAGAAGTTGTTGGCTTCACTATTAGCCTCACGGAACACACCTGCACAAGATGATGTGAATTATTATACTCCTAATGAAGCAGCTAAAAAATTAGGCTTAAGCGATCAAACCATTCGACGAATGTGTGAAAACAAAAAATTTCCTCGGGCTTATAAAACCCAAGGTGGCCATTGGCGAATCCCGCAAGACTCCTTTGTTACCACACCGAGACAAGATGAAACAGCAGAAGCCTTATTGAAACGAATCGATCATAAAAATCGGGAAGCGGGGGATGTAGATGAATTTGATCTATGATGCCCCCGTTCCACCAAAGGTATTCATTGATACAACAGTACTGTGTGGAGCACTGCGGGTTGATGGCGTAAATCGAAAAATTTTAAAAGCAGCTCGCTTTCCCCATTTTTTTGAACCGGTTTTATCAAGGATATGTTTATTTGAATTTGTACGAAATGCCATTCAAGGGCTTGGAAAAGGAAACAAAATCGTTAAGTATGAACAACAGGAAATTGAAGCGTTCATAAACAACTTCTTGACACCAATTTTTGATTTTTACATGGAGCTTCCGGTCAATAGTTTGATCGGCCGTTATAGTGTGAAAACTATTATGCGAGAGAATCGTCCAATCGGAGATGTGTTAGTGGAGCTTAGTGGTTGTGATCATGAAACAGCCCGACAAATAGCTTCTACACAGGAAATGGCCGAGCCGCTTCATCGTTTTGACCAAGATGATTTTCACGTTTGGATCACAGCTATTCAAGAATCCTGCAATTACATACTAACGACCAATCATCGCCGATTTCCATCAAATATTGGAAAAATTGAAAGAATTCATCCGAAGGAGTTATATTCATATCTAAAGAATTATTAATTCGTACCGGGATTTCGAACGTAATAGCACTTTAGAATCCCATTGCTTTAGCTGTGGGAGTGTCAAAGAATCGCTCTATTTCTCTCCAACTGGGCATTGGATTAACCCTTTAACTCCTTCTGAATCTTCTTGGACTAAAACATTCATGATGTATGGGAAATGATGACGACGGTTGGGAGCATTAAAATATTTCTGGAAATTATTTTGATAATCATGGGCATATTCAATAAGTTCGTTTGCAAGTAAATCAACAGCGTCGTCCTTGGTATCACCGTTTTCTATCAAATCAAAATCCTTCAAGGAAACTGTAAAAGAGCCATCTTTTTCGACATTGAATGCAGCTTCAAACGTGAATTTTTCAAACGCAACTTTAAGGTGGTCAGTGCTTAATGCCGCCCATGTGTCACGATTACGTTTAACGAACCGAGGACCATCGCGTACAATATCATCATTGAATTGACCCCAATGTTTACGGACATCTGTAGCGTTCAGTGTTCCGTTCATCACTAACACTCCTCTCACCTCCAATATAAATTATAACGTACATTATGTTCATCGGTCGCTTTATTTATTCAATTTCGTTACCCATGATTGAGGGCGATTGGCTGTGCTTTGCGGTTGTAACCTTTCACTACGAGCGTTTATCAGCCAAAATTGACATTATATCAGCGGAAATGAACGATATATCAACCGAAACAAGCTATTTATCAGCCATTCCGTAATCTGGTGCCTTCCACCCGGCGATCCGGCTTCACGTCCAACACGGGGAAACACAAAAATACCCCCGACTAATTCGAGGGTTTTGATTTATCTGGAACATTCGGATCCTTTTCTTTCAACGCCATTTAGTTCAGTATCAATATAATGCTCCAATTCCTGAAGGGTCTTTTTTGAAGACTCGCGATTTGTAGACATCCTATCGCTCTCTTGGAGTAACATCTGGATGTCTTTTTTTAAAATTTTCTTTGATGGCTTTCATTTCTTTTGTTAATTCCCCTCGCTCTGATTCAGGCAAGGGGTAAGCATAAATGCCACCATGTTCGGTGTCGATCAAATGTGCAATTTCGCCATCAGTCATGTCTTGATAATTACGTTTGATATAGTCATATTACCAAGCTCCTTTGTCTTTCAAGTATACAGCAAGTATTGGTATACATCCATAAATCGCGGGGGAAAACACAAAAAATAAAAAGCCCTCGATTATTTTGAGGACTTTGATTCATGCTCTTTCAAATTAAATTCACCAGAACCCTTGGATTGAGAACGATATTTCTCTATAATTTCTTTCATAATGCGACGTGTTTCTTCCCGATCCTCTTCGGATTCGTGCGGGACAGCATAAACACCATTGAGTTCAGTATCGATATAGTGAGCTAATTCACCATCAGTCATCTTTGAGAAATCACGATCCTTAGTCATCGTATCGATCTCCTTTTTTCAAGTATAACTTAATAAGAAGATGTGACGCAATGGGACTGATCAACATTCGACCTGGACGAATCAATTCTGCCCCATACTGCTTATAATGGGAAATTATTGATGGATGATATTTTATATGGATGACTGTAAACCCCTCAAATCCTTGCTCAAAATTAATTGATGAAGCAGCAGCAAACATGGGAGGTGTAACTTTTAAAGCAGCATGATGACTATTGGAAGGGGCTGACTCAAGAAGCTCAATTAAAATAAATCCTTCGTTTATTTCATAGGACATCAATGCTTGTAATTCACCATTCACTTTAAAGATACAATGTTCCTTTCAGGGTGGACATATTCCTGATTCCAATCAAAAATCCAATGCTTTGTTTCCGTGATGTCCGATTCTGTAGCGGGCAAAACATCGCCATCAAATGTTTCTTGGTTATCTTTGGTTTCAACAATCACCTGCATGTCATTTTTTCCTCCCCAAGAAAAAAACATAAAATATTTAATACTTATATCATGTATGAAAATCAGATAAAATAGATATTTAGATTTGATTTATTTAGTACTATTGACAAAGCGACCGTGTGAACCTTGAAATCAGGTCAAGCTCGGACACATTTGCAAAAAAGTACGATGAAATTGTCCGAACTCGTGGCCAATCCCTGGAAAAGAGCAAGGAGAAAGCGAGCAGCACAGCTGCTCGCTAATTATTTGAATAAAGGCGGGGGCGTGTAGTATCGGATATTCATTTGGAGAAGTCGTTGGCGCCCTAACGCAGGAAGCCGGAAGGAGTTAGGTCGTCAACGGTAGCGGATGGCGCCCTAACACAAGAAGTCGGGAGGAGTTAGGTCGTCAATCGGTGCGGATGAAGCCCTAACGCAGCAGGAAGCCGGAAGGAGTTAGGTCGTCAACGGTAGCGGATGAAGCCCTAACGCAGGAAGCCGGGAGGAGTTAGGTCGTCAACGAAAGCGGATGGCGCCCTAACGCAGGAAGTCGGAAGCAATTATGGCGTCAACCGGAGCGGATGGAGCCCTAACGCAGGAAGTCGGAAGCAATTATGGCGTCAACGGAAGTGGATGGCGCCATAACACAGGGATCCGGAGGCAATTATGGCGTCAACCGGCCCCCCCCTCGCCGCAGCGAAAAAACCGCCCGGGCGCTCCGCCCGAACGGCTCTAGTCTTCCAGCTCCAAATGCTCCCGCATCACACTCGACACCTCAGCGCGTGCCCCTTCATCAATCATCTCATAATAAATCCCATCAATCCGTGTGCCTGAGCCGCTTAGCTCGAGTTGCTCAATGTCGTGCCTTGCGGATTCATAGCCGAACAGGTCCGCCATCTCACCGGAATCGGCGCTCACCTTCACATTCGAGCCGACCGAATCAAGGATCGCCCCCACACTAGTAAGAGAAGAGAACTGCGCGCCTTCCCGCAGCAATCCTTCAATCACTTCGCGCTGGCGTTCCGTGCGGCCGGCGTCGCCTTGCGGGTCTTCATAGCGCATGCGCACGAAGGATAACGCTTCGTCCCCGTCTAACTCAACCTGGCCTTCCGGAAAATAGTGCCCGCCTTGCTCAAACTCTAAATCATTTTCCACGGTGACGCCGCCGACGGCATCGACCATTTCTTCGAACCCGTCCATGTTGATGGTGGCCACATAATCAATCGGCACGTCCAGGAAGTTTTCCACTGAGGCAATCGCCATTTCCGCGCCGCCGAACGCGTGGGCGTGGTTGATTTTATCTTCCGTTCCCCGCCCGACGATTTCCGTGCGCGTATCCCGGGGGATGCTCACCATTTTCATCGATTCATCCACCGGGTTGACGGTAAGGACGATCATCGTATCCGTACGCCCGGCTGTTTCGCCTTCCGAATCAACCCCTAATAGTAAAAAAGAAACCGGTTCTTCTTCCTCGAGATTGGTCGCATCCACGCGCAAGTCGGAATGTTCCCGTTCCAGGGGCGAATGCATCTGGTCTGCGGTCGACGTGACGGAAAAATAAAGATAGAGGGCGAAGCCTCCGATGACGAGGATGATCAGCGAGAGGAGCACGCCGACCGTAATCAGAAACTTTTTCATGTTGTTGAATCTCCTTTTTGTAACATCGCTTGTACAATGGTACCATAGAAAAGATTGTTGTATAATGAAAATAGAAATTTTTCGTCAAAAAGTGTGGTATTTTTTACATAGATATAATATCCTAGTACAGGAAATGATTGGAACTGGAGGACATCATGGAAGAAACCATCAGCTTAAGAGAAATCTTTGAAACGTTGAAAAAACGTTGGCGCATGATCGCGTCAATCACCATAGGCGCTGTCATCTTGAGTGCGATCATGAGTTATTTTATCATGACGCCGCAATATGAAGCTACAACGCAGCTGCTCGTCAATCAAGGGCAGGAAGAACAGCAAGGCGGCTCGCTGGATGTCGGGGATATTGATACGAATGTGGAACTCATCAATACATATAGCGTCATTATTCAGAGCCCGGCGATCCTCGATTTGGTGATCGAACGTGCGGACACCGACCGTTCCTATACCTATTCCCAGCTAGAGTCCCAAGTCGATGTGCAGCCGGAAGGGGAGTCGCAAGTCGTTGCGGTTTCGGTGACCGATCCTGACCCGCGCGCGGCAGTCACGCTCGTCAATGCCATCGCCAATGTTTTCCAAGATGAAGTCGAGACGATCATGAACATTGACAACGTCAGCATCCTCGCGACCCCGGATCTCGGGCAAGTGCAGTCACCCGTATCGCCGCAGCCGACCTTAAACATGGCGATCGCGTTCGTCGTCGGCTTGATGGCGGCCGTTGGACTGGCTTTCTTGCTTGAATTTCTCGATAACACGATTAAGGACGAAGACGACGTGGAAAAAGAACTGGGGCTTACCGCGCTCGGGTCCATCCCCGAAATCACGCCGGGAGATTCCAGAAATGCCCAGTCTGCAAGCAAAGGGAGGGCCTACAATGTTCAAAAAACAACCGAGACAAATTAGCAAACGACGCTCCCTGATCACGCGTGAAAATCCGCGTTCGCCGATCTCGGAACAGTTTCGCACGATCCGGACGAACATCCAATATGCCGCCGTCGATCAAACGATGCAAGTGATCATGACGACATCGTCCGGCCCCGCGGAAGGCAAAACAACGATCAATGCCAATCTCGCCGAAACGATCGGGCAGCAAGGAGAGAAAGTGCTCCTCGTGGACGCCGACATGCGCAAACCGGCCGTTCACTATATGTTTTATCTGGCGAATCACACCGGCTTAAGCAATGTCGTCACGAAGCAGCGGGACTTTTCGGAAGTCGTCCAGTCCACGAGCAATGAATCCCTCGACGTCCTCACGTGCGGACCGATCCCGCCCAATCCGTCGGAATTGCTCGGTTCGCAAGCGATGAAGCATTTTATCGAAGGCGCGCGCACCCACTATGACTACATCATCATCGACACCCCGCCGGTCCTCGCCGTCACAGACGCGCAAATTGTCGCCGGCGTGAGCGATGGCGTCATACTCATCGTGGATAGCGGCCATACGGAAAAAGAAGAAGCGCGCAAAGCGACGGACCTTCTCGGGCAATCGAACGCAAAAATGCTCGGCGCCGTCCTCAATCGACAAGCACACAAGAAAAGCAATTATATGTACTATTATGGCGGTTGAAGTGGGTAATATTTGCAAAAATGTGTTGACATTATCTGGGACTATGGTAATATCGTAATAAAGCAGGAGGGGCCAAAATGATCGATATACATAGTCATATTTTGCCGGGTATTGACGACGGATCTCCGCACATGCAAGAAAGCTTGACGATGGCGAGACAAGCCGTCGATCACGGCATTACCCATATTATCGCCACCCCTCACCATCGAAACGGCCATTTCGATAATGAAAAAAAAGATATTATCGCACAAACACAAACGTTAAACGACGCGATCGTCGATGCGCGTTTGCCAATAATGGTCCATCCCGGCCAGGAAACACGTGTGTATGGCGAGATGGTGGAAGGTTTCCGGACAGGGGAGCTTTGCACCCTGGCGGATGGCGGGCGCTATTTGTTCGTGGAACTGCCGAGCGATCACGTGCCCCGCTATACGGGACGCCTGATTTATCACCTCTTACAAGAAGAGGTGATTCCTGTTATCGTACACCCGGAACGTAACGTGCAAATCTTAAAGGATGCCGGTTGGCTGTACGAAATGGTCAAAGGCGGGGCGATCACACAAATTACCGCTGCTAGCATCACCGGCGATTTCGGCAAAACGATACGGAAATTCAGCCACCAGTTGATCGAACATAACTTGACGCACTTCGTCGCATCCGACATGCACACGTCGACGAAACGCCCCAATCGTTTGCGGGATGCCTACGCGGTGTTGGAAAAGCAATACGGAACGGATACGGTTTTATTTTTCCAAGAAAACGCGGAGATTTTGATGAATCATCAATACGTCATGATGGACGAGCCGCAACGAATCAAAAAGAAGAAAGTATTCAGTTTATTCAAGCGATAGGGAGGTGAGGCGGATGACTTATAAATGGCGGATGCTCGTTCTCATGAGCATTGACAGTTTGATCGTGCTGAGTGCGATCTTCTTCGGGGTCTTTTTGCTTTATGACTGGCAGTGGCCATGGACGGACATCTTAGTTGTCAGTGCCATCGTGCTCGTCATCGCCCACCATATTTTCGCTTACGTATTCAAATTGTATAAAGGCGCCTGGCAGTACGCGAGTACGAATGAGCTGTTGCGTATTTTTTACGCGGTGACGCTGTCGGTGATAACAGCCGGGATCGTTCAGGGCCTTGTTTTTGATGTGTTGTACGCGCGGGCGCTCGTGGTGACGTGGATGTTACATATTTTGTTGATCGGCGGCACGCGCTTTGCATGGCGAATGTATCGGGATACATACATGAAACCGAAAAAAGGACTGAAGCGTACGCTCATTATCGGGGCAGGCGCGGGCGGAACGTTGGTCGCACGGCAATTAAAGGGAAGCCCGGAATCCGAACTTCGTCCCGTGGCGTACGTGGATGATGATCCGACGAAGCAGCATTTGGAAATCATGGACATTCCCGTGGCAGGCACGATCTGTCAGATAGAGCGGGTGGCGGAAAAATATCGAATCGAACACATCGTCATCGCCATCCCGTCCATGAAAAGGGAAGAACTCCAGCATATTTATGAGAAATGCATGGAAACGAACATAAAACCGAAAATCATGCCGATGCTGGAAGACATCGTAAGCGGCAAACTGGAAGTCTCGCAAATCCGCGACGTGCAAGTGGAAGACCTCCTCGGCCGCGATCCCGTCGAACTGGACACCGAAGGCATCGCCGACACAATCACCGGCCAAGTCGTTCTCATCACCGGCGCCGGCGGCTCCATCGGCTCCGAACTGTGCCGCCAATTGTGCCGATTCGATCCCGCGGAAATGATTCTCCTCGGGCACGGCGAGAATAGCATTTACTCGATTGATATGGAACTGAAAAATGAATACACGCACATCACATTCGAAACCGAAATCGCCGACGTCCAGGGAAAAGAACGCATGCAAGAAATCATGGAAAAATACCGACCCGACGTCGTCTACCATGCCGCCGCCCACAAACACGTGCCGCTCATGGAAAAGAACCCGCAAGAAGCGGTCAAAAACAACGTCATCGGCACCCGCAACACCGCCGAAGCTGCAGACGCCGCCGGCGTCAGCACCTTCGTCATGATCTCCAGCGACAAAGCCGTCAACCCGACGAGCGTCATGGGCGCAACAAAGCGGATCGCGGAAATGGTCGTTCAGCATTTGAATACGGTTAGTGCCACACGGTTTGTCGCTGTGCGCTTTGGTAATGTGTTAGGGAGTCGGGGCAGCGTGATCCCGCTGTTTAAGAAGCAAATTGAAGCCGGCGGCCCGGTGACAGTCACACACCCGGACATGACACGGTACTTCATGACGATCCCGGAAGCGTCGCGGTTGGTGATTCAGGCCGGGGCTTTGGCTGACGGAGGAGAGATCCTCGTGCTCGATATGGGCGAGCCGGTGAAGATTGTCGATCTGGCACGGAACATGATACGGTTCTCTGGGTTTGGAGAGGAAGATATTGGGATTGAGTACACCGGGATGAGGCCCGGGGAGAAGATGTATGAGGAACTGCTCGGGGATGAGGAAGTGCATGAGGAGCAGGTGCACCCGAAGATATATGTGGGGAAGACGAATGGGAGCTATGACTCCGTTAAAGAAGTAATTAAATATATCAACCATGACTCTTTGGTTGATCGACTAATAGAAGTGAGCAATGATTTAAAACCTGAAACTTCTAAAGTTAGTGCTGCTAATTGACTCCAAAGGGGGCGAGCGTAATGGAAGTAAAAATTGAAGAAGAAATCCCTCTTACTCCTTTGAATACATGGAGGATCGGCGGCAATGCACGTTTTATGATAACTCCCCAAAATATAGACGAAGTGATCGAAGCGAAATCTTTTAGTGATCGTAATAATGATCCATATTTTATTTTAGGGCGGGGATCTAATGTTCTGTTTAATGATGGAGATTACCCAGGGGTTATAATAAATCTAAGCCGCGCCTTAACAAATTATGAGATTAATTATAAAGAAGGCTATATTTACGCTGAGGCGGGTGCACCCTTGCCTAAGCTATCCATAGACTTATCAAGAGAAAATATAGATGGGTTTGATTTCTTTGCTGGCATTCCCGGTACAATCGGTGGAGCAATTGCAATGAATGCAGGTTGTATTGGTAGTGAAATAAAGGATGTCCTTCTCTCTGTTATATACATAGACGAAAATAATAATATTGTAGAAGATAAAATAGACAATTTAGGAATGCATTTTAGAAAGAGCGATTTTCAGATAAACAACAAGCGTATCATTATTGGTTGTCGACTAAAATTAACTTATGGATCGAATAAACAAGAGACATTTTCCAAAGCAAGGAAAGCGATAGATATCCGCAAAGAGAAATTTCCGTTAAAAGTCGCTACTGCCGGCAGCACATTTAAAAGCCCCCCAGGCGGTCCTTATCCTGGGCAATTAGTAGAGCAAGTAGGGTTAAAGGGAACTCAAATAGGACAAGCACTAATAAGCCAAGAGCACGGAAATTGGATTATAAATAAGGGGAATGCGTCATCCAAGCACATAAAAGAGTTGATGCAATTGATGTATGACGAAGTCAAACAGCAATTAGGCATAGCCATGGAACCTGAGGTTATTATTGTATAAAGAGGGGTGGGGCATTTGATGAGCAAACTCACAGAGTTATCATTAAAAGAACGACCAAAAGCAACAAACTCTTACGTAATTAAAGGTGGAAAACCACTTAAAGGTGAAGTTGTTGTGCAGGGTGCTAAGAACGCTGCGCTCCCAGCTTTGGTAGCAGCCTCTCTATCAGATGAAATGGTAGAAGTTAAAAATGTTCCACTAGAACTTAATGATGTTAATAATTTGATAACCTTATTAAGGGAAGTAGGAGTAGAGGTTAATAGTAAGGATGAAACTACTTTAACTGTCAATGGAGAAGGTTGGCGTTCGACGGAATTGGATCCCAATATAGCAAGTAAAATTCGTCATTCGTTATTATTATTGGGAGGAAGTATAGCCAAGGACTGCTCTCTATATTTACCACTAGCGGGCGGATGTGAAATCGGCGACCGTAAACATGATTTACATGTACTCTCCTTAAAAAATATGGGACATGAAGTTATTGAAAGTGGAGAGGGAATAAGAGCGATTCCTGAACTAGATAATGTAAACCATACTGAAATTGAATTTTATTATCCTTCCTTTGGTGCCACTCTGAATGTAATATTCGCAAGTGTACTTAGAAACGGAAAAGTAACATCTTTGAAGAATGCTGCAAAAAACCCGGAAGTTTTAGATGTTATACAGCTTTTGGAACAAATGGGAGCTACATTTCATTGGACTGATGAAAACACCTTAGAAATTATCGGTGTAGATAAACTAAATGGAACTTCATATCGTGTGATGAGTGATCGAATTATTGTCTCAACCATGATAGCAGCGATCGCGGTTACTAAAGGAAATGGAACAATCATCGGTGGTAATGAAAATGTACTGGAAACAGAAGTAGCGATATGGCGAAAGGCAGGATTAAACATACAACAAAAAGAAAACGGACTTTTTGTGGACGGGAACTATAAAATAGAACCCGTTAATATAGAAACTAAAGCCTATCCTGGTTTTCACACAGACATTCAACCACTCCATGCAATTATTATGCTCCGTGCGAAAGGTAGCAGTACAATTAAGGAAACGATCTTGGACGGTAGATTCTTATATTGTGAAGAGTTGAATAAACTGGGGGCAAACATCACAATTGAAAATGGAGGATTCACATGTGTTAATGGAGCAAGTGGGCAGGTAGCAATCCTTGAAGAGTCCTCACCACTGATGGGGACATCAAATTTAATTGCTTCAGACATCCGAGGGGGCGCTGCTGTTGTCCTAGCAGCACTTGCTGCAGATGAGCAAAGTGAGATAGCAAATGTCTATCAAATTGAAAGAGGATACAGTAATCTCCCAGAGTTGATAAATACATTGGGTGGAAATGTAGAACGAAAGTAAAGATATATAATGACAAACAAAACAAAAAGCACAGCGTATGATGTTATAATCACTTTCGGAACTAAAATCATAGTCCTATTTGGAAGTTTCATTGTTTCTGTTATTCTGGCTAGATTGTTGGGGCCAGAAGGAAAGGGAATTGTTACAGCAATCTTTGTGATACCCAACATTTTAATGACTGCTGCTGATCTTGGGGTTCGGCAGGCATCAGCCTATTACATTGGAAGAGGATATTATTCCACAAAAGACATTGTATCATCATTGTTATCACTATGGGTGATAACGTCAGTATTAACCATGTTGATTGCAACAATTTATTATAGCTTTGGTTCAGCGCAAACATATGGTTGGGGTTTACTCAGCATTGCTCTTATGACTATACCCTTAAATCTATTATTTAAATACTTTAGAGGCGTTTTACAAGGGAATCAAAAGATTGGAAGTATTAACGTCAGTGAATTGATTAGGTTCATTGTTAACCTTAGTGGGGTAATAATACTCGTATGGTTACTTAATTTAGATGTTTTTGGTGCAGTGCTTGTACAGTTTTTGATGGCATTCATTGTTGTGATTTACTCAGCTTTTATTATTAAGCAAATAACGACTATTCGTTTTAACTTTGACACTCAAATTCTTAAATCTCTATTTTCGAAAGGAGTCACATTTGCACTAGCATTATTTATTTTAACGCTTAATTATAGAGTAGATATTATCTTTCTTGAACATATGACAAACTCTGAACAGGTTGGTATTTATTCAGTAGGCACAACTCTAGCGGAGTTAATATGGCAGTTGCCAGCCGCAATTGGGCTAGTTTTATTCGCAAGAAGTGCCAATTCTAGAAGTTCAAAAAGTGCGATCTTTCGTGCGGTCAAGTTACTAAGATTTAGTTTCAATGCTTTGTTTTTTTTGTGTCTGCTTTTTTGGGCTTTAGCCCCTTTGGCAATAGATATACTATATGGACAAGACTTTAGTGAATCATCTAACGTTATTAGGTTATTACTACCTGGTGTTTTAGCAATGGTTATAGTTAAAATTTTACATCCAGATTTAGCTGCTAGAGGTTTTCCACTATACAGTTTTTGGGTTTTCCTTTCTCCATTAATATTTAATACTATTTTAAACTTCATTTTCATACCTGAATACGGCTATATTGGTGCCGCGATTACTTCTACGGTTACCTATATAATCGGAAGTGTGTGCTTTTTAATTGTGTATGCAAAGAAGGAGAATATTAAACTAAACGACATGATTATTTTAAAAAAAGATGATTATAAGGATATTGCAAGTATGATCAAAAAATTTAAATGGCGTTAGTGATAAAACAACTGATTGTTATGTATTTTTATGTTGAAAGAGAGGAAAAGAATTTGCTAGTCTCCATTATTACAGTCTATTTTAATAGAGAGGATAATGTTATCGATTCTATAAACAGTTTATTGTCCCAAACGCATAAGGACCTTGAAATCATAGCTGTTGATGATGGTTCTTCCGATAATACATTAAAGAAACTAGAATCTTTTAGTGATAAAAGATTACAGGTTATCACACATAGAAATCAAGGATTTGTAAAATCTATAAAAAAAGCAATACACTATGCGAATGGAGAATTTATAGCGATTCACGGTTCTGGTGATTTATCTCATTCAGCAAGAATAGAAAAACAATTAGATATTTTGATAAATAATAAAGAGATAGGTATAGTTGGTTGCTTCGTGGAAAGTATAAATAAGTTAACAGGGAAGATACGCCACTATAGATCACAAATACCGGACAATTCATCTCTAATAGAATTCTTAAAAAAAGAAAATCCCTTTACACATGGAGAGGTAATGTATCGACGGACAGTCTATAACCAGGTAGGAGGATATAGGGAATTTTTCAAATATGCACAGGATAGAGATTTGTGGATGAGAATGAGTTTGATTACACATTTCTATATTGTCCCGGAAGTCCTTTATACTAGGTTTAATCTTCCTGGTGGGGTGAGTACAAATGCAGATAAAGTAGTCATGCAAAGGATGTTTAATGAAATAAGTAGACAATGCATTGATCAAAAGGTTAAAGGAAATCCAGATTTAATTGAAAAACATGGGTTTTATGCACCTTTTTTTAGGAGAAGAAATAGCAAACAACTTTCGGATGATTTAGTAAAACAAGCTGGTTCTTCTTTTATGAAAAGCGATCTTAATATGGCCCATAAAATTAATATATTAAGTATAGATGAAAAAAGAACAATAAAAAATATCATTGCCTTCATTGTTATTATCATATCAATGAAAAGTAATCCATTTAAAAAGGTGTCCCAATTAATGATTAGAAATACAATCATAAATAAATGAGCCCAGTTTAAAGGGGTATTTTAAAATGCATAATTTCCAAATAAAAAAATCAACCATTAAATTTACAGCTTTGCTAATTATATTGGTTATATTGGGCTCTTTATTCTTTATAACAAATAATGTCTTAGGTAACATAATGATCTTGATTTTTTCAGCCATATTACCGATTATTTTTATAAAGTTTGATTTAACACACCCCTTTTTTTGGTTTCTTCCGTTCTTTTTATTATACTCAATAGCTAGTCCACTCATATTAATTATTAATGATGAAAGTTTTAATTCAGGCGTAGTAAATGAAGCTCTTTTTTTAAACTGGTTAGCTATAATCACTTTTGTAGCTGTAATAGGTGTAAGGATTAATAGTATAAATTTAAAGGAACAAAATAATTATTTTACAGGCTTTAACAACATGGCCATTATAAGTAAACCATTACTGTTTATTTTCCTAATAGGCGGTAGTCTGTTCGTTATTGATTATTATATAAGTGGTAACACAGAAAAGATTGGTTCTACTGAAAATACCACATTGGGATTTTTATCAGTAAGTTATCACGCTGTTTCATTATTATATGCATTTGTTTTAGTTAATAAAATTAATAGCAAACAAAAATTACCAGTTGTATTAATAACAGGTATGTTGGTTTGGTCATTTATGGTGTTTGCTTTTATTGGAGAGAGAGATGTAATTCTAAAGCAAATATGGATTAGTATGTTTGTTATACATGTTTTTTATAAGAATATCCCAAGACCATTAATTATAACTATGGGTTTAGTGGGGCTAGCTACAGTACCTATCTTACAACATTTAAAGAACTTTTTAGCAGCTGGACAGACTAGAGGTTTTTTATCTGATAACTTTATTGTAGATATTTTACGATCAGAGTTTAGCGCAGCCACGAGTAATCTTAAAGTTATATTAACCAATTTCAACCAATATGAATTTTTCTATGGTGAAACTCTCTGGTGGGCTATAAAAAATGGGTTGTTTGGGATCGGAATTTCACCAAACCGTTGGTATAATGATACATTTTTCTCGAACACTGCTTTTGGACAAGGTTTTAGTATAGTAGCTGAAGGATATATTAATTTTGGATATGTTGGGGTTATAATATGGTTCATAATAATAGGTTTTTATATCAAGTTCCTTTATGCTCGTGCTTTTAATAGCAGTATATGGATGGTGGTTTATATTGTGAGTATGCCTATCATCGTTTATATTATTAGGGCTGATTTAACCAATTTTACAGCACAAGTATTCAAGCATATTGTACTTGGAACATTAATTATATTCTTGGTCCAAAAAATTCTAACTAA
Organism: Salicibibacter kimchii; assembly: GCF_003336365.1. Classification (GTDB taxonomy): domain Bacteria; phylum Bacillota; class Bacilli; order Bacillales; family Marinococcaceae; genus Salicibibacter; species Salicibibacter kimchii. The sequence goes on along the minus strand of NZ_CP031092.1, from coordinate 831,843 downwards.
AAGAAAAGGGAATTACGGAAAAAAGGAAAAGGGAATTATGGAAAAACAGGAAAATCTAAATAACGTAGCTAGAGTCGTAAATGATAAGTATTAGGTCAATAAGGATAACGAACAGGTTGTAGTAATGAATATATGATAGAAGAAAAATTCACCTAAAGCAATTATCTTACTCCTAGAGGTGAAAATAGTGTCTGCTAAACGAATTCTTATGATAGAACCGAGATTTAATTCTTATTATGGTGCCCAAAAAAGTATGACTCATTTGGTTAAATCCCTAGATTCGGATACATTCAAAACTTATATAGTTACAACTAGGAATGGGGAACTTAACAAATTTTTAACAGAAGAAGGAATTGATGTAAAAATAGTTCCTTTGGGGAAATCTGCAAATGCTTTTGGCGGGCGTGTACTTAGCTATTCAATCTTTAGGAAATTACTAGTTGTATTTCAGATATTGTTTTTTAATTTAAGGTTAGTATTCTTGATAAAAAGGAACAATATTGACATTGTATACGCCAATGATGCACGTGCAGTAATGTATGGGGGGATCGCAGCTAAACTTCTTCGTAAACCATTAGTTTATTATATTCGTGCGGACGTTGGGAATTCCCAGGTTACTAAACTAGGATTTGCACTATCTAGCAGAATAATAACAATTGCTAAAGGGGTGCTTGATGGAGCATCCGAAAGTATAAAGAATAAATATAAGGATAAAATAGTTAATATCTATACAGGATTTACATTTTCTGATCATAGTAATCAGTATGAGGATATTTTACCGTCAGAAGAGACAGATCCAAAGATTTTAATCGGCTATATTGGATCAATTAACGAGAGGAAAGGAATTGATTTGTTAGTCGATGCTATGAAATCGAGTGCTGTTAAACCAAAGATTGAGTTAATTTTTGCAGGTGGTGTAAGCCCGGGGCATGAACAGTATTGGTTAAGATTGAAAAAGGAAATGACTGAAAATGAAATTAGTTATCAAGAACTAGGCTATACAGACAGAGTCCAAGATGTAATGAAAACAATTGATATTAAAGTATTGCCCTCAAGGTCAGAAGGGCTACCAAGATCATTAATTGAAGCGATGTATCATGAATGTGCAGTTATAGCTACTGACGTTGGGGGAGTGCAGGAAATTATCCCTAACGATGATTTTGGTGTTGTCATTTCACCAGAGTCTACTGAACAATTAACTAAAGCCATCGAGGGTTTAACAAGTGATAAAACAAAAAGGGATCATCTAGCTAAAAAAGGCAAAGCATACGTTATAGATACTTTTAGACAAGAAAAATATGAGAGAGAGATTAATCATTTATTTATGAATTTGTAAAGAAGGTTTTTTACTATGAAACGCGTTGCTCATATCTGCACGGTTGCATCAAGTCACAATATATTAATGGATAAGCTTCAGGAGTTACAGAAGCATGAATATAAGGTTCATATTTATTCAGACGAGAATGGTTTGAATCCTTCATTTAGTGATTCTTATGATATTCCGTATTTTTTTTCGCCGATGAGCCGTTCTATAGAGCCTTTGAAGGATATAAGGTCTATATTTACATTGGCAAAAAAATTGAAAGCCGGTCAATATGATATTGTTCACACACATACATCAAAGGCCGGAATAATCGGAAGGTTGGCAGCCAAAAAGGCAAAAGTTCCGCTTATTGTTCATACAAGTCATGGGTTACCTTTTTATGAGGGACAGAGTAGGAAAAAGCATAATTTGTATAGATCTCTTGAAAAAATAGGTACACGATTTTGTCATGCGATAACCTCACAAAACTATGAAGATATCGACGCCATTCAAGCATTAAATAAACGTCTTTTTGTATATTATGAAGGCAATGGTGTTGTACTCGATCAATTAGATCAATCAACAGACAAAGTGATAGTTACGGATTTAAAACAGGAATATGAAATTCCAGAAAATAAAATTGTCCTGTTAATGGCAGCACGTCTTGAACCAGTAAAAAATCATGAATTTTTACTTCGTGCTTTGTACATAGTGAAAAAGAATTGTAATGATGATTTCATTTGTTTGATAGCAGGGGATGGTCCAGAGAAAGATAGATTGAAAAGCTTATTACCCACAATGAACCTCGAAAATAATGTTAATTTTATCGGGCGTAAATCCAACATTTATGATTTTATTAAAATGGCAGATATCAGTGTACTTACCTCAAAAAAGGAGGGTGTCCCGCGTTTCATTATGGAATCTATGGCGTTTGCCAAGCCAGTAGTAGCTAGTGATGCCTTGGGAACAAGAGAGCTTGTATCAAATGATGAAAGTGGCTTTTTAGTACCATTAGAAGAGGATGAACGATTAGCGGATGCTATCCAACAATTAATTACTGATGAGAAATTAAGAACGGAGTTTGGTGAACGAGGAAGACAGATAATTAAGGAACAGTTTACTGAACAGCAAGTAGCAAAAAGGATTGATGGTATTTATCGGGAGCTATGGAAGGAGGTTGATTGAATGAAAATCTTGATCACAGGTGCTGCTGGATTTATTGGGATGCATTTTGCTAGAAGATTACTGGATGACGGCTTTAATGTTGTCGGTTTGGACAACCTCAATGATTATTACCAACCTCAATTAAAATATGATCGAATTGATGTATTGAACAATTATAGCCACTTCCGATTCGCTGAAGGTGATTTGGCTGATCGAGAAATGCTCGAGACATTGTTTCATGAAGAATCATTTACACATGTCGTAAATCTTGCGGCCCAAGCAGGCGTGCGTTATAGTCTGGAAAATCCTCACGCTTATGTAGGTGCTAACCTTGTTGGTTTTACAAATATCCTTGAGGCTTGCCGCCATCATGAAATAGAACATCTAATTTATGCGTCATCAAGCTCTGTATACGGAGCCAATCAGAAGATGCCGTTTTCAACATCGGATGAAGTAAATCACCCCGTTAGCCTATATGCGGCAACGAAAAAAGCTAACGAATTACTAGCGCACTCTTATAGCCATCTTTATAACCTTCCAACGACAGGGCTACGCTTTTTTACTGTATACGGACCGTGGGGAAGACCGGATATGGCTTATTACTCGTTTACAAAGGACATAATGGAAGGCAACCCTATTAAGGTTTTCAACAACGGTGAGATGATGCGTGACTTTACATACATCAACGACATTGTTGAAGGCATGGTGCGTTTGCTCGATTATAAACCAGAAGGTAACCCGGATTTTGATAAAAGCAATCCTAATCCTAGTGAAAGTTATGCTCCGTACAAAGTTTATAACATCGGAAACAATCAACCGGTGAAACTCATGGACTTTATCCGTACAATTGAAAAGCACATTGGAAAAGAAGCGAAGATTGAGTATTTACCAATGCAGCCCGGCGATGTAGAAGCAACGTATGCAGATATTGAGAGTTTACAGATGGCAACAGGGTTTAGTCCCAGCACAACCATTGATGAAGGGATCGGCGAATTTGTAGAATGGTATAAGGAATATTATAGTAACGCAAACAACTTGGTTGGGTCTTCGGTGAATAAATCATGAAGCGTATGTTCGATTTACTGTCAGCGTCGATAGGATTACTATTGGTAAGCCCATTATTGCTTGTAGTAACCATTCTGATCAAAATAAAATTAGGCTCTCCTGTACTATTTAAACAAAAACGCCCGGGGTTGCGTGGCGAGCCCTTTTACGTGTCTAAATTTCGTACAATGACAAATGAAACTGATGAACATGGGAACTTATTGCCGAATGAAGAGCGTATTACGAAGTTTGGTTCAACCTTACGAAAGCTTAGCCTCGATGAATTTCCACAGTTATTGAATGTATTAAAAGGCGATTTGAGCTTAGTAGGACCAAGACCATTGTTGATGGAATACCTGGAATTATACACACCTGAACAAGCCCGACGACATGAAGTGAAACCGGGGATTACAGGTTGGGCGCAAGTCAACGGAAGAAACGCCATTACATGGGAGGATAAATTTAAGCTAGACGTGAGGTATGTTGATAATCAATCTTTTTGGCTGGATATAAAGATTTTATTTTTAACCATAGTGAAAGTTGTTAAGTCAGATGGAATTGATCAACAAGGGTATGTGTCAGCTGAAAAATTCACGGGATCAACTACTGCAAGCGAGAGCAGTTCGGAGGATTCATATGAAAAGAGTCGTAGTTCTCGGTAACGGTGGCCATGGGAAAGTGATTCAGGATATCATTAATCATTATAGCACTGAATATCAACTGGCAGGAGTGTTAGATGATCATTATACTTCTTTTGTTAATAATGGAATGAATTTTTTCGAGGGTCTAATTTCCGATGCTAATTATCTCTCACGTTCATATCCGGATTTATTTTTTATTGTAGGGATAGGAGATAACCGTGCTAGGAAGAGTGTTGTTGATAAACTAGACATCCCTCGCCATCGCTATGCAACGGTTATTCACCCAAGTGCTATGATCAGCCCAACATCCGAGATTGGAAATGGAGTTGCTGTAATCGCGGGTGCCATCGTCAATCCTCATTCTCAAATTAATGATCATGTTATTTTAAACACATCCTCATCTGTAGGTCATGATTGTCAGATAGAGGATTATGTTCATATTTCCCCACGAGTCGCCATCGCCGGAGGAACAAAGGTGCAGGAAGGCGCTCATTTAGGTATTGGCAGTGTAACGATTCCTGGAGTAGAGGTAGGAAGATGGAGCACTGTGGGAGCCGGAGGCGTTGTTACAGACCATATTCCTGATGATACGTTAGCTGTTGGGGTGCCTGCGAAAGCGGTTAAGTATTATAATTAGAGAGGGGATGTCGTTATGGCGGAAAAACAAAAACAAAAGTCCGCCACTTAAATGCGGAAATGAAAAAATGGCTGTTAAATGAACATACTTGGGAACACTAACGAAGCACTTAGCAAAGGATGTGACTTAGATGACTATTAAAAAGATAATAATTGAGAATTTCAAAGGATTTGAAGGGAAATTTTTAATTGATTTTAATAGTGGATTAAACGTATTAGTTGGTAATAATGAAGCAGGGAAATCAACTATTTTAGAGGCTATTCATTTAGCATTAACCGGTTTCTTTAATGGCAGGTACATTCGCAATGAACTTACACAGTATTTATTTAATAACCAAGTTGTAGATAAATACATATATGATTTAGAGCATAACAATAGCCCTGTACTTCCTTATGTATTAATTGAAGTTTATATTGATGGAGACGATTACCCTATATTAGAAGGCAATGGTAATAGTGAAAAGAATAAAGAATGTGGAGTCTCATTTAAAATAGCATTTGACGAAAATTACACAGATGAATATGAGAGTTTAGTTCAAAAGGGGAATATCAAAACTATTCCAATAGAATATTATGAGATTACTTGGTGTTCTTTTGCGAGAGCCCCTATTACACCTAGAAGTATACCAATAAAATCAGCAATGATTGATACTTCAAATAAAAGGAATCAAAATGGATCGGATCTGTATATTTCTCAAATTGTTCGTAACAATTTAGAACCAGAGGAAATGGTCGACATTTCACAAGCACATAGAAAAATGAGAGAAAGTTTTATGGCAGATCCATCTATTAATGCAATAAATAAAAAAATTAGTCAAGCACCGAAAATTTCTGATAAGGAAGTAGAACTATCAGTTGATCTTGTGTCCAAGAACGCGTGGGAAAATAGTTTAATGACTTATGTTGACAGTGTTCCTTTTCATTTTTTAGGAAAAGGTGAACAATCCACTATAAAAACCCAATTAGCTTTAGCACATAATAAATCTAAAGAAGCAAATGTTATTTTAATAGAGGAACCAGAGAATCATCTTTCTCATTCGAAACTTAACCAGTTTGTCGAAAATATTAAGCGCCATCATAAAGATAAACAAATAATCATTTCAACCCATAATAGCTTCGTAGCAAATAAATTGGGTCTAAATAATCTAATATTGTTGAATGATAACAGGACAGTACAACTTAAAAGCTTACTACCCGACACTCAAAATTTCTTTGAAAAAGTTTCTGGGTATGATACATTACGATTGATTTTATGTGATAAGGCAATTTTGGTTGAAGGCGCTTCCGATGAACTAGTTGTTCAAAAAGCATATATGTTACAAAATGACGGTAAACTACCTATTGAAGATGGGGTTGATGTAATTTCGGTAGGCACTTCATTCTTAAGGTTTCTGGAAATAGCTGAAAAAATTAATAAACAAGTTGTGGTCGTTACTGACAGTGATGGAGACGTTGAAGCAGTAAGAGATAAATACAGTAAGTATTTGGACGAAGACTACCCGAACATCAAAATTTGTTACGATCACGAAGTAGATAAAGGAGATTTAGTAATTAACAATAAGCCCTTTAACTACAATACTTTAGAACCTAAGATATTAAAGAACAATGATCTTCAGGAAATCAACAATATACTAAATACTAAAGACAAATCGGAAGAAGAACTACATATATATATGAATAATCATAAAACTGATTGCGCCTTAAAAATCTTCAATACAGAAGAGAAAATTAATTTTCCGAATTATATACTGGAGGCAATAGAGTAGATAATGACTCATAACAAACTGACAATTGCGGCTGCTGGCGCAGGTAAAACGACGCATCTTATAGAACAAGCACTTTTACATAAAGATGAACCAATATTAATAACTACTTATACACAAGCAAACGAGGCACAAATACGTAGAAAAATCATTAAGAAAAATAAGTGCATACCTCAAAATATAAAAATCCAAACATGGTTTTCCTTATTATTACAACATGGGGTTAGACCGTATCAAAGCTATTTATTTGATGAGAAAATAAAAGGTATGTTGCTTGTAAATAAAAAGTCGGGATTTAAGTATTATAATAAGAAAAAAGATGCCCCTGTTTATTATAAAGAAAAAGAAGTAAAAAAACATTATTTCACTAATGACCACAAAATTTATTCTGACAAAGTATCAAAATTTGTTGTTAAGTGTAATATGGAAAGTAACGGGGAGGTAATAAAAAGGTTGAGCAGGATCTTTACCCACATATATGTTGATGAAGTACAGGATCTTGCAGGATATGATTTAGAAATTATCAAGTTACTTCTAAAAAGCAATTCTAAGATTCACCTAGTTGGAGATCCTCGTCAAGTAACGTATCTTACTCATCATGAGAATAAGCATAATAAATATAGAGAGGGGAAAATAAAAGATTTTATCGAAAATGAATGTGGAAGTATTTGTGATATTGATGAGAAAACATTAAATTCTTCTCATAGAAATAATCAAGAAATATGTGACTTTGCTTCAAAGCTGTATCCAGAATTCCCAAAAAGTAGATCTAATCAAAATATAGAAGCCAACCACAACGGGGTATTCTTAGTTAAAAATAAGGATTTGGAAAAGTATTTAGAACTATACGAACCAGTGCAACTAAGAGAGAACGTCAAAACGAAAGTGAATAACAATTATAAGGTAGTTAATTTCGGAGAGTCTAAAGGGTTAACCTACGATAGAGTTCTAATATACCCTACAAAACCCTATATTGATTGGTTGAAAAACAACGACACAGAATTAAAGTCAATGAGTCGATCTAAATTTTACGTTGCTATAACAAGAGCTAAACATAGCGTAGCTATCGTTTATGACTTTGATGAAACGACAAATATTGAGGGTGTTGAAAAATTTGAGGATTAGTTACTCACCAGAAAATCGGCCGCGGTGAACATGTAAAGGTGATAGCCGTTAAAGTATCACCACGAGAAATATCCCATCCCGCGTCACAGTTGATCTCGGAAAGGTGCCCAAAGCTGTCATTATTGTGAATTAATACGGACGTGTATGGATGCGTTGATGGACATTTGCCGGGCATATGGTATGCCTTCAGGGGGGAGATCAAAATGGGGAAAAACATTTATAAAATAGGCGATACCAGAAAAGAATTTGAAGATGGCGTAAACTCAGAGGAAGCAGAGAGAGCTAAATACATAATTGAACCGTGGCTGTCAGCACTCTGCCAAAGTGAGCATTTATCATTATTGCTTGGTAATGGCTTCACAACTGGTGCTGCTGTGATGTCTAATGCCTTTTCCGCAGGGATGGCTGTTGATGAGAATGAGCTTGACTTGAATGAAAATGTGATGGAAGAAGCCAGACGAACTGCAGAGCTTGCAGGAAGGGGAAGACCTAATCTTGAGGATCAAATACGATCAATGATTACATTAATTAAAGGTTTGGAGATGATTGACGATCATCGAGTTACAGATTGGAAAACACACTTAAACGAAGTAATTAGACAATTATTAAAAGATATTCTAGTAACTGAGGAAGGCATTAAAAATAGCGCTTCGGAGAATCATGTCGAAGAAGTACTTAGCTCCTTTATTCTGAGTTTTGCGAGTCGAACCGCGTCGAGAGAAAGGTTGAATATATATACAACAAATTACGATCGTCTAATCGAGTACATCAGTGACTTATTAGGATTAAGGCTAATCGATAGGTTTGTAGGTTCTTTAAATCCAATTTATAGATCTTCTAAATTAGGTATAGATATGCATTATAATCCCCCTGGGATAAGAGGAGAACCAAGATATTTAGAAGGTGTGGCCAGATATACAAAATTGCATGGTTCAATCGACTGGAAATACGAAGCACCATATTTAAGGCGGTACGGGATACCATTTGGAGCTTCAGTAGAACATAATGATATTCCTGAGTCACCCGCTGAATCAGTTATGATTTATCCAAATCCTGCAAAGGATGTCGAGACGTTAGAATATCCTTATGCTGATTTATTTAGGGATTTCGCCACTGGAATTTGCCAACCCAATTCTGTCTTAATAACTTATGGTTATGGTTTTGGAGATGACCATATCAACAGAGTGATTAGGGACATGCTTACAGTCCCTTCTACTCACTTAGTAATAATATCCTTTGATGATGCTGGAGGGAGAATCACAAATTTTATCGAAAATATTGGTAAAGATACACAAATGACTTTATTAATTGGTGATCATTTTGGGAATATAGAAGATTTAGTGAAATATTATTTACCTAAACCTGCAATCGATTATATAACATCACGTCAAGCTCAATTACTTGAAAAGAGATCACCTGATTACAAAGAGAACTTTGAAAATATTAAGAATGAAAACGGAGGTGAAAAAGAAAATGAATAGTCCCATCGAGATTGCTTCATCATTAGTTATCGGAAATGTAGAATCTGTTTCATCATCTAAAATAGTTACATTGTTGGATATAGAAGCACCTCAAACAACCACTTTAAATGCAGGAATTCCTAGAGCATTTCCGAAAATTAACAGCTATATACTCATCCCTAATGAAGGAGGTGCTGTTGTAGGTCTTATAGAATGGGTTGGCATTGAAAATTCAATGTATCCTAAAAGAACTGGTTTAAAAGATTTTGGATTGATTGATCTACCATATCCATCCCGAAAAATGCATTTAATGGCAATTGGAATGTTGAAACAAGAGTTTGTTGATTCCCCGCCCTATAGAAAATACAAACTAGAACGAGGGGTATCTGCTTTTCCAACAGTTGGCGATAAAGTGATGTTACCTACTAAGGAGCAGCTCGAGTCCATTATAGAAGGAGATAACGATCAAAAGCGATTTATGATTGGAGAAGCTCCATTGGCTCAGAACGCAAAGGTATCAGTTGATCCTGACAAAATATTCGGAAGACATTTAGCTGTTTTAGGCAATACTGGAAGTGGCAAATCATGCTCAGTAGCTGGAGTGATCCGGTGGTCTTTAGAGAACGCGCAAGAAAAATCAAAGAGAGATAAATTAAATGCCCGCTTTATTATACTAGATCCTAATGGTGAATATAATAATGCATTTCCCGATTTCGAGAAACGTGTGTTTCAAGTGAAACCGGAAAATGAGGAAAGTTCGCTCTTAAAAGTTCCTGCTTGGATGTGGAATAGCGAAGAATGGAGTGTGTTTTCTAATGCAACTTCGCAGGCTCAAAAGCCATTACTGATAAAAAGCTTGAAAGAGATGAGAACAGGGGTTGATTTAGAAGAATCTATAGAGAAAAGACTTTATCGTGTTATTAAGGGTAGATCCACTCAACTGAGAGTGAAAATTAATAGTGGGCCTGAAGCCTATAGTGGACAATATCGTAGCAAAATGGAATGCGGCAAATTGTTGGAAGAATTACAAAAGGAAATTGCTTATTATGTTGATCAACAAGTAGAATATGATTTAGAAACCTTACATGAAAAAGTGGAACATATAAGAAGTTCAAAGTCTTGGAAGAGCAAAACTGGTACGACTGGATACAATGGTTTTAACGAACCGGAGTTAAGGGAAATTTTAAAAGAGCTAGAATCCGTGCTTGATAATCTGCCCATTTCCCAAGAAGAGGTTATAACAGATAAGGGGGCAGATACACCAATTTCTTTTGAAATAGAAAATTTACCTAGTCATTTGGAACTAACTGCTGAAAGTTCGGGAAATATCCAATATGTTCAGCCTCTTATTGAGAGAATAAGGACAATGTTGTCTGATATAAGGATGAAGCCAATAATCTCAAATGAAAAAAGCGAGAGCTTATTGGGATGGTTGAATAATTATATTGGTAAGGATAATGGGGAAAATGGTAATATTACCATTATAGATTTATCATTAGTACCAAGTGAAATCACTCACATTATTACTTCAGTAATTTCGAGGGTAGTTTTTGAATCCATGCAAAGGTATCGTAAATTAAATGATGGAAAGACTCTACCGACAGTACTTGCAATGGAAGAGGCACATAATTTCATAAAGAAAAATAATGATGAAAATTCGCCTTCATATGCATGTACTCAAACATTCGAACGGATTGCAAGGGAAGGCCGGAAATTTGGGCTGGGTTTAATTGTATCTTCACAAAGGCCATCAGAGTTATCTCCCACCGTTCTATCACAATGTAATACTTTTTTACTTCACAGGCTTGTGAACGACCGTGACCAAGATTTAGTAAGACGATTAGTTCCAGACAATGTAGAAGGATTATTGAATGACCTACCCAGTTTACCATCTCGGCAAGCTATCTTAGTTGGTTGGGCTTCGTTAATTCCAATAATAGTAAACTTGAATGAATTAAAGGAAAACCAAAGACCACGCTCAGATGACCCGGAATTCTATGATGTCTGGGTAGGTAATACAGAAAGGAAAATTGATTGGGAATCTATTGTTGATGATTGGAATTAGAGACAATATTTTTTCTACATCTGAATTTCGACCCTCGGTTGCAAAACAACAGAATAACAACATAGGTTCACAATGAGTATTACTTAAAAAAACCTGACGTACGGTAGCTGTAGCAGGGCAATAAGGGGTACTGAATACTGTGTGGAACACTTGCTTTATCAATCGTGATTGCAGCACTAAAAACCCTTGAGAATATGTTACCCAAAGGAACATTTCTGTTTTCATTTACAAGCCTGCAGCGCAATAACTGCAGGCTCCCTTCCGAAATTATTTTACATATTTTTTTAGTTTCGCTAATGCTCCTTTCCGCCAACCTTTCACCGTTTCGACGGAAACGTTGTACTTGGCCGCGATCATGCGCGGGGGAAGGTCGTGCACGGCGTGCTCGATGACCCAACGTTGTTCACGGTCGGATAACATGTTCAAGTAAGGGGCTAGGGTGTCTAAATCTGGCATCCAGGATTCTGTCTCTATGCGCACTTGAGCAGGCTCCTGATCATTGGGACTGAACGAATGCCGATCGTAATAATTGGCATCCTTCTTCAGCATCGTCAACATTTCTCCACTGACACGAACGAAAGCATAAGGGGGGAAAGGTCCCTTTTCACCATCGTGATGTTGGTACGCAAGCCAAAGCCCTACATATCCAGCCTGCACAAAGTCCTCATGATTGCTGTGAATATGGAGTCGTTTAAGCATCCCATAGACTAACGGTGTGTACTGCTGATAAATGTCCTCGAATGAATATTGTTGACGGGCCGATTGATAATTACTCACGGTAAATCCTTCCCAGGAACGGCGCCGCCCTTTCACATATAGATTCCTAGGTATTATAAATATAGCAGGATATGAGCATAAAGTCATTAATAATTTTCGGAAAATTATAATATAGGTATATATAGGCTATTTAAGTGCTGTATCTTTTGAAGGAATTTATATCAAAGGGCAGCGTGGGATCCGGGGCCGGTGTTACAGATCGGATGCTTGATGAAACGTTCGCTTGGCGGAAGTCGTAAAACTGGAGAAGTCGTTTACATCATAGAGGATGCCATTATGTTGTCTAACCAACAATCATGCATTTTTTTAGCGTATCCGTACTTAACTGAGTATTGCGGACATCTGGGCCAGTGAATGCGGAAAAGAGAGCCACTGCTAATAAGGCATAAAATAGCACAGCCATTAGAACAAAGGTTGTGCCAATGGCTGTGAATCTTATCTAAATCTTTTATCCATGGCTTTAGCGTTTTGTATTAAACTTCACCAAAATGTGTTTGAATACATGGGGGGCACCGCCGTTGAGAAATTAGAGGTGCGCACTTTAAGGAAGCGGCCGCAGCAAAAGGGGCTTTTACTGTTCTGAAAGGTTCAGAACCTCTGTTAACTCCAGTGACGCTATTTCAATAAGTTGTGCCGAACAGTAAGTAGATGGATAAGGGGGAGTCATAATCACATATCCCTTATAAGGAATTTTGCGTAATGCATGCATCATGGAGCGCAAATTGATATCCCCATCAAGAGCTGAAACAAAATCTCCTGTGGATTGACGGTAGTTTTTCATGTGAATCGCTGCTATTCGTTTGCTTAACAAATCGATAAAATGATCCGGGTACCCTGTGACCATAGCGTTCCCACTGTCAAAGTAAGCTTGAATGCAAGGTTGGTTAATTTCATCCAGAAAACGAACAAATTCTAAAGGGCTGGGCAAAAATTTATTACTAACATTTTCTATTCCAATCGTTATGTCAGCAGCAGATGCTTCTGTTGCCAATTGCAGAAGCGTTTGCTGCGCCAAATCATAAGCAGTTTGATATGGTTGATCCGGGGAGAGTACACCGGGAACAATTTGTATGAGTTTTGTTTCCATCTCCGTAGCCAATTCAATCATGCGTATAGCAATTTCTTTCCCCTTTTCACGTAACGTTGTGTCACTGGAAGAGAGGGGGTAATCATTAAACAACTGTGTCGATAAGGACACGATCTCTAAACCATTGTCTGTGGCCATTTGTGCAAGCACTCTTGCTTGGGCTGAGGTTGTATCAGCATCTAATTTTCCTTCTTTTTCACGAAAATTAAGTTCTACTCCAGCAAATCCTGCTTTTCCTGATGCAATCAGAAATGTTTCCGTGTCTAAGCCAGGTATAAATACGGTATCACTAATTCCCTTTTTCATGAAATAACTCCTTCTCTAAGAGACCTCAAAAAATTGCCCCAGCCACCGTGTAGGGGCCGGGAGCCTTAGTGTTCATAGTACCCTCTCATTATTTTGCGTTTTCAATCCACCAGTTTGCTATCTCTTCACGAGTTGCAAACCAAACGTCCGGAAACTGTTGGGCATATTCAATAAAATCCTTTAATCCTTTTGAACGACCAGGGCGCCCTATAATTCTTGGATGCAACCCAATAGACATCATTTTGGTGTGCGACGCTGCTTCAGCGTACAAAGTGTCAAATGAGTCCTTCGCATATTCAAAGAAATCCGAAGATTTTATAAGACCCGGGGATTGCCAGAATCTAAAATCGTTTATGTCAGGAGTATAGGGTACAACTAAGTGATTTTTTCCTTTTACCTCGGTAAAATAGGGAACATCATCATTGTATGCGTCGGAGTCGTATAAAAATCCTCCGTCCTCTACAAGCAATTCCCTTGTATGAACACTTGGACCATATCGGCAATACCAACCATTGGGTCGCTTTCCAGTTGTTTGAATAGAGGAATTTATTGCCTTTTGAATCCGCTCTCGCTCTTCCTCTTTGGTTAATCTGAATACTTCTTCCCATCGGTATCCGTGGCTAGTTATTTCATGTCCACCGTCCACTGCGGCTTTTGCCACTTCGGGTGCTTGTTCAAAGGCTAGTGCACATGCAAAAAAAGTAGATTTCACATTCATTTCTTCAAGAATACGCATGATACGCCATATGCCAACTCTTGAACCATATTCATACATGGATTCCATTGCTAGATTGCGAATCTCTGGCGGAAGATGATAGGATCCCCATTCAGTGGATGATTCTTGATCAGGGTCACCCAGCGCAAAGGATCTTTCCGACCCTTCCTCATAATTCACTACAATCGAAATGGCTAATCGTGCGCCATTGGGCCAGCTAATAGTGGGGGGATTTTGACCATAACCTATTAAATCTCTCATTGAAATGTCTCCTTCGTATGAAAAAATAATCAATATAAGGTGGGGTCCCGACATTCGGGATGCCCCAACCTTTTTTCGCCCTTACCTTGCTTCTTGAATCTCATCAAATAACTCTTGCCCATTAGGAACATCTTGTATCAATTCATCATACACCTGCTCCCCTTGCTCCCTGAATCCTTCTAAATCTGGTTCAATGATTTCTGTTCCTGTATTTTCTGCTTCTTCCAAAGACTCATGGTAAATTTCTTCATAAAAATCCTTGGCAGACTCAGTCGCTATTTCAGCCGATTCTCGGATAATCTCTTGCTGGTCATCAGTTAACGAATCCATTGCTTCCTGCGAAGCAGTCATTACAATATGTTGCATATGCGACCGGGTCAAACTATAATAATCCGCCACTTCATTAAAATTATCTTGGATAAATTGTTCTGGTGATGTAACGCCGCCATCGAGGGTACCTTGTTCCAATCCAATATAAACCTCAGAATATTCTGTTGGAGTGGCTTGAGCTCCTAGTTCTTCATAACTTGCAATCCAACCTGGTGCAGGCGGGACACGAATTTTTAATCCGTTCAGATCAGATACTTCATGAATCGGTTGTGTAGCGAAGGCATTAAATTCTTGGCCACCAACATATCCTAATCCAACCAGTTCATAATCCTCTAATATATCGAAATACCCTGGGATTATTTCAGGGACGATTTGATTCGCATGCTCAAAATCATCAAATAGATAGGGGAGGTCAAATATTGCAAATTCTTCAGCTACATTAGTTATAGGAGTAATAGCAGATACAACTAACTCTGTATCACCCGAACGAGCAGATGAAATTAATTGGCTTTCATCACCCAATTGACCCTGGGGGAATATCTCGACGACCATCGATCCATTCGATCTTTCTTCTACCTCTTCAGCCATTGCCGTAGCAGCGGCATGGAATTTACTATCTTCTGTGAGGACATGACCCAGGCTCAACTCTACAACTTCCTCGTCTCCACCGCCAGCCTCTGCTCCTTCGCCATCGCCACCGTCAACATCGGTAGAATTTTCTCCACATCCAACTAACAAGATTCCTAAGGTAAATCCTAAGATTAGCATGAATAAAATATTTTTTCTAACCATTTTAAAATACTCCCTTATCTAAAATTGAATTCTTTTTTTAAATTGTTTCTTTTCTTTAATCACCTAACGACGGAAGCCACGTGGAAAGGACGGGTAGATACGTAACAAGCAATAGATTAACGATTAGGACACCAAAGAATATGGATACAGGTCGGATGATTTGTTCTATTCTAAGATTTGCTACTTGACATGCTACATATAGATTGACACCAACAGGTGGTGTTATCATCCCAATTGCTAAATTTAGTATCATGATCATCCCGAAATGAATGGGATCAATACCAAAATCAGCCGCTAATGGCGCTAAAATTGGAACTATAATCACAATTGCAGCAATTGCTTCGATAAACATTCCTATTACAAGAAGCATGATGTTAGCAAGCAGAAGAAAGATAATAGGATTTTCGGTGATGCTACCGATGAACTCTCCCAATTGATGTGGAACACGTTCAGTGGTTAAAATGTGTCCAAAAATACCAGCAAAAGCTACGATTATCATAATAATGGAACTAGTGAATGCTGCTTTTTTAAAGATAGGGAATAAATCTTTAAGCTTAAGATCCCGATAAATAAGCAATGATACAATCAAACCATACACAACAGCAATGACAGCTGCTTCAGTGGGCGTGAACCATCCCATATAGATTCCACCCAAGATAATAGCTGGCATAAGTAATGCGAAAAAAGCATCGGCGAATGTTTTTAAAACATTTTTGAACCACTGCACTTTATCCACTTTAGTTACAGGATCAAAATCTTTTATCTTAGCAATAACCATAACAACTATAATTAAACTTAGCCCCACCATAATACCTGGAATGATGCCAGCTAAAAATAAACTTCCAATTGAGATATTGGCGACCATTCCTAATACAATCATGTTAATAGCAGGGGGTATAACTGACCCTAATTCACCGGCTGACGCACTGGTTGCAGCAGCGAACCTTTTGGGGTACCCCTTTTTTTCCATTGCAGGAATCATCGTTGGAGAGATGGCTGCCGTCGTTGCTGATGAAGATCCCGACATTGTAGAAAATATCATGGTTGTCAAAACAGCAACTGATCCGACCCCTCCTCTTACCCAAGACAGAAGCGCACTAGCAAAATCCATCAATCGTTCGGATATGCCACCAACTTGCATAATATGTCCTGCTAAAATAAAAAAAGGGATGGCCAAAAGGGTAAAAGAGTTTATGCTTTCAAAGGTGTTTTGTGCCATAGTAACCCACGATATGTCATTAACTTGCATGAGAAGTAACGATGATAAACCTAATGTTATAGCTATTGGAACACTAACCGCAAGAAATATAGCTAAGGAAACTAATAATATTGTCAATTGTAATCCTCCTTAATGATTTGGTGTATTAACTTCATTACTAGTAGGATCACGAATATCTTTTTTGTTTAAAGCAGTATCAATAAATAACGTGATTGTATTCAATATCATTAATCCTGCTCCAACAGCCATAGCCAAATATACATAAATCATTGAAAACCCCATTACTGGTGCTCTAACCGTAAGGCCTATGTTTGCCCATTGTATGCCAATGATTAAAAGACAAACGTAGAACAAAAGAGATAAAATGTGTGCAAAAATTTTAATTAGTTTACCCGGAACTTTAGGTACTGCAAATACTAAAGCGTCCACCGCAATTAATTTAGCATGTCGAGTAGCCAAAGCTCCCCCTATAAATACAATCCATATCATGAGATAGCGTGCTAACTCTTCCGCCCAAGGGATACTAATGTAGATGTCAACTGCTGTAAAGACGAATCGAGTCATTACTTGTAAGAATATGACTATAGTCATTACTAGAAGTGACAGTCCGATCAACCTACTCATTTGTTTGTTAATCCAGTCTACAATCCTCACAAAAATCATTAAATCACCCACCTCAGTCACCGACTTTTCCTCACCAAATCAATGTTTTGAAAAAAGCCCCCTTTATAAGGTATTAAACTTTTAACCGATCTACTTGTTAACGCTTTCATTGATTTTTATATTCAGCCTCCTAACATCCGTACGCTTAAGCGTACAACATTTTCTATTATTATAGTGTACTTTTATTAGTACAGCAAGTCTTTTTTGAGAAATGAAGTGAAAAAGATGAAAAAAGTCGAAATCATGATTAATGAACTACTTAACAAGCATAACCTCACGCTCCACGCGCTACATTTAAAAACAGGCATACGCCGAGCTTCACTTAGTGAGCTTGCTAGTGGTAAAAGGGAGCGTGTGCAACTTGAACACATTGAAAAAATTGCTGACGCATTGGACATCAACGATATTAATGAAATTATAACTATAAAAGAGGAGGACCATTAAAATTCTGGAAAATAAAAGGTTCATCCAAAAGCGCCAAATAAAAACTGATTATTAAGTAGATTGTGACAATAGAGCGAAGCATGGGAGATGTTGGATCCAATATAAAGAAAAAATCATTGCGGCGATAAGACCATATATTCCAGATTTACCAAAAAAGGTACTCAAATTACTTAAATTAGGTAGGGGATCATTTGGCATTTCGGAAGGGGACGTTGTTTTTTGTTTCTTGCTTACTTACGTTTGTTAGGAGCGACAACCCGATTTGTATCAGGGCGTCCGGCCGGTATTTATCGACTCGGAACCGGTGACGAACATATCGCGGCATTGGCGCACGATGAAGGATGCGAGGGAGTAGGGGAAGATGTCCAAAGCTGTGGAAATTTTTGACTGACCATAACACGATGGAGAAACATAACCGCCCGTTTTACGGGGCAGTTATTTATTCAAGCCTATTATTTACACCGTAACTCTCGGCAACATCGTTAATTTCGGAAATGACTTCGTCAGAGAGAGGAATGCCTTCCTGTTTCCGTTTAAGCATTTTTTCTTGTTCAATTTCCCCTGGTAAGTAAATGCGTTCGTATCCTTTTGCAAGAGGAATGGTACGTATTTCTTCTTTAAGTTTTGCAACATTATGATAGAATTCTTCGATTTCCTGAAATAAATCTGCACGCATGACGAAATAAAATTGACCTATATTTTGTCTTGTTTGAAGATCTTCAGGGCGGCCGATATGGGAAGCGAACCCAGCGCCGGTAAATAAACCAGAGAGGACTTCTACTAAAAATGCAAGGCCGTATCCTTTCGCTCCTCCAACTGGCAGAACAACGCCTTCCATTGCTTCACGGGCATCGGTAGTAGGTTCACCGTCTTTTGTAAGCGCCCATCCGATGGGAATTTTTGTATTGTTTTTAACTGCTAGTTTAATCTTGCCGCGCGCGACGACACTCGTAGCCATATCAAAAATGATCGGCGGCCCATTGCCGGTTGGAACCGCGTATGAAAATGGATTAGTCCCAAAATATCGTTCTTTCCCACCCCATGGAGCCATGTTAGGTGGAGTATTTGTCGTAGCCATTGCTACATAGCCTTGTTCAGCAGCGTAACCTGTATAGTCGGCGAGCATACCGCAATGATTAGAATTATTGATGCCGATGATGCCAACACCTGTTTGCTTCGCTTTATCTATGGCGAGGTTAATACCCTCTGTTGCTGATAAAATGCCTAGCTGATTGTTGCCGTCCAAGAGCGCACTTACAGCTGTTTCTCTGACGATCTCTGTTGGTTTGTTTTTTTTTCTGTATAGTTTTTTATACGAGTGACTCCATGTGAATCGACACCTCTTAAATTCGCAAGCACTAAGTGTTTTGCAATAGTCTCGGATTCTTGGGAACTTAACCCTTCAGCTTGAAAAATATCAGCAACGATATTTTTCAAGTTTACTTTATCAAATGTTAACAAAGACATTTTTCCACTCCCATCAATGTCTTAATTCGTAATATAAGGTTTTATTTTTTCTGCAAGCCACTTCGGTTCAATGGGAGGGGGTGTTTGACCTTCTTTACGCTTTAATTCATATTCTTCAATCGCAGCAATACGCTCTTTTTCGTAATCTAGTTTTCTTTCGGCTTTCGTTAGTGCATCTTCTACAAGATGTTGAGGCACGACGGTAACCCCATCTGCATCGCCTACAACAAGATCACCTGGAGTAATAACAACTCCACCGCATGTGATGACACTCTGTTGAGTTCCGGGACCATCTTTTAGTGGACCATTCGGAACAAAACCTGCGGAAAAGATGGGAAAATTAATATCTTCAAGTGCTTCTCGGTCACGGATGGCTCCATCAATAACAATGCCTTCTAATCCGATCGCCTTTGCTGCTCGAATCATAAGTTCGCCAAGGTAGGCATTTGAGAGTTCGCCTTTACCATCTGCAATGAGAACATAGCCTTCTTCTCCGGAATAGATGGCTTGATGTAAAAAGAGATTATCGGTTGGCCGTAGGCTTACAGTTGTGGCAGTACCTACAACTTTCATTGTTTTTGATACTGGCTTTATGGAAGCACTCATGCTGATGTTCTCCGCAACAGCATCACTAAGAAGCGTGCTACTTAATCTCTTTGCCCGTTCGATGATGGACGGTGAAAGTTTAGGTGGGTGTGTCATAATATTCCCCTTCATTTAATAGTTTTGAACGTTTTCGAATGACCTGCTATTATTAATTAATAATTTCTTTAGCATGAAATCGGCTTTGATGGATTGAACAATAACCTGTAAATCAGCTACTGCTCTCCTTTAGATTCAAAATAATAGAAGAAAAGCAGTGGAGTGTAATTGGAATTGTAAAGGGAAAAATGGCATTTTAAGGATAATTCAATAGATTTGATTGGGTGCGAGAAACATGCTGTAATAACAGAATAAAATGAGTTAAGTTCTTTAAATCACTTTTTGAGTTTTTAGCTCTTCGATTTCTCCTGAAGAAAGTCCAAGTGAATTTTTTAGTATATCTTCATTGTGTTCGCCGAGTTCAGGGGCACGATGACGAATACTACCTGGTGTTTTTGAAAACTTGGGTACAACACCGGGAACTTTAACTTTTCCAAGTCTTGGATGGTCTACCTCTACAATGTTTTCACGTGCCTTATAATGCGGATCCTTGAAAATATCCTCAATCGTTAAGATCGGGCTGACTGGAACACCGTAACTATCAAGTACACTCGTAAGTTCATCTTGCGTATGCTGTTTAATCCAAGGTGCAACGATGTTTTGTACCTCATCATCATGCTTTAGGCGTACAGAATTTGTATAATAGCGATCATTTTCCAACATGTCCTCGCGCTTCATTGCTTTTGCTAAACGTTCAAAAGTGGAATCAGTGCTACAGACCAGTACTACATATTTACCGTCGCGGGTTTCATACGTTCCTGCAGGACTTGAATGCCCAGCAAGACCTGGACTCCGTTCTCTAACTTTTTGGTTTTGATCATATTCAGCCACCAAAAATTCAAGCATACGAAAAATAGATTCATAAAGCCCCATTTCAACCTCTTGTCCACCGATGCCAACGTCTTCGTTAATATCTCGGCTATATAATGCACTAACCGTTGCCAGGGCCATATGAATACCGGTGATGTAGTCAAGAAGCGAATAGGGTGGGCTGACAGGGGGACGATCTGTATACCCGGATAATGCCGTATGCCCGCTAAATGCGGTTCCTGGGGTTCCAAATCCTGCTCTTTCTCGATATGGTCCGGTTTGTCCATAACCTGATATTCGAGACATTATTAAGTTAGGATTAGACTTTTTAAGTTCGTCATAACCAAGCCCCCATTTTTCCATAGTACCGGGACGAAAATTTTCAATAAGAACATCTGATTGAGAGATTAATTTTTTGAAAATATCCTTTCCTTTGTCTGTGCGAATATCTAGTGTGATGGATTTTTTGTTTCTAGCTAATCCAGGCCAGCGAAGCGGTTCGTTGTTTTTATATGGGCCTACAGTTCGTAGCGTGTCTCCTTTTCCAGGTAATTCAATTTTTGTAACATCAGCTCCAAAGTCACCCAAAAGTGTAGCTGCATAAGGTGCAGCAATCATAGTAGAAATATCAAGTATTTTAATTCCTCTCAGAGGGCCAGTGTTTTCCTTGGTCATAAGTTTTTCTCCCTTTTTACTAGTTTCTTATAGAGCAACTTACACTCCATAATCACGTTGAAATAAAGTGGAAGATATATGGGTCTACAATTATATTGTATATCTTCCAATTACAGTCATAACTTTTTCAGTATTGCTCTCTTATAGTTTGTAATTTCTTACCTCTCCTTTATCTTCTAATTTCCGGTTTTTAACTCCAGTATATTGAATGAACTCCTCATTATTGGGTCCTGGACCTTTGACAAGAGCTCCTTGCTGTAATTCCTCAAATGCATGAGCCGTAATCCCCATCCCTCGAGAAAGTGCAAAAATTCCTTTAGCGGCCTCTGCAGGAAGACCAAGTTCACATTGAATTGCGGCTGCAACTCCGTCAATATTCATTGTAATCGGACGGTCTTTTTTTCCTGCAAGAGATTTGCGGAATTGTTCTGCAATCTTAAGATAATCCCCTGAGATTTCTCCTTCTTCAACTAATGGTTTTGCTAATTTATAAAGGCGGTGAACACGAGGATCGTCGTCGTGTAGCTGATGCCCTATTCCAGGTATTTTTTCTTTTCTCTCAAGCAAGTTTTCAAGCTTATTATCAATGACTTCATTAATTGTTTGTCCTGTTTCTTCAACTTCTGTCATTGTTTCATAAAACAACGCCATACCTTTTTCAGTGGCTCCACCATGTGAATCTCCAAGTAAGTTAATCCCAGTAGCTACCGCAGAGTTAAAGGAAATTCCACATGTAGCTGCCATCCGACTAGCTGCAATTGAAGGAGCTCGGGGTCCGTGGTCTGCACCAGCTACTAAAACACTTTCAAATAACTTAGCTTTTTTTTCGGTAAGAATACTTCCAGTCAATAACAGAGCAAGCATTTGGCTATAGGAAACATTCCCGATAAGCTCTTCCATGTTATACCCTCGGATGTTCACCCTATTTTTTTCTATCTGGCTTATTTCAGTTTTCCACCAGCCTTCACCTTGCTTATAAGATTTAAGCGCACTTCTGTTTGACATGATAAACCTCCTTAATTTAGCCTTAATTTTTCGCAGTAGGATTAAAAGGGTAACCTAGGTTATTGGAAATTTCCATTGCAGCTGCTATAAGGGTTGTTTTTAAATTAGTTGAATCTTGAGGTTTGAAACGGCTAGAAGGACCAGAAACGGATAATGCAGCTATTACATTGCCATTGATATCAAAAATCGGTGACGATGCAGCTGATGTACCAACTTCTCTTTCATCAATACTTTGAGCATATCTTTCTTCTACAATATGGTTAAGTTCATTTTTTAAAGTAACTTTGCTTTGAATCATGGATTGTTGATGGATGGCTTTTTCTATAAATTCCATCGATTGATGAGCAAGTAATATTTTCCCGCCAGCCCCTAAAGTTAATGGTAGCTTCTGACCTATGCTAATCATATGTTTTACTGATTGCATACTAGCATATTGATGAATGCAAACTCTCTGTTCTCCCTCTAATACATAAAGATTAACAGTTTCATTTGTTTGATCACGAAGACGTTTCATGGTCGTATCAGCTACTGATCTTAGTTCAATCGATTGACCTGCAACGTGACCGATATAATAAAGCTGTCTTCCTAATTGATATTTCATAGTAATCGGGTTTTTTTCTACAAATTGATTATACTCTAATGTTGCCAATAACCTTGATGTTGTTGATTTTGCTAAATTAATTTTTGCAGATATTTCTGTAAGAGTTAACTCAGTTTCATTTACGTGAAAGCAATTTAAAACATCTATTGCTCTCTGTAGTGTTCGAGTTCCTTTTGGTGCTTCATCGATTTCAAATCTCTCCTTCCTAATTTCATTGGATGCAACTTAATTTTAATAAATGGAATTTGTTTTATTTTAAACTGTTTTTTTAATAGTTTCAAGTACCTTAGTGAGTTCGTATTTATTAAAAGTTTAAGATACGGTCTTACTCACACAAATAACATTTATAAATCTATATCCAGAAAAAATTATTTAATTTTTATGATGACAACCTTATGTTCATCTGCTATAATGCTTCAAAAGGTCATTCCATACAACGATATATATTTCCATACATTGAAACATTTAATATGTAAGCGTTTCTATAATTCAAACATGGTTTTAAAATCATCCGCCGAAACAAAGATAGAAAAAGCGCGAAAAATTTATGGAATTATGGGAGACAAGCGGGGCAGATGATTATCTAATTTGCATGATGTTAAAAGGAGGGATGGCACTAACAGAAACATTAACTTGCATATTGTCGATATGGATCCAATAATTAATCCAATGATTCTCTGTTGAAAGTTATTAATTATTTTTCAAAATAAAAAGGATGGTGCAAAAATGAAGAAATTGCCTGTAATCAGTAGTATAGCGTTATTGATTTTTGCGGTGGGGTGTTCAAATGAGCAGTCAGAGGAAAGTGCCTCTGGTGAAACCGATTGGGAACCTGATAGAAATGTAGAGCTACTTGCTCCTTCGGGTGCAGGTGGTGGTTGGGATACACAAGCAAGGTTAATAGCTGATGTTATAGGTCAAGAAGGTTTGATGGAACAAAATATTGGTGTAGAGAACATGGAAGGTGGGACTGGGGCGGTAGGAATGAATCACGTAGCCACCCAAAATGACCCCCATAATATTTTTGTGAGTTCAGCTACCAGTATCCCTACTTGGCTCTCAGATGATACTGAGTATGGTATGGAAGACTTTACACCAATTACTAACCACGGAGCTGACTATGGAGTTATAGCTGTACATGCTGATGCGGAATGGGATAACTTAGATGATCTTTTTGAGGACATGGAAGAAGATCCATCATCTGTATCAGTAATAGGGGGAAATGTCCCCGGGGGATTTGACCATATCCAATTTATGCAGTTAGTGATGGAAACCGATGTAGATGTTGGTGATGTTCAATACGCTGCAGATAACGATGACCATGGCATTCCAGCAGTGTTAAGTGGTAGTGCAGATGTCGTAACTTCAAAAACAAGCAGTGGTATAACGGAACAAGTTAGAGGAGATAATTTAAAAATTTTAGCGATTCTTTCTGAAGAAAGGCTCGAGGTAGATGAAATGTTTGAAGAAGTACCTACAGCAGTTGAGCAAGGATATGATGTTGTTTCGCCAAATTGGCGTGGCGTTCATGGTCCCGGTGACATGACCGATGAAGAAGTTCAATATTATGAAGAAGTATTTAGAAATGTCGCAGAATCAGAGGAATTCCAAGAACAAATACAGCAACTCGGCTGGGAAGATCAATATATGGACAGTGAAGAATTTGCTTCCTTTCTTGAAGAAGAGGAAGAGACTTATCGTGAAGTATTAGAAGAACTGGGTCTGTAAGGGGATTGGAAAATGAAGTTTCTTAACAAATATATAGCTACCATACTTTTTGTGTTATCTATTGTATATATAACAACAAGTTTCTTGTTACCATCCTATCCCCATGTTCCAGTTGATTCAGATTTTTTCCCGCTAATACTTGGATTTTTGTTATTGTTTCTTTCTGTTATATTATTCTTCACGAAAGATTCAGAAAAATATTCCTTGTACGTTCCAAAAGGCGACTTACTAGCCCTGTTAGGGGTCGCCTTCCTGATCTTTCTTTATATATTCCTGCTTGAAATATTAGGTTTTCTCATAGTTACAGCGGCATTCATATACATCTGTTCACTGTTTCTGGGCTATAGAAATCACGTGGTAAGTGTAATTGTAGCACTGGTTTTTCCTGTAAGTATATACTTTTTATTTACTGAATTTCTGATGATTTCTCTACCGAGTGGTATTTTGCCCTTTTAGCTAGA
The DNA here is from genome assembly GCF_003336365.1 of Salicibibacter kimchii. Lineage (GTDB taxonomy): Bacteria > Bacillota > Bacilli > Bacillales > Marinococcaceae > Salicibibacter > Salicibibacter kimchii. Next base: position 806,599 of record NZ_CP031092.1, on the reverse strand, counting down.
CTTGAATCAAGTAGCAAACTTAACTTAAGAATTTATTAAAGAGGGATTGTATGGAAGTATTTAGTGAAATACAACAAGGTTTTCAGGCTGTATTTAGCTTAGAGGGCATTTTATTTATACTTTTAGGAGTATTAATAGGTACAGTTATTGGTATAATGCCAGGGTTAGGGCCTATAACAGCTATTGCGGTAATGATACCAGTCACATACGGATTAGAACCATATCTAGCCCTTTTTCTTATGGCTGGGGTATATTATGGAGCTGTTTTTGGCGGGTCATCTTCATCAATATTATTAAATGCCCCTGGGTCAGCAAGTACTGTTGCAACAACTTTTGATGGATACCCCATGGCTCAAAAAGGGGAACCAGGGAAAGCACTGGCTATTGCGGCAATAGCGTCGTTCATAGGTGGAACTGTAGCAATTGTGTTAACCACTCTCTTTGCTCCTTATTTGGCTGTTTTAGCTACAACGTTTGGTCCTCCAGAGTATTTTGCTCTAATGTTTCTTGGGCTATCGGCAATTGCTACCCTTTCAGAAGGTTCGATGATTAGGGCATTTATTTCCGCCGTTTTAGGTCTTATGATAGCTACTATTGGGATTGACTCGCAAACAGGTACAAGTCGTTTCACATATGGCAGCGAAAATTTAATGGGTGGAATTGACTTCTTAGTGGTAGCTATGGGCTTATTTGCATTAGGGGAAATAGGTTTTTTAATTGTTAATCGTAAAGAAAAATCAAGTGAGCAAATGATGACAAATTATAATATGAAATTAACTAAAACGGATTTTAAAGAAATGTCTGGTCCGGCGAGTAGGCACTCTGTTTTAGGTTTCTTGATTGGAATTTTGCCTGGGGCAGGGGCTACTATTGGCTCATTTCTATCTTATTTAACTGAGAAAAGAATATCAAAAAAACCCCATGAATTCGGTAAGGGATCAATTAAAGGACTTACAGCACCCGAATCAGCGAATAACGCTGCTTCAACAGGTTCATTTATTCCTTTGCTAAGTTTGGGTATACCTGGTTCTGGTACAACAGCTTTACTCCTAGGAGCATTGTTAGTTTTAGGTGTCCAACCAGGCCCAACATTGATGGAGAATGATCCTCAATTATTTTGGGGTGTCATTATTAGTATGTATATAGGAAATATATTCTTACTAGTTATTAATCTTCCTTTAATACCATATATAGCAAGAGTATTAGCGATCCCGAAGCCATTATTAATTTCACTTGTCATTACATTCTGTTTCATTGGTATCTATTCAGTCAGCTTCAATGTCTTTGATCTTTACATGCTATTCGCCTTTGGCGTTTTAGGCTATTTGATGAAAAGGTTAGCCTTTCCTGCAGCCCCATTTATTCTCGCATTTATTCTTGGGGGGATGATGGAAACAAGTTTGCGTCAAAGTTTAACTTTATCAGGAGGAGATTGGCTAGTCTTTGTGCAACAACCAATATCACTTGTTATGTTAATACTTGCAGGGTTGTTAATTGTGACACCAATATTGGTTCCGTTTATAAAAAAGATTAAAGCAAAATAAAAATTCATACACTTCTTTGATGGTAAAATTCATGATTAATTTGAATCGTGAGTTCGATAATCTGGAAACGATCTCCTTATTATGCATACTTAAAGAACAATATTTCTTTAAGTAATATTAAAAAACAGAAACCGGCAGGTGTATCCTTGCCGGTTTTTGGGTTTATTTTACATATTTTTTTAGTTCCGCTAATACCCTTTTCACCAGCTTTTTACTGTTTTCGATGAAAAAGGACTCATAAGCTGAAGCTCGTGTTACTATCGGCAAAATTTCGATGGAAATGGTAAAATTCATACGTAATTTTTTGGTGCAATGGTTTCCTCATAATAGCATTCGGATTGTGTAACGTCAGATGGCATCGTTGAAGGACGGAGTTCCTCTGCCAGTCGTTGCAGGTTTAGACGGATTCGTTTTCACATAACTTGTACAGCTCTGGAACCGCAAAGCCACTGTCCCCGCGCAGAAATGGAATCGTTTCCGGAAACATTTACCACTTCTGCATATTATCCGACGATGAAAGACGTTACTGCATGATTTTTCTTAGTTTGCGCAGTGCATTTTTTCGCCAGCCTTTATCGGTTTCGGTGGTAACGTTGTCTTTGGCGGCGATCATGCGAGGGGCTTGATCGTGGGCGGCATGTTCAATCACCCATAGCTGTTCACGAGGGCTTAAGTGATGGAGATAGGGGGAGAGTGCATCCATGTCAGATGGCACGAGATACTCCGGTGCAAGGTTGAGCAATCGTTCCAGTTCTGGCGAATCTGACGAAAAATAAACATGACGTTCTTGATGGTTGCTGTCTTTTCTTAACATCGTTAGCATTTCGTACCTGACGCGCATAAACGCATACGAAGAGAAGGGCCCTTTCTCTGCATCATAATCCCGGTATGCATACCAAAGGCCTGAATAGCCAGCTTGTAAAAAATCTTCGTGATTGCTATGAATGTGGAGTCGACGGATCATACGATGAACGAGCGGGGTGTAGTCGTGATAAATGACTTCAAACGGAGGGTAAGTAGAGGGGTTTTGAAAGGTACTCATTGAAATTCCTTCCGGGACAGCGCTGTTCAATGATTTTTACCATGGTACTTATAATATAGCAACAAATAGGATAAAAGGGTATATATGAAAAAAACTATATCAAATAGTTTTTTTAAAATAGATTCTTATATTCCGTATAGTACCTACGAATCTGGACAGCACTGAAAGAGATGGCCTCAATCAGTCCATTTTATCAATAAGCTGGGGGATCACTGGCGTTGATCCCATACGAACGGGTTGAATATCGGCGAGATCTTCTGATTATAGGGTCAAATGAATCACCTCAAGGTTTGTGTTCCCCTAATCTTTGATATGAGCAGGGCAGTTTCTGCCAAAAATTAAAAACGTGCTCAAATGGGCACTAAATGTGGAATCTATAGTTCTCATTTCACATTTTTTCCTGTAAAATATATTATAGATTGGATATTATCGACTTGTGGAGTAATCCATAAGTGAAAATCGGATGAATTCAATATGGATACCGTGAGCCAAGCCAAGGGAATTACTGTCCCTGTACCTTGGAAGGTGCAACGCATAGACAGTGAGGAGGGTATACCAATAATCTGTCCACGAGCGCCCGACATCCTGCACGGATGAACAGGTATGCTGATCTGCTTGGAACAAGTAGAAGCATGGGATAAAAAGCCGAGCCCTCGGTCGGGTGATCTGGAATCAGTGGATCGTTCTCGTTTTCTTGCCACCCAAGCCCGTGAACCGGCGTTCCATTATCAGCCACAGTGAAGTTGGCCACAACTACCGGATCATCAATATCGTTGCTGGTGTGGGGGGGTGGTCATTTGGAAATGAAATGTTGGGAGGTAATTAGATTGAATAAGGCAGAAATTGCGAAGGACTTACACTACATTTTGGAAATAAGGTACGGATCGCAATGTTTCAGCTGATGAGTATAACGAGTTGTTGGCGAACGAGATTACAAAATTATACGAAAAAATTTATGATGCTGTAAATGACAAGGAAAACAGGAAATAGAAACTTCCTTAAGAGAACATTTAGATGTGTCACTAAAAAGTGTGTATTACACTCGGCAACTCAATTGGATGTGTTTACTATAAGACGGTTTTTAATTAGTATATCGTTAATAAAAGGATTTCTTTGGTTATTTGCTGTAATTCCTTTATTATTGCAATATCTCTTAAAAGATTTTTCAGATGCTACTAATTTTACAGAAGTAATGTCATCCATTAACGATATAACTACTAGAGTAGCCATTGGATTAGCAATATTAGTTGGCATAGAGCTCATCTTTAAAAGTCTTTATGATTTACGCAATTATCCTAAGGGAAATGATAACTAGCGTGAAATTTATTTGGAGAAGTATATGGTAAAGTAGGTTATAAAGTATTGACGTAATGATGTCAAATTTCCAACAAAGGAACCTTTGTTCCTGAAATGGGAGGATGAGTCATGAAAGTTTTTCGGGATCCTGTGCATAATTTAATATCATTTGATAAAACAAATGAAAAGTTATTTTTGGATCTTATTGATACGAAAGAATTTCAACGCCTGAGACATATTAGACAATTGGGGGTGAGCTCCTATACGTATCCAGGAGCAGAACATACTCGTCTTGCTCATTCCATTGGTGTGGCTCATTTAACTAAACGTTTTGTCGAAAGGTTAGGACAATTCAAGGGAGAAATAACTCAAGAAATATTGGAATATAAAGATGTGGCTATCGCAGCAGCTCTTCTTCATGATATTGGTCATAGTCCTTTTTCTCACGCTTTAGAAGATGTGACGAACGTAAATCATGAGAAGTGGACTGTCCATATTATAACGGATCCCTCTACAGAAATTTATGCAGCTTTGGAGAGGTATAAACCAGACTTTTCTAAACAGGTTGCAGATGTGATACAACGGACACATCATTCGAGTGTTTTGGTCAAATTATTATCAAGCCAACTAGATACAGACCGAATCGATTATTTGCAGAGAGATTCACTGATGACAGGTGCTCAATATGGGTCATTTGACTTAGAGTGGCTGATTAATACCTTAAGAATTGGTGAAGTTCAAGGTACTACCGAAGTAGGGCTTGACTTAAATAAAGGATTAAGCATTGCAGAGGTATGGCACGTTACTATATGTACAAGCATGTCTACTTTCATAAGACCACTCGATGTGTTGAACGTATGATTTTAAAAATATTTCAGCGGGTACAAGAATTGCTAATTGAAGAGAAAATACACGTTGAATTGCCAGAGGAATTAGAAGTCTTATTTAGGTGCTGCTGAATAGATGAAAATTCCCTTATTAACAAGGATTTTCGCTGTTTTTGTCGAAGTAACGTGCACAGGAACGAATACAAAGAGACGCAAAAACCTTGCACCTGGAGGGCGAAATCATGTACCACCATTCGGAACATCAAATGCTTTTACCCGATGACTTTTTTCTACCATTCGGAGGCAAACTGAACCCAGATAACCGTTGGGTTGTGCTGGCAAGCATGATCCCTTGGTGGAAAGTAGAAGAAGCCTATATGGATACCCTGAAAGACCTGACCCAAGGGAACCAAGCGTATTCGGTCCGAATGGCTCTGGGTGCTTTGATTATCAAGGAAAAACTAGGCACGAGTGATCGCGAAACCGTTGAACAGATCGTCGAGAATCCGTATCTTCAATACTTCCTGGGTCTGCCTGCATTCACGGAAACAGCACCTTTCGACGCTTCATCCATGACGCACTTTCGCAAACGTATTTCCCGTGAGATGATCGATCAAGTCAATGCGTGGATCGTGGAAGACCAGCGATCCCAAACAGATGGTGACGATGACGATGACGATGATGATCACCACAATACGCCATCGACCTCTGCTCCCTCTGATGAAAAAGAGGGGAAGGAAGACGCCCCGAGAACCCATCAAGGGAAACTCTTGATTGATGCTACGTGTGCGCCCGCGGATATCACATACCCAACGGACTTGAAACTTTTGAATGAAGCCCGTGAAAAGTTGGAAGCGATGATTGACGCCTTGCACGAACCATTTCGCGGAACACAGAAGAAGCCACGAACTTATCGGAACCAAGCGCGACAATCATACCTGTCCATTGCTAAGCAGAAAAGTCCGAAACGCAAAAAGGTACGGAAAGCGATTCGAAAGCAGCTGGGTTACGTGAAACGAGATCTCAACCATCTGAAAGAGCTGTCCCGTCCATCCGGCATCGAGCGCCTCAGCAGCAAACAGTACCGTGAACTTCTTGTCATTCAGGAATTGTACCGCCAGCAAAGACAGATGTTTGAAACCAAGACCAACCGAATTGACGACCGGATCGTTAGCATTCATCAACCCCATGTTCGGCCGATTGTTCGTGGAAAAGCGCATATGAACGTGGAGTTCGGCGCCAAGTTGTCCATGAGCCTGGTAGACGGATGGGCGTTTCTCGACAACTTGCAGTGGGATGCGTATCACGAAGCTGCTGATCTCCCAGGTGCGGTGGAAGCCTATGTGCAGCGCACGGGTGTCTATCCCAAAGCTGTTTTGGCGGACAAGATTTATCTCACACGTGGAAACCGAAAGTACTGCAAGGAGCGCGGGATTCGCCTCACGGGTCCCAAGCTGGGGCGCCCGCCCAAACAAGCATCCAAAGAGCAAAATCAGATCGAGAAGCAGGATGCCGCAGACCGAAATGCCATCGAAGGGAAATTCGGTGAAGGCAAGCGCACCTATGGTCTCGGTCTTATTCGAGCATGCCTTCGAAATACCAGTGAAACGGTGATTTCCCTTCAAGTGCTCGTCATGAATCTCTCGAAAGACCTTCGGGAGCATTCTTTTTTTATTTTTTTCATGGATTTGGATCCTGGCGTTCAATATTCAAAAGGCGGTCCCACGGTTGCGTGAATGAACGGTAGGTCATTCAGCAACCTCTATTTAGATTGTCGAATCGAACAGAATTTCCACTAAATTATTATTTGTCTTTAACTGATCATACGATCTGGCATTGTATATCTATTTGGTCAAAACATGACGACAGGATTTTATCCGATTTAAGCAATAGAATTCTGACTCGTAATTTGTATAAAGTAGTAGAGTCAGACATGGATGAATTTGAATGGTTTGAATTTATTGAGAGCATTGAGAAAAAGACAGACCTCCCTCGAGACTATTGTTTTTTAAGGGATAAGCCTCAAAGTAGCTCATATAAGGACCCTTATCTGGGAAAACAAAGAGGTAAGAAAGAATCAGAAACGGAACAAGAGGCGACAGAACAAATTTTTTTATTCGACCGTGACGGCACTTATACTGAGTTATCACAAGCCTCTGACATCATTAATACTATAAGAAATGGTAAGATTACCTCTAATAAATTATATGTTCCGGAAGAACTTTTACCGTATATAGAGGAAAAATTAAAATAAACTGGAGGAATAAAGATATGTTTGCTAAACAATATCGATTACTTGCGTTGGTAGATGCTCTTGGTAAAATCAAGGGTAGAAAAAAACTGCAAAAAATTGTTCACTTGTTAGAGCACTCCGGAACTGACTTCTTCAGTAAATATGAGTATCATCATTACGGTCCCTACTCCTCAGATTTACAGATGGAAGTGAATGATTTATACGACCAAGGTTTTTTAGATGAGTCGATGGAAAATGAAACTTATTGTTATTCTATAACGGAAAGAGGAAAAGTATTTAAATCGAAACTGGAACAAAAATCACAAAATGATGTCAGGTTTAATTTTCCATCTGAGCATGCTTCAAACATGAATGAAAAGAGTTCGCAATTTCTTGAAGTAGTAAGCACCTATGCTTATCTTTTGGACACAGGCTATCAAACGTCTGATGCTTATGACAAAACAAATGAACTAAAACCTCACTTAAAACACTTACTTAATCAGGCTGTGGAGTATTATAACTATCAATTATTAAGAGAATGACAGTGCGAAACCGACAGACATCTGCCTGTCGGTTTTTGCGTATTTATATTTCTGAGTCGTCTATTTCCTTTGTTCATCTATTTTTTACACAAACTATTTTACTTTGTCATTTAGTCAAACGTTAAAAATCATTGTAAAAATAAATGTAAGGAAAAGTACAATCGAATTAGCTACCTCTTCGTCTGGTATTACCGTATATATTGCCAGGGAAAAAGATATAAAATCCCTTTTGTCTTGCCTTTCCTCCGCCCTTTTTAGATCCTCTTTGATTTCCATTTGATTAACTTCTATTTTTTTATTACTTTTAACTAAATCGTTGGTATAAGTTTTAAAGCTATCTAAAACTGTTGCGAGCTGTTCACTTGCATCCTCATTATTTTGTATATAATCAGTAACATCACCTAGTTCCTCATCGTGGAGATATTCGCCTACAAATTGCTGCAAATCGTCTTCTTCATCTATATATCCTTGGCTATTTATTTGATCTCGAGCATTCACTGCACTCTGACGAAAAACTTCAGTGCTATTATAAAAGTTGTCTAACAAATCAGCATTTATACCTCTAACTGTGTTGCTTATAAAGTCGGTAAGATTGTTTAAGCTTTCTTGAAAATCTGTCAGAGCAAAATTTTGAACGGGTAACGAGATATCCGGCATTGGGCTAAAAGAATTTGCTATTATTTGTTGGTTTTCTATCATCTTTGTCATACTATCTGACACTAAATCCTTTGAACTTGTAATAGTACTAATACTTGGCATGTCCATTGTTGGGATTTCTATATTAGGGATTTCAATTTTTTCCGCAATGCTTGTAAATTGAGTCAATGAATCTCTAATCGCTGATGGTATTTCTAGCGATTTTCTTAAATCAGTCATATTAATAACCTGGCCATTGTTTTTTTCTACTTTAAGATAGTCCTCTTCGAGACCTAGTAGCATTTCCACTTCTTCGCGATATAAGCTTAGTCCATATTCTTTTGATAGCTTTCTTATAAATTCTTCTCCGTCTAGAATCCCATTTTCAAGCAGAAGTTCAATTGCTTGTCTGAGAGCCACCGGTTCTTCTAGATATTTTGTGTCATCGAATGGTTCTATGGTTCTCCAATTTCTTTTGCTGATTTGTCTCTGCAGATAAGAATATTGGTTAGTACTGATTACTCCTAACCTATGAGCCCTTACTATCATTGCGCTAATTGATACTTTCCATTTCTTTTTAAGATGCTTATAATAATTCAAATTAACAGGGTGCATGGAAACATCTTTTATAAAGGCATCTCTTGGAAGTAAAAAAGCTGAGGCAAATTCGTTCGCTTCTTCTTCAATTTTTTTGAATTCCTCTTTAGTGATATCATCAGTGTTTAATTGAGGATCATGTAGAACTTTATGTGCTAACTCATGAGCTGCTGTAAACTGTCTACGATAAAATGATCTTTTATCGTCACCTAATACAATTACATAGTAATTACTACCTTTTATGTCCTGATTGCTCCCAAAAGCATCTATTGCTTTATTATCTGTTTTTAATGCAGTCAAAACAAAGCCATTCTCTTCTAGTAGCTGAACCATATTATCAATTGGTTCCTCCATGATATTCCAATGACTTCTGATTTTCATCGTAACGTCTTCTATGTCATCAGTGTCATCGATCGATAAATTAGGGAGATCCAACTCAGGAAAATCAATATACTCTTCGAGGAGGTGTCGGATAACGGTCAGGTACTTAATGCGATCGTTTTGCATTTTCCTGTCTCTTTTTGTAGTTGAAAGTAAAGATTTAAAATAGGTGTTTCCAGTAGTTACTTCTAAACCTGATTCGTAAAAATAATCCTTGGGGAATTTCAGTATATCAATAAGTTTAAGGAGCATCTCAAACGACGGAGCAGATTTGTTGTTTTCATATTTAGAGAACATTTGTTTGCTTATATCTAATTTGTTGGCTAGATCGGTTATTGAATACCCTCTATATATTCTTGCCTCCCTCAACCTATTGCCATTAAAATTTGTTTTCTCCATATTTTTAGCCTCCACACATCCTTTAACAGTGCTTATACCAGAAATCCCTTCCCTGGTTCTATTTATCCGGAGAAAGAATTTCTGGTACGTTGTATTAGCCCCTATCTTTTTCAGCATTTCTTTTTCGCGTTGAAACAATTTGTTTTTCTTTCGGTGTATATTCCTTTTTCAGATTCGGGATTTGTTTATTTCCAGGATTAGAAGCGTCGTTAAACCCAACTACACTGGCATCTTCAAAATCTGGCTTAATATAATCACTTAAATCAACGGATTGAATCAATCGGAACTCTGATGAAAATATGCCAGCTTCCACCTTTGTTGCTTTTCCATTTTCCTCAGCCAAGGTAAGTATCACTACTTGATCGAATCTATCGTAGTCATCCCCAATTATGTCAATTGCTTCCAGTCTCCTTCTGTCGTTGTATCTTTCAATCCCTTCATCAAATAATGAAAATTGAAAGGGGTCACCTTCTGAAGGGCTGACATAAGTATCAAGGTGTCGATTTTTTAAAAGAAGGGCGTGGAAATAATGCAATTTATCTTTTCCAAATTTACGTCTAACGCTCTCAAGGTTTTTTTCCTTAGTAAACAAAAATAAGGTTTTTCTCTTATTATCCAGCAACATTGAGAATCCCCATATGCCTCTTTTGGCTGAAATGCCTTCGAGTTCTTGGAAATCATTTTCTAACAGATCTAATCTTGAAAACCTTTTGTCCCATGCCGCAAAATGTCTGCTATTAAAAGTAGATGAGAATCCATGGTAGGATTGAATTTCATATAGAGTTGGTTGAACATTATCAGAAAAAGCTCGAACCATTGCTTCTGTGTAGTTCGGTTCTTCAAAGTTTATCAGATTCATAGAATCTCTCCTTTGTTGTTCGTATAATTATTTTACATTATATCCAAAAAAAGTCAACCGAAAATTCGATGTTTAGATAATTAATCAACCATAAGATTTTCTTTTTGCATTTGAAGATATTACTGGTCGTGAAGCAATATAGGCATTTCCGGAATGCGTGTATGAATGAAGAAGCATGAAGAGGCCGGATTCACAGTCGGGGATTGTTTAATCTTGTATTGTGCAAACACTCTAGAATTTATTTGAGGGAATAAGTGTTTGTATTTGAATTTGAGATTTGTTACTATTATTATATATAGTCACAATTGGTTTCAGAAGTTGTAGGTGGATCCCGATAATCAGGGTTACACACTTGGATTTTATCCAGCACTAGATTCGGAGATATTGCAGTCCGCCCTGTACATAAACCGATGCACCACCAGCCTTTGAGATTTCTTTTAACGAAATAAAATCATTACCACCTTAGGAGAGGGTGCCCTCGTCGTCTCTAATGATTTGGAGACACTGGGTCTTTCACGATTTCTAGGCACCCAAGCGCGTGAACCGGCGCTATTTTATCAGTACAGCGAAGTCGGCTACAACTACCGGATGAGCAACATCGTCGCCGGTGTTGGGCGTGGTCAATTGGAGGTGCTCGATCGATACAACCGGATTGCGCTTATGCCGGAACTGGAAGAAACGATATCCAACCGTTGGCTCAATATTGACGGTGACTCCCGAGGAAGCGGGTATTACCCACTTGGACATTATCGAAGCGCTGGATGCGGATAACATTGAAGCGCCCTTGTAGGAGCTACTGTACGTACAACCGTTGTTTGGAGGTGCGTGGTATTATGAGCATGATAATGGGCGGAGTGTGTCTGATGATCTGTCCCGGTATGGGCTGTGCTTGCCTTCTGGGTCGAACATGAGGAGGAGCTGGAACGGGTGATTGAGGTCGTTGAAGGATTGTTTAATTGATCATTTCCGCAAACTTGTAGTATGTTAATGCAACCAAGACTTGACGCCCCAATGCAGGAGCCACGAACGACCGACGGAGTGCTCATAGAAGCGTTTGCGTAAAGAAATTGAGAATCCACCGTCGCATTAGTAGGCATTGTGTATGAGGGCGTGGAGCATTGTTCACATGAGGGATATGGGCGTTTTTGATAAATCATTCAGCATGGACCTTTTTCGTCTTCTGAGGGGATAAAATTTTAAATTGAGGGATAGATATGCGTGCAAAATTGAATACAAGTATTCGTAAGTATTTAAATCTACTTATAAGGTTCTTATATAAATTAGAAAAACAGTTGATGTCGAATGATATAAACGATAGAAATGATAGCAGTTATTCAGATTTAACACCACAGAACGATATAGATGGAAAGGAATATTTCAGGGCATTAAATTACGCTTTAGACAATGATAATGTCACAAACATCGCGGTTACTGGGCCCTATGGATCGGGAAAAAGTAGCGTTTTGCGTACATATGAAAAGAAGGAAGAGAGTAAAAAATTTAAGTTTTTGAACGTGTCGTTAGCATCATTTAAGCTAGACCAAAATGACACTCAAACAATTGAAAGTAGTATATTACAGCAAATGTTTTATCGTGAATCTTCTAAAAATATTTCTGGATCTAGGTTTAAAAGGATAAATAAAATAAGATTAAGAGAGACGCTTTTTGCGTTGCTTATCGTATTGTCAGCTTGTATTTCAGGGTTATATATATTAAATCCGGAATTTATTGAAATTCGTCTTGGAAATTTATTTTACACAATGGAAAATGGTATAAATGTAGCGGGATTATCTATGTTTATTATTTTCCTGACAGCTCTTTCAATTATCTTTCATAAAGGCTATAAATTAGTTAAATATAATTTGAGATTAAATAAAGTGAATATCAAAAACTGGGAGTTTACTTCGCATAATAAAGAAGATTCAATCCTAAACAAGTATTTAGACGAAATTATTTATTTTTTTGAATCAACTAAATATGATGTTGTAATATTTGAAGATCTTGATCGATTCAACAATGAAGATATTTTCACTAAGCTTAGAGAGATAAACAATTTGTTAAATAACTCTGATAAAATTGCCAAAAAAATCGTTTTCTTATACGCTGTAAAGGACGAAATGTTTACGAATAATGATTACAAAAATAAAACTAAATTCTTTGATTTTATAATCCCTATCGTTCCAATAGTAAACGCTTCTAACTCGTATGAGATATTGAAAGATAAAATCAACGACAAAGTACATGAATCAGAAGATAAACCAACAGAACGCTGCATTAGAGAAGTTTCTGTATTTATAGAGGATATGAGAACTTTAATAAATATATCTAATGAATTCATATTATACCATCGTATTTTAGGAGAGATGCAATTAAATTCTGATAGATTGTTAGGTATTATCACCTATAAGAATGTTTATCCTAAGGATTTTGCCGAATTGTTATTAGACAGAGGGATGATTTACACAGCTTTTCAAAGGAAGCAAAAATTTGTGCAGAAACAGGTAAGTGACTTTCAAAAGAAGCAATCAGAAATTGAGGACAGAATAACACAAATCAATTCAGAGCAAATCAAGAACATAGAAGAGTTACAAACGATTTATTTATCTGCACTACAAAGAAAAAATAATGATCAAAGCAATATTTTAGTAGATGGAACTAATAGAAATATTTGGAATTATGAAGGTGAAAAAGAACAACAATTTTTAAACGAGCTCACCAATGCTACAGTTATCAAAGGGGCTAATAATCGACATAAAATTCCATTTGATGGTATTAAAACAGCCTTTGGTAAAAAGGAAAATTATTATGATAGAGAAAGAAAAATTCTAGATAAAACTAAAATTGATCAGTTGAGAGAAAAAATTGAACAATTAAATTTAGAAAAAGAAAGAGTACGGAAATTGCCGTTACAGGATCTTCTGAATAACGATGATAGTTTTGAAGTCTTAGAAGAGATTAAAGAAAACAAGCTATTGGTATTTTTGCTTAGAAGGGGTTATATTGACGAGAGGTATCAGGATTATATCACTTATTTCTATCCAGGAAGTGTTACAAAGAATGACATGATATTTATTAGAAGCGTATATAATCGAATAGGATCAGAATTTAATCATAAATTAACTAATATACGGGAAGTAATAGAATCTTTGCATAATAATGATTTTGAAAGAAAAGAAGTATTAAATTATGATTTAGTAAGTTATATTATAAAAAATAGATATCAAAACAATTATCGCTTTAAAGCAATAATCAAACAGCTAGTGGACGGATCCGATGCATCATTTATATTTATCGATGGGCTGCTGACGAAAGCAAATAATAAGGTTATTTGGAATGAATTACTAGAGAGAGAATTATTAAAATATATAATTGACGAATCGTATTTTTCCATTACTAAAACCTACAGCTATTTAATTGACATTTTTTTACATGCCGATATAAGTATAATTGAATCTGTGAATTATGATTCGAAGTTAACGAATTATATTTCCAGTACTGAAAATTTTTTAGATTTAATTGATGAAGGTTTGCATGAAAATCAATACTTATCTGGAGAAGCGGGGGACGAAACTCCACAAATTAATTATTCTCGAATCAAAGAAGCAATTAAGGTCTTGGATGTTGAATTTAAGCTTTTAAATAACCCAAAGAATAAGTTTAGCTCTGAGATGTTATTTTATATATACAATAATAATTTGTATGATTTAAATGTAGACATGATAGGAGTAATGTTAGATCACATTGGTGATATTACTAATAACCAATTAAATGATTTAAGAAAGTCAAACTACACTATTATCCAGGAATCAAACTGTGACCAAATGAAAGACTATATTATGGAAAATATAGAAGAATATATAGAAAATGTTGTCATTGAATTAAAAAGTAATGTTGAAGAAAGTGAATACGTGCTAGTAGAGTTACTAAATAATCCAAACATAAACAACTATCATAAAGAGGAGATGATCAAAAGTCAAAAGAGGGATATTGAAATGGTCACAAAAGTAGAGGATCAGGAAATGTGGAACATGTTAGTTGATAATTCTAAGCTTATTCCAAGTTGGTTTAACGTAATCAGATACTATCAGTATACCAAAGATATTAATGAATCTCTGATTAACTTTTTGAATGAAAGTAAAAATTATCAACAGTTATCTAAAATTGACATAGATGCTGACCAGGAAATAGAGGATAATGAAATTAAGGAATTTGTTGGGGAACTTTTATTTTGTGAAGATATTTCGGTGGAAAGTTTCAGATGTTTGATAAAGAGTATAACATGGGATTATGAAGATCTTGATACTGAAGGGCTATCAACATATAAAGTTATAGATTTAATCAAAAATGATGTGATGACGTTAACTCCAGCTAATTTTTCTAACCTTAAAAAGTTAAATGCACCGCACCATATAACGTTAGTAGGAAACAATATAGATAATTTTATGTCTAATCCCTTAAAATATGATTTAGCCCCCGAGGATGTAGAACATTTATTGAAATCTGAAGTTATGAACAATATTTCGAAGGTAAATCTATTGGAAATGTATACAGAATCCAATAGCAGCAATCAGATTGAAGAAATTTTCAGCACTGAATATACAACTGATCTAATACTAGCACTCATGGAATCAAGTATAAGTAAAGAAATCCTTGTACTTATACTTATCCAGCAAGTGGATATTTTAGATATAAATGACTTGACCAGCTCTTTAAATTCACTCGGAGAACCCTATTCACTTATAACAGTATTCGGCAAAAAGCCGGCAATTGTCAACAATGAGGTTAACCAAAATTTAATGACTGTATTAAAGCAACATGATTATATATTGTCATGGAAAGAAGAAAACAGCGATAAAATTAGAGTTCAAAACAAAAAGGGGGGAAAAGTAAAGAAGTAAAGTGAAGAAACGGGTAAACACTTGTTTACTATTTTATGTGGTCCAGCTGCGCAGGGAGTAGGGGCAGTTATTATATAGCTTCGACCTAAATCGGATTGCGCCGCTAGGCAAGAACACGAAAGAACTTGAGAAAGAGTTGACGGAATACAACGGTTTTGTCGGTGCATAAATAATTAACTCCGGAACATCGCTATTCATTAGGCATCGAGACATCTTTAAGTAGACGAAGGGGATGTTGTTTTTGCTCCTCTCTTTCGTTTGTGGCTAAATATCACATTATTCTAACCGTAAACCTTTATATTTTTAAGTATCAAATCAATCACTAAAAAACCTTGAGCGAATGTTACTCAAAGGAACATTATTGTTTTCGTATAGAAGCCTGCAGTGACATCTCTGCAGGCTCCCCAACCGAATTATTTTACATATTTTCTTAGTTTAGCTAGTGCTCCTTTTCGCCAGCCTTTCACCGTTTCCACGGAAACGTTGTACTTGGCCGCGATCATGCGCGGGGGAAGATCGTGCACGGCGTGCTCGATGACCCAACGTTGTTCACGGTCGGATAACATGTTCAAGTAAGGGGCTAAGGTGTCTAAATCTGGCATCCAGGATTCTGTCTCTATGCGCACTTGAGCAGGCTCCTGATCATCGGGACTGAACGAATGCCGATCATAATAATTGGCATCCTTTTTCAGCATCGTCAACATTTCTCCTCTGACACGAAGGAAGGCATAAGCGGGGAAAGGTCCTTTTTCACCATCGTGATGTTGGTACGCAAGCCAAAGTCCTACATACCCGGCTTGCAAAAAGTCCTCATGGTTGCTGTGAATGTGGAGGCGTTGAAGCATCCCATGCACTAACGGTGTGTACTGTTGATAAATTTGCTCAAATGAATATTGTTGACGGGCCGTTTGGTAATTGTTCACGGTAGTTTCTTTCCGGAACGGCGCCGTCCCCCTAAAAATTCCCCAAGGTAATTTTTACTATGGCACCAAATGATTCGGAAATCACTATAATTTCTGATAATTAGCAATAAAATATAAACCGGGTACGTGACGGTGATTGGGAAGGTTGTGGCGGGATGAAGCGGTGGGTGCGATGTTATGTACTGTATTTCTGATGATACGTTAGTCCTTTTCCCACCCGATAAGGGCCCTTTCTCTTCATCATAATTAATCGGAACAAATGTTTGCATTTTAGTCTGAGGTGTGATACGATTGCGCTAAGGTAAAGGAACAAATGTTCCCTTTGAGTGAAGGGGAGAAAATTGATGGCAAAGGGCATATCATATCATAATAAAGATGTGTTGTTTAAGTTTTTAGGTGAACTTTATAAAGATGCCACGTTAAATGCTTTTGGCATTAAAGGATTACCGAAAATCAGACAATTATTACCGACGACCATGCCGAAAGTTAGGGCCGATGAGAGACGCACGGATACACAGTTCCTTTTGGACGATGGGTCGGTCCTCATGTTGGAGTATGAGAGCAATAATCGCACCGACGAAAACCATATCAAATATCTCGACTACGCCCAGCGAATTTTAGATCGAGAATATCAAGAAGTAAAAATGGTAAGAGCCATTCGCCTCGTAGTCATATATACGAGCGATGTGGCAAGTGTTGGAGAGCAACTGAACGCAGGTGATGTTGGGATCCAGTCAAAGGCTGTTTTGCTGTGTGAACATAATGGAGACGTGATCTTGGAGAAAATAAGTGATAAAATAAAGAGAGATGATGAATTAACCCGTGAGGAACTCATGCAGTTGAGCATGCTACCTTTAATGCACAGCACAAAGTCCCGAAAAGAAATGACACGGGAATCCGTTAATTTAGCAAGAAATATACCGGATGAACGGGAACAGGTTCAAGTCATCGCGGGTATACTGACAGCAACTGATAAGTTTGTGGACGACGAATTTTCTACCAAGATAAGGGAGTGGTTAAGCATGACGAAGGTTGGGAGGATTATTGAGAAGGAGATTGAGCAAGAGAGAGAAGCGGCTATAGCAGAAAACACGCGAAAATTGGCAAAGGAAATGCTAAAGAAAATGTCGGCAGAAGAAGTTGCTGATATAACAGGACTGGATTTAGAAGAAGTCGAAAAACTCAAAGAAGAAGAATGAGGGGCTAATTTCCAGCCCCTTTTTGAGTAAGTATAATATAAGATTTGTAACATTTAAATAGGATGCTCCCTTTAATGCACAGTGAGAAGTCTCGCGAAGAAATGGCACGGGAATCGATTAATTTGGCAAGAAATATACCGGATGATAGGGAACAAATTCAGGTTATCGCGGGTATACTGACAGCAACCGACAAATTTGCGGACGATGAGATTTCTCCCAAAATAAGGGAGTGGTTAAGCATGACGAAGGTTGGGAGGATTATTGAGAAGGAGATTGAGCAAGAGAGGGAAGTGGCTAAAGCGGAGAATACGCGAAAATTAGCGAAGAAAATGCTGAAGAGATTTTCAGCTCTTTTTATTGGACGCGTGTCGATTTTCCGGACTGTTGTGGTGAAGGAAAAAGCGCGGGATCCCGAGTCCGTTGCTACAGATCGTATGCTTAAAGAAACGTTAGCTTGGCGTGCGCGCAAAAACCAATTAACTAGTTTACAATAAATTAATTATGTCATTATATCTAGGCAACAATAACTGCATTTTTTTCTTAAACAGTTTCGGATCATGCGCGGGGGCTGATCGTGCACGGCGTGCTCGATGACCCAGCGTTGTTCACGGTCGGATAACATGTACAAGTAAGGGGCTAAGGTGTCTACGTCTGACATCCAGGATTCTGTCTCTATGCGCACTTGAGCAGGCTCCTGATCATTGGGACTGAAGGTATGCCGATCGTAATAATTGACATTCTTCTTCAGCATCGTCAACATTTCTCCACTGACACGAACGAAAGCATAAGGGGGGGAAAGGTCCTTTTTCACCATCGTGATGTTGGTACGCAAGCCAAAGCCCTACATATCCTGCCTGCACAAAGTCCTCATGATTGCTGTGAATATGGAGTCGTTTAAGCATCCCATAGACTAACGGTGTGTACTGCTGATAGATGTACTCGAATGAATATTGTTGACGGGCCGATAGATAATTACTCACGGTAAATCCTTCCCAGGAACGGCGCCGCCCTTTCATATATAGATTCCTAGGTATTATAAATATAGCAGGATATGAGCATAAAGTCAGTAAAAATATTCAAAAAATTATAATATAGATAAAAATTGGCTATTTAAGTGCTGTATCTTTTGAAGGAATTTGTGTCAAAACAGGAATTTGCGGGGTTTTGTCGAAGTAAATGGGGCAGCGTAGGATCCGGGGCCGGTGTTACAGATCGGATGCTTGATGAAACGTTTGCTTGGAGGAAGTCGTAAAACTGGAGAAGTAGTTACATTATGGTGGATGCCATTATGTTGTCTAAACAACAATCATGCATTTTTTAGCGTAGTATTGCGGACAGATTGAGCCAGCTGTGCGGAGTTTTGAGCCACTGTTTCCGGACATCTGGGCCAGTGAATGCGGAAAAGAGAGCCACTGCTAATAAGGCATAAAATAGCACAGCCATTAGAACAAAGGTTGCGCCAATGGCTGTGAATCTTATCTAAATCTTTTATCCACGAACTGCTCATCAATAATCTCAATGGCCCAGCGAACAAGTTCATCGCGATCCGTATCTTCCACTAGCTCTTTATCCATGGTTTTAGCGTCTTTTAATAAACTTCACTAAAATGCGTTTGAATACATGGGGGCACCACCCAAATCATTGTTCCCGAGAATTTAAAGACGGGGTGACCAAGCAAACATCCAGAGCTGGTGTTAAACAAGACGTACGAAGAAATAGCCCGCCACGGATGGCTTCTATATTTTTAGGAAAAATCGCCAATTTTAGTTATAATATAACCCCCGTCTTTTTGGTTTGCAACTGCATTTTTCGCGTTGGGCCATATAACCACCTCCAATCTCTCTGAGATTAGAAGTGAGCGGTTGGTGAGTATTCTCCTTGAAATAATTGTATCAATATTAGTAACCTTAGTCATTCTTATCCATTCTTAGCAGCATCAATAGTTATAAATTTATGGGTAAGACCAAGAAATCGAGTGCTTAGCAGTCTCATTCAAAACTGAAATCACTGTATTTTTTAGATAACCACAGCTTGAAAACAATACTTTCCTTATTGTGTATCCTAAAAATTAATTTACTTATGGAAAAGACGGCTTTAAAAAGCCGAATCATGATAAATCGATGGGGAGATAGCTTAATGTTTAATGGGTGAGATCCTAACAAGTAGTGTAACTCTAATTAATCAATGATCAATCTCTAGTTTTCTCCACAAGGTCGAACGGCTAATACCCAAATCTTTTGCTGCTAAATTTTTATTCCCTTTATTCTTTGTGAGTGCGGTGTGAATGAGTTGTTGTTCCATTGTTTTAAGATTAAGTGTTTCTTTCATAGGAACGCAATCGGTTTTTTCTGTTGGATAAATGGCTTGATGCATAAACTGTGCTAAATTATCCTCGCTTGGATCTTCATCCATACAATACACATGAAAGCGTTCAAGAATATTGATCAATTCTCTGATATTACCAGGAAAGCTATAGTTGTATAATTGAGTAAGGGTAGACTTGGTCATCAGACTGCTTTGGAAGTCATGAAATTGACTAATATAGTGTAAGGTGAATTCCTCAATGTCTTCTGGTCGTTCTCGCAGTGGGGGGATAGAAAGTTGTAGTACGCTAATTCGGTAATATAAGTCTTCACGAAATTTTTGGGATTGAATTGATTGTAATAGGTTTTTGTTTGTTGCAGCAATTACGCGTACATCGACCGGGATAATTTTATGGCTGCCAATCCTCATCACTTCTTTTTCCTGTAGTACTCTTAATAATTTTGATTGAAGGTGAATAGGTAACTCACTAATTTCATCAAGAAAGATTGTCCCTTTATCTGCAAGTTCAAATAATCCTTTCTTTCCTCCTTTACTTGCCCCGGTAAAAGCCCCTTCTTCATATCCGAATAGCTCACTATCCAACAAATTTTCGGGCAGGGCTGCACAATTTATGGCCACGAATGTCCGGTCGCTTCGATTACTAGTATCGTGAATGCTTTGTGCAAACAGTTCTTTTCCAGTTCCTGATTCCCCCTGTATGAGGATTGATGAATTAGTTCTACTAAACTTCATAGCATGTTTTTTCGCTTGATTTATTTTTTCACTTTTTCCAATGATATCATCGAATTTGTACTGTGATTGAAGAGGTTTTTCATTTATCTTTTTACGAATGTTTAGTTCTTTTTCCTGTAAGTCATCAACACCGTCAATGATAACGATGGAACCTACCTTAAAATGACTTAAACGAACCATTGAATGGGTTACCGCTAACTTTTTATTTCCCCAATTAATCACGGTAGGATATTCGTGATCTTCAGATAAAGTTATTTTATTATGGAAAAATTGATTGAGGTTCCAAGAAATGATTTTATCTTTATTTAATCCTAATAATTTTTCTGCAGATTGACTTGCCGTTGTTATTGTATTTTGCTGATCTGTACTGAGAATACCACTGTTATTTTTTTGTACAACTGTCCTGAATAAGGCTGATTGTTCCATTTCTTTTCGATATATAGTAAGGTACTTAATCGCAGTATCAATCGCTTCTTTTAATGATTGTTCTGAATAAAAGAAAGAAGATTCTATTCCGTAATCAGAAGCAATTGCACATGCATAGCTCCCTCCGATAATTTTGTGTACGCCTCTTTTTTTGAGCTTATTGAAAAGAGTATGGATTTCTTTTTGGTTTCTAAATGAGTATTGGTTAATACTAAGTCCTAGCCGTGAGATTAATTGATCTATTTTTTCTAAATTTGTGTTGTAATTAATAATTGCTGTTTCGGTTTTAGTGTTATTAGAGGGGGCCTGAAGTAAAATATCCATTTCACTTACTTTTACTGGAATAACAATATTATTAATAAGTCTTTTCTCAAGACTTTTAGCACTCTGTTCCCCACTTAGTATAATCGTAGCAGGTTCATACTTATGCCGGAGTTCAGTCATAGAAATGGATATATGTTCAATTAGTGCTTCGATTGGATATTCTGAAACATCCAATTCTATCCAATCGGGTATATTGATCGTTTGTAACAACCTATTAGCCAATAATGAGAACTGTTTAGATCCAGTGATTAAAATTTTAGGATAAATGTAAAACACTCCTTTATGTAACATAATAAAACAATTTATGTTTTATTATGAAACATCGTACCTAAAAATTAAGAAATAGTAAAGTGGTCAAATTAGTTGAAGACGCTGTCTATCCTCATTTTAGATAAGTTAGATATGTTGGCATGTAATTTGCACCTATTGTTTATTGAAATACACTTAAAGGAGTAGGGAACAATGGAACAATCAATTTTTTATAGTAAAACGGAGAACATTGCTACCATTTATTTGAATCGCCCAGATAAGAAGAATGCAGTTACTCTTGATATGTGGAAGGAAATACCAAAAATATTAGCAGAGTTAGAGTATGATCGTGAAGTTACTGTTGTTATTATTAGAGGAATTAATGACAACGCTTTCTCTGCCGGTGCAGACATTACTGAATTTACTGTTGAACGTGGTAATGAAAATCGAGCAATGAATTATGATAACCATTTAACATTGGCTGGAGATGCACTTGAGTACTTTCCTAAGCCTTTAATTGCAATGGTGGAGGGTACTTGTATTGGAGGGGGATGTGAAATAGCTTTAGCATGTGACTTAAGATTCTCATCAGAAACTGGGGTGTTTGGTATAACCCCAGCTAAAATCGGCCTTGTGTATGGGGTTCCTCAAACAAAACGTTTAGTTCAAGTGGTGGGTGCATCACGGGCCAAAGATATATTGTTTTCAAGTCGTTTCATTCAAGCAAATGAAGCTTATAATATTGCTCTGATCGATCGAGTCTACAAATCTGATGAAATTGTTGATGAAACATATAAATATGCAAGGTTATTATCGGGTCGTTCACAAACATCTATAAAAGGTTCTAAAAAAATTATACAATCCATTTTAAATGAATCGGATAAAGATCAAGAAGAGATTGACCGGATTATCTTGAATTCATATCTCTCACCAGATATTAAAGAAGGAGTCGCTGCTTTTACCGAAAACCGTAGCCCAAATTTTAGTCTATAATAATGATAAAAGAGGTGCTGAAAATGCCATTAAAAGACATTAGGATTATAGATCTTTCACGTTTACTTAGTGGTCCATATGCCACAATGATGTTATCAGATTTAGGTGCGGAGGTGATAAAAGTGGAATCACCTTCTGGGGATGACACACGGCAA
This sequence comes from Salicibibacter kimchii, assembly GCF_003336365.1. Classification (GTDB taxonomy): domain Bacteria; phylum Bacillota; class Bacilli; order Bacillales; family Marinococcaceae; genus Salicibibacter; species Salicibibacter kimchii. The sequence continues at coordinate 784,019 of NZ_CP031092.1, read as the reverse complement.
TTTGGGCCACCATATTACCATGAATGGAGCTCTTATTTTTTAAGTGTGAACCGAAACAAAAAAAGTATAAGCTTAGACCTCAAAACCGAACAAGGAAAAGACGTACTTCTTAAAATGATCAGAACAGCCGACGTGGTTATTGAGAATTTTAGGCCGGGAACCATGGAACGCCTAGGACTATCCTACGAAACAATGAAAGAGTATAACCCTAAAATTATCTTGGCATCTATTTCTGGATTTGGGCAGTATGGAAGTTATTCAAAAAAACCTGGTTATGATGTTTTAGCACAAGCAATGGGTGGATTAATGTCGGTTACTGGTGAAAAAAACGGAGAACCGTTAAAGGCTGGATATTCATTTGCTGATCTCGGAACGGGTATGTGGGCCGCTTTTGGTATTATGACTGCCCTATGGGAAAGAAATAAGTCAGGAGAGGGGCAATGGATTGACGCGGCACTTCTAGATACAATTATCTCCTGGCAAACCTATTTGGCGAGTAATTATTTTGCTACAGGAGAGGATCCCAAAGCGTTAGGAACAGAACACCCGAACATTGTTCCTTATCAAGCTTTTCAAGCTTCCGATGGCCACTTTGTCATTGCAATAGCAAGAGACCATATGTGGCATTCATTCACTGCTAAAATAGGGATCGACATCCTTAAAGATGGACGGTTTAATACAAATGAAGGAAGAGTCATCCATCGAAATGAGTTAATACCACTCCTTGAAAATGTATTCATACAAAGAAGCAGGCAGGAATGGGATGATTTTTTTACAGATATCGGGGTTCCTGTAGGTCCCGTAAATAAGTTATCAGAGATATTGGATGACAAACATGTGAAAGAAAGAGATATGGTGGTTAATACAAAGCATCAACGATACGGTGAAACCAAATCCCTAGGTTTTCCAATACAATTATCAAGAACTCCGGGTAAAATTCGCTCATTCCCTCCTGAACTCGGGGAGCATACCGAATCAATTCTTAATGATTTAGGTTATGATAAAGAAGACATCAAGTCTTTCTTGGAAAATGGAGTCGTTTTTGATCGTACGAAGGTTAATACAAAGTGATTTTAATCTTTAAATTGGAAACGGTTACAAAATGTGTCTAATGAATGGAGGGAAAAGAATGAGTATCAAAGAGCCCCTTATATTTTTTACATTGGTTTTTGGATTGTTTATAGTAGGTGCGTTTAGTTCATATGATGCACAATTGAGTGATGGTTCCATATCAGAAGATTATCCAGATCGTACAGTTGAAGTGCTTGTTGGATATGGAGCAGGAGGAGGAACAGATTTATCAGCTAGAAATATGGTAGAAGCTTTAAATCAAGAAGGCATTGTTGATCAATCTTTCTTTGTAGAAAATATGCCTGGAGCAGGGGGGGCTCTTGCTCTAAGGGAACTGAATGATAGTGATGAATATACAATTGAGGCTGTACCAGAGTTCGCAGAAGGTTTATGGAATGAAACAGCGGATTTGGATCTTGAAGACTTTAATCCAATTGCTCAAGTTGCACAAGATTATCATATTATTGCAGTACCAGAGAATTCCCCTTATGACACGATCGAAGATCTCTTGGATGCCATCAAAGCTGATCCGGAAACGATAACAATTAGCCTTGGGACTAATATTGTAGGAATGGAAGCTTGGGGATGGCAAAAAACATTTGATGCCTATGGTATTGAAGATCGGCCGAATATGGTACCTCAGGACGGTTCAAACGAAGCTTTAACAAATGTGTTAGCAGGGGATGCGGATGCAACATTTGTAGTGCCTCAATTAGCTGAATCTCATATTGATGAAGGTAATATTAAAGCTTTAGCAGTAATGACTGATGAAAGAACTGAGCAATTTCCAGATATTCCAACATTAAAAGAAGTTGGTATTGATGTTACTTATTATAGACCCAGGGGTTTTTGGTTAAACGGTGATGTGAATGAAGAGTATGTCGATTATTGGGAAAAGGTACTGAAGGAAATGGTTAAATCTGAAACTTGGCAAGATTATGTTGAGGAAGCTGGACTTTTACCGGAATTTAAAGATCGTGAAGATTATAAAGAACTAATTCGAGAGGACGGAGAAGCATACAGGGATTTTTATGAGCAAGTTCAAGAAGAAGGCTTCTAATTATCCGTGAAAGTTAGGAGGTATGATTTTGACTGAACGTAGTTTTTCTTTAACATTTCTCGTCCTCGTGTTCATTTCTGTCATCATATCGTTTCAATACGAGATGCTATCAGATTTTAGTGTAGTAGGTGCAGGGTTTATTCCACGAATTGTAACGGGGACGATGTTTTTACTGGCAATTGTTTATGTATGGAAAGTTTACAATGGAGCTTATAAAGAAAATGAAGAAACAAAACCATCTAGATTGATAAGGTATAAACAATTGGCATTTTTATTAGCATTATTAATTTGTCTCCCCTTAATAGAAGTTTTTGGGATGATAGTTACATTAGGGTTATTTTTATTTACTAGTTTGAGGTATATAGAAGGAAATAACCTAATTCGTTCTGTTACATTCAGTGCTGCTATTTCAGTAGGTGTATTTCTTCTGTTTGAAACCTGGCTAGATGCAAGGCTCCCTATTGGGATATTTGAAACCTTATGATTGGGGTAGGAAAAAATGCAACCGTTATATGACTTATTTAATGGACTCGCGAGTATCCTGCAACCAGAGTTATTAATTTGGTGTCTCATAGGGGTTCTGTTAGGAACACTTGCAGGTGCTTTACCTGGTCTTGGTTCAATCACATCAATGGCTATTTTATTACCAATGACATTTGGCATGGAAACGATAAGTGCTCTTTTGTTTTTAATGGGGATCTATCAAGGGGCTATGTATGGTGGTCGTATTAGCTCAATATTACTGAATGTGCCTGGAGACGCTCCTGCGGTAGTAACGACATTCGACGGTTACCCACTTACTAAACAAGGTAAAGCTGGATATGCATTGACTTTGAGTGCAATTGCTTCTTTTATTGGGGGTACCATTGGGTTTATAGGGTTAGTTTTTCTTACTGCACCGATTGCAGATTTGGCTCTAATCTTTGGATCGCCTGAATATTTCGCACTGATGGCTTTTGCCCTGATTGCCACGAGTGGTTTAGTAAGTGCTAAACCATTAAAACCGATAATTGCAATGTTAATAGGTTTATTAATTGCTGTTGTAGGTGCCGACCCATTAAGTGGTACCGAAAGATATACATTTGGCTTTTTGCAGTTATGGGATGGAATTGATTTTGTAGTTGTCGCAGTAGGAGTATTTGGACTGTCAGAGGTATTTATTCGAATGGAAAATAGTATTGATATGGATGAGATGAGCAAAAAGATACCGTTTTCTGATCTTTATCCAAAGTTTAGAGAAGTAATGAAAGATTTTTGGACAATAACCCGCAGCTCGTTAATTGGATTTTTCTTTGGTGCTTTGCCAGGAGCGGGGGCAACAATTACAACTTTTCTCGTTTACGATGTTGAAAAGAAATTATCAAAAACGCCAGAAGAATTTGGAAAGGGAGCTACAAAAGGGTTAAGTGGACCAGAGGCTGCTAGTAACGCAACTGTAGGTGGAGCATTAATCCCATTATTTAGTTTAGGTATTCCAGGTTCAGGTACTACGGCTATCTTACTAGGCGCATTACTAATGTTAGGATTACAACCAGGGCCACAAATGTTTCAAGAGTCTGGCGATATTATTTGGGCGGCCATTGCGGGATTATTTTTAGCAAATATACTATTACTGATTGTTAATACGGCTTTGGTTCCAATGCTTGCTCTCATGATCCGAAAAATTAATGCTTATCTAAATCCGATAATTGCAATCCTTTGTGTAATAGGAATCTACATGCTTAACAATAGTATGTTTGATGTAGGATTGATGATTTTATTCGGAGTAATTGGTTATATATTACGGAAATATTCTTTCCCTTTAGCACCACTCGTTTTAGCCGTCATTCTAGGGCCAATGCTCGAAGAAAATTTAACACAATCATTACTAATGTCCAATGAGGGAATAAGTATATTCTTTACAAGACCGATATCATTAACATTGATACTTATTACTTTTTTGATTCTATTTATTCCGTTACTAAAAAATGCTTTTCGATCAAAAAAGAAAAGGGATATTGACCTATATCAGTAAAGTATGTGCATCGAGGTTCACGGGCAAATTGTGTACTTCACAAATTTCTAACAGAAAGGCAGTCGAATAACAAATGCATTTTTATTAACGGAAGATCAACAAATGATCCGAAAAATGGTTCGAGATTTTGCAAAAAATGAGATTGAGCCCACGGCCGCCGAACGGAATGCGGACGAACGGTTTGACCGCTCCCTTTTTAATCAGATGGCTAAGTTGGGTTTTACGGGCATTCCGTGGCCGGAGGACGAAGGCGGCATTGGCGGCGATTACTTAAGTTACGTCGTTGCGATCGAAGAATTATCCCGTGTTTGCGCCTCTACGGGTGTAACGCTTTCCGCACATATTTCGTTGGCGAGTTGGCCCATCTATACCTTTGGGACAAAAGATCAGAAAAACGCGTATTTGCAACCGCTGGCTCAAGGAGATAAGCTCGGTGCGTTTGCCTTGACAGAACCGGGTTCAGGCTCCGATGCAGGTGAGATGAAGACAACTGCCACTCTCGAAGGTGATAGCTATGTCCTGAACGGAACGAAAATTTTTATCACGAACGGTGGGGAAGCCGATGTTTATGTCGTATTTGCGATGATGGGTACGGGTCCTACCGCATTTATCGTGGAAAAAGATTATCCCGGTTTTTTTGTCGGAAAGAAAGAAGAAAAGATGGGGGTTCGTTCTTCGCCAACAACGGAAGTGCGCCTTGAAAACTGCCGCGTGCCTAAAGCGAATCGTTGAGGCGACGAAGGACAAGGGTTTAAAATTGCGATGAAAACGTTGGACGGGGGACGTAACGGCATCGCAGCGCAAGCGTTGGGGATTGCTCAGGGCGCCCTTGATGCAGTAATCGTTTATACAAAAGAACGTCATCAATTTGGAACATCCATCGGCAATCAACAAGGCATCAGCTTTAAACTCGCTGATATGGCAACAAAAATTGAAGCATCCCGCCTTTTAACGTACCAAGCGGCTTGGCGTGAACAAGAGAGGCTTGACTACGGGAAGGAATCTGCGATGTCGAAACTTTTCGCGGCTGACACAGCTATGGAGGTCACAACAGAAGCTGTACAAGTTTTTGGTGGAAATGGATACATCCGGGAATACCCGGTCGAGCGATATATGTGCGATGCGAAAATCACGCAAATCTATGAAGGTACTAATGAAATCCAACGTCTTGTAATTTCGAAAATGTTACTCGCGGAGTAAGGGGATACTTCTTCACATTACACCCCTTCCGCTGCATCTCATTGAAATGGGGATGGAAGGAGTATTCACCTGCATTCGAAGGGTATCTCTTGATAGTCGGGATTTCTTATCTGTTCTCTATGCGTTTCAGCCATGGCGGCCATACGCATGTCGTTTAATTTAGATAATGCACGTTCATTTGTCATTATTTCCCTCTCCATAATAAACAGCTCCGCGAGTAAATCCAAAGGAGCTCTCCGTTTTTTCTTTAAATGATGCGTTGATAAATCATCGTTAGGCAGCTTATCTTGACCCGTCTTCATTATCGTTTAAATACTTTTTAGTGTCGGTCTGGGTGTGTAGGATAAAGCTCGTACGCATGCTTTTTCACGCGTTCAATCGAATGCTTATCGCCTAATTTCATTAACCCAGACAGGATTTGAGTCCTTGTTTTTCTGTCTTATAAGAAGCCAATATGCTTTGAACCGTCGTTAAAATATGCATCCCTGCGGCATCTGCCCAATCAAGGACAGATGCTTGATTCACATCGATAAATTGTTGTGAGTATTGCTTTCAGTTTGTATCACCCTTGCAATCGCTTTCACCACTAAGTGCGGAGAGATTTATCACTTATTGCGGAAGCCTTTACCAATTCACTACCTCCTGTATACTTAATGGGCATGCCAAACAGTATGACAATAGGAATACAAGGGGGTATGTTCCCATAACATGACGGGGACAGGAAGTAAACTTGAGTTATTGGGACCATGTGAATGACGGTTTTTTCCTCAATCATTTGGCCAGTTTTTTCACACGTTGTAATGCACTCTGTATTCGTCCCTTCATAGTACCATTCGAAATAAATACTCATTAATATATATTATAATCCTTTTACAATTGTTTTAAATAATTTCTCACTTTCATCTGCTAATTTAAATCCTGCATTGCTCATACTCCATTGGTATATTACGCCAAACATTGCACTGTTTATAATTCTAATAATTTCATCGCTTGTTAAATCTTCATTTAACTCTCCATTATTAATGCTCTCCTCAACAAAATTCCGTAGGATTAGGAATAATGGTCGCCGGTGATCGAGGAAATAATCATGTGGATTATTTGTGAGTGCGTTACTATAGATGACCCGCATTAAATCCAAGCCAAGTTCCGTTGCAATAAATGTCATTTGTTCTTTAATAAACAATACAATTTTATCTTTGGCTGGAATGTGGGTCGGGATTTCTTTTACTCGTGATTCATAAAAACCGTCGATTTCTTTAAATTTTTCCAGAAAGATTTCATATTTAGATCCAAAATGTGCGTAAAAGGATCCTTTTGATGTTTTACTCTTTTTAACGATATCCTCAACAGTTACTTTAGTATATCCACTCTCACTAAATAACTGTAAAGCAACTTCTAGAATTTCTTTTTTTGTTTTTTCTCCCCGAGCTTGTTTGTAACCTCTAGCCAAAAAGTTCACCTCATTTTTTATTGACAGAATTATATGGCTGATATAAAATTAGACTATGTTCTAGAACGAAGTCTAAATTCTCACTTCTATAGTGAATAAAAATGCCAAGCTTGTCAACCTAGCACTAGTGCGGAGAGTGATATTGGTAATGTAACCGGTTACGCAGTCTGAGGTTGATTATTACACTGGTTTTTTTAGAATTCGAGTTCAATGTAATTACACATGGGAAATAACAGCTATGGCTACACTTGGATTAATCCATAGTTTGTTAATGGATATTCGCTGGAACTGCTGATTTTGGAAACTTTTTAATATATTTCTGAAAGCGCTAACATTATCTGGATTATTGACGATACTCATTTAGATTTATTGAGAAAAGCTTGTTCAGAATCACCCTAATATCTATGTGAAATTATAGCTACACAAATAACTTATAGTTTCTCCAGCGAGTAAAAAGTCTGCCAAGAAAAATTTTTAATGATATGGAGGAATTAATCATGTTAGAAAAAACAATTGATCAAGTGTTCGATAAACTTGTAACCCACCATCGCGACAAAATAGCGTTGAATGATTCCGATCGCTCTATTACGTACCTTGAGCTTGGCAATGAAGTTAACAAGCTTGCAAATTTGTTACAAACTCTCGATATTAAAGTTGGTGATCGAGTAGCGTTATGGATGGAAAATAGCATTGAGTTTGTTGTTGCAGAATTTGCAATTGCTAAGATTGGCGCAGTACGTGTTCCTATGAACACTTATTTGAATAAAGAAGAGGTTCTGTATCGCATTCATGACTCTCATTCAAAACTATTAATTTATCATCAGTCATTACTTGAAAATCAAGAAAAGTTGCCAATAGAACATAAGTGCATCACTTTAAATGAAACAGTGCTTAAAGAAAAGATGGCCAATGTCTCAACTAGTTATCATAAACCTCAAATAAATCCCGATAGCTATGTAACCATCATGTATACTGGTGGAACTACCGGAAAGTCAAAAGGTGTCCTGCATACGCATAAAACGATTCTCTCTATCGTATATAGCGAAACCTACGAATTAGAAATTGAACGAGGAGCGATCCTACTTCACACTACTCCTTTACCACATTCAGCCGGATACTTTATTATGCCTGGAATGTTAAGGGGGGGAGAACAGTATATCGAAAAAGGATTTGACCCAAGGCGCTTTTGTGAAATCGTTGAGAACAAACGAATTACCTTTGCATTTTTAGTGCCAACAATGATTTACATGCTGCTCGACTATCCGCATCTAAAGCAATATGACCTTAACAGTTTAAACACAATAGTTTATGGGGCAGCACCGATGGCACAAAGTCGAGTGAAAGATGCAATTGAAACCTTCGGACCAATTTTGACGCAAATATATTCTCAAGCAGAAATCATTAATCAAACAACAGTATTGACCAAAAAGGAACATGAGGAGGCACTAAATGGTTCAGAGCATCGTTTATCCTCATGTGGCAGAAGTATTATTATGTCAGAGGTACAAATTGTTAACGAACGAGACGAAGCATGTGCTCCTAATCAAGTTGGAGAATTAATAACAAAAGGTCCTCACATGATGATTAGTTATTGGAATTTACCCGAAGAAACTGACGACACCATTAAGGAAGGGTGGATATATACAGGAGATATGGCATATCAAGATGAGTACGGGTACATTTATCTGGTTGATAGAAAAAAAGATATGATCATAACAGGCGGCTTTAATGTTTATACTACCGCAGTGGAAAAAGTTCTTTTTGAACATGAAACAATAAAACAAGCTACAGTTATTGGTGTACCGGATGAAAAATGGGGTGAATCAATTAAAGCATTTGTCGTAAGCCATTCAGAAAATATTACTGAGGCAGAAATCATTAATCATTGCAAAACAAAACTGGCTAAATATGAAGTTCCAAAATCAATAGAATTCATAAAGGAATTACCTCTCACACCATATGGAAAGATTGATAAAAAATTATTGAGAAAAGCCTATTGGCAAAATTCTAATAGGCAAGTTAACTAAAGTGAGTCATGGGTCAATATAATTCATTTTTGTTTGTACATTTTAAAGTTAAAGGGGTGATGGTATGTCCGACGTATCTGTTATTGGCAGAGGGATCACAACTTTTGGGAAAAAAGATGAAACGATCAAATCAATGTTAGTGGAAGCCAGCAGAAAAGCAATACTTGAAGCGGGCAAACCCAAGGTAGATGCCGTATTTGTGGGGAACTTCACTGCTGGACAGCTTGCTAATCAGGAAATCTTAGGTTCTATTCTTACAAATGAGCTAGGGTTGGGCAATGTTCCATCTGTAAAAATGGAAGGTGCTTGTGCTTCCGGGGGTCTTGCATTTCGTCATGCCTATCAACTTGTGAAGGCTGGAGAATACGATACCATTCTGGTAGCAGGAGCGGAAAAGATGACAAATCAGGATACCGAAACAGTGACACATGCTATTAATAACGCCATGGACAGGGAAACAAATGAACAAGTATCAGGATTGACGTTTCCAGGTTTTTTTGGAGTGGTAGCAAACAGATATATGCATGAATTTGGAGCAGAGAAGAAGCATTTGGCTATGGTCGCACTAAAAAATCGCAATTATGCTAGGTTTAACCCGATTGCACAATTTAGGAAAAATACAACTCTAGAGGAGATCATGAATGCACGACCAGTTACCGATCCACTAGGACTTTTTGACTGTTCTCCTATTTCCGACGGGGCAGCAGCTGTAGTTATACAAAGAGGAAAAAATGGCGTCCAAATTCTATCTTCTGGACAAGCTTCAGGCACCCCGGTAATGCAAGAAGTCGATAACATGATGCATATTGCAGCTACGAATGAGTCCGCTAATAAAGCATATGAGGCGGCTGGATTAGGGCCGAAAGATATAGATGTAATCGAATTGCATGATTGTTTCTCTATGACTGAAATTATAGCAATTGAAGAACTCGGTTTCTTTGACAAAGGAAAGGGCTGGGAAGCGGTTGAAAAAGGATTGACTAAACATGGAGGAATGGTGCCTGTGAATACAAGCGGAGGTTTATTGTCTAAAGGGCATCCAATAGGGGCGACTGGAATCGCCCAAATCATTCAAATCGTTGATCAACTTAATCAAAGAGCTTGCAACCAAGTAGAACATGCAAACATCGGCCTATCACAAAATTTGGGTGGAACAGGAGCATATTCTGTTGTTCATATTTTTGGTAAAAAAGGGGCGTAGAGAATGGATATTCCAGTGAAAAAGTGTAAGAAGTGCCATGAAGTATTACATTCCTGCAAACTCCAATGTCCAATATGTTTATCAGATGACTTAGAGTTAACAACAATAAAGGGAGAAGGCACCATCTACTCTTACACAAAAATACACACGGCTCCAAAACAATTTGCCGACCAGGTTCCATATTATGTCGTCCTTATTCAATTAGATGGACTCAATGTAACGGGTAGATTCATAGGTGAAGATGTACAAATCAATGACTTTGTCGTACTCGAAGACATAAAAAATGAATGTTACTATTTTAAACCAGTAAGCAACTAGTAGTGTACTCACAATAGACCGAGTATAATGTTGATATGAATGTTTAAAATTATAACTATTACAAATTTTAGTAAGATGCTTCAAATGTTAATAATATAGCTAATAAGGATTATCGGGCTATAGAACGGAGGGTTTATATTGGGTATCATGTTTTGGTTATGGATGGGATTCTGGGCACTTGGCTGGGTTGTCTTATTTGCAATTCACTTTGCACAAAGATTAGATAGTAGATCAGAGAATAATAATGAAACATAAAAGGTTAATATGAAACTCTTAATGTATAGAAATATAGGGAGTGAGATAAGCATGAGTTTGACTGTATGGACCACGATTTATTTTGTAATATTTATTATTATTATGTTCTATATTTCAATTCGGGGCTTAAAAAAGACAAACAGTGCAGTTGAATTCTCAACAGCACCTCGGGCATATGGACCTTTTGTTATCGGTATTGCACTTACCGCAACTACCGGTAGTGCTGCTGCAATTTTAGGTAATCCAGGATTTGTATACGATCAAGGGTGGCCAGGGCTTTGGTATGCAATGGGAAGTTATTCAGCGATTGCCCTTGCATGGGCAACCTCTGCATTTCTATTATCTAGAATTGGGAAAAATGCTCAAGCCAAATCAATGGCAGATTTTATGGCGATACGTTTTCAAAGTCCATTACTACGGGTAGTAACAGCACTTGCTGCTATCTTTAGCATTTTTTACATTGCAGGTCAATTTGCTGGAATAGGATTGGTTTTCGTTGAGTCGATGGGGATTGACTATTTGACCGGGGTTATTATAGGTGGAATTATAATGGCAGCATATATTACAATAGGTGGTTCTCATGCAGAAATTTTAACAAGTTTTGTACAAGGACTAATTATGCTTTTTTTAAGCATCCTAATAGCTGCTGTCGTAGTGATGAATGTTGGTGGGATAGGTACAATTGACAGAACATTGACTGAAATCGATCCTATGTTAAGTTCAAGTGTTGTTTTTAATGATCCTATGTTTGGTCCTTTTACGGGTATTGTAATTTTCATTTCCTTAGGATTATTTGGTCTAAGTCCTCAGTTATCAAAAATATGGTTGGCACTAGATGATGAAAAAAATGTTTCTAAGGCACTATTATGGGGTTTTTTCGGGTTAAGTATTTTGGGCTTAATTATGTTGGTTGGAGGTCTTGGAGGCAGGATTCTCTTCCCGGACGTCGCTCCAGATACAGCCGTTCTACACTTACTTGTAGATCTATTGCCTAACTGGCTGACAGGAATAGCAATGATTGGCATATTATCAGCAATATTATCCACTACAGCAGGTTTATTTTTAGTAGTAGCTGTAGCGCTTGCAGTAGATATTTACAGGGATACTATTGTTCCGTGGAGAAAAAAGAAAATTTCAGATGCTGTATTAGATAAGCGAGCCTTAGTGTTTCAAAGAGTGTCCATCCCAATTATTGTTATAGCAGGAATTTTCATTGCTCAGAATGAACCGGATTTTATTACACAGTTAATGTGGTTGGGTATTGGTTTATTTACCGGGAGTGTCATCCCTGCTATGGTTATTGGGAGCCTATGGAAAGGAGTCACTCGTACTGCTGCCGAAATTGGTAGTGTCGCAGGGTTTCTCACATTCATAATTCTTACATTTGTTGTTGGCTTAGGGATGGGGAGTGAACTTTTTCTAGTGCCATGGGCTGCAGCAGGTGTTGCCACTATTGTTTCAACCACCCTAATTATCGTTATTAGTTTCTTCACAAAACCAATGGATAAATCCTATGTTGAAAAATTATTTGCAAAGTAAAAGTGAGCTTTTAGGGGTGTTTTACTAATTAAGTAGAGACTCAAAGCCAGTAAAGAATAAATTAAAATGGTTCCAATCATCGGTTTTTGATGACTGGAACCATTTAGTTTGGATGATTGTCACTATCTATGGTTGGATTTGTGTTCCTGGATCGTCTTACTATGGTTTTAGCCGGTAGTCGTTCAGTTTGGACTTACTAGGATCTTTGCCTGGCTCTTATCTTCAGCAAGTAGATCGAGGCCGTCTTTAACAATGTCATCCAGTTTAATCCTTTTAGTGATGACCTGCTTTACATCCAGCTTCCCGCTAGAAATCAGATTAATCACTTCAGAAAAACTATTAGGATAGGCAGCACTCCATTGCATACTTGCTTCTTTTCCAAACATAATATTGGAATCAAAAGTGATCTCGTTTCCAAACACTGCCACCACTGTTATTGTACCAGCACGTTTTAGGCTCTGAATGGCACTTACAAATGTAGGCTGAGCCCCAGCAGCTTCATATGCAACATCCACGCCTTTTCCTGTAATCTGCATAATTTTATCAACAGCATCTTCATGTGTAGGATTGATCGTATAAGTGGCCCCCATTTCTTTTGCTTTATCCAATCGCTCTTGAGAAACATCAATGACAAACGTTTCCGAAGCACCAGCTGCTTCAGCGGACAGTAGTGTGAGTAGACCAATGGGCCCAGCACCAAAAATTGCTGCACTTTGACCAACTTTTAAGCCACTTCTTTTAACAGCATGGTGGGCAACTGACATTGGTTCAATGAGAGCTCCTTCTTCAAGGGTTACATTCTGTGGCAATTTATATATATGGTAGGCATCTGTGACAACATATTCAGCAAATCCCCCATCATCGTTGACCCCTAAAGAACCAGTATTCGAGATTTCACATATATGATAATTCCCTTTTTTACACATTTCACAGGTTCCACAGTAAAGTAAAGGTTCTATAGCTACGTTATCACCCACCGCTACATTGAACACATTTTTGCCAATTTCTGTTACCGTTCCGGCAAATTCATGGCCTAACACTACTGGTGGTTTTCGACCACTCAACGGATGTTCTTCATCGGAGAGGATGGCACCATGATGGTAGATATGAAGGTCACTTCCGCATATCCCTGCCCATTCAACTTTGACCTTTACCTTACCATCTGTAACTTCAGGCACATCAATATCTTGAACTTTTAGTTCTTTTTCCCCGTAGATGACAGCTGCTTTCATAGATTATTACTCCTTTCTATACTATGTCTCTATTGTAGCACTCTTTATAATGGACTGTTAGTGAATTGATTTGTGCTCATTTTCATATTCTGTTACATGGATAAAATTCATTCGTATTGCTAGTAATTATTGCTATAATAGTATTAATAGGATGAAATTATTACTATTGGAAAGCACCCAAAATGTAAAGGGGTAAATATTAGTAATAACTTTGAACGATTATCCATGCTTCATTAACGGAATTTGAATCAATTTGCTGTGGCATTGTTAATCCTCATTCATGGCGTTGCGGTTCAGGCGCATTGGAACGTGCGCTGGGGGGTGCGAGTGAGCGTGGTGTGTGCGGAGAATATTGAGGATCGGCTGGTGTGGAAGCCGTTGTGTTTGCATTCTGGGTCGAATATGACGGAGGAGGGGTTGGGGAGAGATATTGAAGCTATAGAGGGCTTATTGTCGAAGTGAAGACCCTCGGTTGGTTAAAGTGGCTACTCTATCTATCAGAGAATGGGTATCTATAAGAAGCTATGTGATGAGCCTTGCTCAGCATTGCATACTCTAAAGAATAAATATTATTTTTTGCAGGACTTTAGACATTTTTGTCGAATAGTGCTAAGTAATTAAAGTAACCACTGGTATCAAAGACAGAAGTTGTTTCATGCGTCGGAAACACCGCATTATTATAAACTTGTACTCCCTAATTTACAAGGGAATCATAGATGTGACGGAATCTCTAATTGGAAGCTCGGTCAACTGTTGAGAGCTTATAGCGAATCGATAGTCCTCCTCTTTTTCTTGTATAGATATCCGTGCTTAGCTGTTGCCATAAGGGGGTATATTATATATGAAACAAGCTGATTTAATAGATTTCTTACGCACTTATCAGAAAGAATTGAACGAGCTAGTTAATAAATTTAAAGATGGAAAAGAATGGATTGATAAAAGTCATAGGAGAAAATTAAATTGGAAAAAGCTTTACCATTACATTTTTACCGTTAGAGTCGTCTTTGGAGTTATCGCATTTATAGCCACACCTTTTATTGCAATCGGTTTCGGAACCATATTTGGTGATAAAACTGTTTATGTTAATCTAAGGGAAGCATTGTTAGACTTGCCTCTACCAGTGTTGGCAGTTAGTATGATTGTACCTTTAGTAATTATCATATGGGGATTGTACAGGTTCTCTAGCCATGTTGTTGGTTTAGAATTGAGTAACATTGAAAACGCTGACTTTACTAAGGAGATGTACGAAAAATATAATCCTTTGGAATATAAAGTACTTACAGCCTTGAGTAACGAGAAAGACTTCGTGTATGATGCTACTGTGAAAGTTAAAGAGTGTGTTTTAAGGAATAGCGATGAATCAATTGAAAGAGAACGACAAATTCACAGGGATACTGAAAAGCGGTTAGAAAAAAGTAAAGAGATTGATTCAGATTTAGAAGAAGCTCTAGAAGATAAAACGACTCTCTTCGCTGAAATTGATTTTCTGCATCGCCTATTGAATTTAATTCATCGGAATGTTATACATTTCATAGAAAACGGGTATTCAGCAAGTAGTGCAGAATTAAATGCTAAGTTTAGCTTTTATAAATTAGAACATGACAGCACAAATACATTCAAATATAGACTACGTCATGGGGTGTCTAAGTCAGAAATCGCTGCTGATATCATTCAATTTGAAGGAGAAAATTTAGGTCGTCTAAGACAGGGAGAATTTTTAATACAGTCTGAAGAAAATACCGTTCTCTGGTTAATGACATTGGATGATAGATCTGATTGGGTAGTCAAACTACATGAAAAAGGGCATGTTGATGACTTGTTGAATGATAATGATGAAGGTATAATTGCAGTAGAAGGTTATAGAAAGTTACTTCTCGTGCTCTTTGATTTAATAGGCTCCGATAAAATTTGATGGAGGGGTTCTCATGACCAAAAAGAAAGCTGTTTATACTGATAAATCTGTAAGTTCAAGAAACGTAAAAACATATGCCCAGCTAAAGCAAGATCGCAAAGTTAAAAACGAAAAAAAGATTCAGGATCATAATAGAAAAAGAGAAAAAATTTACAGATAAAGAGCAAAGATTCCCCTTTTAATGGGGTTTATCGTTGCTCTTGTTTATGTGTTTTCCTGCTTCTTTCAAGTTGTATGCGTGTTGCTTTTGTTTCTCCTTTTGCTTTTCAAGCTTCTTTTTCCGTCTTTTATTGAAATCATCATATTTCAATCAAGCCCACTCACCTTTTTTCATCATCTTCGGTTTTAGAACTCGTTTATATACATGAAAATCGGAATTTTTAATGATTTGAAGAATAAGTGGCCTTTCACCGTTTCGACGGAAACGTTGTACTTGGCCGCGATCATGCGCGGCGTGCGCGATGACCCAACGTTGTTCACGGTCGGATAATATTTTCATGTAAGGAGCTAAGGTGTCTACGTCTGACATCCAGGATTCACGGTAGTTCCTTCCCAGGAACGGCACCATCCTTTTACATATAGATTCGTAGGTATTATAAATATAGCAGGATATGAGCAAAAATAAGTAAAAATATTCAGAAAGGTAAAGATATAAGGATTAAGTGATTGAATAGGGTAGCGTGGGAGCTGGGTCCGTTGTTATAGACTATATTCTTGATGAAACGTTCGCTTGGTGGAAGTCGTAAAACCGGAGAAGTCGTTTACATCATGGAGGATGCCAATATGTTGTCTAAACAACAATCATGTATTTTTTTAGCATATCCGTACTTTAACGTCGGGACGACGGCAATTCATTTGGCGTTGTGGCAGCTTGGTGTAGGTGAGGGGGATACTGATGCAGCGGAATCTCTGCGTAGCGAGTAAAACATATAATTATTAGAACAAATGTTTGCTTCTTAATCCTTGGTATGATATGATAATGTTATAAAAACAAACTAATGTTCCCTTTAAATGAAGGAGAGAAAATTATGGCAGAAGGCATTTCATATCATAATAAAGATGTGCTGTTTAAGTTTTTGGGTGAACTTTACAAAGATGCAACGTTGGATGCTTTTGGCATTGAAGGATTGCCTAAAATCAGAAATTTATTACCGACGGCCATGCCGAAAGTTCGAGCTGATGAAAGACGTTCGGATACACAATTTCTTTTGGATGATGACTCTGTCCTAATGTTGGAGTATGAGAGCAACAATCGTATCGACGAAAACCATATCAAATATCTCGACTACGCCCAGCGAATTTTAGATCGAGAATATCAAGAGGAAAAAGTGGTCAGAGCCATTCGTCTTGTAGTCATATATACGAGCGATGTGGCCAGCGTAGGGGAGCGCCTGAACGCCGGGGATGTAGGGATTCAGTCAAGAGCTGTTCTGCTTAGTGAGCATAACGGAGACGTGATCTTGGAGAAGATAAGAAAATAAAAAGAGGTGAAGAATTAACCCGTGAGGAACTCGCGAAATTGAGCATGCTTCCTTTAATGCACAGCACGAAGTCTCGCGAAGAAATGACACGGGAATCCGTCAGTTTGGCAAAGAATATACCGGACGAACGGGAACAAGTTCAAGTTATTGCGGGTATACTGACAGCAACTGATACAGTGAAACTTCCATCAGAGGTGGTTTTCCTCTGATGGTTAGTTGAACCAATCGGGGTGTTAGTCGCCCGTTATCTCCCGCTTACGGGGTTGAAGCGGGAGTTTTACGGGCGCTTACCACCGGGATAAGTTTGTGGACGATGAGTTTTCTACCAAAATAAGGGAGTGGTTAAGCATGACGAAGGTAGGAAGGATTATTGAGAAGGAAATTGAGCAAGCTGTTGATGAAAACACGAGAAAATTAGGAAAAGCGATGCTGAGGAAAAAAATAAGCCCTGAAGAAGTTGCTGAAGAAACTGGGTTAGACCTTGAGGAAGTTGAAAAATTACAGGAAGAAAAATGAAGGAGCTGATTTTCAGCTCTTTTTTTAACCATTCAGTATCTACAGAAATTTAAGCAGGATTTTGGCGTTTTTTGTCGAAGTTAAGCATTGGGCGCGTGTCGATTTCCGAAATACTGTTGATGAATGAAGAAGCGTGGGAGCTCGGTCCGTTGTTATTGATCGTATTCTTGATGAAGGGTTAGCTTGGCGTACCCGCAAAACTGGTGAATTAACTTAAATAGAATAGGGATTTCCATTATAATCTAAACAACAACAATGCATTTTTTTATCTTCAACAATTTCGGATCGTGCGCGGGGGCTGAGCATGCACGGCGTGCTCGATGACCCAGCGTTGTTCGCGGTCGGATAGCATGTTCAAGTAAGGGGCTAAGGTGTCTAAATCTGGCATCCAGGATTCTGTCTCTATGCGCACTTGAGCAGGCTCCGGATCATCGTAACTAAAAGCATGCCGATCGTAATAATTGGCATCCTTCTTCAGCATCGTCAACATTTCTCCACTGACACGAACGAAAGCATAAGGGGGGAAAGGTCCCTTTTCACCATCGTGATGTTGGTACGCAAGCCAAAGCCCTACATATCCTGCCTGCACAAAGTCCTCATGATTGCTGTGAATATGGAGTCGTTTAAGCATCCCATAGACTAACGGTGTGTACTGCTGATAAATTTCCTCGAATGAATATTGGTGACGGTCCGATGAAGAACTGTAAAATAGAGAAGATCTAAACAACAATAATGCATTCTTTTAGTGCATCCGTACTTAGCTCCGAGACAGCGGTGATTCATTTGGCATTGCGACAGTTTGATGTAGGTGTGCGGATGTTATTTTTGTTCCTCGCTTACGTTTGTGGCCAGTGCCAATCCAATAAAGTATCAATTGCGTGCGGCCAGTGTTCATTGACTTCGAACACGCGACGTGGAATATGTTGCACTGGACATTGGAATGGGCGCTGGGGTAGGCAAGTGATAGGGATGAGCTGCCTAAAAGCTGTCATTATTGTGGATTTATACGACCAAAGCATGGATATGCTGCTGGACATTTGCCGGCGTATGGTGTGCCGGTGATCGAACATACGAGGATATAGAGGCTTGCAATGTGCGGCCTGATTTAGCCCGAGCATCCCGATTGATAAGAGCACCAGAAGGTTGTGGGTTGGCTAGCAGTATAGGGGAAATTGAAATATATATAATAGAACAAATGTTTGTATTTTTGATCCATGATGTGATATGATAATGCTATGAACATCAAACTAAACTGAAGAATTGTTCAACTTATCATGTTTCCGATTACAAAACACGAACATATGTGTTATAATGTAGAAAAATCGGAGGCTTGCCTATGTGTAACGAGCCTAATTTGGATCATAAAATGTACCATTTAAAAGAGCATCTGAGCCCATTAATAGAAACCTCGAAAAGTAATTATCGTGTTGTGAAAAACAAGCGAGGAATGGAACGCATGTGGTTGCCACTTTTGGTTTATTATCCTTTAAAACAACTTTTGAATTTGGTGATTTTGGGAAAATCGAGAATTAAAGTTACGCCAGTTATCAACACCATCACCATTTTACTAGCTTTTTTAGCAGCTGTACCGGCACTTTCATCTGTACTTCCAATACAAGATTACATCACAGATACTATGACTTATTGGGTGGTTATTCTATTGGGGTGGTACCTCTTGACCGTGGGTTACACATTGGTTCAAATGACAAATTGGAAAAATGACTATTTTTTTCACATTGATGCCTACAGAAGAATTCGGAGCAATGAGTACAATATTATCGAACCCTTCTTAGATGACGAATCATCCCTTTCTTCAACCATTGATTATATGATGAGAAACAGTGGGGATAAAGCTGTAAAAGCAATTTATCAAGAAGTTACAAAAAGAACCGATGAGTTACAAGATGAAAAAGATAGGTATGTAAAGCTACTTGAAGGCAATGAATCAAATGTCGTCATGTTAAGTGATTTCGTTAAAAACCTTTCTGAAAATTTTAGCCTTATTGAGGTGAAAAAGCTGGATTTTGAGCACTTATATCTTTTGAATTTTCACTACACTGTATTCCGTATTGATAAGAACGGTGAAGAATTACATTTGCTGTATCAATATTATCCCAGAGGAGATATACCGAATAGAGTCTATGTTACCGATGAAAATAGTATAGCAAGGCAACAATTCAACAGCATTCATTCTGGCGGGATTTATGAAAGCGAAATAGGGATTTCATATTGTGTTTTTATTCACGCTTCAAATGAACGTTGGATAGTAACCTTCTACAAGGGCTCAAAGGAGAAGGATGGTGAGTTGAATATCTTAAGGCAAGGAGATACAATAGAAGGACAAGCTTTGCTCTCGGAGCTGAACTTTCATCAAGTCATTGAGGCTCACTGTAACTTAATTAAGATGAACAGAAAATATAGTCTATAAGAATAGCGAAAGGGTGTGTTCCTATGACAACAACCCGGAAAAATAGTATTCGCAATCGAAGAGAAAAATCAGAAACACAAAAAATGATTGAACGACGTCAAGAAGAAAGGAAATACGAACTGGAACAAAGCAAGAAGAAAACAGAAGCGTTTAAAAAACGAATCAAAGAGTTAGCAGGACAATAGTACGAACAAAAAGCCTCAAATATAACGAGGCTTTTTTATCTCATTAAAAAGAAACTTATTCTTCCATGAGTTTCTTTCTGAGATTTGCTTGGAGCTTTGCTGTTTTTGCCCTGGATTTTTCAATTTCTTCCCTTCGCTTTTTCTGTTTTTCTTTTAACTTTTTCCTATTCTGCTCAAAACGCCTCTCTCTTTCCTTCATAGATACACCCCATACCATATGCAATCTTTTACATAAGGCTATCTGATTTACTTCCATTGTGTCCGAAAAAACGGAGAACTATAACAATTAGGGAAATGTCGGAGGCGGAGGGTGGAAGGGTGATTGACCGAGTGGGGAAAAGGATTAATCCCATTCATAAAATAGACAGAGAAGAGGATCTGACGCACGCAGAGCTCATGAAACTGACCCCTCCCCTTAAATGCACAGCATGAAGTCCGGTGAAGAAAACGTGCTGAATTCTGTAGAATTGGCAAAACAAATCGAACATGAACGACAGCAAATACAAGTTATTGTAGGCATCCTCACAAACTAAGGCTTTCGCCATTAAGGGGCGATAGGCTAAGTTTTCTAATAGTTTAACGAATCATAAGGTGCCAAAAGTTTTTTGGCGCGGCGCCGTCCTTTCATTCATATGAACTATATATGCGAATTTTTATGGAGATAAATAAAATCTATCAGTCATGCTCATTATATTTTGGTACAATAGCATTAGACTGGATACGTGTTGATATCTGGAATGGTTGTGGAGGAATGAAGCGGTGGGTGTCGATGTTATATTCAATATTTCTGATGGTACGTTAGCCCAGGCGTTCCCGCGAACGATGAAGAATGATAAATAGAGATAGGATGTTATTATGTCAGAACAACAAGACCGTATTTTTTTATCTGCGCCTCATATGAGCGGAAACGAACAAAAATACATACAAGAAGCGTTCGACTTGAACTGGATCGCGCCGCTGGGAAACAACGTGCAGGCATTTGAGAAAGCGTTGGCGGAATACAATGGTGTTGCCGGCGCGTCTGTCCTTAGCTCCGGAACGGCGGCGATTCATTTGGCATTGCGGCAGCTTGGCGTTGGGGCGGGGGATGTTGTTTTTTGTTCTTCGCTTACGTTTGTGGCCACAGCCAATCCGATTATGTATCAAGGTGCGCGGCCAGTGTTCATTGATTCCGAGCCTGCG
The DNA here is from genome assembly GCF_003336365.1 of Salicibibacter kimchii. Classification (GTDB taxonomy): domain Bacteria; phylum Bacillota; class Bacilli; order Bacillales; family Marinococcaceae; genus Salicibibacter; species Salicibibacter kimchii. The sequence continues at coordinate 762,948 of NZ_CP031092.1, read as the reverse complement.
ACGTGGAATATGTCTCCTGGGGCGTTGGAACGGGCGCTCGGGGATGCGAGTGATCGTGGTGTGCTGCCAAAAGCTGTTATTGTTGTGAATTTGTATGGGCAGAGTGCGCGGATGGATACGTTGATGGACATCTGCCGAGGGTATGGTGTGCCGGTCATTGAGGATGCTGCGGAATCGTTGGGGAGTGAGTATCGAGGGCAGAAAAGCGGGACCTTCGGCGATTTTGGCGTGTATTCGTTTAATGGGAATAAAATCATTACAACCTCAGGCGGGGGTGCGCTCGTGTCGAATGATGTGGAAGTGTTGGATCGGTCGCGGTTTTTGGCTACGCAAGCGCGGGAGCCGGCGCTTCATTATGAGCACAGCGAGGTTGGTTTTAATTATCGAATGAGCAATATCGTTGCCGGTGTTGGGCGTGGGCAGTTGGAAGTCCTCGATCAGCGAGTGGAACAACGTCGGGGTGTTTTTCAGCGTTATTATGATGCGTTGGGGGGTCTCCGTGGCGTTGCGTTTATGCCGGAGTTAGAAGGTACGACGTCTAATCGCTGGCTGACAGCGTTGACGATAGATCCCGGGGAAGCAGGGGTCACGCACTTGGATATTATCGAAGCGTTGGGTGAAGAAAATATTGAAGCGCGGCCTGTGTGGAAGCCGATGCATTTGCAGCCATTGTTTGAAGGTGCGGAGTATTATCCGCATGAGGAAGGATGGAGTGTGTCGGAGGAGTTGTTCCGGTATGGGCTGTGTTTGCCTTCTGGGTCGAATATGACGGAGGAGGAGATGGAAAGGGTGATAGGTGTGTTGAGACGCTTAATTACCTAGCCATAACAGAAATAGAGGATTGTAATAAAACTATTTTTTACGTTTGCTCATAGTATAATAGAGTTAACAATAGAACGAGATTCTCAGGGGTAGCGTTCACCTCTCAACCTTCGTGTCTGCGGCCGTTCGTTGTTCACGGACAGAAGGGGGGTGATCCTCCATTTCTGTGTATGAAGCCTTGATGCTTTGCGTAGCTGTGTCTACGCTCGTCTACTTTATAGCATCGAATTCCAACAGAAAGAAAAAGTAGCTACCCCGTGAGAATGCCACCTCTGGGTAACTACTTCATGCAACATGCGTGAACGCTTATCCCTGAAGGATGCGTTCTATTGGGAGGCCGTTGGTGTACCAGCACCACGGTCTTTTTAAAAATATGCCTTTACTATCTGTAGTATACAACAATTTTTCATCTAATTGCAAACTGTTACCGCTAAATCAAGAACGCCTGAACGTTGATGTTGGGTGGATGACCGCATTGGATCGGGCGCGGTTTTTGGCGACCCAGGAGGGGGAGCCGGCGCTGCACTATTAGCAAAGCGAGGTCGGCTATAATGATCGGATGAGTAATATTGTTGCCAGCGTGGGCAGTTGGACTGCTTGATGAGCGAGTGGCGCAGCGCAGGGCTGCTTTTGCGCGGTATTATGAGACTTCGGGGAAGTTGGAAGGCAGCAAGTCGGAATAGGGGGCTGACGGCGTTGACGGTGGATCCTGAGAAGATGGGCGTGAGTTATTTGGATATTATCTGGAGTATGCATATTAATTTTAGTTGATCTAATAATGTTGTTATGTCATTCTCGCGATGAATTTGATTCAACCTTGATATTTTTTCTACAGAATTGGGCTGATTCTTTCCTAAGTCTATGATTAGTGATTCCATCAGAGTGAGAGCAGGAATAATACTGTATCTGTTCTTACTTTGAACGGCTATCAAGTAAGCATCACTATCCTCTATGATTGGACTTGATTCTAGATCAGTAATAACAACTATATTAATGTTCATTTGCTTTCTACAATACTTCACGAAATCAATGGTCTGTTTTGCATAGGGGGATAAGGCAATGATCATCAAAACATCCCCTTCTTTAAATTTCAAGGATTCATCATAAATGAAATCTGAATTTAAACTTAATTGATTCAAATTATCCAGTATACCTCCTAGCATCATTTCAAAATATAAAGCCAGTGATTTGGAAGTCCTCATTCCTAGAAAATGTACCTTTTCAGCTTCAAGAAGCACATTTAAAAACGTTTCATATTCTTTACTATCAACCTCCCTCAATACGGATTCTATATCTTCGATACTGCTCTTTCCTACTTTTCCAAGAGAATGATCAACTTCATCCATATCTTCCGAAGACTTTTTCAAGTGCCACCACGTATTCTTTTTATTATTAAAAACATATTTGATTATATCATTTTTAAACTGTGGGTATTTTTTATAGCCTATCTTCTCTATTCTCTCCGAAAATTCCCTTTGACACATATAAAACCCCAAATTTAATAACCGATATGAAAGCATAGATTAATGTCACGATGAACTCCAAACTATTGCAACAAAAAAGTGATATATTTCGCAAAAGGTATCATGCTTATATGAGATATTTTGACATAACATATACCGAAAGATTCAAAAATAAAATAGAAATCTCGTATATTAATTGCTTAAATGACAATATTTGATAATATAGTAATAGTTTACTGTTATACGTATATTTCATTTGAAAGGTGTGAAAAAGTAGTATTTTTGTTAGATGAAGAACTTCTTTAAAATAATGAAATTCTGAGAGGAGCATATTTTAATGAAATGTCATGCTTGTAGTTACGAGTTAAGCGCGGATGATAATTTTTGTGAAAATTGTGGGCAGAAGGTACACCAACATGCTGAAGCGATTGAAACAGCCCGTGCAGAAAGTGCCAGTACAATAGAAGAAAAAGATCAAGGGTCAGGGAACGTGGATGTTGATAAAGTTAAGGAAGAATTGTCCAGTTACTGGACCTTCTGCCTGAATGCACTAAAATCTCCTTTTCATACTGCAAGTACCGTTGATGGCTCTAAACATCTAATGATTTACGGTATTATTACGATTGTACTAGCTGCAATCGCGATGCCGCTTATTTTTTCTTCCATTGTATCGACGCTGGCACCTTGGGGCGTTGATATGCCCGTTGCTTCACCAATATTTTACATACTAATCTATTTCGCTTTAACGATTGGAGTGATATTTGTCGTTGCCAAGCTTGGCAAATCGTCCGTATCGATGCAACAGACGATCGCATCGTTTGGCTCCATGATGGTCATTCCGCTCGTTATTTTAATCCTATCTTTCATAATGGCCCTGATGAATGTTCTTTCTTTAAGTTTTATTTTTCTGGGGATGGCTATGACTGCTGTTAATCTTGCTATTGTATATACCGTGCATTTGTTTCTAAAAGATTCTACAGGTGGGCTAGATACATTTTATGGAGCCCTGATTGCAATTGCTGTATTAGCGATCATTTTGTATGTGTTTGGGGAAAGCATCGCGACTTCATTTGTAAATGATTTGGATCCTACGGATATGATGTGAAATTGACATGAGGAGAATGTTAAATGAAATTTTGTAAAAGCTGTGGTCATCCATTGAAGGATGAAGCGAAGGTTTGCTCGCAGTGCGGGGAGCAGGTTCAAAAATCTACTCGACAAATGAATGAACAACCACAACGCAAAAAACCGTCCGTATCTTTAAGTAAAAAACAGAAATTGACGTTGCTTGTCTCGGCAGGGGTGTTTGTCGTTGCGTTTATCACTTATCAAATAACTACAAATATTTTTGATCAACATAGGGCTGTTGATCAGTTTGAGGAAGCTTTAATCGAGGGGAATACGGAACAACTTGCTGCAACGATTACGAGCGGTGATCCCGGAATGGAAATAGAACAGGATGACCTGCAGGGATTGGTGCAGTACATGGAGGGAAACGCTTCTTTTCTCAATGAGGAGATGACCTCGCTGCGTCAACAAGCCGAGCTTATGGATGATGAAACGGAAGAGGTCGTAGCGAATCCTGTGGATCATTCTCTGTTCCAACTGAAACCGGAAGGTAAAAACTGGTTTATTTTTGATGCTTACTCATTTGAGGTTCCATCTTTTTATGTAAATATAACCACAAATGAAGCAGATACGGTCATATATTTGGACGAAGAAGAAATTGCTATCGCGGACGAAGAGGATTTTTCACGGGAAGTCGGCCCTTTTGCCCCTGGCCAATATACGCTAACAGCAGAGCTGGATCATGATTATGTCACACTGGAACGGGAAGAGGAATTGGATTTGATCGCCCCTCCTCAAGATTCTATACAAGTAGATCTTACTTTGAATGGAGAATATATATACCTTGATTCGAATGAACCGGAAGCCGAGGTATATGTGAATGGCGATGCGCTGGATAGGACGGTGGAACAGCTGGACTCGGAACTTGGTCCTGTCGTTACAGATGGTTCTATGACGGTTCACGCTGAACATGAGTATCCTTGGGGAACCGTCAGCAGTGAGGAAGAGGAAATCACCGGTACCAACATGTTTTTAGAGATTCCAGCCGCTACAGACGAACTGATGGATCAAGTCATGGACACGGTGAATGAATACGTGCCGGAAAATGATGGTGACATATGGAACGGCGAACTGGAAAGCATTGTTTATGATCTCGATACATTTTCTGTGGAAAACATTGAAGGCCAATATACTGCAACGTTTGAAGCCGTGGTCCACTATGATGATGACGAGGAGAGTTTTTCGGGGGGAGAAAATCATCAGAAATTTTCCGTTGTTTATGACACGGAGGATGAAGACTGGTTAATGGATGATTATTATTCCACCCCTGCTCCTTTTAATTATGCGCCAACAAATACAGAAGAATTTACCGGTACATCCGAATCCGGAGAGGATGGGGAAGACTCATCGGAAACGACTATCAACGACAGTGAGTTGGAAGAATTTATCTACGAAGTGAATGAAGCATCTGCAGAATCGATTAATAGTCAGGAGTTCTCGCTCGTAGAAGATTTGATGACATCGGATGGGCCGCGCGCTCCGGAACATGAAGATTATATTGATTACTTGGCAGAGGAAAATATTACACAAACCCATGTAGAAACGTCGCTTGAATCGGTAGAGACCGTTTCGGAAGAGGAATGGGAAGTAACAACGATTGAAGTTTACGACATACACAGAGACGACGGAACAGAAACAACAGAATTCAGAACGATTTCGACGGTGAAGCTCGTTGACGGTGACCTTAAAGTGGACGCGTTGCAGTCGACTGATGAAATTTGATTGGAGCGATGATGGCAAACATGGGTATTTGATGCCCACGAAGGGGCAGATTTGGTACCGATTCATGGATAAAAAAAGGAAACGTCGTATCACCATGAGTGGTACGGCGCTTTTTAAGTATCGCTTTACAAGGTGTTGTTTAAAAAATATCATTTCTAGGAATGAAATATTCGGTTCTTTTATACAAACGTATAGGTTAAATTTCTTGATTATAATGGTAATTATGAAACGTAAAGACGATTCATTTACCAGAGGCAATTCGAATGGATGATATAGATTTGAAAAAAAATCAGTGGTTTTTGCTTATTTCGGTAATAGTGGAAATATTGTAATATATAAATAACATACTAGATTCTGACATTCATGAAAACGCATGCATCCTGCCGGTGAGGACGGAGAAACGTACAGTCAATCAGATGCCTACGGGTTTTATTTTGAAACCCGGGAAGTGACGATTGAGGAAGAGGAAACGAGCGAAGCCAACTTTATATTAGAGGAGATGCCGAGTGGTGAGATCGAAGGAACGGTTGTCAATGAGCGCGACGTGAACCGATTGAAGATGCTTCGATCCGGGTGATGGAAGATCCGCAAGTGGATGAAGCCACTACAGGCGAAAGCGGTGAATTTTTCATTGAAGACGTATTGGAAGGGGCGAGTACACTTTGATGGTATCAACGCCGGATTATCATAGCACAGAGGTAACAGAGGTTGAAGTCGAAGGGGACGAAGTTACCGAACTCACCATTGGGCTTAGTCCTAGATATAAAGACGAAATCGTTTACAACACAGGTGAAGCAGAAAATGCCGTTGCGTTGAATGAAGTCGGGGACGGAATGGCTGTCCATTTGACCTTGACGATTACCGATGAGCACGGAGGTACAGACACGGTGTCCCAACGTGTGCATGTACGACCGGCCGCGGCAACACCAGGTCCATCGGAATTAGGGCTGTTAGGCCCTTAAGCATTTATAATGAAATGCCACCCTCCTTCATTGGAAAGGGTGGCATTTTGTTTGCAAAAAAGTAAAGCAGTTATTGACGAAACATGCGGGCATAGAGGAAGAATGCTGGATAAATGTGAAAAAGAACCTGGGCATGTGTTAGAATGAGCGAGAGCGATACTGGTTTTTTTTTCGTGTTGCATTTGATTTTATCAGGAACGATTCAGGGGAGTTTGTTGCATGGAGCAATGGTACAAAATTGACAATGCGGGAAAAATTTTTCACGCGGTATCTGATCCCGCGAACTCTTCTGTATTTAGAGTTGCGATGATCATGAAATCCCCGGTGGAAGTAGACAAGCTTCAACGTGCGTTGGATAATGTGATGAAGCGGCTGCCGATGTTCGCGGTTAAGCTCGGGAAGGGAATTTTCTGGGACTTTCTCGTAGAGAATGACAAAAAGCTGTTCGTGCAAAAAGAACATCGTTTTCCTTGTGCACCGATTGATCCGATTGAAACGAATGGTTTTTTATTCCGGGTGCTCTATTACGAAAAACGAATCGCAGTCGAGTTCTTTCATTCGGTCACCGATGGCACCGGGGCACTTGAGTTTCTCAAAGCCCTTGTTTATCATTATTTGCTCGAGCAACATAATCAGATTGAAAATGATGGTTCGGTTCTTGATATTGAGGATCAGCCAAACACTTATGAATTAGATGACAGCTATTTTAATTATAAATCCGATCATAAGGTTAAAAAACCTCGCGAAGGGCACGCCTTTCAAATCAAAGGGACTCCGATAGAAGAAACGATTGTTGTTCATGGCGTAATGAAATCAAGCGATATTCGGACCGCCGCGAAAGCCCATGGCGTAACGATTACCGCTTACATTACTGCAGTATTGATTGTTGCTATTTATTATGAAAAATTGCTCTATCGTTCACGAAAAGAAGAAATCAAAATTGCAATCCCTGTTAATTTAAGGAAAATGTTTCCGTCAAAGTCCCTGCGCAATTTTTTCGCAGTCGTGAATGTAGGAATCCATGTCGGGGAGTATACCACGCTCGAGGGCATCTTGGAAGAAATCTCGAAACAGCTGCAAAGAAAGGCAGAGAAAGAAGCTTTGCAACTCGGGTTAAATCATCATGTAAAGCTACAGACCATGCTGGCTGCTCGTTTTGTGCCAAATTTTATCAAGTACTACGCCCTCCGCTATGGGTATAAAAGTTATGGGGAACGAACGAAAACGATGACACTCACCAATTTAGGCAATGTGCAATTGCCGGAAAAGATGATGCCTCACATTGAACATATGGAAATGGTTATGTACCCAACGAAAAAAAGTCCGGTAAACGGTGGCATTTGTTCCATCAATGATCAATTTGTCATTACGTTCGCGAGGACGATCGAGGAAGCCGATATTATTCGCACCTTCTTTCAGGAGCTTACAAAAACATCAGGGATTGATATTGAAGTGTATTCCAATGATGGAGGGTGATTCCATATGCATCGATGTCGGAATTGCAGCGTGTGGACCGCCCAACAGCATTGTCCACTATGTAAACGTCAACTAACGGAAGAAAAAGCCTCATTGGATACGTATCCGCCCTATCACTTGGATTCAAAGCTTCGAAATCTGAAACAGCGAGTATTCTTGTTTATCGCGATTTTCATCATTAGTTCAAGTCTGTTGATTAATTTGCTCACCACACCGAACGAGCTTTGGGTATTTTATATCGTAGGGCCTGTTTTATATGCTCTGTTATGCATCAATCATACAATTCTTTCAAAAGCACATGCCGGATCAAAAATCATCTTTCAAGTGCTCGCTCTTTCGGCGATGCTCATCGTGATCGACGTTACAGCTGGGGCTACACGTTGGTCCGTCCATTATGTTATCCCTTTCCTCGTGATCGTCGCGACATTGATCGTTACGATCATCATATTGCGAAAACCGATGAAATGGAGAGAATACCTCGGATATATGATGACGATGATCGTCCTTGGTTTTATGCCTGTTCTCTTGTTTTTAAGTACCTTATCTTACGTCTTATGGCCAAGCGCAATAACCGCGCTGTATGCACTATTAACATTCATCGGTATGGTATTGTTTGCCAATAAAACGATGAAAAACGAAATCGTACGCCGGTTTCATTTTTAGGAAGAACGAGTGGTGCTCGGTCTTCTTATTTTTTACTGGCGGTTTTTCATGGTCGCGACATGATGGATACTATTGAAACAGTAAACGCGGATAATATCACCGCTTGGTGAGGGGGAGTGTGTCGGATGATTTTTTTGGGTACGGATTCCATTTGCTTTCCGGATCAAATATGACGGGGAGGAACGTTGTATCGTTTAGAATTTCTTGAGCAGGTTAACCTTGAAAGGGGATAAAGTCTTTCTATATAAAAGTGGGAGAGGAATTGTTGCAATAGGAATCGGTACAAGCACGCTTCATAAAGCCGATTATGAAGGGCACGAGGATGAAGAATACCAGACGAATCCTTCGTTCCCCTTTAAGTGCCGCAGAAATAAAAGAAGGTACTGACTCGAATATTGTATTTAATCAGACAATGTTATCTGTTGGTCAAGAAAGAGGAGAACAATTATGGCAACAACATATGAAAGAGAAGCGTTTGTAGGATCAATGAAGCAGGGTTTACCCAATACCCAACTTGTGCCCGTGGACATAAAAGAAATGGAATAATGAAAAACATTAAACAAATGTGATAGGGCTCTTACGCATGTGAATGGAGATAACAGGGAGGATTCGTAAAATGCTCAAACTAAATACATTTTCAATCACGGCAAGATGCGAGAAAACCGGGCAGTTTGGTGTGGCAGTATCTACAAACCTTCCTGCGGTCGGAAGTATGTGCCCCTTTGTTAAAGCTGAGGTTGGCGCGATTGCAACACAGTCATTCGTAAATCCATACATAGGCATTAACGGCTTGAAATATTTAGAAGTAGGCATGTCCGCTCAAGAAGTATTAGACCATATCAAAAAGGAAGATCCTGAACCGGAACTCAGGCAATTTAGTATCGTCGATAACACCGGGCAGGCGGTGGCTTTTTCAGGCGAAAGATGCGACGGTTGGTATGGACATCGCGTAGGCAATACCTACGCAGTTGCCGGTAATATGCTCGTTGGCGAAGATACCATTTTGGAAATGGAAGCATCTTTTCATAAAACGGTCGATTTATCATTAGCGGAACGATTAATGAAGGCATTGGGAGCAGGCCAGGCAGCAGGAGGCGATAAACGTGGAAGGCAATCGGCTGCTTTAAAAGTTGTTTCTACGGAAGACTATCCATTAGTCGATTTGAGGGTGGATGAGCACAGTGATCCTGTCAATGAATTGGCCCGAGTTTATGAAGTTGCTCAAACAGATCTATTCCCATTCATCGAATCGCTGCCAACGATAGAAAATCCAAAAGGGCATTTTGCTTTTGGGTCGTTGGATATCACACAAGAGGATAAGGAATAGCGCGGCTTAATCCCCTCTATAGAAGGAGTCTAGGCTAAAAAATTGATCGAACACCAAGATTATGGTACATTAAATAAACCATTCGCATCAATAAGGTTTGAATTGAAAGGGAGGGTCATAAATGAGTCATGTACCATTGATTGTTAATACAGAGTGGTTAGCAGGTCGATTAGATGATCCGAAATTGCGGTTATTAGATGCAACGACATTTTTAAAGCCGCCTGAGGATGGCGGGTATTATGATGTCTGGTCCGGACGTGACGTGTATGAAGAGGGGCATATTCCAGGTGCCGTTTACGCTGACTTGCTCCATGATCTCTCTGCCCCGGACTCAGCATTCGCTTTCACCGTTCCTTCAAGAGAAAGGTTTACCGAAAAAATGGGTGAACTGGGTGTCGGGGACGATGATACGTATGTTGTGGTGTATGACCAGGGAAACGCGATCGTTGGCGCGCCGGTGATTGCATCTGATTGGGCTTCGCGGCTTGCTTGGCAGTTACGCTATGAAGGGTATGACAATGTTGCTGTTCTTGATGGAGGGTTCGTGAAGTGGAAGGAAGAAGAGCGTCCTGTTACAACGGAACCCGGCGCTTATCCTAAAGCGATCTTCAAAGGGGAGCGCCGTCCTGAATTATTGGCAACGAAAGAGGATGTCAAAAGTGCTTTAGAGGATGAAAATGTCATTCTTGTCAATAGCCTTTCAGAGGCGGACTTTAACGGCGAAACAGACACTTACGCGCGCAGCGGACACATCCCGGGCAGTGTCAATGTCTTCTTCGGCAATCTTTCCAACCCTGAAAGCAAAGAACTTTACAATGAGGAGCAATTACGGGATACATTTGAGAAAGTCGGCGCCCTTGACGAAAATAAAAAAGTGATCACGTATTGTGGAAGCGGCATTGCCGCGACTTGGAATGCTCTCATTTTAAACAAGTTGGGGCAGCATAACGTCTCCATGTATGATGGCTCGATGACCGAGTGGACCGCAGATTCGTCACTGCCATTGGATACAAAAAAAGATAAATAAAACGTTAGCAGGACGCCGGGGAAAACCAGCGCTTGATTTCAGCTCGGTTGTCACATGATAGCGAATAAGCAATAAAATGAAAGGCGATGACCGGTATGGCGTTTATTACTAAAAAAGAGTTTTTTTATAAATGGGAAGAAAAGTAAGGGATACATCTGGCTTCTAAAAATGAAAGCGATCGTGTAATACTGATAATGAATTACTCGCTCTTTCCCGCGTTAAAGGTTGACAGATGTAAAGGAAAAACGTAATATTATTAATGTTATTTAGTAAGAAATGTAATAACTTATCAAGAGAGACTGAGGGACTAGGCCCGATGACGTCCGGCAACCTCCTATGATGGGGAAGGTGCCAATTCCTGCAGAATGAGTTCATTCTGAAAGATAAGTCTATGAAAGTAATTTCGAAGACTTCTTTCAAATGAAAGAAGTCTTTTCTTTTGATCGGAGGAAGTTCAGTGATTGAGGTTGAGGGTCTGACGAAAGTGTACAAAACGAAAAAGGGGACGGTTACTGGGGCGAAAGATGTTTCGCTCAAGGTCAATCAAGGAGAAATCTTTGGGGTTGTCGGCTATTCCGGAGCTGGGAAAAGTTCCCTCATTCGCTGCATTAACCTGCTTGAGCGACCGACGAGTGGGATGGTGACCGTCGATGGAACTGAGATGACGTTGTTATCCGGCGAGGCACTTAGAAAACAAAGGTTGAAGATAGGCATGATCTTTCAACATTTTTACTTAATTAATCAGAAAACGGTGTTTGAAAATATTGCATTTGCACTTCGGGCAGCAGGTGTTGAATCTAAGGATATGAAAACACGTGTTGAAGAACTACTGCAACGTGTAGAGCTATTAGATAAGCGCGATGCCTATCCTTCCCAATTAAGCGGAGGTCAGAAGCAACGCGTTGGGATTGCGCGGGCGTTGGCGAACAACCCGACAGTGCTTCTATGTGATGAGGCTACGTCGGCGCTGGACCCGACCACGACGAAGTCAATTTTGACCCTCCTTAAAAATTTGAACAAGGAACTTGGTTTGACGATCATGCTCATTACCCACGAGATGAATGTCGTCAAAGACATTTGTCATCGGATGGCGATTATGCAGGATGGTGAGGTTGTTGAGCAAGGCCGTGTGTATGACCTCTTTGCTGAACCTAAAGAAAAGCTCACTCAAGAGTTCATAAACAATGTCGTTTCGTTTGAGCTTCCGGAAGCCACTTTGGCACAGCGTTCAGGGACGATCGTTAAGGTGATTTTCAAAGGGGAGATTGCCGGGGAAGGCATTATCGCCGATATGCTTCAGGCGCATAACGTAAAAGGTAATTTTTTACATGGTGCAATTGAATATATCGAATCAAAGCCGCTGGGCATTTTCATCATGGAGCTGACCGGAAAGATCGGCGATATTCATGAGGCTATCCGGTATATTGAGAAGCGCAAAGCTAAGGTGGAGGTGATCCGTGATGGATTTGCAGCACCTCATTGATCTCTTGCCTGAGATGGCGGAGGCGTTTGTGGAGACGCTTCAGATGATCAGCATATCCACCGCGGTTGCCATCCTCATCGGCCTTCCGCTCGGCGTGCTCTTGTTCGTGACCGATCGAGGTTTATTTTGGCAAAACCTCGTTGTCCAGTCGATCCTCGGATTTATCGTGAACGTCGTTCGCTCGATTCCGTACATTATCTTGCTCGTGCTGTTGTTCCCGGTCACAGGCTTTTTAGTGGGTACGACAACCGGACCGGTGGCCGCAAGTGTATCGCTATCCGTGGCAGCCATTCCGTTTTTTGCCCGAATTGTTGAGACTTCGATGCGCGAGATTGATAAAGGCATGATTGAAGCTGCGATCGCGACCGGTGCTACGCCATGGATGATTATGAAAGATGTGCTTTTTCCGGAAGCACGTGCCTCAATTATTCATGGACTTACGCTTACGGTCATAACTTTAATCGCCTATTCCGCGATGGCCGGTGTCGTTGGGGGAGGCGGCATTGGGGATCTGGCGGTCCGATATGGTCACTACCGCTATGACACGACCATCATGATAGCCACTGTCGTGTTGCTCATCGTGCTTGTCCAAGTGCTGCAGCAGCTTGGCGATTTCATTGCAAAACGCGTAGATAAAAGATAAGAGGGAGAGATCCAGGTGAATAAAAAAATCACTAAGTTAACCGTTTTAGCCAGCAGTTTGGTCGTACTATCTGCATGTGGAGGGGAAGACGTAGAAGGAGAAGATTCGCAAGCAATTACAATCGGTGCTACGGCCGGTCCTTATAGCGACATGGTCAGTGTTGCCATCCAACCAGGATTGGAAGAAAAAGGATATGATGTGGAAATACAGGAATTCTCCGATTATGTGTACCCGAACCAGGCGCTTGCGGAGGAAGAAATTGAAGCGAATTTGTTCCAACACAGTATATATCTTGAAGATTTTAGCGAGGAAAATGACCTTGACTTGACTGGACTCATTACGGTGCCAACAGCCCCTATGGGAATTTACTCCGAAGATTATGATGACATTGATAATATCGAAGAAGGTGCGGAGATGGCGATTCCCAATGACCCGACCAATGCCGCACGCGCCTTTTTGATGCTCGAAGACGCAGGGTTGATCGAATTTGAAGATGGCATTGATGAATTAACCGTATCCACAAATGACATTTCGAGCAATCCGCTTGAACTCGACTTTGTTGAACTTGAAGCTGCTCAGCTGCCACGACAAGTCGGCAGTTCAGAACTCACTGCAGTTCCGGGGAACTTCGCACTCGGTGCCGAAATGGATCTGCTTACCGCATTAGAACTTGAAGACATGCCTGATCAGTACCGCAACGTCGTTGCCGTTCGCACTGAAGACGAAGGCAGCCAACTCGCGAATGACATCGTTGAAATTATCGAATCCGAAGAATTCGAAGCAGTGATTGATGAAGATTTCGAAGGGTTTGGAAAACCGGAATGGATGGAATAGTGTTTGAGAGCAGGGGCCTTCGGATTGAGCCCGGAAACCGGCAAATGTAGCCTTGTCGGTTCTGGGTTTATTTTTATTACGGCGCATGAGGGGTGTTGTAACGGCCTTATAAAATATTGAATTTGGCTGATATCGCTTGGGGTCATTCGGGAGAAGTTCTGAAGAAAAAAATGTTTCTTGATGAACACTAAAAAGTATGAGCCGCAGCGGTGAATCGGTCGGTTTATGCTTTTTTATGGAGGGAATACCGTGAGTATTGCATTCAGTTTGTAAAAAATTTCGACGCAGTTGCAATAGTAGTCAGAGAAAAGGGCGGGCGCTGCTCGTTCTTCGGCAAATCATGGGATATTTTAATAAAAGAATTGCAACAACTCAAACACCATGGTAATATATATTAAATATTTTTAATAATACTAAAATTAAGCTGATAATAGGAGGTGTATTTTTTGTCAATAAATCAGTATAGAAAGGGGATTCGGCTGAAATTTATCAAGTCCTGCTGGAGCCTAGAGAAAGAGCTGAGAATATTCCTTCTGATACGAAAAAGGTCCCTTTTAAAATGAAAGTCAAGGGTTTTCTATTGCACGATGCTCGTGCGGGGGACAGGTTCAACTTGAAACATTAAGTGGCAGGAAAGTAAAAGGAACATTAATTGAAGAAAGGCCAACTTATGAATAGAGCGGCTACTTCTTCGGGAGATGCAACTGTATCAAACAATTCCTTAATCGCTTGAATACAGCGCTCGCTTTCACCCTTTTCGGTAAATGGCGATCGATAAATGTCCGGAAAGGGTATATGAGAAACCTCCGTCAAGAATGGGCCCAAATTTTTCCTCATGGCTAAACTTACCGCCGATAGACTTAATGCCCCATAAGTTCTTCCGTGGTAGGATCCGGAAAAAGCAATGATTTTTTGTCTTTTTGTGTAACTTCTGGCCAATTTGATAGCTGTATCATTGGCATCTCCGCCGGATAGACCGACTGAAACACGTTTCGGGAACGCGCCCGGGGTGATCCGGCATAGTTCTTCGGATAACGTCACTAAATGTAGGTGATGGCCATAAGCCGAAGATCCAGACCTACGGTAAACGGTACACTAAATCCGGTGTGACCGGCGGTAAATGATTTGCGTTTTTTTAAAATATTAAAATCTATGTAATCGCTTTCGTAATTTAAAGAGGGAGGAAGATGAAAATGGCAAACAATCAGGGGCGTAGTGTAAGACAACCTACCCTACTGGAAGTAATCATTGTACTTGGTTTATTTTTGGCTATCGCATTTTCTTTCGTGAGTGTTGTTGATCTCCCTATTCAACTCGCATTGTTTATTGCTTTATTTTTGATCGTTATTCTCGGAATAAGATTGGGTTACACGTATAACGATTTGCAGGAAGCGATTAAAAGTGGTATATCCAATGGACTAGAGGCAGTTCTCATTCTGGTTGCTGTTGGTGCTTTAATCGGTTCCTGGATTGCAGGTGGCATAGTTCCGACGATTATTTCTTTTGGCTTAGAAATAATTCATCCCAGTATATTTTTATTAGCGACATTGATCATCTGTTCACTTACTTCCTTGGCAACAGGAACGTCTTGGGGAACCGCCGGGACGGCCGGCATCGCGATGGTTGCTATTGGAGAAGGGCTTGGCATCCCATTACCAATGGTCGTGGGGGCGGTTATGTCGGGTGCTTACTTCGGGGATAAGCTTTCCCCATTATCGGATAGTACGGTGTTGACGGCTTCCATGGCGAAAGTTAATATTATTGATCATATTAAATCCATGCTTTATGTAAGTGTTCCGGCATTTCTCATTAGCGGAGCTGCTTTTACAATTGTAGGATTCACTGCAACCGGTCACGTCGACATGGCTGGAGTGGAATCTACTATAAATTCTCTAAATAGTACGTTTAATATTGGTTGGATAATGTTAATTCCTGCTGTAGTGGTTATTGTACTATTAGCAATGAGAAAACCTCCAGTACCGACGATTGCTTTCGGGGCTTTGTTGGGTGTTGTTTGGGCAGGATTATTTCAAGGTATGGATTGGATTGCAGCCCTCAATACAACGTATGATGGCTTTGTCATTGAAACCGGCGAAGCGTTTATGGATGAATTGCTAAACCAGGGCGGCATTACAAGTATGCTAGGTTCCATTGTCGTTATTTTGTTAGGATTGGGATTCGGCGGTTTGTTGAATCACATTGGAGCACTCCAAGTTATCGTCGATTCTTTCAAGCGATTTATCACGAACACCGGACGTCTATCTATATCCACGGTTGCTACAGGTATTATGGCTAATATATTTGGCTGCGCCATGTATGTATCATTAATCTTGACGCCGAAAATCATGGAGAAAAATTACGATGAGATGAAAGTGGACCGTAGGGTCCTTTCCCGTAATACGGAAGTGGGCGGAACGCTCACGTCAGGGATGGTGCCATGGTCTGATAACGGGATATTTATGGTTGCATTGTTCGGCGTGCCGACGCTACAATATTTACCTTATATGTGGTTAAGTTTTGCGGCGATCATCCTCGTGATTATCTACGGATATACCAATAAGTTTATTTGGTATGTGGATGATGAAGAAGAGGGGCAAGGACATGAATTAGATATAGCTTCAGATCAAAAAGCGTAATTACTAAACAGCAAAGGCTTTGGTTTCATGCCAAAGCCTTTTGGAGATTTTTTAATTCACAGACCGGATGGCTGATAAATCGTTCGTTTCGGCTGATAAAACTAACGTCGCGCCCCACCCGACCCGATTAAATGGAGTCATCCTGGTTCATCCCATACAAAATCCAAGGGGAGGGGAGCGCAAATGGATGGGCGTCCGGGAGAAGGTTAACTTCTTCTTTGGTGAGATCGATCCATATGTAGGTGTCTTCCCCCGTTTGTTTTTTCAATGTGCGGTATGCAGCGGAAACCGTCTCCCATAAGCCATTTTGTTCCCATAGATCGCTCCATGGATAGACGACATGTAAATAATGGTATTTTTTCTGATCTGTCTTTGCAATAAAGAAGCGCGTTTGGTTGTGATTTTCATAAAAAGACCAGTTTTGTAAATGGTCGTCTGAAAATAACGCCGGTGAAGCGGGAAAGGGATAATAGCATTCTAAAGGGAAAACTGCAGACGATTGGACATAGGTCTTTTCTATCCACTCTCGCTTTCGATTCAAATCGTGTATGGGTTGCCAAGGTTCGCTGCCTGATTGTAGTGAAGTCACATTGTTGGTTGTGGCATTAAATAATGTGATCTCCGTAGTTAAGCCAAGTTTTTCAAGCACGCGCTGCGCAGGGATGTTATGTTCTTGCGTGTTCGCCCCGACCCACTCAATTCCCGGATGCTGCAAAGCTTTTTCGATTACGAAGGTCATGAGCTTTGTGGAAAGATTTCGACCTTGCAGAGATTGGTCACTCCGAAGCCTTCCCAGCATAGCGTAGCGATTCGCATATACCGTATAGCCGCCCGTGCTCACAAGCTCGCCATCTATAAATAACCCATATAGATGGTGATTCCCTGTGACTAAGCGGTCAAATATTGCCAGTATGTAGTCATCTTCGATCCCTGTGTCCATTTTTGCAAATCGTGGTAAATCTTCAACATGTAATTGCCGAATCAAAAGGTTCACTCCTTATTTTTCTCTACCTGCGACTATTGTATCTGGATTTGAAAGGGGGCGCAAAATTAGAATGCCGTGACAAAAGGAGCTACACAGCAGGCAACCCCCTTATTTGTTTTCCGGAATAGCGAAATGGCTGACATGTTGCCAGGAAACGATTATGGCGACCGAACACGAAAGCCGATCGCTCTTTCGGTCGCCATGATGTTCAAAAATAAGTGTTAAATGCCTGTGAAAGTAACCAAGGCTGCTGTGTTTTTGGTATAATGAAAAGAAATGACAGGAGAATGAAAATGCGGCCAAAATTGTTGAAGCGTTTATCCCTCGACCGTCTAATGGATCTCAAGGTTGACTATGCGTTTAAGCAATTGTTCGGAAGTGAGAAAAACAAGGAAATTACCGTTGTTTTTTTAAATGCCGTCCTTCAGCGCAATGAACATCATCGTATTAAAGAAATCTCGTTCGCGAATGTGGAAAAAAGTGCTGATTATGAGGAAGACAAAGAGTCGCGTCTTGATATCGTCGCTGTAACAGATGCCAATGAATGGATCAATATTGAGATTCAATTTACAAACAAATATGATATGGTTAAAAGATCATTGTACTATTGGTCGGGATTGTACCAAAAGCAATTGACAAGACGAATGTCATATACGCGGTTGCAGCCGGTGATCGCCATCAATATTATGAATTTTGATTTATTCAAGGAAATGGGTCGTTTCCATACATCTTATCGTTTGTATGAAGACCATGATAAGACGTTGCTCACGGATGTTATGGAATTTCACTTTCTCGAAATGCCAAAGTTGCTTCGTGATTGGAAAGAAAACAAATTGGATCCGTGGAATGATACATTGGCACGGTGGCTGTTGCTGTTAGGAATTGTCGATCATCGCAAAAACAAGGTCTATGAAGACATCTATAAAGAACTGGAGGAGATTGCCATGGAAGATGAAAACCTTCGGAATGCGTTTCAGGACTGGGAAACGTTAAGTGCATCGCAAGAAGAATGGCTTGCGTATGAAGGACGCCTCAAACGGGTGTTGGATGATGAGTCTGCTCGAATTGATATGGAGAACCTGGAAAAAGAAGCACGAAAAGCACGACAAGAAGGAGAAAAAGCACGACAAGAAGGAGAAAAAGAAGGCCGACAAGAAGGTCGACAATTAGGGCGACAAGAAGAAGTCGTCGAGTCTACAATCATGTTTTTAAAAGTGAAATTCCCTGAATATTCCATGGATGCTGTCTCGGAAAAAATGAAGGCTATTGAAAACCTTGAATCACTGAAAAAACTTCAACAAGAGTTGG
Source organism: Salicibibacter kimchii (assembly GCF_003336365.1). Lineage (GTDB taxonomy): Bacteria > Bacillota > Bacilli > Bacillales > Marinococcaceae > Salicibibacter > Salicibibacter kimchii. Next base: position 744,469 of record NZ_CP031092.1, on the reverse strand, counting down.
CTCAAGCCAAAACATGGACGGAAGTGGAGGAGTTGCTGGAAATGTGATGATGCTAAAGGCAAGAGGGACTATAATTTCATTTCGTTAGAAGGAGCCGCGCCAATGTTTATCCAATGTACCCAGAAGCTTTTAAAAGAATGACGTGAAGAACCCGCCACAGAAGTGAACCAGGAATCGCCTTTGTTTTCTTGGCATGCCAATGAGATAACGATGAGCCGGAGGAAGGCTGTCGTCCTTGTTAATGACAACAATCGATATGTCGTTGTTTTATATGGACTTAAGAAGAAAGATTTTCAGAAGCTGGATCAGTTGATAGGTAATGAAAGGCAGCCAATTGTAAATCTCGTTCCTGATGAAGAGTCTCTAGGTTATGAATACGATGTTCCAATGAAGCTTGAAACGGGTATCAAGCTATCCGAATATCTCCCGGCTGAGGTGACATATGTCTATGACTTTGGGGATGATTGGGTGGATCGGATTGAAGTCGATAAGATGATGGAAGATTTCGATAAAAATTATCCGGTCTGTCTTGAAGCCCATGGCAACGCGCCACCCGAGGATGTTGGTGGAGAAGGAGGATATGAAAACTTCCTGGACATTATAGCGGACCAACATCATCCCGACCATGAGAATATGTTGGCATGGGGGCGTATGTAAGATTATCAGGATGTGAATATAAAGGAAATCAATTGGGATCTAAGGAGAAGGGTGTAGTCGTTTTCCTTAAAAAAAACCGGGGAGAACCTTTCCCCGGTTTTTATTCATTCTTCATTACGTAATCGACGCTCGGTAAATGGCGTCCACCGCTTTTTGCAGTGTGTCATTAAATTCGTCGTCGGTTTGATGAACATTCAAATCCTGGGTAAGTGCTCGGGAAAAACTGGCGATGAGGTCTTTGTTTTCAGTCAGTTTTTCATTCGCCTCGTCTGTCGGGTAACCGCCGGATAGGGCGACAACACGAACGACATTCGAGTGGTCAATCAGTGCTTTGTATGTGTTAGCGACGGTTGGGATCGTCAGTTTTAAGATCACGAGATCATCTTGGCCGAGTTGATCGAGGTGGCTTTGAATTTCCTCTTTCAATATTTCCTCACATTTTTCTTTTTCCGGGCTGTGAATATCCACTTCCGGTTCGATAATCGGAACGAGGCCGGCTTCGATAATCTTTTTGCCAATCTCGAATTGCTGATCGACAACTGCCTTAATGGCCTCCGGGTTGGCTTCCTTGATAACGGAGCGCATTTTCGTCCCAAACATGTGACGTTCATTCGCCCGTTTCAATGTTTCGTCCAGATCGTTGATCGGCTTCATCATCTGCACACCATTTGACTCGTCGGCAAGTCCTTTATCCACTTTTAAAAAAGGAACAACGCCTTTTTTTTCAGCCAAGTAATCACCTGTGTACATGCCTTCGATTTCGCGGTCCATCGTTTGCTCAAACAAAATGGCGCCGAGGATTTGCTCGGAATGAAAGGCAGGGGAGGTGATGATCCGTGTCCGCATTTCGTGGACTAAATCGAACATTTCATCCTTGTTCGCATATTCATCTTCCGAAATACCGTATAGGGCGAGGGCCTTCGGGGTACTGCCGCCGCTCTGGTCAAGTGCTGCAATAAATCCATCTCCGTTTTTCATTTGATCAAATTGACGCTGTTGCATACGTGACACTCCTTTATGGTCATTAAGCTTTTTTATGTAAGAAGAGACAATATCGCTCCTATTGTATCATTAATGGGGATGAGGGTATAGTAGGGTGTTTACGAAGGATGGTTTCGGTAGAATGGCTGATAAACGGTTTGTTTTGGCTGATATATTGAAGATTTCGGCTGATAAATCGTTGTGTTTGGCTGATAAACGTTTACTTCCCCCCTTGATTCCCAGTATTATACGATTATGGAGGCGATATTCTTGAGGGAAGCATCTTATTGGATTGAGCGATTACACATGGTGCCGCATCCGGAAGGTGGTTACTTCGTTGAAAATTTTTCATCGAAGGAAAAGATGGAAACATTCGATGGTCGATTGCGAAAAACGTATTCCAGTATTTATTTTTTGCTTGAGCCGAGCAGCCCTTCCCATTTTCACCGATTGAAAAGCGATGAGGTTTGGTATTATCATGCCGGGGATCCACTCACGGTTCATATCATCCACCTCGATGGGGTGTATGAAGCTATTGAAATCGGCCCCGACCTTGACGCCGGACAAAAGCTGAGTACGGTCGTGCCGGCTGGCGCTATTTTTGGGTCAAGCGTTTATGCAAACTATGCGCTTGTCAGCTGTGTGGTCTCCCCAGGATTCGAATACGAAGACTTTGAGCTTTTCACCCAGGCGGAACTGCTTGCTGACTACCCGCAGCACGAGCAGATTATTCGACAATTGGCATATGAAAACATGCCAAAGGAATCTGAGAACGATTGATGGTGGTAAAGATGCAGACATACAAAATAGATGTGCCTTAAAATGAAAAACATTTCAAAACAGATGATCGTCGCTTGGCTTCTAGTGATCGGATGGATGGGGCTTATTTTTTATTTTTCGCATCAGTCCGGGGAAGCGTCGAGTTCGCTGAGCGGAGGGGTGACGGAGGTTGCGTATAGTTGGAGTCAAAGTCTGTTCCCGTTTGTGAATATAGATTTTGAAACCTTTCATACGTTGATTCGCAAGGCGGCGCACGTGGCTGTGTACGTCGTGCTTGGTCTTTTTGTGATTCATGCGTTTCGAGTTTCGACGATTGAAGGAAGGGTGTCGTGGCGGGTGATCGTATGGGCTTGGGTCCTTTGTACGTGTTACGCGATCACGGATGAAGTACATCAGCTGTTCATCCCGGGGCGGAGCGGTGAAGTGAGCGATGTGGTGCTCGATAGCGTTGGTGCTATGGTTGGTATTGGAATTTATATAATTGTTTGGAAAATGAGGGCTGTGAGTGGAGCGGTCCAGGAGCAATGATACCAGTGAGAGGGAAAAAAACAATTAGTGGTGCCATGAAGTGTTCATGACACCAACCAGAGGGGAAAAATAACAACTATAGGTGCCATGACAGGCTTATGACACCGCAATTAGGGGAAAATTTCCAAATAATAGAGGCGTCATGAAGCGCACAACATACTTGGCCGAGTAAGATCCCGGGGGTAAGAGGTGTATTGGACCGCCCAATACACCTCTTACGGGGAAAATGTGTCGGCCGGAGGTATGTTGAAACCATGACAACCGTTCCTACCCCTTTTTAGCAAAATCAATAAAATAATCCAACATTCCCGGGTTTTTCATCGAGCCTATGTTCACGGCTTTTTCAATTGGAGTGCCCATCAGAATTTTTTTGATGGGGACTTCCATTTTTTTGCCGTTCAATGTCGTTGGCACTTCGGTAATTTTGAAAATATCATTGGGCACGTGTCTCGGGGAGCAGTGCTCGCGGATGTTTTGTTTGATTTCTTTTTCCAGTGTTTCGGTTAGTTCTTCGTCCGCTTTTAGAACGACGAACAGCGGCATATAGTCTTTTCCGTTCGGGTCATTGATGTCGACGACAAGGCTGTCTTCGACCGCGCCCACAACTTCTACGGCGCTGTAAATTTCACTCGTGCCCATGCGAATGCCGCCGCGATTGATCGTGGAGTCGGAACGGCCGTAAATCTGGCAGCTCCCTTTGGATGTGATCTTGATCCAATCGCCGTGGCGCCATATGCCGGGAAAGTCTGCGAAATAGCTGTCATAGTAACGTTCGTTGTTTTCATCGCCCCAAAAATAAATCGGCATCGAAGGCATGGGTTTCAATAGCACGAGTTCGCCGACTTCATCGTAGACGGGCTGCCCATCCTCTGTATATGCTTGCACATCAGCCCCGAGCGCTCGGCATTGGATTTCGCCCGCGTGGACCGGCAAAAGCGGTGAACCACTGACGAATGCGGAACACAGGTCGGTCCCGCCACTAACGGAAGCGAGCCACACGTCTTTTTTCACATTTTCATAGACCCACTCGGATCCTTCCGGCGGCAGCGGCGAACCGGTGGAGGCGACGCTTTTCAAGTGCTCCAATTGATACGTGTCGCCGGGCGTTACATCGTTATTTTTATTTGCCATCAAGTAGCTCGCGCTCGTACCGAAGACGGTCGTTTCTGTTTCATCGGCAAATTGCCAGAGCGTGTCTACTGCCGGATACGTCGGGCTGCCGTCATATAAAACGATCGTGGAGCCGGTGAGTAAACCGCTTACAACAACGTTCCACATCATCCAACCTGTTGTGGTAAACCAAAAGAAGGTGTCTTCCGGTTTTAAATCGGTGTGGAAAGCTAATTTTTTCAAGTGTTCAAGCAAAATGCCCCCTTGCCCTTGTACAATTGCCTTCGGTAGCCCGGTCGTTCCGGAAGAGTAAAGGATCCAGAGCGGGTGGTCAAAAGAAACATAGGTATAGGATAGTGATGTCGTCCGGTTGTTTTCGATAAAATCTTCCCAGTGCTCCACATGTGTTAGCGTTTCGGTGTCAGGCTTATTCGACAAATAGGGGAGGGCCACTGTTTTCTGAAGCGTCGGAATCGCTTCTTGAATTTCACGTACCGCATTGATCCGGTCATGATCCTTGCCGTTATAACGGTACCCATCGACGGCAATAAGCAGTTTCGGCTCGATTTGTTGAAAGCGATCAACGACTGTTCGGCTGCCGAAATCAGGGGAAGCGCTCGACCAGACGGCGCCGATGCTCGCGCACGCCAAAAAAGCAATTGTAGCTTCGGGAATGTTCGGCAAATAGGCCACGACGCGATCCCCGGGCTTGATGCCTTCAGCTTTTAACCCGGCGGCAAAAGAAGCTACTTGTTCGTATAGCGTTTGCCAGGACATTTTTTCCGTCGGGCGAACTTCCGATTTGGAAATGATCGCTGTTTCTTCCGGGCGGGTATGGCGAAAGGCATGTTCCGCGTAATTCAATTTCGAGCCCTCGAACCATTGCGCGAACGGAACGCCGTCGGCCTGCAACACGCGCCGGTAGGAGGGGTTTGCCTGAATATCGAAGTATTCCCATTGTGTTTTCCAGAAATCTTCGACATTTTTTACGGACCATTCCCAAAGTTCGTGATAGTCGTTAAACGTCAATCCTTTTTTGTCTTTGAGCCACTGCATGTAATCGGTGAGGTTGGATTGATTCATAAATTCCTGTGACGGTTCCCAAAGAAGGGATCCTTCTTTTACTGTCATCGTGTAACCTCCTGTTTGTTTTTGATCTGTATTCATTCTATCATAAGCTTTCGCCGATCACTTCAAGCATCAGCTTCAGGCTTTTTTCCATTTCATCATGAATCGAGAAAAATAGCTTTTCAAAAGATCCCAAAAGATCCTTCATCGGCTTGTTGTAATGCCTCGTTTCGTTTGAAGTTCTTTTATGAACGATTCGCTTATGGGCCGATTATTATTAATGACGCCTTTCAAAAATTTAATCGCTTCCGCGTGGTTTTGGGTCTCCAAATATTCTTTCAACGTTCCCCTTTGAAGTGAGGTCTTCCTGAAGGAAAAGGGTCGTCTCCCGGATTGACATCGTATTTCCTTCGATTGCATTCGAATGGAACGTCCAGTCAATTTCGAATTTTTCATCCAACATCTCCATTTTTTCAGGGGATAGCGGCCTGTGCTTATCGACTTTTTCCTTAAGTTTTGTAAAATTATTAAATGTTGTCATTTGACACCTCTGAATACCAGCATCCGCTTTGTTTTCATCTTAGCATGATCTCAGGCCTTATGATAGACTGAGGAAAAGAGCGCCTTATGAAGACTATGTTGTTCAATATGGCTTAGACATTGGCATTGATTCTGAGCGAGAATATCTGCCCTTGTTTTTAGGGTGGGCAATTTTTCATACACCGTTGGAAGATGGGAAAACAGCTTTTCAAATGTTTATGGACAAACAGCGGTCCTCAATACGCGCCCAGACAAAAGAAATATTGGATCGATGGGTGACGGTGCCCGGTATGTATGAAGTTACCGATCATATTGATGAAACCCATTTTAGGGTAGAATCGTTAGACACTGCTGAACCAATCGTCGTTGGATTTGAAAAGGAAGCATTGGAACTGTATCCAAACAGTCCGGATGCCTATGTCATTTTGGCAGAGGAAGCCGGTAGTTTGGAAGAACAAAACGATCGCTATTTTGACGGCATGATTAATGGAGAAGCGGAGTTTGGCCCGACTTTTTTTGAAAAAACAAAGGGCATTTCTGGGGTCTCATCGAGACGCGTCCGAATATCGGGAAATGCTGGAACTAAACCCGATGGATAATCAGGGGATCCGTTACCTTTTACTTTCGGCGTTGATGGATACAGAAGCGTATGAAGCGGTTCGGAAACTGGTGAACGAATATGACGAAGCGACCGCCAATATGAGATACAATCGCGCGTATGTCGAATACAAGCTGAACGGATGGACGCGAAAAACAGAGAAATATTTGAAGGAAGCGGTGCAACTGAATCCGCACGTTCCGGAATATTTACTCGGGAAAAGAATAATTCCAAGGGAGAGCCCTGCATTTCTCGGCATCGGCGATGAGAACGAGGCCATCGATTACGTTCAAACTTACGTCGAGCTGTGGCATATGGAGCGAGCGTTGGTGCAGAAATTGGAAGCATTGGTAAAGGGAAGATCATAGATGTAAGCACCTCCGGCGGGGGTGCTTTAAGATCCCGGGGCAGGACTTTCTTTGATTATAGGCGCTTCTAAGATAAAATAGATCACGAACGATGGCGCTAGAAAGGATACGGCGTAGCCGGGAAGTTTACATAATCAAATTATTGCCACTTACCACAAGTGAGCGTCTGACATCAGCAACAATTTTTCCGTCTCCTTCATATGGGAGTCGTCTAACGATCTATTTTTGTCGATCACACTGGATTATAGAACGAATAACTACGTTTGCTCTAAGCGACCCTACGTAACATTTATACTTGTGTCTCCATAAGCCACACCTTCATTTTTTCTTCGCGACTGTAGCGATGATGATGCCGACAATAATCAGGGCGGAACCCGTTAATACGCCAACCGTCATGTCTTCTCCGAGCAGAATACTGCTGAACGTCAATCCGAAAATAGGGACGAGCAACGTGGAGATTGTCGCCGTTACCATGTCAATTTTGCTGATGATGAAAAACCAAGCGGTGAAGCATAACGCCGAGGCAAGGACGCCGGTGAATAAAATATAATAAATGCTCGCTGCATTAAAAATAATCGGTTCGCCCCATTCCATGGCAAGGGCCGCGAGCGTGATGCCAATCGCGCCAAAGAACATTTGCATGGCCGATACTTGTAATTGCGAAAGGCCGGACACGGCACGCCGATAGTAAATGTTCGAGATCGCCCAAGCGATGGCGGCAATAATAATCAGAAGTTGACCGACGATCACCTCGATCGGTTGCCCGACCCACATATCCCACCCGACGATGGTAAATAGCCCGATGATGCCCATCAATAAACCTGTCATCTTCGCCGGGTTTATTTTTTCACCGAGAAATTGCACGGCTAAGAGGCTGCTCCACACCGGCATGGAGTACAATAGGACGGAGGATTGGCCAGCGTCGACGAATTCCAGGGCGTACATGACGAGGGTGAAGACGACCGTGGTTTGCAGGAGGCCAATAACGACCAGATGTTTCCAATAGCGTCTTGGCGGCAAGCCGATTTTTAAAATCCATATGACCAACAGCAGCGTGACCGAGCCGGTGCCGAAGCGGAGCGCCGAAAATGTGAATGGTCCCATGTATGTAAGGGCGTCTTTCATGAGCACCCACGCATAGCCCCAGAGCAGCGTGATGATTAACATAAGCATGTAGATGATAATTTTATTGTCTGGAATGATGTTTTTTAATTGTGCCATAGCTATCATTCTAGCATTTTTTAAGGGCGTTATGTAAAAAAAACATTGGTTATGAAAAGGGGAACACCATTTATGTTTCGTTTTTTGATTGTTATTTGTTCTATGATGATTCTCGTTGGCTGCCAGCGCCCGTCTGACGATGATCCGTTGCAAGGGACGGTCGTGAATATCGTCGATGGCGATACGTTTGATGTGAATATTCAGGGTATGGGGGATGAGCGGGTGCGACCGATCATGGTGGATGCGCCGGAGATCTGTCACCAGCATGATCCCCCGGCGTGTGAGCCGGAGCCATATGGGGAAGAAGCGACAGCATTCGCGACGGATGTATTGCTCGGGGAAACCGTTTATCTTGAACAGGACGAGTCGGAGCGTGATCAGTATGATCGGATGTTATTTTACGTGTATGTAGACGAAGATCAAATGTTTCAGGAAATGTTGTTGGAGGAGGGGTTAGCTGAGGTTGTTGTGTATGAACCGGATGTGCGCTATGAAGAGGCGTTTTATGAGATTCAGGAAGAAGCGCAGGAGCGAGAGGAAGGGATGTGGGGAGGACATTGAGCATGAGAAGATAGATGAAGACAAAAAGAAGAGAATCCCGGCAAGTTTGTCTTCCAAGCCAAAAAAAGGTTCCATGAGGAACCACATACTTGCTATTGCTCAAGTAAATACATAACGTCCACCATCAATGGTTTCCAAGCTTTCATCGATCCAAAGGTCACTTGTTTATCCATGAGCATTCACCTTTTCTTCGAGATAGATGGGTAGCGTACTTTGCTGGTGGGGCTCATTTATCGTCCGTCTCAGAGTGGGGATCGCCCCATTAGAGGGACGATATCGCGAAAATCGTCCGTCTCAGAGTGGGAAACCATCCTTTTAGGGACGGAAGCATGATTTCTGCTCCTCTTAGCATGGGTTGAAGCCGATCAGAGGATCCCGTATGGATGCGTTTTACGGACTTTTTTCGCAGTTCGACTACTGAATTCGGCCGTATGGATGCTTCTTACGGACAATTGTTGCCGGTCCTCCGCCCGGTCCTCCGATGCCGTTATACGGCTGCTGTATGGGCAACGACCCGACGGGCAATATCATTTCCAGATGTGATCATTTATTTCAGCCGTCCTGCACTAGCTCACTACCCCTCCTCCATCGCCTGTAAAAATTCCTGAATCCTTGCCCGGTACTCCTCGCTCAAATGAATCGTGTTATGCCCCTCTCCTTCAATCACATAGCTTTCCTTAGGCCCGCCCCATTTTTCCACGAGGGCCTTTGAATACGCCGGATCAACAATCTCATCCTCCCCAGCGATCAGCGCCAACAACGGATGCTCCGTTTGCGGCGCGATGTCCGTGGAATCAAAAGAGTATTTCAACAGCCATTCCACCGGAAGAAAAGGGAATTGGGACTGGGCAACGTGTAGAAATTCATCAAACGGGGAGACGAGAATTGTGCCCTGCACCTTCCTTTCCGCGCTCAGATGCGTGGCCACCGCTGATCCGATACTCCTCCCCATTGTGACGATGTGATCTGTATCAATATCCTCGCGCTCGGCCATTTCGTCATAGACCATCAACGCGTCCCCCAATAGTGCCTCTTCATCCGGATCTCCTTCGCTTAATCCATATCCGCGGTAGTTCATCAATAACACCGACCAGCCCTCGATCTCTGCCGTTTCGGGGATCAATTGCGATACTTCCTGAGCATTCCCGCCAAAATATATCAGTAACGGCGACGGCTCTTCCTCCACATTAGAGAGCAACCACCCGTGAACGGTCACTTCATCTGTCACAGGAACAGTGATCTCTTCCGCCTCGGGATGCTGGGACCGAATCATATCCGCTTCATCTTCTGTTATGGACGTAGGATAAAAAATCAACCGATGTTGAAAAAAATAAAGCAGTGCAAGCACAAGCACAATGAAGACAAGCACAATAATAATCAACCAAATCCATCTGGGCAGCGCATGCATGGTTTTCACCACTTTTCGCATGTGTTTGTCTTTCTATAGTAACAAAAATATTTTGGAATCAGGTAAAGAGATCGTATCTTTAACATGTGTGCAAGAAAAAATGAAATAAAATCAGTGGTTTGCTAGTGTCAATTGGTCTCACGTGAATGGTCGGAAGAGCAGGATGAATCTTTTTTTAATCATATAAAAGAAGAGTATCCCGTTCGTACAAAAGGCAAAGACTCTTCAGAAAATGGCGGAACAAGGCAGACTATGGTAGCCCTTATCAGCGCGATAGTATTTCTGAAAATGAAGAAAAATCAATCGAAATGGCTAGACATATGCATCGTTGTTTACTGGAATGAGGCGTGAACACGATGTACGTCATATACAATTGGAAGGCATACGGTATCTATATTCGATATGCGGATAAAAACGATACCCTTACCGGAATTATTATCATGGATTATAAAAAAGAAGGAAATCGACGATTCAATCGATATTGCCCATAAATATTAATTTCAAAGAAATTAATCGAAAAATCCAAAACACCTAATTGAGGGTGTTTTTTGTTTTGCCGTGACAAAAGCCGCATTTTCCAATGCGGCTTCCAACATTCACGCTAACCTATTTTCTGTCCTTCTTCCCTCTTCTCGCGGCATCCGTCTCCGATCCGAATTCGGTGCGAAGGTTGCCTTCGTTGGTGTTTTGCCGGTTGTTATCGTCACCGGCTGGTGCCGGGGTGTTTAGGACTGTGTTTTGCATGTACATATGGAAGAAGATTTCTCCGATGGCGATGATGATTGCTGAGAAGAACGCTGCCCATCCGAAGTTGCCTGCTGGTTCGAATAAGGCGGCGAGCAGCCAAACGCCAACGAATGCGAGGCCAAAGTCCGCCAGTGTCCCTGCTACGTTTCCGAATTGTGGTAAGATCCACAAGTCGCCGATAAGATAGGCTGCACCTGTCATGATAAGGCTGATCCAGAAAATATTGCCAAAGCTGACGCCGAAAAATCCTCCTAAAATGAGCCACAATATGACGGTCATCATAACAAATTTAATGATCAATGCGACGACATGATTCATTCATTCAACCTCCAATATAATCGTTTGCTTCATTATGGTTTCCTGTTTCCGTTGTTTTAGTCTGGGCATTGTAAGCGGACAAATGTTGCTTGCATAGGCTGAATTTGGAATACGGATATAGGCGAATGTTCGCCAAAACATAAGGAGGCACAAACGATGAGCGAGGAATATTTGGCTTGACATGAGACGTTAGAGCTACATGAATTGGTGCTTGGCTTGTTGGGGAACGCCGGACCGTGCCTTTCCCTGCATAAATCACCCTCGCCTTCTCATACTAAGCGTAAAAACGGGGGATAATCGTGAAACGCACAAAACCGGTGGTTCTTTTTATTATTGATACATTGATGGCCACGCCGCTGGAAGAAGCGGTTCAAACGGGGTTTGCGCCGGCAATGCAATATTTAATGGAAAAAGGCCGCTATTTTCCCGAGGTTGTCAGCTCCTTTCCGACGATGTCCGTTAATATTGAGAGTACGCTGCTCACGGGCGTTTACGCGGATCAGCACCATTTGCCCGCCCTCATTTGGTACCACGAGGATGAACAACGGATCGTCAATTACGGAACGGGTATTAAAGAAGTGATGAAAACGGGGTTCACCCCCTTCGTGAATGATATGTTTTACCAACTCAACAACGTTCATTTGAGCAAGGACGTCAAAACGATCCATGAGGAGCTGGCCGAGCGGGGGATGACGAGCGCCTCGATCAACAATTTTGTTTATCGTGGGTATTCGGAACGTAAAATAAAGCTTCCCAAACCGTTGCAAATGTTGACCGGGGATAAAAGTACGTGGGACATGCAAACCCCGTCGTTATGGTCTCTCGGCGCTTTTTCGACATTCAACCCGAGAAAAAAGACGCCGCAGCTTTTTTCCGACAACTATAAAGAAAGCTTCCGGGAAACGAAACATTTAATAAAAAAAAGAAAACTGCCTTATTTTACAATTTGTACGGTTCAGGATCTTGACTTGCGCGTTCATTTGAAAGGGCCGATGGATATCGCGGGCATACATAAAATCGATCGGGAATTGCAAAAGCTCCTCGGGCTGTATGGGCGTTGGGACGAGGCGCTCAAGGCTTGTACGTGGATTATTTTGTCCGATAACGGTCACGCGTCCATGGGCCATAAGCGGAAGCAGTACGTGATTGATCTGAGAAAACGGTTGAAAGGCTTTCGGATCATGAAAGACACGCGTCCAACGCGTAATGACGAAATCGCGCTTGCCGTCAATCAGCGCACGGCCTTCATTTATTGCATCGGCACCAGCGTGGAAAAAAAGCAGGTGATCGCGCGGCTGCAGCAAGATCGGTGTATCGATATCATTGCTTGGGGAGAAGCGGGGCAAACGCACGTCGTATCCGGGGAGAAGGCAGGGCATTTTTCATTTGTGGCCGGTGGAGATTACGTCGATACGTACCGGCAAACATGGACGATCGCGGGAAATGAAAAACTGCTAGATCTTACGGTGAAAAAGAACCGGGTTGAATATAGCAATTATCCGGATGCGCTCGCCCGGCTTTCTAGCAGCTTACGGTCCCATAAAGGGGACTATGTGGTCGCTACGGCGAAGCCCGGGTATGAGTTTCAGGACAAGGGCTCACCGATTCATGTGGACGGGGCGGCGCATGGGTCCTTGCACAAGCAAGAATCATCCGTGCCGATGATCGTGGTGGGTACAGATAGTGAACCGGAGTATGAACGGATCGTCGATTTGAAACCGTGGTTGTTGCGGTTGTTGGGAGGGGGATGATTGGGAAGATGGCCGCTAAAGGCGACCGAAAGCGTTGGCAGAACCCGGGCACGGGTGCCATGATCGATCGCCACCCGAGCGAAATCGGAAATCGCCCAAAAAACGCCCGCCGGTCATGATGCCTGTTGACGGTTTTCTTTTTCCTCTTTCAAAATATACTTGCGCAGTATTTGAAAGAGTGGCGGAAGGACGAGGAGCACCGCCATGATCCGGATGACTTGGACAGCGACGACGAAGGTGGAATCGGCGCCGAGTTCAACCGCGGTGGCGGCCATTTCGGCAACGCCCCCCGGGGAAAAGGCGAGGATCGATGTGATCATGTCGAGTTGCGTTTGGGAAGCGACCAAGATGGACAAAGCCGCGAGCGCCGCGATCAACGCTAACGAGCTCAATATGCCCACGATGATCACGGCTTTCGCATCGCGAAATAATTCCCGTTGCATTTTGGCACCGATGCTGGCGCCGAGAAATAATTGGGCAACAGGCAACGCCCAGTCTGGCCACCAAAGCGTGGCTTCCGGAGTTGCTTGACCGGAGATGAGATTGAAGACAGCGACGGTCACCATCGCGCCGAGCAACCAGGGCGTAGGGATTTTCAGTTTTTTTGATGCGACGGCGCCGAAAAGCGCCAGTGCCAACAAAAGAAACGTCCAGCCGAATTGGCTGAAGGTGAGTGGCAAGAAGGTTGATTCGTAGGCCACCGTTTGTACCTCAGCGGCAGCGCCTCCGTTACCGCCGTTGAATGATAATAAAACCGGAACGGTACTGATGACCAGCACAATGCGGAGCACCTGTGTGACACTGACGGTCGCCACGTCTGCCCCTACTTCTTGCGCGTAAGCGGGCATGGCAGCTACCCCGCCGGGCGCTGTGGCGATAAAACTGGATAAAAGATCCGTTTTTGTAAAATAATAGAGAAAAAATCCGGTGATGAACGCGAAAATCATTGAGAGCACGAGTACGGTGAGGATGATGAGCCAATAGTTGCTCAGCGTGTCGATGAGCGTCATATTGATATACAGGCCAAGTTGCACACCGAGTATTCCTTGGCCGAGCCATAGCCAACTAGCGGGGATTGTGTTGACCGCATGTTTGAGGTTCAGAAAGTCAGGCTGAAAAATCGCGACCAGGCTGCCGACCACTAATGCGCCAATCATCCATGCAATGGATAGATTTGTGAATGAAAACAAAAGTCCACCCAATCCGCACAACATAAAATAAGCGACATATTGCAAAGTTATTCCTTCTTTCCACGTGCACACACTCTATCTAGTATAATATTGAAGCGAAGCGTGAGCAAGAAAAGGGGATTGGGCGGTAAACGGGAGATTGGGTGGGAATCTGGTGTTTTCGCGACTTATTCTGTCACTTTCGGAGGTTAATCTGTCACTTTTCAAACTTATTCTGGTACTTTCCAATGATATTCTGTCACTTTGTAAGGATAATCTGTCATTTCGCTTATTATGCTATCCATATACCGAGGTGCGCCCGGGACCTGAGCTCGGGCGCCTCCCTTGCTTACCGATCATACGCGTTCAAACCGTTCACCCCGTGGGCGATGGCAGAACCGGCTTTCAGAGCAGTGGCGACGAAGATGATTTCGGCGATTTCTTCTTTGCCGGCGCCTTGTTCTTTGGCGTTTTTTGTGTGCAGGTCGATGTAGTACGGGCAGCCGGTTGTGTGGGCGACCGCGACGGCGATGAGTTCGCCTTCTTTTTTGCTCCTTGTCGTTGGTTCGAGCGCTTGTTTGTCAAAATTAACGAATGCCTTAAACATCTCCGGCTGCAGCTTGGAAAATTCGCTAAGTCGATCAAAGTAGCTGCGTTTGAAGAGCGTGTCATCTTCCACGCCGTCGTACGCGTTCAAGGCGTTGACGCCGTGGGCCATGGAGGAACCCGCTTTTAACGCCGTTCCAATCAAAATGGCTTCGCTCATTTCTTCTTTGCTTCCGCCGGCGTCTTTTAAGTTGCCGACATGGAGTTCGATGCAATACGGACAGCCGGTGACGTGAGCGACGGCGACGGCTGCGAGTTCTTTCAATTTCAACGAGAGCGAGCCGTGCTTCATGACGCCTTCATTGAATGTCATGAATTCCTTAAACATCTCCGGGGCAAGGTCGGAGAATTCGTTCAGTCTGGAAAAATAAGTACGTTCATACAAACTTTCGGCCATACTAATCGCTTCCTTTCCATTATAATCTAATACTTTTTTCTATACCCTCTTTCTTTTCTGAATAATCTGGGCTATAATAAAAAATAAGTTATCACATATCAGACAACTGAAAGGTGGCCGGAATGAACATTCAAAAAATATCGACGAAGAAAATCTCCGAGCAAGTGGCGGAGCAACTGGAACAGTCAATCGCGGAAGGACACCTGCCGGCGGGCGAAAAGCTGCAATCGGTCCGGGAACTTTGTGAACAATTCCAGGTCGGGCGCTCGGCCGTGCGGGACGCGATCACGGTTTTAAAAGGCAAAGGCATGGTGAACGTCGTCCAAGGAGAGGGAACGTTTGTAACTGCGCCAAGCGAATGGCAACCCTTCGGCACTTTCACGTTAAACGATGAAACAGCGATCCGTGATGTATACACGGTGCGAAAGTGGATGGAAATAGGGATCGCGGAGGAGGCGGCACTGCACCGTGACGAGGCACACCTTGCTACGATGGAGAAATGGCTTGAAGCAGAAGAAGGCTGGGAAGCGGATTACCGTTTCCACATCACCCTTGCGAAAGCAACGGGCAATGACATGTTCGTGCATTTAATGGAAGCGATTTCAACGAATATGAAAAAAGCATTGATGGATTGCCATCGCATGATCGCGGCCAATGCAGACGTGGCAAAAAAAATCGAAGGGCAACACGCGAGCATCTATGAAGCGGTCAAACAGCGAGATTCACAAGCGGCCAAGGACATCATGCAAACGCACTTAATCTATGTTGAAGATCTGCTACGGCAATCGTTGAAGGAGGAGGATCATGCAACAGCAAACGCTAGGGAATGAGGGGCGACAGCGTGTCAGCCCGACCACACCGGAGGAAGTCGCAGATATTATAAAACGTGCCAATGACAGGAATGAAACGGTTATCCCCGTGGGCGGAGGAACGAAACAAGGCTTTGGCGGGGAAGGTGACGAGGCCGATATTCTATTATCCATGGAAAATCTGAATCAAGTCATTGAATATTCCCCGGGCGACATGACGATGACCGTGCAGGCAGGCACGACGATGGAAAAAATAAACGAAACCGCACGCGCCGAGCAGCAGATGGTGCCGCTCGATCCGTCGTATCCGTCGCAAGCAACGATCGGTGGGGTGGTCGCCGCCAATGACAGCGGCCCGAAACGGATGGCGTATGGATCGGCGCGGGATCATGTCATCGGCTTGCGCGTTGCCGACCCAAACGGCGAGATTTTACGATCAGGCGGGAAAGTCGTTAAAAACGTCGCGGGCTATGATATGAACAAATTACTCGTTGGTTCGATGGGCACGCTTGGGATGATTACGGAAGTCACGTTGAAGTTGCGTCCCTATCCAAAATATACCAGTATGTGTGTGCTGACATTTCCGGATGAGGCAGCAACACGTGACGTTAAACCTTTTCTATCGAAACTATTGGATACGCATCTGGAACCGATCACTTTGGAATACATGGAACCGAATATGAGCGAGCGATTGTTTCATAAACGAGGCTATAGTTTGGCGATCACGTTTGAAGATGTAAAAAAAGCGGTGGACGTCCAGGAGAAATGGGTCCGAGAACACATGCCGAACACAGCCGAACTCACCGTTTATCATGACAACGAGGTCGAGGAATTTTGGCGAACGTTTGCCGATCTTACCTTTGCTGAAGCGGTTCATATCAAGATCGGCAGTAAAAACATGCAAGTACTTGACCATATCCATCATTGTAAGCGATTGCAAGAAGGGCGGGATGTACACGTGTTTGCCCACGGTGGGGCCGGCCACGGGATTAGCCGGGTGTACGCCAGTGGCGATGGCGTCCAGTCCTTTGTGGAAGACTTGCGGCTCCGTTGTGAACAATCGAAGGGCTACGCAATATTGACGCACGCGCCGTTTGAGGTGCGCACGTCCATTGGTGTCTGGGGTGCGACACCGGGTTATTTTTCCATCCTTACAGGCATTAAAGAGCAGTTGGATCCGAAGGGGATTTTGAATCCAAATCGATTTGTAGGGGGAATTTAGATGGCTACGGCGCCGAAGTTGGCTGATTTGGTCGTGACGAAGAATGATCCGCCGGTAGGTAATTATTTGTGGGAAGATCCGCCGGATGAGGATAAATTTTCTGCTTGTGTTCATTGCGGCATGTGCTTGGAGGCGTGTCCGACGTATTTGGAACTTGGGCATGAGCATCAGTCGCCTAGGGGGCGGATTCATTCGATCGTGGCGGTAGCGGAAGGAAAAATTAGCATTGATGAAGCGTTTGAAGATCCGATGTTCACGTGTCTCGATTGTCGCGCGTGTGAAACGGCGTGTCCGGCAGGCGTGCAGGTGGGGACGCTCATCGAGGAAGCACGCGGGCAAGTGCGACAGGCGATGCCTTTGAAAGGATGGCAAGGGTTCGTGAGCCGGTTTTTCTTGCGCGGTGTGTTTCCGCATACGAAGCGGTTGCACGCGTTGGGGATGTTGACGAGAATCTATCAAAAGAGCGGCGCGCAGACGGTCGTTCGCAAGAGTGGGGCGAAGAAGGTGCTGCCGGATCATCTCGGCGCGATGGAAGGGATTATGCCGGACGTTGGGCGGCCGGTGTTGAAAACGCATCCGGAGCGGATTCCGGCGCAGGGAGAAGAAAAGGGTACGGCATCGATGTTTACCGGCTGCATCATGGATGTGATGTACAGCGATGTGAATGAAGCAACCGTTAGGGTATTAACGAAAAATGGCCATAACGTGGAGATTCCGAAACAGCAGAATTGTTGCGGTGCCTTGCATGTGCACGCGGGCGATCGGGAGATGAGTAAAAAATTAGCACGTCAAAACATCGATACGTTTTTGGAATCGGATGCAGAACATGTCGTCGTTAATGCGGCAGGATGCGGCTGTGCGTTGCGGGAATATCCGGAGCTATTGCAAAATGATGAGGAATACAAAGAAAAAGCGGAACAGTTTTCGGAAAAAGTGCTCGATGTGTCGAAATATTTACATGATTACGGATATGAAGCGCCGAAAGCGTCGTTGAATAAGCGGGTAACCTATCATGATGCGTGCCATCTCGCTCACGGTCAGGGGGTGTGGGATGAGCCGAGAGAGATTCTCGAAGCGATTCCGGGATTGGAAATGGCGCATTTGCCAAATGCGGATAGTTGTTGCGGCAGCGCGGGCGTATACAATATCACGAACCCGGATATGGCCGGGCGCATCCTCGACCGAAAAATGGCGGACGTGCCGGATGATGTGGAAATGATCTCCATGGGCAACCCCGGCTGTATGTTGCAGATGGCGATGGGGGTTGAGAAGTATGGCCGTGACGAGAAAATCGTCCATACGATGCAGCTCTTGGATTGGGCCTATGAACGTGAGGAAGGTGAAGACGATGAGTGAAAAGAAATCGGCATTGGTAGAGGAAATGACGCGCTTGCTCGGAAAAGATGCGGTTCTGCACCGGGATGCAGATTTGATCACATATGAATGTGACGGCTTAACGGTCTTTCGCGGAATGCCGCTTGCCGTTGTTTTTCCGGCGACGACCGAAGAGGTGTCCGATGTGGTCCGTTGGCTTCATGCTCAAGAAATTCCGTTTATCCCTCGGGGAGCAGGCACGGGCTTAAGCGGCGGGGCTACGCCTTTCGGGGGCGAAGTCATTATCAGTCTCGTGCGCATGAAACAGTTGCTGCACGTCGATTACGATAATCGGGAAGCGATCGTGCAGCCGGGCTATATTAATCTCCAGCTTACAAATTCGATTACCCATAAAGGCTTTTATTACGCGCCGGATCCCTCCAGCCAGTCTAACTGCACGATCGGGGGGAACGTGGCGGAAAATGCCGGCGGGGCCCATTGTCTGAAATATGGGGTGACGACCAATCACGTGCTCGGCTTGGAAGTGGTGATGCATGATGGGGAAATCGTTGAGCTCGGAGGGGTTCCCGATGCGCCCGGTTATGATTTGCTCGGGATTCTCACGGGCTCGGAAGGTACGCTCGGCATTGTCACGTCGATCACCGTAAGCATTTTAAAACAGCCGGAATCGAAAGAAACGGCATTGGCTTATTTTGATTCGGTTGAAGATGCCAGTTACGCGGTCTCGGACATTATCGCGGCCGGCATCGTACCTGCGGCGATTGAAATGATGGATGAAATCGCGATTCAAGGCGTGGAGCGGGCGACGAATCCTGTCGGACATCCGGAAGGATCAAAGGCGGTACTGATCATGGAAGTGGACGGTATCGCGGCGGGGATTGAGGATCAAATCCATGAGATGGTGAGGGTGTGCGAGCGTCATAACGTTAAAGAAATAAAAGTCGCCCAAGACGACCGTGAACGCGGGAAATGGTGGGCGAACCGGGAAAACGGCGTTTGGGGCGATGGGCGCGATTTCTCCTGCCTACCTCGTGCAAGATGGCGTCATTCCGCGTAGCCGCTTGTCAGAAGTGCTTGCCCGTATCGAGGAAATCAGCGAGGAATCAGGCTTGCGAATCGCGAATGTGTTTCATGCAGGCGACGGCAATTTGCATCCGTTGATTTTGTTCGATGCCCGCAATGAAGGCGAAACCGATCTCGCCTTGGAGGTGGGTACAAAAACGCTGGAGGCTTGTACGGACGTGGGTGGTTCCATTACCGGGGAGCACGGCGTCGGCATCGAGAAAAAAGAAGATATGCGCCTCGTCTTTACCGAAGAGGAAATCGACCGGCAACTCGCGGTGCGCGATGTGTTTAATCCGAATAACCTGATGAACCCGGATAAACAGTTTCCGAAACCCGCGCGCTGTGGTGAAGTGAAGCGCGCTGTCGGGAGTGGAGAAGCGCATCAGGCAGTGACCCAGCATTAAGCTTAGGAAATTAAGCAAAAAAGAAAGGAAATGACAATGAAATTTTCAAGGTTTTTATTTCAGTCAGACATTCACCAAGGTGTTGTAACCGATGAGGGGATTAAAGAGATAGAAGGGGATATCTTTGATCGTTGGACCTATACGGATCGAACATTCAAGGAGGGAGACGTTCAGTTACTGGCACCATTAGTGCCCAATCAAATTATAGGCATCGGTGCAAACTTTGTATCAAAGATAGAAGATAAGCCGGATACTCCGCCGGATATTCCAGTGTTTTTCTTTAAGCCGACATCATCGGTGATAGGACCTGAGGAAGCTATCATCATACCAATAGACATTAACGAGGTGAAGTTCGAGTCTGAACTCGTCGTTGTAATAGGAAAAGAAGCGAAAAATATTACTAAAGATCAAGTGTTGGACCATATTTTTGGATATACGGTAGGAAACGATGTGACCGCGCCGCAATATTTTCATGAAGACGGCCATTGGATGGTTGGGAAATCATTTGATACGTTTACGCCGTTGGGGCCCTATGTAGAAACAGAGTTGGACCCGCTAAACGTCAGCGTTGAGGCACGGGTCGATCAAGTTGAAAAACAGAACAGCCCACTGGATTTAATGATTGTCTCCATTCAGGACATGGTTTCTTATTTATCTAACGTTATGACCCTGAAAAAAGGGGATGTGATCATGACAGGGAGCCCCGTTGGCGCAGGGATGGTAGCGGAAGGAACCACAGTTGAGTGTGAGATCAAAGACATTGGTACTTTGAAAAACACTTTGGTGAAGGCATGACCGTTTAACCGGAAGAACCGTGAAGCGGCTTCTCACTCCCACTAACGCAAGATAGACTGCCATTTCTGGTTTATCATGCGCTAGTCTCACCTTCTAGCGCATGATAGAGTGACGAATCTGTTTTATCTTGCGGTAAACACTCTCCTTAGCGCATGATAGATCGTTGAAGTTGTTATATCATGCGCTATTCACTTCCAATGGCGCAATATAGATTGATGAAATTGAATTATCTTGCGTTAAAATCAGCTCGAACATCGAAATATGACCGTGTGCCCCTAAACGGCAATCGACTTTACTCCAACTACTGGGCTTTCAATCCTTATCTAAAGTGCAAAAAAGCGGCAGAGATTCTGCCGCTTTCGCTTGTACTCACGCTGAAGGCTTCCGTCCGGTATCGATCGGCGTGTTTTTACCTTTATTTTTTGCCAAAATAAAGAGGTACACGATCGCAAACAGGATGGCGGTGAAGAACCAGAAGTTAATGCCGCCAATGACAAAGCCCATACCTAGCATACCGGCAATAATGATGTAATACGTCATCGGAATCAATGTTTTCCGAATCAGCATCCCTTCTTTACCGAGGAGGCCGACGGTGGCCGAAGCGGCCACAACATTGTGAACCGCGACCATGTTACCGGCAGCACCACCGACCGCTTGCAAGGAAACGACGATTCTCGAACCGGCAACATCGAGCCCGAGATTCTGGGCCGTACCAAATTGAAAGAGGGAGAACATGACATTGCTCACCGTGTTGCTTCCGCCGAGGAAAGCGCCTAAAGCACCGACGATGGGGGCGAACAAAGGCCATACTTCTCCAGCCATGTTGGAGGCTGCTTCCGCCAGCACGATCGGCATGCTTTGATACATGTCTGATGCGGAGTTGATAAACACTTGTGCCATTGGCACCGCGAACAACAAAGGAACGGCAGCGCCTACCCATGTTTTAAACGTGTCTGACCAAGCCGTCGCATACGCGCCTTTTCGCTGGTGCATGCCATGGACGAAATAAGTGATAATCGACGTGAGCACAAAGAACATTCCCGGAACAAACAATGGAGATACCTCTGCGGTGATGGTTGATCCGAATATGCCTTCCCAAATAAACGATAAGGCAGGTTGTTGCAGGAAATCATTGATAGGGTCAACGGCCCTCGTAACGATTAACAAAAGTGCAACAATCGCATAAGGCGACCAAGCCTTGAGCAATCCCATATTTCGGCTGGCAACTTCTTTGGAAGAGGCGTCTTGTAGCTTACCGATCCATTCCGGTTCCCAGCGCTCCCGCGGTTCAAAGTCGAAAATCTCCGATTCCTTCGGTTGAAACCAACCGGCTCTTGCAGCTGGGACGACGATCAATAACCCGATAAGCCCTCCGAGCATGGCCGGAAATTCCGGACCTAGCAGCAACGCCACCAAATAAAAGGGAATGACGAAAGCGAGCGCGGCAAAGAGCGCGAATCTCCATACTTTAAACCCTTCTGAAAATGATCTTGATTTTCCGAAAAATCGAGTTAAAAGACCGGCCATCAATAGCGGTATAAGTATCCCCGCGAGTCCATGTGTAAGGGCGACTTGCGCCCCCACCGAGTGGATGAATTCATCAAACGGCATGCTCCCCAACGCCGACATCACCGTTTCCTGACCATCCAGGCCGGACCCGACACCGACTAAAATAGGAGTGCCGACTGCTCCGAATGAAACAGGCGAACTTTGGATGACAAGGGCGACCGCCACAGCTGCCATCGCCGGGAATCCAATCGCGACCAACAAAGGCGCGGCAACTGCCGCCGGGGTCCCAAAACCGGCCGACCCTTCGATAAAACAACCGAACAACCAGGCGATGATGATCGCTTGAATTCTTCTGTCCGGCGAGATACTGGTGAAGCCGGCCCGAATCGTTTGCAACGCGCCACTTTCTTTCAGGGTATTAAGTAAAAGAATCGCACCAAACACGATGAATAAAATTTCCAAAGCCAGAACAACGCCGTTAATAACCGCCGCGCTCACCTGTGAGAAGTCGGTTCCCCAGATGATAAGCGCCATTAAAACTGTTAAAATGAGCGCGACCGGCATTGCCTTTCTTGCCGACCAATTCAAGACAGCAATGAGAAAAAACACGACAAGAATTGGTAATAATGCCAGTAATGCTAAAACACCTAGCGCCATTGCGTAGCCCCCTTATTTTTAAAAAATGATCCGGTGATGCTCGCTGCTCTTTTGTCACCTCCTTATTTGTAACCGCTTACACTTATTTAGCATGAAAATTGCGAAAAAGTCAATAGTGAATTAAGCCTCGGCTTTAATAGCCATCTCTGGCAAGACAGATTTCCCGGTGATAGGATAGAAGAAGACGATCAAGAACGGAGGCAACGTCATGACGATTCGATATTATATATTAGCATATCTCAAATGGCTATTCGGCGTGTTTTTCGGCGCCTGTGCATTAATCATTCTGAATTACGTTTTTATCATGGAAATAGAAGGGATCCCACTCATCATCGTATTATTTGCCCTCGCCGGTATTGCGTATCCCTTTTTGCAAGCCTATATGGAGAAAAAGAAACAGGAGGAGTAGGGGGGAGTGTCAATGAAAAAATTAAAAAATTATTAACATACCATTGAAAAATGTATATTGGATACGATATACTATATTCCAAGGAGAATGATCATGGAAAATTTTCAGTTGGAGAATAAAGATTCGATTGAAACCAAAGCTTGCAATGCCATTCGAAAGGCTATTCTGAGCGGGGATTTCCCGCCCGGAAAAAAGTTGGTTCAGGAACAATTGGCGAGACAATTGGGGATCAGCAGAATGCCAATTCGAGAGGCCTTGAAGCAATTGGAAATTGAAGGACTCGTCAAGATTGAACCGTACCGAGGCGCTTTTGTGAACGAATTGGATACGGAAGCGATCCATGAAAATTACGTTTTGCGTTCAGAATTGGAGAAAATGGCACTTCAGAAGGCATACCCCTTCATCTCTCAGAAAGATTTAGCTGATATGGATGCGCTTATCAAAGAGATGGATCAAGCTGACCATGAAGCGTTCGTTCAAACCAATATTGATTTCCACCATTTGCTCTTAAAGCGATGCCCATGGAAGCGGCTATCCACATTTATTCAAGTATTGTGGAATGGCTATTCACAGCAAACCCCGGAATTTTTACATGGTCAGATCGAAAAATCGAATGAAGATCATAAACAAATTGTTCAAGCATTAAAAAATCAAGAACCTGAGCGTGCGGCTTCTTTGCTTCATGATCATATTCTCAATACTGGTAAGCGGTTAATCGCGTTTATTAAGACCAATGATGATTAATGGGGGGGAATCATTCCCCTTGCGAATCAATAATTGGATACAATATCCTTTCATCCATTTATTTGAGGAAGGATGCATAAAAAATTTCATAAATACTTACTAGAAAATAGGAAGGGTTATTATGAAGCCATTAGAAGGCATAACCGTTCTTTCCGTCGAACAGGCTGTTGCCGTTCCTTTTGCCACTCGACAACTGGCCGACCTTGGTGCAAGGGTAATCAAAGTGGAGCGCCCTCCAACAGGTGATTTTGCCCGGGATTATGATAGCACCGTTCATGGCATGTCTAGCCATTTCGTCTGGCTAAACCGATCAAAAGAATCGATGACGCTAGATTTAAAATCAGAAAACGCAAAGCCGGTGTTTGAACGGTTATTGGCCGAGGCAGATGTATTTATTCAAAATCTGGCCCCCGGGGCAATGGAAAGATTGGGCTACGGAACAGAGGCACTACGTGAGAGGTATCCGGAATTAATTACTTGTAATTTAACAGGATACGGAGACACCGGACCATATAAAAACAAAAAAGCCTATGATCTGCTCGTGCAGTGTGAAGCCGGGCTCGTATCGGTCACGGGAAGTGAAGATGTTCCATCGAAAGCGGGTATTTCCATTGCCGATATTGCCGCGGGCATGTACATGTATTCCGGCATCCTTACGGCTCTTCTCGTGCGTTCACGCACCGGCGAGGGGCAAACAGTGAATGTTTCCATGCTGGAAGCGTTGGGAGAGTGGATGGGGTACCCAACCTACTATGCAGCATATGGGGGAGAAGAACCGCAACGAAAAGGAGCGAGCCACTCCACGATTTTTCCTTACGGACCGTTTCAATGCGGGGACGGAAAAACCGTTTTCGTTGGTCTTCAAAATGAACGTGAATGGCTGAGTTTTTGTGAAAATGTGCTGCAAAAGTCTGAAACAACAGATGACGAAAGGTTTGCGACTAACGCCAAACGTTCTGAAAACCGACAAGCACTGACGGAACTGATCGAGCGTGTTTTTTCAAAATTAAATAGAGATAACGTCATTGAACGGTTGGAAGCTGCAAAGATTGCAAACGCGCGACTAAATTCCATGAAAGAATTCTTCGAACATCCACAATTAAAAGCTAGAGAGCGATGGAAGGAGGTACATACTCCCAATGGAC
Organism: Salicibibacter kimchii; assembly: GCF_003336365.1. Classification (GTDB taxonomy): domain Bacteria; phylum Bacillota; class Bacilli; order Bacillales; family Marinococcaceae; genus Salicibibacter; species Salicibibacter kimchii. Next base: position 719,567 of record NZ_CP031092.1, on the reverse strand, counting down.
CGATACAAGCGCTGCTTCCCCCGGCCTCCATCAGCGGAGTAGAACCTAAGATGGGAGATGTTCCTGAGCTCGGGGAACATACAACATCGATATTGGAGGAGTTTGGATTTGAAACCATAAAAAAATGAATCCATGAAATCACGAAAATAGGGAGGAATAAATGTGAGTGTTAAAGATGGTTGGAAAGGGCGTTTCTATGAGGATTTTGAAGTGGGGGATGTGTACCAACATCCACTAGGAAGGACGATCTCGAATACAGACAATAGTTGGTTTACACTGTTGACGCAAAATACGAACCCGATTCATTTTGATCATCATTATGCTGAGCAAACAGACTTCGGCCGACCACTCGTGAATTCAACGTTTACACTTGCGCTTGTCACCGGTCAATCGGTCAATGATTTGTCCCAAAATGTGATGGCCAATCTCGGTTGGACAGATATTCGGCTGCCCAATCCTGTTTTTGAAGGGGATACGATTTATTCCTATTCCGAAGTCTTAGAGAAAAGAGAATCCGGTAAAAGGGAAAATGTGGGCATCGTAACTGTAAAAACCTATGGATATAATCAGGAAGGTCAAGTTGTCATCGATTACAAACGAACGTTTATGGTCTATAAAAAAGAACATGCACCTTCGGGAAGAACAGATTTGTTTGAAAAAGTTCATCGAGAAAACTCATAAGAACATTTATCAGGAGGATGACAAATGACACAAACAAAGCTAGATCACGATATGATTCGTAAAAGTGTGCGTAGTTTATGCGAGCGTTTTCCGGAGTCTTATTGGCAAGATATAGATTCACGGCACGAATACCCTGAGGAATTTATCCAGGCCTTGACGGATGAAGGATGGCTAGGGGTTTTAATTCCGGAAGAATACGGCGGTGCAGGTCTCGGGATGACGGAAGCGAGCATTATAATGGAAGAAATCAATCGTTCCGGTGGTAATGCAGCCGCTGGGCATGCGCAAATGTATACGATGGGAGCAATCCTTCGTCATGGTACAGAAGAGCAAAAACAACGCTGGCTCCCGCCCATTGCCTCTGGCGAGCAACGTTTGCAAGCGTTCGGGATCACAGAACCGACGGCCGGAAGTGATACGACAAGCATTTCCACGTTTGCAGAAAAGCAGGGCGATCACTATATTGTGAATGGCCAAAAAATCTGGACGTCCAGAGCGAAGTATTCGGACTTAATGCTATTGCTTGCAAGAACGACACCGAAAGGCCAGGAGAAGAAAAAAACCGATGGCCTAAGCCTATTTGTGCTTGATATGAACGAACAAGCAGAACATATCGACATTCGTCCAATTGATACGATGATCAACCACGCCACGACGGAAGTTTTTATTGAAGGTGCAAAAATCCATAAGGAAAACTTAATTGGCGAAGAAGGAAAAGGATTCAAATATGTGCTCGGGGGAATGAATGCCGAACGTATTTTGATTGCTTCCGAAAGTGTCGGCGACGGTTTATATTTTATCGATCGAGCGGTCAATTACGCGAATGAACGTGTCGTCTTTAATCGTCCTATCGGGCAAAATCAAGGCGTTCAATTTCCATTGGCAGAGAACTATATGGACATTCAAGCAGCGATGTTGATGCGCGACAAAGCAGCAGAGTTGTTTGACCAAGGGGAGAACTGCGGTGAAGAAGCGAACATGGCGAAGTACCTGACTTCAGAGGCCACATGGAAAGCGGCAAACAGCGCGATGGATACGTACGGCGGTTACGGATTTGCGGCGGAGTACCATATTGAGCGGAAATTCCGAGAAGCGCGTCTCTTCATGGTAGCACCGATTACAAATAACTTAATCCGGAGTTACGTAGGCCAACACGTGCTCGGGTTGCCTCGGTCTTTTTGATGATGACAAGCGGTTCTAGTTTTTCTAGAACCGTTCTATTTTTTTAAGAAACGGAGGAACGAGAAATGAAAAAACATCGCACATGGCTTTTCGCGCCGGGAAATCATCCCCGAACAATGGAAAAGGCAATGAAAACACAAACGGATATCGTTATTTATGATCTTGAAGATGCTGTTCCATTGGATGAAAAGGAACAAGCGAGAGAAATCGTAAGAGAGCATTTACAAGAAAAGCATATCGATAAAGCACCTTATAAGCTGCTGAGAGTCAATGAAAGCACCTCCCCTTTTTTTACCCAAGATGTAATCGCCGGGGCTCGTGGCAACGTTGACGGCATTGTGTTGCCAAAATCAGACCATCCCGAGCATATCAAAGACGTCGACCAACAGCTCGCCGCTCTGGAACAAGAATTGGGATATGAAGTCGGCAAGATTCAATTGTTTCCGTTGATAGAATCTGCACTTGGCGTGCATAACAGTTATGAAATTGCAAAAGCTTCGCCCCGGGTGACCAGGCTGAGTTTTGGGGCCATCGATTATACATCGGACATTCAAACGAAGCTTAGCGAAAGTGGCGAAGAGCTTCTGTACGCTCAATCGCAACTGGTCAACAGCAGTTATGCAGCAGGCATTGAAGGTCCGATTGATACGGTGTACGCAGATTTTCAAAACGAAGAAGGATTATTGCGAGAAACGCAAAGAGGTAGCCGTCTCGGATTTAAAGGAAAAATGATTATCCACCCAAAGCAGATTGAGGTCGTCCATAACGTTTATACCCCTGGAGACGAAGAAGTTGAAGAAGCAAAAGAAATTGTAAACGCATACCAACAGGCAAATGAACAAGGAGATGGAGCGATCCAACTGAATGGAAAAATGATTGACGTACCCGTAGTGAAAAGTGCTCAGCAGACGTTGGATCTAGTCGAGGCGCTGAAAGAAACAGACGATACGAAAGCGTAAAGGGTGTGAATGGGGAATGAGAGACATCCACGTGGATACGATCACCGAGAACGTTGTTGCCATGTGTCAATCGGCGAGTTTTGATTTGGGCGATGACATGATCCGGGCGTTTCAGTCTTCTTTAAAAACAGAGAAATCGGAAATTGGCCAAGATGTACTGACGCAACTCCTAGATAATGCCGAAATTGCTGAGCAGGAACGCATTCCCATGTGCCAGGATACCGGGGTGGCCGTCTTTTTTATAGAAATGGGATATGATTGCAAGATAACTGGCGGAGACTTATACGATGCCATCAATCAAGGGGTTAGCCAAGGCTATGGCGATGGCTATTTGCGCCAATCCATCGTTCGCGATCCACTGGACCGAAAAAATACCGGGGATAATACACCCGCCATCACATATGTGGAAATGGTGGAAGGCGATCAGCTGAGAATAAGATTTACCGCAAAAGGCGGGGGAGCGGAAAACATGAGCCGTTTGCAAATGCTGAAACCGTCCGATGGCTTGGAAGGTATCGAGGATTTTGTCATGGAGTCTGTCCGTCTCGCAGGGCCCAATGCTTGTCCGCCTATGATCGTCGGTGTCGGCATTGGGGGAAGTTTCGAAAAATCCGCCTACATTGCGAAAAAATCATTGTTGCGACCCGTAGGAGAACGGCATGAGGAAGAACGGATAGCTAGCCTAGAGGAAGAATGGATGGAAAAATGCAACCGCCTTGGCATCGGTCCGCAAGGTATGGGCGGCACCACGACAGCATTAGATGTGAAGATCGAGGTGCATCCTTGTCACATTGCCGCTTTGCCTGTTGCGGTAAACATCCAGTGCCATGCCAATCGGCATAAAGAAGTAACACTATAAACGATAGGGGGGAACTTACATGGCACAGAAAAGAGTAACGCTTCCTCTAACAGATGAAAAAGTTCAATATTTAAAAGCTGGCGACCGGGTTTTATTAAGCGGTGACGTATACGCGGCAAGGGACACGACTCACAAACGATTGATGGAGCGAATTGAGGTCAACGAAGAATTGCCGATTCAACTGGAAGGCGAAGTCATTTATTATGTAGGCCCGACACCGGCAAAACCGGGTCAAATCATTGGCTCGGCAGGACCGACGACGAGCGGAAGAATGGATAAATATACACCTGCATTGTTATCCCGGGGTTTGAAGGGGATGATCGGGAAAGGGTATAGAAATGATGAGGTTAAAGCGGCGATCCAAACCTATAATGCCGTTTATTTTGCCGCTATCGGTGGTTCCGGTGCCCTGTTGTCCAAAAAAATCCAATTTGAAACGATTGTTGTTTACGAAGATTTGGGACCGGAAGCGATTCGCCGCCTTACCATTAATGATTTTCCGGTGACGGTCATTAATGATTGTTATGGCAATGATTGGTACGAGCAAGCCGCTGAAGTGTATCAAAAAGGAAAACTATGATGAAAACACATGAAATTGTAGCTATACCGGGATATGGATGGTAGAGAAGACAGCCCTTTTGATCGGTTGAACCCGATTGAAAGGGTTTACGTACCGGAAAATGAATAACAATAATAACAATCAAAAATTTTATTGACAAAAAACATTCTAGTATATAAAATAAAGCTATCTTCATTTGGAACCGATTACATAGGAAGATTCATAGTTGCCAACATTTGAAAGCTTAGACAATCAGGAGGTGCGACTATTGAAACGTCATCATAATACAGTCTTTATTTTACTACTGGTGTTGGGGGTCGTATGTGCAAGTTGCTCAAATCCGAGAGCATCTTCGGAAACGCTTGAAATTGGTGAAAATGGCGAACAAATGCCGGAAGATATGGTTTGGAGTGTGTATGACATTAATGCCGGGGGCTATGCTGAGGCGTCTGCTGTGGCCAATGAGATCACAGAAGAATATGGCACCCAAATACGAATGCTTCCATCTTCAAGCGGGGTTGGCCGAATGATGCCTCTTTATTTAGGAGATGCGGATGTCGGAAAGATCGGGGATGAAGTAAAGTTCGCTTTTGAAGGAACGGAAGAGTTTTTTGACCTTGGCTGGGGGCCTCAAGATATGCGTGCCCTATGGGCCCCGATCTCTCCATTCGGCATAGCCGTTCGTGAGGATTCTAATATCGAATCGATTGAAGATTTGGAAGGGATGCGCGTTCCTCATATTAGCGGAAATACGTCCATTAATATAAAAACAGAGTCCATGCTTGCTTTTGGCGGTTTGACCCTCGATGACGTTGATGTTGTTGAGTTTAATGATTACGGAGGACAAGGGGAGGCATTGATTCAAGGTGAACTTGATATAGCTTCGATCAATCCACAAGCCGGAGGGATGTTTGAGGCGGACAGCCTTGAGGGGATTCGCTGGTTGCAAATGCCAGCATCCGATGAAGGAGGATGGGATCGCGTTCATGACGTTGCGTCTTGGTTTAATCCAAGAGAGATAGATGATGGTGCCGGTATGACGGATGATAATGAAATTTTGGGACATGCTTATTTGTTTGCGGGGTATGCTGACCAAGATGAGGAAGATATGTATGCATTTACGAAATCGATGGTTGAGCAGTATGAGAACTATGAAGGGGCGACAGCCAATATGTGGACGTATCATCCTGATGAAATAGTTACAAGTCCGGCGGCAATGGGTGTCCCTTTTCATGAAGGTTCCATCCGATATCTCGACGAAATCGGATTATGGGATGAGCAAAAACAAGAAGAGAACGACGCTTTAATTGAGCGCCAAGAAGACCTCCAAGAGGCGTGGACCATTGTTGAGGAGGAAGCGGAAGAGATGAATCTATCCGAGGACGAACATGAGGAGCACTGGCTGGAGAGAAAAGAAGAGCTAGTGCCGGAAGAATTCTAGAGAAGTTTGTGCAACTTAGAATGGAGGGATAGGTTTTGAATCGTATACACGGACCTTGGAAAGTCATTGTTATCATCGCAACGATCTTAGGAGTATTCTTATCCGTTAATCACGTGTTCTACCTGCGATTATTCGGATTTGCCCCTTTGCAAAATGAATATTTATACTATTTGCTTGCCGCATTTATGTCCATCTCATTTCTGGTGTTACCGGCTAAGAAAACAGACACCTCCATTCGATATTACGATGTGATCGCTTTTGCATTAACACTTGTTGCAACTATGTTTTTAGGGCTCAACAGTGAACGAATTATTTTGGAAGGATGGGACTGGGTCGCACCGGTGGCGCCGACCATCGCTGCGGTAGTGCTATGGGTGCTCGTCCTCGAAATATTACGCCGGGCAGGGGGAAAAATTTTATTTGCCATTTGCGGCATCATTTCGATTTATCCCCTTTTTGCCAATATAATTCCTGTGTATTTTTTACAAGGGCAAAGCTTTGATTTCATTACATTGGCGAATAACCATATCATGAGTTCAAACAGTGTGCTGGGCGTTCCCTTGGATACGGTGGGGACATTGGTTGTTGGATTCCTCGTGTTTGGTGTCATACTCACACATACTGGGGGAGGACAGTTCTTCTTCAAGCTGGCGCAGTCGGTTTTCGGTAGTCAAAGAGGTGGAGAAGCAAAAGTTTCAGTGGCCGGAAGTTCATTTTTTGGGATGTTGAGCGGAAGCGCGATTTCGAATACCGTGACGACCGGTCAAATGACAATACCGGCGATGAAGAAATCGGGGTATGATTCGGAATACGCGGCGGCTATTGAAGCAACTTCATCAACCGGTGGAACAATTGCACCGCCCATTATGGGCTCTGCTGCTTTTATTATGGCATCGTTCATCGGGGTTGCGTATTTAGAAATTGTAGTGGCAGCGGCCATCCCGGCAGCTTTGTATTTTATAGCCGTGTTTCTCCAGGTGGATGGTTATGCCGCCAAACATGATTTGCGCGGGATTCCGAAAAGAGAGTTGCCACCGGTGCTAAAGACTTTAAGTGAAGGTTGGATTTATATAGTAAGCATGGTGGCGTTGATTCTCGTTCTTGTGTTTATACAATCGGAGGGACAGGCGCCATATTATGCCAGTGCTTTAATTCTTATATTGACTACATTAAGGAAGTCTACGCGATTTAATTGGCAGAAGCTCGGTGACATGATTGCCGATATGGGCAAAGTCCTCGGGGAAATTATTTCCTTGATCGCGGGTGTCGGTTTAATTATAGGCGCTTTTTCTGCAACGGGCGTTTCTTTTTCATTTTCACGGGAACTGGTCATGATGGCCGGAGATAACCTTTTACTGTTATTGATTGCGGGTGCGATCACGAGTTTTATCCTCGGTATGGGTATGACCGTCTCCGCAAGTTACATCTTTTTGGCGATTGTGTTAGCTCCCGCATTAGTAGGTGTTGGTGTTGACCCGATTGCAGCCCATTTATTTGTTCTTTATTGGGCGACTGCATCTTATATTACACCGCCTGTTGCCCTTGCCTCGTTTACGGCATCCGGGATAGCAAATTCGAATCCATTGAGAACGTCAATTGTATCGACAAAATTAGGAGTTGTGACGTTTTTCGTTCCGTTTTTTATCGTGTATCAACCCGCGTTAATTTGGAGTGGGACAATGATGGAATCGCTGGTTAGTATTTTTACAGCATTGGTCGGCGTCTTTCTTATTTCATCCGCACTGCAAGGATATCTTATAGGCTATGGGAGCCTGACCAAGATCCACAGAGCAATTTTCCCTATCGGCGGGATCGCGATGCTAGTCCCTAACATTGTTATAAATGTCGCTATTGTTGCGCTGTTAGTGATCTTCTATGTTATCACCTATTCAAGGAAGAAAATAGGGAATACAGATGAAGAGAGCGTGAGTCAAAGGTATTAATAAGGAGGTTTCAATATGTCCAAAAAAGAAGCCATCGAACGATTATTGAACCCAGGATCGATAGCGATTGTAGGGGTTTCTCAAGATTTTACATCTATCAGCGGCAAACCGATGAAAAATTTAATTCGGCATCAATTTGAAGGGCAAATTTATCCGGTAAATCCAAAATACGAGGAGATCGAAGGCTTTACCTGCTATTCCAGTCTCCTCGATATTCCCGGAGATGTTGACGTTGCTTTAATCGCCGTTTCTTCCAAAAGAATGATGCAAATTCTCTCCGAATGTGAACAAAAACAGGTTCGCAGTGTGATTCTTTTCGGCTCAGGATTTGCGGAAACAGGCGCAGAAGGTGAACAATTGCAAGAGGAAGTGCTGGAGAAAGCCAAAAAAGCGAGGATAACGATATTAGGTCCTAATTGTATAGGTTTGTTAAATGTGAAGAAAAGCATTCCCCTCGGGTTTTCAACTTCGTTTGAGACAGAGGAAGGTTTTCTTTCCGGAAACGTCGGATTTGCATCTCAAAGCGGAGCCCTTGGTTTCTCCCTATTCGGATTGGCCCAAGAGGAAAACATAGGCTTTTCCCATGTCATTAATACAGGCAATCAAATGGATATTCATACGTTGGATTGTATCGATTACATGCTGGAAGATGAGGGCACGGAGGTCGTGGCCGGTTATTTGGAAGGAATTCCCGATGGTGAAATGTTGATCCGTTTGGCGAAGCGGGCAAAAGCGTTAAAGAAACCGCTCATTATGTTAAAAGCCGGTCGCTCGGAAATCGGCAGGAAAGCAGCGATGTCTCATACTGCTTCATTAACAGGATCTGATGAAACATTTCAAGCGATTGCAAAGCAATATGGCTTGGTGGTTGCCAACGATGTCGACGATATGATCGATCTAATGAAAGTTTTTTCCCGCGGAAAACAAACAAAGGGAAATCGAGTTGTAACCATATCCAATTCCGGGGCGGCAGGTATTGCCATGGCCGATTACAGTGAATCTCTCGGATTAGAGCTCACTCGTTTACCAAAGGAAACGCAAACAAAAGTAGAGGATATTATCCCTCCTTACGGGTCTGCATTAAATCCGATTGATATAACAGCCCAGGCTTTGAAAGAGCAACATATTTTGACAGATACCCTCGAGGCTTTAATCAACGAGGATCAGGTAGATGTCATCGTCGTCCAAACGACATTTGGGGGAGAGCTGGGCCGGAACATATGCGAAAAAATTGTCGAAATGGATAAGACGACCGAAAAACCCATCGTTGTTACGATCACGGGAACGAAGGAAATAACGGGTGCGGGACGAACGATCTTGGAAAAAGCGAGTGTTCCTGTTTACAAAACGTCTTATAAAACAATGCTGGCGATCAAACATTTGGAAGACTTCTCTCGTTTTTGCCGGAGCCACGAGCCGGATCAGCTCGAACATCCCAACGTACAAGTTGAAGAGAATAAGGATTTGTCAGGCATTTGGACTGAAGTCCGTGTCAAGAAGGAACTCTCTTCTTTAGGGATAAGGATTCCGCAAGGCACACTCATTAAAGATCGCGAACATTTGCAGGAGGTAAAAACTAGCGTCCCCTATCCGGTGGTCTGTAAAGGAATTTCCAAAGATGTGCTTCATAAAACGGACGCCGGCAGTGTCAAGGTAAACATCAAAGACGCGGTTGAACTCGAAGACGCATATGAATCTATCGTTTCCTCCATACACGCGTATAACCCTGATGCGGATGTTGACGGCGTTCTGGCCGAAGAAATGATACAGGATGAAAGCGTTGAAATGTTTATTGGGGTGAAAGAAGATCCTCAATTCGGGCCCTTGATCGTGTGTGGCCTCGGTGGCATTTTCGTAGAAGTATTAAAAGACATTTCGATCCGTCGGGCGCCTATTAATGATAATGAAGCTTCTGCAATGCTAAAAGAACTGAAAGGCTACCCTCTTCTTGAAGGCGTCAGAGGCGGAACGAGAAGAGATATCCAGGCTTTGACAGACGCCCTTGTACGCATTTCCCAATTTGCGTCAGCCCATAGTGGACGGATTCAAGAAATGGACATTAATCCGTTATGGGTGTTTGAAGAAGGCAAAGGGGTCGCAGCTTTAGACGGCATTATTGTCTGGAAAAAGGATGAAGAGGCTGTAGTAAATGTAAAATAGCTCTTGAGCAAGTATCACCGAGGGGGGATTTCAAAACAGATTATTCCCCTTTCGGTGAACTTTCCTGTACAATATTCTATGAAAAAAAAGGGGGGTTCAATTTGTCAAACCAAACCGATGAGAAAGATAACGGAAAAAGAAAATATAGTGTGCCTGCCGTTGAAGTGGCATTTAGAATTTTAACGCTCTTAAGTCGAAAAAAATTCAGCCAAAGCAATTTAACGGAAATTGCCAATGCCCTATCATTACAACCGACTACCTGTTTTCGGGTATTGCAGCAGCTTAGAGAAGACGCGATTGTTCACTACGATAAACGAACAAAGCAGTATAGTCTGGGCCCGTACTTAGTTGTTTTGGGGGAGAGAGCGAAAGAAAATTCCTTAGATATTGCCATTATTCTTCCTTATCTTGAGGAGCTTTCAGAAAGAACCGGCCTAACGTCTGTGCTTGTCAATCGAATAGGAAATACCCGCACTACGTTTGTTGCTAAAAATGAAGGCGAAGATTTCGGGCTCAACGTTTCTGTGGGAAGGCATTTTTCGATTGTGGATGGCGCATATGGAAAATGTATGCTCGCGTATATGGAAGAGGAAGAATCAAATGAGTTGCTTCAGGAAGTACAACATACCCGCTCATTATCCGATGATGAAATGAATCGTTTAAAAGCGGACTTGCCGGTGATTCGTGATCATGGATATGCGACCAATTATGGGGAAACCATTAACGGCGTTTTTGGGGTGGCAGCACCTATTTTCAATATGGATGACAATGTGGACATGACCATCAATTTACTTGGAATGACGGCACAATATGATGAAGATGAATTGATCCCTAAAGGTGAATTACTGAAAGAAACGGCCGAGCGAATCAACGCAAAAATTAAAGGTCAGGGGAATAACCTATATGTTTGAGGAGTGATTGAAAATGGGAAGTCCGTTTATTCTGAAAGAGAAACAGGGAAGCACGCAAATATTGCGCTTAAACCATCCGGAAGCCAGAAACGCGTTGGTTATGGAGATGAGACTGGAATTACTGCAAGCATTAGAGGGAGCAGAGCAAGATGATGATATTAAATGTATTATTTTAACAGGTGAAGGCAAGGGATTTTCGGCGGGCGGAGATCTGTCCGCCCTTAAGGAATTAAAACCGCTCGAAGGTAGAAAGAGATTACAAAGCTCACATCCCCTGATGCTGAAAATGTTGGAAATCGAAAAACCGATCATTGCGGCTGTAAACGGGGCTGCTGCCGGCGCGGGTTTCAGCATGACGTTGCTCTGTGATTTTATCGTAGCTTCCGAGGAAGCATTTTTTGTACAAAGTTTTATCAATGTTGGGTTAATTCCGGATTTCGCAGCCATGCACTTCCTACCCATGTTAGTTGGCCGGCAACGGGCAAATGAATTGATGTTTTTAGGTGAACGGGTATCAGCCGAAGATGCCCATCAGATTGGTATTGTAAACCGAGTTGTTCCTCCGGAACAATTATTGTCAGAAACCATTGATATAGCTGAAAAGTTAGAGAAAAAAGCAATAACTGCCATGGGCATGACGAAAAAGATCATGAACGAACATTTGAACAAGGATTTGAAAACCTTACTGGAGATGGAAGCGCAAGGGCAAGATATACGCTTCCAGACCGAAGACTTTAAAGAAGGTGTCCAAGCTTTTTTTGAAAAACGAGCACCGCACTTTACGGGAAGATAATGCCTGAAAGGAATGATCGTGAAATGATAAAAAATCGTCAAGTCCCAAAACCGGATGCAGTCGTTCAAGGTATGCATGATGCTCATGGTCTTAATTTTTTTGAAACAGATCCAAATGTTGAATTTTTACTTCGCAATTACGTACCAAAAGATGAATATGAACGAGTGCTTCCGCTTTTGTCGAAATTGGGTGAAGTGGCGGGCAATGAAGTAGATGAATTGGCACATGAAGCGGATCGCAATCCCCCTGAATTGGTCTCTTATGATAAGAAGGGGGAACAAGTAAACCATGTAAAGTATCACCCTTCATACCTTAGGTTGGAAGAAATCGGATATGGCGAATTTGGACTTGCTGCTATGTCCCACCGCCCGGGCGTAATGGATTGGCCGACCCCTTTTTCAAGAGTTTTAAAATACTCATTTTGGTACTTATTTGCCCAAGCTGAATTTAGCCTTTGTTGTCCAATGAGTATGACAGACTCGGCGGCAACCATTCTTGAAAAATATGCAACTGATGAAATAAAAGAAAAATACTTACCTCGATTAACGAGCACCGATATGGATGAGCTTTGGACAGCCGGCCAGTTTATGACCGAAAAACAGGGAGGCTCCGATGTAGGCGCCAATACAGTAACGGCAAAGCAAGTCGGCGATCATTGGGAGATATGGGGAGACAAGTGGTTTTGTTCCAACGTGTCCGCTGACATCGCGTTAGTTCTTGCCCGTCCTGAGGGAGCACAACAAGGCTCAAAGGGGCTTGCGATGTTTTTGGTTCCGAAAAGATTAGATAATGGCGAGCATAATGGTTACCGTATCAATCGATTAAAAGATAAGCTCGGAACAAAAGACATGGCGTCAGGGGAGGTTACGTTTGAAGGAGCCGTCGGGTATGCCGTTGGCAGTATAGAAAACGGTTTTAAACAGATGATGTCCATGGTGAATTCATCACGGCTGTCCAATGCGGTTCGTTCAGCAGGATTGATGAGGCGCAGCTATTTGGAATCGATTGTGGCGGCAAGAGGAAGACTGGCTTTCGGTCAACAACTCAGCCAGCTGCCTTTGATGCAGGAAGGACTCTTCGAAATGCTTCTTGATACTGAAGCAGCCGCATCGATGATTTTTTATACAGCGAACGTGTTCGATCACTCGGATAACGATGATAGTGACTCCAAAAAATTATTGCGCATTCTAACGCCATTACTGAAAGGATATATTTGTAAGCGTGCCCGTTATGTGACCGCGGAGGCCATGGAAATCCGGGGCGGGAACGGATATATTGAAGATTGGGTAAATCCGAGACTCGTGCGCGATGCCCAATTGGGCTCCATCTGGGAAGGAACGACAAATATTGTTGCCCTTGATGTATTAAGGGCTATCCGCAAAGACGATGCAGGCACTACATTACTTCATCATCTTGAACAACGGCTTTCAAGGATGAGTAATCCTTATACCGAACGAGCAGCAAAGCTCATCCTGAAACGTGCAAGTGTTATTTCGAGGCAAATGGAACAAATTTCGCAAAAACAAACAAGCATACATGATGTTGCGGCCAAGCGTTTTATGGAGCAAATGTACCATCTTAATGCAGCAAGTTTATTGCTGGAAGAAGCGGACCATGAAATAGCAAATGACGGCAATAACCGGAAGCTGTTTCTGTTTATTCATTATTATCATCGCTATCTAAAAGCTGCAGATGATCCTATCATGTTTGATACGTCGGTTATTGAGTGGTTGGATGCGGTTATTGATTGGGAGGAAATTCCCACAGACGTTGTTGAGAAATTGTTGGAGGCACTTGATTAAAATTTAGGGGGTGATTATCGTTCCAAAATGGTATTTTGGCTGGAATATTGTCGGGGCGGCTGCCATTATCACGTTGTTGACGGTAGGGATGCGGATGGGCGTCGGCCCTTTTGTTCTGCCTATAATGGACGATTTACAATTTACTCGTACCGAGTTGTCCACAATCATTGCGGTAGGGATGATCGTTTATGGCATTGGTATGCCGATCGCGGGTTATCTGGTAGAAAAATATAGCACTAATATGGTGCTGATTTTAGGGATTATCATCGTCACCATTTCCTGTGTGTGGACCGTCTTGGCGCAACATCCGGTAAACTTCTTTATGGCATTCGGTGTTTTTTTATCGTTTGGGCTAGCTTTTACGAGCCCGGTGGCTCTTACACCCGTCATTAGTCGTTGGTTTACCCAACTTAGAGGCAGGGCGTTATTTTATTTATCGACGGGTTCCATGGCTGGTATCGCCATCATGACCCCGGTGTTCTCGTTTTTAATTGAACAGTTTGGATGGCAGACGACCATCTTATGCTTTGCCGCAGCTTTTCTCATCCTCATCATTCCTGCAACCATTTTCATTATTCGTGACCACCCGCCGGAGAGCGCTGGCCAATCAATGTCCTCATCAAATGTTCAGAAGGATCCAAGCACTGCATTAACTTGGAAAAAAGCGATAGCTACGCGCCCTTTTTGGTTCATCGCATTTGGCCTGTTTGCATGCGGGTTTAGCATGAATCTGTTGGGCACCCATGGTGTGCCGATGCTACAGGATCATGGATTTGACCCGCTCACGGCATCATTCGCGATCGGCTTAATCGGTATTGTCGCTATTCCGAGCACTTTGTTTATGGGTGTTCTTTCAGACAAGTTGCAACGTAAGCATCTGCTCGCCTCTATTTATTTTGTGAGAGGTTTAGGAATGGTGGCACTGGTCATCGTTACGGTCACTTGGCAGCTATATATGGTTGCCGCCGTAGCCGGGATTGTTTGGGCAGGGAGTATTGCCCTTTCTTCCGCAATATTGTCGGATGTATATGGGGTGCGACTTGTCGGATTATTGTATGGATGGACGTACTTCGGCCACCAAATTGGAGCGATGTTAAGTTCTTGGCTCGGGGGGTGGGGATATGAAACCTACGGCACACATCTGGTGGCTTTTGGTATTACAGGTATTTTATTGATAGCAGCTAGTGTTGTTTCCTTATGGTTGAGCAGCTCGTTAAAGCAAAGGCAGAATTATAAGCCTGAGGAGATGGTGCAGTCAGGGTGAAAAGGGCCCATAGTTGGAGAGATTGCAGCATACTAGATATCGCTCCAACGCTTGGATTAAAAACTACTAATCCTCAAAAATTGTGTTGACAAAAAAATATATTCTATGTAAAATAAACACACTTAAAAATATGCAAACGGTTTCAATAGGTTTTTACGAAATTGTATACAATAACCAGTTTTGAAATCAGGTATACGATATACAAAGAAAAATCAAATATTTCAAGAATCATTATTATTATTTTGTGAATTAATCATCACACGACAAATGAAATTGTAAGAATAAAATTCAATCTCGATATATATGGAATATCTAAAAAATAGCAATGCATGAAAAATCTGAAGGAGGCAATAACATGAGACATCTGGATAACAAAGTAGTAATTGTAACAGGGGCAGGAAGAGGAATTGGTCGAGAAATTGCTTTACTGATGGCAAGTGAAGGCGCAAAAGTACTTGTCAATGATTTGGGCGGTGAAGCAAGCGGAGAAGGAAAAGACATTAAAGTTGCTGATCAAGTAGCTGCTGACATTCAGGAAGCAGGAGGAGAGGCTGTCGCGAATTACGATTCTGTCTCAGAGTTTGAAAACGGTCAAAAAATGGTGCAACAAGCGATCGATGCATTCGGCAGCATTGATATCGTCGTCAATAATGCCGGCATCTTAAGGGATCGTATGATTTTCAATATGACAGAAGAAGAATGGGATGCGGTTATTGGTGTCCACTTGAAAGGGACATTCAATATGACGCGTGCGGCTGCCCCGCATTTTAAAGCGCAAAAAAGCGGACGCTTCATTAACTTTACCTCTACTTCTGGCCTCATAGGAAACATTGGACAGGCCAATTATGGAGCAGCAAAGATGGGAATTGCTGGGATGACGAAAGTAACTGCGCTTGACATGGCTCGATATAACGTTACGGCCAATACGATCGCTCCGTTTGCATGGAGTCGTCTCATCGGTTCCATTCCAACGGAAAATGAAGAACAGGAAAAGCGGGTGGAAAAAATAAAAAAAATGACCCCTGCCGATATTGCGCCTCTCGTATCGTATTTAGGAAGTGAAGATGCATCGGATGTTACCGGTCAAATTTTCGGCGTTCGAGGTAAAGAAATTATGCTGTTTTCGCAACCACGACCTATTCGTTCAGCCTATAATAACGAAGGATGGAGTGTTGACGATATTGGAGAAACGGTAAAGGAAGCGTTTAAAAATGACTTCGCTTCCCTTGATGTTTCCTCGGATGTATTTCCTTATGATCCGCTAGTGTAAAAGAGGTTTTACGAATTTTAAAGGGAGGGCATTCATATGTCAGCTGACCAATATAAGCAACCGATGCTACCTGAAGAAAGTTTAAAAGGTAAGGTTGCTATTATCACAGGAGGAGCCACAGGCCTAGGCGAAGCGATGGCCATGGAATATGCACGTCTTGGCGCTAACATTGTCATCGCGAGTCGCAAACAGGAAAAATTGGACGAAGCGAAAAAAGAAATAGAAACCCATGGAACAAAAGTCAAAACTATACAAATGGACGTTCGGGAACCGGATCAAGTGGAGAATATGGTGTCTGAAACCGTAGCTGCATTTGGAAAAATTGATATTTTAGTCAACAATGCCGCCGGAAATTTTCTTGTTAAAGCGATTGACATGTCCACCAATGCGTGGAATATCGTCATTAATATTGTTTTAAATGGCACTTGGTATTGCAGTCAAAGTGTTGCGAAACAAATGATCGCTCAAGATACTCCGGGGACAATTTTAAACGTAGGAGCTACCTATGCTTGGACCGGTGGCCCATTAACAGCCCATTCGGCCGCGGCGAAAGCAGGGGTAGACGCTTTAACCAAAACACTGGCTGTAGAATGGGCGCACCATAATATTCGTGTAAATATGATCACACCGGGTCCGACAGAGGAAACAGGCGCGGTTAGCCAGCTATGGGCAAGTCCGGAACAAGAGGAACAAATATTAGACAATATTCCAGCGCATCGACTATCCACGCGGCAGGAAGTGGCAAACTTGGCATCTTATTTGGTAAGCGATTATGCAAGCTATGTTACGGGTGCGAATCATGTTATAGATGGTGGGGGGTGGCTGAACAAAGGGAGATATAATGAAGGCTAGTACAGATTAATATGGTATTCAATCCTTAAATAGGTCTGGTTAATACATCGGAAAAGCAGACCGGCCATCCGAACCAAAAAAGACCCAATTATTGCAGTTAGGTTAATACTGTTAACCTGCTAGAAACGGGCTTTCGTCTAAGGGGATATTATCAACACCTGAGCCTATAAACGCTTCCATAGATAACATGGAGAACGTTGGACAGCAGCCCAATGTCACCTTAAAACGAAACGTGTCATGTTTCAGTTTCACATTTAGCATTTGGCCGCAGATCCGATTCAAAAATTGCAAGTGCAACATGTCATCAAATTTGGAAAACGGGAGGATCAGGCGACAAGGCAAAGTGAGTCATTGAGTACTGCTAAAAAGTTTGTTAATTAATTTGTAGTTGTGGACGCCTTCCACATGATTGATTAATTTTTGTAAGAATATTGTTGACAAAAAAAATATTTGTATATAAAATAATTGTAATGTAACCGATTTCAAATAGACTTGGTGCTGGGCTCTGTTTTAGACATTGGAGATCATCCTGCCTCTTCCTTTTAGGAAAGTGTGAATACTCTTCATAAAGATTTGAATGTAACAGTTCGTGAAGCAGACAATTCAACATGTATTTGTCCCGGATAATGTTGCTTTGGAGGGAGGTGTTGCTTAAACAAGATAGATAAAGCTTGATGTAACAAGGGTTAACCCCTTGTTAATCAATTATCTTTATTTTAGTTCAAGGAGGAAAAGTAAATGAAAAAAAGAAAAGTTTTTAGTTCGAATGTTCAAAAGTTATTATTTTTTACAGTGTTGAGTTTGATCTTCTTAATTGGATGTGGCAATGATGCTAGTACAGAAGATGAGGCTTCAGGTTCCGGTAACTCAGATAATGTAAATATTGACTATGCTTCTTTTAAACCTTCTACACATCAACATGAAATAGAGTTGTTCCCCGAATATTTCAATGAAATAGAGGAACAAACAGAAGGTAGGTTGACAATAACAACATATTTGGGGGAATCTCTTGCCGCTGCTGATGATACGTATGATGCTACTGCTAATGGTGCGGTGGATATGGGAGTAAGTTTGCAATCATACTCCGCTGACCAATTTCCTCTTACAAGTGTTCTTGATTTGCCTTATGTGACAGACAGTGGTGAAAAAGCATCTGAAATTTTATGGACGTTATTCGAAGAATTTCCTGAGTTCCAGGATGAATATGATGAAACGGTTCCTTTAATTCTATATGGAACGGAGCCATATCAAATTGCAACTGCTGATCAACCTATTCAATCACTCGAGGACATCGAAGGTATGAGAATACGATCCCCGTCACCAGAGGTTAGCAATTGGCTTGAATATCTTGGTGCTACCCCTGTTAATATGCCTGTTACTGAACTCTATGAAGCTTTAGAAAGGGGAACGGTAGATGGTTCAATACTACCAATGCACACACTCACAGATTGGAGTTTAGAAGGTGTGGTAGATTATGTTACTGTAGGAAATTTCTTTAGTGCCCAGCTTTTTATGGTTATGAATCGCGAAGTATATGAATCATTATCAGAGGAAGACCGGGAAGTAATTGATAGTCTATCAGGGTTAGAAATGTCCAAAAAAGCTGGTGCCCTTTTTGATGGAACTAGTGAGGAGGCAATGGCAGAATTCGAAGAAGAAATTGATTTCTATGAATTAGATGAGGAAGAGTCAGAAGAATGGCGTAGTGCTATTGAGCCTGCTGTTGATGACTGGATTGACCGCATGACTGAGAATGGATTCCCTGCCCAAGAGATATATGACCGAGCTCTTGAAATAGATAATGAGTTAGATTAGGAGTAGTATATGAAAAATTTTATTATAGTGTTTAATAATGGTTGGATGAAAGTAACAAGAGCACTTCAATTCGTTTCAAATTTACTGTTATTTGGAATTATGTTGCTCATTCCGCTGGATGTAATAGGCCGATATTTTTTTAATCGGCCTGTTACAGGCGCATTAGAGTTAACAGAACTGGCTACGGGTACCTTAGTTTTTTTAAGTTTGGCGATAACTCACTATTATAATGAACATGTATCCGTAGATTTTATTGTTGACAAGATGCCCAAAAGAGCCCGAAATGTATTGTTAACTATAATAGAATTTGTAATTTTTATCCTTCTGATTGTAATGATGACCCAGTTATTTTCTAATGCATTGCAGTATATAGACAGGGGTACAACTAGTGGGGATTTATCGATACCGGTTTATCCGTTTATTATGCTAGCAGCAATTTCTGTATTAGTTTTTGCCCTCGTTGCACTAGGAAAGAGTGCTAAGCATTTGATTAAGGCGGTGGAGAAATCGTGAGTTCGATAACAATTGGCATAATAGGCATTGTCGTATTATTACTTATGTTTGCCTTCAGGGTGCCTGTTAGTATATCGTTATTTATCGTTGGAACTGTAGGTTATAGTTTGATTCGAGACGTTGATTCAGGCCTCGTTCAATTAGCCACTACACCTTACAGTACAGCAAGCTCTTATTCGTTAAGTGTTATCCCGCTGTTTATTTTAATGGGGATGATATTATCATACAGTAATCTTGGGAAAGATCTATATAATGCAGTAGATTCATGGCTTGGGCGAATTCGAGGTGGTTTGGCTATGACCACAATAGGAACAAGTGCTATCTTTTCTTCCATTTCTGGTTCAATTAATGCAACAACTGCAACGATGGCAAAGGTTGCGATTCCGGAGATGAGAAAATACAACTATGACCTTGGAATGGCTTCGGCAAGTGTAGCAGCTGGAGGTACGCTAGGCCCTCTTATTCCTCCTAGTGTCATTATGATTGTTTATGGTGTACTAACAATGGAACCCATTGGACAATTACTGATAGCTGGAATAATACCCGGAATTATACAAATGGTCATATTTATGTTGATCATTTACATTTGGGCTAGGATTAGGCCAAGTAGTGCTCCTGTAGGAGAAAAGAAAAAATTTGGTGAAAAAATCTCCTCAATTTCTAAAGTATGGCCATTTTTTCTACTTTTTGTAATGACTATAGGAGGTTTATATTTCGGACTTTTCACGCCGACTGAAGCAGGTGCAGTAGGTGCATTTGGATCTTTTGTCCTAGCATTAATAACCAGAAGATTATCTTGGGAATCATTAAAAAAAGCATTAAGCGAAACAACTCGCTTAACCGCTATGATATTTCTCATCCTTATGGGTGCTGATATTTTCAGTCAATTTTTATCAATAAGTCGTATCCCATCAGAAATTACAACATTCGTGGGTAATGTAGATCTTTCGCCACTTACCATACTAATTCTAATGTTAATTGTTTATTTTATTTTAGGTCTATTTTTAGAGGGCATCGCTATTTTAGTGCTGACTATGCCTATAGTCTATCCATTACTCGAACAATTAGGATTTGATGGTGTTTGGTTTGGAGTCATTATGATATTGGTTATTAATATAGGTTTAATGACACCTCCGCTCGGTATAAGTATTTACGTAATAAGCGGGATTGTTAAAGATATTCCGATTCAACGTATCTTCAAGGCGGTTATGCCTATGGTATTAGCCGTGGTGCTTTGCATTATTATACTCATCATTTTCCCAGAAATCGTTACGATATTGCCTGACTTAATGAGAGGATAATGTAAATTTGAACATTGTTTGAGTAAATATAGTAAAAGTAATATGTAATGAATAAATACAATTTTTAGGGGGCAAACAAAATGAAAGCAATTTTGCTTGAAGAATTTAATAAGGATTTGAAAGTTACCAATATCCAAGAACCAAACTTATCTGATGAGGGGGTGATTGTTAAAATAAAAGCAAATGGAATATGTAGAAGCGATTGGCACATTTGGAAAGGTCATTGGAAAGGAATCTCTACTCCATTAGTAATGGGCCACGAATTCACTGGAATAGTAGAGGCGGTTGGTTCAAACGTAAAAAAATTCAAAAAAGGAGATAGAGTAATTATCCCCTTTAGTTTAAGCTGTGGTCATTGCGAATATTGCTTAGATGGAAGCGGTAATGTTTGTACAGAACGTCAATCTGCTGGTATTACATTTAACGGAGGGTATGGTGAATTTGCTCATGTGCCATTAGCAGATTTTAATTTAGCATATTTGCCGGAAGAAATTGACTTCGTCTCAGGAGCTGCGATGGGCTGCCGCTTTGCTACTTCCTTTCATGGGATAGTGAATCAGGCTAAAGTTGGAGCAGGTGAATGGGTAGTGGTTAGCGGTTGTGGAGGTGTCGGATTATCTGCACTGCAATTTAGTGTTGCAATGGGAGCAAATGTCATTTGTGTTGATATTGATGATAGAAAGTTAAATTTAGCAAAAGATTTAGGTGCAAGTTTTGTTATAAATTCTAAAGAAAGTAATGTTGTTGATCAGATTAAGGAAATAACCAATGGCGGAGCCGATGTTACGATTGATGCATTAGGAAACTCAGAAATAGTTATGAATTCATTAAACAGTCTTAAAAAGAAAGGACGTCATCTGCAACTAGGTATTGCACCTGATAATGTCAATTTTGATTTTCAAGTTCGAACCCTCGTAAACTTCGAACATCAGATAATTGGTTCAAGAGGAATGCCCCCTCAAAAATTCCCGTATATGTTGAATATGGTAAAAAGTAATAGATTAAAACCTAAAGATCTTGTTACAAAAACAGTAAGTCCAGATCAAGTCAATGATGTGTTACAAGGCATGGGATCTTTTGATAATTTAGGAATCACTGTTCTAGAATGGTAGTTTTTTAAGTTAAGATTGTAAGTATTCGGTCTCTGAGATCCTGGAGGGTGCGGTCGTCCACTAGAATCATGGAGTGAAAAAGAAACGAAATTATAGAAATGAAACTTACTAGGGAGTTTAAGTGGCCAGCCGTACTCGTTCAGAATCGAAAGTTTAGTGAATGTCTCAAATGCCCATCGTGTAAATTTTGATTGATCACTAATAAGATTTAAAAGAAAAACGAGCTGTTTATAAAAAATCAGTTATTATTTAAGGGAGGATTAATTAAATTGTATATTAATGGTGAATGGATTCAAACGAATAATGTTTTAGAAGTATCTAACCCTGCTACTAGTGAACTAGTTGATGAAGTATTTTTAGTGGATAAAACACAAACAGAGTATGCTATTAAAGCAGCAAAAAAAGCGATTTCAGGTTGGTCAGCTACTACAGCCGAAAAACGTGCGGTGTATCTCAATTTGGTAGCTGAAAAATTGGAAGAGAGAAAGTCCTATTTTGCTAACATCATAACTAAAGAAATGGGAAAATCTATCCATAATGCTTTATATGAAGTACAAGCAGCTGCTAATTTTTTTCGTTGGTATGCCGAAGAAGGACGAAGAGTATACGGAAATACGATTCCAACATCAGACAACCAAAAAAGAATATCAACTATAAAACAACCAGTAGGTGTTATTGGAGCCATTACACCTTGGAACTTTCCATTATATATGATAGCCAGAAAGTTTGCTCCTGCTCTAGCAGCAGGATGTACGCTTATATTAAAACCAGCTCCGGAGGCACCTTTATCCTCCGTTGAATTATTTAAAGTATTTGAGGAAGTTGGGATTCCACAGGGGGTTGTAAATTTAGTATTGGGTGAAGCGACGGAAGTAGCAAGTGCCTTAATGGAAAGTCATGATGTGAAGAAGATTACTTTTACAGGTTCTACTGAAGTTGGGAAAATCCTAATGAGACAATCAGCAGATACGGTTAAGAAGATTTCTATGGAACTAGGGGGACATGCACCTTTTATTATTTTCCCTGATGCTGATGTAGATCTTGCAGTGGAAGGTTTAGTAAAAAGTAAATTTGCTTCGACAGGACAACAATGTGTAAGTCCAAATAGAATCTATGTGGAAGAATCCATATATGAAATATTTGCGGAACGCTTAAAAGATCGAGTATCATTATTAAAGGTAGGAAATGGACTGGATGAGGCTAACGATATCGGAGCAATGATTAGTGAGGACGGTCTCCATAAAACCCATGAACATGTTAAGGATGCCATTAATAAGGGGGCAAACCTTGTATATGGAGGAAGTAGATTAGAAGATGGAGAGCATGCAAATGGATACTTTTATTCTCCAACTGTTTTAACCGATACGGAAGAAGGTATGAAAATTCTAACTGAGGAAACATTTGGCCCTGTTATTCCTTTAATAAGATTTTCATCAGAAGATGAAGTGATCCAAAAAGCAAATGAAACGAACTATGGTTTGGCATCCTATTTCTACACGAAAGATCTTGGTCGTATGCATCGGGTTTCAGAAAAATTAGAGTTTGGTATTGTTGGTGTAAACGATCCAGCTCCTTTTGTTGTGCAGGCTCCTTTTGGAGGGGTAAAAGAAAGTGGTATCGGTAAGGAAGGCGGTTTTCAAGGGATCGAAGAATATTTGGAAACAAAATATGTTTCTGTGTTGATTAACGGATCTACTTCATAGATGCTCTTTTACATTTGATTCGGTTAATGCCCCTCGAGGGATGCGCCCTCGTCTGTGGTTTGGTCCCTTATGTTTCTCCTTTTCATTCAATTTTGGGTGAGAGTTGCTAGTTATTTAGAGTATTTTCCCCTCTCTTAAGGGACTTTGACTCGGGGTTAAAAGTCTGATGAAAAACTAAGCATTTCTCTCCGACGTCAGGAACACTAACCAAAGGGGGGAATAAGCGAGTAATAGCAGGGGTTTGATAGCCCCTGCATTTTGTTTTCTTGTTTGATGGCATACGGAAATTCCAGTCTGGGACTTTTCCCTAATCGGCATTTTTTTAAAATCCATGTTCACACTGTGACTTGTTTTTTCCAGATCATAGGTTTTCCGTTGATAGGTCGGAATAATACTCTAATTGATGATCGTGCAAAGAAACCAAAGGAAGGGAAGTGAAGATGTTTGAATCCGTATAGCAGACAAGTTTTGCAGGATAAGGTCGTTCGGTGCACTCGAAGCTATGCTTGTATCTGTATCCAAAATCATCATTCCTATTATATCAAGTTATGAACAAGATAACTCAGATATTAAGCCCCACGCTATGCGTGGGAGAATTGAACAGGAAGTGCCGTGAGGCGTGATGAAATAAAGTCCTCCTTTGCTATAATGAAATTGGTTTCACCAGCCAAATTCATAAGCAAAGGAGGACGGTATCCCATGGGTGCAAAGAGTCTATCCCACACCCGATGGGACTGTAGTTATCATATCATATTTATCCCGAAGTATCGTCGAAAAGTTTTCTTCAAGGAGATTAGGCGAGAAGTAGGGGAAATATTGAGAAGGTTATGCGAGTACAAAAATGTAGAGTTGGAAAAAGGAAGTATAAGTTCAGATCACGTGCATATGTACGTCAAAATACCACCTAAAATTAGTGTCTCTGAATTTATGGGTTATCTGAAGGGTAAAAGTGCCCTCATGGTATTTGATCGATTCCCCGAAATGAGGCAGAAAGGAAACGGTAGGCACTTATGGGCGAAAGGATACTATGTAAGTACTGTAGGGATCAATAAGGATGTCATCAGGGAATATATTCAGCAACAAGAAGAGGCGGATATAATTGAAGATAGGTTAAGTCGATAAAAAGAATGCTTGAAAAAAGCTGGTGAAACCGCGCCTTTAGGCGCAGCTGGTAACATGCCCTTATAAGGCGAATTCAAGCCACCCTTTGAAAGGGTGGTCTGTGACTCGGATACGCTTACTGACCCTTGCCTTTTCTGTATCAGCGAGTGTGTGAATCGGCGGTGCTACGATGGGTCTGATTGGAAAGGCTTTGCCATGAAAATCTTCATTCCGGCCTGCTCCTCGATTCACCGGAGGACTTGCTCCTAGGTTGATTGGACAAAGGCAGTTGATCATTATCGTCAATAATTTCGTTGAATGATTCTAACGTATGCTCGTCTTTTCTCCTCCAAATCTGCCAAGTAATTTTTGATGGTTTGGACTGGGGCTAATTTATATTGAGGTTGGCGAAAACTTTCCGGTCATTGAAAAAGACCCAATATCGAGAGTGCAATTGGTTAAATATGCTGGCGCTTCTGGGGATTTTAATCCGCTGCATACAGTAGAGGAAGTTGGAGAGCAAGCCGGAACCGGTGTTATCGCTCATGGGATGCTGATCATGGGAATGGCTGCCGAGGGTGTTACTACATGGGTGCCTAGAAAAAATGTAAAAAAATTGAATGTTCGTTTCCAGAAGATGACTTATCCGGGTGAAAGTATACGGATCGTAGGGTCTATTTTGGACAAAAAAGGTGATAATCGAGTCGTAGGTGAAGTTCAAGCCATAAATCGTGATGGGGAAGTAAAAGTAAAAGGAAAATTTGAATGTGAACTCCCATCAAAATGATTCTGATCAGGCGGGTGGTTACACCTGCCTTGATGCATGTGTAAAATCCTTAAATTTATTTGACAAAAAAATTTTTTATAAGTAAAATAAAGACAAATAATTGAAAGCGGTTTAGAATAATAGAATCAACGAGGAGTTGTTTCTGTGCCAAATAGAGTAAGTCAAACGTTTGGAATCGATTATCCGATCATTCAAGGTGGTCTCGCATATCTTGCATTTGCCGAGTTAGCCGCTGCTGTTTCAAACGCGGGAGGCCTTGGGCAAATAACGGCTACTTTTTTTAAAGACGCGGAGCGCTTACGTGCTGAAATCCGAAAAGTAAAACAGTTGACAACCCGCCCTTTCGGCATCAATTTCGCTCTGGGAAGACGCCCGGTTGACCACTTTGTAGATGTGGCCATTGAAGAAGAAGTTCCTGCCATTTCTGTCACAGCAGGCAATCCGTCCAACGTTTTTCAACAATTGGAAGGAACGGACATAAAAAAACTCGTGCTCGTGGCTTCAGTACGACAAGCGCAAAAAGCAGAGGAATTAGGCGCTGACGCGGTAATCGTCGTGGGAACCGAAGGGGGCGGCCATCTTGGCAGAGATGATGTAGGCACGATTGTTTTAGTTCCGAAAGTAGCGGCTGCTGTATCGATCCCGGTGCTTGCCAGTGGAGGGCTAGTAGATGGGAGAGGTTATGCTGCCGCTTTGGCTTTAGGAGCCGAAGGGATAGAAATGGGCACGCGATTTATAGCGACAAAAGAGTGTATCGCCCACCCCCGCTATAAAGAAGCCATAGTAAATGCGCGGGAGAATGAAACCATTATCATCAAAAAATCAATCGGCATCCCAGCGCGCGGGTTACGTTCCGAAGCTACTGAAAAAATTGCGCAAATGGAAGAAAAGGGAGCTACCTTTGAGGAATTATGGCCCTATATCAACGGGGAAGCGAATCAAAAGTTCATTCAAGACGGGGATGCAGAAGAAGGGTTTGGCTGGGCAGGACAAGGGGTCGGGCTAATTGATGATATCCCAAGTGTGAAGCAATTATTTGACAATATATTAGAAGAAGCACAATCGGCACGAAAAAGATTGGACGATAACATTTAAATAGAGGGAGAGGGAGCATTTGGATAACGAATACTTAACATGGCTACAGAATGATTTTGAAGATTCCCCTTTTTGGAAGCACATGGGGATATCGATGGATTATTTGTCAGAGGGAGAGGCGAGGATTAAAATGCCGGTATCCCAAAACCAAATGAATTGTAATCAATACTTGCATGGCGGTGCCATTACATCATTGTTGGATTCGATTATGGGTGTGACTATACGCTCATCCAGGGACGTTAAAGTAGCAACGATCTCTTTCAATTCACATTTTGTGGCCCCGGTTAAAGACGGTGTACTCTATGCCACTGCAAATGTGGTTCATTCCGGTAAACGTATTTTGCCGATGGAATCAAAAGTGATCGATGATCAAGGGCGACTGATTGCGACAGCATCAGCAGCTTTTACCTTTTTAAAAAAATAACATGTAAAGCGGGAGGATAAAACACATGGGCGTGCTAGATGGAATCCGGATTCTTGACTTGACGAGGTTGTTGCCCGGCCCCTACTGTACGATGTTAATGGGGGATTATGGCGCTGAAGTGATCAAGGTGGAGCAACCAGTCATTGGTGATTATGGCAGAAACACCGATCCATTTATCGAAGGCTATAGTTCAAGGCACTTAGTTCTTAATAGAAATAAAAAGAGCATCACTCTTGATTTGAAAAGTGAGGAAGGCAGAGACATTTTCAAAGATCTTGCCAAGGATGCAGATGTCATCATCGAGGGTTTTCGCCCAGGAGTGATGAATAAGCTCGGATTATCTTATGACGAAATGTCTGCCATCAACCCGGGGATCGTTTATTGCTCCATTACCGGTTATGGCCAGGATGGTCCTTACAGTCAATTAGCTGGCCACGACATTAATTACATTGGATATAGCGGCGTATTGGGTTTAATCGGTGAAAAAAATGGCAAGCCCGTTGTGCCCGGTGTGCAAATCGCAGATATTGGCGGGGGATCTTTAATGTCCTTGTCCGGGGTGTTAATGGCGCTCCTTCATAAAGAAAGAACGGGTCAAGGGCAATATGTTGATATTTCCATGATGGACGGGGTGCTTTCCTGGTTATCAGGGGTAGCCGGAGGTTATCTGGCAGCGAATGAAAAACCGAAGCGGGGAGAGACGAGGCTCTCCGGGCAAAAGGCATGCTACGGCGTCTATGAAACGAAAGATGGAAAGTACCTTTCCGTAGGCGCGTTAGAAGAAAAGTTTTGGGCAAGGCTTTGCCAACTGCTTGGAAAAGAGGATTTTATAGAACGTTTGTCAGCGCCCGAGGATGAGCAACAAGAGATGAAACAAGAATTGCAGCGTATTTTTTTACAGAAAAATCAACAGGAGTGGTTGACCCTATTAAAAGAAGAAGAAACATGTGTAGGACCGGTTTACGATATTGACGAAGTGTTTGCTGATCCTCAAGTTATCGCTAGAGAGATGATGATCGAAAGTGAGCATCCTGCATTGGGAATGCTAAAACAAATTGGTTTCCCGATTAAATTTTCCACCGAAAAAGGCGACCTTAGACGAAACGCACCGGATTTGGGTGAACATAATCAAGAATTATTGGATGAATTGGGATATTCTCCAACTGATATTCAACAATTTAAACAGAAAAAAATAGTTTAATCGATATGGAGGAGAGAAAATGAATTACGATTTCCCGGAAGATATTCAAATGTTAAAAGACACTGTCAAAGATTTTGTTTATGAAACTGTGGATCCTGTGGCCCATCAAATTGAAGAAACAGATGAAATTCCCAAAGATGTCATGGACAAGAGCAAAGAACTCGGATTGTTCGGATTAAGCATTCCCGCCGAATATGACGGCTTAGGCATTGATATGATTGGGAAGTGCGCCGTATATGAGGAGTTGGGAAAGACCATTAATGGGTATACCACCGTTATCGGTGCCCATACAGGCATTGGAAGTGTGGGCATTGTAGAAATGGGAACAGAAGAGCAGAAGAACAAATATTTGCCTCCGATGGCGAGAGGGGAATTGATCGGTGCTTTTGCTTTAACCGAACCCGGAGCAGGATCGAATGCGGCAGCTCTAAAAACCACGGCTGTTCGCAAGGGCGATAAATATATTTTAAACGGGTCAAAACATTTTATCACAAACGGAACCATTGGAGATGTGTTCACGGTAATGGCCGCAACTAGTCCAGAAAAAGGCGCAAAAGGAATTACGTCTTTTATTGTTGAAAAAGATTTCCCCGGATTTAGTGTTGGGAAGGTCGAAGAAAAAATGGGGCTGCACGGCTCTCAATCAGTAGAATTGTTTTTCGAGGATTGTGAGGTCCCTATTGAAAATGTTCTTGGGGAAGAAGACAAGGGATATGTCAATGCCTTAAAGATTTTAGCTAGTGGTCGCGCCGGGTTAGCGGCAAGGAATTTAGGTTCCTGTGTGAAGTTATATGAAATGTCCATTGATTATGCGATGCAAAGAGAACAATTTGGAAAACCGATTTTTGAGCAACAAGTCATTCAACATTATCTCGCTGATATGACGTTGGATATTGAGACATTGCGAGCGCTAACGTATAAAGTGGCATGGATGAGTGATCAAGGCAAGAACCTCATCAAAGAAGCAGCGACGGTAAAATTACACGGCGCTGAAGTCTATAATCGGGTGGCTGATCTTGCCGTGCAAATCCATGGAGGAATGGGATATATGAAGGAGTACCCTATCGAGCGTTACTACCGTGATGCCCGCATAACCAAGATTTATGAGGGAACATCGGAAATTCAAAAGAACATTATCGCATCAAGGTTGAAAAAGGAATATTCATAATGGAACTCCCCGCCGAGGGGGGTTTTTCAACATGGAAGGAGCTTGCCCATGGAATTAGGGTTAGAAGGAAAAGTTGCATTAATCACCGGTTCCAGCAGGGGAATAGGCTTGGAAACAGCCCTATATTTAGTAAAAGAAGGTGCCGAGGTAACCATCTGTGCCAGAAATAAAAGTCGTTTGGAAGAAGCGGCAGCTTATATTCTGGAAGAAACGGGTAAAGAAGTATTTTTTGTAGAGACGGATGTTTCAAACAAAGAAGATTGTCAAAAAGTAGTTGCTGCTACGTTTGAAAAATATGGACGTTTAGATATTTTAATTAATAACGCCGGTACTTCACAAGCCTATTCATTTGAAGACGTAGATACCGACCTTTGGCAGCAAGACCTTGATTTAAAATTATTCGGTGCCATTCATTGTTCTCGTAATGCCATCCCGCATATGAGGCAAGTTGGCGGTGGCGCGATCGTCAATGTGACAGCTGCAATTGGGAAGACACCTTCTGCATCATCATTACCTACTTCAGTCAGCAGAGCAGCAGGTATGTCCTTAACGAAAGCGATGAGTAAAGATCTTGGTCGGGATAATATTCGCGTGAATACCGTATGTATTGGTTTGATTCGGAGTGAGCAGATCGAAAAAATGTGGAAAAAACAGAATCCGGAACTATCATGGGAACAGTTTTCAAGCAAAGAACGCCAAATTCCACTAGGACGTATTGGGGATACCGATGAGGCAGCAAAAGTGATTAATTTCCTTGCTTCAGATGCTGCTTCTTATGTTACAGGTACATCGGTGAATATTGATGGTGGAATGGTAGGGGCTTTATAAAAAATAATGGGAGTTGTTATCAAATGAAAGATGTTGTCATCATTGATGGGGTTAGAACAGCAATTGGGAGAATGGGTGGAACATTAAAAGATGTGGAACCGGATTATCTGGCGTCGCATGTCATGAAAGAGCTTCTTTCGCGTACCCAGTTGGATAGCTCAAAAGTGGATGAAGTCATCCTTGGGCATGTGAAGCAAAGCACAGACCAACCGAATATCGCGAGAAAGGCTGCACTTCGCGCAGAGATGCCGATCGAAATACCGGGGTATACGGTGCACAGGCAATGTGGCTCCGGGCTACAATCGATTAATAATGCTGCACAACAAATTGCATGTAATTTGGACGATACAATAATTGCCGGAGGGACAGAGAGCATGAGTACTGCCCCTTATTATATTCGCGGCGCCCGTTTTGGTCTGACGGCCGGTAATGGTGTGATCGTAGATCCCAATACGGAAAGTCAGCCGAAAGCACAACCGGAGGAAGTATATGGAAGTGACTTAACGATGGGGGTCACGGCAGAAAACTTGGCGGAAATGCACAATATCAGCCGCTCCGAACAGGATGAGTTTGCATTGCGAAGCCAGGAGTTGGCCAAAGATGCCATTAATAAAGGGAAATTCAAGGATGAGATTACACCTTATGAAGTGAAATCCAGAAAGGAAACCATTACGTTTGACACCGATGAGCACCCAAGGGAAACGAATATAGAAAAACTATCGAAACTGCCGGCCGTTTTTAAAAAAGGGGGGACCGTTACACCGGGCAATTCAAGCGGCAGGAATGATGCAGCATCCGCTACGCTCGTTATGTCTGCTGAAAAAGCCGAAGAAATGGATCTTACCCCAAAAATGAAGGTCGTCGCACAAGCATCGGCAGGCGTTGGCCCGGAAATTATGGGGATCGGGCCTGTTCCATCTACAAGGAAAGCTTTAAAACAAGCCGGTCTTAAGCTGGAAGATATTGATCTTATTGAGTTAAACGAGGCATTTGCGGCTCAATCACTGGCGGTCGTTAAGGAATTGGGTATCGACCAAGACCGGTTGAATGTCAACGGCGGGGCGATTGCTTTAGGGCATCCGTTAGGTGCCACGTGCAATATTTTAACGATTAAATTGATGAGTGAAATGGAACGCCGCGGCAGTAAGTATGGAGCGGTTACAGCCTGTATTGGCGGCGGATTAGGGATTACGACCATATTCGAAAATTTACAAGTTTGAAAAACAGCAGGTGAGAAAAATGAGTTTACCATTGGAAGGAATAAAAGTTTTAGAACTCGCTCGGACACTTGCCGGGCCGGTATCCGGACAAATGCTAGGGGATCTCGGTGCGGAAGTGATTAAAGTGGAACAGCCTGGAAGGGGGGACGAAGCCAGACATTTCTCCCCTCCGGAATGGGAAGGGGAAAGTTGTTATTATTTAAGCTCTAATCGAAACAAGCGAAGCATCACTGTAAATTTAAAGACGGAACAAGGGAAAGAAATTATTCATGATTTAGCCAAAGATAGTGATGTTTTAATCGAGAACTTCAGAACCGGGGCTACCGAGAAATTAGGGATAGATTATGAAACACTGAAAAAAATCAACCCGCGAATCATCTACTTATCCGTTTCAGGCTTTGGCAGAACCGGCCCAGAAAAAGACCGTCCCGGCTATGATATCTTAATGCAAGGATACGCAGGATTGATGAGTACAACCGGGGAACCGGGTACTCCATATAAGGCGGGTCCGTCGGTCGCTGATTTAACGACAGGTATTCTAGGTGCTTTAGGAGTCTTGGCCGCCTTATTGGCGAGAGGGAAGACAGGTGAAGGACAGTTTGTAGACTCCAGCTTATTGGATGGGCAAATTATGACCTTAAACCACTTGGCTACAGGTTTCTTTGCAACTGGGCAGTCAGCGAAGCCGATGGGGCAAGGGCATAACTCGATCGTGCCTTACCAAGTGTTTAAAGCGAGCGACAAAAATATCATTCTGGCTGCCGCCAATGATAGTCTTTGGGAGAAAGCGTGCAAAGCAATGGGATGGGAAGACTTATTACAAGTGGAAGAATATAAAACAAATCAATTGCGTGTCGCTAACCGAGATCAGCTCATACCTATTTTAAGTGAACGGTTTGCACAATTTACAAGTGATGAAATAGGCGCAAAAATGGACGAAGCCGGTGTTCCTTGCGGCCCCGTGAACTCTGTTGGTGAAGCAGTCACGTCGCCACAAGCCGTTGCCAGAGAGACGATGGTAAGCGTTGATCATCCCAAAATTAAAGATTTAAAAACACCTGCATTTCCGGTTAAACTGTCAGATACCCCGGCATCGGTACGCCACCATCCGCCTTTATTGGGAGAACATACAGAAGAAGTGCTATCATCATTAGGTTTTAACAGTGAAAAGATTTCTCGTATGCGTGAAGATGGGGTGTTATAAAAATGTCAGATAAAACGGTACCAGTATCAGAAGCGGTCAAACATGTAAAATCACATGATCATCTCGTACTCGCCGGCATGTGCGGGGAACCCCCGACGCTTATACAAGCGTTGATTCAACAAAGGGAGCGGCTTGAAAATGTTACGATCTATAACATGCCGCTCGGTACTCCATGTGAATACGCGAATCCTGAATGGGATCGGCATTTTAAAGTAAAAAGCTTTCTTTTATCCGGCGTATTGAAAGATTCGTATAAAAGCGGGATGACAGATTACCTTCCCGTGAATCTTTCCGATATACCGGGATATATGGAACAGTTAAGACCGAATGTTGCCTTTATCCAGTGTACGCCGCCCGATAACGAAGGTAACCTTAATTTAGGACTGTCAGCTGACTACACACTCTCATTAATTAAACATGCACAATTGGTGATCGCTGAAATAAATGATCAATTACCTTGGGTGAGTGGCACTGGGATCATTCCATCTTCTGATATTGATTTATTTGTTGAAGGCTCGCTCTCGCCAAATGAACTTCCAAGCGCGACCCCGGGTGAAACGGAGAACAAGATTGCTCAATATGTGGCCGAATTGGTCCCCGACCGTTCGACAATTCAAATTGGCATAGGGTCACTCGCAAACAGCATTATAAGTGCCTTGAAAAATAAATCCGCTCTCGGCGTACACACGGGTACGTTTCCGGAGGCGTTGATCGATTTATATGAGAACGGTGTCGTGACGAATGAACATAAAGAAATCAATCAAGGAAAAATCGTTGCCACGTGTTTAGCTGGGACACAGAAACTATATAACTATGCGAACCGTCATTCGAATATAGAATTACATCCATCTGATTACACGCACAGCACAGCGACCATTTCGCAGATCTCTCAATTTCATGCGATCAATTCGGCCGTACAAATCGATTTAACGGGACAGATTAACGCCGAAAAAATAAAAGATTTTTATATTGCCGGTGTAGGCGGACAGATGGATTTCATGCGCGGTGCTATGGCCTCCAAAGGTGGCAAATCAATCATCGCTCTTCCTTCAACGGCTGCAAAAGGAACAAAATCAAGAATTGTGCCTGAACTTTCCAGTGTTACATCTACAAAATCCGATGTTCATTATGTGGTTACGGAATATGGCATAGCATCGCTGTACGGGAAAACAATTGAAGAAAGAAAAGAAGAGTTAATCAACATAAGCCATCCCGATTTTCGAGAGGAGTTAACCCACACCATCTAAGTGAACAAATGGGGATGAGAAGTTGATGAATAGACTTGAAATGATAAGGGCGCTTATTACCATCCTAATTGCTTCTTCCTATTTACTATATGTATTTGTGCCAAACGATTTTTTCTTAATTACATTTACCTTTTTTTGTTTGCTTCTTATACTCGTTAGCCTTCCTTCTCTGAAGGGTATCCCGGCTATAACGATCGTACTGCTCCTGATCGGAGGAACCTGGATTCATATTTCACAAGGAGGAGATTTCCAAACATGGTTCCTCGCGTTTGGGGAAAATGCCAGTATACTGACACTGTTCATCACCGTTCCTCTCTTAAGCATTCCCATTCGGGTTGGTTATTACCTGGATGCGTTGGATGACTTTTACAAACGGCGGATTAGCAATGCCAATCAGTTTTATTTTATGTCGAGCAGTACCTCGTTTTTGTTCGGTGTTCTGCTGAATTTAGGTGCACTCCCGCTCTTGTACCAAATGCTTAATACTGAACAAAACAAACCGTTATCAGGGAAACTGCGGAAGGCTTTGTTAAGAGGTTATGTGTTGGCCGTTATGTGGTCGCCCTATTTCATCTCGATGGCGTTGGTAATTTCCTATTTTGACGTTAGTTGGGCGCAAATATTTCCGTTTGGAGTGATCATTGCTCTAACTGGGCTAGCTGTCAGTTATGGTATGGAACGGGAGCGGAAACCGAGCAACGAGTTTGTACAAATGGATGTCACACCCCACAATACCCGTGGAAAAAGTGCAAATAAGCTTAAGCAGTTGATGGCGATCGGTTTGATAATAACTGCAAGTGTTTTTGTCCTGGAGTTTTATTCAGGGCTCAGTGTCATCGTCATCGTATCATTGGTGGCGGTGTGTGCAGCAATTGTTTGGTCCCTGTTTTTACGAAAGATGAAACCTTTTCTCGCGGAGTTTAAGCATACTTATTTCGTGAGTCTTCCGCGAATGAAGATAGAATTGGTTTTATTCGCAACAGCCGGATTTTTTGGTGCAGTGATCGTACAAACCGATTTTAATCAATGGATGGATCAGTTCTTTCAGCTGATCGGCACAAATATTATCATTCTTGCTGTCGTCATTATCAGTGTTGTCGTTCTTCTTTCTATTGTAGGCATTCATTCGATTGTCACCGTTACGCTGATGGCCGTAAGTTTAAGTGAGTTGCCTCAGTTTGAAGATGCTCATCTTGCCATTGCGTTAATTTTACTCACCAGTTGGTCACTTTCGGCTGTCATATCTCCATTTTCCGGGCTGACTCTGTTGACAAGCTCACTGACCAATCGCTCTTCCTTTCAAGTGGGCATGAAGGAAAATTGGGTCTTCGCGTTGATTTTGTTTATAGTCGTCGTTATTGTTATTGCTGTAGCTCGTTATGTTCTGGGGATTTTATAATGCAGGAACGGTTATGAAGCGTCCACGTTATAATTAGCAGATATATGGAATAGCGCAAACCAGAAAGGAGAGATAAAAAATGGAATTTGAACTCATTCAATTAGATGTTAAGGAACGATGGGCAACGGTGACGATCAACCGCCCGGACGTGCGCAACGCGCTTAACGCACAGGTGTTAGAGGAAATGGAGGAAGCACTCGATGAAGTAGGTCAGCGCGGGGACGTTGATGGCGTTATTTTTACGGGCGCGGGGGAGAAAGCATTTGCAGCAGGGGCCGACATCAAACAGCTTCGGGATAAGAAAGCGCTTGATGCCCTGTCTCCGGGGATACAAGCGATGTACGACAAACTGGCAGACTTTGAAAAGCCAACGATCGCCATGATCAACGGGGTCGCGGCCGGAGGCGGCTGTGAGCTGGCTTTGGCGTGCGATATTCGGTTGGCAAGCACAAAAGCGAAGATCGGACTTCCGGAATTAAATTTAGGGATTATTCCGGGGGCTGGCGGTACTCAGCGCTTAACCCGACTCGTCGGAAAAGGGAAAGCCGTTGAAATGATTTTGCGGGGAAAATTGGTCGCGGCTGATGAGGCGCATCGCATCGGGCTCGTAAATGATGTGGTCGAACCGGAGGCGCTCGAGGAAAAAACACGGGAAATTACCGCTGATATTTCCGCAAAAGGGCCACTTGCCGTACGACTGGCGAAGATGGTCGTGATCCGGGGAGCAGACTCGAATCTTGAAAGCGCTCAATTATTGGAAAAACTTGCCCAAGCGGTTGCCTTTCAATCTGATGATAAATATGAAGGAACGAATGCTTTTCTGGAGAAAAGAAAACCTAATTTTCAAGGGAAATAAGAAAGGATGAACATCATGAAACAGATCAGTGTGGTTGGAGCCGGAACGATGGGGAGAGGCATTGCTTATACCGCTGCCCTCGGTGGCTTCAACGTAAAACTCCATGACATTGATAACGCGAACCTTAAACAGGCGAAAACATCGATTGAAGAATTACTGCAAAAAAGCACAGACAAAGGATTTATCGATGCCAACCGGGTAAAAGCGGCAAAACAGCAATTAAACTATGAAAGTGATTTGCAGCAAGCCGTCGGTGAAGCGGATGTAGTCATTGAAGCGGTTTTGGAAGAAATTCCATTAAAGGTCGAGATTTTCCAAAAGCTCGACCAACATTGTCCGGTACATACGGTGCTGGCCACGAATACGTCTACGTTAAGCCCTACAGAGATCGGCGCTGCCACGAATCGACCGGATAAAGTTATCGCCATGCATTTTTTCAATCCGGTTCATAAAATGAAACTTATTGAAATCATTAAGGGACTGGATACATCCGAGGACACCGTGCAGATCGTAAAGAGTCTCGGAGAGACAATGAACAAAGAAACGGTGGAAGTCAATGAATTTCCAGGCTTTGTGACGAGCCGCATGAACTGTCTGATTGGAAACGAAGCGATGAATATGTACATGGAAGGCGTTGCATCGGCCGAGGATATCGATAAGGCCCTAAAACTTGGCTTGAACCACCCGATGGGCCCACTTGAATTGGTAGACCTCGTTGGTCTCGATAGTCGTCTTCGAAACATGAATTATTTATATGAAACGTTGGGGGAGAAATACCGTCCTTGCCCGTTGCTCACCAAATATGTGAAAGCCGGAAAATTGGGCCGGAAATCCGGAGAAGGATTTTACAAATACCGCTAGGCCTTCGCGCCGGCGGCTTTTCTAATGAACAAACATGACGCTTCGCAACCATGATCAGCAGAGGCTATCGCGAAACGGTGGAGATCGATGGGTTTATGGGAAGAAATGGCTAAAGGCATCATATAAGGTGGGGATTATTTGACGCTTACAAAAGGATTGTCCCCGCACGCTCGGAAAAACTAAAAAGGAACCATCGTCTGGTCTGCTGGCAAAGCGAGGAGATGAGCTCTCAGACATAAGCCATTGCGCAAACCATTACTCATTATAATGTAATGAAGACTATATAGACCAATATATGGAAATATGAAATGAGTCAACCATAAGTTTTGGTGTTTGTTGAGCCAGTAAAAGGGCTATATAATTTATTTACCTCTATACAAAATGTTTGTCGATTTATGAAGCAATAAACTGAAATTGTTCAAAAAGAGCCTCTTCCCATTGGCATAGAAATTGCAATATATTATATCAATAAGATAAAGGAGAGAAAAAAGATGGAAGATTTGTTATTTGAAGTAAAGGACGGCATTGCAACAATCACGTTAAATCGACCGGATTCATTGAATGCATTTAGCGTAAAAATGATTGAAGATTGGATCGATGCGCTTGAAGAAGTGCGTGACAACGATGACATTCGAGTCTTGGTGCTAACCGGTACAGGAAAAGCGTTTTGTGCAGGCGGTGATCTCAAGACGATGAAAAATGGTCAAGGGTTTCTTAATAAGGACGGGTATGAAGAGAAGGATTTCTCTTCGACAGGCCTCAATCGAAAAAATAGTTTGTGGAAGCATGTTCAGAGAATTCCACTATTAATGGAAGAGATAGATAAACCAACGATAGCTGCTATTAATGGAGATGCAATTGGAGCAGGGTTAGATATGACGCTTCAATGTGATATTCGTATCGCTTCAGAGCATGCTCGTTTTGGGGAAGGATACGTCAAAGTAGGACTCGTCCCGGGAGATGGCGGGGGCTATTATTTGCCGAGGATTGTAGGGCTTGATCGAGCACTTGAAATGTTATGGACCGGAAAAATTATTGATTCAGCGGAAGCAGCTGAAATTGGACTTGTCACACGCGTTGTTACGTCGGAAAATCTATTAGATGAATCATATACTTTAGCAAGTAAAATTGCTCAAGGTCCTCAACAAGCGATAAGGTTAATGAAAAGAACCGTTTATCAGGGACTCAAAACGGATTTGCGGACCTCCCTTGATCAGGTTTCCTCTTTTATGGGGCTGGTAACAGAACACCCCGATTATCAAGAGGGCTTAAATGCCATTATTGAAAAAAGAAAACCTAAATTTAAATAAGGATTTCGGGGAGAGGATATTTTGCTTAAAGAACTAGAATTGCCGATTGTAGATCTGCCAAAGGAAACAGAAAATTTGCGGGAAGAAGTTCGCAGCTTTCTTTCTGCAGAATTGCATAATGAATCGTTTACAACTCGAAGTGACTCTTGGCTAAGTGGTTTTTCAGCTGATTTTAGCCGTAAGTTAGGCGAACGTGGATGGCTAGGTATGACATGGCCAAAAAAATATGGCGGACACGAGCGAACAGCATTTGAACGGTTTGTGGTAACCGAAGAGCTGTTAGCAGCCGGTGCTCCTGTTGCGGCGCATTGGTTTGCAGACCGCCAAACCGGCCCTCTTTTATTGAACTATGGCACCGAATATCAACGGCAAACGTTATTGCCGAGAATTGTGAGAGGGGAATTGTTTTTCGCCATAGGGTTAAGTGAACCAAATTCCGGTTCTGATTTAGCTTCTATTTCAACACGTGCGAAGAAATCAGGGAATAAATGGGTGATCAATGGCAGTAAAATATGGTCCAGCGGTGCACACCATGCCCATTATATTGTTGTATTATTGCGAACAGCAACACATGGCGAGAAAAAACATGAAGGACTCAGTCAAATGATTGTTGATCTTTCAGCCCCTGGGGTAACGGTTCGGCCGATCTATTTGATGACGGGCGAGCATCATTTTAATGAAGTGATTTTCGAGGATGTGGAAATTTCAGAAGGCATGATCGTTGGGGAAGTAGGGGGTGGCTGGAAACAGAGTATGGCCGAACTTGCCTATGAGCGAAGTGGACCGGAACGTTTTCTAAGCACCTATCCCTTATTAAAAGAACTTATTAATCAACTTTCAGAAACATCAGGTCAACACGCAAACATTAAAATTGGAAAATTGGCTTCACGATTATGGACACTCCGATGCATGTCATTAGGTGTCGCGGGGTTGCTTGAGAAGGGAGACTCACCTAATATCGCGGCATCATTAGTGAAAGATTTAGGGACACAGTTCGAAAAGGATGTTATAGACGTTGCGAGAGAACTTATACCGAGCAGGCCGTCAATGAATGCGCCAACAAAATTTGAAACACTACTGGCAGAATCGATATTACATGCGCCAGGGTTCACGCTTCGTGGAGGAACAACCGAAATTTTGCGAAGCATTATAGCGAGGGGGATAGGGGTATAATGAGTGACATTCAACCAATGCTTGTCGATACAGCGACCAAAATCATGAAAGATTTTTGTACGAAAGAGGTCATCAATAAAGCAGAAGAAGGAGAATTCCCTCATGACCTCTGGGAAGCATTAGAAGAAACCGGAATGACGTCCATTGGTATACCGGAGGACATTGGGGGAGTAGGCGGTGATCTGGAGGATGCCATGAGTTTGTTGAAAATTTCTGGTAAATTTGCTGCTCCCATCCCTCTGGCAGAGACCTTGCTTGCTAAATTGATATTAAGTTTTGCACGTCTACCTTTATTAAATGGACCTCTTTCCCTGTTACCGGCACAAAATAATGACCAAATCTCTTTTAGAAAAACAGATGACGCTTGGGCGGTGTCAGGAAAAGCCCAATATGTCCCTTGGGCACGTGATGTGAAGAACATTGTCGTCTTTGGTGCGACAAGTGCCGGTCAAATGATCGTTTCTTATGTTTCCACGGACGATTGCCAAATCACTCAGGGCCAAAATCTAGCAGGCGAACCAAGAGATGAAGTTATGTTGCCTGATATCTTAATTGATAATGATAGGATTGCTCCCTCCCATAATTTAATGGGAGAAGATATTTGGAACAGAGGCGCACTTACGCGAACCGCTCTTATGGCTGGCGCACTTGAAAATATACTAGAGTTAACACTGACATATGCAAAAGAACGGGAACAATTTGGAAGGCCAATCGGAAAATTTCAAGCTGTGAAACAACAATTAGCCGTCTTGGCAGGGGAAGTGACGGCTTCAGGAATAGCAGCCGATGCTGCTGTTTCTGCATATGAACAAGGTGGACAAAATCAGGAAATAGCAATGGCCAAAATCCAAGTTGGCGAAGCTGCAAAAGCAGTAACAAACATTGCTCATCAAGTTCATGGGGCTATGGGCTTCACCGATGAACACCCATTACATCATAGCACGAGACGATTATGGTCATGGCAAGATGAATACGGCTCCGAAAGTGAATGGGCTGAACTCTTAGGGAGTGAAATTCTGGAAAACAGTTCAGAGCAAGTGTGGTCAATGGTCACGGATTAATCGAAACAACCGACCTAAGCATCATCACTATTTTAAAGAAAAGCAGCCTTCGTTTTGTTTTGGTACGATATTTTCCAATTAACTCAGATACTAAACCCACCTAATCGTGTGATGAATTTTTATCGAAGCTTGTCTACGGGTTCGGGACTAACCAAAAATTCAGAAGGTGGCATAGGCAGATCCCACCCATTTGAAAAACGCCGGATCCAAAGTGCCGATCTTCAATAAGGCTGCTTCGATGGTACCCAACTGCCTCTTGTTAAGCTATCAGATGAAACACGCACCCACTGATGAGTAAGTGGTTTACTTGGTCTAAGAGGATGAGCCTGATGGAATACGAGTTCATGATTTGGTTCACCATTGAAGAACAATGGATAGTTCGGTTCGGCCAAGATTCAGACATGATGGCCACAGGAATGCCTTTTGACATGACCCCTCAATTCAAGATCATCTTTATGAAGTTAACCTTTGAAAATATTCGGATTGGCATGTCTTCCTCGGAGGCGTCCGTAACATTAGTTGTTCGGAAGTCTATCTCATTCGTTTTGAAAGGGACATGCTTTCTATCCCAGATGAAATGCTTCCCTTATACTTCTTTATTAGGAAGCTTCTCTTTATGCGCTGAAATAATGTGAATAGGCATACCGGAATAACGTTAAATTAAATAATGGGCAAATATGTAAAGTGAAATGAAAGATTTTATGCGGTTAAAAAAACGGAATCGATATAATGAGCTAAGTTACATAAGTGTAAACGCAAGTGAACATGTGTTTACAAAATAAAAACACAAAAAGCAGTTGTTTCCCACCTAAATATATAAGTATTTACTTAAATAAAACACAGGACATATATAAATCCCTTTATGGCAATCCTTGCAGGTCAAATTTTATTATTGGCATGAACATTGCAATAATTATTATGAAAGTTGTGAAAGGAGCTTGCAATTATGCGAGAGGTAGAGCAAGTATTGGAAACTGATCACATGAAAACTTCTTTTCACACTGAGGAAGGGTCTGTGGAGGTAATTAACGACATCTCTCTTAGTGTGTCAGAAGGAGAGACATTAGCGATTGTTGGGGAATCAGGATCTGGAAAAAGCGTATCTGCCTTGTCAATTTTACGATTGTTAGATAATAAAGGAAAAGTAACAGGTGGGAATATATGGTTTAATGGGCAAAATTTAACTGACATTAACAAGGAAGAGATGCGTAATATTCGCGGCAGAGATATTTCCATGATCTTTCAAGATCCCATGACAAGTTTAGATCCTGTCTATACCATTGGAGATCAAATTATTGAAGCTATACAAATCCATGAAAATTTAGGCAAGGAAGAATACTATAAACGTGCGCTTGAATTATTGCGTTTAGTAGGACTTCCGGATGCTAAGAACCGAATGAATAGCTTCCCCCATCAATTGTCCGGAGGGCAAAGACAAAGAGTTATGATAGCAATTGCACTTTCGTGTCGTCCAAAATTATTAATTGCAGATGAGCCCACAACTGCACTAGATGTAACTGTTCAAGCACAAATTATGAAATTACTCAAACAATTGCAGATGGAATTGGGGACATCAATTTTGTTGGTAACGCACGATCTTGGCGTGGTTGCTGAAATGGCTGATCGAGTGGCGGTTATTTATGCTGGTCAGGTAGTAGAACAAACAGATGTTAAAACATTATTCTTTAGTCCAAGTCACCCATATACAGAAGCCCTACTTAAAAGTATACCTAGGTTAGAAGGTGATCTTAAGCAAAAACTCGAACCTATTAAAGGCTCAATTCCAAATTTAACTGATCTACCTTCAGGTTGTCGGTTTCATCCACGCTGTCCTTATGTGAGCGAAAAATGTGAACAGGAAGAACCACCAACATTTCTCGCAGGGAGTAATCAAAGGAGTAAATGTTGGTTAAACGACCCTTCTTTTTCAGATCAAGTAGCTGCTTCGGAACTTAATCAAGAGACAAACGATCAAGTAGTAAATCAGATTGATATTATCCCTCCGAATAAAAAGGAGAGATTATTAAACATTCGAAATGTAAAAAAACATTATCCTATAAAACAAGGGATATTTGCTAGGGCTAAAGGGAACATACGGGCGGTAGATAGCATTTCATTCGACATATATCGTGGAGAAACTCTGGGTTTAGTTGGAGAATCAGGATGCGGGAAATCTACTTTGGGTCGTTTGATTGCCGGTCTTATTAATTTAACAGATGGTAAGGTAACATTTGATGGTTATGATTTAAGTGCTGTAGACCCAAAAACAATGAAAAAATTAAGAAAACGTATGCAATTTGTGTTTCAAGATCCTTATAGTTCTCTTAACCCTCGTATGAGAATATTCGATATCATCGCTGAGCCATTAGAGGTGCATGATATTGCTAAAGGACAATCCAAAACAAAAAGGATAATTGAATTATTAGAATTAGTAGGATTATCACAAAAACAGATACAAAAATATCCTCATCAACTTTCGGGAGGTCAGAAGCAACGAATCGTAATTGCCCGTGCTTTAGCAACCGACCCAGACTTAGTAATTTGTGATGAAGCTGTTTCATCGTTAGATGTATCTGTCCAAGCACAAATTCTTA
Organism: Salicibibacter kimchii; assembly: GCF_003336365.1. Classification (GTDB taxonomy): domain Bacteria; phylum Bacillota; class Bacilli; order Bacillales; family Marinococcaceae; genus Salicibibacter; species Salicibibacter kimchii. The sequence goes on along the minus strand of NZ_CP031092.1, from coordinate 676,918 downwards.
ACTTATTAAAAGAGTTACAAGAAAAAATGAATTTATCGTTTCTCTTTATCTCGCATGATCTAAGCGTTGTCAAATATATTGCAAATAGGATTTCGGTCATGTACCTGGGAGAAATCGTGGAAATAGCTGAGACACAGGAGCTGTTTCATCAACCTTTACATCCATATACTAAAGCGTTAATATCTGCTGCACCTGTTTTAAATCCTTTAAACAAACCTGAAAGAATAGAGCTCAAGGGTGATGTCCCTAGTCCATCGAATCCTCCCTCAGGGTGTCCATTTCATACACGCTGTCCAGAGGTTATGGACATTTGCAGACGAGAGAAACCTGAACTAAGAGAAATAAATGGACGAAAGGTTTCTTGCCACTTACATTAAAGGAGGTAAGAATTTGGGTATATATATTTTTAGACGTTTATTATATGGATTTTTAGTCTTGTTTTTAATGGTAGTATTTTTATTTGTAGTGATGCGTGCTGTTCCTGGGGATGCTGTTTCACTCCAACTTGAGGATTCAGGAGGTGCTTCAGAAGAACAAATAGCCGAATTAGAGGCTGAATTAGGCCTTGATCAAAATGTTGCGGTTCAACTGTTAGATTGGGTGACGGGTGCGGTTCAAGGGGATTTAGGAACCTCGTTATGGACCAATCAGCCAGTTATAGAAATGATCGCGGACAGATTGCCTGTTACCTTGCAATTAACATTAATGTCGGTAGTACTTGCTATCCTTATAGGTGTTCCTATAGGCGTTGTGGCTGCTGCAAAGCATAACACGATCATCGATCATGTGTTACGTGTAATCGCTGTGAGCGGTTTATCGATCCCTAACTTTTGGCTTGGTATGAGTATTTTAACGATTACAGCAATAGTTTTTAATTGGATTCCTCCTATAGGTTACCAATCATTTATGGAAAACCCATTTGTCAACCTTCAACAAATGATAATACCAGCATTCTGTTTAGCAGTTACTCTATGTGCCAGTATCGCTCGAATGACACGATCCGCTCTTTTAGAGGTTCTACATTCAGATTTCATTCGAGCAATTCGCGCAAAAGGGGCAAAAGAAAGGTTGGTTATCTTGAAACATGCGTTAAGAAATTCACTTATATCAATAGTTACATTAATTGGCTTACAAGTAGGCATTCTACTTGGAGGAACTGTTGTACTTGAATGGATATTCTCGCTTCCAGGATTAGGTAGTTTAATTTTCGAAACTGTAAGTATGAGAGATTATCCGGTTATTCAGGCAGCTGTACTGGTATTTGGCGCTATGTTTTTGCTTGTCAACCTCGTTGTTGATGTTATGTATGGTTGGATTGATCCGAGAATTCGTCATGACTAATTGCTTGACAATATCAAAGGGGGTTTGAAATTGAGGGATCAAATTGTCATACATCAAGAGGTTATAAAGAAAAGGTCTTCTATTAAATTTGTAAATGACTTTAAACGATTTATGAAAACCCAAAAGATTGGGTTCACAGCGCTTCTTTTGATTTTGTTATTTATAGTTATGACAATTCTGGCACCATTGATTACTCCATTTGATCCCACTTCCCAAAACAGAGATGTATTTTTAAATGCCCCTAATTTAACACACCTTATGGGTACCGATGACATGGGGAGGGATTTTTTCAGCAGGATCATTTATGGTGCAAGAATTTCACTTACAGTTGGATTAGCGACGGTTGTTTTTTCCCTTATTTTAGGTGTAATGTTAGGTGTGATATCTGGCTATTTCGGTGGTTTTCTCGATATGTGTATTCAAAGAATAATGGATGCCGTATTGTCAATTCCCTCTATAATCTTGGCCTTATTTGTTGCAGCACTCTTAGGACCTGCAATACAAAATGTTATTATCGCATTGGTAATCATTGAAACTCCTCGGTTTGCAAGAGTCGTACGTGGTGAGACGTTGAAAATAAAAGAATATGACTTTATTGCAGCCTCTCGTTCTGTTGGGAGCAGTGCAATACGTATTATTTGGAAACACAGTATTCCTAATATTACTGCACCTATAATCGTTTTGGCTAGTCTGACCTTTGGGCAAGCAATAATCGCTGAGGCTTCTTTAAGCTTTTTAGGAATTGGAACACCACCTCCTAACCCTTCATGGGGACTAATGCTTAGTGATGGCAACCGATATATGGAAACTGCACCGTGGCTTGTAATTTTCCCTGGATTAGCTTTGAGCCTTTTGGTATTAGCGTTTAATTTGCTTGGCGATGCATTGAGAGACTTTTTGGATCCCAAAGTTTCTTCTTGATCAGTAATATTTGTTATTTTAATAGAAAGGTTGAACTATAATGAAAAAACAAATGAAATCAATTATTTTAATGATAGCTGTTTTTTTAAGTTTAGTTGCTTGTAGCGAAGAAACACAGAATGGTGAAAGTGGTGGTGAAACCACAGAAGAAGATAATGAAGATATGACAACAGAGCAAAAAGAAGGGGGAACAATTACAATAGCAAGGGGTGCCGACGCGGTTGAACTCGATCCTTATGGTACTCCAACGGTAAATACTCACGATTTTGCAGGGTTAGTTTATAACAAATTAATACGATATGAGACAGGAGAAGATGTTGAATTTGAGGATTATAATCTCGAGCCTGATTTAGCTGAGGATTGGGAAATATCAGATGATGGAACCGTTTATACCTTTCATTTACGAGATGCAAATTGGCATGATATGCCACCAGTAAATGGAAGAAAGGTTGTCGCTGATGACGTGGTTGCAACAATGGAGCATGCTATAGAAGTTCAAGGTAACCAAGCTGCTTTTCTTTCGGAAGTAGAAAATATTGAGGCAGAGGATGAAAGTACTGTTGTTGTAACGCTTGAAGAACCATATGCCCCATTTTTAAATTTTATGGCAAATCATTTAATGTGGATTTTGCCTGAAGAAGGTGTGAATGATGAGTTTGATTTATCAGAAACAGCGATAGGGACAGGACCTTTTAAGTTGGAAAATTGGGATCGTAATAATCGAATAGAGTTAACTAAGAATCCCGATTACTATGAAGAAGATCGACCTTATCTTGATGGTGTTGAATTTGTCATTATGCCTGATCAAAGTGCTCGTATTCAAGCATTTCAAACGCAACAGGTGGATGAAATTCCAGAAGTCTCTCCTGAGGAATTAGAAAACATTTTATCATCCAACCCAGATGTTCAGGAAAATGAAAATCTTTATCCTTCACAGATTCAATTAGCTATGGATAATGACCACGAGTATTTTGCAGAAGTAGACGTACGAAAAGCAGTGAGTATGGCAATTGATCGACAGGGTGCGGTAGAGAGTATTTACGGAGGAGGAGAGGTGAGTGGACCAGTAAACCCTTCTCTTGAAGAATACTCATTGTCTTTAGAGGAGAGGGAGGAACTACTTCCATATGATCCTGATATGGCACAAGAATTATTAACAGACGCAGATATTGATAATGGTTTTGAGACCACAATTTTGACAACAGACGCTTATGGCGAGCAGCTCGTTCGAATGGCGCAATGGATTGTTGAAGACTTACAAGCAATTGGGATTGATGCAGATATTGAAATTGCAGAATACGGAACATTTGTCGAGAGATGGGGAGAAGGTGATTTTGATATGCTTGTTGCTTTACAATCGTGGTTTCAAGAGCCTGATGAATGGCTACGAAATCAATTTCATTCTGAAGGACTTAGGAATAGAACAGGCTTCACTGATTCTGAACTTGATCAAATGCTCGAAGAACAACTTTTAATAATGGATGAAGATGAAAGAAGAGAAGAGATATATGATATTCAGCGTTATGTGCTCGAAAAAGGTGTTAACCCTATCCCTCTAACAACACATGACCGAAGTATGCCCACGCAACCATATGTAGAAAATTGGTATCCTCATGCATCTTTTGGATATACACATATGAAGGATGTTTGGTTGGACGATTAATGTTCAAAAGGTGAGGCATGTGTAAAAAATTAATTTGACTATGGTTAGGAGGTGATAATATAAAACAAAATAAAATGTAAATGAGGTATTTTATTTAAGGAACTCTACTTTCGGAGCTATAAATCAAAGATCAAAGGTAATTATGCGTAAATGATGTTGCGATCAGCTCTCGGGAAGAACAACTTCTAACCATTGCCAAGCTATTTTAAGTAGTGCAATGAAGTTGAAGAAAGCCTCAATTAGGGATTTAGGCTCTATAATGTGCGAATCATGTCCAAAAGTTGAGTAAAAAAACTATAAAAAATGAGGTGGAGCAAAATGAATTTTGACTTTACTGAAGAACAAAATATGCTTAAAAGAAGTGTTAGAAAACTATCGACCGAGGTACTGGAACCAGCTATTCAAAAACAAGAACGTGATATACCATTTTCTAAGAACTTTTCATTGAGAATGTTAAAAGAATTACAACCCTATGGTTTTCTGGATAATACTATTGCAGAGGAAAATGGAGGTTCTGGGCTCGATCCATTAACATATGCTTTAATGTATGAAGAGATTCCCATAGACCTAAAATCACTTGTCGGTATTTCTTCATCTTTTACCAAGGGAATTGCTAATAATGGCACGGAGTCTCAAAAAGAGCGATTTTTACCTGGGTTATTATCCGGTGACAAAATTGGATGTTCTGCCATCACTGAGCCTAATGTTGGATCAAATGCAGCAATGTTAAAAACATCTGCTTATTTAGATGGAGATGAATGGGTGGTCAATGGTACAAAAACATTTATTTCTAATGGTCAGATCGCGGATTATGTGAATGTTGTTGTACAGTTTGATTCTTCTAAAAAGGGTAAAGGTTTAGGTACTCTAATTATTGAGAAAGAAGAATCTCCTTTTCAAGTAAAACCTTTACAAACACTGGGATTTAAAAATGGACACTTAGCAGAACTTTATTTTGATAATGTTCGTGTACCGAAAGAAAATCTTCTCAATCCAGAAGGCACAGGATTAAAGAGCACTCTAATTGGGTTCCAAACTTATCGTTGCTTTGTCGCTACTCATGCTAATTCACTTGCCCAAAAAGCTTTAGACTATTCGCTTGAATATGTGAAGGAGAGAGAGCAGTTTGGGAGACCCATTGGCTCTTTTCAATTAGTTCAAGAGATGTTAGCTGATATGAAAACAGATGTAGATGCTTCAAAACTCATTACGTATCGTGCTTTGGATATGCTTAGCAAAGGTAGAAGGTGCCCGGTTGAATCTTCGATGGCTAAACAATTTGCAACAGAAATGGCTGTGCGTGTAACTTCAAAGGCTATACAAATACACGGGGCATATGGATTAACTACTGAATTTCCTTTGGAAGGTCTATTCAGGAATGCGAGAATGTTGACAATCCCTGACGGTACAACTCAGATACAAAAAATGATTATGGGGCGAGAGTTAACTGGATTGAGGGCCTTTGATTAATTGCTAATAACAGTGTCAGAGATCTAATTTAAATCAAGATCTGAAAACCCACTAAACAAACATGACGCTGCGCGACACCCCATTGAGTATGAGAAGGAAGTGAAACTTCTCAATTCCTTACACAGAAAATCCATATTTGTAAATTTTGGAGGTAAGTTATGAGTGAACCGTTGTTTGGAAGTCTAGAGTATTGGGCTCAAAAACAGCCTGATAAACCAGCAATTATTAATGAAGATGGTGAGGAGATTACTTGGGAAGATTGGAATATACAATCCGATCGGCTCGCTAACGCTTTTGAACGCTCGGGCATCGGTAAAGGAGATATCGTCGCTGTAAGAACAAAGACACGTCCAGAATGGTTTATCATCAATCGTGCATTAATTAAACTTGGTTGTCTGCAAATTGGGCTTAATTGGCGTTATACTTCCTCGGAAATACTGTACATTCTGCAGGATAGTGGTGCTCGAGCTATCGTATATGATGATGATGATAGTCATTCAATAACATCATTGGCTAATAAAACTCAACTAGTAATGAAAGTAACCCTAAATAATGAAGAAAATGTTGATGCTGAACGATATATAGATCTTGTATCAAAAAAATCACCAACTTCCTATATCAGTAAATTGAAATCTAATCTTATTATTTATACATCTGGAACGACGGGTAAGCCAAAAGGTGTTTATAGGGATCCTGCCCTCATAGCGGAACGTAAGCATGAAGCTCTAGAGTATGAAAATGATATTAATCAATCCAGAGGATTTAATTCTGAAAAAAATCGAACATTGATCTCCCTACCTCTACATCATGGTCTAGGCCCTAATAGTGCTGAAAAAGCTCATTATAATGGAAGCACTGTAGTCACGCAAAGACATTTTGAACCGCAAAAAAGCTTGGAATTGATTATGGATCATAGAATTACACACTGGACCTGTGTTCCAACTATGCTTAAAAGAATTTCGAGTATGCCCGAAGAGGTCCTGGAACGATACGTTGTTTCCACCTTGGAATTTTTGATTGTAGGAGCCGCGCCAGTTCCATTAAGTCTTAAACAGTGGGCTATTAGTTATTTTGGTGAAAATTGCTTATATGAAGGTTATGGTACTAGTGAGGTGGGATTGGTTACTTTATTGAGACCAGATATGCAATTAGAAAAACCAGAATCTTCGGGTTTACCATATAAGCATGTGGATATCGAAATTCGAGACGAGAATGTGAAAATGATTGAAACCAATGAAGCTGGGGAAATTTGGGTAAAAACCCCCATAACTATTAAACAGTATCTAAACAAAGAGATTCTTGGAAGTGATATTGTAGATGAAAGCGGTTATTTTCGAACAGGTGATATTGGTTATCTAGATGAAGAGGGATTTTTATATGTTATTGATAGGAAGATTGACATGATCATTTCCGGAGGAGTGAATATATATCCGGCCGAAATAGAGAATGTTTTGTTGACGCATCCTGCAGTTCAAGATGCCGCCGTAATTGGGGTCCCAGATGAAGATTTTGGAGAACAAGTCAAAGCATTCTGTGAATGTACTCCAGGTACCGCAATCAAAGAAGAGGATCTTATAACTTTTTGCACTAAGGAGTTAGCTTCATACAAAAAACCACGAACAATAATATTTGTTGAGGAACTTCCACGTAATTCTGTTGGAAAAGTATTAAAGCGAGAACTGCGTAATCCACATTGGAGAGAAAAGGAAAAGAATGTATAAGGCTAATATAAGGCTATTATGAATTGTGGGGTGTGAGAATGGCGCTACCGTTAGAAGGTATTAAAGTACTTGATTTTTCAAATCTTCTTCCTGGTCCATTTTGTACCATGAATTTAGCTGAACTCGGTGCATATGTCGTAAAGGTTGAACGTCCCTCTGGTGGGGATGCGGTAAGAAAGTCCAAGCGAATGTTTCATTCGATAAACAGGAATAAAAAAAGCATTACATTAGATCTAAAAGACAATACTGATATAGAGTTTATTAAGACTTACCTTAAGAATTGCGATGTCTTAGTAGAGGGATTTCGACCAGGAGTCATGAAAAAGTTAGGTCTAAGCTATCAAGAAGTTATAGAAATTAATCACTCAATTATCTATTGTTCAATCTCAGGTTATGGACAAACCGGCGCCAGATCGTCTATTCCTGGCCATGATGTGAATTATTTGGCCTTATCCGGCCTCTTAAGTATAAGTGGGGAACCAGATGGTCCTCCCGCTGCTCGAGGGGGGGTGCCCATTGCGGACCTTTCAGCAGGTATGTATGCAGTAGTAGCTATTTTAGCAGCATTGCGCAATCGAGATAAAAAAGGTTCGGGAGATTTTATTGATGTCTCAATTACAGATTCTGCTTTGGCGTGGATGTCACCAAGAATTGGCTCTTATTATGATCAAAGCCAGCCATCAAAAGAACAATTTCTAACTAAAGGTGCTTATGGAACGTATCTGACAAAGGATAATGAATATATTGCGATCGGAACTTTAGAGGATCATTTTTTTAGAAGTCTATGTCTATCTATTGATCATCCAGAGCTAATTAAGAATGAAAAATATAGAACTTGGGAACTCCGATCAAAAAATGCAAACTCTTTGAATGCCATAATTGAAAAAAAATTACAGGAAAAATCAGCTCAAGAATGGGTACAGATTTTTAGTCAATATGACTTACCATGTTGTAATGTTAATGGAATTACAGATTTACCGAATGAAAAAACTTTTGAAGACAGAGATATCATTGAATATTATGGCGATAAAGATAAAGGGGAATATTATGTTAAATTTCCTGTTCAATTTCTTAACCTAGTTCTCCAAGATAATAAATCAGCACCTAAGCTGGGTGAACATAATTTAAAACTTATGGAAAATGATTGGGAAAATACTCAAGAAAAAGAGGGGAAAATATGAAAAATATATTAGATCTTGAGGGCCGTATCGGAATGATTACAGGGGCGGGTCAAGGTATTGGCCGTCAAATTGCCTTGCATTTTGCAGCTCATAATGCACAAGGAGTAGTGGTAAATGATTACCATCTTGAACGAGCGGAAAAAGTCGCAGCAGAAATTGAGAGCGCTGGGGGAAATGCCTTGCCTCTGCAGGCAGATGTGACAGATTATGAAAGTGTAGGAAGGATGGTCGATACTGCAAAGAGTCATTACAGTCAGCCAATAGATATCTTAGTCAATAACGCGGGAAACGCTGGCGCTGGTCCAGGATCTGTGCAAAGCGGTGTTCCTTTTTGGGAGTCTGAACCTGAGTCCTGGGAAGGTTGGCTGAAAGTAAACCTAAACGGCGTATTGAATAGTTGTCGAGCCACAATTCCTGGAATGATTGAACAAAAGGAAGGACGGATTATCACTATCATTTCTGATGCTGGGCGCGTTGGAGAACCTCATCTTTCTGTATATTCTGCTGCTAAGGCTGGTGCCGGTGGGTTCATGAGGGCATTGGCAAAATCACTCGGTAAATATAACATTAATGCTAACTCCGTTGCCATAGGGGCAACGAGAACACCTAGAATAGAAAACAGACTTGAGGATACGGAGCGTGTACGTAAGATGTTGAAAAATTATGTTATCCGTCGGATTGGAGAACCAGATGACATTGCAAATATGGTGTTATTTCTATCATCCGATGCATCGAGTTGGATAACAGGACAAACGTATCCAGTCAACGGAGGTTACTCATTTAATCAATAACGATTGTTAAGGGGAGAGAAATCAATGGAAAATAATGTTTTGACAGAAAAACGGGATAAGTTATTTATTATTACAATAAATAGGTATGAATATCGTAACGCATTTGATCAGAAAACGGCTACTGAAATGAATAAAGCCATAGATACATTTGAGGAAGATCCGGGATTATTCGTTGCGATCATAACGGGCGCAGGCGGTACTTTTTCTGCCGGTGCAGATTTAAAAGCAGCGGCTCGTGGTGAGCGAGCTACCACGGAGAGAGGAGGATTTGGTATTTTTGCTAAACCACCTACTAAGCCCATTATAGCAGCTGTAGAAGGTTATGCGGTTGCTGGGGGTATGGAACTTTGTTTAGCGTGTGACTTAATTGTCGCAGCCAAAAACTCGAAAATGGGATTGCCTGAAGTACGGCACAATTTAGTAGCTGTAGGAGGTGGCTTGTTTCGCCTACCTAAACGTATCCCTTATCACTTAGTGAATGAACTTGCCCTTACAGGGGACATGTGGGAAGCAGAAGTATTTTACCGTTATGGAATGATAAATCGTCTTTCGGAACCAGGTAATGCCCTAAAGACTGCTGTTGAATTAGCAGAACGTTTACTTGAGAGAGGGCCGACCGCTCAAATAGCTTCTAAAGAAATTATCCGTCACTCCTTTGAATGGACAGATGATGAGGCATGGGATAAACAAAAACCGATAGCAAAGCTCGCGTTTGAATCAGAAGACAGGAATGAAGGGTTAAAGGCATTTGCAGAAAAACGTAAACCTGAATGGGCTGGCAAGTAACAGGATGAAAATTTCTTTTAAATTATTACTTTCGATGTAATGTTATGACTATGATCCTATGATCAAGTTGTATTGACGGTTATGGAAGAAAAAGGAATGTGCAATAGTTTATTTAAGAGTAATCATTGGATACGAATACAGATACGTGGAATGATGTATGTATATAATCTGAAAGGAGGAAAATAAGAATGAATTATAATACTATTGCTAGCCTTTCGCTTCCATTAATTGCTGCACCAATGTTCAGAGTTTCTGGGCCGGATTTAGTCATTGCAGCATGCCGCAGTGGAATTATAGGATCTTTTCCGGCACAAAATCCCCGTACTACTGAAGAACTTGATCTTTGGCTCAGTCAGATCTCTTATGAACTAGCGAAATTGCCAGAAGCAGCACCGTATGCTGTCAATTTGATCATGCGTGATGAGAAACTTAATGACAAGTTAGAGGTAGTAATGCGTTATCAGCCATCGATTGTGATCACTAGTGTTGGCTCACCAAAAGAAATTGTTCCATCTATTCATTCTTATGGAGGGATGGTTTTTTCAGATGTAGCAACTCTTAGGCACGCTCAAAAGGCGGTTGAATGTGGGGTTGACGGCTTGATTCTACTATGTACCGGTGCAGGTGGGCACACTGGTTGGGTCAATCCTTTTGCCTTTGTGCGTGCCGTCCGAGAGTTCTATGGAGGTATTGTCGTCTTGGCAGGATGTGTGACGGATGGTACAGGTATTCAAGCCGCCGAAGCGCTTGGAGCCGATTTAGTTTATATGGGAACGAGATTTATAGCAACAACGGAAAGTATGGCCATTCCTGAGTACAAGCAGAAGCTTATTGACGTAAACATGGATGATGTAGTGACATCAAGGGCTTTTACTGGCATGACAGGAAATTATCTGCGTCCTAAGGTAGTAGATGCAGGCTTGGATCCAGATGATTTGCCCTCATATAGTGAATTTAAAAATAGTGAACATCGTAAAAAGCGTTGGAAAGATATTTGGTCTGCTGGGCAAGGCGTGGGGGATGTGAAAAAAATTGTTTCCGTTTCCGAACTAGTTGAACATTTAAGCACAGATTATATGTCTTACAAAAAATAAGAGATTTACGACAATGATAGTATTTACCATAATGAATAGGAGGCTTGAAAATGGATAAATCAACTACTGATTTACCGGTTGTAGAAGAAGGACTAATGGATGGAAATGCCAATTTAATTGGCGCCAAGTGTCCCGAATGTAATCAATATACATTTCCGTTTCAACCTTTTTGTCCAAGGTGTAGCAATGAAATGGAAGAATGCACCTTGTCCCAAGAAGGGGAACTTTATACGTATACTATTATAAGACAGGGCCCTCCGTGGTGGAAAGACAAGGTTCCATATACGATTGGATATGTTAAGTTACCCGAAGAGATTATTATTAAATCACATGTAAAAAACGATAAACAGAATGAATTAAAGATTGGATCAAAAATGCTAATTGAGCCCCATGTCATTTTAAATGAACAAGGAGAAAAGGTAAAAATTTATAGGTTTTGTCCAATTAGTTAAAGATATTAAATTTTCTATGTAGAAGTATCATGGAATCAGTAATAGGTCAATATGGTGTTTTGTGTAGAAAGAGGCAAGGGTTAACAAGAATGAGATTGAGACGATTACAATATACCTTTGAGAGTCTAAATTCTGCTGCTGAGAGTCATTTTTGACCCTCCATGACCTCATGACCTCATGTTTCTTCGAATAATGAATGGAAGGCTTAGACTCTACAAGACACGTGAAGATAAGCACCCATGAGTTTTCGGAAAAAGAATCATTATAAAAATATTTACTTCCTTCCTATAGAGTATAGAAAAGAAGCCATTAAAATGCTTTAGAATATTTGAAAAAAATCGTCGGAATGTAAAAATTTGTTTTGAGGAGAACAACATATTTAAGAAAAATATTTGTTAGCGGGAGGAATAATTGTGCGCGATGTTTATTTTCAGGGTGTTGGAATGGTCAAGTGTGGTAGATTTAATGAAAGAATTGAAATAAATGCGGCTAGGGCATGTATCAATGCCCTGAAGGATGCAGGTATAAATTGGAGAGAGGTGCAAGCAGCTTATGCTACTCATGTTATGCAAGGGGTTTCGGCAGGACAAAAAGTAGTTTCTCAAATCGGATTAACAGGGTTGAATGTAACGAATGTAGAAAATGCTTGTGCTAGTGGATCAACGGGGATCCATCATGCTTATTATGATGTGGCTAGTGGGAAATATGATATTGTTTTAGTTGTTGGATTTGAAAAAATGCAAAAAGGAGTTATTGACTCGAATAGTGGAGAACGATCCTACGAGGATAAAATGGGGATGCGTATCATGCCAGGGGAATATGCTATGAAAGCCCAACGGCATATGTATGAGTATGGAACGACACCTGAGCAAATGGCAAGGGTATCTGTGAAAAATCACAAAAACGGCTGTTATAATCCGTATGCCCATTATCAGAAAGAACTTACACTTGAAGAAGTGTTGCACTCTCGAATGATTTCTGATCCATTAACATTGTTACAGGCTTGTCCGACTAGTGACGGGGCAGCAGCCGCCATTTTAGTTTCAGAAAATGTTGCTAAGAAAAATAATAATCGAGACCTTATTAAATTAATAGGTACATCTGTACAAACCGAATCCGTTTTTGAAGAAGAAGACTTGACAACACGGACTGCTAATACTGCATATGAAATGGCAAATGTAGGGCCAGAAGATATTAATTTAGCTGAAGTTCACGATGCTTTTACTATAGGAGAGCTATTACATTACGAGGCTTTGGGTTTTTGTGAGTTGGGTGAATCAGGAAGACTAATTGATGAGGGGGTGACAGAAATATCGGGGAGCTTACCTGTCAGTCCCAGTGGGGGGTTGCAATCAAGGGGACATCCTTTAGGAATGACTGGAATAGCTCAGGTTTGTGAAATAGTGTGGCAACTTCGTGGTGAATCTAAACAACGACAAGTGCGAAACAACCCTAAAGTTGGATTAACCCATACACAAGGAGCAGGAGGTGTTTGTTCGGTGAGTATAATTTCTAAATAATTCTGGTTCAATAACAATTTACGGGACATGATTGGACAACTCGATAAAAAAGGAAAATCCAAATCACCTCTCGAAATGGATACGTATCCACATTCCCATGCGAAAGGTGATTTGGTTATTGAATGTAAAGAATTAGCCTTTTCATTATCCAATAAGAACAAAATCCACTGGATTACCCGATCGTAGTATCAAGTAACCGTAATAAATAATGTTGCTCGCTCTAAAAATATTTTTACTAAATTTAAAATATTACTGGCATAGATGAACTATTCGTCAGGTTTATGGAGGATAAACCATGTTTGAAGAATTAGGTATCAGTTCGATTAGAATTGATCTACCATTTCGCTTGGATCACGTAAATTGTTTTCTAGCAGAAGGCAATAACGGTTGGATAATTATAGACGCAGGCCTTAACGATAAAAAGACCGAAGACAGATGGAGTGAATTGATTGCGGGAAAGCATGTAACTGACTTACTCATTACACATTATCATCCGGATCATTTTGGGCTGGCTGGCGGCCTTCAAGAAATGACTGGTGCCCGTGTGTCCATGTCCAAAACCGACATCAATACCGGAATGTATGTCTGGGAAAAAGATTTCACTCAAGAAATTTTCCATAATTATGTTTTGGCCGGTATTCCAGAGAAAACTGCAATTCAAATGACTAGCAATACTGAAAGTTTTCTTCCTTCTGTTACTCCGTATCCATGTGTAACTCATTACTTTAAAGAAGGGGAAAAAATACGGTTTGGACGTTATGAATATGAGGTGATTTTTACACCGGGGCACTCTGACGGACTTGTTGTCTTCTATAATCGCGAAAGAAACGTTTTGCTCTCAACTGATCATATTCTTCCCTCTACTACTCCGAATATCTCATATTGGTTTCATGGCATTAGAGATCCACTTGGCACCTACTTAGCATCTTTAAATAAGATCAAGAAATTAAACGCTGACTTTGTGATTCCATCTCACGGACAGCCTTTCTACGGAGCTAACGACAGGGTTGATGAAATCCTTGCACATCACGATAAACGTTTGCAAGAGACTATCGATTCTATAGGTAGTGGAGAAACTATCTATGAAGTATGTTCTCGAGTGTTTAATAGGCAACTAAGTTTACACGAAACCCGTTTTGCTTTGGGAGAGACTATTGCCCATCTTGAATATTTGCGAGGGCGGGGAGAACTTGGGCGGGAAATGAAAGGCAAGTATTGGAGTTATTTTAAAGTGTAGTGCTGAAAGCCTCCGAGTACAAATAAAATACCCCAAGCCCCAAGAATAGGGACTAAAATAATCAGAGGAGGAAAATGAATTTTGCTCCAGACCAGTCCTATGCCGAGAACACCTTTAAATCAATGAAATGGATACTATTTATCACAGTTTCTGAAATGGAGGATCTAGATAATGAAAACGTCAATTACTGATTTACTCAACATTGAATATCCAATTATATGTGGAGGGATGTTTCGTTTAGGTTTGGCTCCTTTAATGGCAGCTGTTTCAAAAGCTGGCGGTATGGGGTTTATAACGTCAGGAAACTTTGAAACTTCAGATAGGTTAAGGCAAGAAATTCGATTAGCGCGACAAATAACAGATAAGCCTATAGGTGTTAACATTACAATTTCTCCCAGAAGATTAGAATTACCAAATGAAGAGTTTATTGATGTTTTGATTGAGGAGGGCGTTCGTGTTGTAGAGACGGCAGGAAAAAGTCCGGAAAAGTATATGAAAGTATTAAAGGATAATGGAGTAACAGTTGTTCATAAAGCTCCAAGTGTTCGTTACGCTAAAAAGGCCGAACAAATTGGTGTTGATGCTGTCACAATTATTGGTATAGAGGCAGGAGGTCATCCTGGAGAGGGGGATATTGGGGGCTTATCTTTAATTCCTCAAACAGTCGATGCGGTGAAAATTCCGGTGATCGCTGGAGGTGGAATTGCTGACGGTCGCGGATTAGCAGCAGCATTATCACTGGGAGCGGAGGGAATTCTGATGGGCACCAGATTTATGGCCACACAAGAATCAATTCTTCATGAAAACATAAAACAGTGGATGATAGATGCATCGGAAATTGACAGTTCACTTATTCAGAGATCAATTGGATCTACTCACCGTGTTTCAAAAAATAATGTAGCCATGAAGGTATTAGAAGCGGAAAATCGTGGAGCATCATTAAAAGAAATACTTCCCTTGATTGAAGGCGAAAAAGTAAACCGAGTATTTTTTAAGGGCGAGATTGACGCTGGTGTTTGGTCATGTGGCACGTCTGTTGGATTGATCCAAGATATACTCACTGTCCAAGAAACGATAAATAGTATAGTTAAAGAAAGCCATCAAATATTAAATAGAGTAAATGAATTGTATTGCGTAGAGTAATTATTTCACCGGTCTGACATCTATTTATTTAATATTCAATTTAATAAAAAATAGTGGCTCTACACCAAAATCTATGGTTGACTAAGCTTACATTTCCATATATTGGTCCATGTAGTCTTCGTTACATTCAACAAGAATGCGTTGGTGATAGACGTTAGGATTTCTTGTAAAATAATGGCGGCGTTGCAGGGCTTTGATTTTATTATGCCGTCCTTCCACAACGGCGTTCGTGTAACGTGAACGATGATAATTAACAATCTCTAACTCCCAATTCTTCAGGGTTTTCAGGCATTCTTTGACCGCTTGGTGCTGGATGGCATGGCCTTGTTTGTACCATTTTTCAGCGTTACGGTCGCCTGCTCGGCGTTCGTACTAAGGTCATACCATTCGATAAAGGCTTCTTTCCATTCGTAAGCGCGGGCAAGTTTCGCATCATAATGAATAATGGTTTGCACAATGGCTTGTTCATTGTCTGACAGCTTATCTCCCCGCTTGGCCAGAAGACGATGATTCCTTTTTAGTTTTTTCCGAGCGTGCGGGGACAATCCTTTTTGTACATCGCGACGAACGTCTTGAAGGGCTTCAGTCACATAGCGATTCACATGGAAACGATCAACAATCCGAATAGCCTGTGGAAACCATGAACCGATCACTTGATGATAAGTGAAACTCATATCCATGACAACGGCGACGGGATTCAAGACATGGAGATACGAATGCTCTTCGGCATGCGCGTGTAAATCTTCTTTTTTTCGTCCAGAGATGATATCGAGCATGCTTCCGCCTTTTAAGTCATGGATCCTGGTGTTATAGGTATGGCCCTTACGGATCGCAAAATCATCGATCTCTAAAACCAAGCCCTGTCGATCCATCGCATTTTGAAAACATGTCTGTTGCGTCGCTTCACTTTCCGACTGAAGGCCGGCTTTAAAATAGCGTTCGACAGTTGTGTAAGGGGCTTCTTCAAATCTTGCCAAGCTTTTGACGGTTGTCCCATGTCCTTTTTGAAGGCATTGGTTTTGAAAAGCGATGGTATACCGGTTTTTCGGATCCACAAAATCATATTGCCATACGAAATGAAACCCACAGCTCTGACATGCTTGCGCAATCGCCGGAAGCACCAAATAAGTGTGAGAAACACCCATGGATAAATGGCGGACACAACGCTTATAAGGCGTTCCGTTCCGTTTCGTTTCGTTTCGTTTCACCTGTTCAGAGAGACAAACCGGACAAGGTTGGATATGCTCGGTAGGCGTTACCTCAAAGATTACGTTTTTCTCTGCATTGAGATAGCTTTCTTTAATATCGACGTCTGGAAGTTCAAGCAATTGCTTGATACAATATTGTGCACCTGATCATCCCACTATGCTTTTTGTGTGCACATTCATCATAGTGTCAAGGGTGACGGGTGCTTTTCATTTATTTGAGTTCATTACCATATTTGTCCGTATTTTTCAGCCATAGATTTTGGTGAAGACCCATCATCAGAGTTACCAATTTTTCATAGGTTAATTTTTTGACGTATCGATTGACGCCTAAAAAATCTTCTAAAACCTTCGTAATATTTAACGGATGTAAAGCTTCCTTAAATGTGGTTGTTGGGGTATCCTTGTCCATACGGACTCCTTATAGTGAGAGATTTGGACGTGGACCACCGCTCCCTCTCATTATAAGGTTTTTTGTGATTTTTTGGACAGAAATTCCATAAATTTTTTGTTGGATTTTGAGCCTTTTTTCTTGACAACCAGCGTTTCACTTTAATGCTAAGCTAGTGACTATAAGGAAACCCTGAAAGACCTGACACAAGGGAACCAAGCGTATTCCGTCCGAATGGCTCTGGGTGCTTTGATTATCAAGGAGAAACTGGGCACGAGTGATCGCGAAACCGTCGAACAGATCTCCGAGAATCCGTATCTTCAATACTTCCTTGGTCTGCCTGAATTCACGGAAACAGCGCCTTTCGACGCTTCTTCCATGACTCACTTTCGCAAACGTATTTCCCGTGAGATGATTGATCAAATCAATGCGTGGCTCGTGGAAGACCAGCAATCCCAAACAGATGGTGACGGTGACGATGATGATCATCACGAAACGCCTTCTTCTGCGCCCTCTAAAGAAATAGAGGAGAAAAAAGACGCCCCGAGAACGCATCAAGGAAAGCTCTTGATCGATGCCACGTGTGCGCCTGCAGATATCACATACCCAACGGACTTGAAACTTTTGAAGCTGGAAGCGAGGATTGACGTGCTGCACGAACCTTTCCGTGGAAAACAGAAGAAACCACGTACTTATCGGAACCAAGCCCGAAAGTCATACCTGTCCATTATTAAGCAGAAAAGCCCGAAACGAAAAAAGGTACGGAAAGCGATTCGAAAGCAGTTGGGTTACGTGAAACGAGATCTTAACCATCTGGAGGAGCTGTCCCGACATACATGGCTTCCTTGTCATCCACGAGCACTTCCGGTTGTCCACGGTCGTGCTCCTTCGCCGGTGTCAGCACCGCCTTGTCTGTATAAGTGGTGTGCCGATCCATATAGACGAGCCACAAGTGGAGTTTTACTCCAGCTTTCGTCTTCCTGAACTCCGCCCATTTATACAGCGTCAGATCAAGGGGGATGGTGCTTGAATCAATGATTTTTAACGGCATGCGAAGCGATGATTTTCGGTGAAAGTGCCGAATGCGTTGCACGAGATCCAACAAAGATCGTCGATAACAAAGATGGATCGACACCTCGGTGTTTTCGAGACAGTTGAGAAGGGCTAATGACCTCGAACCCAACCGCCTGTTGCAGATCTTCATCTAACAACCCGGCTGAAATCACCGGCAGGCAATCGATCTCTTGTAAATGCGCAAGGAGAAAAAGTTTGATATCAGCTTTTCGTATAGGCATCTTGCCGCCAGTCCGTCACTCGTTCTTGCAATTGTTCAAAGTTAATCGGTGCGATCCATTTACCAAATGAAGAAAATAGGGTATGCTTGTCCATAACATTGGTCCTTTATATTGGATTTGGACAGGATACCACCCGTCTTTCCATTATAAAGGATTTTTTTATGCGCCAACTACTTTATTTTGTTATTAATGAAATGCTAGTGAATTATTTTGCTTTGATAATTTTGGCTAATCAACGCGCCTGAGTGAACCTTTTTATGGAAGTACACATTCAAATTGACCTTTTACCTTTATATCATTTTCCTGATTTACTGCCTGAACTTCTCCTACGATTATATTATTTTTCTTTTTTTCTATTATCGACCCTACCACCCTTATACTTTCACCCGGATAGGTCATTTTCTGAAAACGGACGTTAAGTCTTCTTACGTATTTTCTAGGTATTAAGGTTGTAATGCCTTCTGAAATCATACCCATAACCAACATCCCATGTGCTATAATGCCCGTACCAACTTCCTCCCCAACATCTTCTACTAGATGGAGGGAGTTAAAATCCCCAGAAGCACCAGCGTATTTCACTAACTGCACTCTTGTGATTGGTTCTTTTTCAATGAGAGTAAAGGTCTGCCCAATGTGTATGCTTTTATAATCAATGGCATTCATTCAATTTTCTCCTTCCCATCTTATAGAGCTTCTCTACCAATGTATTGCGAGATATGGCTACTACTTTTTCATCCTGCTGATTCGTATAAGTGTTTTCTGTGGTAATAAGATTAATAGCTCCTAAGGAACCTTTTTTTTCTTGTACGTTTATGACTTTAGAGGAGACTGTTAAACGGTTTCCCGCGTATATATCAGCAAACATTTCATAATCCTGCTCTCCGTGCAGTATTCTCCCACGGCTGAGATCCAACATTCTTATTTTTTTATCAAAACTGTTCCCCCCCCACATATCAATAACCTGAAGGAATGTAAACGGAATTGGGATCCCTTCAAATCCTTCCTTTTTGGCGGCATCTTCTTCAAAATAAATGGGGTTGTAATCCCCGATGGCTAAAGCAAATTCTCTAATTTTTCCTTTTTCTACATCCA
The DNA here is from genome assembly GCF_003336365.1 of Salicibibacter kimchii. Taxonomy (GTDB): domain Bacteria; phylum Bacillota; class Bacilli; order Bacillales; family Marinococcaceae; genus Salicibibacter; species Salicibibacter kimchii. Next base: position 657,615 of record NZ_CP031092.1, on the reverse strand, counting down.
AACTGTATGGCTCAAATTCCAAGCCTACTAATCTTTGTTTGTCTGACATCTTAAAATCACACCTTATATTATTTTATCCTATGAAGAGAAAGTGAAACGTTCCATGAACAACCACGTTGATTGTTAGCCATAGAATTTGTGCACCTTTTTAAGGACAGTTGTACCAAATAATAAGTGGCTATTAGAAAGTCGCAGCATTCATCTAATACATTAAATATGCAATATTCATGCCAAGTCTTGTTTGTGAATGTTCAAAGATTTATAGTTAGGTATATAGTTTAAAGTTTTCATGTGGATAAGCTATTCGAACGAATTCACGTTTGAACAGACATATCAAAAAAAGTGCGTTAATATTTTGATGTTGTAATATGTGTTCAAAACTGTGAACACATGTGTTACAATATATTTACATTGATTTTAGGCACATACTCTGAAATAAAAATATTATGAAAAAAGAATTTAATTAATTATGTAATTCACTTAAGAGTTTTAGAATTTAAAAATATTCAAAAAGGGTGAATTTTATGGAGGAAGCAATAACAAAATCAGATTTTGAATCACTTCTCATAACTAACAGTTTGAATACTGCGTTGAAAACTTTTGCAAAAACAGCGAATGGCATTATCCCAATTATAAACAATGACGGTTATCTAGAAGGAATATTAACCAAAAACCGTGTAATACAAGCTTTAGCAAACGATAATCAATTAGATCAGCCAATACAACCATTTATTAACACCAATCCAATATGCCTTTCACCAGAATCAACAAGTTCAGAAATTAGATTTTTATTTTTAAAACATTCTATTTCCCATGCACCCGTTGTAAATTCTCAAAACCAACCTATTGGGGTTATTTCTACCCCCCATATCCTAAAACGATGGCAAAAACGATTTGAAAGTTTGCAATCCCAACTAAAAGTAATTGATAAAATCGACGCCGGTTTTGTTACCGTAAATGAGCAAATGAAGATGATTGCAGTAAATCCTATTGCTAGAGGCATTTTTCAAACAGATATTTCATATGATTTTTCTCATATTACTGAACGTTACCCTACTATTGGTCAACTTATAAAAGATACTATATATTATAAAAAAGAATTTTCGAAACAACGGATAAAGGTTAATGAATTTAGTTTACTGATCCAATGTATCCCATTATTTGAAAAAAATAAATTTAATAGCGTAATGCTACTTATGAAGAAACTACCTACTGAAGAAAAATACACCCATATTAGTAATTGGAATGAAAAACTACGTACAGCTTTGGAAGTAACAGATGAGATAGATCCATTTGCGGATGCCATAACTCTTGTTAATAAGGAAGGGGTTGTTAAAGTAGTAAATAAAAGCTTTTGTAATCTTTTTTCATCTTCAGAAGAGGAAATTATTGGGGAATCAATTTTTGATAAAATTCCTGATCTAAATATACAAGAGGCTTTTAATTTGGGTGTGCCATTAAAAGGCTTAAATCGTTTGATCGGAACGCAAAAAAGCTTGATTTATAGTAACCCTATCAAAGATGGTAATCAGATAATAGGTACAATATTTAAAATCATATATAAAGGATTAGAAAAAATTCAGTCAGATGTAGTTAAGGCACCGCTTCTTCAAAAAAAGGAACAAAATATTAGCGGTACTAAATATTCATTCAATGACATCATAGGTAAATCCACCTCAATAAAAGAGGTTAAAAAAGAGGCATTTGTTTCATCACAAAGTCGTTCAACGGTTCTGATCCTAGGTGAAAATGGAACCGGGAAAGAATTATTTGCACATGGGATTCATGTTGCTTCATCGAGATCTGGGCCCTTTATAAAAGTTAACTGCGCTGCTATTCCTGATGAGTTATTAGAAGCAGAATTTTTCGGATATGAAGATGGAGCATTTACAGGTGCAAAAAGAGGAGGAAAAAAAGGGAAGTTTGAGTTAGCACAACAGGGCACGCTTTTTTTAGATGAAATTGGTGACATGTCGCTTTCACTACAGAGTAAACTATTACGTGTACTTCAGGAAAAAGAATTTGAACCCGTTGGGAGTAACAGAACAATTCAAATTCAAATGAATAGCAAGATAATAACAGCAACAAATCAAAACATAAAATATTTAGTGAAAACAGGTAGATTTCGTGAAGATCTTTATTACCGGATAAATGTTTTTCCACTGAATATTCCTCCATTAAGAGAGAGAAAAGAGGATATTCCATTAATAATAGATTTCTTAATTGAACGGTTAAATCATGAGGGCTTCTCTCTTAAAGGTGTTACTTCTGAGAGCCATGCTAGTTTAATAGAATACAATTGGCCTGGGAACGTCCGGGAATTACAAAATGTATTAGAGCGTGGTGCCAATCTAACAACAGATGGTTATATAGACATCGGACATTTGCCAAATGATATACGTAATTTAGAGAAACATTCGCACCATGATTATCTTGTCTCTCATGATGATTATCGAACTGATACTAGAGGCGAAAAAGAGCTAATTATAAATATATTACATCAAGCACAAGGGAATAAGGTCAAAGCTAGTAAAATGTTGGGAAGAAGTAGAACATGGCTCTATAAAAAAATGGATAAGTATAATATAATATTAGATTAAATTAAATGAAACCATTAGTGACTAGGTCCACGGTGGATGCGGGCAGCTCGGAGTCAATCGTAGGACTTCACAACAGAGCTGAACTAAAATTTATGTCCGTGGGGAGTGAAACGAAATGACACAATCGGTGTTCAGCGGGGAAGAGCTGGATGTGGTAAAAGTGAAAGCTTTTTTGGATAAACATCTGGATAACATTCCCAAAGATGAACCTTTGCAGGTGGAGCAATATTACACTGGTGCGTCCAATCTTACGTATCTTCTAGCTTGCGGGGACTGGAAAGGGGTATTGCGCCGCCCGCCTTTTGGCCCGCTCCCTCCTAAGGCGCATGACATGAAAAGAGAATACGGGATTCTTTCCCGGATCCATCCAGTTTTTCCATTGGCGCCCAAGCCGTATGTGCTCGGGGAAGATGACGCGGTGATGGAAGTGCCATTTTATGTTATGGAACGAAAGGAAGGGGTTGTGGTTGATCAGTCATTCCCTGAAGGAGTGCAAGAAACGGAAGATTTAGGTCGTGAGCTTTCTTATACCTTTATCGATACGTTAGCTGAATTACACCAAGTGGATGTACAGGCGGCTGGCCTTGACACATTCGGTCGCCCGGCGGGATTCATGGAGCGGCAAGTACACGGTTGGATCAAGCGCTATGAGCGTGCAAAAACCGAGGATATCCCCGAGTATGAGAAATTGAAAAAATGGTTTTTGGATAATATCCCCCGGATGGGGAGACCACTGTGATCCATAATGATTTCAAGTTTAATAATCTTTTATTTTCCAAAGATGTCAGCCAAGTGAAAGCTGTCGTTGATTGGGAAATGGCAACGATCGGTGACCCTCTTTTTGATCTTGGTGCAGTGCTTAGTTTTTGGGTGGAAGAAGATGATCCGGAGTTATTGCAATCGACATTTCAAAAAGCCATTACAAAAAAACCTGGATTTTTGACCCGTCGAGAACTGATTGATCGTTACGTAGAAAAAACTGGGCGGGATTGTTCTTCGCTTTATTTTCATCAAATTTTTGCTTATTTTAAATTGGCCGTAATTTTTCAACAAATCTATTTCCGCTTGAAGAATGGACAAACGGAAGACGAACGGTTCAAACATCATAACGAACGCGCGAAAAATTTAATTGAATATGCTTGGCAATGATTAAACGAGGGGGAATAATCATGGATTTTGGATTGTCTGAGAAGGTAAAGGATTTGCAACATCAAGTTAGCCGTTTTATGGAAGACGTTATTGAGCCAAACGAAAAGGTGTATGAAGAACAATTAAACCAACAGTCCACGCGGTGGCAATCACCGCCGATTATGGAAGATATGAAGCAACAAGCGAAGGATGTGGGGCTATGGAATCTATTTTTGCCAGAAAGCGAGTACGGCGCGGGGTTGACGAATGTAGAATACGCGCCGTTATGTGAGCTCATGGGACGATCTTCGATTGCGCCGGAGATCTTCAATTGCTCGGCGCCGGACACCGGCAACATGGAAACGCTTGTCCGCTATGCATCGGAGGAGCAAAAGAAACAGTGGCTGGAGCCGCTGCTTGACGGGAAAATTCGCTCGTCGTTCGCGATGACCGAGCCGAATGTCGCTTCATCGGACGCCACAAACATCGAAACGCACATTAAAAAAGACGGTGATGACTACGTCATTAACGGCCGCAAATGGTGGACGTCGGGCATTATGGATCCGCGCTGTGAAATTATGATTGTGATGGGAAAAACGGACCCGGACAGTCCGACATACACGCAGCAGTCGATGATTTTAGTGCCGAGAGACACGCCCGGGGTTAAGATTAAGCGCCATTTGCCGGTCTTCGGTTATGACGATGCCCCCGAAGGGCACGGGGAAGTGGAATTCGACAACGTGCGTGTTCCAGCCTCGAACATCCTCTGGGATGAAGGCAAAGGGTTCGCGATTGCACAGGGGCGTTTGGGACCGGGACGCATTCATCACTGCATGCGCTTGATTGGGTTAGCGGAAAAGTCGCTCGAGGCGATGTGTGAACGCGTCCAAGATCGTTCCACCTTCGGCAAACAGCTCTCGGAGCAAGGCGTTATTCAGGAATGGATCGCCGATTCCCGCATCGAAATCGAACAAGCGCGCCTCTTAACGATGAAAGCGGCCTACATGATGGACACCGTCGGCAATAAAGAAGGGCGCACGGAAATCGCCATGATCAAAGTTGTCGCACCGAACATGGCACTACGTGTCATTGATCGCGCGATTCAAGCCCATGGCGGCGCCGGCGTAACCGACGATTTTCCCCTCGCGCAAAGCTGGGCCAAAGCACGAACGCTGCGCCTCGCGGACGGTCCTGACGAAGTTCACCGTCGGACGGTTGGTCGATTGGAACTGAAAAAATATCGATAAATACGGAGGATGTTTTTGAGTATGGATAAAAACCGTCAGATATTATTGTCAAAACGGCCGCAAGGACTACCGGATAAATCTACATTTGAATTTGTAAAAACAACCGTACCGGAACCGGGTGAGAGCCAAGTGCTCGTACGTTCACACTATCTATCCGTCGATCCTTATATGCGTGGACGGATGAATGATGCAAAATCGTATTCAACTCCTTTTGAGGTAGGTAAACCGCTAACAGGTGGTGTTGTTGGAGAAGTTGTGTCATCCAATCACTCTGACTTTACGCCTGGAGATTTTGTCAGGGGTAGACTTGATTGAGCAGACTATACAGTAGCGGATGGCGCTTATTTACAAAAAATAAACCTTGAAAATGCACCGATAACAACGGCCCTATACGTCACGGGAATGCCAGGTTTAACCGCTTACTTTGGGTTAATGGATATCGGCCAACCGAAGTCAGGAGAAACTGTTGTTGTTTCTGGAGCCGCAGGGGCAGTTGGGATGATTGTCGGTCAGATCGCAAAACTAAAAGGATGTCGAGTGGTTGGTATTGCCGGTTCGGATGAAAAAATCACGTATTTGAAGAATGAGCTTGGCTTTGATGCGGTGATTAATTACAAGACGACTAATATCCGTGAAGAGCTGAAAAGGACCTGTCCGGAAGGGATCGACATTTATTTCGATAATGTTGGAGGGGAAATAACCGACGCTGTGCTTTTTCAATTAAACTTCCACGCACGGGTTGCCCTTTGCGGACAAATTGCCCATTACAATGCAGAAAAAGTGGAACAAGGCCCACGAGTTTTTCCGTATTTACTCACAAGAAGTGTATTGCTAAAAGGATTTATCATAAGAGACTATGTCGATCGGTTTGATGAAGCCATCGTTGATTTGTCGAAATGGTTGAAAGAAGGAAAAATAAGGTATAAAGAGAACATAGTTGAAGGGTTGGAAAATGCACCGGAAGCATTTTTGGGATTGTTCCGAGGGGAGAATCTGGGGAAACAGCTGGTTAAGGTGATCGAATAAAGACATAAGGCGGGCTTATGGTAAGCTGATCATAAGCCCGCCATGTAATGAAAAACAATTGGAGGAACGTTTATGTCTGGTTTGCCTACAGCAGAGCAAGACCTGAGCAAGCCTTTCGAAATGAATGAACGGACCATTCTGATTTTCTGGGATAGGGCCGCTCCTCGGAGGGGTACTGACGGAGCAATGGGGATGGAATTACTTGTTTCTTTTACCTTTTGCCGTGTTGTTGATTCTGCCGATTGTTCGCAGGAATTTACCGTTTGAAGATATTTTAAAAGTGAAGTTTGACACACCAGGGGCGATATTGGTTGCCGTTTCTGTGGGTGGTGTCCTTATGTTTGTAACGAGTGGGATTTACACAGCTCTCATTTTTTCAATTCCTGCCATGTTCCTTTTATGGAAACATGTCCATAAGGCCGAAATTCCATTCGTCCAGCCTGAATTGCTTCATAATCGGGGCTACTTGCTGTTACTTGTTATGCCTTTTACATCTTTCTTTATGAACTTTGCAACCTTATTTACGATTCCGATTCTATTAGCTGAACTATTTAATCAGGGTCCGTTGCAGATCGGGCTCATCATTTTTCCGGGAGCGATTTTAGCAGCATTTACTGCAAATTTAGCGGGTAAAGTCATTGACCGCAAAGGACCGTTGAATGTTATCCGAGCGGGCTTGGCGTTTTTACTCATCTCATATATACTGTTTGCTTTTTTTGCCAATATATCTCCATATGCCTCGCTAGCCATAATAATCATTGCTATTTCCGGTTCGAACATTTTGCTTGCAAGCGCGACTAATGAAGTATCGAGAACGTTACCATCAAAGCTCATTGGTGCGGGTATGGGCGTGGTACAATTGGGCCAATTTGTAGGAGGAGCTTTCGGAGCCGGGGTTGCGGGGATGCTTATTTCCGTGCAGCAGCATTTTCCCCCAGACGAAGTCTTCCGCAATCTATTTTTCGTTTTTATAGGCTGGATGATTATTGCCCATGTTATATTCCAACTTTATTTACGTTCAAAGAATTCCGATCGTAAACATTCACATGCTAATACCTTGCCAAGTTAATGAAGCTGAGAATAAGATGAGGAAAGATTAGATTCTGCTACGGTGTATATCGAGGGGGCAGCAACATGTGGCACGAAACCAAAACCCAATCTCTTTTAAACATTGAATACCCGATTATTCAAGCCGGGATGGCCGGAGGGGCAACAACACCGGAGCTTGTTGCCGAGGTATCAAACAGCGGTGGCCTCGGCACGTTGGGTGCCGGGTATATGGCCCCGGAGCAGATCCGATCGGCCATTCAAGCGATTAAAGCGTTGACGGACGCGCCATTTGCGGTTAATTTGTTTATCCCTTCTCCCAAATATTCAAAGGGGGAAGAACAGTCTTATATTGAAACCGGATTGAAACTAACCGAGCGTTATCGCCAAAACTTCAATCTGGAAAAGCCGCAAGTACATCAAGTGGAAGAAGATTTTGACGAGCAATTGAATGTTATTTTAGAAGAAAAAGTCCCCTGTTTTAGCTTCACATTTGGTCTCCCTTCAGCGGATGCGATTCAAAAATTAAAAGATCGAGCCATCACAACATTAGGTACCGCGACCACGGTTAATGAAGCTATCGAACTTGAAAAAGCCGGCATTGATATCGTTGTGGCGCAAGGCAGTGAGGCTGGCGGACATCGCGGTACATTTTTAGCACCTTCCATGGAACAAGCGATGATTGGAACGATGGCACTTGTGCCGCAGATCGTCGATCATGTGTCTGTGCCTGTGATTGCTTCCGGCGGGATCATGGACGGCAGGGGAGTAGCCGCCGCGCTAATGTTAGGTGCAAGCGGGGTGCAAATGGGCACAGCCTTTCTCACGTGCCAAGAAAGCGGCGCTCAAGATGTACATAAACAGAAAATTTTACACAGCAGTGAAGCAGATACGATACTCACAAAGGCGTTTTCAGGGAAAGAGGCGAGAGGGATTGCAAATCCGTTTATGGAAGAAATGGCCGAGCACCATGACGCCATTCCTCCATACCCGATTCAAAATGCCGTAACGAAGGACATACGAAAAGCATCTGGCCAACAAAAAAACCCGGATTACATGTCTCTGTGGGCAGGGCAGGGGACGAGGCTTAGTGAAGCAATGACCGCAAAGGAACTTTTTGATAAGCTGATCGAAGAGACGGGGGCTTTATTCCGTTAATCGGGGAGTGACAAATGGGGGGGTCTTAATGCCTAACCGCGTAAGTGACATATTTAACATTCAATACCCAATCATTCAAGGGGGGCTCGCCTATCTGGCGTTTGCCGAACTGGCAGCTGCCGTTTCAAACGCGGGAGGGCTTGGCCAAATTACGGCGACGTTCTTTGAGGATCCCGAAGATTTACGCAAGGAGATTAAAAAGGCAAAAACATTAACCGAGAAGCCCTATGGCGTTAACTTTGCTCTTGGTAGGCGATCGATCGACAAGCTCGTGGATATCGCTATTGAAGAGGAGGTCCCCGCCGTATCCGTAACTGCCGGCAATCCGGCTCCGGTCTTTGATCAACTGGAAGGCACCAATATAAAAAAACTTGTATTGGTCGCGTCCGTCCGCCAAGCGCAAAAGGCTGAAGCATTGGGTGCGGATGCCGTTATCGTCGTGGGAACGGAAGGCGGCGGCCATCTCGGCAGGGATGATGTCGGGACGATTGTTTTGGTTCCAAAAGTGGTAGACGCGGTCTCGATCCCGGTGATTGCCAGCGGCGGTCTTGTTGATGGCAGGGGATACGCGGCTGCACTCGCATTAGGCGCGAAAGGCATTGAAATGGGGACGCGCTTTATTGCCACAAAAGAATGCATTGCCCATCCTCGCTATAAAGAAGCGATTGTCAATGCTGAGGCAAATGAAACGATGATCATAAAAAAATCCCTCGGCATCCCGGGCAGAGTATTGCAAACGAAAGCAACTGAAAAAATCGCCCGGATGGAAGCCGAAGGTGCTTCTTTTGAAGAGATATGGCCATACATTAACGGACAGGCCAACCAGAAACTGATCCAAGACGGGAATCTTGAGGAAAGCTTTGGCTGGGCTGGCCAAGGTATTGGCCTGATCGATGATGTGCCAAGCGTCCGAGCGTTGATGAACAACATCATACAGGAAGCGAAAATGGCGAAAAAAAGAGTGAATGACCATTTGGCTTGAAAACAATCATGCAACAAAGCATGAATGATGCAAACATGAATGACAATCGCATCTTGATGGCAACAGTGAAAATCCTCATGACTATCGCAACCCATGATTCAGCAGCTTTTACGTTGCTGGATCTTTTTTGGCATCAATATTGCATATCCCCTACATATGACAACAATGATCAGCCAGATGGAGGGAAGAAATTGAAATACTTATGGAAAAAGAAAAGCTCACTAGTGAGCATAGTGCTGGGCGCAAGCCTTTTGGTAACCGCTTGCAATGATGAAGCGGCGGACGATGATTGGCAGCATGCTCATATTTCCGGGCCGACGGATTCCGGTTGGTATCCGCTCTCGACTTTATTTTCCGATATTTGGATGGATGAATTGGAAGAGGTGGATGTGACGGTCGTGGAAGGTGGAGCGATCGGTAATATTCGCGAGGTCAATACTGGGGTTGATGTGCAAACCGGATTCGCTTTTGCATCGGATTTTGTCGATGGCGTTGAAGGGGAGGGCGCGTTTGAAGGGGAACCTCAAGAAAATGTCAAAGCCTTAGGCGCGTTTTACCCAACGTTGTGGAACATCGCGGTGTTGGAAGATAGTCCATATGAATCCTTGGAAGATGTGGTGGAATACGGGGCGGATGTGATTCCGGGAAATCCGGGTGACGCGAGTGAAGCAGCATTTCGACGCATTTTTGAGGCGATGGGATACGGAGAAGAGGAGCTCGATGAAGCGGGTGTATCCGTCGATTACGGCGGTTATGGCGATGCCGCGAATCAGATGAGGGATGGGATTATTGATGTCACTGTCCAAGGTGGCGGCCCCTATGTGCCGGGGCTTACGGAAATTGACGCGACGCAGTCCGTACAGCTTTTGTCCATTCCCGATGACGTGATCGACGAATTGGATGAGCAAGGCTATGGCTATACCACCGACATGACGGTACCAGGCGACAGCTACAGCGGTCAAACGGAAGATACACCGACAATCGCGAGCTGGGCGATCATGGTTGTAAACGAAGACATGGATGATGAAGTTGTTTATGAATTGACGAAGGCGATTTGGGAGAATTCAGCGCGCGTCGAGGAAGAGCAGCCGACCCGGGGCATGTGGTTTAACCCTGAAGACGGTTACGGGCAAATCGAAGATCCCGACGAAAATATTCATCCGGGCGCGTTGCAATATTACGAAGAAGTCGGAGCGACGGACTAGGAATGGGGGAGCGTGCAATGGAGAAAACGAATGCAGAAAATGAAAAAATTGATTTAACCATTGAAGAAGAAAGAATGAACACGTCCATTGAGAAGTCCTTGTACAACCCGGACGGCTGGTCAACATGGAAGCGCTTCCGACAATTTTTGATTGGGATTATCGCCATCACCTTAGCCGTCTATGTTATCTATTACGCGGCCGCGGGTGGTCTGCCCGCTTGGCAGCATCGTGCCGTTTTCACGTCTATCTTTTTAATTCTTTGCTTTAGTACGTTTGCGTATCGGAAAGGAAAAGAACCCGGTCATTGGCTCTTTGACGGGGTACCGTTCGTTTTGTCGGTCGCGCTGCTCGGGCACGCGTTTTTCTCGTATCCGGAGATCGCGCTTCGACAGGGGGCTTCCACGCTTTTCGATCAAATCGTGGCGACCGTCATGATTTTCCTTATCATAGAAGGGGTGCGCAGGACGATTGGGCACGCGATGGCGATTCTGGCGTTATTTTTCTGGGCTTATATTTTTATTGGTCCGATGTTTCCGGGGATACTGGGCCATCAAGGCTTTAGCTACGGTCGGATGACCGATGCCCTTTTTATTACGACCAATGGGATTTTTAGTGATCCGATTTATGTGGCGTCAACCGTGCTGATTCTGTTTTTAATTTTTGCCGCTTTTATGATGCGGACAGGTGTTGGACAGTTTTTTATCGAGTTCGCATTTTCGTTGACCGGACGGATTCGCGGTGGCCCGGCGCTCGCTTCGGTACTTTCCAGCGGACTCTTGGCGACAGTAAGCGGAAACGGCGCTGCAAATGCATCCATGACCGGGCCTTTTACGATTCCCCTAATGAAGAGAGTCGGTTATACGAAGACATTCTCTGGTGCGGTGGAAGCGGTTGCTTCTCAAGGTGGACAGATCATGCCGCCGATCATGGGTGCGGCCGCGTTTGTCATGGCGGAATACACCGGCATTCCATACATTGAAGTTGCCGCTTATGCCCTTTTGCCTGCGATTCTATTTTTTACTGTTGTCGGGGTGATTATTTATTTTCAAGCACAGCGTTTAGGCTTACAAGGCATCCCGGGCTATCAGCTGCCGAATTTTTGGAAACTCATCGCGCGCAGAGGGTATTTAATTTTGCCGCTGATCATCATCATCGTTTTGATGGTCGTTGGCTACAGCCCGATGCGAGCCGGCATGTGGGCGTTACTGGTTGTGTTTCTATTAAGCTTGGTTAAAAAAGAAAGCCGTATGGGCTTAATGTCCATTTTTGCGGCTTCGGAAAAAGGGATTCGTAACGCGGTCCCCACGGTGATGGCATGTGCCGGTGCCGGCATTATCGCCGGGTCTGTCATTATGACCGGGCTTGGCATGAGCTTTTCACGGTTCGCGGTGGATATGTCGGGCGGGCAATTATTGCCGTTGCTTTTGTTAATTATGGTGGCTTCGATTATTTTGGGGATGGGCATGCCGACGGTTTCGGCTTATGTCATTCTCGCGACGGTTGCCGCAGGAGCCCTTACGCAACTTGGCGTGCCAATGCTCGTTGCCCACTTTTTTGTTTTCTATTTCGGTATCTTCTCAGGCATCACACCGCCGGTGGCGATTACCTCGTACATTACAGCAGGGATCGCTGGAAGCAATCCGTTGCGCACCGCCGTCTACTCCCTACGGGTCGGCATGGCCGGGTTTATTTTGCCGTACATGCTCGTCTATAATCCTTCGCTTTCGCTGGAAGGTAGTGTCCCTTCTATTATTTTCGGGATCACGACGGCCTTGTTGGCACTCGTGGCATTCGCCGGATTTATCGAAGGATGCATGTTGAAACAGACAGCTGTTTGGGAGAGAATATCTCTGTTGGCAGCGGCTATTCTTTTGATTACGGAACATCTGTGGACGGATTTGTTCGGGCTTGTGTTGATAGCGATTATTTTTATCTATCAATGGCGAAGCAGAAATAAACCTAGCGAGATGGGGACTGTCAAGAAGGGACAACATTCTGTATAATGGACGATAGAATCCATTCTTTGTGAGGAAGTGTTTGTGATGACTACAAGAGCGGTCTTATCCAATGAATGGTCCTATCTCCCCATCCCGATGCTTCTTGTTAATGATCGTGGTGACGTCGTCGCGAGCAATGAGCGGGCAAATGAAGCCTTCCATCGTTGCTTGGCGGGAGCTGATCAACTTTCCGCTTGTACGGTGGACGGCGTGGAATACACGGTAGAAAAATATGAACATACGGAGATCGATAATTATTTTTTCTACCTTTTCTATCCCGAGGGCATGAACGAGGATCCCCGGAAGTTTGAAGAAATGGAAAGGGAACTGAATAGTTTGTTGGAAAGCGCGTATGATGCGATATATATCACAGACGCCGAAGGCACAACATTGAAAACAAACCCGGCGATTGAACGAATTACGAAAATCCCGAGAGATTACTATATTGGAAAAAATGTAAACCAACTCGTTGAGCGTGGAATTTTGGAAGAATCCGTCACGTTTAGAGTCGTGGAAGAAAAAAAACCGGTGACCGTTTACCAGCGGGGCCAAGGCGATATTGAAGTGATGCTCACCGGAAGCCCGATTTTCAACGAAGATGGTGAAGTGGAAAAAGTTATCACCAACATTCGTGATTTGACGGACCTCAAGCAGCTTCGCGACGAAAATCAAAAAATGAAAGAACTGAATTCTTTTTATAAAGCAGAACTTAATAAAATGCAGGCGAACCCTGATGTGACGAAGGACATTGTTTGCGAGAGCGCGGAAATGAAAAACATCTTTTTTACCGGGGAGCGAGTGGCAAACATTGATGCCACGATTCTCGTGCTCGGCGAAACGGGGGTAGGAAAAGACGTTTTTGCCAAGCATGTTCACGAGCAAAGTCTCCGTTCCGAACAAGGGGAATTTATTAAGATTAATTGCGGCGCGATTCCGCCAACCCTTTTGGAATCCGAGTTGTTCGGCTATGAAGCTGGGGCCTTTTCCGGTGCGCAAAAAGCAGGCAAAGCCGGGATGTTCGAGCTCGCGAACCATGGCACATTATTTCTCGATGAAGTCGGCGAGCTCCCCCTTGAGTTGCAAGTCAAGTTACTGCGCGTGTTGCAGGAAGGCGAGATCCGCAGGGTCGGCAGCACGTATACAACGTGGATTGATGTGCGGGTGATTGCCGCTACGAATCGGGATTTGAAGAAAATGGTCAAAGAGGGCACATTCAGGGAGGACCTTTATTACCGTATCAATGTCATCCCGATTCACATCCCGCCGCTCAGGGAACGACGCGAGGATATTTTGCCTCTCATCCATTTTTATCTCGAGCACTATAATGAAAAATATGACGTCCGGAAACAGTTCTCCGAATCCACGTTAAATTTTTTCTATCAATTTGATTGGCAGGGAAATGTCCGGGAGCTGTCCAATTTGGTGGAACGCCTGGTCGTCACGATTCCAACGAACATGATCGATATCGTAGACCTCCCCGTCGATGTCCGGAACGATTCGTCCGAGGACGGCTTGCCGCAAGAGATCACCACATTGCAGGAAGCGACGGAGAAATCGGAGAAAACACTCCTCGCCAAAGCGCTAAAACTCTATAAAAATACGTACGAAATCGCCGATGCACTAGGGACAAGCCAAGCAACGATCGTGCGGAAATTAAAGAAGTACGAGTTGAGTTAGGCGGAAAAAAAAGAAAATCCAGTATCGAAAAAAGTGCCGATCCATGGCACTTTTTTTGTTGGCAGCTGAAATAAGTGATCACCTGTGGCTGTGGCGCCAGATAATCGAGGTTTGTCTAACATTAGTCGCCACCCGGTGGTTGTGGCGCCAAATAAAGGAGATTCGCCTAACATTAGTCGCCACCCGGTGGTTGTGGCGCCAAATAATCGATATTCACCTAACATTAGTCGCCGCTCATCGATTGTTACATCAATTCATAGACGTCTGCTTTCTAGTAACTGCAAGGAAGCGGTCAAAAAAGTCCGCATGAGAGGCTTATACGGCCAAACCCAGCGGTCGAGTAACCAAAAAAGTCCGCACGGGGAGGTTCATACGGTCAAAGCTGGTGATCGCCATGCCTTTTTCGACATTGACCCGTTTTTGGATTATGGCCGAATAATTCGACCACCCTGAACTAGAAATAGAAAAACAAACAATTGTTCCTGTGCAATAAAAAACAGAAACAAAAATTCGCATTTTGTGCATAAAACGAAAGAACTCAATCCACCTGAATTTGAACAGATGATCCGAGAAAGTGAACAAATTATCAGAATGTATAGCCAATATCGCGAAACATGAAAAGGGGAAGGATTTTATGGTCAATCGTCAAGAACCTGATAGCTCCCATGAAAAGTTAAAAGATTTGTTGCAACAAGTACCGGGCGTGAAAGAACATTTGGAAAGTTTTCCTGTTAAAATGGGAAAAAAAATTATGAAGCGTCGCATTAATTTAGGGCTTACCCAAGAGGATATTGTTCAATTGGTATCTGAACAGGCAGGTAGTCAAGGCCAAAGACCGATCACACAAGCCACGATTTCCAAAATTGAGACAGGACATAGTGGGATTAAAGGGGAAACGTATGACAAGGTGCTTCGAGCTTTGGGCTATGATCCTTTGTCCGACGGCCCTTTTGACGATAAAGAAATTGCTTCCATTAAATGATCTTTTTGCAGATATAAAGCCATTCCGGCGAAGTGGTGGGGAACAAGAGCATCCTCAATGCTTATGGTATTTACGTGAGCTTTGGATTTATCGAAAAAAGCTGGATAATGCTTGTAAAGAGGGAGGGATCCTCAATGGCAAAAAAACTTGAGGGCACTGAAGCTATAAAGGATGTACTGAATGAAAATGAAGACATGGTTATCGATATTAAAGGCAAAAAGTTTTTGATTCATCCAATTAAAAAAAATGAAGTACAAAAAGAAATCGAGAATAATACAGAATTGCAAAAAATGATCGAACGAGCAGATCAGGATATTGCAGCAGGAAATGTGTTTACAACGGAGGAAATGCTTGAATCGATTAGACGCGGAGAGATTTAACGCCTTTCCGAGAGAAGTCTCCCTCTTCAAGCGTCACTTTAACCCAAACATACCTTCCCTTTTTCTTTCAAATATGTTATAATCGGCCTTAGAAAGAGTAAGGATTGATATAACAAAATTTGACAGTAACAACCATTCAGTGTTCTTGATGTATGATCACCTTGTACTCGTCGTGAAATATCGAAGAAGGGTTATCGATGATACTATTTCAGACTATGCGAGAGATAATGTCGCTGGGTGAGCGTTATAATATTGCATTGGTTGAGTGGGATCATGATAGTGACCATATACACATTCTTTTCAAAGCACAGCCTAATAGCGAATTGTCCAAATTTATCAACGCTTACAAAAGCGCAAGTTCAAGGCTTATTAAAAAGAATTTTCCTTATGTTCGGAAAAATAATGGAGAGAAATGTTTTGGTCAAGAAGTTTTTGTTTGCTAACCACTGGTGGTTCCCCTATCGAAATGGTAAAAGCGTCTATTGAAAACCAAAGGGACGAAGTGAGGGGCTTTGCTATGGCTAAATTAAATAAAGCATATAAGTTTCGCTTGTACCCGACAGATGAACAAGCTTTATTCATACGTCAAACGTTTGGTTGTGTTCGGTTTGTCTACAATAAAATGCTAGCAGAACGAAAAGAGACTTATGAAAATCTGAAAGACGATAAAGAAGCATTGAAAAAGACAAAGCATCCGACCCCTGCGAAGTACAAAAAAGAATTTGTATGGTTAAAAGACATAGACGCATTAGCCCTGGCAAACGCACAGTTAAACTTAAATAAAGCATACAAAGCATTCTTCGAAAATAAGGCTAAGTTTCCAAAATTCAAAAGCAAGCGACATAAACAAAGCTACACAACGAATGTCGTAAATGGGAATATTCAGTTGTTTGATGGTCATATCAAATTACCTAAACTAAAAACGGTAAAAATGAAGCAACACAGGGAGATTCCTTCTGGCCACATCATCAAATCTTGCACCATTTCGATGACTCCATCAGGAAAATACTATATTTCCATTCTAACTGAATATGAAAAAGAGATTAAAAATAAAGAAATTGAAGATGTTATAGGATTAGATTTTGCGATGAATGGGCTATTCGTCGATAGTGAAACAGGTAAGAAAGCCAATTACCCTCGTTTCTATCGGCAAATGCTTGAGAAATTAGCGTCTGAACAGCGTAAACTTTCGCGAAAAAAGAAAGATTCTTCAAATTGGAACAAACAACGTGTGAAAGTCTCAAAGATACAAGAAAAAGT
The DNA here is from genome assembly GCF_003336365.1 of Salicibibacter kimchii. Classification (GTDB taxonomy): domain Bacteria; phylum Bacillota; class Bacilli; order Bacillales; family Marinococcaceae; genus Salicibibacter; species Salicibibacter kimchii. Next base: position 640,926 of record NZ_CP031092.1, on the reverse strand, counting down.
CGCTAATCAACGCAAAAATTTTCTCCATCATCAATCCAAGGCATTGGCCGTATCTTTTGATGCGATTATCATCGAAGACTTGGACATGAAAGGAATGTCACAAGCTCTAAAATTCGGAAAAAGTGTCGCTGATAATGGCTGGGGAATGTTCACTTCTTTTTTACACTACAAACTAAAAGAACAAGGGAAGCAACTTATCAAAATAAATAAATGGTTTCCGTCTACGAAGACTTGCTCAAGTTGTGGCTCGATGAGAGAAATGTCGTTATCAGAACGCACGTACCAATGTGATTGCGGACTAAATCTCGACAGAGATCATAATGCCGCACTAAATATCAAAAAAGAAGGGTTGCGCTTATTAGCAATCCCCTAATATAACTATAAACTCTTGGAACAAGAGGGTTCGCTTGGTAAACTTTGTCAGCTATCAAAAAGGGGCAATGACCCAAGAAGCCCCCACTTCAAAAACGTTAGTGTTTAAGTGGGGAGTAGTTCACTGGACTTGGTATGGGCAAAAGAAGCCAAGAAAAGTTTCTCACAGATCAAAAGCATTCATTTTACCGAGTCTGAAACAAACGAGTATAAAGAACAATTATTGATTAAAATCAGAAATAAAATTCTGAGTATGATGGAAGCAATGCCAGCACATGAGCCAGAATGGAAAGGGAACTACAGAGTTCTCGTGGATAACTATAAAGTTTTTTATTCATTTTCAAATGATAAAGAGGTCTGCACCGGTGACTGCTGAAGAAACTATTCAATGGTTCAATGACCGAACGAATGAAGACTAATGAATATTGAAACCGGTTTCGAGGTGAAGCCGTTTTTTTTTTACGTTCAACGATACAATTTTAAATCAAATCATACATAGATGATTCCGCGGCGAGTGATTTCTCCTTTTCAAACGCTCATAAAAATGGCATGTATTTTGCAACTATTTAATATGAGAATTTTAAGGAGGAAAAACCATGGATTTTAATATTAGCGAAGAAAATGAACAGATGCGGATGATGGTGAAAAATTTCGTGGAAAACGAAGTGGAGCCGTACGCGCAGCAAATCGAAGAGGAGGATGAGATTCCACAGCATCTTGTCGATCAGGCCAAGGAACTCGGACTGTTTGGCTTGAGCATTCCGGAAGAATATGGCGGCATTGGCCTTGATACGGTTGGGAAATGCATCGTCTATGAGCAGCTGGGGCGCACGCACAATGGCTATGTATCGCTCATCGGCGCCCACACCGGGATCGGCAGCACCGGATTGGTGCGCCTGGCATCGGAAGAGCTGAAACAAAAATATTTGCCTGATTTGGCAGCTGGGCGCAAAATCGGTTGTTTTGCCCTTTCCGAACCGGGAGCTGGATCGGATGCGACCAATCTTGGAACGACCGCAGAGAAAAAAGGTGATAAATGGATTGTTAACGGCACGAAGCATTTTATCACGAATGCGCCGATCGCCGATGTGTTCACCGTTTTCGCTTTGACTGACAAAGAAAAAGGCGCGAAAGGCGGCATCACCGCTTTTGTTATCGAAAAGGATTTTCCGGGTATCACGGTCGGAAAACCAGACAAAAAAATGGGCTTAAGAGGGTCGCACACGAGCCAAGTCATCTTTGAAAACTGTGAAGTTCCCGATGAAAACGTGATTGGTGAAGTCGGCATGGGCTACGTATCGGCGCTTACGATTTTAGGCGAAGGACGTGTCGGACTTGCCGCCCGTTCGGTCGGTTCTTCGAAAAAATTGATCGATTTATCAATGGAGTACGCCGAAGAGCGAAAACAATTCGGCAAACCGATCTCCAAACAACAAGCAATTCAATGGATGCTCGCGGAAATGGAGACGGAAACGGAAGCGGCGAAAACAATGACTTACCGGGCCGCGTGGCTCATTGACCAAGGCGAAAAAGCGATCAAAGAAAGCTCGATGGCTAAGCTGTTTGCAACGGAAACGTATAACAAAGTGGCTGACAAAGCGGTACAAATTCACGGCGGCATGGGTTATATGGCTGAGTATCCGGCTGAACGTTTTTATCGGGACGCGCGAATCACGAAAATTTACGAAGGCACAAATGAAATTCAAAGGTTGATTATCTCGAAGAATATGTTGAAAGGGTCGTAAGGCCATGGAACGAATATGGCTGGACCATTACCCTGAACATGTGCCCGCGGACATCGATGTACCCAATCTTTCGTTATATGATTTTTTGGAAAGAACCACTGCTGATTATGGCTCCGTTCTCGCGGTCATTGATGGCAATTTCACCTACACGTATGACGAATTAAAAGAAGAAGTTGATCGTTTTGCAATGGCTTTGCACAATTTGGGATTGCAAAAAGGGGACCGCGTCGCTCTCATGCTTCCAAACTGTGTGGAATATATCATCAGCCATTTCGCGGTTCAACGCTTGGGCGGCATCGCTGTTCAGGTGAACCCGATGTATCAGGAAAGCGAACTCTCCCATATTTTTGCAAAAACAGAACCGCTCGTCGTCATCGGGGAATCGAAGCAAAAAGAAAAATTAACCGCTGCCGCATCAGTGAAATTTCCAATTTTTATTGATCGTGAATCCGCCGGAGAGAACGACGATCAATTTCATGATCTCATTGATCGAGTGCAGAGCGCGGAGCAGATTCCTAAGGCGGTCATCGAACCCAAAAAAGATCCGGCGTTGATTCAATTTACGGGCGGGACGACGGGTTCGCCGAAAGGAGCGGTGTTGACCCATTACAATTTAGTCGCAAACGTCCTGCAAACGTTTGCCTTTACTGCAAATACGTTGCAAAGGCCCGGCGAAGTTTTTATGGGTGCGGCGCCTTTTTATCATGTGATGGCCATGTCGAGCGTGATCAACCAAGGCGTGTTTGCCGCGGCGACGATCATTTGCATGCGTAAATGGACGGTGGAAGATGCGGTAGATATGGTCGAACGCTATCGGCCGACGTATTTTCCCGCTGTCCCAACGATGTACATCGGGTTACTGGGCTATGCAGAGAAACACCCGATCGCCCTTGATTCAATCAAAATTATGACGAGTGGAAGCGCCCCTTTGCCCGTCGAAGTCTTGCACAAAGTCGAGCAGATGACAAGCGGCGTCATATCGGAAGGATACGGGTTGTCGGAAACGTCGCCGACGACGCATCGAAACCCGTTCAGAGGAAAACGAAAGTCGGGAAGCATCGGGCTCCCGCTTCCGGGCACAGACTGTGAAATCGTTGATCTCGATACGAAAGAGCCGGTGGCGATCGGTCAAGAAGGGGAGTTGTGGATCAAGGGCCCCCAGGTGATGCTCGGTTATTGGGACGAGCAGGAAGAGACGGATGCCCAGTTGCAAAATGGCTGGTTCGCAACCGGGGATATTGCCGAAGTGGATGAAGAAGGGTACTTTTATATTGTCGGCAGGAAAAAAGAAATGGTCATCGGCAGCGGGTTCAATATTTACCCGAGTGAAGTTGAAGAGATTATGTATGGGCATCCGAGCATTCGCGAGCTTGTTGTATATGGTGTGCCCGATCCTTATCGCGGGGAGACGTTAAAAGCATCTGTTGTTTGCAAAGAAGGAGAATCGCTAACATCAGAAGCACTGACTGCTTGGTGTAAAAAACGTATGGCGAGTTACAAAGTACCGAAAATCATTGATTTTCGCACGTCACTGCCGAAAACGAGTGTCGGAAAAATATTACGTCGCCAACTCGTGAAGGAAACGATGGATCACATGGAAAAAGAAAGGAGCCAGTAATGGTACAATCCATCCGGAAAGTAGCAGTCATCGGTGGCGGCGCTACGGGCTCGCAAATCGCCGCTGTATGCGCGCTTGCCGGTTTTGATGTGAACATTCATGATCGTCATGAAGAAACGTTTTCGAAAAATATGGAAGAGATCAGTCAACACTTACAACGTAAAGTCGAAAAAGGCAAACTGTCGTGGCAAGACTTGGAGGATTCTTTTGCCCGCCTCTTTTTTGAACCTGAACTTGAAAGCGCTGTTAACGAATCCGATTTCGTCATCGAAGCAGAGATCAAAGATCGATCGATAAAAAGAGATATGTTTAAAAGCATCGATCAGTATGCGCCCGCGCACGCGATTTTCGCGACGTATAGTTCCAGTATCGCGGATGCCACCGAGCGGCCGGCGCAAGTGTGTCATTTTCATTTTTTCAACCTGGAATTGATTGACGTTGTTAAGGGGCCCCATACGTCGGATGAGACGGCGGAAACGGCGATGGATTTTGGGAAAAAATTGAATGCTTGGACGCAAAGCGGGGATAGGATTTTACACGTGTGATTGAAAGTGACAGATTCTACGAAGCGCAACACCCAAAGGAGAGATAAAAAATGGATGTTGAACTGATTCAATTAAACGTCGAAGACCGGTGGGCGACGATCACGATCAACCGGCCGGATGTGCGGAACGCTCTGAACGCACAAGTGTTGGAAGAAATGGAAACCGCGCTCGATGACGTTGACCGGCGTGACGACGTCGACGGCGTTATTTTCACAGGAGCAGGTGAGAAAGCATTTGCAGCCGGGGCAGATATCACACAACTGAGAGATAAAGAAGCACTCGATGCGCTCTCTCCCGGCATGCAAGATGTTTATGATAAACTGGCAGACTATGAAAAGCCGACAATCGCCATGATCAACGGCGTTGCGGCCGGGGGCGGCTGTGAGTTGGCCTTGGCCTGCGATATTCGCGTGGCGAGCGCGAAAGCGAAGATCGGACTGCCGGAATTGAATTTAGGGATTATCCCCGGTGCCGGCGGGACGCAGCGTTTGAGCCGGCTCGTCGGAAAAGGGAAAGCCGTTGAAATGATTTTACGAGGGAAATTGATCGCGGCTGACGAGGCCCATCGCATCGGGCTCGTCAACGATGTGGCCGAACCGGAAGCACTCGAGGAAAAAGTGCGGGAGATCACCGCCGATATCTCCGCGAAAGGGCCGCTTGCCGTTCGTCTCGCAAAAATGGTCGTGACCCGGGGTGCGGATTCGGATCTGAAAACCGCTGAAATGTTGGAAAAACTTGCGCAGGCCGTGGCTTTTCAATCCGATGACAAGTATGAAGGGACAAGCGCATTTTTGGAAAAAAGACAGGCGAATTTTCAAGGAAAATAGAAAGGGTGAAAGCAATTGAAGGTTGAAAATAAAGAGATTGTGATCGCGAGCGCCGTGCGAACCGCCGTCGGGCGCGCGGGGGGATCGCTGCGGAATGTCGACAGCGGGCACCTCGGCAGCACGGTGATTAAAGAAGCGGTGGCTAGAGCAGGGATTGAAAAAGAAGATGTGGATGAAGTCATCCTTGGCGAAGTTCGGCAAACGACCGCTTCGTCAAATGTGGCCCGGGTTGCCGCTTTGCGAGCAGGGATACCGGAGAGTAAACCGGCGTTTACGGTCAATCGTCTGTGCGCTTCCAGCATGCAGGCCATTGGTTCCGGGGTCCAACAAATCTTGTTCGGACAGGCAGATGTCGTTGTTGCCGGTGGGACGGAAAATATGAGCCAGGCGCCCATGTATTTGCGTAACACCCGTTATGGCGAAGGGGTGCAGAAACTCGTGGATTCCAACCTGGAAGCCGGGCAGCAACCGATGGAAATTTATGGCGACAAACTTGGCATGGGGGCGACCGCGGAGAATGTCGCGGAGGGCTATGAGATCAGCCGTGAAGATCAAGACGCCTTTGCATTTGAAAGCCAGGAGCGGGCGAAACGTGCCCTTGACAACGAGACGTTTGCGGAAGAAATCGTACCGGTGGAAGTGAAAGAACGGAAGCGTTCATTTACGTTTTCCGTTGACGAGCACCCGCGGGAGACGTCTCCGGAGAAACTCGCGTCATTGAAACCGGCGTTTAAAGCTGATGGATCGGTTACGGCGGGGAACGCCTGTGGCCGCAATGACGGCGCATCCGCACTCGTGTTGATGACGAAAGAAAAGGCAGATGCGCTCGGCGTGACCCCGATGGCGACGATTGTGGATTGGACGGCTGTGGGCGTCGACCCGGAAGTGATGGGGATCGGCCCCGTACCGGCGGTCGAGCAGTTGTTGGAGCGGACAGGCAAGCAAAAAGAAAACATCGGTGTATGGGAGCTGAATGAAGCGTTTGCCTCCCAGTCTTTGGCGGTCATTCGTGAACTAGGGCTTCCGGAAGAAGATGTGAATCGCAACGGCGGCGCCATCGCTTTAGGGCACCCGCTCGGAGCTACAGGCGCGCGAATTACCACTTCGCTCCTGTACGAAATGAAGCGAAAAAATGAGCGGTTCGGCGTCGCGACTTTGTGCGTCGGCGGCGGTCAAGGCATGGCTTTGATGATTGAAAGGTAAGGTGATGGTGTTGCAACAGATGAGTGTCGTGGGAGCCGGAACGATGGGCAGGGGCATTGCCTATACGGCTGCTTTAAGCGGCTTCAAAGTGAAACTCCATGATATCGATGATTCCAATCTCAAGCAGGCGGAAGCCTCTATCGAGGAATTGCTACAAAAAAGCGCGGACAAGGGTTTTATCGATGGCGATCAGGCAGAAGCGGCAAAACAACAATTAAACTATGAAAATGATCTGCAAGAAGCTGTACATGATGCAGACGTCGTTATTGAAGCAGTGTTGGAAGAAATCCCGTTAAAAGTCGATATTTTCCGGAAGCTTGACGAGTATTGCCCGAATCATACGGTTTTGGCGACGAATACATCGACGCTCAGCCCGACCGAGATCGGCGCGAGTACGAACCGCCCCGAGAAAGTGATTGCCATGCACTTTTTCAATCCGGTTCACAAAATGAAATTAATCGAGATCATTAAAGGGTTGGATACTTCCGAAGAAACGGTGCGGATTGTTCAGGATCTCGGGGAAAAAATGAACAAGGAAACGGTGGAAGTCAACGAATTTCCGGGCTTTGTAACGAGCCGCATGAACTGTCTGATCGGAAATGAGGCGATGAACATGTACATGGAAGGCGTCGCTTCAGCCGAAGACATCGACAAAGCGCTTAAGCTCGGCTTGAATCACCCGATGGGCCCGCTTGAATTGGCAGACCTCGTCGGTCTTGATAGCCGCCTGCGGAACATGAATTATTTATATGAAACATTAGGCGAAAAATACCGGCCTTGCCCGCTCCTCATTAAGTACGTGAAAGCCGGCAAATTAGGCTGGAAATCTGGAGAAGGGTTTTACAATTACCGCTAGGCGCTTGCGCCGGCGGTTTTTTTACATGTATCGCTCGAGCGAAGGCGTACAATTGTGGGTTAGGACCCGAACAGCAGTGAAAACCGGGTTGAAGGGTCACTAACCGAGTCATTAGCACCCGAACAGAGGCAAAAACACGCTCGAAGGGTCACTAATCATACAATTAACACCCGAACAGTCGAGGGGGAATCGATTAAAGGGTCACTAATCGTGTCATTGGTATCCGGTCAGCGGTAAAAATCAACGACACTAAGTAACCGTGATCGTAACTAAACATAATATGAACCTCTCCCTTGACTAAGGTGCCTGAAATGTTTTGATAGAACTCTTCTTATTTTTTTCTTGGAACCATTGATCTCGCACCATTCACTCATCACGTTTGTGATCATTTTTTTATCCGGAAAAAGAAAATGATATTCCTTTGCATTTCGCAGAATGGCTGTTTCGTTGTCTTCCTCGTGGCCGCAACCGGTACATTTCCACTTTCTCTCTTTGTCGGACATAAAAGTTGCGCATTTAATACAAGTCACCCCTTTTTTCAACTGCTGAAAGTCGTAGTCCGGCCACCGGGTATGCGGTGAATGATCCAAGTGCAATGAAACCAATCGTTCGGCAAGTCTTTCATGTTTTCGATCTATTTTCGAAGGCTTGCTGTTCAATGTCTTCTTAAATCGATTAAGTTGGCCGGAAAAAAGGACAGGCAGTTTTGGGGGAGCGTTATACAAGATGAATTCAGGGTGAATAAAAACAAGGGAGGGTTTAATCGTGGTGTTTGTTTCAAGTTTTCGAAGCAATTGTTGAAGGAGAAAATCACTTCGTTGCAACTGAAGAAGGGGACTTTTGATTTCAGCACCGGACATGAAGTGCCATTTGTCTTCATTACTATAATAATCACCGACATGATTTTTCACGTTAAAGAGATAAATTTCCCTAGAAAAAATAAGAAGGGTATCAATTTGAAATAATTCCCCTCTGTGTTCGAGCAACAAACCCTTAACTAGAAGATAATCGCACGATAGATTTTGCTCAATCCAACGATCAAATTTTACCTCACCTTCAAACCCCTTTTGAACGTTGGCGTATTGTTGTTTTTCGTCTGACGAGAGAAACATTCGTCCTTTCAAGAATCTGAAATATTTTAATTCAATAGGTTCTTCCCTATCTTTAAGGTTCATTACTCATCTCCTTTCGACTTATTATTTTTATCATAAGAGAAAAAACGGGAATAAACAAGAATATTCCCGAACCCTCCCCTTTATTCTTTTTCAAAAGACTGGTATCATAAAAAATGTGTGCAAAGGTAGCTAGAACGAATTGAAAAGTACTCATAGGGAGGATGGACAGAACATGAATATTCATGAGTACCAGAGTAAAGATCTCCTCAGACAGTACGGCGTCGCTGTACCGGCGGGGCATGAGGCTTTCTCTGTGGAAGAAGCCGTCGAAAAAGCCCGTTCATTGAAAACGGACGTGCGCGTCGTGAAGGCGCAAATTCACGCCGGCGGCCGCGGCAATGCTGGCGGTGTAAAAATAGCAAAGAATGAGGAGGAAGTGCGTACATACGCCGAAGAGATTCTCGGCAAAACACTCGTCACTCATCAGACTGGCCCTGAAGGAAAAGAAGTAAAACGATTGCTCATCGAAGAGGGCTGTGACATTGACAAAGAGTATTACATCGGTTTGGTGTTGGACCGTAGCACTTCCCGTATCGTCTTGATGGGATCTGAAGAAGGCGGCACCGAGATTGAAGAGGTGGCGGCCGAAACTCCCGAGAAAATCTTCAAGGAATTTATCGACCCGGCGATTGGCCTGCAAGGATTCCAGGCTCGACGACTCGCGTTTAACATGAACATTCCGAACGATTCGCTCGGAAAAGCGGTTAAGTTTATGAGCGGGCTTTATGACGTGTTCATGGAAAAAGATGGCTCCGTTGCCGAGATTAATCCGCTTGTGACGACAAAAGACGGCGACGTTTTGGCGCTTGACGCGAAGCTCAACTTTGATGACAACGCCCTTTATCGCCAAAATGATATCCAGGAACTTCGCGACCTGGATGAAGAGGATCCGAAAGAAATCGAAGCATCCAAATACGACCTTAGTTACATTGCTTTGGATGGAAACATCGGTTGTATGGTTAACGGCGCAGGCCTTGCCATGTCGACGATGGATATCATTAAGCATAACGGCGGCGAACCGGCCAACTTCCTTGACGTGGGCGGCGGCGCAACAGCCGAGAAAGTGACAGCCGCTTTTAAAATCATCCTTGAAGATGAACATGTGAAAGGCATTTACGTCAATATTTTCGGTGGCATCATGAAGTGTGACGTCATCGCGGAAGGTGTTGTGACGGCAACAAAAGAAATCGGCCTAACGATGCCGCTTGTTGTCCGTTTGGAAGGCACGAACGTTGACGAAGGCAAGAAAATTCTCGAAGAATCAGGCTTAAACATTACCGCTGCAGACTCTATGGCAGATGGTGCCGAGAAAATCGTAGATTTAGTAAAATAGAAAGGCGGCACGCGACTATGAGTGTCTTAATTAATAAAGATACAAAAGTGATTGTTCAAGGGATTACCGGGTCCACCGGCCTCTTTCATACAAAACAAGCGATCGAATACGGGACGCAAATTGTGGGCGGCGTTACGCCGAAAAAAGGCGGCACCGAAATTGAAGGAGTCCCGGTGTTCAACACTGTTTCAGAAGCTGTCGACGCAACGGGAGCCACCGCGTCCGTTATCTACGTTCCACCGGGACTCGCTGCAGACGCGATCTTTGAAGCGGTGGATGCCGAACTTGATGTCGTTATTTGTATCACGGAAGGCATTCCCGTGATCGATATGTTGAAAGTGAAACGTTATATGGAAGGGAAAAAGACTCGGTTAATTGGGCCAAATTGCCCAGGTGTCATCACGCCAGATGAATGTAAAATCGGCATTATGCCCGGCTACATTCATCAAAAAGGACACGTTGGCGTCGTTTCTCGTTCCGGGACGCTCACGTATGAAGCGGTGGATCAATTATCCGCGGCCGGCGTCGGACAGTCCACAGCCGTTGGCATCGGTGGCGATCCGGTGAACGGGACTGATTTCATCGATACATTGAAACTATTCAATGAAGATGATGACACAAAAGCGGTCGTTATGATCGGAGAGATCGGCGGAACGGCGGAAGAAGAAGCAGCCGAGTGGGTGCAAGCAAACATGAACAAGCCGGTCGTCGGCTTTATCGGTGGCGCCACTGCACCGCCTGGAAAACGCATGGGCCACGCGGGTGCGATTATCTCCGGCGGCAAAGGCACAGCGGATGAAAAGAAAAAGACCATGGCTGAAAGCGGCATTGCCATCGCTGAAACACCGGCAATCATCGGAGAGACGATGATCGAAACGTTGAAAGAAAACAATTTGTATGATGCATGCTTAACGCATGAACCGCGCAATTAATGCCGAAAAGGCATCTGTCATAAAAAGATGGCAGGTGTCTTTTTTTCTGCTTGACTTTTCTTTTGCGTGTGCTATAATAAAACCGAACACATGATCTATATCTTTTTTGGGAAGGAGACGCTATGTCCTCGTACCGACAACGATTGCTCCACGCTCATCTCGCCCCCGGCATGACCTGGCGTGCACTACAGCGCTTGCATGCAGACACTCCTCGCCTGGAACGTTATTCCGACTATTCCCCCGATGAATTAGTACACCTTACCGGCTGCCACTCGAAGACGGCGCGCGTCTGGTACACCTATTGGAAAAGCACCTCCATTGTCGAACAAATGAGAAACATGGAAGAAGCGGGGATCACCGCGATCACGAAGGACGACCCTGCCTATCCGTGGCGCTTGAAGCAAATGCCCGACCCGCCTTGGGTTATCTACTGCAAAGGCGATGTTTCTTTATGCAAGGAAGAGACGTTGGCCGTGATCGGCACACGCAAGCCGAGCAATTATGGCATCCGAGCCACTGAGGAACTGCTTCCCCCGGTTATTCAATCGGGACGTGTCATCGTGAGCGGCCTGGCGAGAGGCATCGACACCATCGCCCACCGACGGGCAATCCTTGCAAAAGGTAAGACGGTTGCCGTCATTGCCGGAGGTTTCTTTCACATTTATCCCCGCGAAAATAAGGCACTTGCAGAAACGTTAGCGCAAAATCATTTGCTCATCTCCGAGTATCCCCCGGGCCGTCGCCCGCAAAAATGGCATTTTCCGGAACGCAATCGCATCATCAGTGCCCTCAGTGACCGCTTATTCGTTGTGGAAGCCGGTGAGCGCTCAGGGACGCTCATTACCGTTGATCAAGCATTGGAACAAGGGCGAGATGTTTGCGCGCTTCCCGGTACGATTTACAGCGAAACGTCCATGGGCACCAACCGTTTGATTGAACAAGGGGCAGCGATTGTCCTGCGGCCCTCGGATCTATAACCCTCTCTTGAATTCGAAAAATTCTTCCCCTTTCCAAAATACTTTGTTTGACAAACGTGAAATTGTTGTTTAATAATGAGGAAGGTTTTACATTAAAATTTGAATAGCTTCAAAAAGCCCTGCAACTTCGTCTTGAAGCCATCGTCGCATGGGTCTACAGGCAAATGTAGCGCACTTTTACGCGGCCACAGGCTTTCGAGTAACCTTATCAGGGGGGAGGAAACTAAAGAGATGGCAGATTACCTTGTAATCGTTGAATCTCCCGCTAAAGCAAAAACAATTGGAAAGTATTTAGGAAAAAAATATACGGTGAAAGCATCGATGGGACACGTGCGTGATTTGCCAAAATCACAAATGGGTGTGGATGTGGATAAGAGGTATGATCCAAAATACATTACGATTCGCGGGAAAGGCCCGATTTTACAAGAATTGAAACAAGCAGCAAAAAAAGCAAAAAAAGTCTATCTTGCTGCGGACCCCGACCGTGAAGGAGAAGCGATTGCCTGGCATTTGGCATTCAGCTTGGGAATCGATGAAGAAACGCCTTGCCGGGTTGTGTTTAATGAAATTACCAAGCCGGCGATTCAGGAAGCATTCAAAAACCCGCGCACCATTAATACGGATCTCGTTGATGCCCAGCAAGCACGTCGAATTTTGGACCGGCTCGTTGGATACAACATCAGTCCGTTGCTTTGGAAAAAAGTGAAAAAAGGATTAAGCGCCGGACGTGTACAATCAATTGCCGTAAAGATGATTAATGATCGGGAGAGAGAAATTCAACAGTTTGAACCTGAAGAGTACTGGAATATAAAAGGAACCTTTTCGTATGGAAAAGAAACATTCGAAGCCCAATTTCACGGAAAAGGAAACAAAAAAGAGGCTTTGAAGACAAAAGAAGATGTGGATGGTGTTTTGGGTCGAATAAAAGGGGACGATTTTACCATCGCTTCCGTGCAGAAAAAAGAACGTCGACGAAATCCCGTGCAGCCGTTTATCACCTCATCACTCCAGCAGGAAGCGGCTCGAAAGCTTAATTTCCGGGCAAAAAAGACGATGATGGTGGCCCAGCAATTGTACGAAGGGATAGAGCTTGGCAAAGAAGGCACCGTCGGTCTGATTACGTATATGCGTACCGACTCCACCCGTATTTCCGAAACGGCCAAAGAAGAAGCGAGGACCTACATTCAAGAAAAATATGGAAAGGAATATGTAGGCACCGACCGAAAACAAAAGAAACAGGGAGAGAACACCCAAGACGCCCACGAAGCGATTCGTCCAACGTTTGTCGCTCGTGAACCAAAAGCACTCAAAGACTACTTGAGCAGGGATCAATTAAGACTCTACCGCCTGATTTGGGAACGTTTGATGGCGAGTCGTATGGCGCCTGCGGTTATGGATACGATGACGGCTGATTTAGAAAATGGCGGAATGATCTTTCGGGCAACAGGGTCTAAGATAAAGTTTCAAGGTTTCATGAAAGTCTATGTGGAGGGCAGCGATGATAACAAAAAAGAAGAAAGCAAACTGCTTCCAGCGCTCGAAGAAGGAAATACGGCGACAAAAAAAACGTTGGAGCCGACTCAACATTTTACGCAACCGCCCCCAAGGTACACGGAAGCGCGTCTCGTACGAACGATGGAAGAACTCGGGATCGGTCGTCCTTCCACGTACGCACCAACGTTGGATACCGTTCAAAGACGCGGATACGTCGCGCTGCAGGACCGTCGTTTCGTGCCGACGGAGCTTGGAGAGATTGTTCTTGATCTCATCGTCGAGTTTTTCCCCGAAATCTTAAACGTGGAGTTTACCGCCCAGATGGAATCGGACCTGGATGACGTGGAGGAAGGAAAAGAAAACTGGATCGAGATCATCGACACCTTCTACCAAGGGTTTGAAAAACGATTAAAAGTCGCCGATCAGGAAATGGAAGAAGTGGAAATCAAAGATGAACCGGTAGGGGAAGATTGTGAAAGATGTGAGCATCCCATGGTATACAAAATGGGAAGATATGGAAGATTTATGGCCTGCTCCAACTTTCCCGATTGCCGGAACACAAAAGCGATCTTAAAGCCGATCGGCGTAAAATGTCCACGGTGTAAAGAAGGGAACGTTGTGGAGAGAAAAAGCAAAAAACAACGGACATTCTACGGCTGTGATCGTTACCCTGCGTGCGAATTCGTGTCTTGGGATAAGCCAATTGCACGGCCGTGCCCAAAGTGTCAAAGCCTCCTCGTCGAGAAAAAAGCCAAAAAAACGGTACGGGTGCAATGCTCGGAATGCGACTATCGCGAGGACCCAAACTAGCACAATTGTGTACGATTTAGTGACAATTTCCTTAATGTACAGGAAAGCCCCTTGTCATCGGAAGGGGTTTTCCATATGCTGTGACTGAGGCGCTTGGTTAAAAAAATCTCATTGGAAAAGCGTATCAGAATTTTTTGAATAAATCCTTGCTTTTACACGATGCAATATGTTAAGCTTTAAACGCTTATCATAGCGGAAAGCGCTCCACCTCCCGCGAACGGGAAACGGTCGCTCGCGCATACAATGTTTAGGTGCATTTCACTTCCGCAAAACACGTACCGGATATGGGAGTGGGGTGGGCGACAGACTTATGGATCGATGCGACGTCTCTCGTCGACGTTCCTTCCCCATCAGAAAAACTCTGATGGAAGTTTCCTTTATGAGGTGAATGCTGATGCGTGCTGACGCTAGAGATCCTTTTTTAGCATTTTTTCAATATTTACAGGTTGAAAAAAATGTCACCCCTCACACGATGGCGGCTTACAGACGGCAATTGAGCGTTTGGAAGCGTTATGTGCAAGAGGAACTTCAAGTAGATGTATGTGCTGTCAATCATCGCCACATTCGCATGTATTTGACTTATCTGCATGACAAAGGATTGGCAAGAACGAGTATCGCCCGCGAACTTTCTGTTATTCGGTCGTTTTATCGCTTCTTAAAAAGGGAATCACTAATACGGAACAACCCCGTGGCGCTCACCCGGTTTCCGAGTCAAACCCAACGTTTGCCTCGCTTTCTCTATTCGAATGAACTAGAAATGCTTTTACATGTCTGTGAAGGGGAGGACCCCTTGAAACAGCGGGATCTCGCGCTCATAGAGTTGCTTTACGCAACGGGCATACGTGCCTCTGAATGTTGTGGTTTGATGCTCGACGATTTGGATTTGAACACAGAAACCATACATGTAACCGGAAAAGGCGGAAAAGAGCGGTACATTCCCATTGGGGCCTATGCCCTCGATGCTTTAATAAAGTATTGTGAAGATGGGAGAAATACGTTAGCCAATCACGAAAAAGATCGTCCTTCCGCTCTTTTTTTGAATTATAAAGGAGGAGCATTATCGGATCGTGGGTTACGCTACGTATTAAATAAACGAGTCCAAGAAGCCTCCCATAGTTTAAAAATATCTCCGCACAGTTTACGCCATTCATTCGCCACTCACTTATTGAATGAAGGCGCCGATCTCCGCGCTGTTCAAGAGTTGCTTGGCCATGAGCATTTATCAACGACCCAGCGCTATACGCATGTGACAACCGAACGATTACGTATGATTTATAACGGGGCGCATCCGCGTGCCTGAAAGGAGTCGTTATGGAGCCCACTTTTCACGCTACAACCATCTTTGCCGTTCGCCATAATGGCCAAGGCGCCATGGCCGGGGACGGCCAAGTAACGATGGGGCAGGCTGCGGTCATGAAACATAGTGCCAAAAAAATACGCAAAATTTATAACGGAAAGGTGCTCGCGGGATTTGCAGGCTCGGTCGCCGATGCGTTTACATTATTCGAGAAATTTGAGGGGAAATTACAGGAATACGGTGGCCAAATGCAACGGGCAGCCCGCGAGTTGGCAAAAGAATGGCGTAGCGACAAGGTGCTCAGAAAGCTGGAAGCGATGCTGATCGTGATGGACGATCGTCAGTTGCTGTTGATCGCCGGCACTGGAGAAGTCATTGAACCCGATGACGGAATATTGGCCATTGGCTCGGGTGGTTTCTACGCACTTGCAGCCGGTCGGGCACTCGCGAGGCATTCCGATCTCGAAGCTCGGGATATTGCCGAAGAAGCGCTTAAAACTGCCGGTGAAATCTGCGTGTACACCAATGACCGACTTACGATTGAAGAGATATAACCTCCCGGGTATGGGTTAGGAAAGGTGATAATTGGTGGAATATGCTAATCATACACCGCGTCAAATTGTTGATCAGCTCAATCAGTTCATCGTCGGACAAAACGAGGCAAAGCGTGCCGTAGCGATTGCCCTTCGCAACCGTTATCGACGCAGTAAAGTGCCAGAAGGTATTCGCGAGGAGATTACGCCAAAAAATATTCTCATGATCGGCCCGACAGGGGTAGGGAAAACAGAAATCGCTCGTCGCTTGGCGAAACTCGTCGGTGCTCCTTTTGTCAAAGTGGAGGCGACGAAATTTACGGAAGTAGGGTATGTTGGCCGCGACGTTGAAGCGATGGTGCGTGACCTCGTTGATCATGCCGTCCGTATTGTAAAAGCTGAAAAAATGGAAGCGGTCAAACCACAGGCGGAAAAACAGGCAAATGAACGCTTGGTGAAACTATTGGCTCCAACCAAGCGAAAAAATCAACAACAAAAAAATCCCTTTGAAATGCTTTTTCAAGCATCGTCCAATGAAGATACGGAGGAAGAAGCCGACAGCGAATCGGAACGGGAAAGCAATCGGGATCGTAGGAAGCGCATCGCCCACCAACTCGCCCTTGGCGAATTGGAGGATTACCTCGTCACGGTTGAAGTAGAAGAACAAAGCCCTTCTTTTTCCGATATGTTTCAAGGAACGGGAATGGAACAAACGGGCATGAATATGCAGGAAATGTTCGGAAAAATGATGCCGAACAAAAAGAAACAACGCCAATTGCCCGTGAAAGAAGCACGAGGCGTTCTCACGGACGATGAAGCACAAAAACTTGTAGATATGGAAGAAGTCAGCCACCAAGCAGTCAAAAAAACGGAACAACTCGGGATGATTTTTATTGATGAAATCGATAAGGTAGCCGGGTCACAACAAGGCAGCAGCGCCGATGTATCCCGGGAAGGCGTCCAACGAGACATTCTTCCTATCGTAGAAGGAGCATCGGTAACGACAAAATATGGGACGATCCAAACCGATCATATTTTATTTGTCGCAGCCGGTGCGTTCCATATGTCAAAGCCATCGGATCTAATCCCCGAGCTTCAAGGCCGCTTTCCGACACGCGTGGAATTGGAGAATTTGTCGAAAGAAGATTTTATCAGGATTCTACGAGAACCTGACAACGCTCTCCTCAAGCAATACACGGCACTTTTGAAAACGGAGGGTATAGATGTAGAATTTTCGGACGAAGCTGTTGACAAGATTGCTGAATTAGCCGAACACGTGAATCGTGAAACGGAAAATATCGGAGCCCGGCGATTGCACACGTTACTCGAACGCTTGCTTGAAGAGTTATCCTTCGAGGCTACGGACATTACGCTGGAAAAAATCACAATTACCAACCCTTATGTCGAAGATAAACTCGCGGATGTCGCGGGGAATGAAGACACAAGCCACTTTATTTTGTAATTTACCAATAGGAGGAAATTATTCACAATGGAACTACTAACGAAATCAAGACAAATCAATGATATGTTGCAAAAGACGACAGGCCAGCATGTAGATTTTAAAGACATGGCAGAAACGTTAAGCGACGTGATTGCCGCCAACGTTTTTGTCGTAAGTCGTCGAGGGAAATTGCTCGGCTACTCGATTGAACAAGAGATTGGTCATGAAAAGATCGACCGGATTCTTGAAGAACGACAGTTCCCGGAAGAATACACAGCAGGGATCTTCAATGTCAATGGAACTTCGCCGAACCTCGACATTGACAGCGAGCATACCGCGTTTCCGACGGAAAACCGGGATCTTTTTCGTACCGGACTCACAACGATCGTGCCAATCATCGGGGGCGGTCAGCGTCTGGGGACGTTAATCCTTGCCCGTTTAAACGACCGTTTTAGTGACGATGACTTGGTGTTGGCTGAATACGGGGCGACCGTTGTCGGCATGGAAATTCTCCATGAAAAAGCTTCGGAAATCGAAGATGAAGCGCGAAGCAAAGCGGTTGTCCAAATGGCGATCAGTTCCCTCTCGTATAGTGAATTGGAAGCCGTTGAACACATTTTTGAAGAGTTGGACGGCAAGGAAGGATTACTCGTAGCCAGTAAAATTGCCGACCGTGTAGGTATCACGCGCTCGGTCATCGTAAATGCCCTCCGCAAATTGGAAAGCGCGGGTGTCATCGAGTCCCGCTCGCTGGGCATGAAAGGCACGTACATTAAAGTTCTCAACAACAAGTTTCTCGTCGAATTGGAACGCCTTCGTGATGATGAATAAAACAACGAGTATGTAAGGCAGCCTCCCCCTCTGTTCGAGGGGACGGGCTGTCTTTTTTTTGCAATGTATAAAGGTATGAATGAAATGAAAAATGGCATTGACTATGGGGGCCATGTCCGGAAGGGACATGTGCAACACGTGCCACACGGATTAAAAAGGGCTTGAGCAAGCTCGATGGGGTGGAAAAGGCCGATGTCAATTTAGCGTTGGAAAAAATAAACGTGCGTTTCAATCCGATGCGCACATTGGCATGGCACTAGTGAAGAATACCTGAAGTAAACGGTCACACCTGTAAAGGACGACCTTTATACGTCCATCGAAACAGCTTCGCCAGAAATCCGATGATAATCATCGATATAGTGCGTCCATCGATAAGCCAAGTCTTCTAGGCGGAAGCTGGCTCTTGAATTGATTCGATCACGGGATAGATATGCTAAACCAAATGTCAATTTGATTGAGCCATGAGCAGTGTTTCGGTGTATAGATGAATCGGGTGCATGCTTCGGAATAGTTGTTGCGCTCGCTTCCTTTTTCATGCCGAAGCCAAGGATGCTTCGACTTCCAAGTAGGTCTTTGCCCCAATTTCATGCCAATGTCGTCCTTTCTTCGACACATTTGTTGCTTTTCGTCCCTTTTCATGTCGATGCCTTGTTTGTTTCGACTTCCGTATTAGCGCATATGGATTACATTGTCCACCCCCACCCTTGGCTCGTCGATTGTTTTGCATAGGGCGGGTGATTTGATACCCCAACTGAGGGGGCCACCTATTTTAGCCATTCTTCACTACCGGCTACGGATATAGCCCATTGCGCCCGCAGATGGGACGCTCATGCGCGGAAACCTGAACCGTGTTGCCGATGCCGTGCTTATGATCCGGAAGACGATGCGTTACATTCGCCAGAACCTGTTCTTTGCCTTCGTCTATAATACAGCGGGCGATCGGTTTGTTGGTGACGTGTTGATATAATAAAAGGACGAAAGAAACCAGACAATATAAAACGATGTGGGGTGTTATTTTTTTATACGCCAAGAAAGACTAAGATTTTGTTATTTTGGAAAAACCGACAAAAACCGAGTTTTTCTAATTCTAAAGACAGGATGATTTTTAAGATTATCCAATATATCTCTATTAAAAA
Organism: Salicibibacter kimchii; assembly: GCF_003336365.1. GTDB lineage: Bacteria > Bacillota > Bacilli > Bacillales > Marinococcaceae > Salicibibacter > Salicibibacter kimchii. Next base: position 621,801 of record NZ_CP031092.1, on the reverse strand, counting down.
GCGTAGGCCCAAACAACTTCAATGTGAATATAAATGAGTATAATAGACTATTCTACAGAAATGAAATTTCTATTTTCATAGATAAAACTTACTGATTTTCGATTTTTTTCGATTCTATTAGACATTTCACTTGTTTTTTTTATACAATGAAGAGGACGAATTAAATCCAACATAAGTAACAAGTATATAGAACTGGGTTAAACGTTTGAGTTATTTTTTGAAAGGGGGTTAGGCACCTTGACTTTGTTTTCATCGACCATTGATCAATTGCACAATGGGCTAGACGGAGCCGAACTTCGACAAAATACGATCGCGAACAACATTGCAAATGCAGATACACCGAACTATAAAGCACGGCAAGCAAACTTTGAACATACATTGGATGATGCAAAGCGACAGTTTGACTCCCAAAAGACGGACGGGCGGCATGTTAACTTTGGTTCAGGTCATCGTGAGGCCTACACATCCGTTGATCGCAGCCGAAGCTACAATCATAACGGCAACAGTGTAGATATGGACAAAGAGATGGCGGCGATGGCTAACAACCAAATCTATCAATCCGCGCTCATTGATCGAATGGACGGACAGTTTGGCAGTTTGAAAACCGCTTTGGGAGGGCAATAGCATGGCTATGTTTGATGGCATGAACGCGACGGCTTCCGCCTTAACCGCGCAACGCCTGCGCATGGATACGGCGTCGGGGAATATGGCGAATGCATCAGCGACGAGAGGACAAATGGTCGATGGGGAGTGGGAACCTTACCGACGAAAAATGGTCACGATGGGGTCCGAGGAAAACCGGCCTTCGTTTGCTTCCCAATTGCAAAACGCGGAAAGGGAACAAACAAGCGGTGTGCAAGTGACCGGCATCGTTGAGGATCAGACGCCTTTCCAAACGATGCATCAACCGGGGCATCCGGATGCGGATGAGGATGGAAATGTGCAACTCCCCAACGTTGATCCGCTGAAAGAGATGGTGGATGTCATGGGGGCGACACGATCTTATGAAGCGAATGTCACGGTGTTTGATGCCCATAAGGCCATGAAAATGAACGCCATGGAAATCGGACGAAGCTAAGAGCAAAAGGAGGAGGAACAACGCCGATGATTCAAGGACACCCACCCGGAGAGATGGCCCTATCGCCGTTATCCCCGCGGGCGTCGAAAAGCTCGACGGACCCCGGGCAGAGCGAACAGGTACGTACGGACGAAGCACAAAACAGCTTTGGGAATATGCTAAACGAAGCGTTGCAAAATGTACAAAATCATCAAGACGCATCCAAGGAGAAGACAGAGCAACTGCTGACCGGAGAAGTGGACAACCTGCATGATGTCTTTATCGCTTCCGAGAAGGCAGGTGTGGCTTTGCAGGCAACGGTAGAAGTGCGGGATAAAGTAATTGACGCTTATGATAGCGTAATGAGAATGACTTTGTAGGCGCCTGAACTTGATGGGGAAAGTGAGCGGCAATAAATGAACGAAAAGATACATATGTACAGAAATAAAATCCGGGAGTATTGGTCGAAAAGAACAAGAAACCAGCAACTGCTCATCATTGGTGGGGCACTGTTACTTCTCGTGTTCATCGTGCTGCTCATTTTTTTCAGTATACGGACGAACTATGCCCCGTTGTACAATGATTTGCCCGTTGAAGAGACCGGCCAGATAAAAGAAACGCTCGACAGTAGAGGGATCCCTTCGGAAGTAACCGATGACGGCACGGCTATTTTAGTGCCGAGGGAAAGCGTTGATCAGCTAAAAGTGGAATTGGCTGCGGAAGGGGTTCCGCAAAGCGGCTCCATCGGTTATGAAGATTTTCAGGAACAACTTGGTTTCGGCATGACGGAAAATGAATTTTCCGTCATGGAAAAAGCGACGCTGGAAACGGAACTTGGTAACTTGATGCAGTCGATGGATGGTGTTTCGCAAGCAGACGTTATGGTCACGCTTCCGGAGGAAACGGTATGGGTGAGTGATGAACCGGAAGAATCCAACGCTTCCATTGTTCTCACGCTTTCCGGTGGCTATCAACTGGATCAGGAAAATGTTCAGGCCCTGTATCATCTCGCTGCAAGAAGCATTCCCGAATTGCCTGTTGACAATATCACGATTACGGACCAGCAGGCGAATCAATACCATTATGAGGATCATGGAACCATCGATGGAACGCAACAGGCCTATGATCAGCAACGGGAGATCAGCCGTACGGTCGAAAGCGACCTGCAACAACAACTGCAACAAATGTTGGGCACGATGATGGGGCAGAACAAAGTGATGGTTTCGGTGACCACAGATATCGATTTCACCCAGGAAACGAGAGAAGAGGAACTGGTGGAACCGGTTGATGAAGAGCAAATGGAAGGAATCGAGATCAGTGCAGAGTCGATCATCGAAACGTATGAAGGGGAAGAAGTTCCCGAAGAAGGTGTTGCCGGAACAGGGGAAGATGACATTGCCAACTATCCAGGTGTTGCCGCCGGAGAGGACGGCGATTACGAAAGAGTCGAAGAACGTGTGAACAGCGATGTCAATCGCATTCATCGCCAAATCCAGGAAAGTCCTTACAAGTTAAGGGATTTAGGCATACAAGTCGTTGTTGAACCACCGGACCCGGAGGACATGCTGTCGCTGCCGACAGAAACGGTCGATAACATTGAAGAAATTTTGGAAACGGTCGTTACAACGAGCATCGACGACACCTATTTGGAAGACATGGAAGATGGAGACATCACGGATAAAATTTTTGTTTCCGCCCAGCCATTTATGGGCAATATGGAAACCGAGGAAGAACCGGAATCTGCCGGAATACCGGCATGGGTATACCTATTGGCGCTTGGCATCCTGGCGGCAATTGTAGCCATTGTCTTTTTAAGCAGACGTAATCGTTATGTTATTAACGATGAAGAAGTGGAGGAAGCGCGTGTTCCGCTTGAAGACATTCCGAAAGAAGACCATTCGCTCGAAGGGGAGCAGCGGCAGCGCTTAGAAAGGTTAGCGAAAGAAAAACCGGAGGAATTTTCCAAACTTCTCCGCACATGGCTGTCGGATGATTAGGGGGGAGTAGCAATGGCGAGAGGGAAAAAAGAAATGACCGGCAAGCAAAAAGCCGCAGTTCTTCTCATCTCCATGGGACCCGATGTTTCGGCTAGCGTATACAAGCAGTTGCAGCCGGAAGAAATTGAACAGTTGACACTAGAGATCGCCAACGTTCGAAAAGTAGATAGCGAGACGAAAGATAAAATCATTGGTGAATTTCACCAGCTCGCGGTTGCCCAAGATTATATGACGCAAGGCGGGATCGGCTACGCGCGGGACGTGTTGGAAAAAGCCGTCGGAGAAGAAGAAGCCATGTCCATTATCACGAAGCTTACGTCAACGCTTCAAGTTCGTCCGTTTCATTTTGCCCGCAAAGCTGAACCAATGCAGATTTTGAATTTCATCCAAAATGAACATCCCCAAACGATCGCCCTCGTTCTTTCTTATCTGGATGCAGAGCAATCAGGACAAATTCTCTCGGAATTACCCTCCGAAGTACAAGCGGATGTTGCGAAAAGAATCGCATTGATGGACAGCACTTCTCCGGAAGTCATCAACGAAGTGGAAGGCATCCTTGAACGGCAACTTTCTTCGTCTGTCTCTCAAGACTACAAAGAAGCGGGCGGGATTGAATCGGTCGTGGATGTGTTGAATAGCGTCGACCGGGGGACGGAGCGGACGATTATTGATGCGCTGGAAATTCAAGACCCGGAACTTGCGGATGAGATCAAAAAGCGGATGTTCGTCTTCGAAGATATCGTCACCCTTGATAACCGCTCGATCCAACGCATCATTCGCGAAGCGGGACAAGAAGACTTACAGCTTTCTTTAAAAATGGTCAGTGACGAAGTGAAAACGATCATTTTCAGCAACATGTCCACGCGGATGGCCGAAACGTTTCAAGAAGAATTGGAGTACATGGGCCCCGTTCGCTTAAAAGACGTGGAAGAAGCGCAAATGCGAATCGTCGGAACCGTACGGAGGTTGGAAGAAGCTGGCGAGATCGTCATTGCCCGTGGCGGGGGAGACGATATTGTTGTCTAACATTATTAAAGCAAAAACATCAACCATAAAGGCGAACAATCCCCACGCTGTACTGTTGCAGCCGATACGTGAAAAAAGCGGCATAAATCCCGAAGTGGACGAAGAGGCGCCGGAATCTTCGCCCGACAAAAAGGAACAAATGCTAACCGACGCCCATGAAGAAGCGGAAGCCATCATCGCGAAGGCACAATCGGAAAAGGAACAGATGGAAAAAGAGATGGAAGAAGCCCGTGCCTCCCTGGATGAAACCATTGAAGCAGCATACAAGGATGCAAAAAGCAAAGGGGAAGAAAAGGGGTTTCAAGCAGGAAAGGAAAAAGGCTATGAGACGTATCAAGCCATTATTGCCGAAGCCGAAGACGTTGTCACCGCCGCTCACGAGGATTACCGCCAATACATGGATGGTGCTGAGCCTACGATTATCGACCTGGCCGTGAGGCTAGCCGAAAAAATCCTTGGTGAAAAGCTGGAAATGGAAAACCACTGGTCTCAATTCGTAAGACAAGCCCTCCGGGAAGTAAAAGATCAACAGGAGGTCGATATTTTTGTCCATCCGGATCGTTACCGGGAAACCGTTCAACAACGGGAGGAGTGGCAAGCTCTTCTCAGTCATACAGAACGCGTTCGGTTTTTCCCGGATGAAGATTTGGAAAAAAATGGATGCATCATCGAAACGCCATACGGGCGTTTGGTAGCTTCATTAGACGATCAGCTAGAAGTATTGCAAACCGAACTTCACGAATTGCTTGACAGGGAGAGGGAGCCGTCAACAACCCGAGACTAAAGTCGCGTGCTTGCAAAAGCCCTTATTGACTAGCCTAAGCCTTCATTGGCTACGTTGTTTGTGTCACGACACCCCGGACTGCCTGCTCTAGCTCCTGGCCCTGTCGTGTGTGATTTGAGATTGTTAGATGGTACGCCTGTCCATAAGAGTGCTAATGACAAAAAATGAAGAGCCGTTGAAAGAGCAAGCACATTATTAACGCGCAGATCCAAAAAGAGAAGGGAAGTGCAGACTGTCTCCTCTCATGACTAAAGTCACGAGTCTCTGACAGCCTAATTCGATGAAAGCCGCGGATATGAAAGAGCAGATTGATGACGTTCGTACGTTGAAATGGATGGGGAAAGTGACGCGTGTGGTCGGTCTTACCATCGAGGCGCAAGGGCCGCAAGCGGCTGTAGGAACGCTATGTTTGATTTTCACGGATTGCAACCGTGAACCGATACGTGCGGAAGTCGTCGGTTTTAAGGACACATACATTTTATTGATGCCTTATTCCCAAACCGCAAATATTCAGCCCGGCTCTCTAGTGAAGAGCACGGGAAAACCTTTGGAAATCGGTGTGGGAACAAGATTAATAGGAAAGGTCATTGATGGTTTGGGGAGGACGCTTGATGGCGGCGAGCTCCCCAAGGGCTTAAATAAAACCGCTGTTGACAGGGAACCGCCGAATCCGCTGAGACGCCCCAGAATTGTCAAGCCGCTTTCCCTGGGCGTACGAGCGGTTGATGGCATGTTAACGGTTGGCGAAGGCCAAAGAGTCGGTATCTTTGCCGGCAGTGGTGTCGGAAAAAGCACCTTGATGGCGATGCTTGCAAAATTCTCGGAAGCTACCATCAATGTGATCGCGCTTATCGGTGAACGGGGCCGGGAAGTCAAAGATTTTGTTGAAGAAGATCTCGGTGAGGAAGGGTTGAAGAACACAATTGTTGTCGTCGCCACTTCCGATCAACCGGCTCTCGTTCGTATCAAAGGGGCGATGACGGCGACGGCGATCGCGGAATATTTTCGCGACCAAGGAAAAACCGTTAATTTAATGATGGATTCCGTCACTCGCTTCGCGATGGCCCAACGTGAAATCGGTCTTGCCACCGGGGAGCCACCGACGACAAAAGGGTACACCCCTTCCGTCTTTTCCCTTTTGCCGCAACTGCTGGAACGATCAGGAGCGAATGAACAGGGGTCGATCACCGCTTTCTATACAGTGCTTGTCGATGGCGATGATATGGATGAACCGATTGCCGATGCTGTACGGGGGATTTTAGACGGTCACTTCATTCTTGATCGAAAATTGGCAAACAAGGGGCATTATCCGGCTTTAAATGTTTTAAAAAGCATCAGCCGTTTGATGACGGATATTGTTTCAAAGGAACATAGGGAAGCCGCTACAACGATTCGGCAACACTTGGCTACCTATGAAGAGAGCGAGGATTTGATTCAAGTAGGCGCTTATAAGCAAGGGACGTCAAAAGAAGTGGATCAAGCCATCCAATTGCAACCTGCGATTCAGGAATTTTTGCAACAGGGAGTCGAGAACGCCTACCCTTTATCGAAGACGGTTGAAGCGTTACAGCTGCTGGCAAGGAAAGGGAATGATGTGTAATGTCTTTTACGTTTACTCTTGAAAAGGTGTTGGAAGTGAAAGAACGGGAAGCTGCCGAGCGCCAAAAAGAGTACGAAGAAGCCGCCGGAAAATTCGAAACTGTTGGCTACGAATTATATCAATGGTTGAAAGCGCGTGAAACCCTTGATGATAGCCATACGCAAGATTGCAAGGCAGGCACGACGGTCGCTGCGCTGCAGAGCAAACAATTAGCAAGAAAAACCATTGAAACGGCCATCGAGCATAGCCAAGCGAAAACAAATGCGGCGCGCAAGGCGATGGTTAAACGGAAAAAAGAATGGCAAACGGCAACGATCGAGGCAAAAAAATACGAAAAGATGAAAGGACACAAGTGGGAAGCACATGTCCGGAAAAAAAAGAAACAAGATCAAAAGCTCATGGATGAACTCGCTTCTCGACAAGTGATGCAAAGCAGGTGACGGAATGGCCAATCAAAAAGAGGAAAAGGGAAACGGCTTCAAACGTTTGTTACTGTTCCTTGTCCTTCCCGGGGCCATCCTCGTTGTTATTGGGGGAATTTTCTTATCGGTGTTGGGGTTGAGCCCGATGGAACAATTACGTACAACGGTCGCTCAATGGCCGCTTGTATCCACTTGGATAAGCGAAGACGAAGACGATGGGGCAGAACATGAATCGTTCCTTACCGAAAAAGATGAAGAGATTGTCCACCTTGAGCAGCAGCTTCAGCAAGCGCAAGATACCATTGATGAATTGGACGAAGAGATCGAGCAAATGGAAGAGGATGAAACCTTTGAAGCAAGTGCAGAGGAGCTTGATGAAGCTGAAGCCCCGGAAGAGCTAACGAGGATTGCCCGCGTCTATGAAAATATGAGGCCGGGCCAGGCTGCTGAAATTATGGAAGAACTTACAAATGATGAGGTTTTGCAACACATGGCGGAGATGAATGATGATAGTCGGTCGACGATTCTGGCAAATATGGATCCGGAACGAGCCGCGGAAATTACGTCTTTACTTACCGATTAGATTTTTAGGAAGGGGGTGAAAAGGTGATTCCAGCAGGATTACAGGCGTTTCCTCTCAAGGAAGGAGTTTCGACGTTCGTTCCGACCCGGGCCTCCATGAAGGGGATGGGCGAAAACCATGATCAAACGTTCGGGCAACGGCTTGCTCATTTTCAAGAAAAGTACGAAGCATTTCCGCAAAAGGAAGGATTACAGAGTAGTCAAGATACGTTTGAAAAAGATTTGTCAGACGGGCAAGCCCTCCTAGATGCGTTGAGGGAACGGATTCCATCCTCTTCGGAGTCCGAACCTTTCTTAGGGAACATGGATTGGGAAATGGCGATGATGATGACAGAAGAAGCGTTGAGTGAAGACGAAGGAGTTGCCCTCTCCTCCGATGTTGAAAAAATAGCAACGTCTTTCATGGATGCAGAGATTTCCATTGAGGAAATGCTTGAAACAGTTTTCCCAAACAGTGAAGAGGTAGCGATAGCCACGGAGATCGATGAGGCATTTGCATTCACTGAAGAAATGAGGGAGGCCGGCATCCCGCCATTAATGGCTTTTATCGCTTTTGTCGCTCAAAAGGGCGAACATGCGAAGCCGATACGTGAGAAGCTATCCCATTATGTCAAACAGTTGAACCCGGCGATGGGAAGGGATGCGGGATCGCCAAAACATCGGGAGGTTTCCAACCATACGAAGGAAGTCGGAAAAACAACGGAATTTGCCCCCCGCCATGATCGGTCCGCATCTTCCCATGCTGCTGTAAAGATGGATACGATTTTACCGAACCTCAACCACGGGGCTCCGCCTCCTTCTGCATTCGTTTTCAATGAGACGATGGCGATGCAAGCCTTGAATCAGGGGGAACAGTTGCATGTTCATCTAGGCGATCAAAAAACCGAACATGCTCGGGCGGTTGCTTTCATGAACCAATTTCAACAAGCACTCAGTAAAGGACACTTGCGTTCGGATGGAGAAGGGCGACAGCAACTGTCGATTAAACTATACCCTGAAAGCCTGGGGCGGTTAGATGTGCAAATTACAAGGGATAACGGAGTGTTACAAGCAAGGCTCGTGACGACAACAGCGATGGCCCGTGAATTGGTGGAAACCCAGCTACCCAATCTTCGAAATGCATTCCATCACCAACAGTTGCCGGTGGAGCGAATCGTTGTCGAGGAAGCCCATTCCCAAGTTGCCGACGATCAAAGAGAAGGAAAGCCCTCGACGGATGACGGCACTTCCGCTTTTGAAGAAGAAAGCGATGAAGAAAGGGCTGAAGGATACCTTCCATCTTTTGAAGAATGGTTAGAAGCGACATTAAATCAGGAAGGATAGGCAGGTGAAAAAGGAATGAACATGAACGTGCAGGCCACGGCTGCTTCGGGCGAAAGAAGCATGAACGAAGGACAGATTGCTGAACCGGAAGGCGCCATGCTGGGAAAGGATGATTTTTTAAAAATTTTAATTGCCCAATTGCAAAACCAGGATCCCCTTGATCCGATGGATGACCGAGAATTTATTGCCCAGATGGCGCAGTTTTCCACTTTGGAACAAATGACGAATATGAACGAAGCGATTCAACGTTTCGTGGATCGGCAAGAAGGCAATGCTCTCGTTCAACAAAGCGAGTTAATCGGAACGACGATCAAATGGGCAAGCCTCGTTGATGAAGATCACGGAGACATCCAGTACGCGGAAAACGAAGTCCTTTCCGTACGCAGGAGTGAACACGGGAATATCGAACTGCTCCTCGATCAAGGGCGCTGGATTGACAGCAGGCAAGTAGCCCAAGTTGGATTGGACCATGAAAATGAGGAAGCAGAGGACTAGGGTGTTTGAAGGCCGTCGAATATAAATGAGCGATACACTAGAATGGCTTAAAAGAAATGAAAAATAGTTCAACATAAACGGTTTATCTTATTAACAGGAGGGTTTATTCTATGTTGCAATCCATGTATTCCGGGATTTCCGGTTTGCAAAACCATCAAACGAAATTGGACGTTATCGGGGATAATATTGCTAATGTGAATACGCATGGGTTTAAAAAAGGACGTTTTACTTTTCAGGACATGATGAGCCAACAAATGCAAGGAGCAACAGCACCCGACGGAGATCAAGGGGGGACAAACCCGACACAAGTTGGGCTGGGCACTCAAACCGGCTCCATCGATACGCTTCATACCCAGGGGGCGATGCAACCGACGAGCCGCGAACTTGACCTCGCGATTGAAGGGGACGGTTTTTTTCGCGTTTTAAATCCGGATGGCGGAGAAACTTACACACGTGCGGGTAATTTTTCACGTGATAGTGAAGGGGACCTCGTGACCGCAGATGGTCATTACGTGTTAAGTGACGGTGGCGAGATGATTAATATCGCTGAAGAAGCCTCCAATTTCAGCATCGGCAGCGATGGTACGGTGACGCAAGTGATTGACGGAGAACCAGAAGAAGCGGGAACAATTGGTCTCGCCACATTCGCGAATCCGGAAGGGTTGGAAAGCTTGGGCGGTAATTTATACGGGGAAACGAGCAACTCGGGAGCAGCTAACGAATTGGCACCGGGAGATGATGGTGCCGGTGTGATAGCCCCGGGCATGCTGGAAATGTCAAACGTTGATCTTTCCGAAGAGTTCGTAGAAATGATTTCTGGGCAACGTGGCTTACAAGCAAATACACGCATTATTACGACGTCCGATGAAGTCTTGCAAGAGATCATGAATTTGAAATAAGTTAAACCTTCTATCAGACGGGGGTCTCCTCTCTGCTGGAAGATGCGTCGGCTAACACAGCTGCTTTTTAGGGGAAACGCCGGCAACGGCATCTCCTGTGCGGACGGCTCGTCCGCCGAACCTACATATTCATCCGGCTAAAGGCGCAACAGGGAAGGTACCGCCGCATAAACGACTTGTTTGATTGTCTGAAGAAGCGAATATTCATTGTTTTTTTAAGCGATAAAAATTTTGGCCATGCGGCAGAGAGGGGAACGTCATGATGAAAAAGGTAATCATTACCTTGAGCATTGTTATCGTGGTGTTGCTCGTCAGCATTACGACGACGTTTTTTCTTGCTATTCAACCGGATGGTGAGTCAGCGGCGGAAGATCCAGAGCCCGGGATCGATGAGGTGATCGACCGTTCTTGGGACACAGACGAGTTAACCACGAATCTGGCCGGTGATCATTACGTACGTGCCTCTTTCCGGATTCAGGCAGATGCAAACGATACGAGAGAAGAATTGCAGAAACGGGACTTTCAAATAAAAAATGCCATCATTCATCGGTTGGCGGAGATGGACGCGGATGAACTGGGCAGTTCGGATGGATTACAAACGTTGGAAGCCGATTTACAAGAAGATATCAATGACTTGCTTGACACCGGAGAAGTGGAAAGAGTGTATACGACGAGTCGGATTATACGATGACGGTCGCCCTTAGCTCCCATGCACGCGAAAAAGTGTATTGGAAGGAAGAAGAAACATTGAAGAACCGGAGTTGGTAGTTATGGCAGACGTACTCTCGCAAGGCGAAATCGATGACTTGTTGTCAGCGTTGTCCACGGGGGAAAAGGATGCGGAGGAATTGCGCAAGGAGATCGATGAAAAAAAAATAACGACGTATGATTTTAAACGGGCCCTTCGGTTTTCTAAAGATCAAATCCGAACGCTGACGCGCATGCATGAAAATTTTGCCCGTCTGTTTACGACAACGCTATCTGCCAGGTTACGGACCTTTGTGCAAATGTCCGTTGCCTCTGTCGAGCAGTTGCCCTATGAAGAATTCATAAGTTCAATTCCGAAAATGACCTTGCTTCACGCGTTTGAAGCGCCCCCGCTGGAAGGGCGGTTGTTAATCGAGATGAATCCCCAGATTGGCTACGCCATGCTTGACCGCATTTTAGGAGGAGCGGGATCCGATTATAACAAGATCGAAAATTTGACTGAAATCGAGGCACGCATTCTTTCGCAAATGTCGGATCATTTAATGGATAGTTTTCAACAGGCGTGGCAGTCCGTCATTGAAATTGAACCGAAGATGATTGATTTGGAAGTAAACCCCCAATTTATGCAAATGGTTTCGCCTAATGAAACAGTCGTAGTCGTCTCTCTTTCGGCAACGGTTGGGGAGTCAGCCGGAATGATTAACGTATGTTTGCCGTATGTGGTGCTCGAAGAAATTTTGCCGAAATTGACGGGTCATTATTGGATGCAAACGACGAAAAAAACGCGTGATGAACAGGAAGAACAAAAAATAGAGACATCGGTTCGCCAGGCGCAATTGACATTGCAAACAGTGCTGGGCCACTCAACGATTAGTGTCGAAGAACTGCTTTATTTGAATAAAGGGGATGTCATTGAACTAGCTCAAGGCGTAAACGATCCACTCATCGCCTATGTAGGCAGCGAGCCGAAATTTTATGTGCAGGCCGGGAAAAAGAACCAACGGCTTGCCGTGCAAGTGACCGAGGACTTCAAGGAGGTCGATGAGTAAATGAACGACCATGGAGATGAGAAGCTGTCCCAAGAGGAAATCAATCGTTTGCTCGAAGGTTTTGAAGACGACGGGACAGGAGAAACGAAAAGCAACGACATGCAGGAAGACGGCTATCCCCCGTCTCCAACGAAAGCAGCCTTAGATGTAAATCAGTATTTAACCGATGTTGAACAGGATACCCTCGGTGAAATCGGAAATATTTCTTTCGGGAGTGCTGCCACCGCGTTGTCCGAGTTGATTAACCAAAAGGTATCGATCACGACGCCCATCGTACAGGCCATTGAATTTGATCTTTTGCATGAGGAGTTTCCGGTCCCGCATGTGGCTGTTCACGTGAAATACACGCAAGGATTTAAAGGAACGAATCTTCTCGTCATCAAGGAAAATGACGCAAAAATCATTGCTGATCTAATGTTGGGCGGAGACGGCATAAACCCGGCAGCTGAGCTTAACGACATGCACATCAGCGCCATTCAGGAAGCCATGAATCAAATGATGGGGAGCTCTTCGACATCGATGTCAACGATCTTTGGCTTGCGTGTAAATATTACCCCTCCCAGCATCGATGTGCTCGATACGTTTGAAGGCTCCGGCACAGAGGAGCTGTCCGACGAATCGACATTGATCAAAATTTCCTTTCGGTTGCGTGTGGGGAATATGATCGATTCTACCATTATGCAGTTAGTCACCGTGCCTTTTGCAAGGGAGATGACGACTCAATTGCTTCATTCAGAGAATGAAAATCAAGAGGAGAAAGGTAGCACCGAAGAACCCCCTTCACTTGCAATAAATGAAACAATAAATGAAAGAAGTGTAAATGTAGAAGGGGGGCGGACGGCATCCAACGTGCAAGATGACACTTCCCAACGAAGCGTACAACCGGCCGCTTTTCATGATTTCGATGATGGGGGATTACAGGCCGCCGAGGCTCAAAATCTTAACATGTTGATGGACATCCCCTTGGATGTGACCGTCGAATTGGGGAGAACGAGCCGCTCGATCAAGGATATTCTTCAATTTACACAAGGGTCGATCATTGAGTTGGACAAACTTGCCGGAGAACCGGTAGATATTCTCGTCAATCAGCGTTTGGTGGCGAAAGGCGAAGTCGTTGTCATTGATGAAAATTTTGGGGTACGTGTAACCGACATCGCCAGCCGTGAACAACGATTGCAACACTTAAGAAATGACTAAAGGAGAGAAAGAAATGGCAAGCAGCGTGCTTATCGTAGATGATGCTTCGTTTATGCGGATGATGATCAAGGACATATTGGAAAAGAATCAATACGTGATTGCCGGAGAAGCGGAAAACGGACAAGAAGCAGTGGAAAAATACAAGGAATTGAATCCTACGTTCGTAACGATGGATATTACGATGCCGGAAATGGACGGAATCCAGTCATTAAAGGAAATATTGGCATTTGATGCTCAGGCAAAAGTGATTATGTGTTCCGCGATGGGACAACAAGCGATGGTCATCGATGCGATTCAAGCCGGAGCCAAAGATTTTGTCGTGAAGCCTTTTCAAGCTGATCGAGTGCTTGATGCGGTTCAAAAAACCCTCAGTTAGACAGGAGAGGTTCTATGAAAATACGTCGAGCCTGGTTGGCAACATGGGTACTCGCGCTTTTCATGCTCGGCTTCCCTCACGAGGTGTTTGCGGACAACTCCGTAAGGGATGCGTTGGAAAATAATGAAGACGTGAGCGAGGTTGAGGTTAACGAGGAGATGGAAGGAGCCAGAGAAAGTAGCGATCAAAGCGTGTGGGGTGTTTTGTTTCAGCTCGGATTAGCACTCGGCGCCGTCATTCTCGTGATGTTTCTTTTATTAAAATTGTTGGCCAATCGGACGAATCGCTTTCAATCGACAAGCACGATGCAAAATTTGGGAGGCATCGGTCTTGGGCAGCAAAAATCGGTGCAACTCATTCGCGTAGGGGACCGACTCCTCGTTGTCGGTGTCGGACAAACGATTCAACTGCTTCGGGAAATCGAGGATGAAGCGGAAGCAAAAGCGCTCATTGCTTTGGCAGAGGATCAGCAAACGACGGATTTTACAAGCAAAGCGCGGGCACTTCTGAAAGGGGATAAAATGGAGGAGAAGGACGGACGCTCCGTTTATTCGCAGGTGGATTCGCACATGCGTGATGTTAAGCAACAAAAAGAAAGCGGATTGAACCGGGTAGAGGATAGAAAATGATCATCTCAGCCATCATACCGGGCGTCCCCATCGGTGAGGTTTTTGGCGACGGGCCCGAAGCATTGTCCACGGCGTTGCGTCTGGTCATCCTTATTACCGTACTTTCTCTTGCGCCGGGGATCCTCATTTTGATGACCTGTTTCACGAGAATTGTCGTCGTGCTTGCCTTCGTACGGATGGGGCTCGCTACGCAACAAATGCCGCCGAATCAGGTGCTGATCGGTTTGGCTTTATTTCTGACCTTTTTTATTATGTCCCCGGTCGTATCTGAGATGAATGAAGAAGCGCTTACGCCATTTCTCGAGGGCGAGATGGATCAAGAAGAAGCCTTTGAAGCGGCCGCTTCTCCCATGAAAGAATTTATGGCAGATCATACCCGGGAAAAAGACTTGGCGCTATTTTTGAATTACGCCGAAGCAGAGGCTCCGGAGACGATTGATGATATTCCTCTTTCGGCCTTGGTCCCTGCTTTTGCGATCAGCGAGTTGCAAACGGCTTTTCAAATCGGTTTTCTCATCTTTGTGCCATTTCTTGTGATCGACATGATCGTTGCCAGCGTTTTAATGTCCATGGGGATGATGATGCTGCCGCCTGTGATGATCTCTCTTCCATTTAAGGTGTTGTTATTCGTTTTGGTGGATGGTTGGCATCTCGTCGTTGAATCGCTTTTAATTAGCTTTTAGCAAGGGGGAGATGGCATGAATCATGAGACGGTTTTAAGCATGGCAGAACGGAGTGTAACGGTTATTTTCCTCGTTGCGGGGCCGTTGTTGATTGTCGCGCTCGCCCTGGGATTGGCCGTCGCCATTTTTCAGGCGACGACACAGATTCAGGAGCAAACGCTGGCGTTCATTCCGAAAATTATCGGCGTCCTCGCTTCCATTGTGATTTTTGGCGCGTGGATGCTCGGTCAACTCGTGAGTTTCACGACGGAAATCTATACAAATTTGCATAACTTTATAGGATAAGGCGATGGAATGGATCAATCAATTCCCGGCTTTTCTCTTAATCTTTGTGCGCATCCTCGCCTTTTTGGCGACACTACCGATATTTTCGTATCGCAATGTGCCGAATATGTATAAAATCGCTTTTGCGCTCTTTTTTGCTTACATTATTTTTTTTACG
The DNA here is from genome assembly GCF_003336365.1 of Salicibibacter kimchii. GTDB lineage: Bacteria > Bacillota > Bacilli > Bacillales > Marinococcaceae > Salicibibacter > Salicibibacter kimchii. The sequence continues at coordinate 606,532 of NZ_CP031092.1, read as the reverse complement.
CTGGATGTCCCGACGATGGAAGTTGAGGCGACCTTCTTTTTGTTGATTATTAAGGAAGTTTTGATCGGCCTGTTACTAGGGTTGATTGCCTCTATCTTGTTTTATGCCATTCAGGTGGCCGGCGCCTTTATCGATATTAAAATGGGTTTTCTCATCGCGAATGTGATGGACCCGCAAACCGGAGCGCAAACGCCGTTAACCGGCGGATTTCTTTATGCCTTTGCCGTGCTATTTCTTCTCGTCACCGATGGTCATCATTTGTTATTGGATGGAATTTTTTATAGCTATGCCTATGTGCCTGTCGATGAAATGACTGTTCATTTTGGCGGGGCGTCGGTGATGGAAACGGCTGCCGGGGCCGTATCAACGATGTTTGTCATTGCTTTCCAAATGTCTTTTCCGATTGTAGGAGCCCTTTTTCTTGTCGATGTGGCGCTTGGGCTGATGTCACGGGCAGTTCCGCAGATGAACGTGTTTGTCGTCGGCTTGCCGCTGAAAATTTTTCTCGGCCTTCCGATTATGTTGCTCATGTTGCCGTCGTTCTTTTGGCTGGTTTCCAATCTTGTAGATGAAATAGTGGTCACGATGCGGACGCTTTTGCAATTGTTTGGGGGAGCGTGAATAGCCATGCGTATGGATCTGCAATACTTTGCAGAAGCAGGCGGGCAGGAAAAAACAGAAAAAGCGACGCCGAAAAAGCGTGAGGATACTCGTAAAAAAGGGCAGGTAGCGAAAAGTAACGATGTGAACACCGCCGTCATTTTACTGAGCGTTTTTATTCTGCTTTTTGCATATGCCGCGGTCCCCGGACAATTCCTGCACGACATATTCACGGAAATGTATATCAACTACATGGGAATGGACTTTTCCATTGAAAATGTGATGGCATTATTTCTCGATTTGATTTTCGAAGTCGCGATTGTATTGCTGCCGATATTTTTGGCCGTCCTTATGGCAGGGGTGGTCGCGAGCATGTTGCAAGTGGGTGTCTTGTTTGCCCCGGAAGCGATTAAACCGAAATTGTCGAAAATAAACCCGCTTAAAGGGGTCAAACGTATCTTTTCTGCACGAGCGATCGTGGAACTGGTGAAAGCGTTTCTGAAAATCTTCCTTGTCGGCTTGCTTTCCTTTGGGATTATATGGATATACGCGGACGAACTTTTGCAATTGGCCCTCATGGATGTCGTCGAAGGATTCCAATTGGTCGCTTGGTTGACGGGGGTGATCGGTATCGCTTGCGCGTTGTTGTTGCTTCTTTTATCTGTTCCCGATTATGTCTATCAACGCTATGATCATGAAAAACAGATTCGCATGTCCAAACAAGAAGTGAAAGATGAACATAAAAAGATGGAAGGCGATCCGCAAATAAAAGCTAAACGACAGCAACGTGCCAAAGAGATGGCGACGCAACGCATGATGCAGGAAGTTCCGAAAGCCGATGTTGTCATCACAAACCCGACCCATTTCGCGGTTGCCCTTCAATATGACGGGGAGGTGATGGCGGCGCCGACGGTGATTGCCAAAGGAGCGGATTATACAGCATTGCGCATGCGGCAAGTGGCGGATTTAAACGAGGTACCCATCGTCGAAAATAAACCGCTCGCTCGCAGCCTCCATGATGGTACAGACATTGGACAAGAGGTACCGGAAGATTTATTTCGCGCGGTTGCCGAGGTTCTCGCGTATGTGTATAGAATTGGAAGTGAGAAGTGAGAGGTGGGAGCGCCTGAAACCGAAAATGTGGCATCAACAGTCACGGTGGCAGGCTCATGGCACTCGGGGCCCGCCCGCTCAACGCTCCGCCGGTCATCAAAGATGGGCTCCTGAAGCCTAAATACGGATGGATTTGCGTCAAACAGTCGTTATGAAATGGAACGGTAGCCGAAGTGGACGTCTACACGTGCCTCGGACGCCAAAAATCGTGGTAACACGCAACACCTCAGCAACTTGCCCATGATCATTGAAGGAGATGGAACGATGCGAGCACGTGATTTAGTCATTTTAATAGGCGTTATTTTAATCGTGGCGATGCTTATTTTTCCATTGCCGTCCCCGATGATTGATGTGCTGATCATCGTCAATATTTCGATATCATTGGTCATCATTCTTGTTGCCATGAACATGAGAGAGCCGTTGGATTTTTCCATTTTCCCCACTGTGCTTTTGCTGGTGACATTGTTTCGCGTCGGATTAAGTGTATCGACGACCCGTGCGATTTTAAGCCGCGCGGAGGCCGGGAGCGTCATTGATACGTTCGGATCCTTTGTTGTCGGCTCGAACGTGCTCGTCGGTTTTGTTATTTTTCTTATTCTCGTCGTCATTCAGTTCATCGTCATCGTCAAAGGCGCAGAACGTGTGTCCGAAGTCGGCGCTCGTTTTACCCTTGATGCGATGCCCGGGAAGCAAATGAGCATTGATGCGGACCTTAATGCCGGATTAATTACGGAGCAGCAAGCAAAGGCAAGACGGGAAAAAATTGAAGAGGAAGCGGATTTTTACGGTTCGATGGACGGTGCGAGCAAATTCGTCAAAGGGGACGCGATCGCGGGCATCGTTATCGTTCTCGTGAACATTATCTTCGGTTTTATCATTGGGATGCTTCAACATGGGATGAGTTTCACAGAAGCTGCCGCTACATACACATTGCTCACGGTCGGCGATGGGCTCGTGACACAAATTCCGGCCCTTTTGATCGCGACGGCCACGGGCATTGTTGTCACCCGAGCGGCTTCAGAGGGTTCTCTCGGCTACGACATCAGCGAGCAGGTGCTTGCGTATCCGAAGTTGCTTTATATCGCGGGGGGTGCCATTCTGCTCCTTGGGCTATTCACGCCGATTAACAATATTGTTACGCTGCCGATCGCTGTGTTGCTCGGAATAGGGGGTTGGCTGCTTTCCCGTCGCAAACCCGACAACATAGAAAAAGAACCGGAAGCAACCGAAGAGGAAGAGCGTCCCGAGAACCTTGCCTCTCCGGAGCAGGTGACGGAGCTGTTGACGATTGATCCGATCGAATTCGAGTTTGGCTACGGACTCATTCCGATTGCAGATGCGAATCAAGGAGGGGACTTGCTTGACCGGGTCGTCATGATTCGACGTCAACTGGCGCTCGATTACGGGATTGTCGTCCCCGTTATTCGTATTCGCGATAACATTCAGTTGCAACCGAATGAATACGTGATTAAAATTCGCGGCAATGAAATCGCGCGCGGAGAGTTGCTTCTCGATCATTATATGGCCATGAGCCCCGGTGTCGATGACGAAACGGTTACCGGCATCGAAACGGTAGAACCGGCATTTGGCCTGCCGGCGTTATGGGTGAATGAAGATCAAAAAGATGATGCCGAAATCGCGGGCTATACCGTGGTGGACCCTCCATCGGTCGTTTCCACTCATTTAACGGAAACGATTAAACGCCATTCCCATGAATTATTGGGACGAGAAGAAACGAAACAACTCGTCGACAATTTGAAAGAGTCTCACCCGACGCTCGTGGAGGAAGTCACCCCGACCCCCTTGAACCTCGGGGACATTCAAAAAGTGTTGGCAGCCTTGTTGAAAGAAAATATTTCGATTCGGAATCTCCCTTTAATTTTTGAAGCGTTGGCGGACTATGGGCCGATGGTCAAAGATCCGAAGATCATCGCGGAGTATGCACGACAGCTGCTATCCAGACAAATTACAAAAGCTATCGTCCCGACCAATGGGCCTTTATACGTGGTCACTTTGGCGGGGACTGCCGAGAAAAAAATTGCAGATGCCCTGCAACAAACGGAACATGGAACCTTTTTGTCAATGCTCCCCGAAGATTCGGGGAAAATCATTGAAACGATCGGTCGGGAAGCAGAGAAATTGTCCGAACTGGGGCAAGCACCGGTCATTCTCTGTTCACCTGCAGTACGGATGCATGTGCGCCATTTGATTGAACGCCAATTTCCGAATGTTCCGGTCTTGTCCTATAACGAGTTGGAACCGGAAGTGGAGATTCAAAGTGTGGGCGTGGTTAATGTAGCCTAACGAACGATGGCTGGGGTTTCCAACAAGTATGCGAACGAGGAAGTGACAAGTGATGATAATCATCCGTCAAGATGAATTAGAAAAGATCCGAGAAATTAGCAACATCGGGTTGGGGCACGCGGCAACTTCCCTTTCCCGGTTGCTAAATATGCCATGCAAAATGACGGTGCCGGCCGTTGCGTCCACTGGCTTTGATGAAATTGTTGCGTTGGCAGGAGGTCCCGAAAAGGAAGTAGCTGCTATCTCTCTTAAAATGGAGGGCGCGTTTCGAGGGACGATGCTGTTTATTTTTCCAGCTACCCACGTCTCCAGCATTGTTTGGCAGTTAACCGGGGCGAGCACTGAATTCATGGAGGGCATCGGCTATTCCGCGCTTTGTGAATTTGGCAATATCATTATGGGTGCATATGTGGCGACTTTTGCCGATGTGACACAATTGCATGTTCGCTCGTCGATTCCGGATGTAGTCATCGATATGGCAGGTGCGGCCATAACCTCAAGTCTCTTGCCTCTTTCGTTATATGGGGAGGAAGCTATCTTAATTCAAACGGATTTTAACGATTGGGCGGAAGACAAGCCGGAACGTTTTCAAGCACAGTTTTACTTAATTCCCGAACCCGACAGCATCGATGTCCTTCGGACTGCTTTACAAGGTATGCCGTCATGACGAGCCATGAGAAAACGGTGAAAGTCGGAATGGCGGATATGGATTATTGCTTGGCACCGAATGGGATCGGTACTTCCGGGTTGGGATCATGTGTAGCCATTATCATTTATCCTGCAAACGGTGCGGTAGCTGCCCTCGCGCATGTGATGTTGCCGGAGGCTTCGATTCGCAGAAGCGATGATTTTAAGCGTGCTAAATACGCGGACACAGCCGTGCCGCTGCTCCTTGAAACGGTGCACCGCTTCGGTCCTTTCCGGAAGGCGATGTTGCGCGCGAAAATCGCCGGAGGAGCAAACATGTTTAAACGTTTGTCAACGGTTGATCCAATGATGAAAATTGGCGAACGTAATATCGAAGCGGCAAAACAGGCGTTGGAAGAGGCGAACATCCCGATCATGACGGATGTGACCGGCGGAAACGAAGGGCGCAGTGTTTTATTTTCACTCAAGGATCAGTCGCTTTCGGTACGGACGATTCAAGGCGGGACGAAGTTTTATTGAAAAGGCAAGAAAGGCGATACTTCACCGATTTCTACCAATCTCACCTCTAACTTCTAACCTCTAGTAAGGGAGGAGCAAACATGGAGCGACCAACTGCAATGGAGGATCATTGGGCACGATGGATCAATGAACAAGATGAACAGGCAGCCGAAGCAATCATGGCTGCTCATTCGCCGCTCGTCGATTACCATGTGCAGCGAATTGGCGCTACGCTTCCGACAAATGTGGACCGTGAGGATTTGCGGTCGCAGGGCATGGTCGGTTTATACGATGCATTGTTGAAGTTCGATCATCGCCGTGATTTGAAATTTTATACGTACGCGTCTTTTCGCGTACGCGGGGCCATCATTGACAGTTTACGGAAGGAAGACTGGCTGCCACGCTCTTCGCGGGAAAAGGCAAAAATGATTGATGATACGACGGAAAGGCTTGAACAGCAAAAAGGCAGGCATGTTACGGAACATGAAGTTGCGGATGCGCTTCAGCTCTCCATCGATGACGTTTTAAAAACAACGGCGGAAAATTACATGGCACAGCTCTTATCAATCGACCAAACGCCGGAGGACGAGAACCGGGAAGATACCCATCCTTTACTCGTTCATGATCATCAAACGCTCCCCCCTCATGAAGAGGCAGAGAAAAATGAGACAAAAAAACAGTTGCAATATTTGATCGCGACGCTTCCGGAGAAAGAAAAACTCGTTCTCTCCCTCTTTTACCATGAAGAGCTCACATTAACGGAAATCGGCCGCACGTTACGGTTGTCCACTTCAAGGATTTCTCAACTTCATGCAAAGGCGTTGTTTCGCTTAAAACAAGCATTTCAAAAAGAAGAAGCAAAAATATAACTGTTGGCCTGGCCCCAGATTAATGTAGGAGGCGTGGACGCATGGATCTTACACAGTACTTTAAAGTAAAGGTTTCAGCTGATGCAATGATGGCCAGTTGTTTTTTGATCAAATCCATGAACGACGAGGATTACCATGAAGAAGATATGCAAAAATTTTTGTGCTCTAACGGGGTTGTCTACGGCATTGACGACGAAAGCGTGCAACAACTCGTGGATGACCCGATGCATGTAACGTATCCGTTGGTTGTGGCCAGAGGGAAAAAACCGACCCGCGGGACGGACGCTTATTTGGAAGCGACTCGAAAGAACCCTTCTTCATTACAAGAAGAAAGCGAAGATTCCGGCTCGTCTGTGGATTTGCGGCAAGTAACGGAGATACCGATGGCTTTCCAAAACGAAATTGTTGCTCGCAAAGTGGAAGCAACAACAGGCGAGGCCGGCGTGGATGTATATGGGAACGCTCTTTCCGGTTTAAGAGGGAAAGATTATCCGTTAAGAGCCGGAAAGAACACGACCTTGGCTGAAGACGGGAAAAGCCTGCAAGCGATTGTTAATGGACAATTAAGTATTGTCGGCAGGAAAGTGCATGTCTATCCTGTCTATGAAGTTCACGGTAATCTAACCATGAAAACAGGAAGTATTACTTTTAATGGAAATATTGTCATTCATGGTTCCATTCCTTCCGGCTATCGGGTGATTGCCGATGGAGATATTCATGTCAAAGGATCCGTCGACGCTGCTTATTTACACGCTGGGGGATCTATATTCGTTACCCAAGGAATAGCTAGTCAAGGAAAAGGGGAAATCAACGCGCGCTATGATGTTTATAGCGGATATATCAATCAAGGGATTGTGTTTGCGGGACACAATATTCACGTTACCAACCACATTTTACACAGTCATTGTGAGGCCGGAAATGCATTGATATGCGCGAATGGAAAAGGGAATGTTGTCGGCGGAAAACTTTCCGCCGGGCAGTGGATCAAAGTAAAAGAAGCAGGCAATGCGTTAAATACAAGGACGTCCCTATACATCGGGGTGCAGGAAAAATTACTAAAGGCCCGCAAAGAAGCGGAAAGCGTGTTACTGAACGGAAAAGAAGAAAAGGCCAAGCTGCAAACATTACAAAAAAAATTAGCGAAAAAAGAAAAGGAGAACCCTCCTCTCTCAACGAACGATCGAATCATGAAACTTCGAATCCGCCATTCGTTGAATGAACTTTTCAACCGAATGCGAGATGCCGCTGACACCTTGCAAGTCGTTAATGACCAGATGGTCGAGCAGGATAACGATGGGGTTTTTATTACGAGTCAAGCATTTGTGAATACGAACGTACATATCGGCAAATATAAACGCAGCCTAACGAAAAACAGAAGCGCGGTTAAAATTTTTTTGGCCGAAGGTGATATTCGCATCGAACAACATAGATAAATGAGGTTATCCCTCTCTATAGAGCTTGTTAACGGGCATGAAAAAAGAGGAGGCTAATTGTGACAGCCTTTGTAATTATAAGTATACTCCTGCACCTCGTTTCTCTTGCCGCTATCGCTTATCTTTTTCTGAAAAACGCCGCTCCCGGAGATGAAATCGAACAATTGCTAAAAAAATATACAACTGAAATGAATGAAGACAATGAGCGATTGCTCCGCCGATTACAGCCCGAGCAAGTGCAAACGCCAAAGCACACGTTCGAGTCCGAGCTTGCACAGGCAGCCGGAAAGGTTGAAAGGCAGGAAAAAGGGTATGAGCCCCCGGAACCAGTCGGTGAAAACGAAGCACGAGTAACGCCGGCCGCACAAGCATTAAGATTGGCGCAAACAGGCAAAAGTACACAGGAGATTGCCGAGGACCTTACCCTTGGTTATGGAGAGGTTGAATGGTTGCTACAAAAACATGGACGAAGGTGAACGAATAGGGTAAAGCCAGGCAGCCTTTTCCGGGGAAGACGCCGGGTGTTGGAAAAGGTTTACTAAGAGAGATTCCAGGCAATCCTATTAAAAGTTAGCCTTATCGCAGGAACAAATCATAGAAGCGCAACATAATTGCTTGTCGAGCCCCTTCCTCTTATGGTATAGTTACTGCGGTGTAAATGAATACACACGCTTGCTGATTCGAACAACGGTGCCGTCCAATGACCACGGTTTTGTTCTACTATCAAGAAAGGTCAAAGAATCAAAGGATAGTAATGGGGAAACGACAGCTTTTGCGCTGGAGCATAAGTTGCGTTTTTCCAGGAAGATGATGCAAAGCGGAGGAAAAAACCGAAGGAGGAAAAAAATATGGCTGTTATTTCCATGAAACAGTTACTGGAAGCAGGTGTGCATTTCGGCCACCAAACAAGACGCTGGAACCCGAAGATGGGTCGTTACATCTTCACGGAACGAAACGGCATCTATATCATCGATCTGCAAAAAACGGTGAAAAAAGTAGATGAAACCTATAAATATGTACGCAATTTGGCTGCGGACGGCGGCAAAATCTTGTTTGTCGGTACGAAAAAACAGGCGCAAGAGTCCGTACAGGAAGAGGCTTCCCGTTGCGGGATGTACTATGTGAACCAACGGTGGTTAGGTGGTACATTAACAAACTTCCAGACGATCAGAAAACGGATCCAACGCTTGAAAGATTTGGAAACGATGCAGGAAGACGGCACGTTTGACGTTCTTCCCAAAAAAGAAGTAACGGTTTTGGAAAAAGAAATGGATCGCCTGGAAAAATTCTTGGGCGGTATTAAAGAAATGAAAGGTTTACCTGACGCCGTTTTCATTATTGACCCGCGCAAAGAGCGGATCGCCGTTGCGGAAGCACGCAAACTCAATATTCCGATCATCTCCATTGTCGACACCAATTGTGATCCGGATGAAATTGATTACGTCATTCCGGGTAACGATGATGCCATTCGCGCGGTGCGTTTGCTGACATCAAAAATGGCGGACGCTGTTGTGGAAGCAAGCCAGGGCGAAGAAGAAAAAGTGGCGGATGAAGAACAAACAGAACCGGAAAAGGAACCTGAACCGGCAACCACAAACGCCGAAGAATAAGGAAGAGAAAACGGGGTGACAAGGGCGAGTCCCATGTCACCTTTTTTCCACGAAAAACACAAATAAGAGGAGGAGTTTACATGGCCATCAGCGCAAGCAAGGTCAAAGAATTACGGGAAAAAACCGGCGCCGGTATGATGGATTGCAAAAAGGCGCTAACAGAAACAGACGGAAATATGGAAGAAGCGGTTGCTTTTCTGCGTGAAAAAGGAATTTCCAAAGCTGCCAAGAAAGCGGACCGCGTCGCGGCAGAAGGATTGGCGAATGTCAAAGTTGACGGCAACAAAGCAGTGATTGTGGAAATCAACGCGGAAACTGATTTTGTAGCGAAAAACGAAAACTTTCAAAAGGCCGTTTCGACGATTTCCCAGCATTTGCTCGACCAGCAACCTAACGATCTTGAAATGGCGTTGGCGCAAACGACCGAAGGCGGAGTTACGCTTGAACAGTATATTAACGAACAGATCGCGACCATCGGCGAGAAAATTTCACTAAGGCGCTTCGCGGTTGTAGAAAAAACGGAAAACCAAGCATTCGGCGCTTACCTTCATATGGGAGGAAGCATCGGCGTCCTTGCCGTGGTCGACGGCACAACGGATGAATCGGTTGCTAAAGATATAGCAATGCATGTGGCCGCGATTAAACCGACGTACGTATCGCGCGATGAAGTTCCCGAAGAAGAAGTCAATAATGAAAGAGAAATTCTTAAGCAACAAGCGCTTAATGAAGGAAAACCGGAAAATATTGTTGAAAAAATGGTGGAAGGACGCTTGAAGAAATTTTTCCAGCAAGTGACCCTTCTTGATCAGGAATTTGTGAAAGACAGCGATCAGACCGTCGAACAATATGTGAAAAGCCAAAACGCGGCCGTTACCTCCTTTATTCGCTATGAAGTGGGAGAAGGAATGGAGAAAAAAGAGGAGAATTTTGCCGACGAAGTCATGTCGCAAGTGAAAGATTAAAGGCCAACGGCGGGCGCCCGGTGGGGTTTCTCACTTCCCGCCTCCCGCCTCTCACTTCTAGCAATGGAGGCGTACGATGCACAACTACAAACGAGTGATTTTGAAATTAAGCGGAGAGGCTCTTGCCGGAGAACAAGGCTATGGCATTGATCCCAACGTCATCCAATCCATTGCTTCCCAGCTAAAGGGAGTAGCCGCGTTAGGCACTGAGGTGGCCATCGTTGTCGGAGCCGGTAATATTTGGAGGGGGATGGCAGGTAGCTCTCAAGGAATGGATCGCGCCACCGCTGACTATATGGGGATGCTTGCAACGGTCATGAACGCCCTAGCTTTACAGGACAGCCTTGAAGAAATTGAAGTGGAAAGCAGGGTGCAAACGAGCATAGAGATGCGGCAAGTCGCTGAACCATACATACGTCGCAAAGCCATCCGACACTTGGAAAAAAAGCGCGTCGTCGTCTTTGCAGCCGGTACCGGCAATCCTTATTTTACCACCGATACAACTGCGGCATTACGGGCAGCGGAAATCGAAGCCGATGTGATCTTAATGGCAAAAAATAATGTGGACGGCGTTTATGACGCGGACCCCGCGGAGAATGAAAATGCGGTTAAATACCGAGAGTTATCCTATTTTGACGTTTTAAAGGACGGCTTGGGCGTGATGGATTCGACCGCTTCATCCTTGTGCATGGATAACAACATCCCGGTCATCGTTTTCTCTATTTCAAAAGAAGGAAATATTAAAAGGGCGGTTCAAGGTGAAGACATCGGAACCGTCGTAAGGGGGAATGGATCTTGAATGACGCACTAAAAAAAGACATGAAAGACCGAATGGAAAAAACAGTAGATGCTTTAAACCGTGAACTTGCAACATTGCGTGCCGGTCGCGCGAACCCGGCGATTCTCGATAAGGTTGTCGTCAATTATTACGGAATGGAAACACCGCTCAATCAGTTGGCCGGCATTTCGGTGCCCGAAGGACGATTGCTCGTTGTCTCTCCTTTTGACAAATCCGCCATCGGTGATATCGAGAAGGCGATCCAAAAAGCGGATCTCGGCCTTACCCCCAATAACGACGGCCAAGTGATTCGCATTACGATCCCGGCGCTCACGGAAGAACGCCGCAAAGAATTAGCAAAACTTGTGCGCAAATATGCCGAAGATGCACGTGTTTCTATCCGCAATATCCGCCGAGATATCAACGATCAAGTAAAAAAACAGGAAAAAAGCGGAGATATAGCGGAAGATGAATCCAGACGTGCACAAGATGAAATCCAAAAAATCACGGATGGACATGTAAAAACCATCGATCAAGCGGCAGAAGAGAAAGAAAAAGACATTATGGAAGTGTAAGTCTTCCTGATGCGCGAAAACCCTCTGCTTAAAAGAGGGTTTTAGCTGTTAAGGAGCGCCGGCAAAGCGACGCAAAAAAATGCCGGTACTCCTACGTCCTTATCCGTCGGCGGTTTAGACCGACGCGGATCACACCGGATGTGGAATAATCCGAAGCGGGAGAGGTGGGGAATCGTTATCCCTATCCCCACCTCTCAATTCCTACATCCAGCAAGGCTGGTGCGTAAACCATGTTGGGAAGGTTTTTTAATCATCAGAAAGAGTCACAGGCCGTGGATGTGAAAATGGACGTTCCTCGCCATGTTGCCATCATTATGGATGGGAATGGACGATGGGCGTTGAAACGGGGAATGCCGAGAAATATTGGCCACCGTGAAGGCATGAAAACGATCCATCGCATTGCAGAATACGCGAATCATATGGGTGTGAAAGTGCTTACGTTGTTTGCGTTTTCGTCGGAAAACTGGTTACGTCCCAAGACAGAAGTCGACTTTATTCTTCGTCTCCCGGAACGTTTTTTATCCAGTGAATTGCCAAAGCTGCAAGCGAACAATGTACAAGTTCGCGTCATGGGTGCCGTTGAAGCGTTGCCTTCCCATACAAAAAAAGCAGTTGACACGGTGATGTTCGAGACGGCGGATAACGATGGCATCATTTTAAATTTGGCGCTTAATTATGGAGGAAGAGCGGATATTGTTCAAGCAGTGAAGCGTCTGAGTAGCGACGTTGAACAAGGGCGTTGCCAAATTGAAGACATCACGGAAGAGATGATTTCCGAAAAGCTGTATACTTCAGATTTTCCCGACCCTGATTTGTTAATCAGAACGAGCGGGGAAATTCGTTTGAGCAATTTCATGCTTTGGCAAATGGCTTACAGCGAATTCTGGTTTACCGATGTATTGTGGCCGGATTTCGGCACCGAGCATTTTGCCGAGGCCGTTTCGGTTTTCCAACAACGTAAGCGTCGATATGGCGGGGTGTAAGGAGCGTTCGCATGAAGCAAAGAGTAGTAACCGCATTACTTGGACTTGTCATTTTTCTCGCCCCACTCGTCACCGGCGGGTCTGTTTTTATTGCCCTTGTTACGGCAATGGCGATCGTTGGCTTCATAGAGATGTTGAGAATGAGGCGGCTGACCATTTTTTCCCTTCCTGCTTTCATTGGGTTGCTTCTGTCTCTTTGTCTATTGATCGCGGGGCCGCAAACAGCGTTTGTATCTAATGAAACCCTATTGACGAGTGTTATGATTGCTGTTTGGTTGTTGCTGCTCGTAACGGTCTTTTCCGCCAATAGGTACGATGTTGAAAAGGTTGCCTTTGTCTTATTTTCCGCCCTTTATGTCGGATTCGGGTTACATTTTTTTCTGGCGGCTCGCCTGGAGGAAGGATTTACTTTTGTCCTTTTCGTCCTGATCGCTATTTGGGCAACGGATACGGGCGCTTATCTTTTCGGACGAAAATTCGGAAAGCGTCCCCTCTGGCCGAAAATCTCCCCGAAGAAAACGGTTGAAGGTGCGATGGGAGGCTTTTTGCTGGCTTTCGCGACAAGTTTCATTTTCGCTTCGTTTTGGCCACCATTTGCCTCCTTGTGGGCCACGTTCTTCGCGGTGCTCGTTATTTCTGTTGCCGGCCAATGCGGAGATCTCGTGGAGTCTGCCATTAAACGCTATTATAATGTGAAAGATTCCGGCAAGATCCTCCCCGGCCACGGCGGTATTCTTGATCGTTTCGATAGTCTTATTTTCGTGTTTCCCGTTCTTTATGTACTAATGATTTAATGGGCCCGTTTACGGGTGTGAAGAAGGTGAACTTTGAATGAAAAAAGTGGCTGTACTTGGATCTACAGGGTCGATCGGCACGCAAACCCTTGACGTCATCCGGCAACATCCGGATCGGTTTCGGGTAACCCTGCTAGCCTGTGGCCGAAACATTGAGCTCGTAAAAAAGCAAATCGCCGAATTTCAACCTGCGGTGGCCGCCATTGCAAATGAAAGCGATCGGGGAAAATTGGAAGGCCATCTCCCGTCGGGGACACGGTTAATCGCGGGTGAATCGGCATTGTTGGAGGCCCTTGACGAAACGGATGCAGCATTCGTGATGAACGCCATGGTGGGAAGCCAAGGCCTTAAACCGACGATGGTCGCGATTAAAGCAGGAAAAACGATTGGGATCGCCAATAAGGAAACCCTTGTAACCGCGGGTCATCTCGTTACCGCTGCTTGTAAACGTTACGGGGCACAATTGATTGCCGTCGACAGCGAGCACTCTGCGATTTTGCAGAGTCTACAAGGAAGCAATCGCAACGATGTAGAGCGACTGATCATTACCGCCTCCGGAGGAAGCTTTCGCGATTGGAGCGTCGAGGAAATCCAACATGCCAAACCGAAAGATGCGTTGAAACATCCGAATTGGTCGATGGGACAAAAGGTAACCATCGATTCTGCCACGATGATGAATAAAGGGCTTGAAGTCATTGAAGCCCATTGGTTGTTTGACATGCCTTATGAAAACATTGATGTCGTCATCCATCGGGAAAGCATTATTCATTCTCTTGTTGAATATCAGGATAAGAGTGTGATTGCACAGCTGGGGGCCCCGGATATGAAAGGGCCGATCCAATACGCGCTCACCTTCCCGGACAGGCTTGAATTACTTGGTCCGGAAAGGTTAAACTTATGGGAAGTCGGAACGCTACATTTTGAAAAAATCGACCCGGTGAAGCACCAATGTTTATTGATGGCTTATCAGGCCGGTAAAACGGGTGGTTCGATGCCAACGGTGTTAAACGCGGCGAATGAAATCGCCGTTCAACGTTTTTTGGAAGGAGAGCTTTCGTTCCCAGGCATCGCAACCGTCATTGAACGTGCCCTCGCGGCTCATTCCGTGGTCGCAGATCCATCCATTGAAGAAGTGTTGGAGATTGATGAAGAAACACGAAGGCGGGTAAGAACTGGAAGGGAGAGGTGAGAGGGGGATGCGGCTACGCCCCCTTACACCTGTCCATTCTGATATGCAACCCAAAAAGAAGGTGAGAAGCACGTGCAAACGTTCATTGCCATCATCGTGATTTTTGGTCTCATTATCGCCATTCATGAGTGGGGCCATCTCTACGCGGCGAAAAAAGTAGGCATTCTTTGTCGGGAATTCGCGATCGGTTTCGGCCCGAAATTGTTTTCCAAGAAAAAAAACGAGACGGTTTATACGTTACGGTTGCTCCCGCTCGGCGGTTTCGTTCGAATGGCCGGTGAAGACCCGGAAATCGTGCAGATTAAACCTGGGTACGAAGTCGGCTTAACGTTTCATTCGGATGACACCGTAAAAGAAATCATTGTGAATAACAAGGCGAAACATGCCGATGCAAAAATTGTTTCGGTTGAACGGGCCGACCTTGAACATCAGCTATTTATCGAAGGGTATAGTGACGATGAAGAAGGCTTGATTCGTTACGACGTCCACAGCCAAGCGGATATGATTGTGGATGAAGAGCGCGAGCAAATTGCTCCCTGGGACCGGCAATTCGGATCAAAAAAACCGTGGAAAAAAACCGTTGCTATTTTTGCGGGACCGGCAATGAATTTCGTTCTTGCTTTTATCTTATTTTTGCTCTATGGGCTTATCCAGGGGATTCCCCAACCGGTCGTTTCGAACGTGATGGACGATAGTGTCGCTGAAGAAGTAGGATTGGCCGAAGGGGATAGAATTGTCTCCATTGAAGGAGAATCCATTGAAGGCTGGACAGATATGACGCAAATCATTCAGCAACAGCCGAATGAAGAAATCACGATGCTGGTAGATCGAGACGGATCGAATGAATCATTCACGATGGTGGTGGATAGCGTCTACGAGGACGTGGTCGATACGGAAATCGGCCAAATCGGCGTTGAACCGACGTGGAGCCATTCCGTGTTTGAATCGTTTCAATACAGCCTCTCGCAAATTCAGGAAGTGGTCGTATTAATTTTCGAGGTTCTTCAGCTCATTTTCACCGGAGATTTTTCCCTGGATTATTTAGCCGGACCGGTAGGTATTTATGACTACACAGGGGAAGTGATGCAAATGGGCTTCCTCATTTTGGTCAGCTGGACAGCGATGCTTAGCGTCAATATTGGGCTCATCAACCTGTTGCCGCTACCTGCTCTTGATGGGGGGCGACTGGTCTTTATCGGTTTGGAAGCGATTCGCCGGAAGCCGATTGATCCGAACAAAGAAGGCGTAGCCCATTTTGTCGGTTTTGCTCTGCTTATGCTCCTCGTGCTCATGGTCACTTGGAACGATTTAAATCGTTTATTTATGTAACGTTAGATGGGAGAGGTCGGAGGTGAGACGGCCAATCGGTCTTCCGGCCTCTGACTTCTGATTTTCTGAAAGGGAGGGGTTCAGCGCATGAGACAACAAACGTTTTTCAGTCCAACGATGCGAGATGTGCCCGCGGATGCGGAAACCATCAGCCATCAATTGATGTTGCGTGCCGGATTAATGCGGCAAACGGCAGCTGGTATTTATACATATTTGCCGCTCGGCACCCGGGTATTGCACAAGATCCAAGCGATCATTAGAGAGGAAATGAATCGCGCGGGGGCACAAGAATTATTAATGCCGGCGGTCCAACCGGCTGAACTTTGGGAAGAGTCCGGTCGCTTGGATGATTACGGACCGGAGCTAATGAGGCTCAACGACCGGCACGATCGTCGTTTCGTCCTCGGTCCCACCCATGAAGAAGTGATCACCTCTGTCGTTCGCGATGGTATCCACTCTTACAAGCGATTGCCGATCAATGTGTATCAAATACAAACAAAATATCGGGACGAACGTCGTCCGCGTTTTGGTTTGTTGCGAGGTCGGGAATTTATTATGAAAGATGCTTATTCATTTGAAACCTCGGAAGAAGCACTCGCCGAAACCTATGAAGTTATGTATGACACGTACAAGCATATTTTTCGTCGCTGCGGGCTTGATGTACGCGCGGTGGAAGCAGATGCGGGTGCCATCGGAGGCACCGGGGGCACGCATGAATTTATGGCGCTTTCCGATGTCGGCGAGGACACAATCGCTTATTCCGATCACTCCGATTACGCCGCAAACATTGAAATAGCGGCTGTATCTCCGCCTGACAGGGAACAGGAAGGAACGTCGGAAGCTCTTTCGGTTGAAAAAGGATATAAAAGCGGAGAAGCGGCAGCAACTGCCGCTGGCCTGCCCATGTCTTCGGTGATTACCGGCCGGCTTTTTTATATTGACAAAGCCCCCGTTTTCATTCTTACACGGGGCAATCACGAAATCAGCGATGTGAAAGTCAGCAACCATTTTGACACCTTAGACGTCGAAATGGCGACGGGTACACAAGTGCATGAACAATTCGGCACATCTTCGGCTTTCATTGGACCGGTGGAAGCGCCGTCAAATGTAACAATTGTCGCCGATCAATCGATCCGGCCCCTCGTCAATGCCATTTGCGGCGGTAATCAAGATGAGGCTTTTTATGTCAATGTCGACCATCGTCGTGATTTTCACGTCGACGTTTTTGCCGATTTTCGCATCATCCAGGAAGGAGATCCTTCCCCCGACGGTGAAGGAACAATTCAGTTTGCCGAAGGCATTGAAGTTGGACAAGTATTCAGCCTCGGAACGAAATATTCGGAAGCTTTGGGTGCCCAGTTTCTGGATGAAAACGGCAAAAGCAGGCCGATGCAAATGGGCTGCTACGGCATTGGCGTCAGCCGTACGTTAGCTGCCGTTGTGGAGCAGCACCACGACGAAGACGGCATCATTTGGCCAAAAGCAATTGCGCCGTTTGATTTGCATTTGCTCGTCATCAATCCGAAAGATGAAGCACAATTGACGATCGGGGATAACCTTTACGAGGCGCTTCAGGCAGAAGGCTATGACGTTCTATTTGACGACCGCAAAGAACGGGCAGGCGTGAAGTTTAAGGATGCCGATCTCTACGGTATACCCATTCGCGTCGCTGCCGGCAAAAAAGCCAGTGAAGGTATCATCGAAGTAAAAGACAGAAAAACAGGCGAAGTAACGGAAGTACAAGCAGAAAACTTATCCGCGTACTTAAACGATATCGGATGGTAAAAGGGTTTAGCTGGGTGAGGTTCTAGTACTCTATTCCAGAAACTCAGATCACAGCGTGATATGCGACCCATTTGGGGTACAATTACGCAAAAATCGTCCCTCTCAGAGTGGAAATCCACCCTTTAGAGGTATGATTGATGCTAGTCTTATACTTGGACACACGGACGGGGTTGAGGGTTAAAGGTTTTTCTAACTTCTCACCTCTCACCTCCAGAAAGAAAGGACGGTCGGTTTGCCTATGGATGACAGCGCTGTTCGGTATGAACGGTTTCAACTTCTTATGGAACAGATTGGGATCCCTGAAGATGTTTATCAATCAGAGCTACACTCTGGGCGCATCGAAAAATTAGATGTTTATCGGGAAGCACGCAAATGGCATTTTACATTCAGGTTGGACAAGCCGGTAAATGCGTTCGCGATCCAACTGTTGAAGGAAAAGCTGGATGCAGGATTCCGGGAAATGGCCTCGATAGATTTTTCCATCGTTTATGATGAAGGCAGCATTCCCCCCGAACAAGTGACACCGTATTGGCCCGCGATCATTGCCAAAGCCCGAGACCTCCCCGATCATATCGCCCTGAAGCTGGAACGATCCGAACCGGCTGTAAACGGACGTTCCTTGATTCTTACGTGCCACAGTGAAGTGGAAGCCAATTCCCTTTCCAAACAGGCAGGACCTGTTTTGGAGGCCGCGATGGAATCGTTAGGGTTCGAAGCGCTTACCTTTTCCCCCAAAGTCGAAGTGGCTACCGAGGAAGAAACCCGCTTTTTAGAGCAAAAAAAAGAAGAAGAACAATCCAAAGTCATTGAAGCAATGATGGAACAACAAAAAAAGGAACAACAAGCGGAACCGAAAGCGAAAAAAAGCCTACAAATCGGTTACCCGATAAAAGAGGAGCCCCTCCCGCTTGCGTCCATCCAGGATGAAGAACGGCGAGTGACGATTCAGGGATACGTGTTTCAGGCAGAAACGCGTGAGCTAAGAAGCGGTCGAATGCTATTAACGTTTAAACTGACCGATTACACAGACTCTTTGCTTGTGAAAATGTTTTCCAGAGATAAGGAGGACATCCCGCTATTTAATGAAGTGAAAGCGGGCAAGTGGTTGAAAGCAAGGGGGGGCATTCAAGATGATACGTTTGTTCGTGACCTCGTTATGATTGCCAATGACGTCACGGAAGTTCAAATTGCGCGGCGGATGGATGAAGCCCCTGAAGATGATAAACGAATTGAATTGCACGCGCATACGACGATGAGCCAAATGGACGGCGTGGCAACTCCGAGTGAAATTGTGGAAAAGGCAGCAGAGTGGGGGCATAAAGCTGTCGCGATTACGGATCACGGAGTCGTGCAGGCCTTCCCCGAAGCTTACGCGGCAGCTAAAAAAAATGATATAAAACTGCTTTACGGAATGGAAGCTTATCTCGTTGATGATGGTGTGCCGATCGCGTACAACGAGAGCGAACGAGATCTAGCTGCATCAACGTTTGTCGTCTTTGATGTGGAGACGACCGGGCTCTCGGCTGTCTATGATACGATCATTGAATTGGCTGCCGTAAAAGTGGCGAACGGTGAGATTGTCGATCGTTTTGAATCATTTGCACAGCCGCATGTCCCCTTACCCGCGAAGATCACTGAACTTACCGGTATTACCGATGAAATGCTGAAAGATGCCCCCGAGGTCAGCGATGTCTTGCAACAGTTTGCGGACTTTGTCGGCGACGCGGGCCTTGTCGCACATAACGCAAGCTTTGATATCGGGTTTATCAACGCCGGTTATAAAAAAGAAGGCTGGCCTGAGGTGGAACAACCGGTCGTCGACACGTTGGAATTTGCCCGATTTTTATTTCCCAATATGAAAAATCATCGGCTGAACACGTTATGCAAAGCGTTTGATATTGAACTTGTCAGTCACCACCGCGCTATTTATGATACGGAAGCCACGGCGTACCTTTTTATGAAAATGGTCCGGGACGCCAAGGAACAGGGCATTGATCAGCATCGTCAACTTAATGAAAATATTGGTCAAGGCGATTTTTATAAAAACAGACCTTCCCATTGCACGATTCTCGTTCAAAATCAAGAAGGCTTGAAAAACTTGTATCAACTCGTGTCCTTGTCCCATTTATCGTATTTTTTCCGAACACCGCGAATCCCGCGTTCAAAGCTTGTCCAGTATAGAGAAGGGTTGCTGGTCGGCACGGGCTGTGAGCAGGGGGAAGTCTTTGAAACAATGATGCAAAAATCTGCCGAAGAAGCAGAGAAGGCGGCGCGTTTCTATGATTTTATTGAAATTCAGCCGCCGGAGATCCATGGCCATCTATTGGAAAAAGACATCATTAGAAGTGAAGCGCAACTCTTGGACATTATGCGAAAGTTGTACGACGTTGGCGAACGTCTGTCAATACCGGTCGTCGCTACCGGAAATGTCCATTATTTAGAACCGGAAGATCATATCTATCGAAAAATCCTCGTCTCCTCTCAAGGCGGAGCGAACCCGTTGAATAAACAAACGATGCCGAAGGTGCACTTTCGCACGACCGGGGAAATGCTGAAGGCATTTGCTTTCCTAGGGGAAGAAAAGGCGCGTCAAGCCGTCGTCGCATATCCAAAAAAGATCGCCGATGAGATCGAAGCGATCGCCCCGGTTCCAAGCGGTTTGTACCCGCCAAACATCGAGGGCGCTGACGAAGAAATGCGGACACTCACCTATGGAAAAGCAAAAAGGATATACGGGGAGAACCTCCCTCCCATTGTCGAAGATCGTCTGGAAAAGGAATTGGAAAGCATCATCGGTCATGGGTACGGCGTAATCTATTTGATCTCCCATAAACTCGTCAAACGCTCCTTGGATGATGGGTATCTCGTCGGCTCCCGCGGTTCAGTCGGGTCTTCCTTCGTGGCGACGATGTCCGATATCACAGAAGTCAATCCGTTGCCGCCCCATTACGTTTGTCCGGGCTGTTGCCATTCCATTTTTTATGACGATGGGTCGGTAGCGTCGGGGTATGACTTGCCGGATCAATCCTGTGAGCAATGTGGCGCCACGTATATCCGAGAAGGCCATGACATTCCCTTCGAAACGTTTCTCGGCTTTAAAGGTGACAAAGTCCCTGATATCGATTTAAATTTTTCCGGAGAATACCAGCCACGCGCGCATGCCTATACCCGTGAATTGTTCGGGGATGATAAAGTGTTTCGAGCGGGAACGATCGGCACGGTTGCGGATAAAACGGCTTATGGGTTCGTTCGCGGGTACCAAAATGACCATCAGATTAACCATATCCGCGGCGCTGAAATTGACCGCCTCGTCCATGGTTGCACCGGAGCGAAAAGAACCACCGGTCAACATCCGGGCGGGATCATCGTCGTCCCCGGAGATAAAGATATCCACGATTTTTGTCCGGTCCAATACCCGGCGGATGACAAAAATGCGAGTTGGAAAACAACGCATTTTGATTTTCACTCTATCGACGATAACTTATTAAAACTCGATATTCTCGGCCACGACGATCCGACGGTCATCCGGATGTTGCAGGATTTGAGCGGCATCGATCCGAACGATGTTCCCGTGGATGATCCCGACGTCATGCGTATATTTGAAGGGCCGGAAGTGCTCGGCGTCACCCCGGAACAAATTATGTGCAAAACTGGCACCTATGGAATTCCGGAGTTCGGCACACGTTTCGTTCGGCAAATGTTGGAAGAAACGAAGCCGAAGAAGTTTTCCGAGCTTCTGCAAATTTCCGGTTTGTCCCACGGGGCCGATGTTTGGCTCGGAAATGCGGATGAATTAATCCGCGATGGGATTTGTGAACTGAAAGACGTGATTGGCCTGAGAGACGACATTATGGTTAATCTCATTTATAAAGGGTTGGAACCATCGCTTGCTTTTAAAATTACCGAATTCGTCCGTAAAGGAAGAGGGTTGGAACAAGAATGGATTGACGAGATGAAAAAGCACGGCGTCCCCGATTGGTACATTCAGTCCTGTTTGAAAATCAAGTATATGTTCCCGAAGGCGCACGCGGCGGCTTATGTACTGATGGCGGTAAGAATCGCTTATTTTAAAGTCCACCATCCGATACTGTTCTACGCTGCTTATTTTAGCGTACGAGCCAGCGATTTCGAGCTTGACACGATGCAAAAAGGAAGCGCGGCGATCCGGGCACGCATCGAAGACATCCAAGCCAAAGGGTTTGATGCGGCACCAAAAGAAAAAAGCTTGGTGACGGTATTAGAACTGGCGTTGGAAATGACGGAGCGCGGTTTTTCGTTCGGAGCGATCGATCTTTATCGATCAGAGGCAAGCACGTTCATCGTGGATGGAGACACATTGATCCCACCGTTTGGCGCGTTGGAAGGGGTAGGCGCCAATGCCGCCAAAAACATCGTAGACGCGCGAGCGAATGGAGAGTTTTTATCCAAAGAAGACTTGCAGCAAAAAAGCAAAGCGACGAAAAACGTCATTCAAATTTTGGAGACGAGCGGCTGCCTGGAAGGTCTGCCGGATTCGAATCAGCTTTCGTTATTCTAGTGCAGAACGACCGAAATAGACGATCACCTGTAGTTGCATACGGAGGATCCCGTGAATCTTCATTTTCAAAGCCGGAATGTCAGGGCAAGAACGAGCGGTATTGGTGACCTAACGCGCGATCGTAGACATCATTCAGTCACCCACAACGGTACATGGTTTTTAAACGCATGAGCATGTTGTTCGGTGTTTGTGACGCTAAAAGATGATGCTGGGGATCGAGGTTTAGGTTCACTCGATTTTGGCAAAAATAAATAACAGCAAGGGAAATGTTACGCGAAGAGGGCTCCCTCGGTCCCCGCGACACTTGCAATCGTTGGGAAATTGTGATATTTTAACGTTGGCAACAGATGGATACGTACGGAGAAAAGAGTGGGCCCTGTACCCACTCTTTCTGCTTGTACCTCGAAAGAATTTTTCGCAAAAAACGAAGGCTCGCTATTGGACTTGGCTAAGCCCAAGTTTTTCTTATCGTATGGACGGTTTTGAAAAGGAGGGAGCATATGTCTGCAAACGTGAAGGAGAACATAGCCACAATCGCGAAACCTATGCTTGATGAACTTAACATGGAGCTTGTCGATGTGGAATATAAAAAGGAAGGGAAAAACTGGGTGTTGCGTATGTTTATTGACCATCCAGACGGCATAGGACTTGAGGAATGTAGCATCGTCAGTGAACGGATGAGCCAAAAACTAGACGAAGAAGACCCCATCCAAGGATCTTATTATTTGGAAGTGAGTTCTCCGGGAGCGGAACGTCCGCTGAAAAATGCAAAGGATTTTCAGGGTGCCGTCGGCAAGAACGTCTATCTCAAGACGTATGAGCATGTCGATGGCAGAAAGACGTTTACAGGAGAGCTCGCCGCTTATGAAGATGGAGAAATAACGATCAACATTCGCGAAAAGACACGGACCGTTGCATTTCAAGTGCCGGAGCGCTTGATCGCAAATGCACGTTTGTCCGTATTATAGAGCAATCGGTGTATCCCGGTGATAAACGCCGTAACCCCGGAGGTCAGGTGTCGGTAGACGTAACCCGGAAGATATTCTTCCTTCCTCCCTGAATAGGACTGCTCCCAGCGCTGTCCTCAGAAATCTTACCTTTGGTTAATGGAAGTTTCACTGTACTCACTGAAAGGGGACTACGTAGTTATGAACAGCGACTTTTTAGATGCTTTGACAACATTGGAAGAGGACAAAGGCATCGAAAAGGAAATCGTGCTCGAAGCCATTGAATCGGCGTTGATATCGGCTTACAAACGAAATTTCAGCCAAGCGCCGAATGTACGCGTGGACATCAACCGTGACAATGGCGAAATTAAAGTGTATGCACGCAAACAAGTGGTTGAAGAAGTGTTCGACCCCAGGCTGGAGATTACCGTCGAAGCAGCGAGAGAAATAAGCATGCATTATGAGCTTGATGATGTCGTCGAAATTGAAGTAACACCGAAAGATTTCGGGAGGATCGCCGCGCAGACCGCAAAACAAGTGGTTACTCAACGAGTGCGCGAAGCAGAGCGAGGCATCATTTACTCAGAGTTTATCGATCGTGAAGAAGATATTATGACAGGCATCGTCCAACGCCAGGACCATCGTTTTATCTATGTTGATTTAGGAAAAGTGGAAGCCATCCTTCCGCAAAGCGAACAGATGCCGAATGAGACCTACGCGCATAACGATCGAATAAAATCTTACATTACGAAAGTGGAAAAAACGACAAAGGGTCCGCAAATTATGATTTCACGTACACATCCGGGCCTTTTAAAGCGATTATTTGAACTTGAAGTTCCGGAAATATATGATGGAACTGTTGAGATTCGATCGGTGTCAAGAGAAGCGGGGGACCGGTCAAAAATTTCCGTCCATGCGGAAGATCCCGAAGTTGATCCCGTTGGTTCATGTGTCGGGCAGCGCGGTCAACGCGTTCAAGCAATTGTTAATGAACTGAAAGGCGAAAAAATCGACATTGTTCATTTTTCCGATAACCCTGTGAACTACATCGGGAACGCCTTGAGCCCTTCGAATGTGCTCGATGTTCAAGTCGATGAGGAGGCGAAAAGCACCCTAGTGATCGTCCCGGATCACCAATTGTCCCTTGCGATTGGAAAGCGTGGGCAAAACGCACGCTTGGCAGCGAAGCTCACGGGCTGGAAAATTGATATTAAAAGCCTTTCGGAAGCAGAGGAGCAAGGATTATACGATCCGGCTACCGCTCGGGTCCCCGGGGAAGATGAAGGGGAAGCGGGCACCGCTCTCCAAGAGGATGAGATCGATGATAAAGATAGGGCTGAAGATGAATATATAGAAGAAGATGTTTTGGATGACGATCTCTATGAAGAGCTTCCAGAAACCGAGGACGTAGAGGAGAAAGAAAAATGAAAAAGCGTAAAACCCCTTTGCGAAAATGCATTGTAACCGGCGAAATGAAAGCCAAAAAAGAGCTCGTGCGAATCGTTCGGGGCACGGATGGCCAAGTATTCGTTGACCCGACCGGAAAGAAAAACGGGCGGGGGTCTTACATTACAAACACAGAAGAATGTTTCGCACTTGCCAAAAAGAAAGATCTTTTGTCACGCCATTTAAAAGTAAACGTCGATGAAGAAACGTATGAAAGGCTGGAGACGGAACGTCTTCAATTAAACAGATGAAACAAGATTTTTACCGATTTCTCGGGCTTGCAACACGGGCCAACAGGGTTGTTAGCGGGGAAGAAACTGTTATTAACGGCATTAAAAAACAACGTTTTCATCTTGTTCTTATTTCCGATGATGCATCAACAAACACAAACAAACGGTTGGGCGATAAATGCCGGCATTATCATATACCAATCAGGCAAGCGGGGACACGGCAAGCGATGGGGGAAGCAATCGGAAAGCACGAGCGTGTCGTCATCGGCATTACGGATAAAGGATTTTCCGATAAAATGATCCGTATGCTAGACCAATAGAAGTTGGAGGTTGATTATATGGCGAAAATGCGAGTATATGAATACGCCAAGTCCATTAACAAATCAAGCAAGGAAGTCGTTTCGGCTTTAAAGGCGAAAAACATAAACGTGGTCAACCATATGTCTGTGATTAATGACGAACAAATCAAACAGCTAGAGCAGAATCAAACAACAGAGAAAAAGGATGGGAATATGGGGAAAAACGAAAATCAGAAACAAACCAAAGAAAAACAATCAAATGATTCAACACGATCCCAAAACCAAAATAACAATAAAAAACCAGCGCAACGAAATAAACAAGACAAAAGAAATCAAGGGCAAAATCAAAAACGCCAACGCCCCGGCCAACAACGAGGAGGAAACTATGGCCCCGGTCGCAGGGGGAGAGGCAATAAAAATCAAAAGCGGCGTGCAAAAGAAACCGCGAAAACGCCTGACAAAATCACGTTTGCCGGAAGCTTAACGGTAGCGGAATTGGCCGAGAAATTAAACAAAGACACGTCTGAACTCATCAAAAAGCTTATGGGTTTGGGGGTTATGGCAACGAAAAACGAAGACCTCGACAAAACCTCCATTGAGTTAATTGCCGGTGATTATGGCGTAGAAGTTGAAGAAGAAGAAATTATCGATCCGTTGGATATTGAACGTTACGAAGAAGAGGGCGACCCTGCGGATCTTGAAGAAAGAGCTCCGGTCGTTACGATCATGGGGCACGTGGACCACGGGAAGACTACCTTGCTTGACGGCATTCGTAAGACGAAGGTTACCGATACGGAAGCCGGCGGCATTACCCAACACATCGGTGCTTATCAAGTGGAAGAAGGGGGAAAAAAGGTCACCTTTCTTGATACTCCCGGCCACGCGGCGTTCACGACGATGCGGGCGCGCGGTGCGCAGGCGACCGATATCACCATTCTCGTCGTCGCTGCCGATGACGGAGTCATGCCGCAAACGGTGGAAGCACTGAACCACGCAAAAGCGGCGGAAGTTCCCATTATCGTTGCCGTAAACAAAATGGATAAAGAGAACGCGAATCCCGATCGCATCATGCAAGAACTAACGGAATATGAGCTGGTCCCTGAAGCATGGGGCGGGGAGACTATCTTCGTTAATGTTTCGGCCGTAAAAGGGGAAGGCATCGATGAGCTCCTAGAAATGATATTGCTTGTAGCGGAAGTGGAAGAGTTAAAAGCCAATCCGGTAAAACGTGCGCAAGGAACGGTTGTTGAAGCAGAGCTTGATAAAGGCCGGGGACCGGTTGCAACATTGCTTGTGCAAGGAGGTACGATGAACGTCGGTGACCCCATCGTTGTCGGGTATACGCACGGTCGTATTCGGGCGATGATGAATGATGTCGGCCGACGTGTAAAAAGCGTGGGACCGTCGACGCCGGTGGAAATTACCGGTTTGAACGATGTACCTCAAGCCGGCGATCAATTCCTCGTATTTGCCGATGAGAAGAAGGCAAAACAAATCGGGGAAGGACGCGCGGTCCGGGCGAAGGAAGCAAGGCGGCGGCAAACCTCCCGTGTCAGTCTTGATGATTTGTATAACCAAATTCAAGAAGGTGAAATTAAAGAAATCAACATCATCGTTAAAGCGGATGTGCAAGGCTCTGTGGAAGCCGTGCGCGGATCCCTTGAAAAAATTGAGGTGGCCGGCGCAAAGGTCAATATTATTCATACGGGCGTAGGAGCGGTAACAGAATCGGATGTCGTTCTTGCTTCCGCCTCTAATGCGGTGATTATCGGCTTTAACGTACGGCCCGGTGCGAATGCAAAACGGATGGCAGAAACAGAAAAAGTTGATGTACGCCTCTACCGTGTCATTTACGATGCAATCGAGGAAATTGAATCTGCGATGAAAGGGCTGCTCGATCCGGAATACGAGGAAAAAGTCATCGGGCACGTTGAAGTCCGTCAACTGTTTAAAGTGTCGAGAATCGGGACCATTGCCGGAAGCTATGTAACCGACGGCAAGGTTACCCGGGACTCCTACGTGCGTGTCCTTCGGGACGGTGTGGTTATTTATGACGGAAAAATCGCGGAGCTCAAGCGATTTAAGGACGACGTCCGGGAAGTCAGCAACAATTATGAATGCGGCATTACGCTAGAGAAATTTAACGACTTGCAAGAAGGGGATACGATGGAAGCTTATGTAATGGAAGAAGTTCCGCGAACATGATCGGTATCGTCCATTGTGAATGCTTCTTGCCGGATTGCTATTCCTTAAAGGAAAAACGTTCGATATTGCAAAGCCTTATCACCCGGGCTCGCCGTTTAAATATCTCTATTTCGGAAATGGACCATCAAGATGTATGGCAACGCACATCCCTCTCCATTGCCTGTATTAATAATAGTCGCAAGGTGATTGAGAAAGAGCTTGAGCATGTGCTTAAAATGATCGACGGCAGCGAAGGATTGGAATGTCATTCGGTCCAATATGAATGGCTGTAGTGAGAAGAAGGAGTGTTTACGATGAGTCAAATGCGCGCACAACGTGTCGGTGAACAAATAAAAAAAGAACTAAGCGATATACTCATGCGGGAGGTGAAAGATCCCCGCGTGGAGTTTGTAACGGTTACAGGGGTTGACGTAACCGGTGATCTCCAGCAAGCCACGGTGTATGTTACCGTGTTGGGGGATTCGGAAGAAGAAGGGGAAACATTGAAGGCGCTCCGTCAAGCGAAAGGGTTCATTCGCTCAGAAATCGGCAAGCGCATTACCCTTCGCAAAACCCCGGATATTGAGTTTGCGTTTGATGAATCGATCGATTATGGCAATCGGATTGAAAAATTGATCAATGATCTGAAAAAGGAAGAGTAGAGGGATGACACCCCTCTGATAGGTGGAGAAGCCAATGAACCTTAGTGGTATATTGCCGTTGGAAAAACCCGCCGGAATGACTTCACACGATTGCGTGCTCTTGGCTCGCCGTTGGTTCAACACCCGTGAAGTCGGGCATACGGGAACGCTCGATCCGGATGTCACGGGTGTTCTTCCCATTTGTGTCGGTCGTGCGACCAAACTCGTGCCCATTTTAATGGAAGGCGAGAAGGCGTACGAAGGTAAGATTGCACTTGGAAGCTCGACAACGACCGAAGATGCTTCGGGAGAGGTGCTCGACCGCCAAGAAGTTCGTGAAGCGATACCGAATGAGGAATTGGAACGAACATTCGCATCATTCGTCGGGGAACTCCGGCAGGTCCCGCCGATGTATTCGGCGGTGAAAGTCAATGGAAAAAGACTTTACGAGTATGCACGCGCGGGAGAAACCGTTGAACGTCCGGTCCGATCGGTTACGGTTTATGCATTCGACCGCACCGGGCATCCCTCCTGGTCACCGGAGCAAGGTCATCTTTTTATCCCCTTTTCGGTCGTTTGTTCGAAAGGGACCTATGTCCGAACGCTTGCGGTAGAAGCTGGAAAACGCCTGGGGTATCCCGCCCATTTATCGTTGTTGAGAAGAACGATGAGTGCAGGCATAGAGCAAAATGCGTGCGTGAGCATATCGGAAATGGACGAGCGTTTAGAACAAGGACGAGTAGCAGCACCTCTGTTGTCCGTGGAACATGTGCTCCGGGATTTCCCTCACTACGAAGTCAGCGACCGGGAATTACGAAAAATTACAAACGGCGCCGTTTTGCCGGCAAGTGATTATCCGCGATCGAAGCGAATTGTGTTCACAAAAAAACAACAAGCCCTTGCGATTTATACACCGCATCCTCGCAAGAAAGGCATGATAAAACCCGATGTAATGCTGAGGTTGGACGTAGGAAGTTAGATGTGAGAGGTTAGATGTGAGATGTAGACCTCCCACTTCTCACCTCCCACCTCTCACCTCCAGTAGAGGAGGCCGAAGATATGGAAGTGGAATATTTACAGGCGGAATTAACAGCCGCTGAGCGCGAAGCACGCTCCCCCGTGGTGCTGGCGCTTGGATATTTCGATGGAGTACACGAAGGCCATCAAAAAGTGATACGGACAGCAATCTCGGAAGCAGAAAAAAAGGGGGTCGAAGCGGCGGTTTTAACGTTTCATCCTCACCCACGCACGGTACTGTCCAAGCATTATGAAGGGGACGAGTATCCCGAACTGACCCCTTTGCCGATCAAGGAAGCCCGCGTACGGGAATTGGGAGTGGATCGGTTCTTTATCGTCACTTTTGACACAACACTCTCCTCTCTTTCGCCACAACAATTTGTTGACGGCTATATCCTTCCGCTTCATGTCATTCATGCCGTTGCCGGCTTTGACTTTTCTTACGGCCAATACGGGAAAGGCAACATGGAGACGTTGCCTTCCCATGCCCGTGGAGAATTTGAAACGACCGCTGTGACAAAATGGGAGAGAGGGGGAGAAAAAGTAAGCTCCACCCGTATTCGCCAACACATTGAATCCGGAGAATTGGAGCAAGCCAATGCATTGCTGAAACGCCCCCATTCGGTGCATGGAGAAGTCGTGAAAGGGGATAAACGCGGACGGGAGATCGGGTTTCCGACCGCGAATATAGCACTTGATTCCCCATATGTGTTGCCGCCTGTCGGCGTATTCTGCGCGTATGTGCAAATCGACGGGATGGATTACCCGGCTGTTTGCAGTTTTGGGTATCGCCCGACCTTTCATGAACAGCAAACGGAGCCGTTGATCGAAGCCCATCTTCTCTCCTTTCATGACGATATTTACGGAAAACGCGTAGAGATGAAATGGTTGAAAATGCTCCGCCCCGAGGTAAAATTCGATTCCGCAGACGCGCTGATTACCCAAATGGAAGAAGACAAGGACGTGGCCTATCATTATTTTGAACACCATTGGAAAGAAAGCTTAAAATAATGGTTTCAATGAAAGAAAAGTGGAACGGATGCTTGCATTCTCATAAAAAAAAATGTATTGTATTCGTTGTAGTCTGTTCCCATGACTATTAATGCCATTTGCTTGGCTTACACGCGCCACCGGCGGTAAGCGAGGGAAGTGGAGAAATTGAAAAGGAGGTGGAAAGGATGGCCTTAAGTCTAGAACGTAAACAGGAGATTGTCGATACGTATAAAGTACACGATTCAGATACTGGCTCTCCGGAAGTTCAAATCGCTATCCTCACGGAACAAATTGTCGAATTGAACGGGCATTTGCAAACCCATAACAAAGATCACCATTCCCGTCGTGGGTTGCTGAAAATGGTAGGAAAGCGTCGTAACTTGCTCACGTATCTGCGAAAGAAAGACATTACAAGGTATAGGGATATTATCCGCAAGCTGGGACTACGTCGATAACAGAGACTGTCAGGGGGGAGGGTATTCTTTCCCTGAACGGTGTTCTTTGCTATCAGCGGCTCCCCGCTGCTTGCTAAAGGATAAACCAAAAGCGGGGTGTTCATCCCGCTTTTTTTCCACTATCAAAAATATAAATGTATGGATGCTCGTATAGGAAGATCTTGGGCTTTCGTCAAAACTAGCGAAAATCCATGTTATGCTCATTAGCGATTGTATAGAAAACGTATTCGCCTGCCTAGGCGAAATTGGAAAAGGAGGTATATATATGGAAGGAGAGCAACAAGTATTTTCCCTCGATATTGGCGGTCGCACGATGACCTTTGAGGTTGGAAAACTTGCCAAACAGGCGAATGGCGCGGTGCTTGTAAAGTACGGCGACAGCGTTGTGCTCACCACCGCGACCGGCTCAAAAGAACCAAAAGACTTGCCATTCTTTCCATTAACGGTGAATTATGAAGAGCGTTTGTATGCAGCCGGAAAAATTCCCGGGGGATTTATTAAGCGGGAAGGACGCCCGTCGGAAGCGGCCACGTTGACGAGCAGGCTTATTGACCGACCGATTCGCCCATTGTTTCCCGATGGTTTCCGCAATGATGTCCAGGTGATCAGCACGGTGATGAGTGTGGACCAGGACGCATCTCCGGAACTGGCAGCGATGGTTGGATCTTCGCTGGCGCTCTCGATTTCGGACATCCCGTTTGCGGGCCCCATCGCCGGCGTGGAAATTGGGCTTGTCGATGGCGAATTCGTCGTCAATCCGACGAGCGATCAGGCGGAAAACAGCGAAATGGAGCTTACGGTAGCGGGAACGAAAGATGCCATTAACATGGTCGAAGCGGGTGCCAACGAGGTATCCGAAGAAAAGATGTTGGAAGCCATTTTGTTTGCCCATGAGGAAATAAAAAGAATTGTCACATTCCAAGAAGAAATCGTCGCTCAATGCGGCAAAGAAAAAATGGAAGTGACGTTGAAACAACCGGATGAGGGTTTGGAAGCAGACGTCCGACATCAAGCCGAGGGGCAACTGAAAGAAGCCGTGCTCGTGAAAGAAAAACACGCGCGTGATGTTGCCATTCAAGAAGTGGAAGCCTCCATCGTCGCCAATTTTGACGAAGAATATCACGAAGATGTAAAGGAAATTTTGCAAAGCTTTCTCAAAAAAGAATTTCGCCGTTTGATCACGAAAGAAAATATTCGTCCCGATGGACGAACACCCGAAGACATCCGTGATCTATCATCTGAAGTTCAGC
Organism: Salicibibacter kimchii; assembly: GCF_003336365.1. Lineage (GTDB taxonomy): Bacteria > Bacillota > Bacilli > Bacillales > Marinococcaceae > Salicibibacter > Salicibibacter kimchii. The sequence continues at coordinate 575,063 of NZ_CP031092.1, read as the reverse complement.
TTTTGCCGCGGACCCACGGTTCGGGATTATTTACGCGCGGACAAACACAAGCCCTCAGCGTTTGCACGTTGGGCGCCCTCGGGGATGTGCAAATCATCGACGGGCTCGGCGAAGAAGAATCGAAACGATTTATGCACCATTACAACTTTCCGCCTTTTAGCGTGGGCGAGACAGGCCCGATGAGAGCGCCCGGGCGTCGGGAAATCGGGCACGGCGCACTTGGTGAACGGGCATTGGAGAGAGTCATTCCCGACGAGGATACGTTTCCTTACACGATCCGACTCGTTTCCGAAGTTTTGGAATCCAACGGTTCCTCATCACAAGCAAGCATTTGCGGGAGCACGCTCGCGATGATGGATGCCGGCGTTCCAATCAAAGCACCTGTTGCCGGAATTGCCATGGGACTTGTAAAAGAAGAAGAGGACGTAACCGTGTTGACCGATATTCAAGGGATGGAAGACGCTCTCGGGGACATGGACTTTAAAGTGGCCGGAACATCTGAAGGGATTACCGCCTTGCAAATGGACATTAAGATTGAAGGCATTACTCGTGAAGTGTTGCAAGAAGCCCTTGAGCAAGCACGAAATGCTCGTATGCAAGTGTTAAAAAGCATGCTTGATGTCATTAGCGCTTCGCGCCCGGAATTGTCTGCTTACGCGCCGAAAATCCTCACTATGTATATCAAACCGGACAAAATCCGCGATGTGATCGGACCGAGCGGGAAAATGATCAACCAAATCATCGAAGATACAGGCGTGAAAATAGATATTGAGCAAGACGGCACCGTCTACATTTCTTCGACGGATGCAAGCGCGAATGAAAAAGCGAAAAAGACGATCGAGGACATCGTCCGCGAGGTTGAAGTCGGGCAAATCTACGAAGGAAAAGTGAAACGAATTGAGAAATTCGGAGCTTTTGTGGAATTGTTTAAAGGAAGAGACGGACTCGTCCACATTTCCCAGCTGGCAAAAGAGCGGGTAAATAAAGTAGAGGATGTTGTAAAGATCGGGGATACGATGAACGTGAAAGTGACGGAAATTGATAATCAAGGCCGTGTAAATCTATCCCGAAAAGCGTTGTTAAGCGAAGAATAATGAATCACAGGAAAGAGAAACTTGGTCGAACAACCAAGTTTTTTTACTGTCTTTTTTTGTTTAAACATGACCTTACGAACCTAACATAACGCTTGAACTCTCGCATAAAATGGGACGAGGGGGGAGCGAAATGATGTTTAAAACGAGATTTTTGCAACTATTCATAGGCTTTCTCGTTGTCATTGTAGGTTTTACCGCTTGGCAAATTCCGCATACATCGGAGGACACGGTGGATACATGGACAGAAGAAGCAGAAGAATTGCAAACGGAAGAAAGCGGACAAGACATCCGCCAGCAGATCCAAGAGGCGGAAGAGGAGTTCAATGAACCCCCCATTGACGCTTTCATTGATGACGTTTGGAAAGGAGTCCCCGGTTATAACGGTCGTGTGATTGATGTTTCCGAATCATACGAAAACATGAAAGATCATGACCGCTACGCCGAGGAACTTCTTGTATTCCGTGATAGGACCCCTGAAGTTTCCTACGAAGATTTGCCGCCAACGCCATTTTATAAAGCGAATCCGAACAAGCCGATGGTCGGCTTAGTCATAAATGTTGCTTGGGGAAACGAACACCTTCCGGCAATTTTAAATGAATTAAACGAACAAGACGTAGAGGCAACTTTTTTCCTGGAGGGGGCTTGGGTTCGCGACTATCCGCGTCTCGCTCGCATGATTAAGGAAGAAGGCCATGAAATCGGCAACCATGCTTATTCTCATGCTGATATGGCTTCTTTATCAACGGAAGAAATAAGAAGCGAATTGGAGGACACAAATGAAGTGATTGCAGCAACGTTAAATGAAAAGCCGCAATGGTTTACTCCGCCATCGGGAAGTTTCAGTAACGAAGTGGTGGAAATTGCCCGCGAACTGGACATGTATACCGTGCTTTGGACCGTCGATACGATTGATTGGCAAAACCCTGACCCAGATGCTATGGTGGAACGAGTCACGAATCAAATCCACCCGGGAGCAACTGTCCTGATGCACCCGACAAAACCGACAGCTAAAGGCATCGGCACGATGATTGAGCAGATTCGGGGCAAGGATTTGGAGATTGGAACGATCTCAAACGTCATGAGCGAAAATCGCGTGACCCTATCACAAAAACAAACAGAGGAAGAGGAGGACGATGAGTTATTGTTCAACGAATGAATTTGCCAAACGGGCTTCGCCTCGTTTATGAACCGATGGAACATGTACGCTCGCTTGCCATCGGCATATGGATATACACGGGATCGAGGGATGAAAATGAAGCAGAAAACGGCATGACCCATTTTCTTGAACATATGCTTTTTAAGGGAACAAAAACAAGATCGGCCACCGAGATCGCAGAAAGCTTTGACCGTATCGGCGGATATGTAAACGCCTTTACGGCGAAAGAATATACATGTTTTTACGCGAAAGTAATGGATAAACACGGGAAAGAAGCCGTGGAGATTTTAAGTGACATGTTTTTTAACTCCGTTTTTGATGAAGACGAGTTGGCAAAAGAACGGAATGTCGTACTGGAAGAAATCCGCATGGTGGAGGATACAGCCGATGATGTTGTGCATGATGATCTCGATGCCGTCGCTTACGGTAGCCATCCTTTAAGCCGACCGATCCTTGGTACGGAAAAAACGGTCCCCACCTTTAGCCGTGAACAATTATATGATTTTATTCATACCCATTACAGGCCTGATAACGTCGTTCTATCAATGGCGGGAAAAATCGATGATGGACTGTTATCTTTTGCAGAATCTCAATTTTCCGCCTTCTCGGCAAAAGAGGCCTCCACTTGGCATGAAGCACCGCCTGTACTGCTCAACAAAAAGGAAGCACGGGGAAAAAGGATTGAGCAGGCCCATCTTTGTCTCGGTTTTAACGGAGTCCCTATTCACGAAGATAACATTTATGGGATGGTCTTATTCAATCAATTATTGGGAGGGAGCATGAGCAGCCGCTTGTTCCAAGAAATCCGGGAACAGCGTGGGCTTGCGTATGCCGTGTTTTCCGATCATTTAGCTTATCGCGACGGAGGGATGTTAACGGTTTACGCCGGAACCGCTCCAACGCATGTGGATGAAGTTTTAGAGGCGATTTTGTCGATGGTCGAGCATTTTGCCGATGAACAGGTAAGTGGCAAAGATTTGGATAATGTAAAATCTCAAGTGCAAGGAAGCATGGTTCTTGGATTGGAAAGCACGAGCAGTCGGATGAGCCGAAACGGAAAAAATGAGTTGAGCCTCGAAAGCCACCCTTCGCTGGACACGGTAACGGAACGAATAGATGCCGTGACGACGCGAGATATCCAAGAAGTCGCGAAGAAAGTTTATGAGAAAGATTATGCCCTATCGATCATAAGCCCGGACGGAAAATTACCGAGAATAAAGCGAAAAAGCCCACTTCTTTAGGAGTGGGATGAATCGCTTTTTTTAGGTGTATTTTTATACAAGCGTATGTTCGTGTGACAAGATATTCACGAGGCGATTTCTTTGAAGTTAGAATTGCTAAAACCAACGCAAAAGAAAAAAGAAATATTTGAAAAAATGACTGTCCTGAATACACAATTCTCGAATTGGCTATTGGGTTATGATGAATATACACACCACACATCGCAAATGTGTAAATGTGGTCATACCGATAAAAGCAATCGAAAGAAACATACGTTTCTTGCGTGAAATGTGCGTATACAAACCACTCGGATGTAAACGCTGCGATGAACATAAAGCTGTAAGTGGGCTGTCGGATAAAACAGCTTAAAACCTAGTGTTATGGTAACAGTACCACCGCCTGTAAGGCACATGAATACCGAAGGTATTTAGAACGAAACAGGACGGGCTGATGACACAGCCCTTAACTAAAGGCTAGTTCGAAGCAGAAATGGATGGAGAACGGTTTAGCACTTTAGAATCCCATTGCTTTAACTGTGGGAGTGTCAACGAAGGGTCGTTCTAAATTGTCGCCATTGGCATAAATTTTTAAAGAACGCGACTTGTGCGGCCGCCGGCGATCGGCTCTCTCAAACACCTAACAAGGGGGGATCGTATGCGATTAAGCGAAATGAGTGCAAAAGAAATTGTTGATTTTGAACAAGGCGAGCGTCTTGGCGTTCCCGGAAGATTAGATGCACGTGTCAATGCTTCGACCGGTGAAATTGAAGCGTTCTTGTTTCCAACAACGAGATGGAGTCCTTTCCGAAAAAATGAAGAAACGCTCGAGATTCGCTGGCATCATATTCATACGATTGGTGAAGACATGATTATTGTCAATCGTTCGGTGTGAATGTGTAAGACGACTATGAAAAAAGGCTCCTTTTGGGGGTCTTTTTTCACTTTTTAGGGACCATGATGGGAATTTGATTGAATTTAAGCCATTCGGCCACAAAGACGGCTGTGGGTGGTGCAAAATGTCCTCACGCAAGGGGAGCGAGGCCAAAACATTCCCGCTAATTAACCGAGACATGGTCCCAACAGACGGCCTTACACAGAATCGGAAGCGATGACCGCTCAATTCAGCCGTTTTGCGATCGTTGGTGCAAGTGTTTTGCCTCGTTTATTTTCCCCTTTTTGTTATGCGGGAGATGGCCATGGATCACTTCTCGATCCCTGAAAAGCAGTTTTTTCCGCCAATATCACAAAGCCACCACGCACTCATTGCCTCCCCTGCCTTGCAATATACTTATTAGACGTTTTGAAAAGCTGAAAAACCGCACAGAACTGTGCGTCTGCTCATAATCTATAGGGCAATGGTCAAAAGGAGGTGAAGCTCATCGTACATGTCGCTGTCATCGGGGGAGATCGCCGCCAAGTGGAACTTGTGCATCGATTGAAAAAAACTGTTGCTCATATCACGGTGGTCGGATTTGACCAATGCTCTTTCCCGGATGCCAATGTGACCGCACATCCATTATCGGCAGTGCCTTGGGAGCAATTGAACGCGATCCTTTTCCCCGTCAGTGGGGTGGACGCGGACGGAAAGGTAGAAGCGCAATATGCACCGGAAGCGCTGATCGTTACCCGGGAAATGCTTACAAAAAAGCCAAATAACTGTATTATTTTCTCCGGCATCCGAACGGAATTTCTCAAGGACATGGAAGAAACCCTCATCTGTTGGATGGAAAGGGATGATGTCGCTGTTTACAATTCTGTTCCAACAGCGGAGGGGGCATTGATGCTGGCGATGCAGCACACAACGGTTACCGTGCACAAAGCATCTGTTGTCATCCTTGGTTTTGGCCGTTGTGGAATGACGATTGCCGACCTTTTTCAATCGGTTGGAGCAAAAGTAACCGTTGGGACAGATGATGATACCGAAAAGGCAAGAGCTCATCAAGCAGGCCATTTTTCAATAAGTTTACGCAGCATGGAAACGGAACTTGCGTGTGCCGATATTTGCATCAACACCATTCCGGTACCCATTCTTACGAAAGATACATTACCTTGTGTAAAGGAAAATTGCTATGTCCTTGACATCGCGAGTCGCCCTGGAGGTGTTGACATGGAAGCTGCCGGTCAACTTGGATTACATGCGCAAGAAGCGCCGGGATTACCGGGAAAAGTAGCTCCCGAAACGGCCGGGGAGATTCTCGCCATTATAACGTTGGCGATACTGAACGCTGAAAATAAGAAAGGATGATGGAGATGTTGCTCGACGGGAAACGGATCGGTTTTGGATTGACAGGATCCCACTGCACGTTGGAAGAAGTGATTCCGATGATTAACGGGCTTCAAGATGAAGGGGCGGAAGTGACCCCTTTTGTAAGTCATACGGTGCAAACGACAGATTCAAAATTCGGAACCGCCAACCACTGGCTGGAGTCCATTGAAAAGGCCGCTGGCCAAGAAGCGGTAAACTCAATCCCAAAAGCAGAGCCCTATGGTCCGAAAACACCGCTGGATGCGATGGTAATCGCACCGATGACCGGAAGTTCCATGAGCAAATTTGCCAATGCCCAAACCGATTCTCCGGTATTAATGGCGGCAAAAGCAACCTTAAGAAACAGCGCTCCGGTAGTCTTGGCTATTTCCACAAATGATGCCCTCGGACTAAACGCCACCAATTTGGCGAAATTGTTGCAAATGCATCATGTGTATTTCGTTCCGCTCGGCCAGGATCATCCTTATAAGAAACCTACATCTCTCGTCTCGAGAATGGAAGATATACCGCAAACCATTGAAGCAGCGATACGTGGGGAACAATATCAACCGCTCATCATTGAAAAGTTTAATGATTAGTCGCTCATAGCTGTTGCCAAAATACCGATATTCTTATATTTTAAGGACAGAGTTCTTATTTTAACAATGAAACGTGTAAATGACTTTGTTTAAGATTAGCAAAACAATCGAGGAGGTACCGGAGTATGGTAAAAAAAGAAGGATTAAATGTAGCACTTGTTGGAGCAACAGGCGCAGTCGGGCAACAGCTGCTAACAACACTCGCTGAACGATCATTTCCGATCAAAACGTTGAAAGTGTTATCGTCCCCGCGATCAGCGGGAAAGAAAATCGATTTCAACGGAGAAACACTTACGGTTGAAGAAGCTACACCCGAACAATTCGACGGGGTAGACATTGCATTTTTTTCCGCCGGGGGTTCTGTATCAAAACAATTGGCGCCGGAGGCTGTCAAGCGGGGAGCAACGGTGATCGATAATACGAGCGCTTATCGGCTGGATGAACAGGTGCCGCTCGTCGTCCCTGAAGTCAATGAGGGCGATCTCCACAAGCATCAGGGCATCGTCGCCAATCCGAATTGTTCCACGATCCAAATGGTCGTGGCGCTGGAGCCGATCAAGAAAGCTTATGGATTGAAAAAAGTCATTGTCTCCACCTATCAGGCCGTTTCAGGCGCGGGGTTGAGTGCTGTGGATGAGATGTATGAACAAACACAGCAAATTTTAAATGACGAAGCCATTTCGCCGGAATTGCTACCGGTATCCAAAGATGAAAAGCATTATCAAATCGCTTTTAACGCGATTCCACAAATTGATGTCTTTCAAGATAACGGGTATACGTTTGAAGAGATGAAAATGGTCAATGAGACGAAAAAAATTCTGAACGATTCTGATCTCCCCGTTTCAGCGACGTGCGTACGCTTGCCCGTCGAAACGTCCCACTCGGAGTCTGTGTATGTGGAAACAGAAAAGGGTGGCGCGACGGCAAAAGATATGCAAGGGGTCCTGAAAGAGGGCGCGGGTATCACCTTACAAGATGATCCAGCTACACAGACATACCCGCTTGCGACAGATGCAAAAGGATTGCCGGATGTTTTCGTCGGACGTGTGCGCCAAGATCTTGATGCAGAAAATGGCTATCACCTTTGGGTCGTTTCCGATAATTTGTTAAAGGGAGCGGCATTCAACTCTGTACAAATTGCAGAAAGTCTCGTTGAGTTGGGACTTACCAAGCGATGAGAATTACAGTGCAAAAATATGGCGGATCGTCTGTCCAATCGGAGACGCTCCGCCAAAAAGCTGCCGGTCACGTTAAAAGCGCGATGCAGTCCGGGTTCAAAGTGGTGGTGGTCGTATCTGCAATGGGACGCATGAATGATCCCTATGCAACGGATACGTTGTTAAACTTGATTTCCGAAGGTGACTCAGCCCTGCCAAAACGTGAACGTGACATGTTGCAATCCACCGGCGAAGTGATTTCCTCTGTCGTGTTTACGAACTTATTGATTGCAGAAGGCCTGAAGGCATCCGCGCTTACCGGCAAACAGGCTGGGTTTCGCACGACAGAAGAGTTTGGCAGCGCCCGCATAACAGAAATGGATACGCGGCATTTGCGCAAGCGTTTGGAAGAGGTGGACGTCGTTGTTGTTGCCGGTTTTCAGGGAGAATCGGAAAGCGGGGAAACGACGACGCTTGGCCGCGGGGGAAGTGATACTTCCGCAACTGCACTCGGTGCTGCTTTGCAGGCAGAATTCGTGGATATTTTCACGGACGTTGACGGCATTATGACCGCCGATCCGCGTATCGTGGGCGATGCGCGTCCAATGAAGACGTTAACGTATACGGAAGTCTCAAATTTGGCTCACCAGGGTGCGAAAGTCATCCATCCACGAGCGGTAGAAATCGCTATGCACGCAAAAGTTCCGATCCGTATTCGCTCGCTGTCCTCCGCGTCCAATGGCGGCACCCTCATCACGACCGCTCAAACTCATACGCCGGGAAGCGATGTTCGGGAAGGCCTCGTGACCGGTATCACGTATGTCCGTCGGATTACGCAAGTGATTGTGCCTAAACAGCAGGAGGATATGCAAGCGGCTTCGGTCATTTTTGAGCGTATGGCGGCAGAAGGGGTAAGTGTCGATTTTATTAATATTGACCCAACGTCGATCGTATTCACCGTTCCGGAAGGGAAAAGCCAACTCGTGGAACAAAATCTCAATGACATGAACTATCCACAGAAACTATTGCAAGGGTGCGCAAAGGTTTCAGCGGTCGGGGCCGGAATGACCGGCGTTCCCGGAGTTGTATCACGAATGACGAGCGCGCTTTATCAAGCGGGGATTGATATTTTGCAAGCAACGGATTCTCATACTACCATTTGGGTGCTCGTTCGTGACGAAGAGATGCACGGGGCTGTCAACGCGCTTCATGGCGTGTTCCATTTAGCAGATAGTCAGAACCATGAACGGCGGATTTCCGAATAAAAAATTAAGCGGGAGAAGAGGTTTTTAGTGCCTCTTCTTTTTTGGGTTGATGGCGCTTGTAATCGGGTGATACTAAAGACAAAAAAACGAGCAATGCGATAGTTTTGTCCTTGAAAAACGCGTATAAGGACAAAATTACGGCTGGCGCGGAAGTTTTGTCTTCAAACCGGTAGATTAACGACAAAATTATATATATTACAAATATTTTGTCTTTGAAGGGGAAAAATGAAGACAAAATCAAGACTATGCGAAAATTTTGGCCTCAAAACCGGGGAGGAAACGTCCATCGATCTTTTTTTGGCGGTCTCGCCGATATATAGAACGTATGACCTTCTCACTTTGCATCTTGGCGATAAGCGTACATTTTCAAAACCTTCCCCGCTCTTCTTGCCCCCGTTTTTTCATACACGTAAAGTGCTACACAAAAAAAATCGCAGTCATTCTGCTTGTCTTGAAGCGGGCAATTAGGGTATACTAACTAGCAGTTCATTCGTTCGGGAAACATTAAGCTTTAAGCGTGGAGAAAAGTGGGAAGAAAAAACGGACATATTCTCACTGCTGGCATCCAGAATGAGTAACGCAGCGAGCTACATCGTTTTGACGGACAACGATGGCCAAACATAACAATAGGAGGAACTGATATTGCCGAAGCATGAATCGACAAGTAAAGTACGTGTTTTTGCCTTGGGCGGACTTGGTGAAACAGGCAAAAATATGTACGTAGTGGAAGTGAACGATGAAATGATCGTTTTGGACGCGGGTCAAATGATTCCGGAAGATGATATGCTCGGCGTCGACATTGTCATTGCCGATATATCTTATCTCGTCCAAAATAGCGATCGTGTGAAAGGAATAATTCTCTCCCACGGGCACGAAGATCACTGTGGCGCTTTGCCTTATGTGTTACGAAAACTACAGGTGCCCGTGTATGGCACAAAGCTGACCCTCGGCCTTATTGAAGGGGATCTGAAAGCCCAGAACCTGCTAAAGAAAACGGAATTGAAAACCGTTTCTTCAGGGGATAAAGTGAAAATCGGCAACGTGAAAGTTGAATTTTTCAGGGTCAGCCACAGCATTCCCGATTGTGTCGGTGTTGCCCTTGAAACCCCACAGGGATACGTGGTATACACCGGAGATTTTAAATTTGACCAGACACCTGCGGATCACAAATTTGCCGATGTCGGCAGAATGACACAATATGGAAAAAAAGGCGTCCTCTGCCTATTGTCTGATAGCACCAACGCGGAAATCCCGGGCACAACTCCTTCGGAAAAAGAAACGGAACCGGGAATGAAAGCAGTGTTTCGGGAAGCAATGGGCCGAGTGATTGTCAGTACGTATGCATCAAATATATACCGTATCCAACAAGTCATTGATGCAGCCAAGGAAACGAATCGTAAAGTAGCAGTGGTCGGCGAGTCGATGAAGAAAAATATCCAAATTTCCAAGCGGCTCGGTTATTTGCGTGTCCCCAAACAATTAATGATTAATGTCGAAGAATTGTCCAAGCATAAAGGGGAAAACATCGCGATAATTTCCACAGGCAGCCAAGGGGAGCCTACCTCCGGATTGCATCGAATGGCGAAAGGAACCGACCGTCAACTTTCGATTATGCCGAAGGATACCGTCGTGATTTCGGCAAGCCCGACCCCGGGAAAGGAAAAATCGATTGGACGTGTGGTGGATTTTCTTTATAGAGTCGGAGCAGAAGTCGTTCACTCCGATAAAAATGTGAATGTATCCGGACACGCCAGCCAAGAAGAACTCATGCTTATGCTTAATCTTATGAAGCCGCGCCATTTTGTCCCGATTCAAGGAGAATACCGTATGCAAATCGCCCACGGAAATTTGGCGAAAACGACCGGTGTTCGTCCCGAACGAATCCATTTGCTGCAAAACGGAGAAGTGTTGCAGCTTGAAGAAAAAAATGCGACCAAAAGCACGAAAGTCCAGGCAGGAAATGTTCTCGTCGATGGCCTTGGCATCGGCGACGTAGGAAATATCGTATTGAGGGACCGTCGGTTGTTGTCCAAGGATGGCATCCTTGTTGTCGTAGTCACTTTAAATAAAAAAACCAATGCCTTTGTTTCAGGCCCTGACATTATCTCCCGCGGATTCGTTTATGTCCGAGAATCCGAAGAATTGTTGGATGAAGCGAAACAAAAGGTGACCGAAACGTTGCGCGAGTGCATGGAGGATAACGTAAACGAGTGGTCATCGTTAAAAAGCAACGTTCGCGACGTCCTTAGCCGTTACCTTTTTGATAAAACAAAACGGCGACCGATGATTTTGCCGATTATTATGGAAGTGTGAATCAGAACGCATGGTAAAATAAAAATGCTTGCTTCCGAAAAATGGGGAGCAAGCATTTTTTATTATTGAAGCCAAAATGGACGGTGTTGAGCCGGCCGATCATTTTCTGCCGATCGCGATGTTTTAAATCCACGATTTTCAAATTGGTGATCCATTTCCCTGAGCATCGTTTCGTATTGCTTTTTATCCAGTCGTCCGTCCGCGTAATAATAACAAGCAAGTGCATAAGCGAGGGCCGTTGTCTCGACGTTAACCGTCACATCAACATCCGAGTTTCCGCTCTCTTTTACCAATGACTGAGATTCCACCTGTGGGATAACGTCACTACGTCTGTACACGATGTATTCCTCCCCTTGATCCAAAAAGGCATAGAGGTGCTATTGGTTTAGCACCTCGCACACCTCCATGATTAATATCTTTTCCCATGTCCTCCCTCGTCAATGGACTGATTTGACTTAACATTTTGATCGGTCTTTGCACGTAGGCGTGCCAAAGCTTCTGAGTCCACGTGAACATCTACATAAGCGTTACCGCTATTTTTAACTTCTGAATGGTTAACATTGTAATTCTTGTCTTTTAAGAAGTTCTCGTTATCAAGGTCATTACGGTTTTTGTTGTCGTGATCATTTTTCACATGAACTTTTTTCATGTTGTGATCAACGTCGTAAAATTCTTTCTTATTTCTTTTATGATAGTAACTCATTTGGATAATCCTCCTTTTATTGAATATACGACAGGATATGAACGTAGCGTTCACTTGTTTGGATGAGCGTCCTTCAATTTTGAAAAATGTATACTTATCCCATTGTATGGGAAACGAATGTGCCGCTGCAATTATTTTTCTACACATAAGAAAATAAAAATTTTATAGATAATAGTATAAGAAAAACTACGGCTTCCGCCATTAAGACTTGGCGGAAGCCAAGTTTTTCTAATGTATGAATGAGCAAAAGCTCTCCAATAATAAAAGGCATAAAGGAGGTAGGTAATATGGTAGAACAACAAGAATCGAACCAACCGAATGAGCAACCAAATAAACAGTCCGATGAGACGGCGCAGGGGCTCGTCGATAAAATCCAGTCGCTAGGGCAAACGAACGTTCCGAAAGCGGACTCGGACGTTCATGTTATCACGGTGATCGGACAAATCGAGGGACATATGCAATTGCCGCCGCAAAACAAAACGACCAAGTACGAGCACATTATTCCCCAGTTGGTCGCGATTGAACAAAACCCAAACATCAAAGGGCTTTTACTCGTGTTAAACACCGTTGGCGGCGATGTGGAGGCAGGTTTGGCGATCGCGGAAATGGTGGCAAGCATGGACAAGCCTTCGGTTACGATCGTGCTTGGTGGCGGGCATTCGATTGGTGTTCCCATCGCCGTCGCGGGAGATCACTCCTTTATTGCCGAAACAGCGACGATGACGATCCATCCTATCCGATTAAATGGAATGGTTGTCGGCGTGCCGCAAACATTTGAATATATCGAGGAAATGCAGGAGCGCATCATTCAGTTTGTCACGAGTCATTCCAATGTGGATGATGATAAGTTTCGGGAATTAATGTTTGCAAAGGGGAACCTTTCCAGAGACATTGGTACGAATGTAATTGGAAAAGATGCCGTCGATCATGGGCTGATCCATTCCCCCGGGGGTGTGGGACCGGCCATTCGAAAGCTGAATGAACTGATCCGGCAAAAAGAAGCGGAACAAGGAGAGATGTTGCAATGACCCTCTACACCCACCTTCCACTCGAGGACGTTATGGCAGAGAAAAACGACACGGAAGTAAAATATAAAGATACGCCTTCCGGCATGGTAATGCTACAAAAGAACGAGGAAGGGGCTTGGATTGTTCAACGTTTGGTGAGTCCGGATCCGAATGACTATTTGAATGATGCGTATCAGCCCGGAAGCAGATGGAAGACCGAAGAATAGAGGCACAGGGTTGGAATTTCCAACCTTATACAAAGAAGTCTGAAAAATTTAAATTAAAAAACGTTGATCATTGCGCGGAACAGCTGCATTGTTTTCGTGTGTCGTGATCGAAAAGAGCGTAAAAGCCGTGAAGGATGGTTCGGGTCTATGTTATAATGACCAGGTGTTACCATTGATCGCAAGAAGTGACATCCATTGTAAAATATTTACGTTATCATGAAAGGAGTTCAGGAAGGAGGGGGATATTTTGGCGACCAAAAAGAAAAAACGCAGAAGAAAGAAACAGCAGGAATGGACGAGCCAACTTAAATTTGAATTATCAGGATTGATTCTCCTCGCTCTCGCCGTGATAGCCACATTTTCTTACGGCCCTGTAGGAACGATTATCATACAACTTTTTCGTTTTTTTGCCGGGGAATGGCATCATTTTCTCACTGTGCTTTTATATGCATTTGCGCTTACGCTTATTTTTCGGCGTGCCTTCGTGAGCTTTTGGTCTCGTCGATTGGCGGGCGTTTATACGATTATGTTTACCATTCTGCTTTACAGCCATTTAGGCCTCTTCGAGAACTTGGCAAACAGTGGCCCATTTCAAGATGGTTCGGTGCTGATGAACACCTTCCGGCTTTATACGATGGACTTGACCGGCCAAGCCGATGATCTTGGCGGCGGGATGATCGGCGCGTTAGGGTATGCCACCGGAACATTTTTAGTTGATGTTCCGGGCACGCAAGTGATTAGCTTATTGCTTGTCGTGATCGGTTTTATTTTGTTAAGCGGAACGTCATTAAAAGATAGCGGAATGTGGGTTTATAATCGCCTGAAAGCAGTTAATGCCACACTCGTGGCATCTTTCAAGAACTTCCGCACAGGTCGACAATCGGGAAGCGGGCAAGCTCCTCAATCCACTGAAACAGCCAATGAAGCGAAGAAACAGGCAACGTCCGGCAAGGAAGCCGCGCGGACAAGCGGGACGGGGAAACCCAATGAAGACGGACGTCCGGTGATTCACAATTTTCAGGAACAGGCTTATAAGGAAACGCCAGCGAAATCAACAAACGTACAGACGAAACCATCGACGGAAAAGAAAACAGGAGACAGCAAAGATAGCGAAACGGCCCCGCTATTAACCTCTGAAACGACCAACGAAGATTATCGGCTGCCGGAGGTGAAGCTATTGAGCGCGCCTGTTCAAAACAAACAGACGAATGATCGCAGTCATGTCTCTTCAAATGCAAAAAAACTGGAAGACACATTGCAAAGTTTCGGGGTACAAGCACAAGTGAATGAGGTCCATCTGGGACCCGCGGTCACAAAATATGAAGTGCAACCGGCGACAGGCGTCAAGGTGAGCAAAATAGTCAGTCTCACCGATGATATTGCCTTGGCGCTTGCAGCAGAAGACATACGAATTGAAGCTCCGATTCCGGGGAAGGCCGCTGTAGGGATAGAGGTGCCCAATCAGGATATTTCGATGGTTACTTTGCGGGAAGTGCTGGAATCGAAAAAAACGCAAAGCTCCCATGTATTGTCCGTCGCTTTAGGCCGGGACATTTCCGGGGAACCGATGACCGCCGAGCTTCATAAAATGCCCCACATGCTCGTTGCGGGAGCGACGGGGAGCGGGAAGAGTGTCTGCATCAACGGCATTGTCACAAGCATACTCATGAAAGCGAAGCCCCATGAGGTCAAACTAATGATGATTGACCCGAAAATGGTGGAGTTGAATGTCTATAATGGCATTCCCCATTTGTTAACCCCCGTCGTTACCGAGCCGAAAAAGGCGTCGCAGGCATTGAAAAAAGTCGTTGCTGAAATGGAACGCCGTTATGATCTTTTCTCGAATAGCGGCGCCCGTAATATTGATGCGTATAATGAAATGATCCGGAAGCAAAATGAGAAAGGAGAGGAAGAGCAGCCAACGCTGCCTTATATTGTCGTGATTGTCGATGAACTGGCCGACTTGATGATGGTGGCTTCCTCTGATGTGGAAGACGCGATTACGCGGCTGGCACAGATGGCAAGAGCCGCGGGCATTCACATGATCATCGCGACCCAACGCCCGTCGGTCGATGTCATTACCGGTGTCATTAAAGCCAACATCCCTTCACGTATTGCGTTTGGCGTTTCCAGCCAGACGGATTCCCGTACGATCTTGGATGCGGGCGGAGCCGAGAAGTTGCTCGGCCGTGGGGATATGTTATTCATACCGGTTGGTGCAAATAAAACGACGCGCATTCAAGGGGCGTTTATCTCCGATGAAGAGGTGGAGGCTGTTGTGAACGATGTTGTGGAACAACAAAAGGCGGCGTATCAGGAAGAGATGATGCCGGAAGAAGTGCCGGAAACAAGCGCCGATCCGGAAGATGAGCTTTATTATGATGCCGTATCGCTCGTTGTGCAAATGAATTCCGCGTCCGTGTCCATGTTGCAGCGCCGTTTTCGTATCGGATACACAAGAGCCGCCCGCCTCGTGGACGAGATGGAGGCTCAGGGCATTGTTGGACCGTACGAAGGGAAAAAACCGCGGCAAGTGCTATATCAGCCTCCCGATAACGATGATTTGACGAACGTTAGGTAATCAAACAGTATAAAAGGCCGGTGGATAGACGGTGGCTTTGCCTTGGTTGGGCATACCGAGTTTTTCCGCTTAATGCAAAAGAAAAGGTGATAGAATGGCAGAAGAAGAACAATTCAACGCCGGCGGACTTCGCGTTCACTGGCAACCGAGCGACACATTCAAAACGACGACGATCGTGCTACACGTAAAGGCCCCTTTGGAAGCGGAGACGGCAGCTTCTCGCTCCCTTCTCGCGCAAGTGTTGCAAGCAGGTACCGAAGAACTCCCAAGTAGAAGAAAAATCCGCTATTTTCTTGATGACTTGTATGGTGCAACCTTTTATGCGGATGTAGGAAAAAAAGGGGAAAACCATGTGCTGACTTTTGTCATGGAAGTGGCAAGTGAAAAGTATTTACAAAACGAATCCCCCCTTTTGCCGAAAGCGTTGGCGTTTTTGTTGTCGGTCATTCAAAAGCCCAATCGTTCGGAAAAAGGCTTCCCTGAAACCATCATTCAGGAAGAGAAGCAAGTGCTCATGCAACGGATTCGAAACATTGTCGATGAAAAAACACGCTATGCGAATATTCGTATGCTGGAAGAAATGTGTGCGGAGGAACCCTTTGGGGTCCACCCTTTCGGTACCGCTGAAGAATTAGAAGCCCTTACCAATCAGGAGCTCCAAGAGACTTTTGAGCGTATGATTCGAAACGATCAATTTGATTTGTTTGTTACAGGCCCGGGCACGAAAGAAGAAATCACGGACGCCATTCATTCCGCGGGTGAGAACGTTGGCTCGGGGAAAACCGTTGCTTCAACGGCAACGATGCATGACGCGCCGGCTCAGGTAAACGAGGTTGTGGAAAAACAATCCATCCAACAGGCGAAATTACACCTCGGTTTTCGAGTGCCTTACACGGTCGGCTCCCGCGAATACACGGGTGTTCTCGTGACAAATGGTATCCTTGGCGCTTATCCCCACTCGAAATTATTCGTGAACGTTCGGGAAAAAGAAAGCCTCGCCTATTATGCGGCTTCCCGTTATGAACCTTATAAAGGGATTGTCTTTGCCATGGCCGGTATTGCCCCCGACCAATACGAAAAGGCCGCCCGGATCATGCAAGAACAGTTGGAGGCAATGAAGCGCGGCGATATAACCGAGGAAGAGCTGACGACGACGAAGCAAATGCTTAAAAATCAAATCTTGGAACAAGTGGACAGTGCCCGCGGCGCAATTGAAATGAACTATCAAAATGTGCTTAGCGGAGCAAACAGAACAGTGGACGATCGCCTTCGGGAAATCGAGGCAGTAGATATGGACACCGTCATTTCCATTGCCAAAGCGATTCAACTGGACACGGTTTACTTGTTGACCGCCGAGGAGGGAACAGCTTAAATGGAGAAACAGCATTACGAGCAGATCGATGAAACGATCTATATGGAGAGATTGAGCAATGGGCTAAACGTGTACGTTCTGCCAAAAGCCGACCATAACAAGACGTTTTCTATTTTCACCACGGACTACGGCTCCATCGATCAAACGTTTACCCCTATAAACAGTGATCAGATGTTGCAAGTTCCTGACGGCATCGCTCATTTTCTTGAACATAAACTTTTTGAGGAGGAAGATGGGAGCGACGCGTTTGATATGTTCAGTAAGCGTGGTGCCCAAACAAATGCCTTCACCAGTTTCACGAGAACGGCTTATTTATTTTCTGGCACGAGTGAAGTAGAAGCAAATGTAGAAACGCTGTTGGATTTTGTACAATCCCCGTATTTTACCGAGGAAACGGTGGAGAATGAAAAGGGGATCATCGGCCAGGAAATAAACATGTATAACGACGACGCCGACTGGCGGTTATTTTTTGGACTGATCAGTGCGCTTTACAAAAATAATCCGGTGCGTATTGACATTGCTGGGACCGTCCAATCCATCGATGACATTACAAAGGATATGTTATATACGTGCTATCAAACGTTTTACCATCCTTCCAATATGGTTTTGTTTGTGGTCGGCCCGGTGGATCCCGAGGAAACGATTCAGCTCGTGAAAGCCAATCAGGAGCAGAAATCATTCCCGGAAGCCGATACGCTCGCGCGCACGTATGGTGCTGAGCCACAAGAAAGTTTTGAGCGAGAAAAAAAGATTGAAATGAACGTGCAAACACCGAAATGTTTGCTTGGGTATAAAGAACCCAATGAGCAATACCCACTGCCCGGGCTTGCGTATGAATTAGGGGTGCAACTGCTCTTGGACGTGATGTTTGGGCTTGGGTCGAGCACCTATGAAAAATTATATAAAGAAGGCGTCATTGACAATAGTTTTTCCGCTGATTTTACGATGGAGCGGTCGTTTGGGTTTTCCGCCATTGGGGGTGACACGAAAGATCCCGACCGGCTCGTTTCTTTGTTGAATGAAACGGTGGACGCTTATCAACAACAGGGATTAGGGGAAGAGGAAGTGCGGCTCGCCAAAAAACGGAAAATCGGGACGTTCCTGAAACAACTGAACAGCCCTGAGTTCATTGCGACGCAGTTCACCCGCTATGAAATGAACGGGGATACGCTTTTTGAGGTCGTGCCGACGCTTGAAAAAATGACCATCGGTGACTTGGAAAACATTTTGAATCGACATTTCCGTCCCGAAAGAAGTTCGGTCGTGAAAGTGGAAGGCGACGGGTCATGAGGACGACCTTAATTACGGGGAGCAGCGGAGACATTGGCGCTGCCATTGCCAAAGCGCTTGCTGCCCCCGGGCAACAGCTGTATCTGCATTACCATCAAGGGGAAGCAGAGGCAGAGAAGGTGCGCGCTCACTGTGAAAAACAGGGGGCAAAAGCTGCTTTAATTGGTGCGAATCTGCAAGCAACAGAGGATCTGGACGCCCTTTTCGCAAGTGTTCATGGGCCGGTTGACCATCTTGTTTTCGCCAACGGCCAATCCTACTACGGGCTATTTACAGATATGGGAGACGAGGAACTGGTTGATTTAGTTACGCTGAATGTAACCGCTCCGATGCGTATCGTTAAACACTTTCTCCCTCCTATGATTAGCCAAAAATACGGCAGAATCGTCGCCCTTTCTTCCATATGGGGAGATGTGGGAGCAGCATGTGAAGTAGCCTATTCCGCGGCAAAGGGAGGACTGAATCAATTCGTTCGCGCCCTCGCCAAAGAAGTTGCGCCGTCTAACATTACTGTTAACGGAGTGGCGCCGGGAGTGGTGGATACGAAAATGATGGATGCCTTCAGCAGCGAAGAAAAAACGGAATTGAAAGGTGCTATCCCTGCTGGACGCTTCGGAACCGTAGAAGAAGTGGCGGGCGCTTGTTCGTATTTGCTCGGTCCGGAAGCAGGTTATATTAATGGACATGTGCTTTCCGTGAACGGCGCTTGGGGCGGGTAGTGTAGGATTGCAGACCAATTTTCTTCCCAGTGATTTTCCCGATCATCGGTGAAGGGGAAGACAAGAAGATGGGAACGTTTGGTTTTTGCAAAGTTGTGCCACTCATTTTGAGTTGTGCCTTGCTTCTCTTAGAATCGGTGTATATTTTCTGATTCTTGAAGTCAAACTATGAACGTAAAACGAAGTTTGACTGATAAGGAGGGAACGATCCATGTCCGTATTAGACAATTGGGAACAGTGGAAGTCGTTTTTGGGAGACAGCTTGCACAATGCCGAAGGAGATGGCATGACAAATGATGCGATTTCCGATGTAGCTTTCCAAGTTGGCGATTATTTAGCGAACAACGTAGACCCGAAAAACGAACAAGAACGAGTTTTGTCTGATCTGTGGCACGTAGCTGATGAACAAGAGCAACATGCGATCGCAAATGTAATGGTGAAGTTGGTACAGGAAAAATAAAGGTACATGGTACACCCCGAAGCATCCTCGGCGCGGCTTTCTGTGTCTGAGGATGCTTATTCTTATGATGGTCGATTGAACGTATAGCTAGTTTAGCTATGCTAGTTGTAGGCCGCTATGTTCGTGACGCTTTTTTGAACCTAACACGGGGGCCTCCACCATCATCGTTCTTTTTCCGTTCATTCACAAAAAGAACGTCCTAGCCCTGTTCAAATGCTAAAAAATAACGTAAAATGGCAACAAGTGCAATGCCATCGACAACGTTAAACAAACATATATAAAATAGGCAATGACGAAGGAGGAACGGGATGGAAAAGAAAGAGTGGTATTTTGAATATCAGATTCGTCAGAACCGTCCCGGCTTAATGGGGGACATCTCTTCGTTACTTGGAATGTTATCGATTAATATCGTGTCGATTAACGGAATTGAAAATGATCGTCGCGGCATGTTGATTCGCAGTGCCAGCGATGATCATGTGACGCGCCTGCGCGACATATTGCAAACCATGGATGCAATTTCACTTAAAAAGTTTCGGATTCCCAGGCTTCGAGACCGGTTGGCTGTGATGCATGGCCGTTATATTGAAAGAGACGTGGGAGACAAAAAAACCTATCGATTTGTTCGTGATGAACTCGGATTGTTGGTTGACTTTTTGGCGGAACTGTTTAAAGAGAAGCGCCATTATCTCGTAGGTGTGCGTGGGATGCCGAGAGTAGGGAAGACAGAATCAATCGTAGCCGCGAGCGTTTCTGCGAATAAACACTGGTCTTTCATATCGTCTACAATGTTAAGGCAAACAATTAGAAGCACGCTTCCCGAAGATGAATTCGGGGAGGACCTCGTCTATATCATTGACGGGATCGTTACGACCATGCGTGCGCCGGAAAAGCACCGTACCCTCGTTGATGAGATTATGGCCTTATCTTCCGTAAAGGTGGTGGAGCATCCGGATATTTTCGTGCGTGAAACGGCATATACATTAAAAGATTTTGATTGTATCATTGAGCTGCGAAATAATGAAAATGAGGAAATCACGTATGAAATGGTGGAATCGGGTTTTTCCTCTTTTGATATTAGCTAAGTTGGTAGGTGTTTAGCATGGCTGAATTAGGGCAATTTCTACAAGAAAAGCGTGAAGAAAAAGGGTGGGGGCTTGATGAAGTCCAAACACGGACGAAAATCCAAAAGCGCTATTTACTGGCTATAGAAGAAGGGCGATATGACGATTTGCCCGGCACTTTCTATGCACGGGCATTTATCAAAAGTTATGCAGAAGCACTGGAGCTCGAACCGGAAGAAGTGTTTGCGGATTTTGAACATGATCTGCCGAAACCGAGAAAGGAGTCGGTGGAGCTTCCTTCCAGAACAGCAGAACGTTCGAAAACAAAACGTTCGTCCCAAGAAGGGGAAAAAAAGAACAGTGTCCTTCCTTCTATCCTGGTTGTTTTTTTCCTCGTCTCGATCGTCGCGGTTATATGGTTCTCCAACATTGACGGCGGCGATGGCAACCTCGCTTCCAATGAGGAAGAAGAAAACGGGGATCTAGATATCGTGAATGAAACGAGCGACGAGGAAGAAGAGACACAAGAGACGAACGGCAACGACGAAAATGAGAACGATGGTGGGGATAATGAAGAAAACGAAGAAAACGGCAATAACGGAGAAAGCGAAAATGGACAACTTACCTTTGAGGAAACGACAGAGGGGTATAATTCCATCTATACGTTAGACAGCGATACAGTGGAAATAACACTTGAGTTTGATGAAGAAGCAGATAGTTATGTCGATTTTCGTGAAGAACCGGATGATGACACTTCAATCGTAGAGACGGCGGAGTCCCCTTCGGAGGCCTCAGAACAAGACTATGATTTTAGTGAACATGACTCGATTACCATAAATGCCGGCTACACACCCGCCCTTACGATTTATGTGAACGGCGAAGAGTTGGAATATGAAATAGACCCTTCTGAAAGGGATTTTCAGCGTATTACCATCGAAAAAGAGGACGAACCCTTGTAGGAGCCCCCCACTTCTTGCCTTTGCCCTCGCCCTCGATGACGCCTGCTATTCCAAAGGTCAGATCTCGAATACCAGAGGTCGGAATGCAGACAACAGAAATCAGAAGTCAGAGGTCAGATCAAGGTAGATCGAAGAAGCGAAGGGGTTTTAGGAAATGACCCCCCTCTGACATTCCGGCATCCGACGTTGGCATTTTCCTTTGTTATAATTTTTGTTAAAATAAAGAGTGTTCCTGGAGGAGGACCCGTTACGTGAACCTGCCAAACCAGATTACGACTATCCGTATCGGATTCATCCCGATATTTATGCTGATTTTTCTTTTCCCCTTCCAATGGGGAGACCCTTTAGATATCTTCGGGACGGAAGTGCCTGTGAACCACGCGATTGCCGGAATTATTTTTGCCGTTGCAGCGGGAACGGATTGGCTCGACGGCTATCTTGCGCGCAGCCGTAACCTCGTCAGCAATTTCGGGAAATTTTTAGACCCGTTAGCGGATAAATTGCTCGTAACAGCAGCGTTGTTATCCCTTATAGAGGTTAGTATTTTGCCGGCGTGGATTGCTGTGGTCATTCTTAGCCGCGAGTTTGCCGTAACCGGGATGAGACTTGTGGCCGCTGCCGAAGGCAAGGTCATCGCGGCCAGCTCCCTCGGCAAAGGAAAGACGCTTTTTCAAATGCTTGCGATGTTTTTCCTTATGGTGCACAATGCACCTTTTGATGCCCTCGGATTGCCATTCGCGATGATGTTGATGTGGGTTGCCCTCATTTTAACGGTA
The DNA here is from genome assembly GCF_003336365.1 of Salicibibacter kimchii. Lineage (GTDB taxonomy): Bacteria > Bacillota > Bacilli > Bacillales > Marinococcaceae > Salicibibacter > Salicibibacter kimchii. The sequence continues at coordinate 552,859 of NZ_CP031092.1, read as the reverse complement.
ATTTCCGGCATCGATTACTTTATGAAAAATAAACATGTGTTCAATGACGCTTAGATGACTGGAAGGAGATCCATCCATGAACGCGGAAATCATTGCCGTAGGCACCGAACTACTTCTTGGACAAATAGCGAACACGAACGGACAGTACCTTTCAAAGCAACTCATGGGCCATGGCGTGAATATATATAAACATACGGTCGTTGGAGATAATTTGCCTCGTATTCGACAAGCGATTCGGATTGCCGCAAAAGAGAATGACATCGTTATTCTTACCGGCGGCCTTGGACCTACAGAGGATGATGTAACAAGAAACGCACTGGCAGAGGAATACGGCCTCAACCTCGTCTATGACCAACAGGCGCTCGATAAGGTGGAAGCTTTTTTTCAATCGAGAAATCAAGCCGTAAGTGATGCAAACCGTCGTCAGGCCCTTCATACGGATGGAGCCCACGTGTTTCAAAACAGCGCGGGCTTGGCTTGCGGTATGGTTTATAAGCATGAAGATGCGTGGTTTTTTCTGTTGCCGGGTCCGCCACACGAGTTGGAAACGATGGTTGAAGAAGAAGTCAGTCCTTTTCTGGATGCCATGAATGAATCGCGTGATTTTTTGTTGTCGCGGGTGCTTAAGTTTTACGGCATTGGCGAGTCGGCATTGGAAGCCCGTGTCCATGACTTAATCACACAGCAAACGAACCCGACGATTGCACCGCTCGCGGGTCAAGATGAAGTTACGTTACGTTTAACGGTGAAGAAGACCGACCGCGGCGAAGCCATAAAAAAGCTTGATGAGTTGGAAAGCGCGGTCTGGGAACGATGCGGATCTTTTTTATATGGATATGATGACGACACGCTCTTTTCAAGAGCGCTTGATTATTTACGCTCGAAAGGATGGACGCTGGCCGTTGCCGAAAGTTTAAGCGGAGGATTGCTCGGGGCATCGTTCACCGATGTTCCCGGAGCGTCTGACGTTTATGCCGGCGGTGCGATGACGTATAGCAATGAGGCAAAAGAAAAGCAACTCCATGTGAAGGCAACGACCCTTCAAAAACATGGCGCTGTAAGTGAAGCATGTGCCAAAGAGATGGCAGAAGGTGTGAGAAAAGCGTTCGGGACAGACACAGGGGTCTCGTTAACAGGTGTTGCCGGTCCGGATCCTCAGGAAGGCCATTCACCGGGAACGGTCTTTATCGGCATTAGCTACCCGGATAAAACCGAGGTTTTTAAACGACATATACGAGGGGACCGGCCATCGATACGACGCAGGGCGGTAAAAGAAGCTTGTGCCTGCATGCTGGAGGTGGGAGGTGAGAGGTGAGAGGGGGAAGTGGGATAACCCATTACAACCCGTATCCTGCTGCGGCGTCGGGATCCTTAACTGATTGAAGAAGGTGATGAAGAATATGAATGTATTTGAAAGTGAACATATTAAACCGGAAGTGAAAAAAGCCATTAAGGAGATAGGCTTTGAAGAGCCTTCTCCGATTCAGGAGCAAGCGATACCAAAAGCACTGGATGACAAAGATGTGATTGGGCAAGCGCAAACGGGGACCGGAAAGACGGCAGCCTTCGGGATTCCTCTGCTTACAAAACTGAACGCCACCTCACACGTTCAGGCGCTCGTTTTAACGCCAACCCGAGAACTTGCCATCCAAGTGGCCGGGGAATTACAAAAGCTTTCTACGCACTTGCATGTCACAACGCTGCCTGTCTATGGCGGGCAATCGATCGGCCACCAGATCAAAGCGCTTAAACGTGGGGTGCAAGTCGTTATCGGGACCCCCGGGCGCGTGAAAGATCATTTGAGGAGAAAAACGTTAAAGCTTGATCAAGTGCAGACGCTTGTCTTGGATGAAGCGGATGAAATGCTTGACATGGGCTTTATCGAAGATATTGAATCGATTCTGAAACAAACGAATGAGGACCGGCAAACGATGCTGTTTTCAGCCACGATGCCCGATCCGATTCGCAAACTTTCCCGTCGCTACATGAAACAACCTGAAACTGTGTCCATCAGCAAAGGCGATGTCACAGCCCCCTCGATTGAACAGCTTTATTTTAAAGTGCTTGAAAAGAATAAACTTGAATCGCTTTGCCGGGTCATCGACCGCTACAATCCGGCACTCGCGATTGTTTTTTGCCGCACGAAAAAAGGCGTTGCAGAATTATCGGAATCCTTGCAGGCACGGGGGTATTTCGCCGACGGCCTCCACGGTGATTTGAACCAATCACAGCGGGATGCGGTCATGAAAAGGTTTCGAGAAAGCACGATTGAGTATCTTGTCGCGACGGATGTTGCTGCTCGCGGATTGGATGTCCAAAACGTAACGCACGTAATAAACTATGATATCCCGCAAGATCCGGAATCCTATGTCCATCGTATCGGGCGAACCGGGCGTGCCGGCAAGAGTGGCCAAGCGCTTACGCTTGTCACTCCGCGGGAAATGAAGCATTTACGTTCGATTGAAAAAGAAATAAAGATGTCCTTGCCAACACGAGATATCCCGACTTTGGAAGAAGTGGTAGAGAAACAGCAGGACTCGTGGCGACAGCAAATCACAGGCGTCATTGAACATAGCGAAGAGACGTCGATCTTTGATGAATTAACCTTGGAACTGCTTGAGCAGTATCAACCACGGGAAATCATTGATGCGCTGTTGAAAATGAACTATCAAACAGAAAATAACATCTCCGAAGAAGGGTATTATTTTGGAGATACCGGCGCGGCAAAAGGCATGGTCCGTTTCTTTATGAACGTGGGCCGCAATGTGAGCCTAACTCCGAAAATACTCGTTGATGAAATAGCTGATGCTGTCGGGATTTCAAAAAAATCGATCGGTCGCATCGATCTTTTCGAAAAATTTACGTTCGTGGAAGTCCCGGAAGATGTGGCTCCTTTTGTTTATGAAGGATTGCGCCACTCCCGTTTAAACGGTGCGCGCGTGAACCTGGAGCCGGCAAAACCAAAACCGAAACGCCGTGAGCGTCGACCATCAAACCCATCGGTCTCTAGCTAAAGACAAACGGGCTCCTCCACGGAGGGGCCTTTCTCATTTAAATTTTTAAGAATAAATGTTCGTATGATGCTTGGCAAATGATGAAAAACAAGGTATGATAAATAAAGGGGAAACGATCGGTGCCTGTCTTATGCCTGTCGAAAAATAATGAAATGATCATTTTATATGTATAAAGGAGTATATTGCCATGAGTGAAAGAAAAGCAGCACTTGATCAAGCCTTGCGAAGCATAGAAAAACAATTCGGAAAAGGTTCCGTCATGAAGTTGGGAGACGAAACGGAAAAACGCGTGTCCACGGTTTCAAGCGGAACGTTAGCGCTTGATATCGCGCTTGGCGTAGGCGGATACCCGCGGGGACGGGTCGTTGAAATATACGGGCCGGAGTCTTCCGGAAAGACAACCGTTGCTTTGCACGCCATTGCGGAAGCACAGCGGGAAGGCGGACAAGCGGCGTTTATTGATGCGGAGCACGCACTCGACCCGGTTTATGCCCGCGCCCTTGGTGTTGATACCGACGAACTCCTGCTTTCCCAACCGGACACGGGGGAGCAGGGATTGGAAATTGCGGAGGCACTCGTTCGCAGCGGGGCTGTTGATATTATTGTGGTGGATTCCGTGGCGGCCCTCGTACCAAAAGCGGAAATCGAAGGGGACATGGGCGATGCCCATGTCGGTTTACAGGCTCGCCTCATGTCCCAGGCATTAAGGAAGCTGTCGGGGGCCATCAGCAAGTCAAACGCGATCGCGGTATTTATCAATCAAATACGTGAGAAAGTAGGCGTCATGTTCGGTAGCCCCGAGACGACGCCCGGGGGACGGGCGTTGAAGTTCTATTCCTCGGTACGATTGGAAGTGCGAAGGGCTGAAGCGCTGAAACAAGGAAACGAGATGGTCGGGAACAAGACACGCTTAAAGATTGTGAAAAATAAAGTGGCTCCTCCGTTTCGTCAAGCAGAGGTCGATATCATGTACGGGGAGGGCATCTCTCGGGAAGGTTCACTGCTGGACCTCGCCACAGACTTGGAAATTGTGCAAAAAAGCGGCGCTTGGTATGCATATGACGGCGACAGGCTTGGCCAAGGCCGTGAAAATGCAAAACAATATTTACAAGAGCACCCCTCCGTATCGACGGAAATAGAATCGCGCATTCGTGATCACCATGAACTTCCGAATAACCAACGCCAGGAAAAAAAGGAAGAAACAGAAGATTCATCGGAATCCTGATGGAAAAGCCGGCTGCTTAAGCCGGCTTTTTTTGTGCTCGGTTGGATAGGGTTGGGACGGTTGACATATGAACAAGGGCAAGTATACAATTAAATATGAATGTTGGGGGAACGGTGAGAATCGAGCAATTGATTCGCCGTTTACAAAAGGTTTTTCTCTGGTTGTAATGCATCATATTTTAACCATTCGTTTGAAACAACGGAACACAGGATGAGGAAAAAGTTTTAAAGCATTGTTGTATGTTCGAACAAACGTGCATATGCATGTGCACAAAAGAGCAGGAAACAGGCTCCGAACCAACTTATTACCGGTTCGAAAGCGCCGGTGAAGGCGACAGTTTTATCATAGGCCGTGTTCAAGAAACTATGTAGATCGACCATCGTTTCCATAGAGGGAAACACCCTTTATTCATCATTGGGCGCGAACAGAATACCGCCCATGATCCCCGCACGTTTTGAACAACAGAACGAAAGGCGTCAACACCAATGAATGATCGTAGGCACCCGCCTGCCTGCATTCTCCGTTTTTCGTTAGGCAAAGCCCGCAACGTTTTCGATGTAAATGTACAATGAAATAGCAAAGGAGGTGTAGGCGAGATGAACGGCACGCTCATCTTGATCATCTCCATTTTGCTTATTGTCGTTGCTGTTTTAAGCGGGTTTGTAGGTTATGTCATCCGTAGAAAAATTGCCGAAGCAAAGATTACGAGCGCGGAATATTCGGCACAAAAGATGATGGAAGAAGCGGAACGCAATGCGGACAACAGCAGGAAAGAGTCGTTGTTGGAAGCCAAAGACGAAGCGTATCGCTTGCGTTCCGAAGCCGAAGACGATATTCGCGAACGGAGAACCGAGATTCAAAATCAGGAAAACCGGCTCCAGCAAAAAGAAGATTCGCTTGATCGTAAAAGTGAAACGTTGGACCAAAAAGAATTATCATTGGAAAACCGGGAAAAAGCACTCGCTGAGAAACAAGAAGAGACAGAAACGATGAATAGCAAAGTGGAACAACTGATAGCCGAACAACAAGAAGAACTGGAACGCATCTCAGGACTCCCGAAAGAGGAGGCCCGTCAGATTGTACGGAGTGAAACGGAACGAGAACTCGAACATGAAACAGCCGTTATGATTAAAGGGCATACGGATAAAGTAAAAGAAGAATCGGATAAAAAGGCGAAAGATATTCTCTCTCTAGCCCTGCAAAGATGTGCAGCGGATCATGTGGCGGAAACAACGGTATCCGTTGTCCATTTGCCAAATGATGAAATGAAAGGACGAATCATCGGGCGTGAAGGCAGAAATATTCGCGCGTTGGAGACGTTAACCGGGATTGATTTAATCATAGACGATACGCCTGAGGCAGTCATTTTATCCGGATTCGATCCGATTCGAAGAGAAATTGCGCGTACGGCTTTGGAGCGCCTCGTTGAAGATGGACGGATTCATCCCGCCCGCATTGAAGAAACCGTGGATAAAGCACGACGTGAAGTCGATGAACGGATACGCGAATACGGGGAAGAAACAACGTTTGAAATGGGCATTCATCATTTGCATCCTGATCTTCTCAAAATTTTGGGCCGTCTGCGATTTAGAACAAGCTACGGGCAAAATGTCTTGAACCATTCAACAGAAGTCGCGTATTTAACAGGATTAATGGCGGCGGAACTCGGAGAAGATGTGCAACTTGCCCGACGGGCCGGATTGCTTCATGATATCGGAAAAGCGATTGACCATGAAGTCGACGGCAGCCATGTTGAAATCGGCGTTGAGTTAACGAAAAAGTATAATGAAAACGAGGTCGTTGTGAACAGTGTTGCCTCTCATCACGGGGATGTCGAAGCAACCTCGGTAATTGCCACACTCGTCGCCGCTGCAGATGCGTTGTCTGCCGCGCGACCGGGGGCAAGACGGGAAACGCTTGAAACGTATATTCGCCGTTTGGAAAAACTAGAGGAGATTGCAGAATCATTTGATGGTGTTGAAAAGACGTATGCCATACAAGCGGGTCGCGAAGTCCGTATTATGGTAAAACCAGACTTGATCGACGATGTGTTAGCCCACCGGCTGGCACGAGACATTACGAAACGAGTGGAAAACGAACTTGACTACCCGGGACACATACGAATAACCGTTATTCGTGAAACGAGGGCAGTTAATTATGCAAAATAAGGCAGCACATTTGTGCTGCTTTATTATTTTTTGCAGATATAAACATACGAAAATGGAAAGAACTTTTTGATTTGATGTAATCAAGGCCCGTTTGTATGAAAGCCATACGTTTAACCCGCCATATAAAATGGGTATAAGTGAGGATAGAACTGTCTTTTCATAACTAGAAAGTAGGTCTTATGCGCATGCGACTATTATTTGTCGGAGATGTTGTCGGTCGCCCCGGACGAAATATGCTGGAAGCCCGATTGCCAAAACTTAGGCAGAAATACAAACCTCAAGTGACGATCGTGAATGGGGAAAATGCCGCGAGCGGGAAAGGGATTACCGAAAAAATTTATAAAAATATTTTAGGGTTTGGTGCTCAAGTTGTTACGCTCGGCAATCATACGTGGGCAAGGAATGAAATTTTTTCATTTATTAACGACGAGACCAATATTATCCGCCCGCTAAATTATCCTCCGGGTGCCCCGGGGAGAGGACAAACCTCCCTGAATGTGAATGGATTGGAACTCGTGGTGATCAATGCCATGGGACGGACGTTTATGGAAGCGATTGATTGTCCGTTTCAGGCGTTGGACAAAGCGGTGGAGGAAGCAAAAAAACGGACGCCGTTCGTATTTGTAGATTTTCACGGGGAGGCTACCAGTGAAAAGCAGGCCATGGGTTGGTTTTTGGATGGGCGTGCCAGCGCTGTTATCGGCACCCATACCCACGTTCAAACAGCGGATGAAAGAATATTGCCGGGCGGGACCGCTTTTTTAACCGATGTCGGCATGACCGGTCCATACGATGGCATTCTCGGCGTTGATAGGGATGTGGTGTTGAAAAAATTCCAAACATCGTTGCCGGCAAAATTTGAGGTTGCGAAAGGGAGGAGTCAACTCAACGCCGCATTTATGGAATTCGATGATAAAACAGGAAAAGCACGAAAAATTGAAAGAATCCTGATCAACGATGACCACCCATTCGACGTGTAGACAAAGGACTAAGGCATAGAGAACAATCCAAAGAATATAGTAAGGGATAAAAGGGACCATTCCACAACTATAGGAGGGCTAATCATGGAAGTATTAAAAGTATCAGCCAAATCCACCCCGAATTCTGTCGCCGGTGCCCTCGCGGGCGTGATCCGCGAGAGAGGGGCAGCGGAAATTCAAGCCATTGGAGCAGGCGCTTTAAATCAATCCGTTAAGGCAGTTGCCATCGCGAGAGGTTTTGTAGCACCCAGTGGAATTGACCTGGTTTGTATCCCGGCGTTTACGGATATTGAAATTGACGGTGAGGAACGAACAGCTATTAAGCTCATTATCGAACCACGATAATGAAAGAAAAAACTCAGCGTATCCCATGCGCTGAGTTTTTCAAAGCCAATGGCCTTCCGGAGGCCGGAATGGACATGCCGAAATGTAGTCGAAGTTTCCTTAAATACATATTTTCACGGACTTTTTCAACAACCACCAGAAGTTGGAGGGAATGAGAGATGAAACAATTACAGCAAACATTACAACGCATCGATGGAAAAGGGTACAAAGCATATAATGATATTCGCGGGACGTTTACGTTCCCTTCGTTTCGCTTGCATATGGACCATATCCAGGCAGATCCATATGCCGGTCCCTCGCGCGCAAGGGTGGAGATCACCCATCGGCAATTACAGATGGATGAGGAGCTATATGAAAGCGGGCATCGCAACGTAGCGTTCACAGACTATGTGGCTCGCTCGGTCGGGAAGGCCATCCGCAAACAAAAGGTGGAAAAAAGTATTTTTATCGATCGTCCCGGTCAAGAAATCTTGGAGCGAACAGCGGTCGTTTGCGATAAAGAAAAAGTGGAGGTTCGTTTGTCCATCCATTTGCCCGCACGCGGAAGAACGATCATGGGCGTGCAGGCGACGCAACTTTTAACCGAAGACCTTCCGGGTGTCATTGAACAAGCTCTTTTTCATATGGACAGGCACGGCCTTAAGCAGCACGTGGCGCTCAGCGATGACCAATACGCCTTGCGTGCCTATGTGAAAGAACGTGACGCCCTCGCGTTTGTCGCTGACGGCTCGATCCTGCCAAGGGCAAGCGGTGTAGAAAATCGCCCCCTTGATCCCGAGCGGGCCATCTCTTTTGAAAGCTCGGAGACGATGGCGACAACCGTTTCGCTGCCTCACTTCGGGGATATACGCGGCATGCTTATTCCAAAAGGCGTTCATGTCATCGTCGGCGGTGGGTACCACGGCAAAAGCACATTGCTTGAGGCATTGGAACGCGGCATTTACAATCATATCGAAGGAGACGGACGAGCTTATATCGTCACAGACACGAGCGCTTGTAAAATACGTGCCGAAGATGGGCGAGGGGTCACAAATGTAAACATTTCGCCTTTTATCGATGATCTTCCGAATAAAAAAAGTACGGATCGTTTTCAAACCGACAACGCGAGCGGCAGCACCTCGCAGGCGACGAACATTATCGAATCGCTGGAGGCTGGGAGTCGTCTGTTGCTCATCGATGAGGATACGAGCGCGACAAACTTCATGATCCGCGATTATCGCATGCAGCAACTCGTTTCTCCGGATAAAGAACCAATCACCCCGTTTATCGATCGGGTAAGAGACTTATATGAGGAAGAAGGCGTCTCCACCATTATCGTCGTTGGCGGCACCGGCGATTACTTTGATGTTGCCGATACGGTGACGATGATGGATGCATACCGGTCGTTTGACGTCACATGCAAAGCGAAAGCCATTGCAGAAAAAGCCCGCAGTGAGCGGATCACTCATGAATCGGCACCTTTCTCGGTGAAAAGCACGCGCTATCCGTTGACCAAAAGTTTTGATGCTCGACGCGGAAAGAAAGAAAAAGTCGATGCCCGTGGAAAGCATACAATACTTTACGGGAGGGAGACAATTGATCTCTCCGCAGTCGAACAATGCATCGATCCCAGCCAGACGAGGGCAATCGCGCGAACGCTTCACTACTTGGCGAAAAAATACGTTAATGGAAATCATACGCTCGGAGAACTTCTTGATATATATGAACGAGAAACTGCTTCCGGACTGGACGAATTGTCCCCGTTTAAAGGCAAACATCCCGGCGATTTGGCACGGCCCCGTCGTTTTGAAATCGCGGCTGCCATCAATCGTTTGCGAACATTATCGATGCAACGTGAACATTCATAGAAGATGGTTGTCTTCCGGCAAAGGAAGCTTTATAATTTGATGAGGAACGGATTGATGAAAGGGGGCTCCCCTCGCTTATGAACGAGGAACAACACCGTCCGGCAAATAAAACGAAAGACTACAGCAAGTATTTTGATTTCTCCAATGCAACCATTGAGGTCAATGAAGACGGCCAGGAAATCATGAAGATTGGCGGTCGTCGCATTAAAATAAATGAACAGCCAAACTATCGAAAAGGGCAGCGGCGACGCCGCAAAGACGTGGAATTTTATTATGACTTTAAAATTCCCGAAGATATGCAAAGCATCGGAAGCGGAAAAAAATACTATATTCGTACGTATGGTTGCCAAATGAACGTGCATGATACGGAAAATATGTCCGGAATTCTCGAGGAACTCGGATTTACGTCTACGGATACGACCGATGATGCCGACGTCATTTTGCTAAATACATGTGCCATCCGTGAAAACGCCGAGAATAAAGTGTTCGGCGAAGTTGGCAATTTAAAGAACCTCAAAAAAGAACGACCGGAGGTCGTCCTCGGCCTTTGTGGTTGCATGTCCCAGGAAGAAAGTGTCGTTAACCGGATTCTACAGAAACACCAACATGTGGACCTCGTTTTCGGCACGCATAACATTCACCGTTTGCCGCATTTGCTGAAGGATGCGATCCATGGCAAGGAAATGGTCGTGGAAGTTTGGTCCAAAGAAGGCGATGTCGTGGAAAACATGCCCAGACGCCGGCAAGGAAAGGTTCAGGCATGGGTGAACATCATGTACGGCTGCGACAAATTTTGTACCTACTGCATCGTGCCTTACACCCGCGGCAAAGAACGAAGCCGGCGCCCGGAAGATATTATCCATGAAGTACGGGGGCTTGCCAGGGAAGGTTATAAAGAAATTACATTGCTAGGCCAGAATGTGAACGCGTATGGAAAAGATTTGGACGATGATTTCAGACTTGGCGACTTAATGGATGAAATCCGTAAAATCGATATCCCGCGTGTTCGTTTTACAACGAGTCACCCTCGTGACTTTGATGACCATCTCATTGAAGTGTTGGCAAAAGGCGATAACCTTCTCGAACATATTCATTTGCCTGTTCAACACGGAAACAGTGACATATTGAAGTTGATGGGGCGGAAATACACGAGAGAAGAGTACGTGGAATTGGCGCGCAAAATCAAAGCTACCATGCCGCACGCCACGTTTACGACTGACATTATTGTCGGCTTTCCGAACGAAACGGAAGAACAATTTCAGGATACCCTTTCTCTTGTGAAAGAAATCGGGTATGATAGCGCGTTTACGTATATTTATTCGCCGCGTGACGGTACGCCTGCGGCACGCATGGAAGACAATGTTCCTCATGAAGTTAAACGCGAACGGTTGCAAAGGTTGAACTCACTCGTGAACGAACTATCGGCACAAAGCAATCAAGAACTGCAAGACGAAACCGTCGAAGTACTTCTTGAAGGAGAAAGCAAGAAGGATCCCGAGATCCTTGCCGGGCGCACACGTACGAATAAGCTCGTCAACGTTCGTGCACCGAAAACTTCCATCGGAAACCTTGTGGACGTAAAGATTACCGATGTGAAGACGTGGTCGTTAAATGGGGAAATGGTAGCAAATAGCGAGGTGCAAAACGTATGACACAGCATTTGTATAAAAAAGATGAAATTTTGGCGAAAGCCAAGGAATTGGCTGACATGATGGTAGACACCGAAGAGGTCGACTTTTTTAGAAAAGCGGAAAAGACGATTAACCAAAACGAAAAAATCCAAAAACGGATCAATGATATTAAGGATAAACAAAAAGAGCTTGTAAACTTGAAACATTACGGAAAAGCCGAAGGGGTTCGCCAAAAGGAAGCGGAGATCAACGCACTGCACGCCGAGGTGGATGAAATTCCGATTGTTAAAGAGTTCAAACAAAGCCAAAATGACGTGAACGAAATGTTGCAACTCGTATCTACGACGATTTCAAATGAAGTCACCAACGAGATCAATCAGCGAACAGATGCAGATGAAGCGTCTCCGTTAAAGTAAATAGCAAGGATGCCGCCGACAGTTGTCATGCATGGAATGCCCATGCATGACAATTTTTATTGGGTCAAACAAACACCGTTGAAAAAGCGACCGAGCGGGGCCCTTCTGACAAGAATGAATGAACGAAACAGCATGGACGCAAAATTTGAGGCATAATTTACGTGACAAACGGGAATGTAATAAATAGAAATGGTTTTATCAATAATGGTTGTTTTTTAATAATGATTATAATATAATAGATATTGTAATCAAAAACAACTGAAAAAATGAAGAACCGAGGAGGCAATAACGATGGCCAAACGACAAGCAACTGAAATTAAAGGGCAAGCCGGACGAGTATTGGAACAGGATTTGAATCGGGAACTTTCGAATATGCAAGTGTTATACGTAAAACTGCACAATTACCACTGGTTTGTGAAGGGGACTCATTTCTTCTCGCTTCATGAAAAATTTGAGGAACTGTATAACAATACGAAGACCTACATCGATGACTACGCGGAGCAAATGTTGGCGATTCAGGTTAAACCATTGGCAACGATGAAAGAATATCTCGCCAATGCAACCATTGAAGAAGCTTCCGGCACCGAAGAAGAAGAGGAAATGGTGGAAACGTTGGCCGCCGACTTGCAAGCCGTAAGCAATCAATTGTTGGAAATGGTGGACGGACTTGAAGAGCAAAACGCGTTATCCCTCGCCGATGCGGTGCAAGATATTGCACGCGATTACCAAAAAGAGGGCTGGATGTTACGTTCCTATCTGGGAAGAGATTAAAGGATTTTTAAACCTGCCTCAAGCGGCAGGTTTTTTTTATCATGAACAAAAAATATGTTCATACATATGAAGAAGAGGCATGCAAACGCCGGAAGCCGAATATTAAGGGAGGGACCGTCACTTGAATAAAAAAAAGGAACATTATCGCGAAATCATCACAAAGGCGGTTTGCGGAAAAGGAAAAAAATTTTCAAAGACGACTCATATTATCAAACCGGCCCATCGCCCGTCAAGTATTCTCGGTTGTTGGGTCATTAACCACAAGTACGATGCAAAACGAAAGGGGGACAGCGTAGAGATTACCGGTGATTACGATATTAATGTATGGTATTCCTATGAAAATAACACAAAAACAGACGTAGCAAGTGAAAAAGTATCGTATAAGGAACATGTACCGTTAACAATGCGCTCCGATGAAGTGATGACGGATGAATTTGATGTCATTGCGCGGGCGACAAAGCAACCAAATACAATCGAAGCTTCCATTTCCAAGAAGGATAAAGAAGTCAATGTGGAAGTGGAACGGGAATTTGCAGCAGAGCTCGTCGGGGAAACGAAAATTTCTATTCTCGTTCATCCGGACAAAGAAGACGATTATTATCACGATGTCAAATGGGAGGATCAAGTGTCCGACCAGGAATTGAAAGATGACATTCAACCCGATTTTTTGGGGAGACGGCCCGGCGATTTTGAGTTAATGCACGATCGGGACCCACACGGAGGGAAAGATAGAAAAGAAGAAGTCCATGGCGAGAAAAAAGACTAGATGAAAAAACGAGTGAAGGGGCCCGCCCCGTCACTCGTTTTTTAGGTTTTAGGCAGAGATGAAATTGCTGTCGCTCAGCCTGCGCGTCCACCGATTAAAGCGGTTCAGCCTGGCGGCAGAACGGTTAAAAGGGAAGCGCCATCGTTTTGGCGACAAAAAAAGAGCTAGTCAATATTAGCCGTCACTTATTGGTGGCCCTAGTACAGAGTGGTCGAATTATCCGGTCACACCCAAGGGCAACATCGAAAAAGCATGAGCGCTCCCTCGTTTGGCTGTATAAATGCCTTTTAGGGACATTTTTCGCTGTTCGCCCTCGTTTTACGACGTTTCTTTTTTACTTCGAGTGTATGCACTCCCTGTGCTATAATTTGAGTTAGTAGTTTAATAGTGGAGGAATAGTCGTGTCAAAAATTACACCGATGATGCAGCAATACCATGAAATAAAAAATCAATATCCGGACGCTTTTTTATTTTTTCGCTTGGGAGATTTCTATGAACTGTTTTATGACGATGCCGAGTTGGCGGCAAGGGAGCTGGAAATCACCCTGACACGCAGAGGAAAAGGGGAAGACGCGGCTCCCATGTGCGGCGTCCCGTATCATTCAGCTGAAAATTATATCGCTCGTTTAATCGATAAAGGATATAAAATAGCCGTATGTGAACAAGTGGAAGATCCGCAAATGGCTAAAGGGGTTGTGAAGCGTGAGGTGATACGTGTCGTTACGCCGGGCACAATCATGGAAGAACGGGCGGTAACGGCGGATGCCAATCATTATATCGCGGCCTTGTCCGGCAAAGATCATGAAAGGTTGGCTTATGTACGCACGGATTTAACGACAGGGGAAACTCACGGCGGCACCGTCGGTTCCGAAGTGTCCGATCTTGAAAAAGTGCTATTGGTTGATGGGTTAAAAGAAGTAATTTTTCCGCGCGAGGAACTTCCGGCCGAATGGGAAAAGTGGGTAAAAACGGCCCCCTTTACGATTTCTTATGAAGAAAATGAGGACATGCCCGATGCCTATCAACATTTATACAATGGATCCGATCCATCTGTTTGCGCTGCTTTCGGGCGGATGCTCCATTATCTGGCCCGGACACAAAAACGTTCCCTTGCCCACTTGCAAGCCTTGGACACGATTGAAGCCCAGGAATTTTTACAAATGGATGTACATACCCGTCGAAACCTGGAGCTCACCGCTTCATTAAGAGAACGAAAAAAGAAAGGCTCCTTGTATGAATTGCTCGACGATACAAAGACGGCGATGGGAAGCCGTTTGCTGCATCGTTTTTTGGAACGTCCGTTAGCGAGCAAAATGGAAGTGGAACGACGACAGACGCTCGTTCATCAACTGGTGGACGATATGCTCACCCGCGCACAATTGCAGGATCAGCTGCGTAATGTTTATGACTTGGAACGTTTGGCGGGCCGTGTTGCGTACGGAAATGTCAACGCTCGTGAGCTCGTGCAATTACGAACGTCGCTGCAACAAGTTCCGGAAATCGTAGACTTGTTGCCTGCGCTTGGAGAGGAAGGTTTGCGCCTGACTAAAGATGTAGATGTGTGTAAAGCTCTACGCACACGGCTGGAATCGGCACTTGTGGATGATCCGCCGATCGTGATCCGTGAAGGGGGCATGATTCGGCGCGGCTTCCACGAAGAACTTGATGAATACCGGGAAGCCAGTGAAAACGGCAAGACGTGGCTCTCCAATCTTGAACACCAAGAGCGGGAAGCGACGGGAATTAAAACGTTAAAAGTGGGTTTTAACCGTGTTTTCGGCTATTATATTGAAATCTCCAAAGCGCAACTTCCGTATGCGCCCGATCATTTTGAACGAAAACAGACGCTGACAAACGCAGAGCGCTTTGTTACTCCAGAATTAAAGGAAATGGAAAATCGGATTTTGGAAGCGGAAGAAAGAATGGAACAGCTGGAATTCGATCTTTTTAAAAGGCTTCGGGAGGAGACGAATAAGTACATTCCTCACCTGCAACAGCTTGCGCGAATGATTGCTTATGTCGATTGTTTGCAAAGTTTCGCACAGGTCAGTGAAGAAAGGCGTTTCACACGCCCTCGCTTTTCCGAAGCGCGCACGATGTCAATGATAAACAGCCGTCACCCTGTCGTTGAAACGACGTTGGAAAGAGGGGCGTACGTCGCGAATGACGTCCAAATGAATGAACGGCGGGAGCAGTTACTCATTACCGGCCCGAACATGGCGGGGAAAAGTACGTACATGAGGCAGGTGGCGGTCATTGCCGTCATGGCACAGATCGGTTGTTTTGTGCCTGCCGACGAGGCAACTTTGCCGCTGTTTGATAAAATTTTTACGCGCATCGGTGCGGCCGATGATCTCGTCAGCGGCCAAAGCACCTTCATGGTGGAAATGCTTGAAACCGAACATGCCTTGAAAGAAGCGACGTCGGACAGCCTCCTCCTCCTTGATGAAATCGGGAGAGGCACCTCTACGTATGACGGCATGGCACTCGCCCGCTCGATCGTGGAATATATTCACGAGCATATCGGGGCAAAAACGTTATTTTCTACCCATTATCATGAACTAACCGTCTTGGAAGAGGAGCTCGAAACGTTATGGAACGTTCACGTGCGTGCGGAGGAAGAAGCGGGAGAAGTGATCTTTTTGCACAAAGTGGAGGAAGGGCGTGCCGATAAAAGTTACGGCATTCACGTCGCCCAATTGGCCCACCTTCCCGATCGAGTCATCGAACGTGCGCGTACCCTGCTGGACGAATATGAAGGCGAGCAGCTTTCGCAAATAAAGGAAAGCAACCTTCATGAACAGGTGCCTTTGTTTACGTATGAGGAAGAAAAAAAACCGGTTCAGCCCGTTAATGAAAAAGAAGACGAGTATCAAGCAGAAAATGTATCCGAACAAATCCGCGACATGGATATCTTGAACATCACGCCGTTGGAAGCAATGACAGCTATTAGCCAATGGCAAAAACAACTGCGCTCAAAAACGTAATGGTTGAATGCATTCACACCAATAGGAACGGGGCAAGCTGAGCGCCAAGGGTCGTCATGAAGCCCGAACCGGGGCGATACGAATGCGTAGCGTCGCCATAAAACGACTGATGAAGCCCGAAACTTGAAGAAGTGAGCCGATCCAGTCGCCATCGAAGAATTACAGCACATCATTTTACGGGAGGGGACATAGATGAGTGCTATTGTTACGCTAGAAGAAACGCTTTCCAATAAAATCGCTGCCGGAGAAGTCGTTGAGCGCCCGGCATCCGTCGTGAAGGAGCTTGTGGAGAATGCATTGGACGCCGGCAGCACCCGTATCGATATTGAATTGCAAGAGGGCGGCCTCTCCCGCATCCACGTTCTGGATAACGGCAGTGGCATTGCCCCCGAAGAGGCAGAGCTAGCTTTTTTGCGACACGCTACGAGCAAAATTAAAAATGAAGACGACCTGCATCACATTCAAACGCTTGGCTTTCGCGGGGAGGCGCTTCCGAGCATCGCTTCCGTCTCGAAGTTAACGTTGGAAACCGCCCAATATCAGGCTGCAGGCATTCACCTGCGTTATCAGGGAGGGCGGTTGATTGCCCGCTCGAAAAGCAAGGCGCGTCAAGGCACCTCTGTCCTCGTTGAAGAACTTTTCTTCAATACACCAGCACGCCTTAAGTATATGAAAACCGTTAATACAGAGCTTGGAAATGCTACCGATATCGTGAATCGAGTAGCATTGGCGCGTCCGGATGTGTCGTTTCGCTTGATTCACAACGAACGGCAGGTGCTGTTCACAAACGGGAATGAGGATCGACGCGCGGTTTTGTATGCCATTTATGGAAAACAAGTAGCAAAAAATATGCTAACGGCGTCCAGGGACTCCCAGGATTTTGAGATTTCCGGTTTTGTGGCAAAACCGGAAATCAATCGCGCGAGCCGCCATTATATGAGTGTTTTTATTAACGGACGCTACATTAAACATTTTCCCTTGTTGAAAGCGATTGAAAAAGCGTGCCACACGTTGCTCCCCATTCATCGTTATCCAATCGTCGCCATTGCGATTACGATGAACTCGGCACTGGTGGATGTCAATGTGCATCCATCCAAATGGGACGTGCGGATCAGTAAAGAAGAAACGTTGCTCCTGGAAGTCACTGAAATGATCCGGGAACGTTTGCAGCAAGAGACGCTTATCCCGGAACACACAGAGCGTGTTGTCCATCGACCTGATAAACCCCGGGAAGAAGTAAGGGAACTTCCGCTTACTTTTGCCAACGAGCAACACCAATATGCACCAACATCCACCAGCGTAATCAAGGGGGATGACGAACAAAATAAAGAGGGAACGGCCCCATACTTGAGGGAAAATCGTCCGTCTACGGAAAGAAACGAGCTTCATCCATCCCAGCATGCAGATACGGCTACACCCTCTAATCATGAAGATGAGCGCGATGATGTGGATCAAGTTCCCAGGCAGAAAAATGCGGAAACGACATCGCAACGGCTCCCGGTTTTGTATCCCATCGGCCAGTTGCATGGCACGTATATTCTGGCGCAAAATGACGAAGGGCTTTATTTGATTGATCAGCACGCCGCCCAAGAACGGATCCACTACGAATATTACCGAAGTAAACTTGGTGACCCGGGTCAAATGAGTCAGTCGTTGCTCGTTCCTTTTACGATGACGTTTACCCCTCAGGAAGCAGCTCGCGTAGAAGAGCTGGATTCCGCGCTCAAGGAAATGGGGGTTCATATGGAACCCTTCGGTGTGCACACGTACCGTGTCCGCGCCCACCCCATTTGGATCCCGAAAGGGGTGGAAGAGGAGACGATCCGGGAACTGATCGCTCAATTGCTCTCCTTAAAAAAACCGGATATTTCCGATTTACGTGAAGAAGCGGCCGCATTAACTTCTTGTAAGGCAGCCATTAAGGCCAACAGGCACTTGCGTTCCGATGAAATGGTTGCATTGCTTGAAGAAATGCGCGCATGCGAGGATCCGTTTACTTGTCCGCACGGGCGCCCGGTATATGTTCACATTACGCGATATGAGCTTGAAAAAATGTTTAAACGGGTCATGTGAAAAGATTCAACACATCGTCACAGGTACCCAGCGTTGTCCCTTCCGCTGTTTGTTAAAATGATTATAAAAGGGAGATAAAGGAGAGAAATCAATTGACAGGAATGGACCTTGTCGCAATCATCGGCGTTTCATTTATCGCTGTTGCAGCAGCAGTAATCATGACTTTTGTACTTTTTAAGATGGCGACATCTGATAAAAATTAGTGATGAATCATAAGGTGTGCCTCGCGGCACACCTTATTTTCATTTTTGAGGAATCATTATTGAGCGTGGGGACGAATACATGTACACTGTAAGTATGAGACCCTTTCAAGTGATTGTGACGACGAGCCGCTATCCAACGCTGGAAATGCAAGCGCGCGCATGGCAATTGGCCGCACGTTTTCAGTGTCCGTATGAAATGCGTGACAGAAAAACAATGACGGCTTTTTTACAACAAACGGACCTCGTATACATGGTCGGGAAAGATGGACGGGATCGATTATATGCAGGGGAAAGTGAACAGCCGTTTTTTTTCCACCCGAGCATGGCCAAGATACGCGTCCAACGTTTGGTGGACGACGAGGATGATTCGCTTGTTGCGGCCGCTCGATTACAGCCGGGAGATTCCTTCCTGGACATGACGCTTGGAATTGGTGCGGACAGCATTGTCGCAAGCTATGCGGTCACCGCTGCCGGGTGCGTAACCGCTGTCGAAAAAAGTCCTTATATTGCCGAAGTGGTGGCCAGAGGTTTACGCTGTCACCAAGAAGATGTCCCGGCATTAAATGAGGCGATGGGGAGAATATCGGTCGTTCAGCAAGACCATTATGCCTACTTACAATCCGTGGCGGAAAACAATTTCGATGTCGTTTATTTTGACCCTATGTTTACGCGGAGCCGCGTGCAATCGGCACATATGGAACCGCTGCGCGCCGTTGCCGACACCGGAACCCTTACCGAAGCGGTCATTGAAGAGGCTAAAAAAGCGGCCGAACGCGCAGTTGTACTGAAGGCAGAGCGGGACAGCCCTCTGTTTGAACGTTTTGGGTTTCACAATGTAAAGAAGCATCGCACCGTTTCGTACGGAACGATGCACATGGAGGGGGGGGCAGGAAGGTGAGAAAACCGGTAATCGCAATCGTTGGGCCCACGGCGGTGGGAAAGACGACGGTCGGCATTGAAATGGCGAAACATTTTTCGGGAGAAATCATTAATGGGGACGCCTTCCAGGTCTATCGAGGGTTGGACATAGGAACCGCGAAAGTGACCGAAGAAGAAAAAGAAGGGGTTTCCCATCATCTCATTGATATTCTCGAACCGACGGATACATATTCTGCCGCCCGTTTTCGTCAGGACGCTCATCAAAAAATGGGAGAAATAGAGGAACGAGGGCATCTTCCGATCGTTGTCGGCGGAACGGGAATGTATATCAAGGGCTTAACCGCTGACTGGTCATTTAGCGAAGCTGCGAGGGACCAATCCCTTCGCGATCGACTGGAAGCGCGCGCCAAGGAAAAGGAGGGAACGATCCAACTCCATGAAGAATTACGAAGCCTCGATTCGGATGCAGCAAAACGAATCCACCCTCGCAATGCGCGCAAAGTGATCCGCGCCTTGGAAATTTTATATGCCGGCAAAAAGCCTCCAGCTCCCGTGCAAAGCGAAAACCCAAGCGGCAAATCTCATCAAGTAATCATGGTCGGATTAACGATGGAGCGGTCCCTGCTTTATGAGCGGATTGAGTCCCGCGTTGATCAAATGATTGCTTCAGGCCTGCTTCCGGAAGTGCGCGCGTTATATGATGCCGGTATCCGTCACACGCAATCGATGAAAGGAATCGGTTACAAAGAGCTTGTGGCTTATCTTGACGGATATTATTCATGGCCCGAGGCAATCGCGCAATTGAAAAAAAATTCAAGAAGGTTCGCAAAAAGACAGCTCACCTGGTTTCGAAACAAGGAACAAGTCACGTGGTTTGAGATTAGCGAAGAGGCAAAACAGAATGTGATCGAAAAAATTAAGGCACACCTTGCAGGAAAATTGACGCGCGTGTCGAAAGATTATTAAAAAGCGAAAGTTTAAAGGGGGAAGAATATAATGAAGAACATTAACATTCAAGATCAATTTTTGAATACGCTGCGCAAAGATAATATTCCGATCACGATTTTTCTTACAAACGGATTTCAACTTCGGGGCTACTTGAAAGCATTTGACAATTTTACGATTGTCATTGATACGGATGGGAAGCAACAACTTGTTTACAAACATGCCATCTCGACATTTGCCCCCAAGCAAAACGTTGAGTTGCAATTGGAAACCAACGATTAAAAAAAGACTCCGCCCTGCATGTAGGCGGAGTTTCATCTTGAATAGATGAAGCAATCGCTTCTTCTCGCCGATTTCTACCAATCCGACATGTGAGGTCTGAGTTCCGGCAAGGCGTGAATGTGTCTTTCTTGGGAATGCTCGTTCACGTACGCTTGATAGCGAGCCAACACGAGCGTGGAATGGAGGCCGAGGAGATCTTGAATGTATTCAAGCGTATGTCCGCGTTTTAGGGCAGACACAATAAAGGTGTGGCGAAAATGGCGGGCGCTTTTGCCGGAGGCCATCCCTGCCCGTTTCGCTTCTTCACGAATCATTTTTTGCATCGCCACAATCGTTAAACGCTTCGGTTCATCATTTTCGTAAGACCAGCGATAGGTCTGTTTTTGAAAATCAAACGCGACAAACAAAGGGTGATTTTGCCCCGGGTAAGGCCGGACAGGTTTTGGGATTCCTTTTAAATAGCGGTTCAATTCCTGGCGGTCTTGTTTGGAAAGTCGAATCTCCCTCTGTCGTACTTCGCCATCATCCGGGGAAACGACCATCGCGCCTGTACCGAAATTCACGTCGTCCAGGTTTAATCCGTGCAATTCTTGTAGTCGCAACCCATAATGGAGAAGGAGTTGGATCATCGCTTTGTTACGTGGAGCCAAAAGGGGACGTGCTTGTTTCTGTTCATCGCTTAAACCAAGATCGGATACGATGCTTTTAAACAAAAGGGAAAGTTCTTTTTGGCTGAATAGATCGTTCTCGCCGATGGTTTCGTCGGAACCGGGGGGGAGAGAAACATTTTCCATGATATTTCCGGCAACCCCGTGGGTTTGGGAGAGATATTGAAAATAACCCCGCAAGACGGTTGCGATTCGATTCACCGTTTTCCGGTTGTATTTACGAGTATCCATGATAAACATAAAATAATCGTCGATCATCGCCGGTTCCAAGTGCTGAACGCTCAATGCATTTTTTTCTGCGTGAACGGCCGCAAATCGGTAAAAATCCGCGAGGTCGTACGTATATCGGCGAATGGTGGAAGCTTTTCTTCCCCTTGAAGACAAAAATTCTAGAAAATCGCGGGCTTCATCCGGTAAATCTGATTGATCGATCATAATGTCCCTCCTCATCAGTACTCCGCTCTTCGGTTGTCTCTGACATCCGGCTTCTGACTTCCGAACTCCGGAATCACACATTTGCGCCTTCTTGCGTAAACTATGGGCAGATGCCCTGGTACATCTGTTTTGACCAGAGAAGCGGAGGGGTTATAATGCACGCGCAAAAAGCGAATTCGCGTATACGGGTGCTCATTCAAGACCAGGAACGTGACCAACCTGACTCCGATCACTATGTCTTGCAAAAAGCGGAACAACAGTTGTATAAACTCGTTGGTGTCAGCGAATTAAAAACGTTTATTCGTGAAATCTACGCCTGGATTCATATTAACCGCTGTCGGGAAAAACATCAATTAAAAACGAAGCAGCAATCGATGCACATGATTTTCAAAGGGAACCCGGGAACGGGCAAAACGACGGCGGCACGTTTACTCGGCGATATGTTCCGGGAATTGGGGTTTTTAGAGAAAGGGCATTTCATCGAAGCAGAACGTGCGGATCTCGTCGGAGAATACATTGGGCAAACGGCACAAAAGACAAAGGAAATTGTGCACAAAGCCGAAGGCGGCATTCTCTTTATTGATGAAGCTTACGCCCTTGCCAGAGGCGGAGAGAAAGACTTTGGCAGAGAAGCAATCGATACGCTCGTAAAAGCAATGGAGGATCAAGTTCCTCCGTTTGTGCTCATTTTAGCCGGTTATTCAGGGGAAATGGAACGTTTCCTTGCCATGAATCCCGGCCTTCCGTCCCGTTTTCCCGTACAACTTGATTTTCCTGACTTCACCCAGGCACAATTAATGAAAATCGCTGAAGATATGCTCGTGGACCGAGATTATATCTGGACATCGGAAGCGAAAGAAAAGATGCAGAAAAAAATGCACGCGCGTCGCTCGGGGAACGGGGCCGGTGCGTTCAGTAACGGCCGCTACGTGCGTAACCAAATTGAGCAGGCGATTCGCCATCACGCGGTCCGAACGATGCGGGAAAAAAAGGACCACGACAAAGATGCGCTGCAGACGTTAATCGGTATTGATTTTAAATAGCATGGAGGGTCCGGGCTTTGGAAAGAGTGATCGTCACCGCTGTGATCAGCGAAAAGGAAACGGAGGCAGAAGCATACGCCTCGATGGAAGAATTGAAAAGTCTCGTCACGACGGCAGGGGGTACGGTCATGGCGACAACGGTGCAAAATCGTCCTACCCCCGACGTATCCACGTATGTCGGAAAAGGTAAGGCCGATGAAATTGAAGCGCTCGTGGACACGTGGGAAGCGGATGTTGTCGTTGTAAACGGGGAGTTGTCTCCGAGACAAGGGCAGTCGCTGTCCGCGAGAACGAGCGCCCGCGTGATTGACCGTACGCAATTAATTTTAGATATCTTTGCGGACCGTGCACAAACAAAGGAAGGGCGCATTCAAGTCGAGCTGGCTCAGCTGACGTATTTACTGCCGAGATTGCGCGGCCAAGGACACGCGCTTTCGCGTCTCGGAGGCGGTATCGGTACGCGTGGTCCTGGTGAAACAAAATTGGAAACGGACCGCCGTCATATCCAAAGGCGAATGGATGAATTAAAAAAAGACTTACGACGTATTCGCAAACACCGGACCACGCTCCGCAAGCAAAAAGAAAAGCAAAAGGACCCGCAATTTACCCTTGTTGGGTATACAAACGCCGGAAAAACCACGCTCTTAAACGCCCTTACCAACGAAGAAGCTTTAGCGGAGGACTTGTTATTTGCGACGTTGGATCCGTTGACGCGGGCGCTGCGCCTGCCATCGGGTTTAGGGGTAAGAGTCAGTGATACGGTCGGATTTATCCGCGGCTTGCCAACGACGTTGATCGCGGCATTCCGTGCCACGTTGGAAGAAGTGGCTGGGGCTGATGTCCTCATTCATGTCATTGATGCTACAAGTCCGGAAGCGGAAGTGGAAAAGCAAACAGTCATGGAGCTATTGGATGAGCTGGGTGCTGGAGAGATCCCGGTCATCACAGTGATGAATAAAGCTGAAAGCCTTGATAGGGATATGGTCCCGGCCGTAAGCGCGGCGCGCCCGAGATTGTATATCAGCGCGCGGGAAGATAAAAATATCGATGACTTGCAAACCGTAATGGAAGAAGAACTGATCAAGCAAATGTCCTTTTACTCTATTTCTATCCCGGCCAGTGAAGGGCGGCGTCTTTACGCGATTCGAAAATCGACGATTGTTCGGGAAGAATCATTTGATGAAGAAAACGAGAGGTACAAGCTGCAAGGCTATGCATTCGATCATCATCCGCAAATTGCAGCCAACAAAGAAAATGATAAAAAGGAAGATCATAGCTAATGGATACGAGTGACTTACAAAATGCATCGAAAATCTCTCGTTGGATCGAAGAGATCGAGGAAGCATGGGCCCCGCTTCAACGAGAAATCGAAGGGGTCGTTGAAGCCAACCAGGCAAAAATCTTGAGCGCTTATCGGAAGGAACATATCTCCGACGATCATTTGCAAGGGTCAGACGGATACGGGTACGATGATGCAGGAAGAGAAGCACTCGGCCGTGTCTATGCACATGCATTCGGAACCGAAGCTGCCATCGTGCGCCCTCAGTTCGTCTCCGGTACCCACGCGATAGCCGCAGCCCTGTTTGGCAATTTGCGTCCCGGAGATGAAATCGTCTACGCGAGCGGGGACCCGTACGAGACGATGAAAGAAGTGCTTGGACTTGTTGGCGATAGCCCGGGTAATTTTCGCGAGTATGACATACAGACGCGTGTGTTACCGTTAACGCCTTCCGGGGATGTTCATCTCGATCGATTGCCGGAGGTCATCCATGAAAAAACGAAATGGGTAGTCATTCAGCGCTCGAAGGGATATGATGAACGACCGTCGATCCCCATCCAACAGCTAGAACAGCAGATTCGGTCGATCAAAAAGCGCTGGCCGCATGTGTACGTGTTTATCGACAACTGTTACGGAGAATTTGTTGAAACAATAGAACCGGGACATGTCGGGGCCGACCTTTTGGCCGGCTCGTTAATCAAAAATCCTGGCGGAGGTTTGGCAAAAACTGGCGGTTACATTGCCGGGAAGGAGTCGCTGGTGGAACGGGCGGCATCCAGGTTAAGCGCGCCGGGGATAGGCTTGGAAGCAGGTGCAACCGGCTCTTTTCTCGGAGAAGCATTTCAAGGGTTTTTCCTTGCGCCGATGATCGTGGGAGAAGCGTTGAAAGGCGCTCATTTTACGGCCGCTTTGCTGGAAAAAGCAGGTTTCCAAACAAACCCTGCGCCATTTACGTCGCGGACGGATTTGATTCAATCGGTATCGTTTCAAGATGAGGAGCAGATGATCTTCTTTTGCCAAAACATTCAAAAATACTCTCCGATCAATGCCTACGTGACCCCGATTCCCGGTCCGTTGCCCGGATATGAAGGAGACGTAATTATGGCAGCGGGCACCTTTATTCAAGGGGCCAGTATTGAACTGAGTGCGGACGGACCGGTAAAACCTCCGTATACGGCTTATGTGCAAGGCGGATTGTCTTTTGCGCACGTGAAAATCGCCGTCATTCAAGCGTTAGATACGATGATGAATTAGTGATGGAAAGGAAATTGACATCTGAGTCGAATCTGCGTAAGATAACCCCATAATCATTCGGTAAGTGGTGTGGAGAGAAGGGGGGGAGAGGACGTGGGGCAGAGCGATCGTTTGTATATGCCTTTCCGTGTTCTCTATTCGCATCGTAAAGGACTTAACCAATGTAACGCCTCGCCAACTCCGCTACGATGAAAGCCAAGGATTTGTAACACTGGCAAGGATCGAAGGCCATCAACGATTGTTGTTGTTCGCCGAGGTGGACCGCCTTGCTTGATATCAAGCAACTAACGGATCGCGGCATTACCATGGCGGGCATTAAAGAGGTATTTCGGGATCGCTCGGAACAAGAGAGAATAGAAACGAAACCATGAACAAGTTAGATGGGAGGCGCTTAATAATGCCAAGCGCATAAAGCATCGATGATCCAGGGTCAATTTGCCCATTTTTTCTATTAAACTAAGAGATATCTATTGCTTTTACAAGGAGGAAATAAAATGTCAAGCACGTATTCACGTGAGGATATTACGAGCATGGTAGAGGAAGAAAATGTGAAATTCATTCGTTTACAATTTACCGATTTGCTAGGGACGGTAAAAAATGTGGAAATTCCTTCTAATCAATTGGAAAAGGCGCTTGATAATCAAATGATGTTCGACGGTTCGTCCATTGAAGGGTTTGTACGCATTGAAGAGTCGGACATGTACTTATATCCGGATTTGGATACATGGGTGATCTTCCCTTGGACACCGGAAAAGGGGAAAGTTGCCCGTCTCATTTGTGACATATATGAGCCACCTGAGAAGTCGGGGGATGCTCCGAAACCGTTCGGGGGAGATCCGCGCAGAGTCCTCAAAAATGTGCTCGAGGAAGCGAAAAGCCTTGGTTTCACCGATTTTAACATCGGTCCCGAACCGGAATTTTTCTTGTTCAAAAATGATGAAAAAGGCGATCCGACATTAGAATTGAATGACAGAGGAGGCTATTTTGACCTCGCGCCCACTGATTTGGGGGAAAGCTGCCGTCGCGACATTGTCCTTGAATTGGAAGGCATGGGTTTTGAAATTGAAGCCTCTCATCATGAGGTCGCTCCCGGCCAACATGAAATCGACTTTAAATATGCGGATGCCGTCACGACTTGTGATAATATCCAGACGTTTAAGCTCGTCGTTAAAACGATTGCCCGTAAGCATGGCTTGCACGCGACATTTATGCCCAAACCTTTATTTGGTGTGAATGGGTCGGGGATGCATTGCAACATGTCTCTTTTCAAAGGGGACACCAATGTATTTTACGATGAAAGCACGAAGACGCAGCTAAGCAAGACAGCCATGCAGTTCCTTGCCGGCATTTTGGAACACTCGAAAGCGTTCACAGCACTTACCAACCCGATCGTAAATTCATTTAAGCGTCTCGTCCCCGGATTCGAGGCACCGGTTTATATCGCTTGGTCCCATCGGAACCGCAGCCCCCTTGTACGTATTCCGTCCTCGCGCAAAGCGAGCACGAGAATCGAAGTACGCAGCCCTGATCCTGCGGCAAACCCATATCTCGCGATGGCCTCGATGCTC
Source organism: Salicibibacter kimchii (assembly GCF_003336365.1). Classification (GTDB taxonomy): domain Bacteria; phylum Bacillota; class Bacilli; order Bacillales; family Marinococcaceae; genus Salicibibacter; species Salicibibacter kimchii. The sequence goes on along the minus strand of NZ_CP031092.1, from coordinate 526,080 downwards.
GCTTCCGGCCTCGATGGGGTAAAACGGCAACTACAGGAACCGGAGGAAACCAACCGCAATATCTATGCAATGAGCGAGCAAGAACGCGAGGAAGAAAATATCCAGGCCTTGCCGCCGAGTTTAAAAGAAGCGATCGATGAGCTCAAACGAGATCAAGTCCTGCTCGATGCACTCGGAGAACACGCGGTGGAGCACTTCATCGAAGCGAAAGAAATCGAATGGGATATGTTCCGCACGGCCGTACATCCGTGGGAGCGGGAACAGTACATGCAGAGTTATTAAGAGTGGAAACCCTTGAGCTGAAAGGCTTAAGGGTTTTTCCTTTCGTGATATTTTTGTAACAAGAGGTTTCCTTCACCTGAAAAATCACGAGTAAAAAACGTTAAATGGCGATGCACGATTTTTTAGCTTCCGGTAAATACGATGATCATATTTCCTTCTTGCGTAAGCAAGTTCGCAAACGAAGAGATTTTATAGCTCCGCTCGTCAATCATCATTTTCGGAAATTGAATCAGGGACTCTTATTCTTAGGGAAATTATAACCATTAAGGAGGATGGGGCTTATCTGACTACTCCGAAATAAGGGCATTATCTAGAACAACAAAAAAGAAGATGCCCCGCTTTAGATCAGCCTTCTTTATTCCTGGCTAACCGGTTAAGTGGAGCAACTCGCGTTAAGATCCCCAATCACCAGTGGGGTCTTCTCGCCTAAAACCATCAAACGGTTGAATCGATCACTCCTGCCCACATTCCCATGAAAGCGGCAGGATCATCTCTCACCAGTAGGGGTTCTTGCAGTTGAAGTCGCAGCGCCCACTTTACATTTTCATGCATGGCTATTCCAAAATCGGGCAATCTACATACAAGAAATGAAGAATGAAAGCTTATAGAAGCATTGCCATTCCGAGGTCTGCGCAATTACTGAACACTGAACTGTTTTTATCGCCTACTGCTGCTGCAAGTTGTCTCCATCGTCCATCGCAGCCATCTTCGGCGTCCGGAAGATCGAGATTAAAAAGGGGGGGAAACGCCACTCATCCATGCAAAATTTTTCGCCCACAAATAAAGAACGCCGCTTTAAAGCATATGTCGGACCTATAGGCACCACACAATTACACTTGCACAATCCATACATCGTCGCTTGGTGGTCAGCTTCTCTTCCCGGATTTGGACATATGTTGTTATCTAAACATGTCAGAGGGATTATTTTATTTCTATGGGAAATTCTTATCAATATCATGTCCAAGCTGAACCTCGCCATGGTTTATTCGTTTACCGGGCAGGTGGAAATGGCAAAGGAGGTCATTGAACCACGCTGGGTGCTCTTGTACATACCGGTGTATATTTTTACGATTTGGGACAGTTATCGGTCAGCTGTCGATATCAATCATCAGTTTTTGCTCGCCGAACATGAAAACGCACCATTCACCACCTATCATTTGGACTCGCTTGAAATTAATTATTTAGACAAAAAAGTCCCCGCGATGGCGGCGCTTTGGTCTTTGCTTGCACCGGGGCTGGGGCACCTTTATATTCAGCGCATATTGGTTGCTTTTTTTATGCTCTTTTGGTTCATCGTGATCGTTTACTTCTCAGGCGTGCTCATGGCCATTCATCATCTCTTTTTAGGGCAGATCAGTCAAGCAACGGAGGTTCTCGATCCACTATGGTTCCTCTTTTTTCCGTCTCTGATTGGGTTTGTTGTCTATGATGCTTACGTTCACACCATAGAAAACAATAAACTGTTTGAAAGCGTCCAGCGGAACTCCCTGAAGGGTCATTATCAAACCTATCGCGTAAAAATTCCCGAAAGGTAGAGGGCAGGTACATGCAAATCTTTGCTACGTTTGAACATTCATCGTATTTGGAGTTAGCACTAGCTTCTTTGGAACAAATCGGCATCCCCAAGAGCAACATTTTGGCCGTGCCGCTGGATAATCGCAAAGAAGATCGGAAATTATTTGATACCCTTCATCGTTCAGACGGCGTGAGTCTATTTGATAAAGGCGCTGCCCTGGCCGTCATATTTGCCGTTATCTTCGCGAGTATGGGATTTGTGTGGGAATGGGGGCCGATATACTGGGGGTTGATCGGCGCCGCCGGGGGGTTTTTGTTAGGGTTTTTGATCGATCTTTGCCTCGTAAAAATCTTTCATAAAAGAAAACGTGTACTAAAGGGGAAAAAGTCGGAAGTTATTCTCGTTATTGAATGTCCACCGGGAAAAACGGAAAAAGTAGAAACAATGCTATGGGATCATCTTGCGCTTGGTGTGGCACAAACAGTGGATTCCCAATGAAACGGAGGTAATTTTGTGGAACGATTAGTGTTAAAAGTCGTTTTTGCAACAGGTATCTTTACCTTGCCCTTCACTTTCTTGCGTCGCAATGTCAAGGACCATATCATTATCTTCCTTGTAACGGGATACGCTGCCACTTTTTTAGCCCAGCTTGTTGTGAGAAGAAAAAAATTGAAATATCCGGTACGCCCCTGGCCCAACTATTTTGATACGAATATTCTTTATGAATATCTGCTTCTCCCCTTGGTGAGTGTGTGGTTTAATCAAACGACACGTCGTTCCGGGATCATCGGAACACTCGGACAAGCTGTTCTTTACGGCACTGCCCATACTGTAATTGAGACCATCATTGAAAAAAAGACACGTTTAATGCAATGGAAAACATGGTCCGTGTTCCATAATATAAGTTCCATCGCGAGCGTGCTATTGGGAAGCAAGGGGATTTTGTTTGTGATCCGATGGCTATCAAAGAGGTTTGGATAAGAGGCGATTGAAGGAGATCACATCATGGAAAATTTCACTCAAACAAACCGGGAACACCGTTTTAGAGCGTATGTGAGTACGTTGGGCACCTCCCAGTTGCATTTGCGCAACCCTTATATAGTTGCCTGCTGGTCGGGCCTTTGTCCCGGTTTTGGCCATGTTCTTTTGTCCAACTATCTTCGCGGTTTTCTTTTATTCCTTACGGAAATGTTTTTAAATGTGATGACCCATTTAAACCAGGCGGTCATCTATTCATTTACAGGGCAGACAGAACTGGCGAAAGACATCTTGGATCCAAGGTGGTTGCTTTTGTTCGCACCGCTCTATATTTTTGCCATCTGGGACAGTTACCGTTCAACGGTCGATGCGAATAAACAGTTTCTGTTGGCGGACCATGAAAATGCTCCGTTTTCTTCGTTTACCATCGGGTCTACAGAATTGAATTATTTGGATAAAAGAAGTCCGGGTTGGTCGGTTTTTTGGTCATTAATGACCCCGGGATTGGGCCAACTGTACCTGAATCGCATTTTATTCGCTCTCTTGGTTGTATCGACATTTATCGTTTTTGTTTATTTTTCCTATTTTCTTGTCGCCGTGCACTATCTTTTTCTCGGGCAAACGAGCGCGGCCACACAAGTGCTGAATCCGCAATGGTTTTTATTCATTCCTTCCAAGATGGCTTTTCCCGCTTTTGACGCCTATGTTCATGCCGTGGAAAATAATAAATTATATGAGCACGAACAACGAAATTTCCTGAAACAACATTACCAAGACTATCGGGTGAAAATGAAATGAATAAACCGCATGAAACCAATTAAAAAAACCCTTGATTTCACACGGTTGTACTTTACTTTTCACGTTAAAAGCGTTTCTTCCAACTCACGAACGAGGCTTTTTCCTTCTTGGACATAGTGTTCGTCTACATAGGCATCCTTTTCCTCGGGGGAGGAAAATTGATTCCATAATGCGCTGAACACAGGACCGGCCTCTTGGTTAATGCCTGCTTCAAACTTGTGGGATAACAGAAACGGTGTTCCTAACTCGACGGTTTCGTTTCCGCTGCCGACCTCCCCATCTGTTGCGAAAAAAGGAATACGTAAAAACTGATACCCGTCATCTTCATCGGCCATTTTATAATCCATGTAGCCATGGTCGTACTCCCAGCCACCTCCCATAACATAGCCGAGGGGCCGTAACTGACGTTCCATATCTTTAGCCGACATTTCCAACCCGCTTATTTTGGATGGTAATTCATACATAATATCCTGCCCCTTTCGAGAAAACACCGTATACCAGCACATAGATTGGATTTCGCAGACTCGCGTTTGGCGACGTAAACCCGACGTTGACGACCTAACGACTTTACCGGGCAATATTAGTCTTTCTCGATTGGCCGGTTTCATGTAAATGGAGGATGAATGATTTTTTTATCGGTTTTAGGCGAGAAAACCTCCATGCCTACAAAGTGTAAAGTGTGGCGTGTGAATCGCTTTCGGGCTATTGCCGAATGATAGGATCTAATTGCGCTGTCCTAAAATCGTTGCGGCGCAAAGGATAAGAGCAAAGTAAATCCCCCGAACATTTCCAACATAGTCATAGGCATAGCGGCGTTCAACAGAGATTGGGTGTTGAGGACTCTTTGTGTTACGCGGGATTCATCGGAGTCCACAGGAATGGTTTTAGAGGACTCGAAGCGCTGCTTGGGATCCAAAAGAGTCCACAGGAATGGTTTTAGAGGACTCGAAGCGCTGCTTGGGATCCAAAAGAGTCCACAGGAATGGTTTTAGAGGACTCGAAGCGCTGCTTGGGATCCAAAAGAGTACACAGGAATGTGTTTAGCGGACTCAAAACACTGCTTGGGCTTCAAATGAGTCCTCAGGATTAGGGGTTGCGAACGCATAATGTTTGGCCGAGCGCCGAATGCTTCTGCAAACGAAGGTGTTTCTAGGAATCTCCATTCAAACTTCGTCAGAAATTAAGGTGGAGTAGTTCAAATGCTTGTGGCAAAATGACACTTAGAAGGTTTTAGACACGCGACAAAAAGCTGTACATGGGAGAGATAACATGAAAATATTGATATTAGGTGCGACCGGCAGAGTCGGAACAGAAATAACACGATTGGCTCTTGCCGATCAACACGATGTCAAGGTCTTGGTTCGTCAGCCTGAAATGTTAGCGATGAATCGTGATCAAGTAACGGTCGTGCAAGGCAATGTCTTGAATCGGACAGACCTATCGGAAGCGATGCATAATGTAGATATCGTGATTAGCGCGCTAAACACCGATAAAAACGATACGTTGTCAAGGAGTGCGCCGCTTATTATCCAAGAGATGTATGAACAGGGGCTGCAAAGATTTATTATGGTAGGAACAGCCGGCATTTTAAACAGTCGTACAGAAAGGGAGCTTTATCGATTTCAGTCGAGGGAATCGAAACGGCGCTCGACCACTGCCGCCGAAGATCATCTCGGGGCCTATCGGTCTTTGAAGGAATCCGGCCTAAAGTGGACGATTGTTTGTCCAACGGCCTTAATCAATGGAGGATCAGAAGGCAATTATCGGGTAGAAAAGGATTATTTACCGGAAAACGGAAAACGAATCTCCGTTGGAGACACTGCCGCTTTTACGTATTCGCTTTTAGATCTAGAGAAATACATTCATGTAAGGGTAGGCATTGCCTACTGATGATCTGCTGTCCTTGATGACGACATTTGCCCAAAATAAGCCTGCAATTGTTTTTTTCGAAAAGAAAAGATCTCTTCAAGACGTTTACGAACGATGAGTTGATGGGTGATTCGCCCAATGAAAGAAAATGGCATGGCATAATAGACGGTATCCTGCATTTCCACGCCTCCCTCGATCTCGGTAAAACGGTGGTTATGGAGCCAAAACCGAAAGGGGCCGAAACGTTGTTCGTCCACGAATCGCTTTCCTTCGCTCACGTGCGTAATCTCGGTGACCCATTGTACCTGCATCAAGGGGAAGGGACGAATACGATAACGAAGAATCATACCCGCGTGCAACGGTTCAGGCATCTCATCGATCATCTCGAAGGATATATCCTCAGGAGTAACGCCGGCCAGTTGGCGGGGATCGGAGAAAAATGCCCATGCTTCCTCACGGGAGATGGGTAGATGCTGGGTACTGGTTAAGGTGTATAGTTTCATTTTTCAACCGCCTTCCATCGATCAATTTTAATATTTCACGGGACATTCCGCAGATGTCATACGATAAAATGATCATCGTGTGCAGGAGGAAAACATGGATACTTTCCTGGCGGTATTTCGTGAAATGAGCATGCTCTATATCATTTTTGCGGCGGGTTGGGTTGCGATGAAGACAGGGATTCTTCCCGAAACAAGCCGGGGGGTTTTCACGAGGTTGTTGCTGTATGTGACTTTGCCGTGTTTGATCGTGACTTCCTTACATGTTCCGTTTGAAATGGATCGTAGTTTAGGGGTCTTTACATTACTGATGCTTTCCGCTTATTTTCTCATAAGTACTGCCTTTATCGGGAAATGGACCGCTCGGTGGCTGAAACTTCCGCAGGAACGATCCGGGGTTTATGAGAATTTGCTTTTATTCGGAAACCAAGGCTATATCGGTGTTGCCCTCGTTTTACAGCTTTTTGGTCAAAACGGGCTGTTTTTTGCAATGGTATTTAACATGCTCTATTTCATTATGATTTGGACGTACGGCATTGCTGTTATGCAACGGGAAAAGCCGCATACAGAAAGAGTGTCACTTTGGGTTAATCCCGGATTTATCGCCACAACCATTGGTTTTGTTTTCTTTTTTCTACCGATGTCATTGCCTCAAACGTTATTTGGAGCACTCGAGAGCATTGGGGAGATGACGATTCCGCTTTCCATGCTTTTAATCGGTTGTTTAATTGCTGCTGTTCGTTTGCACGATTTAAAACGGTTTCTGTGCAGTCCATTGCTATGGAGTGTCGTGAGTGCTCGTCTTTTTATTCTCCCTTTTTTTCTGTTTTTACCGTTTGTTTTCACAACCATCCCTTTTGAATGGCTCGTTATTGCTGTGCTCATATCCGCAACACCGAGTGCTCCGACGGTGAGTTTATATGCCGATAATTACGGAGGCGATACAGCTTTTGCATCCGTTTCCGTATTTGTTTCTACCCTTGTAGCGGTGGTAACGTTACCGCTTTTGTTTGGCATTTTCCATGCTTTCCATTAAGGTTTTGGCCAATTAGATCTCTGTCGTACCAACAGTGATCGTCGCAATGAAATGATGATGGGGTTTCTTATAAATGTCTCAGCTTAAAGAACTTCCCTGGCTATAAGCTCATACGATCGAAGGCGATCTTGCGGAGCGTATGTGGTCGTCATGATCATGATTTCGCCTGCTTGATATGTCGTTTGCATCTCTTTTATTTGCGCCTTAACGTATTGCGGATCGCCGATGATCATGTGCTGTTTCCGATCTTTATATCTTTCTTTTTCCTTATTCGTCAGCGGATAGTCCTTGGCTGCTTGAATCGAAGGTATGCCTTGCTCGCCTTCTCCTTTATCCCTCTGCAACTGCCAAATGAGTGAGCTGAGAGCGATTTCTTCCGCTCTTTCCGTCGTTTCTGCGCAAATGGCGGAAATGGTTACGATGATTTGCGGCGTTTGCTCTCGTTTTCGGGGAGTAAAGCTATCCAAATATTTCTGGGTGATTGCAGGACCGCTCTCATCACTCATGAACTGACCGAACACATAGCTTAACCCGTTTTTGCCTGCAAGCAAGGCACTTTTTTCACTCGTACCAAGCATCCAAGGGGTAGGGGAGACGTTTGGAAGCGGAGAAGCAGATACTTTCGGATCCCGTCCGTGTAAATAAGAGAGCAGCTCTTCAACCAAATCAGGCATCTTATAGACGTTTTGCAAAAAGTTGTCATTTAAAGCATTCGTCACTTCCGCGGACCCGCCCGGGGCTCGTCCGACGCCCAAATCTATCCGATCCGGGAATAGCGTCGCTAACTGGTGATGGACTTCCGCTACTTTGTATGGTTTATAGTGGGGAAGCAAAACGGCGCCGGTGCCGAGGCGAATCGTGTTGGTTTTTGCGCCAATGTAACCTAACATAATCTCGGGCGCTGAACACGCGAGCCCCGGCAAATCATGATGTTCTGTCATCCAGAAACGCTCATAGCTAAGCCTCTCTCCTAATTGTGCCAGCTCCATAGATTCGTTCAATGCCTCTTCGGCCGTTTGATTTGACGAAATCGGAGATTGATCCAATATGCTTAGTTTCATGAAAATACGCCTTCTTTCTTAGCCTTTAACTTCGATTAATTTTAATGTGTAATCGCCCACTTGTCCTTCGATATATAAATTCGTGATCGAGGTAAAATATTGCTGAATTGTCCCGCGAAACGCTAGATCTCTCTCCGGCACCTTCACATCAAACGTTCCTTCATACAACAAAGTCGTGATCGTGTGATACTCCTCGCTCGTCACTTTAAATTCAACGTTGATTTTATACAAGCCATCGATTTTTTCTTCTTCGTAGCTTTCGACTTTAATGGTGTCGTCATTCAACATGATTTCGCTAACCAAAAGAACCATCCTCTCTGTCTCAAGGAAAAGGATAGCACTTAGGGATCCGCGAGGCAAAATTTGTGCCTTTCGTCGAATAATGTAGAATTATAGATGATATTGTTAAAATTCATCGGTATAAGTATCCTTTTAAGGTGATAGATAAAAATAACGACAAATATTTAGGAATAACGACTGATTCCTCTTTTGACTTCGTGCTCTAATTTTGGTGTAATAAGCAAGTAAATTAAATAAGCATCATACATGTGAAAATTTGGAGGGGTTTTGTCAATGAAAAAAAGGAATAAATTGTGGTGTGCTGGCGGCCTGCTTTCCGTTGCAGCCCTTAGTTTAGCTGCTTGTGGTGGAGCAGGGGAAGACGGTGAAACGATTGTTTTTGCCGAACCTGAATGGGAAAGCATATGGTTTCACAATTCTGTAGCGCAAATCATTGCTGAAGAAGGATATGGTTATGCCACGGAAACGCAGACAGGGAGTTCCCCTGCGACTTTGCAAGGATTAAGAGATGGCGATATTGATGTTTATATGGAAACATGGATTGAGAATTTCGCAGAAGCTTATAATGAAGGTCTGGATGAAGGCGATATTGTCGAGCTTTCCACAAATTTCGATGATAATGACCAAGGGTTTTATGTTCCTACCTATGTCATTGAAGGAGACGAGGAGGAAGGGATAGAGCCGATGGCCCCTGATCTGCAATCCATTGGGGATCTGGAAGAATATTGGGAAGTGTTTGAAGACCCTGATGAAGACGGAGTGGGGCGCATTTATGGTGCCATTCCCGGATGGGAAGCCGAAACGATTGTAGAAGACATGTTTGAAGAATCCGGATTGGGTGAAACCTATAATTTGTTCAGCCCAGGATCGGAGGCTGCGCTTAACACTTCTTTGGTCACTGCATATGAAGATGGTGAACCGTGGGTCGGCTATAATTGGGAGCCTACCTGGATCATCGGCTTGTATGATATGACCTTATTAGACGAAGAAGACCCTGACGATCCATTTTTCCCATCCCAGCCGGTAACGGTTGCTGCGAATGCATCATTTGCAGAAAATGATGATGAATTTATTGCGTTCCTGGAACAATATGAGACAGACAGTGACCTCACCGGGGAAGCACTGCACTATATGGAAGAAAATGATGCGGATGAGCAGGAAGCTGCGGAATGGTTTTTAGCGGAGTACGAAGATCTTTGGACCGAATGGGTGCCTGAAGATGTAGCGGAGAATGTAATGGAGTATTTATAAAGGGTCAACACTAAAATCTATGGTTGACAAAATGATGTAATGATGAACGATGGTCACCGCTGCGGAAAAACACGACGCTTTCCGTGGGCTTGAGCTCAGCCTCCTTGAAAAAAGAAGTTCGCTTTTTTCTGCGGGGGTCTTCCCTCTGCGCTATCCCACAGGAGTCTCCGTGTTTTTCCTCCGCTAGCTAGTGTCATTATCATAATTATTCACTGATATCAACTATAAATTTTGGTGAAGCGCCTTTATAAAATAAAGAAAGGCAAACAGCGGGCCATCTCAATCGACGATAAGGTCTCTGTTTGCTCTTTCCTTTTAATGAAAAAAGTTACAAAGTGAATGGAGTGAAGCGGGATGGTTATCATCAAGTTTCCCGGGAGCCGATGAATACGTTTCCTGAAATTGCTCTAGATATAGGACAATATATAGATACGTTCGTCAACTGGCTGACCGACAATCTGGGATTTGTTTTTGATGCGCTTTCGGAGGCCATTATATGGAGCTTTCAATTATCGTCTTCCATCCTTTTATGGTTGCCCTGGTGGGTAATCATCGCGATTGTTTTTCTGTTGGGCTGGCGGTTGATTCGCTTGCGAACAGGTGTGATATTTGCGGTTTTCATTTTTTTGATCGGTGCTTTTGGTTATTGGGAACTCATGATGGATACAGTGTCGATTATTTTGGCTTCTGTGCTTATCTCCTTAATCATAGGCATACCTGTCGGTATTTTGATGGCTTATAAAGATCGATTCGAAAGGCTTATGAAACCGATTTTGGATGCCATGCAAACCATGCCTACCTTTGTTTATCTCATTCCGGCGATGATGCTTTTCGGATTGGGCGTTGTGCCGGGCATGTTCGCCACGATCATCTATGCGATTCCTCCCGTTATCCGTTTAACGAATTTAGCCATCCGTAACGTTTCCAAAGATATGGTGGAGGCTGCTGACTCTTTCGGTTCATCTACTTCACAGGTGCTATTCAAGGTACAGTTGCCGCAAGCTTTACCGACCATTATGACCGGGATTAATCAAACGACAATGATGGCGCTCGCAATGGTCGTCGTCGCTTCAATGGTTGGTGCGCAAGGGCTGGGACTGGAAGTCCTTTCTGCATTACAACAAATTGATATTGCTACAGGGTTTGAAGCCGGGATCAGTATTGTTTTCCTGGCCATTATTTTGGATCGCCTCTCTCAAAGTGTGGCCGAAAAGTATAAGTACACGGATTGATCATATTTTTGAAAGTAGGAATGGAAGATGCCCACAAAGATTAAAGTTGAACATCTAACCAAAATCTTTGGTCGGGACCCGCAGAAGGCTCTTGACCTAGTGGAAAAAGGGGAGTCCAAGGACGCCATATTGGAAAAAATGGGACATACCGTCGGGGTATATGACGTCTCCTTTGACGTGTCCGAAAGTGAATTTTTCGTTATCATGGGTTTGTCCGGAAGTGGAAAATCCACCTTGATCCGCTGTTTAAATATGTTGAATAGACCGACCGCGGGAAAAGTGGTTGTCAACGGAGAAGACATTGTCCCCTACTCGAAAAAAACGTTAGGTGAATTTAGGCAAAATAATATGGCCATGGTTTTTCAACACTTTGGCTTGTTTACCCATCGATCGATTTTAACGAATGTCGCCTATGGTTTGGAAGTCAAAGGCGTTGGGCAAGAGGAAAGAGAAGAAACCGCTATGCAAGTATTAAAAACCGTTGGGCTTGAAGGTTGGGAGCAAAAAAGACCCAGCGAACTGAGCGGCGGCATGCAGCAGAGGGTCGGCTTGGCCAGGGCTTTGGCTACGGATCCGGATATTCTGCTCATGGATGAACCATTCAGTGCATTGGATCCGTTGATTCGGCGGGAGATGCAATTGGAATTACTGGACATTCAAGCCAAACTGAAAAAGACGATTATTTTTATTACACACGATGTTAACGAGGCGTTTCAACTCGGTGACAGGGTCGCCGTTATGAAGGATGGCGTTATGGAGCAAATCGGTACACCGGAAGAAGTTCTGGAGACGCCGAAAAGCGACTACATTAAAGAATTTGTCAAAGACATTGATAAAACGAAAGTGTTGCAGGCGCAAAATGTCATGTTAAAACCATCGGCCATTGTCCCTGTTGGAGGCGGCGCTAAACTGGCAATTGAGGAAATGAGAAATCATGGGATTTCAAGCGTGTTTGTGATCGGTGAAAACAAAAAACTTGAAGGGCTCGTCACCATCGACGATGCGATGAAAGCCAACAAAGAAAATCAATCACTTAAAGACATTATTAAATCCGATTATCATACGACCGATCCTGAAACGTATATCGAGGAACTAATTCCGATCGCCACGGAAGCCAAGTATCCGATTGCCGTGGTAGACATTGACGAGCGATTAGTGGGTTACATCTCGCGCGTATCGGTGTTGGCATCGCTTGTTTGATGGGGGCTGAAGTGCCCCCCTTTTTTCGTGCCTGCCATGAAAAGCTGTTCCTTATGATTCAGTCCCTTTCATGTGCTTGATGGAAAAAAACAGAAAGGTTGCTGCCAGTGACACAAGTAAAATCAAAAGCAACGGCCATGTTTCAAGCAATAATCCCGGTTCGCCCATCATGATCGTAGCCCGCAGGCCATCCACAGAATACGTCATCGGGAGCCAAGCGTGTACGTGCTGAAAGAATGGAGGGACGAGTTCCACGGGAAAGGAACCTCCACTACCTCCCAGCTGTATGATCAATAAGATAATCGCGATATAACGTCCGGGATTATCTAAGATGGCAACGAGCATGAAAATCAGTGCCGTAAATGATAGGCTGGAAAGCCACATGAAAAATGAAAACCAAACAGGGCTGGCAATTTCCAAACCAAGCCCGAAGAAGGTGAATCCGCTTAGCGCGATCGTTTGGATCGTAGCCACTGTCCAAACGACTCCCAATTTACCGCAAAACCAATCCCAAGCCGTTTTGTGTTCAGCCAACGGATGGTAAAACGGGTAGACAATCGACAGCGTCAAACCTCCGACGAACAATCCCAACGATAAGAAATAAGGAGAGAGGCCTTCGCCGTACGTGTAATCCATGGTTTCACTTTCCGACACGGATTCAACGGGGGAAGTGAAGAGCGCCTGTTGCTCTTCGGTTAGCTCATTTTCCAATAACGTTTCAGCCAGTGTCTCAAGGTTTTCGTGCAGTTCTTGGGAACCTTCATCGAGTTCTTCGAGCCCATCTTCAATTTCCAAGCCACCTTGGAAGGCCTCTTGCATTTCCGATGAAAGTTCGTCAGCCCCTTCGTTCAGCTCTTGCAGCCCTTCATCAAGCGTTTGCACCGCTTGTTCAGTTTCATCGAGCGTAGCGTCTACGGAAGATAATACCTCGTCTGCTTGGGAAAGGGATTCATCCAGATCGGCCAATGTGGATCTTGCCTGCGGAAACACTTCCAATAGCTCAACGTCCCCATCACCGATTCCCTCCGGTGTGGCGTCACGAACACTCTCCAACTCCTGACTTACTTCATTTATCCAGTTTGACACATCTTCCTGTCCACCGGAAATCGCATCAACGGTTTCATTGAAATCTGCACCGATGGTATCGAGTTGCTCTGAAAGCTCCGGAGTTGCACTGCCCATATCATCATACGTCTCATTTAAGGCATTTACGGTTTCATCGACTTGTTGGCACGGTTGAACATTTTCAGAGTCCATCCCGTCTATGGTCTCTGAAAATGTATCCGCGTAGCTTTGCAATTCTTCATCTTCCGGGTAGTGTTCAGCAATATAATCGGATAAACCTTGAGCTTCTTCATCGGCGTCATTCCATTCGCCAAGCCGCTCTTGCCATTCGTAACAGACCCCTGCAAGCGATTCCAGATCATTCAAGCTTTCATTTGCCCGGTTTTGCCATTGATCTAGGCGATCATTCATCTCGCGGATATCATCGAGGGTACCTTGTGCGTCTTGAACGGATTGGTCAACGCCCTCAAGGCGATCTTCCAATTGGCTCAGCGAATCTTCGGCTGATTGCAGGGAAGAACGTGCAGCCGACCAATTTTCATCAAGGGAACGAAGGGATTGTTCCAGTTGTGCTGCATCGTCGCTTTCGAAATAAGCGCGGGCGCTTGTAACATCCGCTTGCATCTCGTTCAACGTGTCTTCCCATTGATCGATTTCTTCACTGTTATGGAAAAGCTCCGCGAAAGCCTCGACTTCCGTTCGCAATTCATGGGTGCCTTCAGCAGCTTCATTCGTTCCTTCATGTAAGGATCCGGCACCTTCATGCAGGTCCGACAACCCTTCCGTGAGAGAGCCCATGTTTTCAAACGCCGAATCGATACCGTCCGCAAGCGTTTCAGCCCCCTCTTCAAGCTCAACAGCCGCATCTGTCAGCTCGGTATATGCATCATCGATAACTTCCACATAGGTTTCCGTTAAAGTCCGGGACAGTTCCTCTTCAATCGTGTCCACCGCCTGCGTGCCCATTTGCGAGGCAGCGAAGTTAACGTCCTCATTGATATCATAATAAATCATTCCACTTTCAGGATCCTCGTCCTGTAAAGAAGAAACGTTTTCAGAAAAAGAAGAAGGGATGAAAACGTATAAATAATAATCGAACGCATCGAAGCCTCGTTGCGCTTCATCGGCATCCGTCACATGCCAATTGAAATCTTCACTTTCCAGAAGTTCGTCTACGAATTCATCTCCGGCATTCACTTCTTCTCCGTCCAATTCAGCTCCTTCATCTTCATTCACAATAGCAACGGGAAGCTCTTCAAGCTGCCCGTACGGGTCCCAGAAAGCCGAAAGCAGAATGCCTCCATACAAAACCGGAATCAATAGAATGCCGATGATCGATATGAGCATTTTTTTGTCTGCGAAAATTGCCTTCCATTCGGCAATAAAACCTTTCAATGTAAAACCTCCTGATTCGACCGAGTGACCAAAATAATAAAATGGTCAATTTTTGTTCAAAAAAAGAACATCGTCTGCATGAATCATCGAACGACGATGCCGTTAAAGATGTGATTTTCAAAGACCTGGAACAATTCTTCTTCCGTAAGCGGACGCTTTTTTTCTTCCCAATCAACGATAAACGCGATGTACAATTTGTAGATAGTGAAGGCTGTGATCTCTGTGTCCATCACTTGTAAACGCCCTCTCTTCACCCCTTGGGCGACGGCCTGTTCCAAAGCGTTTATAATGAAATCTTCAACCTTTTGCATCGCGGAGACCGCTTCTTTCGTGCCGTGGACGTTGACTTCTTCGGTCAGATGCGTCAGCAATTGATGCTCTTTTCGATATTGCAACGTATCATATAAGGCACGATGCATTTTCAGGATGGATCGTTCGCTTTCGTGTTTTACCCGTTCAAAAATGTTCCCGAGTTCCTGTAAAATGTCATCCATCACCGCTTCCAACATTTCTTCCTTATTTTTAAATTCGGTATAGATCGTGCCTTTGCCGATACCGGCGAGTTTGGCAACGTGGGCGACCGATGTGCCTTTATAGCCAAACATGGAAAACGTCCGTTTCGCTGCCTCTAAAATCGTTGCTCGTTTGTTCGTGATCATTTTTGAAGATAACCTCTTTTCAAGGGAAATGACCGAATGAATAAAATGGTCATATTCATGGTAACATGCGAGGAGTATCAGTCAATGGGGGAGTAGGGGATGCACGAGCGCATGGTACGCTCGTGCATAGCTCTAAGAGACAACCGGGGTTGTTTTTTTCATTTGAAAAAAATCAGGCTGTGCCCTGGATAGGATGTAGAGGACCACAAGGGTGATCAAAATTTCCGGCAACAAGTAGGAAATGTTGTAACCAATCGAATAGAGGTAGACATTCATTCCTTCCGGGGTGAAGCTCCCAAACCAAACGATACCGGAGATGACGTGGGATAAAAAACGGAGGGAGCCGGCGAATAGTAAACCGATAAGCGCCCAGCCCACTGATAATTCACCCTCGCTATTTTGAAAAGCAAACAATGCCGCAAGCCCGAGAACCGCGTATGGCACCGGGTAATCCAACAACATTTGGATCGGGTGAATAATCGAGGCATTATACATCAAATTTACGATCCCAACGAGTGCCCCCGTAAGTACCCCAACGCGCCATCCGCGTCGAAAAGCCATAATAAAAATCGGCACCATGATAAGAGAAATTGAGCCGCCTTGCACCCAGGGGCCGGGAAACTTCACGAAGCTCAACATAAACGCGAGTGCCGTCATCAAGGCAATTTCAACCATAATTAGCGTTCGTTTTTGCATAAAAAAATTCCCCTTTCTGTGATCCACAGGGGGAAGTCAGGCATACTCCACAGGCTTTTCGTGCCCGTACATCCATGCCTCCCACTTCCCTACGCTGGTATGAACCAGGTCAGGTTCCAAGAGTTAGGACACACGTCCCTCTCAGTCTTTCGACACCTCTAGTGGAAAAATATTTTGCTGACACTTCTTATTATACGCATATTAGGAAAACTTGCAAGTAGGAGGAAAAAAACGAACAGTCACTCTCCTCACTGACTTCACTCATCAAATTTGGTAATATATAACTAGATGTCCTAATTAAAAAGCAACGGAGGAATTTCGATGGCACCGAAAGCAGACATATCTTTTACGAAAGATTTATTCGATGCAGCGAATAAAATGCGCGGAAGCATTGCTCCCGCAGACTATAAGCATTTTGTATTGCCCCTTATTTTCCTGCGTTACATATCCAATCGCTATGAAATGAAAAGGCGGGAACTACAGCAACAAGTTGATGACCCCGCGAGTGAATTATACATGGAAGACGAAGACATGAAGCAAGACATCCTTGAAGATGAAGAAATATACAAAGCCGACAACATTTATGTTCTGCCATCACAATCGAAGTGGTCTTACATTATGGAAAATGCCAAACAACCGAATATCAAGGCGATCGTCGATGATGCCATGCAAGCGGTGGAACAGGAAAACCCTGAACTCGAGGGCATGCTTCCCCGTATCTATCAAGGGTCAAATCTATCAGCGGAAAATTTGGCCGGCCTCATCGAGATTTTCTCCAGAAAAGCGTTTAGCTCCGAGGACGCCGACAGTGTCGATGTACTCGGGCGCACGTATGAATATTTTATTGGCTCCTTTGCCTCCAGCGAAGGGAATCGCGGCGGAGAGTTCTTCACCCCGTCCAGTGTGACGAAACTGTTAGTGGCAATGTTGGAACCGATTGCCGGAAAAGTGTTTGATCCCGCGAGTGGTTCAGGTGGGATGTTCCTACAATCCGAGGAATATTCCAAGTATCAAAACGCCCTGTCTTTTTACGGACAAGAGAGTGTTACCACCACGGTCCAACTGGGGAAAATGAACGTTTTGCTACACGGGATCAACGCCGATATTCGCCTCGGTGACACGTTAATCAACGATCAATTTGAAGATTTGCGCGCTGATTTTGTTATCTCCAATCCGCCGTTTAATGTAAGCGATTGGGGAGCCGATCGTATCCCGAAACAGGACCCGCGCCTTATTGGCCCCGTGACGAACAGCAACGCCAACTACATGTGGATGCAACATTTTCTGTATCATTTGAATGAGCAGGGAACGGCCGGCTATGTGATGGCCAACGGAGCAATGACGACCAATGCGAGAGGGGAAAAAGAAGTACGGCAAACGTTAGTCGATGAAGGTTACGTCGATTGCATCGTGCAAATGCCCGAGAAATTGTTCTTCACGACAGGTATTCCGTGTGCCTTATTCTTCTTGAGTAAAAACCGCGACGGGAAAAAAGGATTCCGCGAGCGCAAGGACGAAATCTTATTTATCGACGTCCGTAAAATGGGTGAATTGGTCAGCCGCAGACAAAAAGCGCTGGATCAGGAAGAAATCAATCATGTTTCAAGTATCTATCACGGCTTTAAAAATGATGGAGGCAGGTATGAAGATGTCCCCGGCTTGTGTAAGGCAGCTTCGCTGAAAGAGGTTAAAAAGAATGACTACAAACTAACCCCGGGAATCTATGTGGGAACAGCAGAAGTCGAAGGTGACGGCATTCCCTACGAAGAAAAAATGGAAGCACTTACAAGCACGCTGCGCGAGCAATTTGAAGAAAGCAATCGGCTGCAGGAGAAGATATTGAAGGATTTGGAGAGATTGGTATGAGTGAATGGAAGCGTATGAAGTGGGGAGATATTGCATCACTAGAATATGGAAAAGCATTGCGAAACTATAAAAATACCATTAAGGGCTACCCAGTATATGGAACCAATGGACAGATTGGATATAATGAAAATTATTTATGTGAAGGGCCAGGGATAATAATAGGTAGGAAAGGTGCGTATAGGGGAGTTCATTATTCACCTGAAGATTTTTACGTAATTGATACAGCATTTTATTTAAATATGTTAAGCGAAAATATAGACTGGAAATGGGCATACTATGAATTATTAACAAAAGATATAAATTCCATGGATAGTGGTTCTGCAATTCCCTCAACAAGCAGATCAGATTTTTATGAACTTCCATTAACATTACCACCGTTAAAATACCAAAAGATAGTTAGTAATATTTTAAGCTCACTTGACGACAAAATCGAACTCAACCGAAAAATGAATGAAACCCTTGAAGAAATGGCCATGACCTTGTATAAACATTGGTTTGTTGATTTTGGCCCGTTTCAAGATGGAGAATTTGTTGACTCTGAGCTTGGGAGGATTCCTAAAGGGTGGGAAGTAGGGAAATTACAAGAACTTTATACCACCTCTGCGGGAGGCACTCCAAGTAGAAAGACAAAATCATACTACCAAAATGGGACTATAAATTGGTTAAAAACAAAGGAATTAAATGATAATTTCATTATTAATACGGAAGAAAAAATTACTGAAGAGGCAGTACAGAAATCATCCGCCAAGTTGTTTCGAGAGAATACAGTAATTATAGCCATGTACGGTGCAACAGTGGGACAATTAGGAATACTGGCTAGTGAATCAACTACTAATCAAGCTTGTTGCGCACTATTAAAAAAGTACGAAAATGTTGATCCTTATATTGGATACTTACACTTAAAATATAATCGCGAAAATATAATTAATTTGGCAAATGGCGGGGCACAACAAAACATTAACCAAAGGATTATAAAACAGTATCCTATAATAATTCCACCTATCGACGAGTTAATAGAATTCAATCATACTGTGAAAACACTATTTGAGTTAAAAAGGGAACATGAATTTCAGATTATAACCTTAACCCAAGCCCGCGACTACCTGCTCCCGAGCCTGATATCCGGCGAGATCGACTTATCCGAAGCGAAGGAACATGTAGAGGAGGTGCTGACCTGATGACCCGGCTCAAATTAGGCGAATCCGATTTTGAAGAAACGACCATTGAACGTCTGGAGCGTTTGGGCTATGAGTATTTGCATGCCCAGGAACTTTTCCAGAGAGGGGAACGTGCGTCTCTTAAAGACGTGACGCTTCCCGGTCGTTTGCAAGCTTTTCTTCGCGAGACCTATCCTGACTTGCCGGAAGAGGAAATCCCCGCTGCGGCGAATCAATTCTTGAACCCGCAGGGGCTTACTTCCATGCAAAGAAACGAACACTTCCATACGATGATGACGAAGGGCATCGATTTCCCTTTTGAAAAAGATGGGGAAACCGTCTACCAACATCTTTTTCCGATCAACTGGGAAGATCCAGAAGCGAACGACTTTCTCGTCGTCAATCAATTGAGCATCGAAGGAAAAGTGACACGCATCCCTGATGTCATTGTTTATATTAATGGTCTGCCGCTTGTCGTCATGGAGTTAAAGAATCCAAACGATGAACAGGCAACGGTCCAACAAGCTTTTATTCAAATCCGCAATTATACGGTAGATATCTATCAACTGTTTAATTTCAACGCTTTTTCTGTTATTTCGGATAATACGGAAACGCGTCACGGCATGCCGTTTCATTCCCTTGATTATTTTTCCGAATGGAAAACGACGGATGGACGGACCGTTGACAACAATAAAGCGAACTCCATGCGCACGATGATCGAAGGTCTTTTTCCGAAAAAACGGTTTTTAGCGTATATCCGCAATTTTATTCTTTTTATGGACGACGGAGATCACGTGACGAAAATCGGTGCCAAGTATCACCAGTTTTTCGGTGTGCAGTTTTCGGTAGATGAAACGGTGCGAGCCACGCGGCCGGATGGTGATCGCAAAATTGGAACGATCTGGCATACTCAAGGGTCCGGGAAGTCTATTTCCAT
This sequence comes from Salicibibacter kimchii, assembly GCF_003336365.1. Lineage (GTDB taxonomy): Bacteria > Bacillota > Bacilli > Bacillales > Marinococcaceae > Salicibibacter > Salicibibacter kimchii. The sequence continues at coordinate 506,282 of NZ_CP031092.1, read as the reverse complement.
GCTTTTTTTCGCTGCCATCTTGATCAAACATCCGGAGATGCAAAACCCGACGATTGTCATTCAAGTCGATCGTAATGACCTCGATCAGCAATTATTCGAGACGTTTGTAGCCGGACAATCGCATGTCGGTCATGTTCATCATGCCAAGAACGCGGATCAACTGCGGGAAATGTTACGGGGCGAAGCGGGACAAATTATTTTTTCTACCATTGAGAAGTTCCGTACGAAAGAAGAAGAAGGCATTCATCCGGTGCTTTCCGAACGTCGCAATATCGTCGTTATCGCCGATGAAGCGCACCGCACCCAGTATTCGGACACCGGCTTTGCCGGACACTTGCAAACCGCTTTGCCGAATGCGTCCCATATCGGTTTCACCGGGACGCCCATTGCGCTTACTGACCGTAATACAAAAGAAGTGTTCGGAAATGTCATTCACTCGTATGATATGGCCCAGGCCGTTCAGGATCAGGCGACCGTTCCGATCTATTATGAGCCGAGGCTGATTCCATTGGATGTTGCCGAGGAAGCGTTGGATGAAGAATACGAAGAGGTTGTTGAATTCACCGGAGATGAGGAGCTTGATCAACACAAACGAAAGTGGGCCGCGCTGGAAAAAGTCGTCGGGACGAAGCAACGGCTGCGCCGGTTGGCTGCCGACATCGTTGATCATTTTACCGCAACCGCCGATCCTTTTTCGAAGGCAATGATCGTCTGTATGAGCCGAGAGATTGCCGTGCGTCTTTATGATGAATTGAAGGAGGAACCGGATTGTCCGCCGGTGGAAGTGATTATGACCGGGAAAATTTCTGAAGATCCGATCGAATGGCGGGACGTTCAGTCTGGGAGCAAGTACGCGCATATCAAGACGAAAGAAGAACAAGAAGAAGTAAAAGCGAAGCTGCGTGACCCCGAGGAGCCGTTGAAGATGGTCATTGTCGTTGATATGTGGCTCACGGGCATGGACGCCAAACCGCTTACCTATCTATACGTAGACAAACCGATGAAAGGGCACAACCTTATGCAGGCCATTGCCCGTGTTAATCGGGTTTTTCCCGGAAAAGAAGGCGGCGTCATCGTCGACTACATTCGTATTGCCGAACATTTGCAAGCGGCGACTAAACAATACACGAACAGCGGCGGAGAAGGGCAGCCGACGTTTGATATTGATAAGGCCGTGCAATTATTCGAAGAACAGCTCACGAAAGTGCGTGCTTTCATTCCGAATTACCTGGACATTACGCATTGGCGCTACAAGCCAAAAATGGATAGAGAAGATTTAATCGCGGCAATTGTTAATGAAGTGCATGAAGAACCGGAACCATTCCTCGAAGCTGAAAAGAAACTGGAAAAAGCGCAGCAACTCGTTAAAAATATTCCCGAAGTGCGCGAAAACTTGGATGAAATGGTTCTCTATCAAATGGTCAGATCACAAATTAAAAAGCTGATGACTCGGGGGTCTGAGGAGCGGGAGCGTAATGAGACGATGGATGAACGGATGAATCGTCTCGTTGATGATAACGTATTGGCCAAAGAAACAGTCGATTTGTATCAAATTGCCGGCATTGACAAGCCCGATATCAACATCCTGGATGAAGATTTTATCGAAAACAAAAAAGACGATAACCAACACGAAGATTTGCGCATGAAATTGTTGAAGAAACTGTTGCAAGACGAGATCCGGCAACAATATAAACCGAACAGCCCGCAGGAAAGATCATTTCGGGAAATGCTCCAGAAAACCGTGGATCAATACCATCAAGGCTTAATCCAATCTGCGGATGTCATGAAGATGATGATGGAGGTGCGTAATGGCGTACATCACGATGCTCACATGAAAGAAGAACTCGGACTGAGCGAAGAAGAAATTGAATTTTTCAAAGCGCTTGAAGCCCGGGGGGAACACGTCTTTGACAATGAATTTCTGGCTGACCTCATCCAAAACGTCGTTCGCGCCATGAAAAAAGAATTCCAAGTCGACTGGACGAAGACCCACCGCCAGGACGTTTACCTGAAAGTGAAAAACGCCGTCAAAATGGTGCTGCGCAAAGAGCAGATCAAAGGAGAACAGTTCAAGTTCCTGACCAACACGTTCATCAAGCAAGCCGAGGAGCAGTTCAGGGATTGGCCGAAGGATGCTTAATAATCTTATGCTGGCTTGAGGTTTTATGATGATTGATACATCCGAAAAATATAATTTCCCCATTAGAAAAACGGGTCAACACTAAAATCTATGGTTGACAAAATGATGTAATGATGAACGATGGTCACCGCTGCGGAAAAACACTACGCTTTCCGTGGGCTTGAGCTCAGCCTCCTCGAAAAAAGAAGTTCGCTTTTTTCTGCGGGGTCTTCCCTCTGCGCTATCCCACAGGAGTCTCCGTGTTTTTCCTCCGCTAGCTAGTGTCATTATCATAATTATTCACTGATATCAACTATAAATGTTGGTGAAGAGCCAGAAAAACATTGAAAAACAAGAGAAATCTATTTAAATGGAAGGTGATATAGATGAAAAATGAGCTTCCGTTTCAGCCACCAAAAACGAGAGAATGGAATGCTAAAGTTTTTGCAATGCCAAGGATACCTCGATCAAATAAAGGTTATCCCGATTCACTTAGTGAAATATTACGAGCAGTTCATGATAGGATACCTAAAAATACAATAATTAAAATCCCCGGTAGTAATTCAAATAATTCACTTGAAGATCTTTGCATTACATTAAGGCCAATGGGGTTTGTATATCAAAACAGTCCAGGAAGTGATTGGGAACTATCAGATGAAGCTCAGTATTGGTTAGAATCACAAGATAATATTTACCTTGCTTTATACCTTAATGCAAATATTAGATTTATAACAGAATTAGTGGATAATCTTTCGCAAGCAAGCAATACTAGAGATATTTTAGAAATAGCAAATGATGTTTATTTTTTGGGGTGGAAAGGCAAGTCACAAATTCATGACAGACTTCAGTGGCTTCGTGATCTCGGATTAGTTGAATATCAAGATCATGTGCAACAGTATTCAGTATCAACACTAGGGGAAAAGTTTTTATCAGTATCTAATCCCGTAAATCCTGAAGCTTTAATAATAAATACAGACGAGACAACGGACGAAGAAAGGGTGCCCGTATCAGACTGGGCATTAGATCTATGTAATTTATCCGAACAGGAATTACAATCCCGCGATCCATCTATTGGTTATATTCCGGGAAACAACAATGAGATATATCAAAGATCAAATCGATTTTGATACTTTACTAGAGCATAAGAAGAAACATCAAGCAGATTTTACGATTATAGTAGGGTATGATTTTCAAAGCAAACGCTTGATAGAACGAGCTGAAAAACATGAAATAGTCTTATTCAATATTGAATCCCTTGAACAGCTTATAAAATGGCATGACGACGTGCCTTTACAATTTGATGCTTATAAGAATTTATTTTCTGAAGCTGGGAAAGTAAATTTGTCTCTTATTGATAATGACAGAAAACGAATGATAAGAAATAGCAACCTTTTTCAATCTATCGTAAGTTGTTTGTCAGAAGAAAGTATGGATCCGGAGACGGAAGGCTTGTTATCTCCCAGGGATATTTATCAATTACTAAAGAGGCAACCAGCATTTGATACACCGCCATCAACTAATGAAATTAAGGAAATGTTAGATTTTTTGTCCTCACCACTTATAGGCTGTGTTGGAAAAAATAAGGATAGCTATTTTGCGCGTGGTTCATTAGATGATGCAGCCATGAAGTTTAAGTTTTACTTAGAAGCAGCTAAAAACAATGCATGATACACTTCAGAGATTAGGGTATCGTCATTAGGGAAGTATACCCTAATCATTTTTTCAAGTTGACGGATATTTTCCTGCACAAATGCAGTGAATCTCGTGATTTCCGTTTCAAACTGACGAGTAGTTGTGAACACTTTATCAATTAATTGTTTTAATTTTGGCCAATCCAATTCATAATCGTTCCCCAATTCAACTCATAATTTTGTTAGCAAAAGTATGGCAGTATAGCAATGATTTGCAAACGATGCTAACCGCTGCGGGTTGTCAGTTTGTAAAAATACCAATGAATTAGCAATAATCAAGGAATCAAAAAATTCTTTACTACTCATTCTAGAAATGATAAGATAGGCTATGTTAGGGAGGAAAAACCATGACTCGAAGTAAAGAGTTCGATGAGAGTGCCGTTTTACATAAAGCCATGAAACTCTTTTGGCAACAGGGTTATGAAAAATCGTCGATGCAAGATTTGGTCACGCATATGGGCATCCATCGCAGGAGCATTTATGATACGTTTGGCAGCAAGCATGCGTTGTATCTAAAAGCATTGGAACGCTATGGGGAGACGGTGGAAGACCAAATCGAGAAGCGCTTAAAATCGCTGGATTCAGTTAAGCAGGCGATCAGGCGATTATTTGAGATGACGATCCATCGAAAGGAAACATTACCGAGCGGATGCTTGACGGTGAATACGGCGGTTGAGCTTGCCGAACATGACAAGGAAGCAATGGATAGGGTACTGGACAGTTTCTCCAATACGGAAAACTTGCTGCATGAGCTATTGTTGAGTGGGCAAAAATCGGGAGAAATATCCGAACGTCATGATGCGGAAAAATTGTCCCGGTTTTTCAATAATTCGTTTGTAGGCTTGCGCGTATTGGCGAAAACGAGCAATGACATGCAAAAAATGGAAGACATTGTTGACACCACACTGTCTGTCTTGGATTAAATGTTATTTTTTTGGTCGATCTAGAATGAACATTCCCAATAGAGAAGGAGCGGATGTAAATGATCGTTTCTCAAGAGGTGTTGGATTTATACGGCGCGGAGGATAAGGAAGCTTTTGCCGAAGAAATGCGGGCTCGAGGTAATAATTCCCTCGTTAGAGAACTTGAAATGGAATATGTGGAACTTAGTTCTAACCGTCTGGTCATGACGATGCCCGTAGGACCTAAATCGAGGCAACCGGCCGGTATTTTACACGGTGGGGCGTCTGTTGCTTTGGCGGAAACGGCAGCCACCATGGCGACTGCCATGAATATCGATCCCCAAAAATTCAATCCGGTAGGAATGGAAATTAATGCAAACCATATTCGCAGCAAAACCGAAGGCGTTGTCACCGCAACGGCTACGCCTTTTCACAAAGGACGCACGACCATGGTTTGGGATATTCAACTCACCGATGAAAACGAAAAGCTGATTTGTGTCTCTCGTTGCACCATGGCGGTGGTTCCCAAAAAGTGAAAAAAAGGAGGGGAGGAGCGTAACCACGATGCAAATTTATGAAAAAGAAGATGTGACTTGTGTGGAAATGGACATTGTTCTCGGAGGTCAAAAAATAAATACCGTTTATGCCTTTTTGGTGGACGGGATGCTGATCGATACGGGTCCTAAACATATGGAAGCAGAACTTATCCCATTCTATGAAGCGCATGCGATTGATTTTGTAACGCTGACCCATAGCCATGAAGATCATTCCGGTACAGCGTCGTGGATGCAGGAAAACCGAGACGTGCCTATTTATGTTCATCCGAAAGGGATCGATATATGCGCCCGAGATTGGCCCTATCCGAAATACCGGCAGATGACTTGGGGGAAGCGGGAAGGATTTAAGGCGACGCCACTCGAGGATACCATTCAATCTCGAAATCGGGAATGGAAGGTCATCGATACACCAGGCCATGCCGATGATCATGTTGCCCTTTTAGATGAAGAAAACGGCACGTTATTTTCAGGGGATTTGTTTGTCGGTCCGAAGCCGAAGGTCATTATGAGCAGTGAGTCCATCCCACAGACGATGGACTCCATTCGAACGTTACTTTCTTATGATTTTGATTCCATCTTTTGTTGTCATGCCGGATATGTAGAGGATGGAAAAGGGATGTTAAAACAAAAGTTGGATCATCTTGAGAGCCTTTCCCAAGAGGTGAGCGACCTACATAATGAGGGGCTTACCGTAGAGGAGATCAGAGACAAGCTTTACCCGAAAAAGTATCCGATTATCAACGTCTCCGGGGGAGAATGGGACTCTCTGCATATTGTTTCTTCGATTCTGGAGAACGAATAGCACAAAAATTTACAAGGATGTTGCACAAGCAAGTGGTGCCCTCGAGCCAAAAAAGCTCGGGGGTTTTTTCGTGGAAGAGGAGCATGTTTCAGAAAAAAAGGGTGCATGTACGTCTCATGGCGACTGCAACACCGGGCAATTGCGATCTTCAGGTTCCATGAACGCTTCATAGTGCCCTTATCAGTGTGCCGATCATCGTTCCGGGCTTCATAAACGCTTCATGACGTCCGTTACGCCGAGCGGGTCCTTTACACGGGCGTCATGATCATTTCATGGTGATGATTACATTGATTGATGAGGCAGATCGGGTTTCATGACGCTTCCTCGCGATCTTTCCAACGCGCCAATCATTTATCGCTTCCCTTCGCTTTCGTTTATACATACTATAGTGCAAAGATCGCGAGGTGAGGCACGTGTTGGAAATTGGTCTTTTTTTAACGATCGCCGTTTCCATGCCTGGATTGTTGATTCTCGCTGCGCTGATCAATCACAGCAGGGCAGTATCGCAAAAAGAACAACAGGAGAAAAAAGTATCCCAAGCTGTTCTAATAGATGGGCATCGTTCATATTGTAAAACAGAAGGGATATAGATGTTCATAATAATGTTATGTTAACTTAAATGTTAAAAAATCGGAAGGGAAGGAAACACTTGATCTTCCCGCCCTCCTTGGTTGGCTTTTACGAAATGGTGCGGAAGACACCGTTTACTTTTCCGAGCACTTGGCAATTGTCAAGAATGATCGGTTCCAACATTTGGTTTTCGGGCTGTAATCGAATGTGATCCCCTTCATTATAAAATCGTTTGACGGTTGCCTCCTGTTCGTCCGTCATCGCTACGATAATATCGCCGTTATCTGCGGTCGGTTGTTGGCGCACAATCACCTGATCTCCATCAAGAATCCCCGCCTCAATCATACTATCCCCTTCAATGGTGAGCATGAATACTTGGTCGCTTCCGACTAAATCGTCGGGCAACGGCATATATCCCTCCACATTTTCGATGGCTGTGATGGGAAGACCCGCGGTTACTTTCCCGATTAAAGGGACATAAGCACTTGCCGGTTTGTCTGCTTCGGCAATTTCGTTCCCTTCTTCATCCAGATGAAGAACTTCGATTGCCCTTGGCTTCGTCGGGTCTCTGCGGATATACCCTTTCTTTTCCAATCGAGCCAAATGGCCGTGAACGGTGGAGCTTGAGGCAAGATCGACCGCTTCGCCAATTTCTCGCACAGAGGGCGGATATCCTTTCTTTTTCACATTGTCTTTAATAAATTCAAGGATAGTTTCTTGTCGTTGGGAGAGCTTTTTCATTTCATTCACCTCGTTAATATTCATTTGTACAAAGGTTATCACATAAAACAAACGTTTGCAAACATTAGTTCCTAGAAGCCCTTGACACGAACGAATGTTTTGATATACTCATAAGAGAACAAACGTTTCGGAGGTATTTCTTATGACGGAGCACAAGATTGAGAAAAAACGTGATCAAAGACAAGAACGGTTATTATTATTTTTATTCGGCCTTTCTATCATCATTATGACGATGGTTGCCGATCACTCCCTCGGGACAAGCGCGGGGCAAGCGGATGGGCATACCCAAACAGAAGCACTTGTGGCAGCGCCGGTTGAACATACGGATTGGCAGAGGGAATAAAAGAATGGGCAAGAAAATGAAAGGATTTCAAGGACTACTTATATTCAGCCGTTCATTTAGGTCATAATATGAACTGTTGCCTGTTGATTTCACGCGGGGATGAACGTTATAGTGTCGATAAGCATCATTCTTGATTCTAATAAGGGGGAGCTTCATTGATATCCGATGAAAAGCTTGACCGAATTAATGAACTAGCCAAACGACAGAAAACAACGGGTTTGACTGCAGATGAACAAGAGGAACAAAAAGGCTTGCGGGAAGAATACCTACAAAATTTTAGATCCTCTTTTAAGCAGCAGATTCAAAATGTATCCGTCGTTGATGAGAATGGAAACGAAGTAACCCCGGACAAATTACGGAATGCCAAAGGCAAACGCCGTTCTTATTAACGATAAAAAGCGGTGCATCGCTCTTTACAGTGATGCGCCGCTTTTTATATCGGTTAAGGGCAGCGTATTCAGGTCTAATTCCTCCCTTGAAAGAATAAAGGATAATCTTGTTTTACTTTCAAAAACCATATATCATACCATTAGAGACAATCCAACAAAGGGAAGGATGGAACCATTGACTTCAAACATAGAACAACGTGCGATTAATACCATACGGACACTCTCCATCGACAGCGTCAATCGAGCAAACGCAGGTCATCCGGGTTTGCCTATGGGGGCTGCGCCGATGGCCTTTGCATTATGGACGAGACACTTCAAACATCATCCGGCGAAACCGAGCTGGTGGGACCGGGATCGTTTTGTCTTATCCGCGGGCCACGGCTCCATGCTTTTGTACAGCTTACTGCACGTAAGCGGCTACGATTTGAGCCTTGAGGAATTGAAAAACTTCCGGCAAATGGGAAGCAAAACGCCGGGGCATCCCGAATATGGCCATACGGCGGGGGTAGACGCGACCACAGGCCCGCTTGGGCAAGGCATTGCCATGTCGGTGGGAATGGCGATGGCAGAAGCCCATCTTGCCGCCACGTACAATAGGGAAGGATACGATCTATTCAACCACTACACGTATGTGATTTGCAGTGATGGGGATGTCATGGAAGGTGTGGCTTCGGAGTCCGCATCTTTAGCCGGCCACCAGCAATTGGGACGTTTGATTGTGCTTTACGATTCCAATGACATTTCCCTCGATGGCGATTTGAATCGCGCGTTTTCGGAGGATGTCTGCAAGCGTTATGAAGCGTATGGGTGGCACACGATTTTTATCGAGGACGGCAATGATGTAGAAGCCATTGACCGTGCGATCCAAACGGCGAAAGAAGACCCTCGGCCCAGTTTTATCGAAGTAAAAACCGTTATCGGCTTCGGTTCACCGAACCGCGCGGGCACAAATGAAGCACACGGAAAGCCGTTGGGAGATGAAGAAGCCGCGCTCGTCAAAGAAGCTTATCAGTGGGAGCACGAACCATTCCATATCCCCGAGGACGTCCGCGCTTATTTTGAACAGAAACAAGAGGAGGCCGCCACTGTTTATCACCAATGGACGGAAACGTTCGAGGCGTACAGCAAAGCCTTCCCGGAAAAAGCCGAGGAACTGGCTCGTGCGTTCGACCGTGATTGGAAAACGGAGGAGTTGCAAGAGCTGCCGAGGTACGTTGCCGGAGAAGACACGCTTGCCACCCGAAAAGCCTCAGGGGCTACGATTCAGGCAATTTCCTCCCAAGTGAACGGGCTATTCGGCGGTTCTGCCGATCTTGCTTCATCCAACAATACATGGATGAATGCGTTTGACGATTTCACGAAGGACAACCGCAAAGGCCGCAATGTCTGGTTTGGCGTAAGGGAGTTCGCCACTGCCGCGGCTTTGAACGGCATTGCACTTCACGGAGGCTTGCATGCGTACGGGGCAACATTTCTCGTCTTTTCCGATTATATGCGTCCGGCTGTCCGCTTGTCGGCGTTAATGGGCGTTCCCGTCACCTATGTGTTCACCCATGACAGCATTGCGGTGGGAGAGGACGGGCCCACCCACGAACCGATTGAGCAGCTGCCATCGTTGCGCGCGATGCCGAATCTTTCCGTCATTCGGCCGGCGGATGGGAACGAAACCATTGCCGCTTGGCGGCTGTCGCTGGAAGCAAAGGATCATCCGACCGCTCTCGTCTTAACGCGCCAAGGGCTTCCGACGATGACGGAACCGGAGCACGCGTATGAAAACGTGAAAAAAGGCGCGTATATTTTGGCGGATGCCGATCAACCGGCGGCCGCGATTGTGGCGACAGGCTCCGAAGTTTCGCTCGCCATGGCAGTAAAGGAGAAACTATCCGAAGAAGGGATCGCCATTCGTGTGATCAGCATGCCAAGCCGGGAGCTTTTTGAAACACAAGCAAAAGCTTATCGGCGATCGGTCATCGACAATGCCATTCCGACGGTCACGCTGGAAGCCGCGGCTACGTTCGGTTGGGAGCGTTACGCGGGAGAGGGCGGCAAGACGATAGGCATCGATCAATTCGGCGCTTCAGCCCCCGGTAATGTTGTCATGGAAGCTTTCGGATTTCACGAAGAAAATATCGTAAATGAAGTAAAAGCCTTACTGGAACAGTAAGCATCGCTCTGAAGGGTGCCCTGGAGAAATGGCGGGGCACCTTTTGTGTAGATGTCGCTTTATGAAGCGAATTGTCGACCATTCCCGGGTTTCTCCATACAAATGTTGACATAATATTTTGCGGCCAGGCGTTAAAATAATGGCATAGACATAAAAGGAGGGCGAGCTTTTGCACCGATACGATATTTATCTTCTAAAGCCAGGAATCGCACGGCAATTTATTCAGTTGGAAAACAAACTCTTCCAACTTTTTAAAGAGTATGAGACCGTGCCCTCCCTTCGCCGCGAGGTCCAGATGCAAATCGATTATATTTGTCAGCCGATTTCCATTCATCATTTGGGGGAATGGCTTTCTTCCGCGCGAATAACCCCTTTTTCACAGGGGAGAGAGGATGGTTTTGTCTACTATTTGGAAGAAAGCGAAGGAGTAAAAGTAAGGCTCTCTGAAAGAAGAGTGCAAATTTGGAGCACCCTTGATATGGAGGATGAATGGCCATGGTTCGATCAATTGCAGGCGTATGATCCTTATTTTTTTGTTTGCGATATCGGACGGGAAAAACACGGGTGGTTGAAACCGATCAAAATGCATACCCATCTTTTTGGGTGATTGACGAGCGATCCCTTTTCAACGTTTGATCGATGCGGTATAATGGGTGATGTTTGCTTTACGCATTATATTCGGTGCCGAACGATCGACGTAAGGAGGAATAACCGCATGAGTACGATCTGGGTTGTTTTAATCGCTCTGGCAGCCTTACTCGTAGGACTTGTGGGAGGGTTTTTTATTGCCCGCAAAACAATGGTCAGTTATATGAAAAAAAACCCGCCTATTAATGAACAAATGCTACGTGTAATGATGAGTCAAATGGGACAAAATCCATCCCAAAAGAAGATTAATCAGATGATGAAAGCGATGCAAAAAGAACAGGGGAAAAAATAAACAGACACACGGAACACCTCTCTAATTGGAGGTGTTTTTGTCATTGCAAGGCTCGTCATTGATCATGGGACTTGAAACAGGTATGATAGGGGCTGGAGGAGGTGGGCAACATAACGGAAACAACCTTACTTTTTATACTTACAACGGTTGGCGCGGCTATGATGGGGGTGTTTGCCATCATGGTGCGAATGAAGGCAATAAAAAAACCGGCAACTGTAAAAAAAATTATTATTCCCCCAATCATGATGAGTACCGGTTTTTTGATGTTTTTATACGAACCTACGCACCTTCCTCTTGCCCGTATCATCGCGCCACTGCTCGTCGGTGCTGCCGCGTCCTATTTATTGATTCGCACGTCACGCTTTGAAGTACACAATGGCGATATCTATATGAAAAGATCTAAATTGTTTATTTTTTTATTGTTGGGGCTGCTCTTGGCCCGAGTGATCATAAAGGCGATCATGGGCGAACAAATTCATCTTGCGCAAATGGCCGGGATGTTTTTCCTGCTTGCATACGGGATGATCCTACCGTGGCGCGTGGCCATGCTACTTATGTTCCGAAAAAAACAACAAGAAATCAAAGCCCCGCTCATGGACATGCCCATGAGAGAGAAGACATAAAAAACCGGTGCATCCTAAAACGGAAGGCCGGTTTTTTTCATTAAAACAGCTGTTCATATTGGCTGTAATCCATCTCTTTTTCATCCAGTTTTTTTCGCAAAAATTTATGGTCGCGTTTAGGGGTTGCCAAAATATAACCGCGAATGATCAAGTCTTCCGTCATATGGTTCGCGCGTTCGTTTAACGCAAGCTCTCCGATTTTGCCGGCAATTTTTTCTCGCGCGATATCACGGAACAATTCAGGGACGGGAGAGACGAGTTCTTCGAGCAAATTGCTCTGCTCACGTGTCCAAAGATGGCGGGTTTTCTCAAGATAATAGTCTTGCCAATCAAGGATGGAGTGCCCGTCGTCTTTCGGCAGGCGCTTCAGGAATTTCCGAAACATGAAAAATCCGCCGATAAACATGAACACAATCATGAACACAGACCAAAGGACAATCAACCACATAAATATATCCGTACTCACGTTGCTCACCACCACGTTCTTAATCTCTGTGCCTAGTTTAGCACATCCTCGTTCTTTTTTTATAGAAAGAGGTTTCCACGTGTGACAGTTTTGCTTCGACATTTTTAGTATATTGTTATATGATAGAGACAGAGGAGGGGTAAACATGGGAGAAACCAATGACATGTATCAAGCAAAAAAAACGCTGAACGTAGGAAACGAAACCTACCATTATTACGACCTCGCCGCTTTGGAAAAAGCGGGTCTCGGTGACATTTCAAAGTTGCCTTATTCGATTAAAGTTTTATTGGAATCTTTGTTAAGACAACAAGATGGGAAAGTAATTTCCTCGGATCATGTGGAAAGCCTTGCCAAATGGGGGACGAAAGATGGCGGCACCGAAGATGTCCCATTTAAACCGTCCCGCGTTATCCTTCAGGATTTTACGGGGGTTCCCGCGGTTGTGGATCTCGCTTCGCTCCGAAAAGCGATGGCGGATGTCGGAGGCGACCCGTCGTCGATCGATCCCGCGATTCCGGCCGATCTCGTCGTCGATCACTCCGTGCAAGTGGATCAGTTCGGCACGAGCGATTCATTGGCGCGCAACATGAATCTTGAATTTGAACGGAACGAAGAACGGTATAAATTGTTGAGCTGGGCGACGCAGGCGTTTGATAATTATAGCGCTGTTCCACCGGCAACCGGCATCGTTCACCAGGTGAACTTGGAATATTTGGCGAATGTTGTGCACGCGAAGGAAAACGAACAAGGGGAAAAGATTGCCTATCCGGATACCCTCGTCGGAACGGATTCCCATACGACAATGATTAACGGCCTCGGTGTCCTTGGTTGGGGCGTTGGCGGCATCGAAGCGGAAGCCGGCATGTTGGAACAGCCGTCTTATTTTCCTTCCCCTGAAGTCGTCGGCGTAAAGTTTGAGGGCAGCCTGCCTCCCGGCGCGACTGCAACTGATTTGGCACTAAAAGTGACCCAGCTGTTGCGTTCGAAAAACGTCGTCGGCAAGTTCGTGGAATTCTACGGGCCCGGGCTGAAGTCCATGTCGCTCGCCGACCGTGCCACGATCTCAAACATGGCACCGGAATACGGGGCAACATGCGGATTCTTCCCGGTGGATGAAGAATCGTTGAATTACATGCGCCTGACAGGACGAAGCGAAGAGCAAATTGCGCTCGTGAAAGCCTATAGTCAGGCAAATGGATTGTTTTACAGCGAGGATGCCATTGAGCCGAACTATTCAGAAGTGGTTCGAGTGAATTTGGACAAAATTGAACCTGCGTTGGCCGGTCCGAAACGGCCTCAGGATTTGATTGAACTTAATGATATGCAACAGTCGTTCAAAGAAGCCGTTACCGGCCCGGAAGGCAATCAAGGGTTTGGACTTGACGCAGATGAATTGGACAAAAAAGTGGAGATTACGCATCCGAATGGCGAAACGTCCACGCTTCCTACCGGTGCGGTAACGATCGCGGCAATCACGAGCTGTACGAACACGTCCAACCCGTCCGTGATGATCGGTGCCGGATTAATGGCCAAAAAAGCGGTTGACAAAGGGCTTGATGTTCCGGCGTATGTGAAAACATCCCTCGCACCCGGATCGAAAGTCGTCACCCGCTATCTTGAAGATTCAGGTTTAATGCCGTATTTGGACGAGTTGGGTTTCAATCTCGTCGGCTATGGTTGTACGACTTGCATCGGCAACACGGGACCACTTCCGGAAGAAGTTGAGCAAGCCATTTCCGACAATGATTTGCTCGTCTCCTCGGTACTGAGCGGTAACCGCAACTTCGAAGGAAGGATTCACCCGTTCGTACGCGCCAATTACTTGGCATCCCCACCGCTCGTTGTCGCTTACGCGCTCGCGGGAACGGTTAATGTTGATCTTCGCAATGATTCCTTCGGGAAAGACAAAGACGGGAACGATGTATTTTTCAGCGACTTATGGCCAAGTACGACTGAAGTTGAATCGTTCATCCAGGAAAATGTTTCGCCTGAGCTCTTTAAAGAAGAATACAGCAGTGTATTCGACAATAATGAGCGTTGGAACGAGTTGCAGTCCAGTGAGGATGCAACCCTTTATGATTGGGATGAAGCATCCACCTATATTCAAAACCCACCGTTCTTTGAAAATCTTTCCAAAGACCCACAGGCAATTGAAAGCCTGGGCGGAATGCGGGCCATTGGTAAATTCGGAGATTCGGTGACGACCGACCATATTTCCCCGGCAGGCTCCATTGCAAAAGACAGCCCGGCAGGACAGTATTTGCAATCAAAAGGATTAAAGCCGGCCCAGTTTAACTCTTACGGATCGCGCCGCGGAAATCATGAAGTGATGATGCGGGGAACGTTCGCGAACATTCGCATTCGCAATCAGTTGGCGCCCGGAACCGAAGGCGGCTTTACGACGCATTGGCCGAGCGGTGAAGTGATGCCGATTTATGATGCGGCGATGGAATATAAAAAAGACAACACCGGACTCGTCGTCCTTGCCGGTGACGATTACGGGATGGGAAGCTCGCGGGACTGGGCGGCCAAGGGCACGACGCTCCTGGGCATCAAAACAGTCATCGCGAAAAGCTTTGAACGAATTCACCGCAGCAACCTTGCGCTAATGGGCGTTCTTCCCCTTCAATTCAAAGAGGGCGAAGGCGCTGATGAATTAGGGTTGACCGGCGAAGAAACGTTCCGGGTTGATATCGACGAAAATGTCAAGCCGCGACAACTCGTTACCGTTACGGCAGAAGACAACGATGGAAATACTAAAACATTCGAAACCATCGTTCGTTTCGACAGTGACGTGGAAGTTGACTATTACCGTCACGGCGGAATCCTGCCGATGGTTCTTCGCGACAAACTCACAGAAGAAGCGAAAGCTTAAACGAAAAAAACCTAGCCCAAACGGCTAGGTTTTTTTGCGTAATATCGGTTATGTTTTCTTTTTTGAGGTGCCATGACCCGTTCATGGTACCGCTGAGTGACTGTGTTTCTTTTTCAATGGTGCCATGAGCCAATCATGTGAACCATTGATTAGATTTATTTTCCTTGTAGAGGTGTCATGGTGGAACGTGAATGTTTGGAAGTAGGAACATAAATATTTCACGTACCGTAATGAACCATGAATATTTCCCATCAAATCGTAAATGATGAAACAGACATCATTGATAAGGTGGGATACAGGAATGGAAAACATCACCGACATTTGGATGGGGTCAAACGACTTGCCGTTTTATGGTTTTATCGTTCGTGCCATCTTTGTTTACCTATACATATTCCTTATGGTTAAGGTGATCGGTCAACGGTCCATGGCCAACATCGATCCACTGGACTTTATTTTTGGTGTCATCATCGGGGATGTTATAGGGGAAACCGTATCAAGCGGAGATGAAGAACTTACCGGTCCCGTTGCCGGAGCTGCTGTCATCGCTTTTTTACATTGGCTTTTTTCTTTTGCCAGCCTAAAATTGCCTCGATTTAGAAGGTTGGTTGAGGATGAACCGTTCATTATTATTGAAAAAGGACAGATTCTAGATCATGTGCTTACAAGAACCGGCATGACCATTGAACAATTACTCATGGAACTTAGGCAACATGACGCGTCCGATTTAAATGAAATTGATTATGCGGTGTTGGAACCAAATGGGAACATTAGCGTGATTAAACGTAGTCCGTTTAATGCGGCGACTGCCTACGATGTCGGGTTGAGCCCGCAAAACAGAGGATACCCGAAAGTAATCATCAGTGACGGGAAGGTCGTACCCGAGAACATGGAAAAAATCATGACGCACGCTGAATTGGAAAAAGGGATCATGGATCATGGCTATAACGCCGTTGAAGACATCTTTTTGATGACGGTTAATGAAGTTGATGAATGGTATATTAGCCCACGCCTCCGTGTATAAAAATGGACAAATCCTCCGATAATAGAAATAAAAGGAGGCGTTCCTGTGCGAAGAGTTAAAAATGTTCGCTTTATCGATTTGTTACGGGACAATCGCGAAGCGATTCTTAACGATCGAGAAGAAATGAATCGAATAGAAGAGCGCTTGGATGCTAAAAGAAAATAACCCCCGTATGTTGCACATTGGCTGTCGCTATCTTGTTACAAGGTGAGGCGGCCTTTTTTTATTTTTACGATCCCTTTTTCTTGATTGAAGGATGATTGTTTATTATTCTAAATAGTAGCAGGCTTATTAGTCAGATGTTGACGAAAGCCATAAACGAACATCCGAACAACTTTTTAGTGAAAGTAGGCGTATATGCTTGAAAACAGCGTGCACCAACATACAAGTTCGATACGCGGAAACAGATCAAATGGGGGTTGTTCACCATTCCCAGTATTTAATATGGTGTGAGATTGGTCGAACCGCACTGATCAACGATTTGGGCTTTTCCTATGCCAAATTGGAAGAGGACGGTGTACTTGCCCCGGTAACGGATGCTAATTTGTCTTATAAAAGAGCGGTTCGATATGGGGAAACCGTTCGCGTAGAGACATGGATCGAAGCTTACGATGGAATTCGAGCGGTGTACGGCTACGCCATATATAATGAAGAGGACCAATTATGCGTAAGTGGAACAACCACGCATGTGATCGTTGACCGTGAACGTTTTCGTCCCCGTTCCATGAGAAAACACTTGCCGGAATGGCACGACGTGTATGAACGGGAAAAGAAACAAAAAGAAGAGAGCGAATAATGCCGCTATGGCCTTTGGGATCGATAAATACGAACTGAAAAAATGGAAAGCGCGAGCGATCGCCGGCGAAATTGCTATTATTACCCATTATTGGTTAGATGAACGGTTTCCCGACTGTGATTCTGTGACGAAAGTAGCCTGTGGGGATTACAAAAAACTGGTACAATGGGGAAAGGCATACGGATTGAAGGAAAGATGGATTCATGAACGTGGGAAATTATCCCATTTTGACCTCTTCGGGCATTATCAAAGACGTGTGCTGTTCGCAGAAGGTTTAGACCAACAATGGCAAAAATTTATAGATGATGAAGCAAGACGGGGAGGTTATGCAATGCAACAGGAAACGATTATTCGTGCTTTGAGTGTCCAACCGACCATTGACCCCGATAAAGAATACGAAAAGCGAAAAGGATTTTTAAAGTCCTACGCCAAACACGTACGTGCAAATGGTTTCGTGCTTGGCATATCCGGAGGACAAGATTCGACATTGTTGGGGAAGATGGCACAAGAAGCAGTCGAAGAACTTCGTGAAGAGGAAAACGGGCATTATCAGTTTATTGCCTTGCGCCTCCCCCACGGGGAGCAACAGGATGAAGATGATGCAAGTAAAGCACTCGCGTTTATTCAACCGGACCGTACGGAAACAATCAATATCCAACCGGCGGTGGATGCTTCTACAAACAGCTTTGCACAAGCGTTTGACAAGGAGCTTAGTGATTTTCATAAAGGGAATACAAAGGCTCGAGAACGTATGAAGGTCCAATATGATGTGGCGGCCACATTTGGCTTGCTCGTCATCGGAACGGATCATGCCGCGGAGGCGATTACCGGTTATTTTACCAAACACGGGGATGGAGCTTGTGACATCGTCCCGTTGTATGGATTGAATAAACGACAAGGCAAAGCGCTTTTACGAATGTTGGACGCTCCATCATCGACCTATATGAAAACCCCGACGGCCGACTTGCAAGATGATCGGCCCGGCCTGTCAGACGAAGAAGCATTAGGATTGACATACGATGAAATTGATGATTTTCTGGAAGGAAAAACCGTTAGCGTCACAGTCGAGAACAAGCTAATGAACTATTATCGCGTAACCGAACATAAACGACGCATGCCTGTAAGCCCTCAAGATGAGTGGTGGGAAAATATCTAGAAATAAGAAATACCCGAACAGAACAAAGGAGTATGGGGAAAACGATGCCAATAAAAATTCCGAACGAATTACCGGCAAAAGATATACTGCAGCAAGAGAATATATTCGTAATGAATGAAAGGCGGGCGTATACGCAAGACATCCGTCCGTTGCATATCGTTATATTGAATTTAATGCCATTGAAAGAAACGACGGAAACCCAACTTTTACGATTGTTGGGAAATTCTCCTCTGCAAGTGGATATTACGTTCTTACATCCGAGCACACACCGATCAAAAAATACCTCCCCTGAACATTTGGAAGCTTTTTATAAAAGTTTTGCGGATGTCAAGGATCAATATTTTGATGGCATGATCATCACCGGTGCACCGGTTGAACGATTATCCTTCGAGGACGTTGACTATTGGGACGAATTGGTTGAAATGTTGGAGTGGAGTAAAACCAACGTCACTTCCACCTTGCATATTTGTTGGGGAGCACAGGCAGCCTTATATTATCATTTCCAAATTCCGAAGTGTGAGCTGCCCCGCAAACAATTCGGAGTTTACAAACATGAGATTAAAGTGAAGAACAGTCCGCTTTTGCGTGGGTTTGACGATCAATTTTATGTTCCCCATTCCCGATATACGACGACGAAAAATGAGGATATTGAAGCAGAAGAAGAGCTGGTTATACTGGCTGATTCGGACGACGCCGGTGTGTACTTGATCTCAGATTTTAACGGAAGTCAGGTGTTTGTCACCGGACACGCGGAATATGATGCAACAACTTTAAGAGACGAGTACAACCGCGACCGAGAACGAGGACTCGATACACAAGCGCCGACCGGTTATTTTCCGAGCGAGAATCCGGACAATGATCCTTTACTCATTTGGAGAGCCCATTCCCATCTGCTTTTTTCCAATTGGCTAAACTATTACGTCTACCAAGAAACACCTTATGAGTTACGTTGATCGCTACCCGGTTCAAGCGGATGAAATAAATGTGCAACACTATCCCGCGACTGAAAACAACGCATCACAGCGATTGTTCGTATTGATTCATGGGTTCATGTCCTCAGCCTATAGCTATCAAGCACTTATTCCCGAGTTGCGCTTTTATGGCCAGGTTGTGACCTTCGATCTTCCCGGTTTTGGGCGTAGCAAGAAAACATTGCGATACCGCTATTCATACGCCCAATATGCAAAGACGGTCCATGCCATACTACAGCCATATGTGAGTGAAAAAACCGAAGTGATTCCCGTCGGTCATTCCATGGGCGGGCAGATTGCCCTCCGTTTGCCAAAAATAATGCCTCGTCCGCCGAAAAAAATTGTGTTGCTGGGCAGTTCCGGAGGGATCGCCCGTCTCCCTTATTGGGTACGGGCCGCTACATATCTCCCCTTTTTTTCAACATGGCTCAGGCGTTATATACGCAAACACGATGTCCGCAATATTTTGCATGAAGTCATCTACGATGCGTCCATCATTACGAACGAACACGTATATGCTTATGAAAAACCCTTACAGGAAAAAGCGATGTATCAATCGCTGACAAAATTTATTCGCCACCGCGAAGGCGATTTAACGAAAACGGAACTCGCGGACATCCACGTGCCAATCCTGTTGCTGTGGGGAGAAGCAGACCGTGTCGTACCTTTGAATGTAGGAGAAAAGCTCGTACGTGCCTTGCCCAGCGCCACAATTTTAACTTATCCGGAAATTGGCCATCTTCTTCCGGAAGAGATGCCGAAGGAAACAGCAAAAGCGATCCAATCATTCACGGAGGCTTGAGTTAAAAAGCAAACCGGCACGGGGTTCTCCCGCGCAGGCCGGTTTTACCTTCGGTACAGAAAGATGGAAGAGAGCTGCTTAATCATCGGTGAAACTTGCTGGTACGTTTTCACAGCTGTATCAATGGTTGTCATTGTCTTCTGAACATCTAGATTGCCATTCTCATTCGTGAATCCTGTCATAATCCCGGAGACAGCCGGTGGCATCGGTTTTTTCCCCGCGTTTCCATAAACGGGCGGTGGTGGATTGCCATTAAGCGGTCCGGAAATCGGTGGCAACGAAGGCGGATAAGGACGTGGCGGATACATGTACGGCTCTTCATAGTGAGACGGTCGCGGCCGATGCTGAGGGTGATTGATCATTCATGCTCATCTCCTTTCAGGATATTGAAATAAATGTCCACATGATCGTTGCAGCAAACAACGGAATAACTGCTCGGGTCTGCGTTCGCGGGAAGCGATGTATGCGTAGCACATTCCATCAATGCTTGGTAAGCGAAAACAATGCCAGTTTTTTCGTTCACTTGTTTTTCCTCCGTCGTTTGTTGAAAGCGGATATGCAACGTGTGAGTGTCAATGTAGGCGATTACGTTCTCTGCGCGCATCCCCGGGATCGGGAAGCGTATGATCCAATACTCTTCTGTTTTTGTCTGCGCCGGTGTAAGTGACGAGCCAAAAAAACCGGCGTCATTCGTGTACCAACGGCTAAATACCTTTACAGGGAAAAAGGAATTTTGCATAGCGCCCCTACTTTCCATTCCCTCTTTTCAGGTTGCTTGATCTGCATAGCGAAAAGGGTTTACTAGCGTTTACGATAGCCTATGAAAAACAAAAGGAAAATGTTTGGGCGTCTCTCACGTTCTGCAGAAGAGAAGATAAAATGTAATTTGGGAAAAGGGGAAAAACGCATGTATATCGCCGATGCACATTGTGACGCACTCTTGCAATTATGGAGCGATGACACCAAGGACTTCGAAACGGATCCGGTTGTCAATGGGGATGCCTTGAAAAAGGGGGACGTTAACGCACAAGTGTTTGCTGTGTTTGATCCGGTTTATGAGCGGCGTGATGACGGTTTTTCGATCATCCTGCGGCAATTGGATGTTTTCCATGAAAAAGTACGTACGCATTCGCGAATCACGTATGCCCCGGGAGAACCATTAAGGACAGAAAGCCGAAAAACAAGGGCGATTCTAGCCCTTGAAGGTGCGGACGCCGTTTCTGATGATTGGATGAGATGGCGATTGTTGAAACGGTTGGGGATTGAAAGCGTGGGCTTGACGTGGAATGAAGGAAATAGCCTTGCCGCGGGTTGTTTTGAACAAAAGGCAAACGGGCTGTCAAATAAAGGTGAGGCGGTCGTGGATTGGTTGAAAGCGGAAGGAATGATCTTGGATGGCGCCCATCTTAATGAGCAATCCTTTTACGAAGCACTTGAACGTTGTGGCACATTTTTTGTCAGTCATGCTAATGCTCGTGGCGTGCATGATCATGTACGAAATTTAACGGATGAGCAGTTGCGGATGGTTAAAGAAAAAAATGGGCTGATCGGCATGACGTTTTTCTCATCATTCATAAACGGCGAAAAAGAAGCAGGATTTGCCGACTTGGCTCGTCATATCGACGAGGTAAGCAGCCGGATAGGACCGGAATATATCGGTTTCGGTTCTGACTTTGACGGAATCGCCTTCCCTGTAAAAAGATTGGAAGGGCCGCACCGGCTGCCGGCATTACTTGACTGGCTGCTTACGCGCTATAAAGAAGAAGATGTAAAACGGTGGGCGGGTGAAAACTTCCGGACATTTTATAACCGGCACATTGAAAAGAATAAAACGGCCATTCAGAGAGGGCGGCTTCAATAATATATGTCACAAAATGGTCACAATAATGAAACAAGATATAAATGTGATGAAGATTGCAGGAGCTTCTTGTTTTTGTGTTATAATGCCCTCAGCTTGTGGAAGGAAGGAGCTTTTACGTGAAAAAAGTTTTAGCAACGAGTGGACTGTCGTTTCTGCTTGCGATTGGACTGGCTGCATGTGGGGGCGATGGCGAAGAAAACGGAGAAGAAGGAGATACAGATAACGGGGAAGGAGAAGGGGAAGAGCAAGCCAGTGACGCGCTTCCGGATGAGGAAATGGAAATGCCGGAGCCGGACATTGACTTAGACGATGTTCCCGATCCTGTTGCTGAGGTAAATGAAGAACAAATCGGTAAAGAAGCATTTGAAGAGATCTACACCATGCAGGTGGAGCAGTTAGCGCAAACCCAGATGATGGATATTACCGAAGATGAGGAACAAGACCAACAAGTTCGCGAGCAAATCGCAAACCTGCTCGTAGAAGAGGAACTGCTTCTGCAAGAAGCTAACGATCGTGGCATTGAAGTGAGCGACGAAGACATGAATGAAACGATCGAAGAATTGGCTGGAGGCATGGGCCAAGACACGGAAGCATTCTATGAAGCGATGGAAGCACAGGGCATGTCCGAAGACGAAGTACATGACATGTTAGTGGAAGAGCTTCGCGTCGAGCAGTTGGTAGAAGAAGAATTCGGAGAAGTTGAAATCAGCGATGAAGAATTAGAAGAGCTTTATGATGAGCAAATCGCGATGATGGAACAACAAATGGGCGATGAAATGGAAGAAGATCCGCCCGAGCTCTCTGAAATGGAAGATCAACTGCGGGACCAGGCGGAACAAATGGAAATCCAAGAAAATCGCGAAGCATTAACGAACGATCTTGAAGAAGATGCTAACATTGAAATACACGTGTAGAGGTGTAAAGTTTAAAAAGGCTTGCCATTTGGCAAGCCTTTTTATAATAAAAAAGTATCTCTAGTTCTTATTTTATAATAAGTAGTAAGTACTGGTTAATTTTCAATTTATTTACATAAAAATTACGTGAATTTCAACGATATTAAAAGATATATGCAGAAAAAAACAAGAATATAGAGGTTTATAATGAACAATGCATTTTATAAAAAGAATACGCGGTGTAAATCTTTTATGTTCCATTTGTTTTCAGTTCGTGAAAGGAGTATAGTATTTAAAGTATGATGCTGTACGGATGAACGATTGTTACTTCATAGGACATTAGTTGTGTTTAACCAAAGGAGGAATCGTTCCAACATCATCGTGAAATGGGTGGAAAATCTTGATCAACGCTGGTGAATGTGTGCTAAAGTTACCATGAGCTGAAAATGACATTGCTTTAAAATTGATCCTGGATTTTTTTGGACACCTTATTCCTACACAAAATGAACCGCCGAAGGAGTGAATTCATTGGCGAAGATCAAGGTTGAAAATTTGACCAAGGTATTTGGAAAAAGGCCGGAACGGGCCGTTTCCCTTTTAAGGAAAAACAAATCAAAAGGAGAGATTCTCGAGGAAACAGGCCTTACCGTCGGTGTGAACAAAGCATCGTTTGATGTCAATGACGGTGAAGTATTTGTGATCATGGGTTTGTCGGGGAGTGGAAAATCAACGCTCGTCCGTTTGCTGAACCGTTTGATCGAACCGACAACAGGCGCTGTCTATTTAAATGACGAAAACCTGGCGGAAATACATGAAAAAAAATTACGGACGATTCGCCGCCAATCGATGAGCATGGTGTTCCAGAATTTTGGACTTTTCCCCTTTCGCACGGTCCGAAGCAACGTAGAGTACGGATTGGAAATACAGGGCTTTGATCAGGGAGAAAGGAGCAAAAAAGCCTTGGAAGCTCTTAAGCTTGTCGGTTTGGAAGGGTATGAAAATATGTTTCCCGATGAATTATCGGGCGGAATGCAGCAACGAGTCGGACTGGCCCGCGCCCTTGCCAACGACCCGGAAATCCTTCTCATGGATGAAGCATTCTCAGCGCTTGATCCTTTAATCCGAAAAGAAATGCAAGATGAGCTTATGGATTTACAAGAAAACATGAAGAAAACGATTATATTTATTACCCACGATTTGGACGAAGCCCTTCGCATTGGTGATCGCATTACGATAATGAAAGACGGCGCGATCGTCCAAATCGGAACACCTGAAGAAATACTTACAGCACCTGCAAACGATTATGTTGAGAAATTCGTCGAAGACGTCGATCGTTCAAAAGTGTACACGGCTCAAAACGTGATGACTCGTCCTGAAACCGTCAACCCGGAACGAGAAGGTCCGCGCGTCGCCTTACAGCGAATGCGTAAAGTAGGTATATCAAGCATTTATGTTACTCAACGTGATCGCACATTATTAGGCATTGTTCACGCGGACGAGCTATCCAAGCTTGTGGATGCAGGGAAAAATGATTTTATGGATGTCATCCGAAATGACATCCCAAGAGTGGAGCTTGATACCCCCGTGTCGGAGGTCATTGATTTGATTACAAACAGTAAAGTACCAGCGGCCGTCGTCCAAGACGGGAAACTTCGCGGCATTATCGTGCGAAGTTCAGTGCTCGGTGCCCTGGCAGGAGGAGAGGTGAATACCAATGGAACTGTTTCCTAGCCTGCCTCTCGCTGAATGGATTGAGCGTTTTGTTGATTGGTTGACGAATGCGGACGTGCTATTTGATTCCATTGACGCCCTCATCGGATGGGTACTGACCGCCTTAACGATGATCATGGACGTTGTCCCCATCCCGGTCGTGATTATCGGTATTCCGCTTCTTACGTATTTCTTCGCGGGCCGGAAAGTGGGTTTAAGCCTCTTCGTCTTTTTGGGGTTATTGCTCATCGATAATCTCCAATTTTGGGATGACATGATCCTTATGCTTTCCATCGTTTTGGCAGCGACCTTTATTTCCATTATAATAGGGGTTCCGTTGGGAATATGGATGTCAAAAAGCAGAGCGGTAGAGGCGGTCATGAAGCCGATTTTGGATTTCATGCAGACGTTGCCACAGTTCGTTTATTTAATTCCGGCGGTTGCCTTTTTCGGCATCGGTATGGAGCCCGGGGTTATTGCATCGGTTATTTTCGGAATGCCCCCGACGATCCGTTTAACGAACTTGGGGATACGGGAAGTGTCGACGGAAGTGATTGAAGCCGCGGACGCTTTTGGTTCCACACCCGGGCAAAAACTATACAAGGTGCAGCTGCCGATGGCGCGGACAACGATTATGGCAGGTGTAAACCAAACGATTATGTTATCATTGTCTATGGTCGTTATTGCGTCGATGATCGGTGCCGACGGCCTCGGGGATGTTGTCTACACAGCGGTTGGGCGAAATGATGTAGGCAGTGGTTTCGAAGCCGGCATCGCGATTGTGATCGTGGCGATCATTCTGGATCGTTTAACCGCCGGTTTTCAGCTTAGAAAGAAAAAGTAAATCACACTTCCCTGCCGCTGGCAGCGCGCAGGGGGGGGTTAATTAACATAATAGAAAGGGAGAGTGTTTTTAATGGTTAAACACTGGAAACGTCTCGGTCTTGTTACCGGACTTTCACTTACACTTGTTGCCGCCGGTTGCGGTGCAGATGAAGAAGGGGAGGACGCAGGCGGCGAAGACGACAATGGCGACGCCGAAGAAACAGAAGAAGACGAAGACGACGAAGACGACGACGAGGATGATGACACGAGTGGTGAAGCATCCGGCAATTACGGCGAAGACGTTGAGTATTCCATCACCGGTATTGATGGGGGATCCGGCGTTGTACAATCCACCGAAGATGCCATTGAAGATTATGATCTTGATTGGGATGTACAAACAAGCTCTGATGCAGCGATGATCCAGGAACTCGATAATGCTTATCAAGATGAAGAGCCGATTTTCTTAACCGGTTGGACCCCGCACTGGAAATTTCAAGAATATGACCTAAAGATTCTTGATGACCCTGAAAATTCCTATGGCGACGCTGAAAGTATTCACTCGATTGCACGTGAAGGGTTAGCGGACGATCATCCTGACGCCTATCAAATCATTGATAACTTTCAATGGGATGAAGCGGATATGGAAGAAGTTATGCTTGAAATTCAAGATGATGTAGATGAAGTCGAGGCTGCCCAAAACTGGATCGATGGAAACGAAGACATGGTTTCCGAATGGACAGACGGTGTCGATGAAGATGCCGGAGAAGGCGAAAGCATTAGCCTTTCTCTCGTTGCCTGGGACACGGAAATTGCCTCAACAAATGTTCTTGCTCAAGTACTCGAGAGTGTCGGTTATGATGTAGAACAAAATCAAGTGGAAGCCAACTATGTGTTTGCTTCTGTTGCTGACGGGGATGCTGATGCCTCTACGGCAGTATGGTTGCCACATACGCATGCCGATTACCATGAGGATTATCAAGAGGACTACGAAGATCTAGGTCCTAACTTGGAAGAAGGCGCACAACTCGGTCTTACCGTTCCAGCCTATATGGATATTGAGTCCATTGAAGATCTTCAAGAAGAGTAAGTATACAAGCAGCCCAAAGATGAAGATCTTTGGGCTGCTTACATAACATAAGTTATATTTTAGGAGAGGGTTTAACTGTAATGATGAAATTAAAACGAATGGGTACGGTGACAAGCCTGGGGTTGATCCTTGCTGCCACCGGTTGTGGCGCAGAAGATGAAGGCGAGGATGCAGACGTAGAAAGTGACAACGGCGATGCCGAAGAAACAGAAGAGGACGACGCTGACTCGGCGGATGATGCCGATAGCGAAGCATCATCGAATTACGCTGAGGAAATGGATTATACGATTACAGGCATCGATGGTGGTGCCGGAATCATGCAATCCGCTGAACAAGCGATCGAGGATTATGATAATCTTGATGACTGGACGCTGCAATCGAGTTCGGAAGCCGCGATGATCACTGAGATGGAAGAAGCCATTGAAAATGAAGAACCGATCGTCGTCACCGGCTGGGATCCGCACTGGAAATTTGCCGCCCACGATCTTAAATACCTTGACGATCCGGAGTTGTCTTTCGGAGAGCCGGAAGATATTGATACACTCGTCCGTGAAGGATTACAAGACGATGCGCCGGAAGCTTATGAAATCCTGGATAATTTTGAATGGACAGCTGATGACATGGCAGAAATCATGTATGATATCGTTGTTGAAGACATCGATGAATTCGAGGCTGCGCAAAGTTGGATCGATGACAACGAAGATGTCATAAACAGTTGGACGGAAGGCGTAGACGAAGTGGACGGTGAAACGTTCGAAATTATTCACGGCCCGTGGGATTCGGATTTGTCCGCGGTGAGCATGATGTCGATCGTGTTGGAAGACCAAGGTTATGATGTGGATTTAAATAGTGTGGAAGCGAACTATATGTATACAGCGGTCGCGGATGATGATGCAGATGCAATGATTCAGGCATGGTTGCCGCACACCCATGGCGCTTACTATGAAGACGTGGAAGATGACGTGGAGAATTTAGGCCACAATATGGAAGGGGAAGCCGCGCTTGGCTTGGTTGTACCCGAATATATGGACATTGACTCCATTGAAGACTTACAAGAATAATATACAGCAAATGAACCCGAGGGATTAGGGAGTACATCTCTCGGGTTTTTCTTTCTATCTTTTGGATGGAGTGCTAGGATAAAAATAAGGAAAATGATCGAAATAACGAGAAGGGGGCATAGGTGTCAAGCATTCGGCTTGGCAGCAACAGATATGAAGGAACAACCTTTTGTTTTTTCAGAAGCGCCGGTTTCCCAAGGAACCGATCAGCTGGAAGTGATTCTTTATGAGGTGGACGACGTTTTATTCGCGATTGATATTCTTGACGTGAGGGAAATTATACAAACGTCGGAAGTCACGGAATCCCCAAACCGGCACCCCCACGTCGATGGGGTCATCCAATTGCGGGAAGAATGGGTCCCGGTGGTTAACCTTGCCAAGGTTCTTAATCTGAAGGCGCATCCGGCAGCCCAAGAAAATAAATTCATGCTTACGGAAGAAAACCAAAACAAAATCGCTTTTCATGTGCAAAAAGTCACAAAAATTTTGCATCTGCGGCGGACGGATGTAGAAAAACCCGATGCGTTATCGAAAGGGTTGGAATCCAACGTGTCCGGCGTCCTTCGTATTGATGGCCGTATCGCTTTCATGTTGGATCAAGAGAAAATCATCACGGATATCCTTTCAGGTTCCTTTGAGTAAAACAAATGCTTACCAAGATAGGCTGTTGTCATACAGAAGCAGAGGGATCAATGCTTGTAAAACAGATCCTTTTTAATCCTCTGTATTCATGCTTTTTTCACCAAGGCACCCTGCTTTTAGGGTGTTTTTTTGTTAGGACTATAGCACAGTGTTATATAAAATAACAATTTTATGTTGACTGTAGTATAACAATCCTTTACAATGAACCTAACAAAACAAAGGGGATGATTCATATGGCAAACACAGAGGGAAAAAGAGAACAAAATCGTGAGTCTGTGTCAGAACAGAAAACAGTCATTGAATTAATTAATGACTATCATGGGTAATCACACGCGATAAAATAGTTATTCTCTTTTTTTCATAGTTTCCCACTCAAATAAATGTGCCCTTTCTGTTCCATGTATGCTAAAATAAAGTGAAACTTCCATCAGAGGTGGGTTTCCTCTGAGGAAGGAAGTCGGCTAAAACCGTCACGTCCTGTGACAACGCCGACACTAGCATATCCTGTGCGTCGGATCGGGGTGTTAGTCGTCCGCTTTACCGGAAATCAGACGTCGGATACCGGAAGTCGGAAGATCCATTCTTCGCTTCCTGAGGCATTTTCTGACCTCTGGCATCTGAAAATCAGCCCTCTGGAATTACGGGCGCTTACCACCGGGATAATGAAAGCCCAATGTTTTTAGGAGAGATGCATAATGGAAGAGAAAGAAAATTTATTTGTCATCGGAGAAACCGTGCAATATGAAGGAGAATTATTGAAGGTTATCGCGGAGCATGAACGGACAATCGTGGCCGAATTTAATCGCTTTCCGATCCCTGAACGAGAAGAAGAGTTTCCTTTTCAGCGAATTGTCATTCGAAAAGGGAACGCCCAACGAGTAGGCTAATGGAAGGTTTAATGACAAAGCCATTCGTTTGAGAACTGTTTTATTTAACCGACGGAAAAGACCTCCCGTAAAAAAAGGGAGGTCTAATTTTTTGCCACGTTTTTTAATGAAGGTCGTTTTTGAATTTTCCTCCGTGCACTTCTTGCGCATTCATAACCGTAATAAATGCTTCTTTATCGATTTCAAAAACGATGGATTTTAATTTCATCACTTCCAAACGGGTGACAACAATATACAATACTTCTTTGTCGCTATGGGTGAAAGCGCCTTGCCCGTCCATGACCGTTAACGATCGCCCTAAGCGATGCACGACCGCGGAACTAAGCTGTGTGTACTTATTGGAGACGATGACGACCGCTTTTGTCTCGTTGATGCCCTGTAAAACTGCATCAATCGTTTTCGAGGCGACGAAATAGGTAATGACTGACAACATGGCCTGTTCCCACCCGAACACAAACCCCGCCCATGTAAAAATAAAGATGTTGATAAACATAACAAATTCGCCGACGGAAAACGGAGCATTTTTAGTCAGTAAAATGCCGAGAATTTCCGTTCCGTCAAGCGCCCCTCCGTAGCGGATCACGATGCCTATCCCTGCCCCGAGAATAAACCCTCCAAACAGCGTAGTAATCATCGGTTCATGAATAAAAGTCGTAAAATGATGAAGCTGTTGCTCCGTAATCGCCAGGATGACAATCCCATACAAAGACGTAAGAAAAAAAGTCGTGCCCACTTGTTTTAATCCAAACAGCAAAAAGGGTATATTAATAACGAGCACGAGAACACCGAAGCCTAAGCCGGTAAGTTCATTCAATATTAACGAAACGCCGATGACCCCGCCGTCAATCACGTCATTGGGGATCAAAAAAAGTTGAATCGCGATGGCTGTCAATACTGCGCCGCCCGTCACCATAAAACAACGGTACGTGAAACGAGCGATGCTTTCCTTGTGTTTTGTTGAAAACATGGCAGACGACCTCACAAATATTTTTTCGTATCAAGGGTTGCCGGTTGTAGACAAGCCCCCTCTATCAAATATATCGCCGTCGCTCAGCAAACATGCCTATTTTTTCTATTAAACGGTGAGGGACGAATGATAGTCCGCACACAAAGGAGTTTTTTCATGGAGAAGCAAACCATCCACGGACTTACGCCCGAAGAATGGATGAAGCGCCATCCGGCCATTGAAAGAATCACGAGGGCGGAGGAAGTTGTGTGGTTAAACCCGAAATACCAATCGTTTAACGATGATCGAGCTTCCTTCCCTCTATCTTTGGAAGACATAAAGGATGCGGCAGCAAGGTTCAGACGTTTTCAACCTTTAATTGCAACATTGTTCCCTGAAACAGCGGAAGATGATGGTTTAATTGAATCAAGCATGATCCAAATCCCGGAGATGCAATCCGTCTTATCGAATCATTACCGGGTGGATCTGCCGGGAAAGTTATGGGTGAAAGCAGATCACGAACTGCCAATTGCCGGGTCCATTAAAGCGCGCGGAGGAATATACGAAGTATTAAAGGTTGCGGAACATTTGGCGTTGGACCATGGCTTGCTTGAACCAAGCGATGATTACAGCCTGCTCGCCGGAGCGAAGGCTCGCGCATTGTTTCAGCAATATGGCGTCATGGTTGGCTCAACCGGAAATCTCGGCTTAAGCATTGGGATTATGAGCGCAAAACTTGGATTTAACGTGGACGTACATATGTCCGGAGATGCGAAAGAATGGAAAAAAGAAAAGTTACGAAGCCTGGGAGCGAAGGTTATTGAGCACAAGGACGACTTCTCCCGAGCGGTCACGGAAGGGCGCGAAGCCGCCCGGGAAGACCCCTATGTGTATTTTGTCGACGACGAATGGTCCCGGGATTTGTTCATGGGATATGCGGTTGCGGCACTCCGAATAAAAAAACAGTTAGAAAACGCATGCATTCAAGTGGATGAGCATCATCCATTGGTTGTATACTTGCCATGCGGGATTGGTGGCGGCCCGGGTGGGGTCACCTTCGGGTTAAAACAAGTCTTCGGGGACGCGGTTCATTGTTTTTTTGCAGAGCCGACGGAATCACCCGCGATGTTTCTCGGTTTAATGACGGGCATGCATGAAAAAGTGAGTGTCGGAGATTTTGGATTGAGTAATCGTACCGCTGCAGACGGTCTGGCGGTGGGGAGGCCTTCAGGCGTCGTCGGAAAAATGGTTGAGCCGATGGTCAGCGGCATGTATACGGTCCGAGACGACCATCTTTATCAACTTTTGCGGCAATTAAAGGACGCCGAAGACATGTATCTGGAACCCTCGGCGCTTGCCGCATTTCCCGGTCCTTACAACTTGATTGGCACCTCGGCGGGAAAAGAATATTTAAAGCAACATGGACTCAACGAAGAAAAACTCATCAACGCCACACATTTGCTGTGGGGCACAGGCGGCAGTATGGTTCCGGATGACGTGAAACAAGCGGACTATCAAGCTGCACTGAAAAAATGATCAAAGAGAGTCAAAACCATTTCCGAAGGTTTTGACTCTCTTTTTTTGTTTCATATATTGTGTTATTATTCAATATAAAGTAAACAATAGGGGGGGTGGAGTTGATCGACATCCATGAGCGAGTAGGACAAAACGTACAGCGCATCAGAAAAAGAAAAGGCTGGACCTTTGATAAAATTGCCGAACGTACCGGTGTCAGCAAAGGAATGCTTTATCGGATCGAAAAGGGCGAGACCCAGCCGACGATCACGACAGTATGGCGGATCGCGATCGGGTTAAATGTATCGTTTTCCTCTTTGATTAAACAAGAAACAGAAGTTGTCACCGTTGTGGAACGAAAAGAGACCCCCGATTTGGAAGAAGACAATGGTCGTTGCCGTCTATTTCTTCTTTTTCCATTTGACCCCGAGACGCAATTCGAAGTGTATACGATGATTTTACGGCCGGGTGCCAATTATCACTCGCTCCCGCATCCTGATGGGGTGCGGGAATACATTACGGTTAAGTCCGGGGAGGTTGCGATAACGCTTCACGAAAAGACGTATACGTTGGATGAGAAAATGAATATTCAATTTTCGGCAAATGTGGCCCATCAATATGAAAATCGTACCGATACGGAAACGGCTTTACAACTGATTATGTATTATGCGGACGAAGGATGATAAACAATGAGAGAACAACAGCTAGAGGCCGCCAACACCTCCACGTACGCGGAGGATTATTGGGAAGGGCTGAAAATGGCCGTACCGGTGATCCTCGGTTATTTGCCGATCGCCATCTCCTTTGGCGTACTTGCTGTGCAAACGGGTATTTCCTTTTTTCATGCAGTATTGATGTCACTGACCGTTTATGCCGGGGCAAGTCAATTTATGGCGCTAAACATGTTAGTGATTGGAACGGTTGGTCTCGAGATCGTTTTGGCAACGTTTATTTTAAACTTACGCCATTTTGTCATGAGCATTTCTTTGTTCAGCCACCTGCAACATGTTCCGAAACGATGGAAGGCGTTAATCGCCCAAGGGATTACCGACGAAAGTTTCGCACTCGCATCGCTTAAGCGAAAAGAACTCGGCACTTATCCGTCTGCAGCCATTTACTTAGGTATTTTCTCCGGAGCTTTTGGAATGTGGGTCATTGGTACGGCGATCGGAGCATTAATCGGAAATGTCGTGCCGGTAGCGTTAAGCGATAGCATGGGGATCGCTTTATATGCATTGTTTATTGGTTTGCTTGTCCCGGCCGTTCGCGCGTACTGGAAAATAGGGATTATCGCGGCCGGAAGCGCCGGTCTATCCTGGATTTTTTCTATTTATTTGTCTGAGGGTTGGGCGATTGTGCTTGCAACGGTGTTCGGAAGTTTGATCGGTGTATGGGTGCTTGAGGGGGATGAAGAATGACATTAACGCTTATCATTATCGCGATGGCGATCGTTACTTATCTGCCGAGAATGTTGCCGGTATTTATTATGGATCGCCTGCATTTTCCCGGATGGGTGAGTAAGTGGTTAAAAGCGATCCCGTACGCCGCACTCGGCGCATTAATCGTACCGGGCATTTTCACGGTCGAACCCGGCGCGCCGGTAGTCGGAGTCATTGGCGGGCTGGTGGCGGCTGTGATTGCTTATTTTAGAGGACATATTATGATCGTAATTGTTGCAGCGATTGTGACTGCTTTTTTGATCCAAAGGTTTTAACTAGGGGAGGGGAGGAGCGAATTAGACGCGCCTTTCCTTTTGTGTTGAACGTGGATCGATTGAATGGATCGTCGCGCGATGACAAACGAGAAAGCGCGGAAGGAAGCGTGAAACGCGAGCTTGGAAAATAAAACGGTAAAATTATCCCTCCAAGAAAGCGATGAAGGATCCAATGTACCTGTTTCCAACTTCATATAGAACCTCCTCCTCCTAGCTAAGTGGATTATTATTCGTTTAATTCATAAAAAAATAACAAGCAATAGTTTCGGAATGTTTTACCCTGGCGAGAGAAACGCTAAAATAATGAATGAAAAGAGGTGCGCGCATGAGCGAAACAGAAATGATCATTCATATGGAAGATGTACATACACCGATTCTTAAAAATATTTCTTTGCAAGTGAAGAAAGGCGAGGTCGTCACATTAATCGGAGGGTCCGGAGCCGGGAAAAGCAGTTTGCTCATGCTGCTCAATCGCTTGGCCGACCCTGACACAGGGACGATTTACTATAGGGGCGAAGATGTAAAAAAATACAATATTCCCGCGCTTAGAAAATCTATGGGCATGGTGTTACAATCTACATCTTTGTTTGAAGGGACGGTAGCAGACAATCTGGCCTTTGGCCCGAAATTATTTCAAGAGTGGGAAGAAAGCAGGGGAGAGGAGCTATTGAATCATGTGCAACTACCTGCTTCTTATCTGCATCGCGACGTGGAAACGCTCTCCGGCGGGGAACAACAACGCGTCGCGTTTGCCCGTACAATTGCCAATCGCCCGGATGTTTTGCTTCTTGATGAGGTGACAAGCGCGGTTGATCTCAGAAACGTTGAACTGATTGAAGCATTTTTAATGGAGATGGTCTCCAAGCGTGTCCATGCCATTATGATGGTTACCCACGATGTGAAACAGGCACAACGACTCGGGGACCGAACGGTCTTTATGGCCAACGGAGAAATCGTTGAAGCGGGGGCGACAGAAACATTATTTGCACATCCACAGACGGAAAAACTTCAGTATTTCCTCCATCATCAAAACGATTAAATGGTATTTTATTTACGAAAAGGAGGGACCCATGGCCCCTGAAATTTCGAATCTATCCATGTTTTTTCTGATTTTTTTTGTCCTAATTCCGGTTTCATTGTCTTATTTTTACGCCCTTGGGTTGAGCAAATCCATTCTCTGGTCCTCTTTTCGCGGCATCGTGCAGTTGTTTATCATCGGCTACGTCTTAACGTATTTATTTTCACTACCACCGGCGATCGGCATAACGATCATGCTCTCCATAATGACTGCTGTCGCCTCCTTTCACGCCAGTAAAAAAGGGGTGGGGCTACCCTTTGTTCGCTCGATTATTTTCGCGATCATCGTTGGTGTGGCCCTGCTTATTCTTGCCATGTGGCTCGGCTTTGACATGATTTCCTTTGAACCGGAGCAGGTGATCCCCATGAGCGGGATGGTGATCGGCAATAGTATGGTCGCGATTGGCCTTGCGCTCGAACGCATGAAAAGCGAATTTCAGCAATCAAGAGGTAAGCTTGTCGCGGCTTTGGCGTTAGGTGCACGACCGAAACAAGCATCTACCATCCTCATTCGTAAAATCGTCAAAGCCGCGATGATTCCGAATGTCGACGGCTTAAAAACCGTGGGACTCGTCCAATTGCCGGGAATGATGACAGGACTTATTTTAGGCGGCGTACCGCCCATTGAAGCGATTCGTTACCAAATCGTTATTTCCTTGAGCATCTTTACATCCGTTTCATTGGCGGCAATGATTACGACGCTTGTTTTTTATCGCTTCTTTTTTAATAAACAGTTGCAGTTGGTTGATGTAGAAAAAAATGAGGCATAAGTCGAGTTTCTCGGCTTATGTTTTTTTAGCAGGTAAGAAAGTATAAAAACTTTTTCCTGCATAAATGCAACAAAGGCTTTTGCCATTAAGGCTTGGCGATAAGCCGAATTTTCTAATGCATATAGCGAAAAGATTTAGGCGAAGCTAGAGGGAGTGAGGTATTTTTGAAAGGAGAGACGGCTATCGTGGAAAAAGATAATGAAAGAACGTCCTATGGAATAAATGTGAACGGCGAGGGGGACGCGATGGACGAACGTAGAGCGGAAAATGAGAAAGAAGATACGCTCACGAATCGACAGGGACATCCGATTACGGATAATCAAAATATGACCACTGTCGGCAATCGCGGGCCTACCACGCTTGAAAACTACGACTTTCTTGAAAAAATGAGTCATTTTGATCGCGAGCGTATACCGGAACGCGTTGTTCATGCGAGAGGTGCCGGGGCACATGGCTATTTTCAATCCTATGGAAAAGTAGGCGATGATCCGATTTCCAAATATACGAGGGCGAAGGTGTTTACGAATACCGACGTGGAAACACCGGTTTTTGTTCGCTTCTCTACAGTGATTCATGGAGGCCATTCCCCGGAAACACAGCGGGATCCTCGTGGGTTTGCTGTTAAATTTTATACAGAAGATGGAAATTGGGATTTGGTCGGCAACAATTTAAAAATTTTTTTCATCCGTGACGCGATCAAGTTTCCGGATGTCATTCACGCGTTAAAACCAGACCCGGTCACGAATCGTCAAGACCCGAGACGTATCTTTGATTTTATGGCAGCCTCCCCCGAGTCTACTCATATGATCACGTTTTTGTTTTCCCCGTGGGGAATCCCCGCTAACTATCGGCATATGCAAGGGTCCGGTGTAAACACGTATAAATGGGTAAATGACGAAGGAAAAGGGGTATTAGTCAAATACCATTGGGAACCGGTGCAAGGCATTAAAAACCTCACGCAAGAAGAAGCCGATCATATTCAAGGACAAAACTTTAACCACGCGACCCAAGACTTGTATGAAGCCATTGAAAATGGCGATTATCCGGAATGGGACTTGTACGTCCAGATTATGGAGGACAGGGAGCATCCAGAATTAGACTTTGATCCTCTAGATGACACGAAGCTCTGGTATAAAGATGAATTCCCGTGGCATAAAGTAGGGAAATTGACCTTAAATAAAAATCCGGAAAATTACTTTGCCGAGGTGGAGCAATCGGCCTTCGGAACGGGTGTCCTTGTGGATGGGCTCGATTTTTCCGATGATAAGATGCTCCAAGGTCGTACATTTTCTTACTCGGATACCCAGCGTTATCGAGTCGGACCAAACTATTTGCAGCTGCCCGTTAATGCGCCGAAAAAGCATCTTGGGACGAACCAACGAGACGGGCAAATGACGTATCATGTTGATAACCCGCCGGGGAGCGACCCGCATATTAATTACGAGCCATCGCTAACGGGCGGATTGAAGGAAGCAAATCATCAAGGAACCCCCCATGAACCTGAAGTGACTGGAAAAGTAAAGCGGGAAGCCATCGATCGAAAAGCCCATTTCAGCCAGGCAGGAGAAACATGGCGACGGTTTAACGAACGGGAGAAAGCTGATTTGATTTCCAATCTTTCGACCGCGCTTGCAGATGCAGATGAAGCTATCCAAAAACAAATGATTAGCAATATGACAGAAGCAGATTCAGAATATGGCCGTCGGTTAAAAGAAGGCATAGAGAAAGTACAGACATCGGAGAACGAAAAACAAGAAGAGGCTGTGCTGGACGCTGAACGCATGGGCGACGTCTCCGATCCGTATTAAGCAAGCAAAAAAGCCGTCAACGATAAGACGGCTTTTTTTGGTAAATCAAAAGAAGCAACAAAATTTCACGTACCGTAATGTTAATCAATCCTTTAAACATAGTAATTAGAGCAACCTAAAATTCTTAATGCTCGGTCCTAAGTACCTGTGTAGACGTATTTGTTGGATAATTCCTGCGTATTCATGTCATTTTTATTTAAAAATTTTCCTTCACTTGTCGGATAGACTCCTGGCAGTCAACGATAAGCACTGACATCGAGTAATTCATCTACGGTAACAAATTCTACATTATCATCTTGTAACTCCGGAATGACTTTATCGAGAGCCTCTACCGTCCTTAGTAAACCATCGTCTCCTTCCATCCCGGCACTATGCTGTAAAATGATGGCCCCGTAGGTAATGTCGCTTAAAATATTATCTGCTACCTCTCCGACCTCCAAATCCTTCCAATCCAAAGAATCCTGCGACCATATAATGTTCGAGTAGCCCAATGCATCCATAATACGAACATGATTTTCATTTTGTGCTCCATAAGGGGGGCGAAACAAGCGTACTTCTTCTCCGGTAATATCATGAATAGCTGTTTCGGTACGTTTCATTTGTTCTTCAGCTTCTTCATCGGAAATTTTCGGAAATTCGGGGTGATCCCAGCTATGGTTGGCGATCACATGCCCTTCCTCAAGGATACGTTGAACGACTTCGGGATGAGCTTTGACTCGTTCACCAACGAGAAAAAATGTTGCTTCTATATCGTATTCTTCCAATTTGTCCAAGACAGCAGGGGTGATATAGTCGTCTGGGCCGTCATCAAAGGTTAAAGCCACGCTTTTTTCATCCACTGGCCCTTGCAACGTAACTATGTCGGGAAAAGCGTTGTGCAATTCAGCATTACTAACCGGATTGGGGTTTCGGACTTCTGATTCAGCCCCCCCTGACATTTCGGGTGTTGTTTCATAATGAATGGTGTCAAGCTCGTGTTCATCTAACAGCTGATCCTCGGGTTGTTGTTCATTCATATGTTGGGTGTCGTGTATCGACCCAGGATCTCCTCCATAACCATGACAACCCGTGATCCAAATTGCCATAAGCAGTTGAAGCATAAAAAACCATGTCATTTTATTTTCCATACACGCGACCTCCAATTCTTCGACACATCAACTATGCTCAAATTAATGTTTACGTATACGAAAAAGTTTATTCCTATGACGGAGCGCGATTTTATTCAGCTATCCAACAACAAGTCCAGCACCTACTTTATGATCAGGGGTATGGCGATGGGGTATGAAGGGATTGCAGCAACCCAACCGTTTTATGTGGCAGATAAAACACTCGTTATTTTTTTTGACTTGTATGATCTGTTGCCATATGCATATGGGATCCCGTATTTTCCCATCTCTGTCTATTCGATGATGGATTTGCTCAATGAGGATGGGCCTCTGGGTTCGATGCTTTAATAGCTTTTTACGCTGGTTTCCCCTGCACTGTGACAAATGAAATGGAGGGCGTAGCACTCACGAGTGCTACGCCCTCTTGGAATTAGGATCGCTTGCTATCATCTTTTTCTTGGTCGGTTGATTCTTCATTCATTTCCTTTTGTACTTGTCGATGAACATCATCTTTTACTTTATCATAGACTTCATCTCGCATTTCATCATACATTTCATCGCGGATATGTTCTTTTATTTCTTCGTTGTGTTTTTCTCTTTGTTTCCTATTTTCTATTTTATGATCCTTCATCATCATAAGCAGAACAACGATGACCATCGAAACCATGATCACGCCGAAAGGAAGAGCAGATACAATGGCCGCGGTCTGTAATCCTTCAAGTCCTCCCGTTAAGAGTAGGACACTCGCTGTACCGGCAATCAAAAAACCCCAGATAATCTTGATGGAGAGCATCGGTTTAAGCCCGCCTTGAGAGGTCATGACCCCAAGCACGTAAGAGGCAGAGTCTGCCGAGGTGATAAAGAAAATAGTGATTAATAGAAAGGCTAAGATGCTCATAATCAATCCCAAGGGCAGATTTGAAAGCACTTCAAACAATGCGATTTCTTCATTGGCGGTCACCAATTCGGAAATGCCGGTGCCCATGGCAATTTCCTGGTAAAGTCCATTACTCCCAAACGCCACGAACCAAATGACACCGACCAACGATGGCAGCAACAGCACGCCCATCATATATTCACGCACGGTACGACCACGGGATACCCTCGCGATAAATAATCCGATAAACGGAGCCCAGGACATGTGC
Organism: Salicibibacter kimchii; assembly: GCF_003336365.1. GTDB lineage: Bacteria > Bacillota > Bacilli > Bacillales > Marinococcaceae > Salicibibacter > Salicibibacter kimchii. Next base: position 467,307 of record NZ_CP031092.1, on the reverse strand, counting down.
CACGCCCAGAAAAAGATCGTATTAGCTCCAAGCCACTCACTTTCTTCCGCTGAATACGGGGCTAGTTCCAGGCTCATCGGCACGATGTTTGATATATAACCACCGAGCGTCGTCAGGAAGTTCTCGGCGATTTGGATCGTCGGGCCGGCAACAATGACAAACAGAAGCAAAGCAGCCGCAATAAATAAATTAATATTGCTTAAATATTTAATCCCGCGGTTAACCCCGGAGGAGGCCGATATCATAAATAAAACCGTGATGATGGCAATAATCGTAAATTGGGTAAGAAAATTGTTGGGGATGCCGGTCATGTAAGAAAGCCCCCCGGCCATTTGCATGGCGCTCAATCCAAACGTCGTAGCCACACCCATCGCGGTCGAAAGAACAGCGAGCGTGTCAATTGTTTTTCCCGGCCATCTTTCCATTTGATTCCCAAAATAAGAAGCAAAAGCAGAGCTGATTAACGCCGGCTTATCTTTTCTAAACTGAACATAGGCAAGCGTTAAGCCGACAACGCCAAAGATGGCCCACACGTGCAAGGACCAGTGAAAGGACCCATATCGAAGTCCTGCTTCCGCGGCAGCTGCCGTTTCCGGTGTAATCCCCTCAGGTGGATCCAAATAATATAAAACGGGTTCCGCGACGCCCCAGAACACAAAACCTACCCCGATACCGGCAGCGAAAATCATCCCAATCCACGTATAAAACGGATACTCGGGTCGATCATCCTCTTTACCGAGTCGAATTCTTCCAAAAGGGCTAAAGACGACAAAAATGGAAAAAGCAACGAAGAAAGCGGTGGCAATCATGTAAAACCAACCGAAGTTTTCAATTGTAAAGTCCAACGCAGTGTTCGCCACTCGCTCGAGAGATGATAAATTCAGCACGCCCCACAACACAAACGCAAATACCAAAACAGCAGAAATCACGAAGACGATATTCGGACGTTTCGTTTCATATGTATAATGCTTAGCCATATCGGCGTAAAGGTTCCTGCAAGCAGAACCTTTACAACCCCCCTTTCATCAAGTGAATAACAGTATATGTGTAAGGTTTCCCTACTCTTTCCGTTTGCAAACAAAAACAATTCGAGGCAGACTTATAGCCCGAATTGTTTGGCAATTGCTTCGTCTTTTTCCAACCTGCTGATAAATTCATTCAAAACATGTACATCTAACGTGATATTCACGCCTTGCGGGGACGTAATAAAGACTTGGTTTTGGCTGCGAGCCTTTTTAAATTGATAGCCATCAATCGTCATTAATACTCGTTCGTCCGGTCTTGCCATTTTCCGTCACCTCTCTTCCATCTCTTTTATTGTAACGAAGAAAAAGCGTAGATGCTATGCCTTGATACGTTGTATTCCATTTTTTTTCTCAGGTAGGTGTGATAATGTTGACAAGGAGAAGGGGAGTGCGTAAAGAATGGTACAGATGGATGCAAACATTAATCAAAACGTATTGGGCATTCAACGATCTGGGATTCGGCAATTTTTTGATAAAGTGGCGACGGTAGAGGGAGCGGTACAACTCACCCTTGGGCAACCGGACTTTCATACCCCCGGTCACGTTAAAGAAGCCGCAAAACAAGCGATTGATGATAATCACACTACTTATACGGCAAACGGGGGCATTTCGGAACTAAAGGAGGCCGCAACGGAATTTGTACGGGAAAAATACGGCTTAACTTATGACGCCAAAAGGGAAGTCATTACTACCGTGGGAGCGAGCCAGGCGTTGGATATTACGCTACGCACAATGCTTTCAAGCGGCGACGAGGTGCTTTTGCCTGTACCGGCGTACCCGGCCTATGAACCGCTTATTCGGCTAAACGGCGCGACACCAACGTACATAGATACGAGTAAAACGAATTTTAAATTGACAAAAGAGGCCATTCAAGCAGCGATCACGCCAAAAACACGCGCGCTTATCCTATCCTATCCTTCCAATCCGACCGGGGTGGTGCTCAACGAAGAGGAATTAAAAGCGATTGCCGCTGTCCTGCAGGATGAAAATATTTTTGTCGTCAGCGATGAAATCTACAGTGAACTTGTCTACGCCCGTCCCCATTCCTCCATTGCGTTTCAACCTGGAATGAAAGAACGTACGGTGGTCATTAATGGTTTATCGAAATCACATAGCATGACGGGTTGGCGTATTGGATTTGCGTTCGCCCCCGCTACACTCACCGAACAAATGCTGAAAGTACATAGCTACAACATTTCTTGTCCCAGTTCCATTTCTCAGCATGCCGCACTTTCGGCATTGACTGTCGGAAAAGATGACGCTGGACAAATGCGGGTGAAATACGAAAAACGGCGAGATTACATGCTTAAACGCTTGCAGGAAATGGGGTTGCCGGTTGCAAAACCGGAAGGCGCCTTTTATTTGTTTCCTTCGATTCAAAAAACCGGACTTGATGCCTATTCATTTGCGGAGCGTTTGTTGGAAGAAGAAAAACTTGCCGTCGTCCCCGGGACAGCCTTTACCAGCTATGGAGAAGGGTATGTCCGTTTATCGTATGCTTATGATATGGAAAACCTAACGGAAGCATGCCTTCGTTTGGAACGCTTTATTCGTCGGAACGGGGCTTAGGACGTTTGGAGACGTAAGGATTATCTTTTTCGTAAAAACGCCACGGGTAGTGTTTCGCTTCACCGCTTGCGTCAATGCCAACCCGGGGAGATGTTTCAACAATGATGTCTTCTCCGCTTCCTTCCGCAATGAAAAGGGTGTCGCTTTGAAGGTCATGCCCGTTATACCATTCCTTCGTGATGCCAAATGCTTGCCCGAGTTTGCCGGGACCATTGGTTAATTGTCGTTGCCGGGCTTTCGTTAACGATTTGTATTCGCGTTGGAATCGGTTTTTTGCCATCGTTTCAAATCCTTCTAACGGTTCTACCGCACGTAACAGAACACCTTCGGGATAATCGGGTCCCACGGTGACGCAATTCATACAGTGATGAATGCCGTAGATGAGGTAGACATACGCGTGGCCCGCTTCCCCGAACATCGTTTCATTTCTCGGGGTGCGTCGGCCGCCATAGGTGTGGGCGGCGCGGTCGTCCGGGCCAATATATGCCTCGACTTCAACGATTTTGCCAATAAGCTGCTCGTCTGCCTGTTGTTTAACGAGATATTTTCCAATAAGCGCATTTGCGACTTCCAATGTAGGTTGCTGAAAAAAAGCACGGGGGAGTTTTTTCATCTCGGGATCCTCCTGATTGTCTAACGAGCGAAAATAACGTACAATGAATCAATAAAAGGGGTGATTGAATATGGCAGATGAACAAGAAATCCAAGAAACGGAAGAACGAGTATGGGCAGAACTTGAAAATGTCATTGACCCTGAACTCGGCGTAGATATTGTTAATCTTGGTCTAGTATACGAGGTAGACTTGGACCCTGACAAGAATGTGGTGATTACCATGACGCTGACAAGCATGGGCTGCCCGCTTGCAGGCATGATTCAATCGGAAATCAAGAACGCGCTTTCCGGCCTGCAGGAGGTCAATGAAATAGGGGAAGTCGAAGCGAATATCGTTTGGAATCCACCGTGGGACAAAGATAAAATGTCCCGTTATGCCAAAATAGCTCTCGGCGTTGCCGATTAATCTTACAAAGACTTTGACCTTCGCTATTATTAGCGTGAAGGCAAAGTCTTTATTGTTTCACCTTCATACAACCGCCCTCCATAAAGTAATCAGGTATTTATGTTAAACTATCAGAGGATCATCCATTATTTATGTTAGTGATGAGTAATAACGAACAGGGGGGATTAGAAATGAACGTAAACTATCCGATCGGGGAATTACAGCTCCCTAAAAAAGTTACATTGGAAAATATTCAAGAATGGCTGAAAGACATCGAAACGTATACGGTTCGATTAAGAGGAACGGTTGATTCATTAAGTGATGAGGAATTGAGCAGAACATATCGTGATGGCAGCTGGAACGTTCGTCAACTGGTTCATCACATTGCAGATTCTCAGTTGAACATGGTTCAACGGTTGAAGCTGGCTTTAACAGATGAGAATCCAACAGTACCAAATTTTGATCAAGATCGGTGGGCGATTCAACCGGATACAAATCTTCCTGTAGAAAGCTCTATTAAGATGCTCGAAGGGATAAATGAACGCGTTGTCTCTTTAGGGAATAGTTTAACGGAAGAGCAATTACATCGAGCTTTTTTTCACCAAGAAAACGGCAAAATAACCGTTGCAACAAAGGTAGCAAAATTAGCTTGGCACGAAGAGCACCACCTCGCCCATATAAAAATCGCATTATCAAAATAATACAATATGCACGGAATGGGGGGCTTATCGACGTTCAGTAAGCCCTTTTAAAAAAATGAAAAGCATATTCAACGAAGGGAGCGTTTTTCAGGTGAAGGCGCTCTTTTTTATTGTCGATGCCTAGGATCCATATAAAAGGAAACGGGCCATTTTCACATAAAACGAATGGTAGAATCGCCACCCCCTTGCATCATCTATATAAATATAACTAAATATTTTACAATAAGTGAACTGCCATTGTCAACGGATAAACTTGCAATATTTTCGAATATATGATAATATAGAATTATAATGATTTCGAAAGGACATTCGATGATGGTGCGCAACTTCTTATAGACAGATTTTGGGTGCGTTTTTTTAATTAAGGATCTTTTTTGTGTTCGATTTGGTCAAATGATTGGACGGAAGGCGAACGGACGAGAAAATAAAAGGAGTAACCATCAACGCCTAATGATAATAATATAAGGAGAGTAGATGAATGAATTTAATTAACGAAGAAATAACGCATAAAGTCTTTGGGCAAGGAGATATCGTGGATCAGGACGAATCTTCCGTCACGGTTAATTTTAACGAGGATACTAAGAAATTCGTTTATCCTGATGCTTTTGGAAAGTTTATAACACTTAAGGACCGGGATACTGCACAGTCTCTGAAGAAAGTTATATCAAAAAGGGAGACGGAAAAGCAAGAGCTTGAAAAGAAACGTGAAGAAGAAAAAGAACGGCTGGCACTTGAACAGCAGGTCAGAAAAAAACTGAAGAACCATAAAATTCATGAAAGCTCACAAATTGTTTTCTGGTTGGACGAAGAAGAGCAACAAAGTGTTTTTACCGATTGGAAAGTGTCTACCGGCAAGGTTCAAAGCGGAAAAAATAAAGGCGAGCCTAACAGACCAGCTCGATTGCGCCCGAACAGCGCAAGTCTTCTGACGGCAAAAAAGTCGGACAAACCAGAAACAGAAAGACAAATTCTCGGCCTTTATATGGTGGATGAAACGTTTACCGGTAATCTTGGCGATGATGGAATGCTCCCGGCTCATTCGGAATTTAGAATTAAGCTCACGGATCAAGAAACGGAGAAAATGCTTTTCTGGAATTATTGTAGCAATAAGAACTATCCTCATCGAATGACATGGAATTCCGGTAAATATCGTTATTTTGATAATGTTTGGGTCGCTCAAATCTTAAAAGATATTATTGCTTTGAAAACGGGTGAAGAGGAAGTCAGAGCAGCTGAAAACTTTCTAAAATACTTCTGTAAAATGAATGCCCTTGATATGGATAACATTCCAGAAGCGAACGGAACTTTAAAGCAATAGCAATCAGATAACCTATAGGGACGGTTCATATGCCTCGTCATCATGAGAAGAGAAGGCATATAAATCGTCCCTTGTTGTATTTATCGACGCCCGCTTTTTATTATGGTACTCCCCGTTAGGTACGGCAGCTTAGCTCTGGCTTTAAATCCTTGCATTAGTATTCTGTCCTTTTAAACGCCTCCACCGTTTCACGGAACATTTTCATGGCATTTTCAATCGGCTCCGGGGTTGTTAAGTCAACGCCGGTTTTTTTCAATAATTCGAGAGGGAAATCCTCGCTCCCGCTTCGTAAAAATTGGAGGTAATTATTTAGGGTCTGTTCGTCCCCGTCAAGGATACGCGTGGCTATATCAATCGCTGATACAAATCCCGTCGCGTACTGATAGACATAAAAAGCCCGGTAAAAATGGGGGATTCGCGACCATCCATATTTGACTTCCTCATCGAATACGAGCGTGGGGCCATGATACGTGCGAAAGAGCGATTCATATAATTCATTTAAGCTGTTGGCGTCCAAAGGCTCTTCCGTTGCCGCCCGTTCATGGGTTTGTTTTTCAAAATCCGCGAACATGACTTGGGTGAAAAACGTCCCTTTGAACTGTTCAATGAAGTGATTGAGCAAGTACTTGCGCATTTTCGGGTCCTCAGTTTCTTTGAGCAAATGTTGAATGAGCAAGACCTCATTGACGGTAGAAGCGACCTCGGCAACGAAAATACGGTAATTCGCTGTAATCTGCGGTTGGTGTTTGTTGGAAAAATAACTGTGCATCGCGTGCCCCATTTCATGGACGAGTGTAAACTGGCTTTTCAAATCGTCATGATGGTTGAGGAGCACAAAAGGATGAACCCCGTAGACCCCCATATTATAGGCGCCTGATTTTTTCCCGGCCGTTTCCCGCACATCGATATAACGCTTATCCCTGAACTCCCGGAGGACCTTCGTGTACTCCTCCCCGAGAGGGACGAGCGCTTCCAACATCGTATCGTAGGCGTCGTCATAGGAAATATTGACTTTCATATCAGGAACGAGCGGGACGTTTAAATCATATTGACGGAGTTCGTCGACACCGAGCTTCTCTTTTCGGATGGCCGTGTAATCGTGTAAAGGCTGAATATTGTCTTTGGCCGCCGAGAGTAAATTGTCGTATACCTCTGTTGAAATATTATCGTCGAAAAGGGATTGGCTTAGTGCAGAGTCATGCCCGCGAAGCTTCGCAATCGTCGCATTTGTTTTGACCTCTGCCGCTAAATTGGTGGCGATCGTGTTATTTAATACGACATAAGGTTTGTAATAGGCTCGATAAGCTTCTTCTCGGACATCGCGGTCCTCATCTTCGATCCGCTTCGCGTACATCCCGCGGGTTAATTGCACGGCGTTGCCGTCTTCATCGGTGACATTGCCGAAGGGAATGTCCGCATTATTGAGCATATTGTACGTATCCGCGGGCGCTGATAACGATTCCCCTAACGTCGACAGCAATTCTTCCTTTTCTTTCGAAAGGACGTAAGGTTTATAGCGAAATGATTTCCAAAGCTTATCTTCAAAATAAGTCAGTTGCTCTTCTTCCTGAAGATATTGCTTCAAGGTCGTTTCATCAAGGCTTAGTAAAAAAGGCATGAAAAAAGCGGTTGCTTCACTCACTTTTACCGCTGTTTGAGAGGCTTTGGCTTTCAGTTGCTGTGCATGGGAGTCCCGGGTATCAATGTCGGATAAAAACATCGTGTAAGCAAAAACATGCTGCAGTTTGTAAGACAATTCTTCTTGTGTTTTTAAAAAAGAAAACAGCGATGCGCCGTCGTTAATGTTGCCATCGTACGATTGCAGGTCGCTCGCCATCGCCAATACATCATCGACGTCTTCTTGCCAATCGGTTTCCGATGTATAAAGGTCTGTCAAATCCCATTTTTCTTGTTCGGGAACTTCTTGTCGTTTATCATACGTTGTCATTGGTATCCACCTTTTTTTATATCTATTCCCCACATGTCTGATTTTAACCGTGGATCGCTATGTTATAAAAAACTCTCTTCCAACTCATCAATCAACGTCCCGACATAACGCACCGCTTTCTTAATAGGCGCGGAGCTCGACATATCCACGCCGCCTTTTTGGAGCAAGTCAATTGGCTCCATCGTGCCTCCCGCTTTAAGCATGGAGAGCCATTGATCGACAGCCGGTTGGCCTTCGGTTGCAATTTTTTCGGAAACGGCTGTCGACGCTGTCAAGCCAGCAGAATAGGTGTACGGATAAAGTCCCATGTAGTAGTGCGGCTGTCGCATCCACGTGAGCGCCGCGCCGTCATCAAGCGTCATCGCGTCCCCCCAAAAACCGGAGAGTACCTCATATTTCAATTCGTTCAACGTTTGGACCGTGAGCGTTTCTCCTTTTTCGGCGACTGTGTAGACCTCGCGTTGAAAGGCTCCTTCCAATAAATGAGTGACGAAATTATGGTAGTAGGTATCAAGCAAGGACAAAATCACCCAACGTTTCATGTTCCCATCGTCTGATTTGTTGAGCAAATGGCGGGCCAGCAGCATTTCATTCATCGTTGACGGAGCTTCAATCATGTAAGTGGACGGGCGAACGCTCCCCACCCGTTGATGCTGATTTGCCAAATAAAAATGACCGGCATGCCCAAGTTCATGCGCCAAAACGAACGTGCCTCGCATCATGTTTGTCCACGTCAGTAGAATATATGGATGGGCGCCGTACGGGCTGGAACAAAAAGCGCCGGTTTGTTTACCTATATTATTTGCTCGGTCCACCCAGCCTTCATATAAGCCTTTTTCCATGATTGTTACGTATTCGCTTCCCATCACGTTAAGGGCTTCCAAAATCGTTTCTGCTGCATCATTGTAGCTGATCTCCGGTTCATAATGAGGATCGAGAGGGGCTTTTATATCCGCAAACGTCATCGTCTCCAAGCCGAGTACTCGTTGTTTTAACTTGGCATAGCGTTGCATGTGCGGGGCTAAGTCCCGATAGATCGTATCGAGCTGTTGATGATAGATATCCTGAGGGACGTTTTGGTTATGCAAAAGCATATCGGTGACGGATCCATGCCCCCGTAGTCGAGCGGTGATCACCTGTTTTTTAACTTCCGTGTCATACGTGCTCGCGTAGGTATTTTGGTAGTGGCGCAGCCCGTCGATAAATGCTTCATAAGCCTTTCGGCGAATGGTCGTTTTAGAGGAAAATTCGTATTTATCCTCGTAAAGAGCGAAGGACACTGGGCGTTCCTCCCCTGCATCATCTTGAAAAGGGGAGAAGGTTACATCGGCTGATTTACTTTGCTCATAAATCTTTAAGGGAGCGTGATGAACTTCTCCGAGTGCCGCGAGGATTTCTTCTGATTCTTTCGAGAACGCATACGGTTGCTCTTGTAAAATGTTTTGAATCGGTGCGTCATAGTTGTGCAAATCAGGAGCTTCTTTAAGAAAACGAGCGATCGTTCCTTCGGACAGAGCGATGATTTCCGAAGAAATAAAAGCAACCGCTTGGTTATATTCGCTCTTTAAGGCACGGGCTTTCCCTTGACGGGATTGATTTTTCGGATCGGTGCCGTCGGTTGCCATTTGCAGCTGCGCATAAGTGATAATGGGGATAAGACTTTCTTGCAGTTTTTCCTCCGTCTCGAGGCAAGCGAGCAACACGTTCGCACCCTCGTGTAATCGCCCTCTATACGCGTTCATATCGGGAATTTGTTTTTGTAACTTTTTATAGGCATTTTCCCATGCTTCTTCGCTCGAAAACAGATCGTCGAGATTCCATTTTTGCTCCTCCGGAACGTCATGCCGACGCTTTCGTGTATGATCGGTCATCGACTGTCATCCTTTCTCCATTGGTCATAAACCTTCAAATTAGCATAAATCGCTTGTAAAAAAGGGGTAAAGCATTCATTTACTTCAGCAAGCCGTAACAGGTAGCCCGGTATATGGTCGGCTTCAACCGGCAGTCCTTTTTCTTTATCTTTTTGCATCGACGCTTTCGTTTCATCGGAAAGTTTCATGACCTGTCGCCATGCCTTATCCGCAAAATCATTCCCGATCGGTTCACCCGTATGCCGGATGACCGTGACGATCTCGTCAATAAGCTGATGAGTGAATGCTCTCCCTTCATCGCTATCGCGAATGGGACCAACCGGACCGTTAAAAAGGGTGGTGATGCCGGAGAGCGTGGCAATAAACAAGTATTTTCGCCACATCTCCTCAGAAATATGTATGCTTGTCCGGACGTCCGCATTCGTTTTATCGAAACTCGCGGCAATCCGTTTGACCCGTTCGCTCATTTCGCCGTTTCGTTCCCCGACCGTAAGGCGATGGCCGCTACTTGTATGCAAGATATGGCCTTCGTTTGTGAGCGTTGATTCAATGAAGCAAAGCCCGCCTAATACTACGTCTTTGTTAAAATAACGATCGAGCGTCTCCAAGTGCTCCATGCCATTTAACAGTGGGAGGATGACCGTCTCCTTGTGCATAAAGCCTGTGAGCTCTGGGAGCACGTTATCCAATTGATAGGCTTTCGTACTCAGTAATATAACATCGAATATTCCCGTTTCTCTCTTTTCAATAAGCGGAGGATCGAGGGTTGCGTCTCCTTTGACACTTTTTAGGACAAGCCCGGTTTTTTCCAACTGCTTGCGGCGTTTGGGGCGGACGAGAAACGTGACATCTTCGCCGGCTTCGAGTAAACGTCCGCCGAAGTATCCGCCGACCGCGCCGGCACCGACAATAAGAAATTTTAGTCCCATCATAATTGCTCCTTTCATTCGTTGCATCTCCAGTATAACGAACATGGGAAAAATTAAAAATAGTTAAGCGGCTATAATTAAAAGTAGTAGGTTGTGAAGAAAAAATGTTAGACTGATGGAAATGCTAGAAAAAGGGTGGCATCACATATGAAAACATTTCAAGCATCGGAAGCGATTCAACGTTTACCAGATCAGTATTTTGCGAAACTGGAAAAAAGTATTCTTGCTCTCAAAGATAAAGGGCATGATGTCATTAATCTGGCGCAAGGGAGCCCGGATCAACCGACACCCAAACATATCATTGAATCCCTGCAAGAAGCGGCGGAAGAGCCGCGCTACCATAAATATTCCCCATTCCAGGGGTTTCGCTTCTTAAAAGAAGCAGCAGCCGACTATTATAAACATCATTATAACGTCGACTTAGACCCGGACGAGGAAGTTTGTGTCTTGTTCGGCGGAAAGGGCGGACTCGTGGAAGTCAGCGAGTGCATGCTTGATCAAGGAGACGTTGCACTCGTTCCCGACCCGGGCTATCCCGATTACTGGTCAGGCGTCGCGCTTGCCAATGCGCAAATGGAAATGATGCCATTGCGAGCGGAGCATCAATTTTTGCCGCGGTACGACGAAATTTCGAAAGAGGCGAAGGAAAAAGCAAAACTATTGTTTATTAATTATCCCAACAATCCGACAGGAGCGATAGCTAATCGTGCTTTTTTTGAAGAAACCGTAGATTTTGCCAACAACTATGATATTTGTGTCGTGCATGATTTTGCCTATGGCGCGTTAAGTTTTGACGGCAAACGCCACGAAAGTTTTTTGGAAGTTCCGGGGGCAAAAGAAACAGGCATCGAGATTTACACCTTATCGAAGACATATAATATGGCAGGTTGGCGCGTCGGTTTCGCGGTTGGGAATCGATCGATTATTCGCATGCTCAACAACATTCAAGACCATATGTACGTCAGTCTCTTCGGGGCTGTCCAAAAAGCGGCCGCTGATGCTTTGACAGGTCCGCAAGATAATGTAGATGAATTGATTGCCATGTACCAAAACCGTAGAGATGTCCTGATGAAAAAGGCACACGAGATAGGCTGGGAGGGCGAAGCGCCAAAAGGTTCTTTTTTTGCTTGGTTTCCCTGCCCGAACGGCATGACCTCTGATGCATTCGCGAGCAAGCTTCTGGAAGAAGCACATGTCGCTGTTGCGCCGGGCCGCGGTTTTGGCGAATATGGCGAAGGGTATGTCCGATTAGGACTCGTCAACGATGAAAAGACAATCGAGGAAGCGCTGGATCGTATTGCTAAACTAAATGTCTTTCAGTAGGAGGCGTATAAAGTGAAAGTCGCGATTTATCAAATGGATATTCAAGCCGGAGAACCGGACACCAATCGGGGAAAGGTGAAGCAATGGGTTAAGGACGTCGCGGAGCGTCACAGACCGGATGTTGCCGTACTGCCTGAAATGTGGACGACCGGTTATGCGCTAACTGAAATTGCCCGACTCGCGGATGAGGAAAACGGACAAACAGAGCAAATGTTGAAAGCTTTGGCAAAAGAAAACGTGATCGATCTGGTGGCCGGGTCCATTGCCGTGAATGCAGCTGACGGGGTCGTGAACCGCGCGCTGACCATTACCAAGGACGGGGAGATCATTAACGAATACGACAAGATCCATTTAGTACCCATGCTTGATGAACCACGCTATTTAGCTCCGGGGAAAGAAAAGGTAAGCCCTTATCAGCTGCAAGAAACAACGATGGGGTCGTTCATTTGTTACGATTTGCGGTTTCCGGAAATCGCCCGCTCATTAGCGGTGAATGGGGCAAAAGTGATGTACGTTTTCGGCGAATGGCCGGAAGCCAGGCGCGATCATTGGGATGCCTTGTTGCGGGCAAGAGCGATCGAAAATCAATGTTTTGTTGTGGCCGCTGGATCCGTCGGCAGTTACGACGGGGCTAATTTTTCCGGCCATTCCACCGTTATTTCACCTTGGGGAAATGTACTCGCGCTCGCGAGCCCGGATGAGGAAGAGACACTCGTCGCTAACATCGATCTCTCCGAAGTGGATGAATTTCGGGAAGCTGTTCCTGTGTTGAAAAATCGGCTTCCAGCCCGTTATTGAAAGGAAGTGTATCGTTGAAACTTGTCAGCTACCGAGAAGGGACGCAAGAAGCTGCCGGTATGTTAACAAAGGATCAGGTGATTCCGGTTCAGAAGGTAAATCGATTAGGCGAGAAAGATTTTCCCATTACCATACAGGATTTGATTGAAACGGGACGCATTCAGGAACTGCAAACATGGATCGAAGCACAAGACACGCTTCCGGAAGCCATTGCTGTAGACGACGTTTCATTCGGCCCTTTATACCGTATTCCCCCTAAAATATGGGGAATCGGCCTGAACTATGTTGATCACGCGGCCGATTTACATGAACAGGCGCCGAATACAGAACCTGCAAGTTTCATGAAACCGGCGACAACAGTGATCGGTCCGGGGGATGAGATCCAATTGCCTCCGCAATCGGAACGTACGACCGGAGAGGCAGAGCTCGGAATTGTGATCGGCAAGCGTTGCAAGAATGTTTCCGAAGCTGATGCGCTTACCGTCGTTGCCGGCTATACGACGGTCATCGATATGACAGCTGAAGATATTTTAGCGAAAAATGCCCGATACTTAACGCGATCGAAAAGTTTTGATACATTTTTTAGTTTTGGCCCGGCGTTGCTGACACCTGATGAGGTTGAAAGTCTACATGATTTGGAAGTGGCTACCTACGTGAATGGTTCGCTTCATCGCAAAAATGTCGTTGCCAATATGACATTTAAACCGGAAATGCTGATTTCTTTTCATTCGAAAGTGATGACATTAGAACCGGGAGATATCCTATCCACGGGAACGCCCGGAGCGATTCCGTTAAAAGACGGCGATTCCATAAGCTGTGGGATTACCGGCTTTCCGTGGTTGGAAAATCCGGTGAAAGACTTAAAACGATAGGGAGGTATTTACATTGGATTTACAATTACAAAAGAAAGCAGCGCTCGTCCTGGCGGGAAGCAAAGGCCTCGGACGTGCTATTGCCACCGAATTGGCACGTGAAGGCGCGAGCGTCATTATCGCCAGCCGTGACGAGGAACAATTGGAGCAAACAGTGGGGGAGATCAAAAAAGATATTGGCGGGGGAGAAGTGCAATATGCGATCTGCGATTTAACGAATGAAGATGACGTTAAGGCCGCCGTGCAGAAAACCGCGGATCAATACGGCACCGTGGATATTTTAATTAACAATAGCGGGGGACCGAAAGCAGGCGGTTTTGACGATGTCAACGCGTCGGATTGGCAAAACGCTTATGAATTAAACTTGTTAAGTTACGTTAGAGCTACCGAAGCAGTGCTTCCTTATATGAAAAAGCAGCAAAACGGTCGTATTGTCAACATAACGTCTTCATCGATCAAAGAAGCCCTCGACGGGATGGTATTATCCAATACATTCCGGGCCGGGGTACTCGGCCTGACGAAAAGTTTGGCTTCCGAATACGCGAGCGATAACATTTTCGTCAACACGATAGGGCCGGGGAGAATTGCCACTGATCGTGTCGCTTCCCTTGATGAGTTGAAAGCATCGAAACAAAATAAAGACAGGGAAACTGTGCGGGAAGAATCTGAAGCACGCATCCCCGCCGGACGTTACGGTGAACCGGAAGAGTTTGCGAAAACAGTCGTATTCCTCGCCTCCCAAGCGAACAGTTACGTCACTGGGGAAGCAATGCTCGTGGATGGTGGTTTGGTGAAGGCGTTATAGCAGGATCTTAATTCCCTTTTTGGTGACCTAACCCTTCGAGTTAGGTCATCATTATTCTTCCAATACAAAAGACTGGAACACGAAAGTGCATCAAAGTTACCTATAACAGGAGTTATTTTATGGAGTAAGAATGGAAGGGAATGGAATCTTTTGACAAATTTCCGCATCCATTGTACGCTTTAATGTAAGCGCTTTCTATTGGTTTTTGGAGACGACATTTTCAAAAATGGGGGAGATTTGATGACTGCAAAAGCAGGAGGCATTCATACTGAAATCAAGAACAGCCGGCTTGTTTATCCTGATCCAGCTAAAGAGCAATCGACAACCCTGGGAAGCAGGGAAGCCTTTCAAGCCTTATTAAAGAAATCTCAAGACGATCCGGAAGCCTTTTGGGACGAGGTGGCACAAGAATTACATTGGTTTGAGCCGTGGGAAGAAACAATGAGTGGGTCGTTGCCGGACTTCGAATTTTTCAAGGGCGGCATCAGCAACCCCTGTTATAATCTATTGGATCGGCATATCGAGCATGGGGTCGGCAATAAAACGGCACTTATATGGGAGGGCGAAGACGGAGAATCGCGCTTTTTTACTTACCAAATGTTGCTTGCTGAAGTAAACCGATTCGCCAATGTTCTTCGGTCATTCGGGGTAAAAAAAGGAGACCCTGTGGCTATTTATCTCCCCAATCTTGCCGAATCTTTTATCGCGATCCTTGCTTGTTTTCGTTTGGGAGCTGTTTACAGTACAATTTTTTCCGGATTTTCTGAACAATCTTTACAGGATCGACTATTGAACTTTGAACCAAAGGTGATCGTCACTGCTGATGCCAGTCTGCGGCGGGGTAAAGTGACGCCATTGAAGGAAAAAGTCGATCATGTGGTTGAGGGCATTCAAAATGCCGGTGCGGTACTCGTTGTCAATCGCCTAGGAACTGAACCGGCGATGGAGATGGGAAGAGACTTTTGGTGGCATCAAGAACGGAAGAAGGTAAGCATTCATTGTGAACCGGAACCTGTCGAGGCGAATGAGCCCGGTATTGTGTTCTATACAAGTGGGACGACAGGCAAACCAAAGGGTGTTGTCCATTCCGGAATGGCATTTGTCGTCCAAAATTACATTTATGCAAAATATCACATGGATCATCGTCCCGACGATGTTTTTTGGTGTACCGCTGATGTCGGCTGGCTAACGATGCATATATGGGGCGTTGCCGGTTCATTGGCAAACGGTGTGACAACCGTTGTTTACGATGGGGCTCCAAATTATCCGGACGCCGATCGTATATATCAAATCATAGATAAATACCGTGTCAATAAATTGTTTACTGCTCCTACGGCATTACGGATGCTTCGCAGCCTCGGGGATCAAGCACTTAAACCCTATGATCTTTCTTCTCTCGATGTTGTTTCTTTAGTAGGGGAACCATTTGACCGTCAAACTTGGCAATGGACGCACGATGTGTTGGGAAAAGGAAAGATATGTGTGAATAACACGTGGGGGCAAACGGAAACCGCAGGATGCCCTTTAGCGGGAGCATCCTGGCTTACGCCTATGAAGCCCGGGTCCGTCGGGGTTGAGTTTTTAGGTGCTGAGGCCGGTATCGTCGATGATGACGGTCACCCTGTACCTCCAGGGACGTTAGGTAACCTGGTCTTACGTCAACCATTTCCAATGCTGTGTCGAACATTATGGAAAGAGCCCGAACGGTACTATGAAAAATATTTCAGTCAGGTGGAAGGTTGCTATTACGCAAGTGACAACGCTTTAAAAGATGAGGACGGTTATTTCTGGGTCGTGGGGCGCTCGGATGATGCATTTAATGTTTCCGGCCATCGTCTAAGCACAATGGAAATGGAGAATGCCGTGCTCATAAACGAAGGAATTTCCGAAACTGCTGTGGTCGGCAGGCCGGATGAAATCAAGGGAGAGGTTCCCGTTGTCTTCGCGATACTGTCGGAGGGAGCTGCAGATGACAAGGAATGGGAAGCAAAGATCAATCAAAGTATTGAAGCTGGCATTGGTCAATTTGCCCGGCCGCAAAGGATCTTTTTCGTTAACACAATGCCGAAGACAGTAAGCGGTAAAGTGATGCGTCGCCTGTTAAAAGAAATCGTTACACAAGGGGAAGTGACCAGTGACGTCACCGGGATTGAAGATCCGAGGGCTATTGACCATATTCAGGGCGTGTTATCGACACAATCAATCTGAAACAGTGAAAATCTGTACTGAGAAAAGCGTATAACGGGAGGCATACTAGGGTGGTCGAAAAAAGTGACGAAAATGATTGAGCAGACTACGTCTGCGCATCAATTTGACTTCCTATCATATTTCGTGTATTCTTTGGAAGTGGTGTTTGATTAGCCCCATAACACCTGCTACTTCGATGATCACCTCAAGATTTGAACCCCCATTTCTATCTTATAAGGCATATTCTCATTAAAAGAGAAGTACATGCTCAATTCCTATGGCGCGGTCAAGGAGCCGCAATGATGAAAGAGTAGGAAGGGCTTTCGTTGTATTGAGATCGTTGCTCATGTTCTCTGAATATATTGACAAAGACTTGTTTAGATGAAAAAGAAAATAATAGGTGACAAAAAGGCATCGTCGTGTATGGTTGTATACGACGGTGCTTTTTTGTACACCATTAAAATAAATTTTGTATATCTAACCTACAAGAAACAAATGATATAAATGAAATATTCCGTTTATGGAGGAAAAGAGAAAGGGATTTGATGATGGAATTAGTTTTGCAGGCCATTCTTATTTACATCGGCGGGACAACGATTTTACGGATAAGTGGCAGAAGATCCATATCACAAATGACGATTCCGCAAACCGCGATTATGATCGGGATCGGTTCATTAATGATTCAGCCGCTCACCGGAAATGGTACTTGGTGGACATTAGGCATCGCTTTGGTATTGATCCTGTGTCTCATTGCCACAGAATATATCCAGATAAAATTTAATCCCGCGGAAACGGCGATTTCCGGTAAAGCAGTGCCGATTATCGAAAATGGCACATTTAACGAAAAGAATTTAAAGAAAATGTTGCTTCCGGTCGATAAAGCAGAAGCGCGTCTACGAGAAGCAGGGATTGCGTCCATTCAAGATGTTCAATACGCAACCATCGAGTCGAGCGGTAGCCTAGGCTATACATTAAAACCGGAAAAACAACCGGCAACTAAAGAAGATATCCAAAACTTAATGCAACTGATTGAAAATGGACAAGCAAACAAAAACACCGTCGATCCTTCGCAAAGCAATATCTTCACAGAAATCATCGATAAAGAAAATTCCAACGAGAAAAACATACCCGATAAATTACAGTAGAAAATTCTCTATAAATCACCAAAAAAGAGAAGGAGAAGACAAAATGCATAGATATACAACAAAAATTATGTCGATGAGGGGGTATCTGTGTCTAGCTAGGTGTTTAGATATTGCTTCCGATAATATATATTATGTTAACTTAAATTTAAAAATTGGGGGAGACGCATTATCCACACTCCGGCCCTGGGGTTATTCACACGGGCGTTTTGTCTGGATTTTCTGGAATCCTGTTGCATCTCTTGTTTTGAGCTGTTATATATAGACA
Organism: Salicibibacter kimchii; assembly: GCF_003336365.1. GTDB lineage: Bacteria > Bacillota > Bacilli > Bacillales > Marinococcaceae > Salicibibacter > Salicibibacter kimchii. Next base: position 449,553 of record NZ_CP031092.1, on the reverse strand, counting down.
AAAAATCTCCCAGGCTTATGAATGCCCAGCGGTATAGATATTGGGATTGTTTATAGTCATATGCCGATTTGTGTTCACTGTGTGTAAATATTTGTTTGCGTTTATGTGTAGCAAAAAATACAGAAAAATCATGGTCAGCGATCGCATCATATAGCTACGACAAACCTCTATAATTGACGAAGCCCGTTTTAAAGCGCGATAACTTGCCGCATTACTCGCTGTGAATCTCCTGATTGAACCTCTCGTCACTAAAGTAACGAGATTCTTGATTCCTAACCAATCTGCTTTATACTTGAGCTGCCGCACAAATTCTGACCAAGATACGTCACTTATAGCCTTTGACAGTTTTCTGTTTCTCAGCATTCCTTTCGTATTCAAATCCTCAATACAGAGGACATCGTGCTTTTTGATGATATCTGTCGAGAATTTGTGTGAAAAGTCCAAACGCTGATTTTCGACTTGCTCGTGCAAACGAGCAACCTTGCCACGGTCTGGGATGCCGGACTCAATCGTCCCCCTTCCTCTTTAAAAATCATGCCGCTCTCCAACCAAACGGACGCCAACACCGAAGCCGTTTTAATTGTTCGAAAAGATTGCGATTCATTGCAAGACCTCATTCTTCAACTGATTGATCCTCAACAAGTGATTGAGACCCAGCGGCGCGTCATCGAACGCGAGATCACCCCAATGTTTTAACGGGGATACGATGACGCTCAACATAAGCGGTGTAGGTTTTCACTTGCCGCTTCGTTTCCGCTTCATCCCAATTGAAATATTCTCCCATAATCGTTGCCGCTGTTTCTGCGGCAGCATGGCTGTTTTCGCTTCCAAAAAGCAACAGCGCGGCGCGACGGTCCATAAAATCGATGAGATTCATGGCCATTTCTTGTTCAACGGCAAGTCTAACCTCTCCTTTAATGGCGGGGACATCGTCGGCCAATGGTTCCAGCCAGACGGAATCCTCACGACCGTATTGAATCAAAGTGTTAATAGACGATCCGTATAACCATGTCAATCTTTCCGTCGTTTCTTCATTGATCCCGTACGTCGCCAATGTTGTTTCCATCTCTTTTTTCAATGCTTCAAAGTCATCTCCAATATCCCCGCCGGGGAGTTTCACTTCAGCAGTCCGGTGATTGTCCTCTAGATCCATGTCTAGGCTTTCGCCCACCTCATTCAGTACTCGGTCTGCCATGTTCCGATACGTAGTGAGTTTCCCGCCGGCAATGGTAAGAAGTCCTTCTTTATTTTTCCAAACTTCATCATGTCTGGATGTATCCCTCGCTGATTTGCCTTCCTCCAGAATCAACGGACGTAATCCGGCCCATGTGCCTTTTATATCTGCTTCCGATAATTGAGCATCGGGAAAACAATTCTGCGTCATATCGAGGAGATGATGTATGGCCTTACGATCAGCTGTCGTTGAATGAATCTCCTCTTCATGTGGCACATCGGTGGTTCCTACATACACATAATCCCACCGTCGGATCGCGAAACCTTCTTTCCCGTCCGCTGATTTTAAGGCGACTGCTCCATTGATCGGCAATTTAGCAGCGGAAAAAACAATATGGATGCCTTTGCTTAACAGCAAGTCTTTCGGTGCAGTTAAATCGTTTTCTTCCAAGGTTTGCTGAGCCCATGGACCGGTGGCGTTGACCGTTATTTTTGCGTTAACAGTGAATTGTTTTTCGGTTAAAGTATCTTGAACAGTAGCGCCGATGACCTGATCGTGTTCATCGGATTCGATCCGGATAGCTGCTGAGTGATTGGCAACAAGTGCTCCATGTTCAGCGGCCGATAAGGCGTTCATTACGGTGAAGCGGGCGTCTTCAGTGATGTATTCGCCGTACACGAATCCGCCTTTTAAAGGGTCTCTGAGATTCGGGGCGTATTCACGGACGTCAGCAGGCGTTAATGATTGGTGGCTATCCTCTTCGGAATTGCCGGCCATCTTGTCAAATATATAGAATCCGGTTTTGAATTTCGTTTTGTTATCGCCTTTATATAACGGAAATACGAACGGTAGAGGGTGGACTAAATGGGGAGCGATCGCTTTTAAAACCTTGCGCTCCTTAGCTGATTCCCTGACCAAATTTACTTCACCATTAGCCAAATACCGCACCCCGCCGTGCACTAATTTCGATGAGCGGCTCGAAGTCCCGTATCCAAAGTCTTCTTTTTCGACAAGGGCTACTTTTAAGCCGCGAAGGGCAGCATCTCTCGCCAATCCTGCTCCTGTAATGCCACCCCCAATGATAAGGAGGTCAAAGGATTGCTCTGACATTCGTTCCAGTGCTTGTTTTCGTCCTTTCGGGCTGAAGGGGTGAATGCTCATGCTTCCAGCTCCTTTTCAAGATCGGTGGTGCCAAGTTCACGGACAACATCCACAGCTTTCACCCACTGCTGATAACGCTCCTGCATGTTGACAGCATCATCACTTGGCGTAAAGACTTTTCCCGGTGCTTTTGTTTTTTTGATTTCTGTTTCACTCGTCCAAAACCCAACCGCTAACCCTGCCAGATAAGCGATGCCCAGCGATGTTACCTGATTGGTGTTCGGTCGTTGCACGTTCGTTCCGAGGACGTCTGCCTGCATTTGCAAAAAGGCATCGTTTCCGGCCATTCCCCCGTCAACTTGCAGCGTCTCCAATGCCGGTACCGGCGAGCTTTCCCGCAATGTTTCCACGACTTGTCGGGTTCGAAAAGCGATGCTCTCCAGTACTGCTCTCGCTACATGGGCACGGGTCGACGCTCGCGTAAGACCCAATAAAGCCCCTTTGGCGGTCGGATCCATATAAGGTGTACCTAACCCTTGCAAAGCCGGGATAAAAAATATTCCCCCGCTATCGGAAACGCTTTCAGCTAAAGCAAGACTTTCCTCCACATTTTCCAGAATCCGAAGCTCTTGTACCAAGCTGACGGACGCACCTCCGGTGATGACCGTGCCTTCCTGGCAAAAATGATCTTCGTCGTCGATACGCCATAATGCAAGTACATTTGTTTTTTTCGAGGGCGTCCATTTTTTCCCTGTATTGACGTTAACCATGACGGACGTTCCGTATGTCGCTTTTCCTTCCCCGGGCTCTCGGCATAAATGTCCGAACATCGCCGCTTGCTGGTCCCCTGCCACAGCGGCAACGGGGATTCGCGCTCCGATCACTTCCTTTGCAGCTGTCCCGCAAACATGGCTGGTAGGGACAATGGTTGCCAGCTTCTCGACAGGCATGCCGATTAATTGTGCCAATTCCGGGCTCCATTTACCCGTTGGCGGAAGCCACATCATCGTCGTGACCGCGTTGGAAGGATCGGTTACAAAAGATTCACCGCCGGTAAGGTTCCAGATAAGCCAAGTGTCGAGGGTACCAATCAATACATCACCATTTTGAACATTCTCCCGGCACTGAGGAACGTTATTAAGCAACCATTCAAATTTTGTATAGGCGGAAATGGTGCTCACTTCAAATCCAATCTGTTTGGTGAGTTCCTTGCATCTGTCACGGGTTCGTATATCCTGCCAAACGATGGCATTATGAATGGGATGGCCGCTGGTTTTGTCCCAAGCAATCACGCTCGCCCGCTGGCCGGTGACGCCGATCGCTGCAATGTCTTCCGCTGATGCTTGGGCTTTTCGCAACGTTTCATTCATCAGGTTAGCGGTGACATCCCAGATTTCCAACGGATCATGTTCCAATAACCCTGGTGCGGGTGTGAATTGCGTGAATGTTTTGTAGGTAGAAGCTACTTCACGGCTATGATAATCATAAAGCATCGTTCGAATCCCGGATGTCCCTGCATCAATGGCGAGAATGTATTTGATGGACATATTGTCACTCCTCCCCTTCTTCGGGTAACAGCGTCCCTATATTCATGATTTCGCGAGGATCCAGGGTTTCTTTCAGCCTTTCTAATAATTGATAGGAACTCCCTAACTCCTCGCGCATCCATGGCGCCCGCAGTCGTCCGATCCCGTGATGATGGCCGATCGTTCCGTTGTTTTCCAATGTGATTTCCATCACTTTCGACCAGATCGACCAGTACACACGCTCTACTCCCTCCGCATCGCGCGGGGCATTGGCCGCAAGAATAAAATACATGTTCGTTCCCTGGGGGTAGCTGTGGGAAGAGTGTCCGGTGATGAGCACCACTTCCGGGACTTCGTTTTTCAACCGCTCGGTGACTTGCTCATAGATAATCGCGATGTTTTCCCAATTTGCGGCCACCTCAATCGTGTCTAAGATGATGCCCTGGCTCGTGTATTTTTTTAATTCTTGGGTATCATTGCGGTGCTCCAGCCATTGTTCGACCGGTTTAGCACCGAGGGAGCGCCCGCCGCCATCCCGAATGATTTGATCCAGTGCTTGCCCTTCTGTCGCGGCATATCCTTTTGGGCCTTCGGAAAGAAGGAGTAAAATCGATTCGCCATCATTTAAAACGTCCGAGTATTTACGTTTCGCTCCCAATGGATCGTGCAGCCGAACGACCGCGGGATTCCAGCCTTCTCTCATGAATGCTTGTATTATCTGTAATCCTTCCCGCATATTCGCAATGCCGTAGGCATTCAGCCAACGATCTGCCGGTTTCGGGAATATTTTGATCGTCACTTCCGTAATGATCCCCATCGTTCCTTCCGACCCTATGAATAATTGACGCAGGTCCGGCCCCGTTGAGCGACGGGGGACGTTTTTTATCCGTATGATCTCTCCGGTTGTTAATACGGCTTCTAGCCCAACGACGAGCTCCTCAATATTTCCATACTTGGTGCTGAATTGTCCTGCACTCCTCGTCGCGACTAAACCGCCGATTTGCGCCAAATCAATTGATTGCGGATAATGGCCGCTTATATAGCCAAGACTGTTCAAATACGCTTCCAGTTGGCCGTGTATGATACCCGGTTGCGTCGTAACGGTCAGGTTTTCCTCATCCAGATGGATGATGTCTTGCATCTCACCCATGTCAATAAGCACGGTTTTCTCATTCGACTGAGCACCTCCGGTCACCCCGGATCCTCCCCCATATGGAACCGCGGCAATGCCTTTTTCATGCAAAAATGTCAGTAACGTTGAAACTTCGTCTGTATTTTTCGGCTGCACGACGCATAAAGGGGCATCCATTTTTTCGCCAATGGCTTTGTGCACCAATTTTAACGGCCACGTGTCTGTTGCCCGCTCGTCAAGCAATGCAGGATCTTGATGGACACGTGCTTCACCAAGTAAATCTTTTAGTTCACCGAGTATACTGAGAGAAGTAGTCATAATCTCATCCTTTTTTATATTTTAGAATATTAGTTAATTTCTTTTATGCAGATTACTGTACTAGAATTCGCCTGTCAATATGAATATTTGAAAAAATAACGAAGAATGGTCCCTCCACTATCTGTTATTTTTCTTATCCTAATTCTTCCGCTATCGCACGCCCTGCTGTTCGTCCCGAGAACAGGCATCCGCCCAGAAAAGTCCCTTCCAGGGAACGGTACCCATGGACACCGCCTCCTCCGAACCCGGCAACTTCCCCGGCGGCGTAGAGCCCGGGAATCGCTTCGCCCCTTTCGTTCAATACAGCCCCGGACAAATTCGTCTGCAAGCCGCCTAACGTTTTACGGCTGAGAATATTCAAGCGAACGGCAATCAGCGGCCCGTTTTTCGGGTCGAGAATGCGATGTGGTTTGGCCACTCGACTCACTTTATCGCCAAAGTACTGACGAGCGCTGCGAAGCGCCATTATTTGCAGGTCTTTTGTATATTTATGATCGATGGCACGATCTCGAGCACGGATTTGCCGCTCGATATCTTTTGCATCCAATAATGGCACATCGGTCAAATCGTTCATCCCGGCAACGAGTTCTTCCAACGTATCGGCTACGACAAAATCTTCGCCTTTGTCTTTAAACGCTTGTACAGGAGCCGGCGCTCCGGATTTCACCCGGTTTAATACCTTTTTGATACTTTTTTCGGTTAAATCGGGATTTTGTTCGGAGCCCGAAATCGCGAACTCTTTTTCAATGATTTTTTCGGTCAAAATAAACCAGGAATAATCGTATCCGGATTTTTGTATCGTGTGTAATGTCCCTAAAGTGTCAAAGCCCGGAAAATTGGGAGACGGGAACCGCTGCCCGCGTGCATCCAGCCAGATTGACGAAGGTCCCGGAAGAATACGGATCCCGTGCTTGGGCCAAACCGGATTCCAATTTTTAATCCCCTCGGTGTAGTGCCACATCCGATCTCGATTAACGATACGACCGCCGGCCTTTTCGGTAATAGAAAGCATGCGGCCATCGACGTGCGCCGGTACGCCCGAAATCATTTGTTTTGGCGGATCCCCGAGCCGACTTGGCCAATTGTCGCGGATCAAGTCAAAGTTTGCGCCTATGCCTCCGCTCGAGACTAAAACCGCTGCGGCGTTATATTCAAAATCGCCTGTCACATCCCGAGAACTTTCCTCTCCTCGATCCACATCGCTTTCGGATAATTTGGAACCGCTGACGCCTACAACTGCCCCATTTTGTGTCATTAGGCGGTCCACGCGACGACGTGGCTGATAATCGACCAGCCCGTTTTTCATATGCTCGCGGACCCGGCGTTCAAACGGTTCCACCAATCCCGGGCCTGTGCCCCATGTGATGTGGAAGCGGGGGACCGTATTCCCATGTCCCTCGGCAAGGTAGCCACCGCGTTCCGCCCAACTTACGACCGGGAAAAACCGAACGCCCATTTTACGCAACCATTCACGTTTCTCCCCGGCGGCGAATGCCAAATAAGCTTCCGCCCATTTCTTCCCCCAATAATCTTCATCCTCTTCTCGGTCAAAATCGGCGGTCCCCATCCAGTCCTGCCAAGCCAGTTCTTGTGAATCCTTGATCCCCATTCGGCGTTGTTCCGGGGAGTCAATCAAAAATAAGCCGCCAAACGACCACCACGCTTGACCGCCCAAGGAAGCTTCCGGTTCTTGATCCAAAAGTAAAACTTTTTTTCCTGCATCGGCGATTTCAGCTGTTGCAACCAATCCTGCGAGCCCTGCGCCCACGACAATGACATCCAATTCCATGATGTGAAGGCCTCCTTCGTGTATCGATTAGATACGTGCAAAAGTAATGGAATACAAGTTCATAACAAGAAGTTTAATCTTTGGGATTATATGACTGAAGTTTAAACAAGCAAACATTTGTGATAACTTTACGAATATTTTATTGCTATGAACAAAACGGCATGTGTTAATCATGCATGCCGTAGGAAACGTACTTAATAAAAAGGGGAATCCTAAAAAGACCAGTTCATTCTGTCTTTTAGAATTTCTCTTGTCAATTGTCCCGTGTAGTTAAGTACTTGTAAATTAAATTTGGGTTCTTTCTGTGTGGAGTATGCTTTCCAGTTTTCAGCGACATACTTTAGGTCCTCAGCTGTAACGAGGGCCACGTCAGTATCTGTTTCAGTGTAAGCTTTTAATTTTTGTGCTTTAGAAATCGCATCATCGGTAACCGAGGAAGTGATTATGATGAAAGCAGTTACTCGATTATCATTCGCTCTAATGTAGTTTAGAAACTGGTTAAAATGATTATCAGGAAAAGTATAGTCTGTTTCTGCACTTTTGTTATCCCAAAGCATAGACTCTTTACTACTAAATTTTATCTTGCCATCCGCATGCTTACTTCCAGACATGTTAACTAATTCAATTCCCAGTTTTGTCTCAAATAAATATTTTGTAGCTTCTTCAAAATACTTTTCGGTATCGATGTCTTTTTCAATCACTTTATTGACACGTAAAGGTTTAAAATCCCGAGAAGCTAATTCATCAAAATAATCATAGTACAATGAACGTTCGTCAGTTGGATCAGATACGTTAGAGGTTGATAGATTTTCATAATAATCAATGATGTTACTGATTCTTTGCTCTTTCCTTCCTGAGATATTGACTCCCTCTAAGTTTTTTAGAATCTCTGTTAAATCCTTATTAGAAAAAGTATCTAGGGTTTGAGACGGCAGAATATCATGCTTAAGAATTCGTTTAATTATTGCCTCTTTAGAGCCGGAAGAATTCAAATTGAATTGCGATACAACATGCTTCAAATGATTTTTCGTTAAATCCCCTAGTAATTCTTCGTAAGTTACCTTTCTGAGTTCGCCACCAAGTTCATATCGAATTACTCTGGCAGTTTCAGCCGGTATTATGTAATAAGCGGAATTGGATTTAAACCTAAGGATAAGCCCGCGTGATTGTAAATTACGCAACGCTTTTTCAATTTGCCTGTGACTATGAGGTTTGTTCCCTTTCTGAGGAAAGCGTCCTATCCAGCTTTCGATTATGTAATGATCTCTCTTTGACATCCCTAATTCTTTTCTTAAAACCATCAACATATTGGTTTCGTGAGCATTTAAATCCTCGTCTTTTTTCCAGGCAGCTGAAAGAACAGAAGAGTAAATTCTATAATATTCTTCCGACATTAAACCTTTTATAAACTCTTCATTCCCACTATCTGACACTATCTGGCTTTCCAGTTTTTCTACTTCTTGTAGCAATGATGCTTCTTCTAACACATAGCCCTCGTTTTCCATTAATGACATAAGAATCATTTCATTGAGAAGTGCAATGTCTCTTTCTTCCTCCAGAAAATTTAAATTTCTCTTCACACGATCTTTGTTCTGAAATTCGTCAATGTTTTTTAAAATAACTTGTCGCATTTCTTCTTCTTCTTTGATCTTTACATCTTTCAGAAAACTATCAATGATTCGTGACAAATACATTTTGCTCATTTTAGGCAGGACATCTTGCAATTTCATCACAGACACACCCCATTTAAATATAAAGCACCTTTAGAATTAGTTTTTTGTTCACTAGATACTAATTATTTTACTAAACGATGAACAATAAAACAATCATTCTAGTATGAATGTAATATTTAGCCAGTATGTTTTGTTCATCACTAATAAAATCGGAATGCACGATGAGCAAAAAAGCGTGAGTGGCCGCCCAAACTTTTTTATATTTTTCGACGTTTACGTATCTATTTGGCAGGGAAATTCCCAAATCAGACACCTTATAAGGTTGGTGATAAAAGATGAGTGATCATAGAAAAGAAGAAGAGTATCAGAAGCAAAAAACGAGCAATCCAAGCCTAACAATCTCTACGTTGATCAAATACTCAGCTTTAGTCATCATTACACTTGCCATTCTGTACTTTCTTGCTAATTACATTTTGCCAATGTTCTAATAACATGACTATTGATTAAGACACTCTCATGAGTGTCTTATTTTTTTCGCTGTTAATCTTCACTATCGACCAAACCTACAAACACGACCGGCATAATGAATGTGGATGTAACCTCTCCTTGTTCGTTCTTCTCGATTAACGTCAAGTCTTGGCTGTGCGGGCTGCCGATGGGTATGATCATCTTTCCGCCGTTTTTTAACTGTTCGAGGAGTTGTGCCGGAACTTCAGAAGCGGCGGCAGTCACCATAATGCGGTCATAGGGAGCGTTTTCCTTCCAGCCAAGGCTTCCGTTTCCCCGTTTAAGGTGAATGTTCGTAAATGCCGATTCGTGCAATTTTCCTTTTGCCCACTCATGCAAGGCTTTAATGCGTTCAACGGTATAGACTGTGTCGGAAAATGCGGCAAGTAAAGCAGTTTGAAAACCGGAACCCGTCCCGATTTCCAGTACACTCGATTGAGGGAAAAGATCAAGTTCCAACGTCATCTTTAAAACGAGCGTTGGTTGGGAAATCGTTTGACCATAGCCGATGGATATAGGTCGGTCCAAGGAGGCCAATTCTTTATTTTCATCGACAAAATAACTACGATCCATCTGTTCAAAATAGCGGATGATGTCTTTTTCTTGGTTCTGCAATTCATTCACCCTTTTCGAAGTAATAAATCCACCCTTCTTCTTTTACCGCTTCTTTTGCATGTACCGGAGGGTGGGCGAGATTGGGCAAAGGAGCGTCGTTTGCGCCGAAAGCTACGGCATAGAGGGCGCAAATACAGGCATCGTAGGCATCGGTTCCCGGTTTCACGTCGGTGGGTAAGTACGGTTTGAGGTTTGCATGAGCTTCTGAAGTTTTTGACGCTTTAATCAAAGCGGGATACACTTCTATAATGATTTTCTTGTCTGCTTTTTCTTGCTTTGCCATTGGATAGATCTTGAAGCCATTGCGTTTTTCCCACATCTTCGCATGGGACATAGCGACGGTGGTGTTATTTCCGATTCGATCAAAAACCGCGGATAAAGGCTTTTTCGCCTGCGTTTTATAGATGACCCTGTCAGTATATCGATAGGCGAGAGGATTGTGGATTTCTTTTTCCGGCTTATCCACGTGGTTGATTTCGCCATTGATGAATTGTATAAACGTTTTTGGATAACCAAGCGGGGCATCCACGCCAATTATGTGTTGATTGTGATCGCTAGCGTCAAAGGTAAAGCTAGGATCAACTGCACGTATTAAGTGTTGCAATGACAAATTTCCATTTTCCGGGATGGCAATTTCGGTCGGTGTGCCTATCCAATCGATGGTGGTCGTTGCCGGATCCCATTCACAAATCGCGACACCGTGATTGTTTCCCATCCAACCGCCGACATCCCAACCAATGCCGAATACTTTAGAAAGCATTACATCAGAGGCTCCCTTCTCAGAAAAGCGGTCATGCAGTGATTTGCTCCCCACCCGTTCATAATCTCATCCATCTCGATGGCAATGACGTCGATGCCTTCTTGTTCGAGCAATGCCGTCGTATCGGGATTTCCAGCCGGAATGATGATTTTCCCCGGTTCGAGGGCCACAAAATTTAATGCCATCGTATGCTTTATTTCCTTGATATTCGTAGCTTCAATTAGGTGAATGCCACGTTCCATTAACTGTTTGGCACAATCATAGGTTACATGCCACGGGAAAATGACCATTTTGTTTCGATCAACCATATTCATATACCCATCTAAATGGATGCTGCCGTAAGGAATTTGCGTGCGGATAATGTTGGTGACGCCGAGATTTCGCAACTCAAACTCCACTTGTCTGACTCCGGATTCGTTTGCTCTGCTTCCGGTTCCGATCAAGACGGTTTCACGGTCAATCCACATGGCACAGGCGCCTTCAAAAATCCCGTCCCCATTAACCGTTGAGATAATGGGAACACCCAGGTCCGTCAACGTCTGAGCGACTGCTCTTTCTTCTCCGCGTCTGAAAGGATTCCCGGGTCTTCCCACGATCGCTCCTTCCGGTGTCATGAACAGCAAATCTCTGACATACATGGCATTGGGCTTGTCCGCCCTTTGGTTTTGGACGTAGTGTACATCAATGCCATGATCTCGGTATATTTCCGCTAACGCATCTTGTTGCTTTCGCGCTCGTTCAGGCTGAATCGGAGCCCGGAAGCGATAATTGGAATAATTGTTTTTGTGTATCCCATTGATTTCATCCCCCGGTCTGTGAATAAGTACGGCTTTCAGCGGAGCAATTTCCGAATCACAATACCAATGGCCCCAATATTCAGGCATCTCTTCAGCAAATGTTTTTTCAGAAGGATGCCATCTTTCCCCTTGAACATCCACGCTCATGTTATCTCTCCTTCGATTTCATTTCTCAAATAAACATTAAGGCAAATCAGGTACAATGGCAAGGGTGATGAATCGATGATTTTTCACTCTTTAGTGTGTATACTGAGGCTAGAAAGCGAAGGAAAATCTTGTGTCCTAAATTGGATATGTTATAAATTGCTTCCGATGCTTCCGGGCCGTGCGATAGCCAATTGGAAAAAGAATGACAAGCGCGATCACTAAACGAAAAAAAGCAATCGTAAACGGCGGCAAGTCATTAATGGCTTTGCCAACGAGAATATTTCCCGCAAAAAATAGGACAACGAGAATGCATAAAAGATACGCATACATAAAAAAAGACCTCCTCACCCGAGGAAACTACGTTCTTCGCGGGAGGCTCACTCACGCTCGACCCGAAGGTCCTCATGTACATGTTCAAATCCGGCTTTCAATATCTTTTGCGTTTCTTCAAAACGAGCCTCAGAAGAATCTGTACGCATGACAACGGCTATTAATCGTTTGCCGTGTTGTTCGGAAGTGCCGATAAATGAGTATCCTGCCCCACGGGTATAGCCTGTTTTTAGCCCATCCACTTCGGGGAAACTTGTACGTTGATCAACATCTGCCCCATCTATGTTGGCATCCACGTCTTTACTTTCCAAGAGTTCATTGGTATTGGGCAATATCTGGTTCCTGTATGAAAGGCTTAACGTTGGTTGTTTTGTAAGGTCTATGATATCCGGATAATCATGAAGCAAATGGTAACCGAGCAATGCTGTATCCAGAGCAGTCATTCTGGATTCAAAATTTAATGTTTCATGAGGAAGACCGCTGGCATTGATAAAGTGCGCATCTTGAGACAGCCCTAGTTCTCTCGCCTTTTCATTCATACGATCGATAAAAGCTTCTTCGCTTCCGGCTGCATATTCAGCTAGCGCCACTGATGCATCATTGGCGGAGGCAATCGCTGTTGCTTGAAAAAGATCCGCAACCGATAAGACAGACCCTTCCCGTAGATAGATGCTGGCGCCACCGGTCCCTGCGGCAACCTCGCTAATATCCACATCATCTTCAATATCCATCTCTTCGTTTTCAAGCGCTTCCAAAATCAAATACATCGTCATTACTTTTGACATGCTTGCCGGTGGCAAGGGTTCATTTGCATTTTTTTGCCAGAGAACGTTGCCGGTATCGCCATCTAACAGAACGACGGCTTCTGCATTTATGTAAACATCATCGGACCCCATCGGTGTGATGATTTTCTCCGCCAATCCAACATGTTTTTCCGATAATTGTTTCGTTGCGGGCTCTTCAATCATTTGAGGGGAAAACAAGGATAAAGACGCAATAATAAAAATGGTTATCGGAATGAGAAAAAGAAATAATTGCCGCATAGCGTGCTCCTTTGGATATATATCCCTCTAAAAGTCTTGCATACGTTCTCTATTGTAAGACAAAAGACCCTCCCCGACAATACATAGACTAATAAATAAAACGAGGGAACCGGAATCGTTCCGACGAAAATTCAAGGATCAGAACGAACCCACCCATGGGGCTTAAATGCCGACCATCCACATCCCATAATACGTGACCCAAGCGATGCAGAGAACGTTAACACTCCCCTCCCCAATCCAGGAACCGGTTCTGGTATGAAAAGGGAAACGCACCGTTGTATCGATGGGATAAAAAAGCTGTATGCCCCGCGACGTAAGCATATCAAGGATGTAATGGCTTGCCATCCCGATAAAGGCCCCTAATTGGATCATTTCCCCGATTGTGCCCGGGATCGTGCCTGTGAGGACGGCGATGAGGACGAGGAATATCAAACTATGGGTGAAGGTACGGTGTCCGAAGATTCGTCTTATTAACCATGAAAAAACAGAGGCGCGTCTACCTGCTTTCGATTGCGGATGGCATATATCCGGAACCAGCCCCCCAAGCAGAGATGCACCGAAAAAAACAGCAGCCTCCCATCCACCTTCGATGGGCGGGAGCGTTTCGGGTGCAAGCATATCATAAGTCGCCGCGGCCGCTAGAGCGCCGGCAAGATGGGTGCCGCCTTTCATAATGGAGTACTCCTCGTATAGTATATTTAACCCTTTCACATCCAAGTACGGACGTGACGGTTTTAGCCGAAAACTTTATCAGAAGGAGGGCCCTCTGATCGAAAGATCATTTATTCTGTTGTACGTTCGTGATCGATGTACGGCCACACAACGCACACGGCTCCCGAAGTAGCCGTATCGATCACGTAGCTTCCCGTCTGATAACGGTCGTAGCCGCGAACTCCGGCTGTCGAGATTGGATGGATGCTATTATCCTCGGTTTTTACCATCAATGTCTCGTTTGCAGCTGTATCCGGGATAACAGCAACTAATAGATGAGGGTTTGTTTTTAACTCACGAAACATGGTAACGCCTCGTTTCGCACGGGAACTGAGCGGAAATTGCTCCCAGGTCATTTTTTTTACTGCTCCCCGCTGGGAAACGGAAAATAGCGATGTAGTGTTTTCGGCTGGCAATGCGAACGCAGACACGACTTCGTCTTTTTCTTTTAATGCAATGCCTTTCACGCCGGCGGCCCCTTTGCCGACGATATTAACCTCTGATTCCGAAAACCGAAGTCCGTATCCTTGTTTTGTGGCAAAAAAGACCTCGCCGGAGCCATCCGTTAGCGCGACATCAAGGAGTGTGTCCTCTTCTTTGAGTTTAACCGCGATCAGTGCCTTAGAGAAGCGTTGTGCTTGATAATCGTTTAGCACGGAACGTTTGACCATTCCATTTTTCGTAAAGAAAATCAGGGAACGATCTTCATCAAAAGAACGAATCGGAATGGCGCGTACGATGCCGTCATCCCCTGTAAGTGTTACGAGATTGCCAATATGTTGCCCGTCGTCTTTCCAACGAATGTCCGGGAGTTGATGCACGGGGATATAGGCGTAACGGCCCTGGGCAGTAAACAAAAGCAACGTGTCTGTCGTGTTCATTTCCGCAAAAAACAATAGGTCATCCGTATCTTTCATACCCGGACGTTCATCGATGGATGCGCTGTAAGAACGTGCACTCGTACGTTTGACATACCCGTCCCGGGTGACCGTCACGAATACTTCTTCGGCAGGGATCATCACCTGCATGTCCACTTTCAATTCTTCCACCTGTTCCTCGATGACTGTGCGGCGGACATCCGCATATTTTTTCTTCATTTGTTTTAATTCTTTTTTAATCGTTTGGACGAGTTTTTTAGGGCTGCCCAAAATTTCATTCAAGCGCTGAATCGTTTGTGCTAACGCTTCTGCTTCTTTCTCCAATGTTGCAATATCTGTATTCGTTAAACGATACAGTTGCAAATTTACGATCGCTTCCGCTTGCACCTCCGTGAAGCCGAAAGCTTCCGTTATGTTTTGTTTTGCGTCCGCCTTGTCTTTCGATTGGCGAATGAGCGCGATGAGTTCATCCAAGACGCTGATCGCTTTCATTAGCCCTTCCACAATATGTTGTCGCTTCGTTGCTTGATCCAGTTCGTATTGGCTGCGATTAATGACGACTTCTTTTTGATGGTCAATGTAGGCGGATAATAACTCCTTTAACCCCATTAATTTCGGAGCTTTATCAGCGATTGCCACCATATTCAAGTGATAGGTGACCTGTAGATCCGTATGCTTATACAAGTAATGCAAAATGCTTTGTGCATCCGCTTCTTTTTTCAATTCCACAACGATTTGCAAGCCGGTGCGGTCAGTGTCATCTCGAACTTCCGCAATGCCGTCGATTTTTTTATCAAAGCGGATTTCATCCATACGTTTAACGAGATTTGCCTTGACCACTTCATATGGAATATCTGTGATGACGATTTGCTCTTTTCCGCCCCGCAATGTTTCGATATTCGCGGTGCCCCGTACAACGATTTTTCCTTTGCCTGTTTCATAGGCTTGTCGGAGGTTTTGCGTTCCCTGAACGGTTCCCCCTCCCGGAAAATCCGGCCCTTTAATGAAGCTCAAAAGCTCTTCAAGGGTGCAATCAGGCTGATCAAGCATATGGATGGCCGCATCGATCACTTCCCCGAGATTGTGGGGAGGTATATCGGTAGCATAGCCGGAAGAAATGCCGGTGGAACCGTTAACGAGCAAATTCGGAAAATAAGCGGGCAGAACAACCGGCTCTTCGTCTGTGTCATCAAAATTTGAAATGAACTCCACCGTCTCTTTTCCAATATCGCGAAGCATCTCCTGTGCCAAAGCGGAGATACGTGCTTCCGTATACCGCATGGCTGCCGGCGGATCTCCATCGATGGAGCCGTTATTCCCTTGCATCTCTACGAGACCATGGCGAATTTTCCAAGGTTGGCTCATCCGCACCAATGCTTCGTAGACAGACGAATCCCCATGAGGGTGATAATTGCCGATCACATTCCCGACCGTTTTAGCCGCTTTCCGAAAGGGTTTGTCGGCGGTATTATTGTCTCTTACCATGGCATAAAGAATTCGGCGTTGGACAGGTTTCAATCCATCTTTTGCATCCGGCAGGGCCCGTTCCTGAATGATATATTTGCTATAGCGGCCAAACCGGTCTCCTATGACCTCTTCCAGCGGCAAATCCAAATATTTTTCAGCTTCAGTCACGATTGTCCTCTCCCTCTGCAAACAACATTTGCTCGTTGTCCATAATATTCGTATCTTCATCCAGTCCGAAGGCAACGTGGGATTCGATCCACTTGCGCCTCGGTTCTACTTTGTCGCCCATTAAGGTCGATACGCGTTTATCCGCCCGTGCAAGATCTTCAACGTTCACGCGGATAAGCGTGCGCCCGTCCGGGTTCATCGTTGTTTCCCATAACTGGATAGGATCCATCTCGCCGAGACCTTTGTACCTTTGGATCGTATAGCCTTTTCCAACATTTTTTATCGCCGTGTTTAAACCGGCTTCATCCCACGCGTATTCCATTTTTTGTTTCGCGCCGCTTCCTTTTTCCACTTTGTATAAGGGAGGCAAGGCAATGAACACTTTGCCTGCTTCCACGAGTGGGCGCATATAGCGATAAAAAAACGTTAGCAACAATACTTGAATGTGTGCCCCATCGGTATCTGCGTCCGTCATAATCACCACTTTATCGTAGTTGCAATCTTCAATAGAAAAGTCCGACCCTGCACCTGCCCCGATCGCGTATATGATCGTGCGGATTTCTTCATTTTTCATGATGTCGTCGAGCTTGGCTTTTTCGGTATTAATCACTTTTCCGCGCAGCGGAAGGACCGCCTGAAATTTACGGTCTCTTCCCTCTTTCGCAGAGCCTCCCGCGGAATCCCCTTCCACGAGATAAAGTTCGTTTCGGCGCGGATTTTTAGACTGGGCGGGGGTTAGTTTTCCACTCAACAAGGCCTCTTTTTTCCGAGATTTTTTTCCGTTTCTTGCCTCTTCCCTTGCTTTTCGTGCTGCTTCCCTGACTTGCTGGGCTTTGATCGCTTTTTGAATCAGCATCGTACTCAATTTCGGATTTTCTTCAAAAAAATACCCTAGTTTATCCGAGAGAAAAGCATCGACGGCGGAACGGGCATCCGGCGTTCCCAGTTTGCTTTTTGTTTGCCCTTCAAATTGTAAAAGCGCTTCGGGAATATGGGCGGATAACACCGCCGTTAACCCTTCGCGAATATCATTTCCATCCAAATTTTTATCTTTAGCCTTGATCATTTGCAATTTGCGGGCATGTTCGTTCAACGCACGCGTGAGGGCGGTTTTCATCCCAAATTCGTGCGTTCCCCCATCTCTTGTTCGAACGTGGTTCACAAAGGACAAAATATTCTCTGTATAGGCGTCATTGAATTGAAAGGAGAGATTGACATGAATGTCTTGAGTGGAACCTTCAAAGGAGATAACCTCATGCAAGGTTTCTTTATCTTCATTTAAGTAAGAAACAAAAGCTTTAAGTCCCGTTTCATATTGAAATGTTTCGGTTTGTGTTGGGTCTCCTCGTTCATCCGTAAAAGTAATCGCTGTTCCTCCCAAGAGAAAAGCGGCTTCCCGCAAGCGCTCGGTCAATGTCTCATTATGAAATGAGACGGAATGAAACACTTCCGGATCCGGTTGAAAACGCACGATCGTTCCAGTTTTCTTCGTTGTTCCTTTTTTTTCAAGGGTTGTTACGGGAACCCCTCCATTTTCAAATCGCTGTTCATATCGATGGCCATCACGACAAATCGTTAAATGAAGCCGGGAAGATAGCGCGTTCACAACGGAAGCACCCACGCCATGGAGTCCCCCGCTCGTCGCGTAACCGCCCTGCCCGAATTTCCCGCCGGCGTGCAGTACAGTCATGATTACTTCAGGCGTCGGTCGCCCTGTCCGATGTGTTCCGACTGGCATGCCGCGGCCTTCATCGCTCACGGAAACGCTCCCATCCTTATGAAGAATGACCTCGATGTGTTGGCCGAAACCGCCCATTGCCTCATCAACGGCGTTATCAACAAGTTCCTCAACAAGATGATGCAGCCCGCGGACGTCGGTGCTTCCGATATACATACCGGGTCTTTTTCGTACAGCTTCCAGGCCTTCAAGCACTTGAATGGCATCGTCATTATACTCGAGTGTGTGTTTGATATCATCCACGAATTTCCGAAACCCCTTTCCCATGTGTACCAACGTTCGATCTATTATCCTTTATATACCATAAAGCATAGAACATATGTTTTCAAGTGTTCTGCCGGGTTGGTGTTCAAACTTTTTCGCATAGCACATTGCTGAAACATGATTGTATCTATCGGAGGCGTTTGTCTTACACTGATTTTGACAATGCTTTCTGAAACTGTCAACTTGTCATTTGCAAAACAGTAACGTGTTGTCGCCCTATTCCGTCAGGATCATAGCCCTTGCATGAAACCGTTGGTTGAACGATAGCGTGGGGAGGCATGACTGCTGATCAGATGGGGACAACCATTAATGGCAGACTGATGTGGGAGCAGTTGGAGATAAAGCATGTGCTTTTCTGTAAAAAATAGAGGTTTGTTCCGAATTATAAGGGATCTTTGAAAGCGTCAATCTAGGAGCGGACACATTTTCCACTGTCTCTTAAAAGTTTCCGATGTACTTCATATATCGGACATTTTCAATGCTGTCATAAGTAAAACTGTCCGATACAACCCTAAGATCGGACAGTTTCATCGTTTTCGTTTTAAATGTGTTCGTTTCCCCATGCAAAAGCGCCTGATGTTATGCTTACGACGTCCCCGTCGCTTCTGTCTAAGGTAGTTTCGGCGAATGCTGTCCAAGAAAAGGATGCGGCTCGACGTGCCAGCACCTCACTGTGTCAAGCTATGCTCCACTTTAATGCATCGGTCCATCACGACCGTTTTGCCGCTATTTTTCGCTATGTTATACCCTTCCTCGCTGACGACGCCAAGTTGCGTCCATAAAACACGAGCATTCGTTTGCGCGGCTTCTTCAGCGATGGCCGGCACAAATTCGCTGCGTCGAAACACATTCACAATATCAATCGGTTCCTCGATTTCGCTAAGCGATGAGACCGCTTTTTCCCCAAGTACTTCATCCGCTTTAGGGTTGACAGGGATAATTTTGTATCCTGCTTCTTGCATGACTTTTGAAACTTCGTGCGACGTGCGCTCGGGGTTATCAGATAAACCGACCACAGCAATACGCTTTGCGTCCTTTAATATTTGGACAATTTCTTCTCTTGATGGATTGGAAATCGTCGTCATTTATTCTTCCTCCTTATGTTTATTCCAACAAATCGTTTTCCCATAAATAGTTTTCCGCAACTTCTTCCGGATCAGTGTCTTCATAATCAACGAGGTAATTCATTTCCTGCATGTCTTCGTCGCTAATTTCCCCGGCAAGTGTATTTAAAATGCCTTCTAATTCAGGATGATCGGCTAGAACTTCTTCGCGCATGAGTGGTGCGCCTTGGTACGGCGGAAACAATGCCTCATTATCCTCTAACACCATCATATCATACTCTACGAGGTAAGCATCGGTTGAATAAGCATCAATCACGTCAACTTCGCCTTCTTCAATCGCTTGCGAGCGAAGGCCCGGGTCTAGACCGTTCACATCAGCAAACTCCAAACCGTACGTATCAACCAAGGCTTCATAGCCATCATCGGGACGATCAAGAAATTCAAACGTAAACCCGGCGGTTAACTCATTTTGATAAGGCTCCAAATCGGAAATCGTTTCTACTCCATATGCTTCCTCGGTCGCTTGGCTGACCGCTAATGCGTACGTGTTGTTATAAGCCATCGGTTCCAAGTAAACCAAGGCGTGTTCCTCTTCTATTCCCTCTTTTGTCGCTTCGTACACTTCTTCCTCGTTCATTCCCGAGGGATCCTCCCCTAAAAGATCCACATAAGCCGTCCCCGTAAATTCGGGATAAATGTCGATATCCCCGACAAGAAGGGCATCGAAGACGATATCGGTGCCTCCCAGACCGGCTTGTACGTCCACATTTAAATCGGTATTTTCTTCGATTACATGCTTGTACATATTAGCCAATATCTCCGGTTCGGCCTCGAGCTTTCCGCCGACGACGATGTCTTGTTGTTGGGCGGGCACAAGGACCGGCGCGATAACGATTAAAAAGGCAGAAGCCATCACGATCGTAAACGTCATAAACGAGCGCTTTGCCCTTTCTGTCCATCGTAAAACAAAATCAAACAATAAGGCTAAGATCGCGGCAGGAATTGCTCCGAGTAAGATATAGGACTGATCTGCCCGTTGAATACCGGTCATAATCAAATCGCCAAGGCCGCCTGCCCCAATAAGTGCTGCCAATGTGGCGGTACCAATAATGAGGACCATCGATGTTCGGATCCCGGCCATAACGATCGGCACTGCCATCGGTAATTCCACTTTCCTAAGCCTTCTCGCCGAGCTCATCCCCATACCGGTGGCTGCTTCTTTAATCGCCGGATCAATCCCATGTATGCCCGTGTACGTATTTCTCAAGATCGGTAGAAGCGCGTATACAGTAAGCGCGATAATGGCAGGCACCGTACCGATGCCGATGAAAATAATCATAAACCCGAGGAGAGCAAGACTAGGAATTGTCTGCAGTACAGCCGCCACACCGATCACCGGCTCTGCGAGTCGTCGCGTGCGTGTCAATGCTATTCCGAGGGGAACGGCAATGAGGATCGCGCATAACAGGGAGAGGAAAGACATCTGCACATGCTCCCAAAGCGATTCAAAAATCGTTTCTTGTTGATGGACAACTAGATCAAAAAATTCCTGTATCGCTTCTATCACGGGAGAACCCCCGCTTCCGTACGATGGGCATGCATGTACGCGACAATGCTTCGATAGCTCAAAACCCCAACGAGTTTATCGTCATTGACAACGGGAAGCGCGTCATATTCGGATGCTTCCACGTTGGCCAGCCCTTCATGTAATGGTCGATCAGGAGAAATCATCAGGTCATGGGAGACCGTCCCTGTCGGTTCCAAACGACCGAGAAAGCGTCTTTGATCACCGAACACATATAAAGGTGCGGGGTAGAAAGGAGCTTGTAGGATTGTTTCTTTGACCATATGTGTACTTTCCGTATCCATCACTTCCGATACCGGCGTTTCCCACAAATCCATGCCGCGATCGCCGATAAACCTTTTCACATACGTATTCGCAGGTGAATACATGAGTTCACGCGGGCGTCCGATCTGTACAATCTCTCCTTCTCTCATTAAGCATATGCGATCAGCAAGTTGCATTGCCTCTTCGATGTCATGGGTGACAAAGACGATGGTTTTTTTAATTCTCGCCTGTAATTTGGCGATATCTCTTTGCAAATGTTCGCGGCTGATGGGATCAAGAGAACTAAAAGGCTCGTCCATAAGCAGGATGTCGGGATCGCCCGCTAGTGCCCGCACAACGCCTATCCTTTGTTGTTCGCCTCCGGAAAGTTCTTCCGGTCGACGGTTTCGATATGTATCCGGTTCTAAACCAACCATTTCCAGCAATTCGTCGATCCGCTTTTTGGTTTCCTTCTTTCCCCATTTTTTCATCTCCGGGACGACCGCGATGTTTTCAGCAACTGTCATCGTTGGGAAAAGTCCGATTTGCTGTAACACATACCCGATATTCCAACGTAATTCCTGACGGTTAAAATCGCGAATATCTCTTCCGGAAATGGAAATTCTCCCCTCTGTCGGATCCACGAGCCGGTTAATCATTTTTAAACTCGTTGTTTTTCCGCACCCGCTTGGGCCGATGATGGCAAAGAACTCACCTTCCGCAACATGAAAATCTAGCTTTTTTACCGCTTCTATGTCTCTGGTGAACGTTTTCGATATATTGTGGAACGTGATCATTTTTACAAGCGTCACCTACCTCTTCCTTTTCACTTCCATTCTCCTACCCGCATCTTTTCGTCGCCAAACAAAAAAACTGCCGAAAAAAAACGACAGTTCATCCGTTATGAATGGATTCCAGTTCATGATAGAGCGCCCGGTGGGCATGAAGCTGCGCCTCATGCATAGCCGCTTTCACTTTTCCCTCTTCATCATTTTCGAGTGCCGGCATTTGCGCCAACTGCTTTTCCATGTGTTGGATGGATGATTGAATGCGCGCGACTTGCGCGTAAGTATGGGATCGTTCCTTAAAACAAAGCTGTGCGTACAACGGTCGTTGCCTCCCTAAAAAGATAGTGGTGCCAAAGCTATTGTACGCACGGACTTCCTCCGTTATTCCTACTTTTTCGCCCAAAACTGGTAATAGTCGGTTTTAATATTTCCGTTAAACAGCTTTCGTTTCTTTGTGGCTTTTTGCCCGTAAAATTGCTCGAACTGTTCGTTAGCGGTGAGTACGTAGACGGACCACCCTTGCAAATATTTTTCGCTCACGCGTCCAAGGGTTTCATAAAGGTTTCGAATCGTATCCCTTTCCTCCATTCTCGTTCCATAAGGGGGATTGCAAACGAGAACACCTTTTTTTGCCAGTCGCCCGACGTCTTTAATGTTTTTCGTTTTCCATTCAATTTCATCTACGCCGGCGAGCGTTGCATTTTCGAAAGCAAGTTTTGTCATCTCGCGATCACGATCGCTTCCGTATATGGCAGGGCGGATCGTGTTTCGTGCAAGGTCACGCGCTTCCTCCCTCGCTTCTGCCCATGTCCTTTCGTTAATGAACGGCCATTGTTCGGACTGAAACCCCCGCTGTAAGCCGGGAGCGATGTTTTTGGCCATCAACGCGGCTTCAATCGGAATCGTCCCGGAACCGGAGAAAGGGTCTAGAAATGCAAAATCGGAATCGGGGCGCCAATTCGTTAATTGAATCATGGCAGCAGCCAACGTTTCTTTTAGCGGAGCTTCCCCGTGCAGGCGCCGATACCCCCGTTTATGCAACCCGTCTCCCGTTGTATCGAGTGTGAGGGTGACTTCATCTTTTAGAAGCGCAACCTCAATTTTAAAGAGAGGTCCTTCCTCATTAAACCACGGTTGGTTATACGTTTGTTTCAAACGTTCCACAACCGCTTTTTTCACGATCCGCTGGCAATCGGGGACACTATATAGTTGGGACTTCACCGAGCGTCCGACAACGGGAAACGTGCCATAGACGGGAATGAAGGCCTCCCATGGCAAGTCCTTCGTTCCTTCGAACAATTCCTCAAAAGACGTCGCGGTAAAGCCTCCGATTTTAAGCTTTACCCGGTCCGCCGTTCTGAGCCAAAGATTAGCCCGGCAAAGGGCCATCTCATCGCCCTCGAACATCACTTTTCCGTTTTCGACGGTCGTTTCATATCCAAGCTTTTGCACTTCCTTGGCAACGAGGCTTTCAAGCCCCATCGTTGCCGTTGCAATATATGTATATGTTCCCATGAAAAGGTCCTTTCATGACGCCTGTTTTCTTTTATAAGTCGCGGAACACTTGGTTTTTAACGATCGGTTTTCGAATCCGGGTCAAATTTTCGATCGTTTGAGGCGTCCCATCGATCTGTTTTTGGTGATCTTCTTCATTCTATAACGAACGGCCCCGTTGAACCAATAAATGTTTAGTATGAAAAAAACCCCGTAGACGGGGTCCTCCCAGAGGCTGAAAACGTTCTGTAAGCCATGTTCTGTATTGCCGTGCTGCGACTTTTCACCTTGCACGGCAATGGCAATCATCTATCTGCGAATCAATTCGCCTTTTCCTATCGTTTCCAACAAGAAAAGTGCCCCTACCATATTTTTGGGTTACTCGCTCGTGGGGTTTACCGCGTTCCACTCCTCGCGTTTCCACGAGGACTTCGTCACTGTGGCACTTTCAGAAGGATAACCATATTCTTGACAAGAACGTAGGTCTTCCTTGCGCCGTCAGCCCGGAGTCCGGGCTGCCCTGACTTATGGTTTCGTCAGGCACGATCGTTACAACCCTTCAAGGTTGTGCGAGCATGGACTTTCCTCTCCGTTCATAAAGAACAGAGCAATTGCCCGAACGTTTTCAGCATGTGCCAACCTGTATTATAACGTGCATTTCGGTTTTACGCAACAAGGGGTTCAGGCATCAAAGCAAGCTTTTTTTTGCCAAGCGATCGGCTTCTTTATTCGCACGCGTAGGAAGCCAATCCACGATGAACAATGTATAGTCAGCGCTTACGAGCAAGATATCATGTAGAAAAGGCTTGTAGCGAGAACGCTTCACCGTCCCCTTGTTCACGGCATCATAAACAAGTTGGGAGTCAGTGAAAAAACGTCCTTGATGATAACCGAAACGCTTCGCCCATTTCAGTCCTTCATAGAGGGCCGTAAATTCCGCTTCATGGATATGCGTGAGCTGGGAAAGTTCCTTTTTTCTTTCGATTTGCCCATTTGGATGCTTCATAAAAAGACCGTACCCGCATGTGCCGGGGTCTCCGTTACATGCTGCATCAACATAGACATGAACCACTTGACCGGCCGTCATTCAGATAATTTCTTTCCAAACACTTCTTTTTCCAGGTTGGAGATACGCTTTAATAAATCATAATTGGCTGACCCGCCCGATGTATCCGCTGCCAGTGCCCGAGTCGCTGCCGGAGCTTCTTCCACCTGCTCTGCTTGCGAGCGTTGGGAACGTTGGGAAATGGTTGATGATTGCATTTTTCGTAATTGTCCTACTTCCTTCTCCAACTTATCGACCTGTTCACGAAAGCGTTCATAGTCTTGGATAATCGTATCTAAAAATTGGTCAACTTCTTCTTTATTATAGCCTTTCATGCTCGTCTTAAATTCTTTTTCAAGAATCTCTTTTGCTTCTAATTGAACGTTTGCTGGCATCATACACACCCCGCGCTAGTATTCTCTAAGCTTTATCCTTATTTTTTCAGAAGACGTTGGAAATGTCAATTTACTGCTGATGCCACACGAGAGGCCCGACAGACGTTCGATCTGCCGGGTAAAGGGAAGATGAGTGGGAAAGGGAACCATCAGGGGCGGCCATCTTCTACCAACGACGATTACAATTATTTCCGTATTGTTGCCCCGGGGGACAATGATAGTGCTCTGAATGTGCACCGGCCACCTGATCTTGGCTGTGCGGATAACTGTGCACGTGTTTATAGACGCTTTGGTTGACATGCGTCGTGTGAGACGGATGCACTTCAGGCACAATATATTCCTGCATGCTGTGGGTCACATTGCATTTTGGTGGATGGACGACGGCCGGCATAACAATCGGTTTTTGTTGGCAATGTTGCTGCGGTTGCATTTGCGAATGGTTATTGCCGCAATGATTGTTATGATTATAATTGTTGTGGTTGTTAAAGTTATTCCAATTATTATAACCCATTACATCAACTCCTCCTTTTTTAGGGCTACTATTACCTTATGAGGAATAGGGGCTTGGAGGAATAATGCAAAGACCTATTTTTCATTGGTTATTTCATTGAAAAAATTTCCGGCGCATTGACAAGAACCGTGATGATTTTACAAACGAAGGCATTTATTTAGCGAATGATGCGCTTGCCCGGGAAATAATTCAGCCCGGAAATGAAGCTTGATTTCCCGATTTCCTTTGTAACCTCTGTAGCCGGTGTTCCCATGCAGCATCCTGTTTCGGAGGGTGCAGTTGTTTATCAAGGGCTTGGCCGCGCTTGCTGTAATGATAGGCGCGTCCGTAATCTTTTTTATGATGTTCATACCAGATCGCGAGCGCCTCTGCCGCGAGAGGGGCGAGGAATCCCTGCATGTCCCAGACCTTCTTAAAAAGGTCAATGCTTTCGGCATGCCGATTTGTTTTCTTGAGAAGATGGCCGCGTTCGTACAGGGCTTGTTCATAGCAATCGCTTCGTTCATTCACTTCGGCGTATGCATCAAGCGCACGAGCATAGTATTTCCTGTCCCTCCACCATCGTGCAATTTCATATGCTTCTTCCGAAGTTAGACCACCGAACAACACGCGGCGTGAAAGCTCGATGTAGAGCGTGATCAATGACAGGAGATCCTGCTCATTATGCTGGAAAATCCCCTCAACGATGGATGGATCACCGACGGACAAAAAATCTTGATAATACATGGGAGCAAGATAACCAGGCGTATCTTCGCCGCGGGAAAGACCGAGAATGCCTTCTTCTACATTTCCCAACTTGCAGTTGGCAAGTGCGTATTTAAACAACCGCCGGGATGCGTGTAAAAGATCAAAATGGCCAAACGCGGGGAGTGACGGCAACGTTTCTCTCAGCAATGTGTGCCGCGTTTTTAACTGCGGCCAGTCGAACGCTTTGCCATTATAGGTAACAAGGGCATGTAAAGCCGTTTTATCTCGTAAAAAATGGTGGTAAAACGCGATTTCATGTTCCGGTCCGGGCAAGAAATACTGGTCGACGATGACTTCTTCCCCGCTTAGCCGAGCCGTACCGATCATAAAGATCATATTTCCAGCGCCGTGGCTGAGCCCGGTCGTTTCCGTATCGAGAAATAGCAAATCTTCCGCTTCTTGCTCCCTCCCGGGTGCTAGGGGATGATCTTCAACCCCTGTCTTCTTCCAAGCGTCAACCATCGTTTTCAGTTCCTTAAAAGCATGAAAACCGTGCACATGGGAAATGGCATAACGTCTTCGTCGCCGTACCGCGTAGCCTTCTTCGAAAACCAACACCTCGCACTGCACCTCTCGCCATTTCTTTTCGGAAATGTCCGTCTCTGCCACCGGTCCCGCCTCCGAGCGGGAACGATTGATATGTGGTTTTAACCGTTGTAATTTTTTTTGGATATCCATCGTTTATTCCATTCCTTGTTCGTTTGTTCAACCCAATGTAGACAGCCAGTGATAGACGTCTTGTTTTAGCCCTTGCCCATCGCTTGCTCCAATACAGGAGGGGCATCCGTCCTCGCAAGGACAATCGCGAATGAGTGTCGCGCTCCGGTCAATGAGCTCGCCGATGCGTTTATACAGTTGAGCGGCAAGGCCAATTCCGCCGGGATAATGGTCGTAAATAAAAACGGCCGGCTTTTCCGAATGATTGGCTTTGATTTGAGCGGCGACGTGAAGATCGCTGCGGTCGCTCATCGTAAGTACTGCCCCTAGTTGGTGCGCCACTTGGGAAAAAGAGACAAGCATTCGTTCGAATTTATCCTTGCCGAAAGTAAGCAGCCATTCGTCGTCAAAATCAATCCAAGTCCCTGTCGTATGAATATCTTCCTGCGGCAGATGGATCGGGCCGGAGCCGATGTTTTCATAGGTTGAAAGCTTTATTTTTTTAAAAATGGACGGCATGATGGTTACGGCCACATCGCCAAAAGCGACGTTGTGATAGTTATAGTGCTTCGTTTCATCCGTTTCGATCACCGTTAATTTTACATTTAAGCTCGCATCGGTAAAATACTCCACTTCTACGAGCCGAACATACGCTTTCTTTTCTTCCCAATCAAGCATTTCCACTTGGTATTGCTGCCCTTGGTGCAAGTAAATCGCCTCTTCATGCAAAAGCGTCATGGCACTGAAGCGGTCCATTTCCCCAATGACCTTTGCATTTCCCGCTATCGTCGTGTCAATGATGACGATATTTTCCTGGGAAGCGGAGCGCAAGCTGATGTCATGCGCCGGAAACGCTTCGTTCATCCAGTACCATCTGTTTTTTCGTTTGTGCACGACCCGTTCTTCCGCCAGGTAATCCATCATATCGTTGATCGGCACGTCGCCAAAGGTGTCTCCGTCGCGAAAAGGCAGTTCATAGGCCGCGCATTTCAGGTGATCGATGAGGATAATTAAATTATTCGGTTCGATTCGCGCTTCTTCGACAGGGGCATCCAATAGATAGTCCGGGTGTTGCATCACATATTGATCGATCGGCGCGGACCCGGCCACCATGACAACGAGGGATTCTTCTTGCCGGCGTCCCGCGCGTCCGGCTTGTTGCCAAAGACTGGTAACTGAACCCGGGTAACCGGTCATGATGCACACTTGCAATTGCCCGATATCCATGCCTAGTTCCAGAGCATTTGTGCTGACAACACCGCGGATGGAACCTTCACGCAATCCTCGTTCAATGGCCCGGCGCTCATTCGGCAAATAACCGCCACGGTACGCACGGATCGAGGCCGGGCCGTATTCGTCTTTGATTAACGATTGCAAATCGCTATAGATCACTTCCACGCGCACCCGGCTGCGGGCGAAGACGATGACTTGGGATTTTGCCTCGAGAAACCTTTTTGCGAGTGTACGCACTTCTTTGGAGGCGCTACGGCGAACATTAAGCGATTGATTCACGACCGGCGGGTTGTAAAGCGCCAAATGCTTTTTCCCTTGCGGCGCACCGTTGTTATCAATGAGGGAAAAGTTGTCGCCGGTTAATTGCTCGGCCAGTGCTTTCGGGTTGCGAATTGTTGCGGAAGTCGTAATGAACTGCGGCGAACTCCCGTAATAGTTTGCCAGTCTGAGCAGTCGCCGTATGACATTGGCCACATGGCTTCCGAAAACCCCTCGGTAGGTGTGCAACTCGTCAATAACGATAAAGCGGAGCTTTTCAAACAAAGAAACCCATTTCGTGTGATGGGGCAAAATGGATGTGTGCAGCATATCCGGGTTGGTCATCACGATATGCCCGGCGTGGCGAATCTTTTGGCGAATCGCCGGGGCTGTGTCTCCGTCGTATGTATAACTGTTGATATTCAATCCTGTGGCTTCTATCCACTCGGCCATTTCGCTTTTCTGGTCCTGTGCGAGCGCTTTTGTCGGAAATAAATAGATCGCGCGCGTATCCGAATCTTCACTGATTGCTTGTAGCACAGGCAGGTTGTAGCACAGCGTTTTTCCGGAGGCGGTCGGTGTGACCGTTACAATATTCTCTCCGCTTAGAGCGTCATCATAGGCGGCTCGTTGATGCGTGTATAAAGCCTCGATTCCCCGTTTGCCAAGCGTCTCGGCCAACGTTTCATGCAACGAAGGCGGGAACGGCGCGTATCGGGCTTCTTTTTCGGGTTGTTCGTGCCAGTGAACGATGTTTTCATCGTTTTGTAGATTGGCAATCAAGCTTTGAAGGTCTTGTTTTCGATTCATCAATTCTACCCCCCCTTTTTTGGCAGGTAAGAAAGTATTACCTGCATAAGTGCAACTAAGGCTTTCGCCATAAAAGCTTGGCGAAAAGCCAAGTTTTCTTAGATTATAACACATTAGAACGTCCGTTTGTATTTATTTGCCTAAGCCCTTCACTTCCAACCAACCGCGAACACTATTGATCAGCCAAATGCGATCGGCCGACGCCAGGTCCGAAACCGACAGCGTCCTTTCTTGGATGGCTCCCTGCTCTAATAGATGTTGGCGAAAAACACCCGGCAACAGCCCGAGCGACACGGGCGGGGTCGTACAGACGCCGTTCTGTTCAACGACTACGTTCCCAATCGTGAATTCCAAAATTTCATGTTCGTCATTATAAAGCAAAACATCAAACACACCTTCTGATGATAAGGACCGCAAGTGATCAAAGGCTTCTCTGGCCGTCGTTTTATGGAAAGAAAAAACATTGTCGAAGGGAAGGGTGCGCTTGGCAAGTTCAACGTTTACCGATTCTTTGATGTTTTGCAGCGCGTTTCCTTCAACTAAAAAACCTTGGTCAGGCTCGTAGAGGAGACGAACCTTATAATAGCCTTGCGAATGATTCTTCGCATAGGTGTGTAACGTCTCGCTCATGGCTTCCGTAGAAAAGGGCCAACCAAAATAATGGGCGGATTCTTGCATCCGTTGCTGATGGCTCGATAAAAATGGAAAATGCCCATTTTCCATGCGCAAACTTTCAATTAAAGAAAAAGGATGTTGCCGTTCCGTAATCACTTTACTCTTTACGATTGCTTCCTCGTACTCTCCTCGCGGCGTAGAGTCCCACGTCACGCCTCCCCCGGTGCCGTATGTTATGTTTTGCTCTTTACCATCAACAACCGCTGTACGGATGGCTACATTGAAAATGCTGTCTCCATTTGGCGAGAGATAACCGATGGATCCGCAGTAAACCCCACGGGGCTCATTCTCCAATTCCTTGATCTTTTTCATCGTTTCTTTTTTCGGTGCGCCGGTGATCGACCCGCAGGGAAAC
This sequence comes from Salicibibacter kimchii, assembly GCF_003336365.1. Taxonomy (GTDB): domain Bacteria; phylum Bacillota; class Bacilli; order Bacillales; family Marinococcaceae; genus Salicibibacter; species Salicibibacter kimchii. Next base: position 419,555 of record NZ_CP031092.1, on the reverse strand, counting down.
AAAGCTTTGAACAAATCGACACCATCAACGTCTTTTTTGAGCTCAGCTTCCACAGTTGAAGTCATTTGCCAAACCGTCGGATAAGCTTCGATATCAAAAAGCGCCGGTGTTGTTACCGTCCCTGTTTCGGCAATCATCCCCAAATCATTGCGAAGCAAGTCAACGATCATCACGTTTTCCGCTCGGTCTTTTTCCGACGTTCGTAATTGCTCATATAGATGCTTGTCCTCCGACTCGTTCGTTCCACGCGCGATTGTGCCCTTCATCGGTTTCATAGACAGATGGTTTCCAGTGCGCCGGAAAAAAAGTTCCGGGGAGACGGAAAGGATCTCGTGCCGTCCCGTGTGTAAATACGCACTGTAGCCCCCTTGCTGTGATGCCTTCATTTGTTCATACAATGAACGGGCATCGCCCAGAAATTGCGCATTCATGCGAGTTGTGTAATTCACCTGATAAGTTTCTCCCCTCGAAATGGCCAGACGAATGCGTTCGACATTTTTTTCATACTCTCGCGCAGGCGTTGATAGCTTCCAATCCGACAGATGATAGGTACGCGCAACCTTTTCTGCGGGCGGCTCGGCAGGCCCGTCAAAAATGCCAAACCAAAGAAGCGGCATTTCAGCGCCGCTTGCGACTGAATACTCCGGGCGTAAACCGTCTGCCGCTTCATAGGACACAAAACCCGCGGCATAATACCCGTCGTCGACTGCGGCTTGAACCTTTTGCATGCATGTGTCCACGTCTTCGCTTTGGTTCGTTTGAATAATGGAAACAGGATGCTGAAAATACATAGGCCCGCTGTCGGCAAAATCGATATGAATAACTATGTCATGGTTCATCGTAGTCAATCTTCCTTTCGGAATGGTTAATATTATAAGCTTAAAAGAAATTAAAAAAGAACGCCACCCCGAAAGGGCGCGTTCCTTGTCCTAAAAACGGTTATGCTCCTTTTTTCAAGCTGCCGAGCCGTTCTTCAAACAGATTTCGGACGGCAGGCTCGTCCATGTTTTCTAAAAAGACTCTTGGAATGCCGCTTAATTCAATCAATAAACGGGTCATTTCCGTGCGTGTGAGTGATGTCATTGTTATCCCCTCCCGCAATTCGTTCCACGTTTTATCTTATGCTTAACCAGAGGGAAATATTCACAGGCATAATCGCGTGTATTATTTACGAAACCTTTCATAAACGGTACAATCATCTTATTGAGACATACTGAATCACGATTCAGGATAGGAGGAACGGAAAAGATGGACATAGATACAATTGGAAATCTGGAGTTGGTGAAAGGAAGACGCAACAGCAAAGTTCCTTATTCCACGAGCATTGTTGTCAAGGGGAAAAACGGAGAAGAAGATGCCCTCGTAGATATCGGAACCGGGAAAGAAGGCTATGCCTACATCCACGAAAATCATAACGTCAAAGACATCTATATCACTCATTATCATTTGGACCATATCAAAGGGCTCCCCCATTTTCCGGAAGCAACGATGTGGGTAAATGCCGTTGATGAACATAAATTGAACGATTTGGAATCACTAGCAAAAGCGATGGGGGTCTATGCTTTAAAAGGGGCGAGCACTGTTGAAGCGTGGGTAGCAAACAACAAGGAGACCCAACCTTTTCAAGATGTGATCACAAGAGAGAAAAAGCTCTACCCCTATGAAACACCGATGACAATCGCCGGACACGACGTGCAAATGCTTTATGCCCCCGGGCATTGCGAAAGCTATTGTATCCCCTACTTCCCCGAAGAAAGGGTACTTGTCGTGGGCGATTATGATTTAACTTCTTTCGGCCCGTGGTACAACAACGCCGATTCGGACATTGACGATATCATTGCTTCCGGCGAAAGAACGTTGGAGATTGATGCCGATTATTATGTGACATTTCATCATAAAGGAACGTTTTCCCGTTCGGAGTACGAAGAAGCGCTGCGCCGATACCTTGGAATCATCGAAAAGCGCGAGCAGAAAATCATCCGCTTATTGAAGGAAGGAGCGGCGATCGAGGATCTCATCTATCGGGAAGTCTTTTATTTAAAAAGAAATTTGGAAATGGCTCCCGACCTGCTGGACTTTGAAATCATGGGGATAGCTAAGCACCTGAAGCGCCTTGCCAACCAAAACAATTATTATGAGGACCCTTACCAATCGTTTCTCGCTCACCATTTTGCCGCCCCGGAATACAGCGATTATTTTGTTCGGGGATTGGCTGCAAAAAAAGAGATATAATGACCATCAAAAACCAAAGTAATGACAGGTACCTTTGCAGGTGTCATCTTGGAACCAATGGTTGAAGCAGGTGCATGATCAACAGGGTCATGCACCCACCTGCCCTTTTTTACGACCAATTGCCATTCATCCCCTTATTGAAATAAGGGGATGAATGGCAAGGTCTTTTTTTAAAATGAAATATTTGAAAAAGCAGTTATTTGATTGTGATCCGAACAAGCGTTTGATATAATGACTGTTAAGGGAGCTGAGCAACCATGGCAATTCAAACGACCCTCGTACAACGGAAAAACCCATCGAAATCGAAGCAAAAACAATGGTTATATGAACAACAAGCATTCGTTTCCACGGCAAATGATTGTGTAGAAAGAATCAACAACGGCGAAAAACTCTCGTCTAAAAATGTGGATGCCGATTTAAAGGCTGCCATCAAAAACGAAGCGATTCGTCTAGCTAAAAAAGCCATATCTGACTTCAAAGAGAAAAGGGCAAAAACAATTCCTATTTTTAGAAAATCTCTAGGTGTTCGAATTAATTTCCAAAATTGGGACACCGTCGAAAAGAATGGTCGCTGGTACATTTCTTTCACCGGAAATCATGGAAAGAAAACCCTTCCGGTTGTGGAAAATAAGGATGTAAAAACGTATTTCCCGTGGTTAACCAAAAAACATGACGATTACCGTCGTACGATTCAGTTGTTGAGAAAAGGCGTCACTGGTGATGATATCCGCAAAACTGCAAAATCGATGAAAAAAGCGGATCGAACGATTCACTCTTGGGCGTTTTATCAATTGAGACAGTTTATTAAAGAGCGAGCGATCAAGCATAACATTCCTGTGGTTGATATAAATCCGTACAAAACGAGCCAAACCTGTTTTGGTTGTGGTATTGTCGAGAAAGACAATCGACATCGGGATACATTTCAATGCAAAAGCTGCGGTCATCAAGCGCACGCTGACCTAAACGCTGCGAATAATATTGCAACAAGCACGAGCTTGGCGGTGTAGGAACGCTGTTCCGATAGACCAAGTGCCTATGCAGTAAAACCTGACATAGGAGCCTCACTGTGGCATGAGGTATGGTTGTCGCGTTGAATGTGGGTCCGAAAGGGAACAACGGGGCACATAGCCTGAACGTTATAGGCCCTCCACGGGAGCGAGCAACCCCCATTCCATCCACATGGATGCTCGGTATTTTAATACCGAGAGGATGTCATGCGTTCCCTGCCACTCGCTTATTCCTCTCCAAAATTTTATGCAAGAGTCAAGTCTTCACATACTGCTCTATTTTAGTAATGCAAAGTGATACAAAATAAAACAACAGCGATCCAATTATACTAAAAATATAAACTGCTATAATGAAATCAACATCTTCGGGATTACTTACTCCAGGCAATAAAATTAAATTGAACAAACCCGCTATCGTTAATCCGCCAATAATATAAAATAATATATTTATTAAATATTTATATAGTATAGACGGAAAAATAATCTTTTCATTTATTTTTTCAATTAACAACGAGATGGGAATACCACCTACTATAAAAAATAGTGATGAACCGATGATATAGGACATTACTAGCCCAGAAAAAGAAAAATAGCCCACATTGGGTTCTTGTTCTGATTGTGGCGTATATTGGATAAATGAGATTGCAAGACTAAAAAGTACAATAGATATTACAGCTACTACCAGTTTTCTTTGTATCACCTTGTTTCACCTTTCTCTCATCAAGCGTCTGGTTGTGGGCTATTAATAATTTGCTTCGTTAATCGAATTTCAGCCACAAAAAAAGGGTGCCTCTGCCCCCTACCCTCTCCGGTTACCCTTCTCTGTGTATTTCTGACAAAAACGCTTCTCCATACACTTCATATTTATGTTCACCGACCCCTTTAATCGCAAGCATGTCTGTCTTTGTAGCGGGCTGCTTGCCCGACATTTCCTTAAGGGTTTGATCGGAAAACACCATATACGGGGCTACTTTATGTTCCTTCGCGAGCGCGGTTCTCAGCTCTCGCAAACGATGAAAGAGAGGATCGTCATCCGTGACTTGTGCTTTGGCCGTCGCATCCTCTTTTTTCATCACTTTTTGCTCGCCTTTGAGAATCGCGACTGCCTTCTCGCTGAGTTGCAACACGGGATACTGCCCTTGCGTAAGCGTTAAATACCGATGCGCGGTTAAAAAATCAATAAATGCGACAACTGTTTTTTGCGACTCTCCTTTCATGAGGCCGTAGGTGGATAATTGATCAAAGCGTAAATCTTTTATTTTTTGATTGCCGGAGCCTGTAAGCACTTGGGCAATGATCGTTTTGCCGAATCTTTGTTTCATTCGTTTAATGCATGATAATACCATTTGGGCGTCTTTGGTGACATCAATGACCTCACGTTTATCCGTGCAATGGAAGCATCGTTTGCAATCATCGGGGTTTTCATCGCCGAAATACTCCAGAATGTATGCTTGCAAACAAGATTCGGTGTGGCAGTAATTGACCATTTCCCGTAGTTTGCGGAATTCGTTCGCTTTTCTTTGATCCTCAAGTTGGGATTGTTCGAGGAGGTATTGCTGAATTTGAATATCTTGGGGAGAAAACAACAAAATGCAATCGCTGTTTTCGCCATCCCTCCCTGCCCTTCCCGCCTCTTGATAGTACGCTTCCATCGTCCGCGGGATTTGCGCGTGGATGACATAACGAACGTTCGATTTGTTAATGCCCATCCCGAAAGCGTTTGTCGCCACCATCACGTTGATTTCGTCGTAAACGAAAGCTTCTTGGCTTTCGGCACGGGTCTTTGCGTCCATTCCCCCATGGTAATAAGCGGCATTGAATCCTTTCGCCTTTAAGCGCCGGGCGATGCGTTCCACTTCTTTTCTCGTTGACGCGTAAATAATCCCTGACTCATTTCGGTTGTTTTCAATATAATTTTGTATGTACGCATCTCGGTCCTGTCCTTTAATGACAGAGAATGTAAGGTTATTGCGCGCGAATCCGGTTTTTACGATGTTTACAGGCGGAATTCCGAGTGATTGACACACATCGTCAGCGACCGTCGGCGTTGCCGTAGCCGTGAGCGCTAAAATCACTGGCTCGGATTGCAGTTGATTGATAAAATGTGGGATATCTAGATAACTCGGACGAAAATCATGACCCCATTGCGAAAGACAATGCGCTTCATCAATGGCAATCAAAGAGATCGGCATCGATTGGATTCGGACCAAAAAATGAGGCGCGGTTAAACGTTCCGGCGCCAAGTATAACAAAGAATATTTTCCGGCCTGCACATCGCTTAACCTTTCCTGCATCTCTTCAAAGGACAAGGAACTATTTAAATACGTGGCAGAAATGCCGAGTTCCTGAATTTCGTCGACCTGGTCCTTCATTAAGGCAATCAACGGAGAAATGACAATCGTCAGTCCATCCAAAACGAGCGACGGCAATTGATAGCAAACGGATTTGCCGCCGCCGGTAGGCATGATTCCCATCGTGTGCTCCCCGTCAAATATGGAACCTATAATCGCCTCTTGGCCGGGGCGAAAATCATCATAGCCATAATATGTATGCAGCAGTTGACGTGCGTTCGTGAACATTGTGATCCTCCCAGAAAGGTTGCGAGAAAATATGAATCTATTATCTTATCATAGCGAGGGAAACTTTTCAGTGCAAGGCAAAAAAATCATCATCACCGGAGCGAATGCAGGGATTGGAAAAGAAACAGCGGAAGTATTAGCGGCAAGGGGCGCACATGTGACGATGGCATGTCGGGATATCCGGCGGGGAGAAGACGCGAGAGCGGAGATTCTCACACGCATTCCGTATGCGCGTTTGGATGTGGCGCAATGTGATTTGGCTTCCCTTGCGAGCGTTCATGCTTTTGCACAAACTTACCGGGAAAAACACGGATATCTGTATGCGCTCATTAATAATGCCGCGGTCGTAACCGTGAAACGAGAAAGTACCGAAGACGGTTTTGAAAAAATGCTCGGCGTCAACCATATAGGTCATTTTTATTTAACAACGAAGCTGTTGCCTTTACTGAATGGAAAGGACAACGCCCGCGTGATTACCCTTTCTTCCGGTGCTTACAAATGGGGAGCGATTGATTTTGCAGATCCGAATTTAGAGACATTTGGAATTTGGAAAGGGTATGCACGATCAAAGCTTGCCAACGTCTTGTTTACCACGGAGCTGGCTAGGCGTTTGAAAGCGAGCTTTGTCAATGCTGTGAGTGTGCATCCGGGCGTAACAAGCACACAAATCGGAGTAAATCGCGACACGGGGGTCGGACAAACGATTCATGATATATTGCGGCCTTTACTGAAAACAGCGCGGGAAGGCGCACAAACGAGTATTCACTTGGCGTCAACCCGTGAATTGGTGAACGGTGGGTATTACTACGAAGGCGGAAAGCGACAGGCATTGAAAAGACCAGCGATGGATCCCACACTCGCGAAAGAGCTGTGGGCATGGACCGAGATGGAGATTGGGCGGCGGGGGTTTTTAAATAAGAATCGTTAGAAGCTATTTAGCTTTTCATGTACTGTTGAGCACCGTGAACAAAAGTAATTACATAGGATGGTGAATCCTCATATATGTACGCGACTGCCCTTTCCACCAGATTACTGTTTTAACCATTTTTCTATCCGTTTCTCCACTTCATCTTGGGATACGATATCACCATTTTTGACAGATTGAATTCCGCTTTGAATTTAGCTTTGTACAAAAATGGTATATTGAAGCTCTTCGAAGGAGATGTCTTCAGGCATTTTGTCAATAACCTTTACTTGCTCCTTATGCATTGCATATCACCTCAAACATCTTTTTCTGTATTTTACCACATCTTAGACATATAATGTAGCAAAAAGAGATAGCGATGAAGCGTTGAACCTCATGGCTATCTCTTGCTAATCCATTACCCACAGATTTTCAGAAAATAACAAACCATACAATACTGCGGGCAAGAGGATTTAGGATTTCGGCACAATCCTTTGTCTTTTTGGTTTTGATAACGTTGCGCCCCTAAATGTATACTGGCATCAAATGACATATTTGTCCCTCATTACTTTTATTTTTGATTATTGTATGCCAAAAGCCATTGAATGCATAGTGGGGAGCCCAGCGCCGATTTCTTTTCCGCTATTCAGCTTCTCTTAGAGCCCATAGGGCACTCATGGTGACTGAATTGCATGGGTTTCGTCTCTTTCGGGCTTCATGAACGCTCCATGGTGACCGAACCGCTTGGTTTTCATCCCATTCGGACGCCATGACCCCTTTGGTCCCACCGCCCACTCGGGAGGTAAATGCTAGCTCGTTATCGTTAACCGGCTCCCCTGGCCATCGGGTTTTGGCGCTTCCACTAGCAAACGCTTGTGCAGCCGTTCTTGCAATTCAGGGACGTGACTGATGACCCCGACGGCAAGATGGTCGGTCTGCAATTGTTCAAGAGCGTTGACGACCGTGTCCAACAATTCGGCATCCAACGTCCCGAAACCTTCATCAAGGAAAAAGAATTCCAACGGATATTGGCCTCTCAATTGAATGGACACGGACAAGGAGAGTGCCAGCGCCAACGAAGTTAAAAAGGTTTCCCCTCCGGAAAGTGTGGACGTCGGACGTTTTTGCCCGCCGTTAAAATAATCCGCAATTAAAAAGTTATTGTCAGAATCAAGTGCCAGCGCGTACCTCCCTTGCGTGAGGGCATGCAGCCGCTCGGAAGCATGGCGGGTCACCTGCACCAATTGTTCTTCGGCGATAAAATTAACAAAGGCTTTTCCTTTAAAGACTCGCTCCAATTCTTTTAAATGGCTGATGGTCGTCTGAAGTTTTTTTCGTTCTTCCTCAAGCTTTTCATATCGATGATGTTTATCTTTGAGTTCCTCCCATTTTGAACGGGCGACGCTTCGTTCTTCTCTTCGTGTTTCCACCTCTTTTTCTTTTTGGCGGAAGGCATCGTCCAAGGCTTTCCATTCCTCTTCTGTCATTTGCTTGCCATCCAATGTTTCTTCTACTTCAGACAAACGTTTTTTCGTTTGTGCCAACTGTGTTTCAAAACGTTGCGTTAGCGCGTCATATTCGTTTTTCTTTTCAGCACTCAGGCAATGGGTTCTAAGCGTTGAGCTATCCAACGTACCTTGTAAAAACTTCTCGATCTCCTTACCTTCGTCCGTATTTCTTTTCTGTTCCCAACGTTCATTTGCTGTTTCATGATGTTTGCGTGACGACGTCAATTGTTCCTGCGCGGCGGCTTTCATCTGTTCTGTTTTTTGCCGTTCGGCTATCGTTTTATTCAACGTTTCCTCGGCTGTTTTTTCGTTTTCTCGCAAACGGAGGAGGGTGTTCCGGACGTCTGCCAAAGCATTGGTTGCTGTCGTGTTCTCGCCAACCCTTTCTTTGAGCTTTGCCTCGCCTTGTTGATGTTCCTTTTCCAGCTGTTCCCGCCTGGCTTCTTGTTGCAAAAGAGATATTTGAATGTCGGTATGGCGGTTCTTAGCTTCATTGATCTTTTCTCGGATGAATTCCAAGTTTTGTTGTTGATGGCGGACCTCTTCTCGTAGTTTTTCCAGTTGTGCCTGTTCTTTTTTCGACGCTTCCCATGCCTCGTGAATCGTCTCTAAAACAAGTCCGGGAAAAGATTCATGCCATTCTTGTTTTCGTCGATCATAAATCTCTTCCTGACGCTGTCTTTTCGTTGCGGCTTCATTCCGATTGATCATCGTTTGGTTGTAAAGGGCATCGATTTCTTTGAGGTTGGTGATTTGTTGCTGCATTTGTTCAATAAGCTTCTTTGTATTGGTTACCAGTGTATCCAATGACGTCGCTTTAGCATCCAATTTTTGTAAAAAATGTTCGGCTTTTCTATTCAATTTCTCCGGCGTCATGCCGCTTTCAAGTGTAGGATGGGAAGGATCATCTTCAGCGGTTTCGGGAGTGTGTATTTGTGTTTCTTCCAAAATTGCTGCGATTTGTTGGGAATAGTGCTCAAGTGACCAATGATAGTGTTTGATTCGATCCTCGGCTTGCAGACGTTCACCCGCCTTCTCGAGCCCTTCCGTATCGTAAGCGTTTTGTTCGGACGCGTGTGTCGGTTTCGGGTGATGGATGGCACCGCAAACGGCGCAAGGCTTTCCTTCTTCAAGTTGGTGCACGAGTTTCTGGATGATTTCTGCTTCGTTCCCATCAATGGCTTTTGCTTGCATGTCTTTAATAGCCGCGATCAGTGATCGCTGCTCCCTTTTTGCTTCGCTTAAATCGAAAAACCAATGGTAAAGGTTATTTTGCGCGGTTTTCAGTTGAGCAATGGTTTGCTCTTTTTGCGCGTATTCTTCATTTCTATACGCCTCTTGTTGCTTGAGCCTTTCTACCGCTTTCTGTTCCGTGTCTTTTTCTTCCGCCAGTCGCTCTTTTTGTTGATTTAGCGTTTCCTTCTTTTCAAAGGCCAGTCGAATGTTTTCTCGGTTGGATTGTTCTTTTTCCAGCGCTGATAATTGTTCTTCTTTTTCGTATAGCTGTTGTTTCGCGTTCATTTCCTCTTTTTGCGTGTGTTGCAAGTCGTAATCTGCGGTTTCTTGGTCTTTTCGCAATTTCGTTTCTTTTTCTCTGGCATCTTTCATATTTTCGGATAACGTTTTAAGTTCCGTTTCCAGTGTTTGTGCCTCTTCAAGCTGAGCTATCTTTACGGTAAGCTGTGGTTCTTCCGCTTGGCGATTTTCCCTTGCTTCACGGTAGAAATTCTGTGTTTCTGATTCTTTTTCCGCAAGCGTTTCCGCTTGTTTTTGGCTATTCTCTAGCGCTTTTTCGGCTTCTTTCCATCCGTGTTCCGTACGTTCTTGCTCTTCCCGATACGGAAGGAGCTGATTGGCGATTGAGCTTATAAGCAACGCTTGCAGACGTTTTTCATGGTTGGGTTGTTCCTTTGCCAAGGTTTCAAGTTCGCTTTTAAGTTCTTGGTGAATCTCTTGCTGTTTTCGTATTTCTTTACTTTCCTTCCATTTAATCTCCAGCTCATGTTTCGCAGTTTCTTCCTTATGTAACGTTGTTTCTACTCGGGCGATTTCTTGCTTCGCTTTCGTCAATGCTGCTTCGGAGGCATCCCCGAGCCCGGACTGTTCACCTTCGATCTCACCTTTTTTTGCGCTTTCTTCCGTGAGACGTTTTTTGATTTTCTCGTTTAGGTCATCCCCGTATTTTCCCAAATCAAACAATCGTTGCAGCATTTTGCTGCGTTCGGCCCCTTTGAGGCTTAGAAATTCGGAAAACTTGTTTTGCGGGAGAACAACCGCGCGGGTGAAATCTTCTATTTTCAGGCCAATCATCGTTTCTATCTCCCGATCCATCGCTCCCTTTTTGTCTGCCAGGACGACTGGTTCTTCGGTCGTTTCGATAAAGCGGGCACGCGTGGTTTGCAGAGTCGTATCCTTGCGCTTTGCTCTTCTCTCGGCGATAAACGTACGATCACCAAGCCGAAAAGAAAAAGAAACGGCAACTTCCGTCTCCGATTGGTTAACTATGCTCGCGCCGACACTGCCCGACCGACTGATTTTCCCATACAAGGCAAACGTCATCGCGTCCAAAATCGACGATTTTCCGCTTCCCGTTGGACCAAAAATGCCGAAGACACCGCCATCACAGAGTTGGTTGAAATCAATCGTTTGTTCATCGCGAAAGCTGTGCAGCCCCCGCACGTTTAACTGTAATGGTCTCACCGTACGTTCACCGCCTCTCGAATGGGATCATCTTCTTCCAGCAATTCCAAAAATAGTTGCGTAAGTTCAGGTTCCGGCGTAGCTCCACTGCTCTTTTTCTCATAAAATTGCCGGAACAATTCATCAATGGGCAGATGTTGCCGTGATTCCATGGGCTTGAACGTCTCTTCGGGTAAAACGGTGCGAATGGTGACAATCCCCGGGTGAGCGCGACGAATGGCTTGAATGTCCTCAGGGTTTAGTGTGTGCTCACTATGAATCGATAAGTCAATCCAATCGTTCGTTCCATGACGTGCATCCAACCATCGGTGCACTTGTAAAATGCCTTCTGTGGCATGCCAACGTGTGAGTCGCTTGCCGCTTGAAAGTGGGACTTCTGTTACGTGTGCCTGTTCACCGGGTTGCGCTTCAATAATCGTAACCGATTTGGCGGTCCCGACCTCATTGAAAGAAAAAGCAAGAGGGGAGCCAGCATAACGGGCTGGCGTTCTAGCTTCTTTTACCCACTGGGGACGATGCAAATGGCCCAAAGCAGTGTAGGTAACGTTCTCGGGAAGACTCCCCGGGCGCACGGTGTATGCCCCGCCCATTTCGATCGGACGTTCTGAATCAGAAGCGGCCCCTCCGGCCAAAAATAGGTGGCTCATCGCCATATTAACGTTATCAAGCGTGAAGTCGCTGCTTAACTGTTGAAATAAACGGGCAATGCGAGCATCATACGCTGCCCGATACGTTTCATCATCGCCCGAAAATGCGCCGGAACCGGAAAAACTCTCCTTCAACCTTGCCTCTGAAGGATAAGGAAGCGCGGCAACGTGTAAATAGTTTTTTTCTCGTTTGATCGGAACTTTTAACGCCGCGGACTGCGGCAACCCGACCATGTAAATCTCTTGATCTTGAACGAGGGGCATCGCGGCCGATAAACGGTCCGGCTGATCGTGATTCCCGGCGATGATGACGACCGGTCGCTTTCCGTGATCGGAGAGCCTGCTCATACTTTCATAATAAAAGCGTTCAGCATCAGCCGGCGGATTGCTGCTGTCGAAAATATCACCGGCAATCAGAATAGCATCAATAGCATAATCGTCAATGATTGTCATGAGTTCATCCATAAACGCTTCATGCTCCGGCTTGCGGTCTCTGCCTTCCAACGTGCGTCCCAAATGCCAGTCGGCCGTGTGTAAAATTCGCATTTAAAAACCTCCTTTGACCCGGTGATAAGCGTCCGTAATTCCGGAAGCCAGAAATTAGAAGCTGGAAGATCATGCTTTATTGCATGCAAAAGGGGTTTCCGATCTTCGGCCTCTGAAACCCGACCTCCATCGTTATATCGAAATCGAGAACCCGCCATCAAAGAAATACAAATATTTTTCATAAACGTTCGTTTTCCATATTTGTTCGATGGCTTCCGTGTAGAGGCGTACCTGTTCTTGATAACGATCGCGTAGCAATGCCTCATTCATCCGGCCGGTGATCTGATCGCTCTTGTAATCAATAAGAACGAGACGTTGTTCATCATCACGAAACAAACAGTCGGCCACCCCTTGGATAAGAATGGGGTCCGGATAGTCATCGCTCCAACTCGGATAGATTTGGTCCACGGATTTGACGAACGTAAATGGGATTTCGCGATAAACATGAGAAGACCGCCGGAGTCGTTTGCCCAGTTCAGATTGAAAGAAACGTAAAATAGCATGGGCATTAACTGCTTGCGCTTGTGTTTCGGTTAGCAGTTCTTTTTCCTCCATTTCATTGACCGTTGTTTCAATTTGAGCAACGGTCTGCACTTGAAGGGAGACGCGTTGCATCACCGCGTGCATCGCTGTTCCAAATTCGGCACGGTTAAGAGAACTTTTATCTTCTTGCATGAAACGGGGCCTTTCGGCATTGGTGGACTGAAAATGGCGGTCACGTCTCGGTTTCGCAGCGTATGGATCTACATTATCGTTACGCCTTTTTATTTCGCTTACGCTCTGTTTCGCAAAATGGGTCGTTGCCGAAGGCCGTGGATAGACCCAATCGAGACGTTTTTGTACGAGATCGGCAGCGGAATCGTCTTTGGACCCCGGATCAATGGACTGTAATGCTTGCACCTTGGCCAAGGTCGTTTCCAAGTCGCCGCTTGTTGTTTCCTCTGCAAAAAAGCCTTGGTTTTTTGTAAGCTCAACGTTCCATTCGGATTCATCTGCAAGAATGGAAGTGGAAATGCTTTCCACTGTTTCGCGTAATGCACTTGAATCGGGATGTCGGATGATGGAAGGACCAATCCAATCGAAAAATGTTTTTGCCCGTGTCCGCGTTTGCAAAGGCAATCGCTCGCTCCCCGTCATTGCTTTTTTTATCCATCCCTCTATCGTTTTCTCCCGATCTTTCGTTGATCCTACAAGAATGGCTTTTTCTTTGGCACGAGTCATCGCTACGTAAAGAATGCGGAGTTCCTCCGAAATTTGCTCTTTTTGCGCTTCCTGTTTAATGGTGATGAGGGGCAATGTCGGAAACGTTACCCGCCGTTCAGTATCCGTATATTTGGAGCCAAATCCTAACGATTGATGAATTTGTATGGACGCTTGTGCATCTTTCAAATTAAATTGTTTCGTCATCCCGGCGACGAACAGTACCGGAAACTCTAAGCCTTTGCTTTTATGAACCGACATGATTTTCACGACGTTTTCTTGTTCTCCGAGGGTACGCGCGACTTCCAAATCGTCTCCTCTCTCTTCCATCCGGTCGACGAAACGCAGGAAACGGAATAGACCGCGGAAAGAGGTTTGTTCATATGCGCGCGCGCGATCATAAAGGGCATGAAGGTTCGCTTGCCTCTCCTTTCCTCCCGGGAGGCCGCCGACGAAGGCATCATAGCCAGTTTCATGGAACAAATCCCAGATTAATTGGGATAGAGAATGATTGCGCGCTTGGGATCGCCATTTTTGCAAATGGTTATAAAAGGCCACCACCCGATTTCTCCATTCTCCTCCGGCCCTTTGTTTTTCTTCCATAAATGAAAGTTTGGCGTCATCCGAAAGCACCGGTTGTTCCGCAACAATTTTTTTCATCGCTTCATAAAAAGGTTCTCCTTTACCGGCTAAACGGATATCGGCCAGTTCATTTTCACGTAAACCGACGATTGGGGAACGGAGCACACTTGCTAACGGAATGTCTTGGTACGGGTTGTCTATCACACGCAATAACGCCATCATGACTTGCACTTCCACCCGTCTGAAATACCCGCCGGATTGAGCGGCGTAACTCGGGATGCCCGCTTGCTTAAAAATATCCATATACATTGGCGTCGCCTTCATGGTGCGCATTAAAATCGTGATGTCCCGATATTCCACAGGGCGCGTCTGGCCTAGGTGTTTATCGTAAACGGGAAACCGGTTTTCAATCATTGATTGAATGCGCTCCGCGATCCATTTCCCTTCTTTTTCCGCAGCTTGGAGTTCTTCTTCCTCGTCGTTCCCATGTCCCGTTCGGTCCAGCAAAACGACCTCGTTCTCATAGCCTGTTGCCTTTTGATCGTAGTCCATATTTCCGTAACGAAGCACTTGGCTTTCGTCATAATGAACATCCCCGATCGTTTCGTCCATCACTTGTTTAAAAACATAATTGACTCCATCGAGCACTTGCTTTCTGCTGCGAAAATTTTCAGCGAGGTCCACGCGAACGCCCTCGCTTTTGATGTTTCGCACATCTTCCCTTCTCAAGGTTACATAGCTTTGTTGTTTCTCCAAAAAAAGCGAAGGTTCGGCGAGACGAAAACGGTAAATGCTCTGTTTTACATCCCCGACCATGAAGCGGTTACGGCCATTAGAAAGCAAGTGAAGAATCGCTTCCTGGACCCGGTTTGTATCCTGATACTCATCGGTGAGAATTTCCGTAAAAAATTCTCGGTAGGCAAGGGCAACCGCCGATGGTTGTTGGATTTTTTCTTCCCGTAAAATTTGCAAGGTTAAATGTTCCAAATCTTCGTAGTCGATGAGCGCTTTTTCCTTTTTCACTTCCGCGTAACGTACGCTAAACGCTTGAACGAGCGTTACAAGCAAACGTACAATCTCTTTCATGTCGCGAATCTTTTCCAAATGGGTTTCGGGGGCTGGAGCAAATATTTTGGAAACATCATTAATGATTTCTTTTGCTTCATCCCGATACCTTTTGCTTTCTTCTGCCATCGACGCTTCGGCACCTTTGTCTTTAACAGGCATCCTTTGTGGCGAGAAATGTTTGAACGTCGCGTGCCAATCGTTCCAGTTATCGCTCGCCATCAAGGCTTCCAGCATTCGATGTTCATTTGTGAGCACATCGATGTAGTTTGAGGGCCCGGAAGGGTGCTCGGCAAGAGATAATGCTTTTTTTAATAAATCGGCGGCGACTTGCAATTGTTCACGAGCGTGCGCTTGAAAAGAAGCCCCCCAGGGCGTCTCTTCCAAACTTTCATACGGATGTTCATACATGTGAGCCATCTCTTCCAGCCAGCGGTGCGGTTCCGGTTGCGCACGTGCCTGGGTGAATAAGGACAGCAACAATTTTCGAAGCCCATCATCACTGCGATCGCCGCTGTAAGCATCCACCAACTCAAAAAAAAGCGCGTCCCCGGCACCGTAATAGTCTTCCAAAAGCTCGTCCAGTACTTCTTCTTTCAAAATTTCCCGTTCGGTATCATTGGCAACCCTCACATTCGGGTCGATATTTGCCTCATAATAATAATGGCGAATCAATTGGTTGCAGAATGAATGAAGCGTGGAGATGTGGGCACGGTTTAATAAATGGCGTTGCCTTTGCAAATAGAACGATCCGGGATTCTCTTTCAATGCTTCGTCCAATCGTTCGCCAATGCGAACGCTCATTTCAGCTGCCGCCGCATTCGTAAAAGTGACAACGAGCAAGCGATCGATCTCTGCAGGATCATTCGGATCCATCACTCTACGCGCAATTCTTTCGACGAGCACAGCGGTTTTTCCGCTCCCGGCGGCCGCTGATACGAGGATGTTCCCGCCGCGTAACGCGATTGCGCGCCACTGGTCATCCGTCCAGCGGACGTTGGCCGGCTTTTCCTCGAGCTGCCACCGCACTTGTTCCGTATTGGGGGTCATGATTCATCCTCCTCTCGCTTCATACCTTCCATCGTTTTTTCAACCGAAAGCGTGGGCAACAATCGGTAGTCATTGGTCGGAAGGGTTGGATCGAATTGACAAACCGATTGGAGCGGGCAGTACGTACAGGCAATTTCGTTTTTATCGGTGCGATAAGGTTCGATCCCAACATTCCCGTCGGTCAGCCTTTCCCCGATTTCTTTCATCTTAGTGTGCAAATACCGCCTCAGTGATTGGAAATCCTCTTTCGAAACGACGGAAGATTTGGATGGGGAAAACGCGCCGTCTTTTTTCACGTAAGCAGGAATAATGGACGAATGTCCTCCTTCATGAAGCTTTTGATCCATCAGGGCAGCTATATTTTTATCCGCGGGCAAAACCCCCTGCATCTTAAACTGTTTCAATAGGTGGTCGGCAATTTTTGTATCATCCATGCTTTCATCCGCTTCAACGACCGGATTGTGGACATGAAAATAAAACATTCCTCCGATATCTGCATCTGTGCCTAACCATTGTTTGGCGCTATGCAAGACAATATCCAAATAGACCGGCATTTGTAAGGAAATGCCGTGAAAAACATCTGATAAGCGCCATTGTTGCCGACTCGATTTATAATCAATCACACGCAACAGGTCGCCGCTTTCACTCTTAGCATGATCCACGCGGTCAATACGCCCGCGCAAAGACAGGTTGCTTCCGTTTTTTAACCGAAATGTATAAGTGGGGATATTCCCTTTTTGATTCCCGAATTGGACTTCCAGCCCAATAGGAACAAAGCTTGATGATTGCGCCTGGGTACGTAACGTCTTCGTCGTATGGACAACGACGTCTTCCAACTTTTTGCTTAAGTAAGCATGACGATTCGTACTGAACATAATATTTCGTTGAACGTGGGGCAGCAGTTTCTCTACTGTTTCCCGAGCAATTTGTGCGCACTCCTGATCGGAAAGATCCGCCCAAACAAGATTATTTTCCCGTACCACTTCGGCTACATCTTTGAGGGCAGCGTGAAAAAGTTCTCCGATATCCGGAGCTTCTAATTTGAAAACCTCTCGTTCTTTCAACCCTAATCCATACGTGCCAAAATGCCGAAACGCACATTTTTGAAACATTTCCATGCGGCTGACGCTCGTTTGAATATCTTCTCCATAAAGCTCCCTCGTCGTTGCTGCCTCCAACCTCGTGGCTTCATTTTTGTAAAATAAACTTCCCAACGCGGTTCGCAAGCGGTCCTGCCATTTTGATTTTGTCGTAAACCAATTGTAGACGTGCCACCAAACGTCCGAAATCTCTTCGCCGTTTCGCCATTTCTGCAATTGCATCGCCAATTCTTCAATCGCTTGGTCCGGATGGTTGATAAACGTCGATTGCATGTTTTCCTGCGCACTTCCGGCATCGGATTCGATAAATGTGTGCGGCATGTTTGGATACTGCTCCCACAAACGTCCGATAAGGGGGGAGGGAAGCAATGTTTTGCCATCTTCATCGGCCAGCGCGTAGGTGTAAATCAGCAAATCAGTCGAACTTGCCTCGGCCATATAAAGATAAAAAGGTTCGTTCCAAAGAAGGTCATTGGCAGAAGGTCCGACGGACAGGCCGATATCTTCCAGTTGATCACGTTCACGGTCACGGATCAGCCCATCTTCTTCCGGTTTGGCTGGCAGAATACCTTCATTTGCACCGAGAATAAAGGTGACACGCACATCCGGCAGACGAGAGCGTTCCATATCCGCGATGGTCACTTGATCAATGGCAGGAGGAACAATGGCAAATTGCATGCTTTCCAAGCCGGCATCCATCATACGGGTAAAATAAAAGAGGGAGAGATCATCATCGCCGGCAGCATTCACAAATTGATCGAGCATATCCATTACATTTTCCCATACTTGATCATGCTCGGCAGCATTTTCCAACGAGCCGGCGGCGATTGCTTGGTCCCGCATTCGTTCAATTTTGGCCGGCAACTGTAATTCTTCGAAAAAAAGATACAATGCTTCACAACGTCTCCGTACACTTTCGCTTTGTTTTACACGCGCTTCCAACGTAAGTAACGGTGCGATCAACGTATCTCTCGTGTGGTTAATGCGAGCTTCAATCTTTTTTTCCATGTCGGTCTGTCCGTCGCTATCCATGACATTACGGTGTCGTCGGTAGTGCCAATGGCGCTTTTCTTTCCATTTATTTCCATAAATGCCGTGAGCCAACGCGTAGTTTTCCAGCTCATCCACTTTTTCGCGCCAATCCGTCCAATCGTCGGTGACCGCAAAAAACAAATCGGTTTTCAAAGCGCGAAAAACCGCTTCAAATGACCAATTTTTTTCCACGATTTCCAGTGTGGAGCGAATCAGTTCAACGACCGGGTGGTGCATCATCGATCTTTTTTCATCCAAAAATATAGGGATTTCAAAGCGTCCAAACACGCGTTTTAGCAATTCATCGTACGGGCGGTCGTCGCGAACAAGGAGAGCAATGTCCCCGTATTGATACCCATGGTCGCGAACGAGTTCAATGATTTTCCGGGCAACTCCTTCAATTTCCGCCCGCCGATTCACCGCCTCAAACAACTGGAGGGCTTGGCCTTCTTCATGAGCACTCGGGGGGCGGCCTGAAAACGTGCGCACGTTCCAGCCGATGTTGTTCGTTTTGGCAAGCGTCGTCAGTTTTGTGTACGTTTTCGCCGTCAGGTAGAAACGGTTAAGTTCATTGGGGCTCATCTCTTGGTTTGGAACATGATCAATGGTAAGGGAAACGGTCATCTCCTTCACTTTGGAAAACAGGGATTCGATGACATACAGTTCCTGCGGGCTGAAATCATAAAAACCATCGACATAAACAATCGCGTCCTTTAGCCACTCCGAATCCGGTAATTGTTGGATAAGCCGTTTTAGCGCTTCTTCCGTATTCATGTACGTACCCTGAAAAGCTTGTTCAAACCGCCCATAAACGAGGGAAATATCATGGAGTTTATCGCGCAACCCAGCGGGTTCCCCATCCTCTTCTAATTGTGATTGTTTTTCGGTGATCACCTCCGTTGTCAGCGCTTGCCTACGCATTTCCGTCATCATCTGCTCCAACTCATGAATAAAACCGTCCGTATCGGCAGCTTTTCTAAACACCCGGAAATGCTTTTTCTCATCTTCTACGATTTTGCGCAGAAGCATATGGACACCGGCCCGTTGCAATCGGTCTCCGGTGTTTCCCCCCGTTTCCTGCAAGATGCGGAGCGCCAGGCGTGAGAAGCTCAACACATGGGCACGGGCCATCCCGCCGAGCTGTTTAGTCAATTGGTATTCGATTTGAAATGTCATTTGTTCCGGAACGAGAATAAGAATGGGCGGGCCATCGACGGCTTCCTCGGAC
This sequence comes from Salicibibacter kimchii, assembly GCF_003336365.1. Taxonomy (GTDB): domain Bacteria; phylum Bacillota; class Bacilli; order Bacillales; family Marinococcaceae; genus Salicibibacter; species Salicibibacter kimchii. The sequence goes on along the minus strand of NZ_CP031092.1, from coordinate 400,175 downwards.
AATGCGTGTTCTACTTCATTTAAAAGGGTGGTCGTTTTTCCACTTCCGCTTTCCCCAACATAAAAACGCAATTGCATGTTTACCCTTCCTCTCCTAGCTCATGAATGTGCTGCCATACTTCACCCGCGGGAACCATCAATCCTACACTGCCTCCTTGTGGCTGTTGTCTTGTTGCAAAAATGACACCGACGACTTGTCCGTCTTCATTGATGGCAGGGCTGCCGCTGTTTCCCCGGTAGGTGGGCGCGGAAATGGTCGTTGGATTTCCGGTTTCAAGAATCTCCCCTTCGTTGGCGATGCCGGTGAAATTCAGCGGGTTTCCTATAATCGTAATATAGGTTCCTTCCTCAACGTCTTCGTCTTCCGGTTGCAGTTGGAGGGAATCGACAGCCGCCTCTTCCTCCACCTGCATCAATGCCAAATCCACATCGTCGGATTGGCTCACGAGGGTTGCTTCGTAAGCGGAGCCGTCGTGCAGCGTCACAACCGTTTGCAATGCATCCTCTACCACATGGCGGTTTGTGGCAATGAGCCCATCCTCATGAATAACAAAGCCTGTTCCCCGCGTTGATCGCCCCGGTTTCTCCACTTGCAACGTAACAACGGATTCCCGCCACTCAGCCACGTCTTCATCCTGGGACAATTCATAAGACGTTGTCAGGAAATCCACGACATCAGGTTGAAAGAGTTGAATAAGAGAGGTAGCCCCTTGGATGACCAGTAAAAAGGATACAAAAATAATGCCTACCTTCGTCCAACCCTTTTTCCTTTTCTTTTTCTTCACAGCACTCGCATCTTCTAACTCTTCGCGATAGAAATCTTCCAAAGGCGGCTCTTCCGGCGGGATATCCTCCTCGTTTCTTTCTCCCGGATCATGATCGAACCCCTCGTTCTCTTCCTTAAAGCTATCTTCGTGTCGTTCATCAGGTTCCCATCGACTGTAGCGATCCATGTGTAAAAAGTCTCCCTTTAATATCCTCTATCTATCATAGCATAGGTGATTCTTTCGACATAGAGGGAAATGAAGAACCTATGTTTGGTATCATCATAGCATGATCGCTAAAAAGATGCCAATGAAAACGATAAAACGGCCGCCAAAGCAGCCGTTTTTCATTCGCGAAAATAATCTTTTTTAAACCCGCCGATAATACCGGTGTTATCAATAATGAAATAAAATTCATCGGTTTCATTTTGCACATCGTATGTTTTCCCGGGCGTCAGCACCCGGTCCACTTTATACTTTGTCGCGTTTGCGTGGACACACGTAATGGTTTTCATCGGGGGGCGGTGATGCCACTGCAAATGTTGCATGAAGTGTCTCTCCTATCATTCGTCGTTACTCATAATGAAAACTGAGTTCGGGTAAGTGATCCAAAATAAACTGCGCTTTTATAGGATCGGCTTTTAAGTTAAATCGTTTGTAATACGTCAACACTTTATCGAAATGATGCACCATTTTTTCATTGTCTTGAAAAATTCGTTCGAACGCTTCATCGGCCAACATGAAGGCGGCCACGAAATCACTAAAAGGAATGACATAAAAACTGCTTTCGCTCTGCAAAGATGTACATTGGCACATTTCCCGCGCCTGTTCTCTAAAAAAAGACGCTACTTCTTCCATGTAATGACGATATGAATCGGGTACACGTACGGCCTTGTTCTCATATAAATCCGTGAGTTCTCTAAAGAACGTGATGAAAAACGGAACATCTTCCCGTTTGACGCTTAAGTCGAAGCCATCTTCTTTTATTTTCGGCCATGTGATCGGTTCCACGGCATGATTCAGCGAACGTAGGTAAAAGTAACGTTTAGGGGTATGATTCATGCTACTCCCTCCAAGCATTGGTCGTATGTTTACGACCAACGTTTTCTCCATAATTGAAAGTAATTATCATTATTATATCATGAGCATCGACAGAAAAAAACCAATAGATTTCTGCGCAATTAAAACAACCGGGGTTATAACCCCGGTTGTTGGCGAGTCGTTCCTCGATTATAAACAGTTTAATCGTCGAATGTCACCAATCATATCAACGAGCGCGGAATCGTTGAATTCGGTATTGTTCAGCTCTTCTTCACACAGAAATATGTGCAACGTATCCCGGTCCGACTTCTTTTCCAAATATACACCGCTCTCCTCCGCCGTCTCATTACTGGCAATAACCTCCAGTCCTAATTTTGCGGCAACGGCTTCAATCTGCCAGTTATCTCTCGGCAAATCGATGCTAATCGTAAGACGCTCCGGTGTATTTTCGGTAATAAGTCCCCATCTTGTTCCCTTCCATGAACGACAACCTGTTCGACTATTCAGGGAAATACCTTTGCGGTCATCCCGAGAAAGCTGAGTGTTTGACCAGCCTCGCATTTGAATAGCCGCACATAGTTCACGCGCTTTTGTTGATTGTACACGCATGTCAATCCCTCCTTAAAAATTTAGGCATTTGTCATTGACGTGTGCCGTACGAATGCGACTACAATGAGAGACCTTAGAAAATAATACCTACAATACATATCTCTTGTTAGGATGCATTGCAGGTAGCATATATAATACCATATTTCTTCAATTTTACAACCTTTTTTTTAATATTTTTCACATTCGGAAGGGTTACCGGCTAAATTAGTGCTTTTTTCCTTTTTTTAACAGCAAAAACAGGCGCCCTTTCGGACGCCTGGCTGTGTGCAACGAATCATCAATAGGGAACGAACCTCTTCTGCTGGAGGTTCACTTTACCCTTCCAGCAATAAGTCTTCCGGTTCTTCAAGCAGTTGCTTTAATGCGACAAGGAAGCCTACGGCTTCTTTTCCGTCTACAATTCGGTGATCGTAAGATAACGCGATATACATCATCGGTCTGTTTTCCATTCGCTCTTTATCAATGGCAACCGGGCGCCATTGAATGGTATGCATGCCTAAGATGCCGACTTGTGGTGTATTCAATATTGGCGTGGACAACAAGGAGCCGAAGACACCGCCGTTGGTGATCGTAAATGTTCCGCCTTGCAAATCATCCAATCCTAATTGATTGTCACGCGCTTTTTCCGAGAGTCTGCCAATCTCGTTTTCAATCCCGGCGAAGCTTAAGCGATCGGCATCGCGCACGACCGGAACAACAAGGCCATCGTCTGTGGAAACGGCCATACCGATGTCATAGAAATTCTTTTTGATAATTTCTTTGCCTTGAATTTCTGCATTCAATAACGGGAATTGTTTAAGCGCACCAATGACCCCTTTCGTGAAGAAGGACATCATGCCCAGTTTCGTCCCGTCGTGTTTTTCCTGGAACGATTCTTTTTTTCGTTTCCTTAAATCCATGATGGCCGACATGTCCACCTCGTTGAACGTCGTCAGCATGGCGGTAGATTGTTGCACGTCTACAAGGCGATTGGCGATCGTTTGGCGCCGCCTCGACATGCGCTCCCGTTCCACCGGCTTTCCACCGAATTCATCGTCTGTATCTTTGCTTTCGGGCGCACTTTTTTGCGATGACGCCTGCTGACTTTGGGCAGCTTTATTGGACTCATACGATTCGATATCTTCTTTTCGCACTCGACCGAGCGGGTCGCGAACCGGAACCTCGGCAAGGTTGATGCCTTTTTCACGGGCAAGTTTGCGGGCGGCCGGAGATGCAATAACATGTTCGGAAGATTCGTCTCCATTATCGCCTGCACTTTCTTGTTGTGGAGCGGATTCTGTTTTCTCTTTTCCGCTGCTTTCGCTTTGGGCCGGCGCCTCTTTTTCTTCTGTTTTTTCATCGGAAGACGCCTCATCCGAGGGGCTGCTGCCTTCGGTCGCGTTTTCATCGAGTTTGGCAACGACGTCACCGACGGAAACATCTTCCCCTTCTTCACTCAAGATTTCTTGCAATACACCTGCTTGTTCAGCATTTAGTTCGACGTTTACCTTATCCGTTTCAAGCTCGGCAACGGCTTCGCCCTTTTCTACGTAATCGCCCGGCTGTTTTAACCATTCGGCAATCGTTCCTTCAGTGACTGATTCTGCGAGCTCTGGTACTTTTATTTCTGCCATTTAGTCGTCTCTCCCTTCTTGTAGGCCCAACGCGTCATTGATGATTCTTTGCTGTTCGTTTTTATGGACATTGGGGTCGCCTTCAGATGGGCTGGAACGGCGTCTTCTGCCGATATACTCAATATCAATGTCCGCGGGCAACGTTTCACGTAGATAAGGCTCGATATAGCTCCAAGCCCCCATGTTTTTAGGCTCTTCTTGTACCCATTTGACATGTTTAACATTTTTATACTTGGAAAGAACGACCTTGATGTCTTCTTTTGGATATGGATACAATTCCTCAACTCTCGCGATATGCAAATGGCTGACATCCACATCTTCGTCGATCGTTTCATGGAGATCGATGGACACTTTACCACTGCAAAAGATAATTGTATCTACGTCTTCTTCTTTGTTACCGCTCGTTTTCGGATCTTCGATAACTGCTTTAAATTTGCCGTCGGTAAACGCTTCGTGCGAGTCTGCAATCGTTTGATTTCTGAGCAGGCTTTTCGGCGTCATCAACACAAGTGGCCTTACTTCGTCCATTTCCAACGTAGCGGCTTGTCGGCGTAACAGATGGAAATACTGGGACGTGTTCGTGGCGTTGACAACGTTCCAGTTATTCTCGGCAGCAAGAGACAAAAAGCGTTCCAATCGCGCGCTTGAATGTTCGGGGCCTGCCCCTTCATATCCGTGCGGCAATAGCAGAACAATGCCTGATCGTTGCCCCCACTTTGCTCTTCCGGCCGAAATGAATTGATCAAAATGAACTTGGGCCGCGTTATTGAAATCTCCGTACTGTGCTTCCCAAAGGACTAACGTATCCGGTGCCTGAACGTTATAACCGTACTCAAATCCTACGACGGCTGCCTCGGAGAGCGGGCTGTTGTGAAGGGCAAAAGATGCGTTTGCTGTCGATAACGTGTGCATCGGTGAATGATTCTCTCCGGTTGCTGCATCATGAAGGATGAGATGACGGTGGTTAAAAGTCCCTCGTTCTGAATCTTGTCCCGTCATCCGGATCGGTGTACCATCGGATATAATCGATGCAAAAGCAAGGGCTTCGGCGTGCCCCCAATCGATCTTCCCTTCCGTAAATGCTTTTTCCCTACGGTTGAGGATACGCTTCACATTGCGAAAAGCAGTGAATCCTTCCGGCTGTTCAAGTAATTCTTCATTCATTTGCTTCAACGTATCATAGTCGACGCTCGTTTCCACATCGGGCAACCCTTTTTCAATGACTTCAGGTGGCTCTGTTTCTCCGGGGGTGTAGCTCCCGGAAACTTTCTCATATTCTTTTTCCAGTTTTTCTTGCATTTCTTTTTGCATGGCCGTTGCCTGTTCCTCTTCGAGGATACCTTCTTGTTGGAGCTTATCGGCGTAAATCGTTGTGGCAGTGTCATGCGAACGAATTGTTTCGTAAAGTTTGGGTTGGGTCGCCGCGGGTTCGTCCCCCTCGTTGTGGCCATAACGACGATAACCCACTAAATCGATCAAGAAGTCTTTATGAAAGCGACTGCGATATTCGCAAGCCAGATGCACGGCTGCTATACAGGCATCAGGATCATCAGCGTTTACATGAATGATGGGGATCTCAAACCCTTTCGCCAAGTCGCTGGCGTAGGTGGTCGATCGGGAATCGTGGCTTTCGGTCGTGAAACCGAGCAAATTATTCGCGATAATGTGGAGGGTCCCTCCGATTTGATACCCTTTCAAGCGGCTTAAATTCAATGTTTCAGCCACGATGCCTTCACCGGGGAATGCCGCGTCTCCATGCACAAGAATGGCTCCGGCCTTGTTGGCTTCAACATCCGGAAACCCGGTTTTTTCACGATCCTCTTGTGCAGCACGGGCGTATCCGGCTACAACGGGGTTAACAAATTCCAGGTGGCTCGGGTTGTTAGCGACGCTCACCGTTGTATGGGTGGACGCTTGATTAATTTTCCGGTTTGCGCCTAAGTGATATTTGACATCACCGGTCCAACCATAATTTAACGTCGTTGCACCCTCCGAGGGAACGGTTTCTTTATTAGGCGCATGCTTGAATTCGGAAAAAATCAGATTATATGGCTTGCCCAATACATGTGCAAGTGTACTTAATCGGCCGCGATGCGCCATGCCGAGCATGACATGGTCAGCGCCCTCATGCATGAAATATTGTACCATCTCTTCAAGCATGGGAATCATGGTGTCAAGGCCTTCGACGGAAAAGCGTTTTTGCCCAACAAAATTCTTATGCAAAAATTGCTCGAATTTCTCGGTAGCCGTTAATTGTTCAAGGAGATGCTTTCGTCTTTCCTCCGATAAATCTTCATAAATGTCTCCGGATTCAACCATACGGTTCAACCAGCCTCGTTCCTCAAGGTCGTGGACTTGGTCGAATTCAAACGCGATTGATTTCGTGTACATTTGTTTTAAGTGCATAATGGCGTCATAGCCATTTTCTACATGATTCGGGGCATCCTCGCATAGCATATCTGCCGGCATGGATGTTAAGTCTTCTTCATCCAGGCCATTTTCCTCGGGCTGTAAAAGCGGAGACTCCTCTCCGGGGGATTCAAGCGGGTTAACATCTGCCAAAACATGACCGAATCTGCGAATGTTATCCGCAAGTTTTATCGCCTTTGCAATCTTATGCATCATCGTCGTAGACATTTCCGGAGAAACATCGGGAGCATGCCCATTTAGCGGTTTGGCGACGGGAGCTCCGTGAGCTTCAAACCACTCTTTCAAATCCGGGTCTACTTCGTCCGAATCATTCTTGTATTTTTCGTACATGTCCATCACGTAACCTAGATTAGGTCCGTGAAATGTTTCCCAAGTCTTATCCGGCTTGGAAACGTTTCTGTCCATCTGCTACTACCTCCAACTACACTTGTTTGCAACTCAATTGATTAGCGGACTATTTTGAGGTGTGTTTCAATGTCAATAAACCGGGTGCCGGTATCATCACTCTCCCGTTTATCAGCTTTTCGGCACATGAAAAGAGAGGAAGCATCATAACTTGAAATAACACCTTTTGCAAACCTGCTTCCCGTCTCCATATGTTCCTAAAAGTCATTTTGTGTTCACAAATTTATTTTAACATGCCCTGTAACAGGATACAAAAGAAAGGTTATCTATTTCGAAAAGCATCCCGATTTTTTGTCACGAAAAAAAGCCGAAAGCAACAAATAACGACAATTTCTACTTTATTTTATAAAATGAAACGTCTATCAGAGGGAGTTTACCTCCTTCTATAAAGAGGTCGTTAAAACCTTCACGTCTGTTAAACATTATCTTCTGCCTCTCAGTCCTTCCCTCCAAAATGTTGTTTGCATCGTTTGACCATATGCTACAATAAAGTAACATGCCCCTCTCAGGGATTACAGTTGCTGAAGGAGCCAAGATCAAGGGGTGGCATGTGCCATTGTACATCTCTTGTCTAATGGCATAACGTTAAAGATTTGAAAGGGTGGATTAGATGATACATACACTTCTGTTCGATTTGGATGACACATTATTATGGGATAAAAAGAGTATATCCGAATCTCTTTTAGCCACATGTAACGAAGCATTCCGTCAAGTAGGCGTTGAAAGTACAGAGCTGATGGAGGCTGTAAGAACAGTAGCCCCGACCCTGTATGAAAAGCAATCGTTTTATCCTTTGACAACCGCTCTAGGCATCAACCCGTTTGAAGGGCTATGGGGGACGTTTGATGATATTCACGACGTTCGACTCAGGGAGATGGGCGCAAACATTCGGATGTATCAGTTTGAAGTTTGGACGGAAGCGTTAAAGAACGTCGGCATTGAGGATTTTTCACTGGCAAGGGAGCTCTCAAAACATTTCATTGACTATCGGGAGACACTCCCTTACGTCTACGAAGAAACGTTTGAAGTTTTAACAAAAATGAACATCCCTTATCAACTTGCCCTCGTGACAAATGGGGCTCCCAGCTTGCAGTTGAAAAAATTACACATGACAAAAGCGCTTATCCCCCATTTTGACCGCATTGTAATCTCCGGCGCCTTTGGAGTTGGTAAACCGGACACATCCATTTTTTCCTATGCACTAGAACAACTCGGTGCCGATGCGAATCAAACCGTGATGATCGGGGATAATTTACATACGGACATTATCGGTGGCATTCGCGCAGGATTAAAAACGATTTGGCTCAATCGCGATCACGAAGAAGCGGACACCGGGATTGTACCGGACGCTGAAATATCCACTTTGCGCGAATTGGAAGAGACGCTTGGAAAATTAAATGGTTTTGAATAACAGCCTTATATTTATCATTGTCTGGAAGTGATTCCTTGTCTGCGAAACAATATAACAGTACGCACATGCTAAAATTTCTCCTCCCTTCTATTGTCGGGATTATTATATTTATTACACCTATTAACGTGGATGGCGAAATCACCATTCCAATCGCGTGGTTGGCCGAAACACTGGACTCGTTCCTCTCTCCCATCTTGGGAGAACTGATTGTGACCATTACCGCCATATCGGTTATTGGTACGATCCTCTATCGTTACCTCTACCCGGAATGGATGCGCCGTTCGCTTTTTGAGTCCCTCTTTTCCGTAACACCCGTTTGGTTGGTCATACGGATCATCGGATTTATATTCGCAGTCGCCATTCTCTTTGAGTGGGGGCCGGAATGGTTTTGGGGAGAAGCAACGGGGGGAGAAATTCTTGGATTGGCCTCCTTTTTACTTACAATCTTTCTGTTCGCCGGCATCTTTTTGCCTTTGTTGATGAACTTTGGCCTGTTGGAATTCACAGGGGTGTTGTTGCATATCATTATGCGACCGCTTTTTACGATGCCCGGCCGTTCTTCCATCGACAGTTTAGCCTCATGGCTCGGGGACGCGGCCATCGGGGTATTGTTAACGAGTCAGCAGTATGAACAAGGGCATTATACAAAACGGGAAGCGGCCGTTCTGGGAACGACTTTTAATATCGTATCGATTACCTTTACGATCGTCGTCCTCGGATATCTTGATTTGACCCATATGTTCCTTCCCTATTACATCACGATTATCATCGCCGGTTTTGTTGCCGCGATCATTATGCCCCGCATCCCTCCGCTTTCAAGAAAAAGCGAAGAATATTACCCGGGGGCTGAACCGAAAACACGAAACGAAAATTCCGACCAACCGGCAATCACCCGCGCGTGGAAAGGAGCGCTTACGCGAGCCGGCGATGCCAGCACACAAGAAGCCGGGCGTAACGGAATAAGGAATGTCATGGAGATGTGGCTTGCCGTCATTCCCATAGTCATGACGCTTGGTACGATTATGATCATCATCGCTGAACATACCCCGGTTTTTCAGTGGTTGGGCCTTCCTTTCATTCCAATCTTGGAACTTATGCAAGTGCCCGAAGCACAAGCGGCATCGGAGGCGATGTTAATCGGGTTCGCGGACATGTTGCTCCCCGCGATCATCGCTTCGGATATCCAAAGTGAAATGACACGTTTTATTATCGGCTGTCTTTCGATCAGTCAGTTGATTTATATGTCCGAGGTTGGCGGTATGATTCTCGGCTCAAAAATTCCGATTACCTTTTGGCAACTGGTTATGATTTTCTTGTTGAGAACCATTATTACCTTGCCGATTATTGTTTTATGCGCACATATTATTTTTTAAGGAGAGGGTGGCTGGCCAGAGATCCATACATGAAAATTATGATTCCCAGAGATTCGTTCGCTCCTTATCCGGAATGATGCCAGTAATAGCGGTAACATCCATTCCCGGACCCCTCCTTATTAAAGAGCTGTAAAACAAGAAAAAGAAAAAGAAAAGGCTTCCCATTTTCCGGGAAGCCTTTTTAATTCACGTTTTTTTGAAGACGTTGTTCAAACTTGTGAATTTGAAGGTCTTCATGATTTTTTTCATATTGTTTCAATTGGCGTTTAAGTTTATTTTGACTCGTCGTAACCGGGACCATACGTTTGCTTATCAAATTTTGCCGCAAGTACTCCAAGTGGTCGACGCGATAATAATCTTTTTCATTAACGAGATGCAAATAGCGGTCAAATACGTCTGTAAGGGTGTCCGTCGATAATGTCAGCAATCCATACCGCCTTTGCATATGCTGAAAGCTTAGGATCGCTAAATGATTCAGGAGAACATGAGCAAACAATGCTTCATGACCGTTTAAATAGAACCCTTGCTTTCGTAAATACTTAATAAAGACAGAAAGCTCTTTATGATAAAAAAGCGCTTGGTCACGCCCATTCTTTTTGAAGAAGAACTTTGAAGGAACCCGCTCCTGAGCGGCGGTCTGCAAAAATTGATGAAGCTGTCGTTCCATTTCCGGACGCAATAAAAAAATCGGCATCGTCATATTAATAAATCGGGGCATCTCCCGTTCAAGGATCGAAAGCTTTTCATTTTCTTGTATTCGCTCATGGACATTCAATTGACGACGCCGTTTTGCAAATGTCTGTAGTCGTTGTTTCCGTCCCGCCAACATTAGGGACCCCCCTTTATCTCGTGATTGTATTTTCGTGGTGAGCAATCCTTGGATAGTATAGCACAGTCATAATGAAAATAAAACAGAGGATATAAAAGAATATGGACACATATGGAATCAAATACTGATACAGAAGCTCTAACGATTCTATATCCCCATAAATTGACCCTGAATCACTTAAAATGTGATCCAGGGTCCGTTTGTATTCGTTATTCGTTATCGGAGTCAGCCAATAACGAGGTTTCCACCCATTGATCGATTTGGCGTTGAGCGTGTAACCCGAGAAGGTAAACGGCACCCATGTGGGCTTCTGTCTCCTCCCTGAGTCTCTCAACCCCTGTGGGTTGTTCCCTTTCCACGATTCGAAACCCCGCCCCTGCCACTTCTTTATCATTTAATGTCCGATCAAGAAATGCTATGCTGTCATCCAACGCGTGGCGGCCGGTGGCGAGTACCTCGTAAAAGGATAAAAACCCATGCATAACGCCTTCATACCGAATGGCTTCCACGGGAACTTCTTCTTCGTGAAGCTTATGAGCGTAAAGTTCACCTTCATCTCTTAGCGGGTCAAATTCCGCCGTTGCAATAAATGCTGGAGGGAGACCTTCGGCCACCCCTTCGTCAAGGGGGGACACATAGGGATTTTCCCGCATTTTTTCCCCCGGTGTATACGCATCACGTGCTTTTTCCATTACCGTTCTTGACAGCAAGTAATTGCCGCTTGCATATTTATCACGAGTTTCCAAAGGACGGTCATGAAACGTCGTCAAAGGGTAATAGAGAAGCTGGGCCTTTACTTCGGGTCCTCCTTCGTTGCGTGCTTTTAGCGCCGTTACTGTAGCAAGATTGCCGCCGGCACTATCCCCTGCCACAACCATTTTTTCTTTTGAACCGCCTAGTTCCTCGGCCTGTTCATACGCCCACTGCAACGCATCATAAGAATCATCGACAGCTTTTGGAAAAACATGTTCCGGTGCCAATCGGTATCCAACGCTGATCACAATCGCATTTGAACGATAAGCGAGCGCACGGACGATATTGTCATGGGTGTGAATATTGCCATACCCCTCCATGAAAGCACCGCCATGATAGTAAACGATGATAGGGGCATTTTCAGCATCCGCAGGGCGGTGCATACGACCCGGCAATACTGTGCCGTCACTCACGGGTATTTGCAGGGATTCATGCTCGAAAGCAGCCCCGTCGGAAGCATTGTTTCCAGTTAAAAACGATGGCGGGGTCAATTGTTCATCAGGAATGACTAACTGATTGTTAATGGCATGAAGAATCACCGCTGTTTTCGATGGCAGATCCCCTTCTGACGTTGTCGCCCACCCACTGACAAAACTTGATAAAATGATGGATAATCCGATGACAATCTTGAAGGATGCGGAAAATAATTTTCTTTTCATAGTATGCAGCGTTCTTCGCCATACCCCCCTCTCTTTTTTATATTATACCATATTTTAGAGATAATTGTGAGAATAAATTTCATTTTTTCACATAATATCACATATTCAATGAAGGTTGATGCCTGTGGTTAAGATAACCAACATTGGAAAAGTTATGTACTGAGGCATTAGAATGCCTTACGTGGTTTCTTTTTATACCTTCTTACCTAAAAAACACCAGCCCTGGGGGGAGAGCTGGTGTTTTCCTTCATTATGTACGAAATATTTGCGTCCGTTTTCCCTTCAGCACTGTTCTTTTTACACTTATAAATCACTAAGGCCAATACTGATTTCCAATGCGTTTTTCACTTTTTTCATCATCTCATCGTCTAAATAGGTAATTTTGTCCGTAAGACGTTGTTTATCGATCGTGCGGATTTGTTCCAAAAGTACGACGCTGTCCCGGTCAAATCGATGCTCTTCCGCGTCGATTTCCACATGTGTCGGCAATTTCGCTTTTTTAATTTGTGCGGTAATCGCGGCTACAATGACGGTTGGGCTAAAGCGGTTGCCTATATCGTTTTGAATAATAAGGACCGGTCGGACACCGCCTTGTTCCGAGCCGACCACCGGAGATAAGTCTGCAAAGAAAACATCCCCCCGTTTGACGCTTTTCTTTGCAGTTGGATGTTGAGACTGATTCGAATTATTCACGTCATCCATTCACCTCCTTGGTATATTGGGTGTCATGCCTGTTTGATTCTGCTGTGCGAGTCGCTTCCCATTCCACATAGGCGAAGCTTTCGGCGATCGACAGATTTAATTCTGCCATCTCAATATACCCTTCCTTTAAGTCAGCGCGAAGGTGCTCCTTCTTTTTCCGTTCAATATACCGTTGGACCAGCTGACGGAAAAACCGATTCTGTTCGTTTTCGGATAGGTGCTTGATTTCACTGAATAGTTCATCTGTAAGTGGTACGGAAATTTTTTCTGAATGCATGGTCCCTGTGCCCCCCAGACGTGTATTCCACACCATTATAAGCGAAAATCACATGGGATTAAAGATTTTTTGCGAGAAGTTTCCTTAAAAAATAATTTCACTTATCAATCAGGGTGACCTCATTCTTATTCTTTCATGCATAGATACTTCCATTTGATCTCATACTAATCGTTGAAGGAGTTAACAGAAAAGGGGATGAATATCATGCGCTTAATGAAAGGATCTTTGGTCATCATTTTGCTCATGCTTGCCATTTCGAGTTGTGGAAGTGAGAATGCCGAAGATCTGGACGATGACCTTGCCAGAATGGAATATGTGTCGAACCCGGGGGTTGAACATAATGAATTGTATCGAAGAGATCTGCATGAGGCGACAAGCAATTATGATGAAATAAAAGCATACAGTGATCATTACAGTGCTTTTTTAGAACAATTTCATGAGGAACTTCAAAGCCTTTATGCGTACGTTGATGAAACCGATGCGTCTGGTACACAGGCTTCCGTCGGACGTTTATCCGGTTTGGTGGACGACATCACGGATAAGCCAACGCCTCCTGAATTTTATGATCTTAGGGATGTTACATTAGGATCCTTGTTGGAAATGAATGCAGTCGACAAAAACATCAGTGAATGTACGGACGGGAGCACAGAAGCTTGTGACCTTACACGTAGCTATACAGAGAACCTAACGGAATATTTACGAACGATGGAGTATACGCATCAAGCAAAATTAGACGATTTTGGGTTAGTGTCGTGATCGCCTGAGTCTCATCTCCTTTTCGGCCACTCCATTGTGGGGCCGAATCTTCATTTTCTCATGATCTTTCAATAGCCATTCCATAAAAATAGATCCTTTCTTGACACTCCCGCGGCTAAAGCAATGGGATTCTAAAGTGCTATTACGTTCGCAATCCATTTCTGTTTTGAACGAGCCTTTAGTTCAGAGGTGTGCCATCCCCTCGTCCTGTTTCGTTCGGCGTACGATGGCACATGTACCTTACAGGCGGTGTTGCTTTTCCCACAACACTAGTGCAGGACGGCTGAAATAAGTGATCCCCATCGTTGTTGGCGCCAGATTTAGGAAACGTGCCAGATCTCCACCCAATGGTTGAGATACCAAAAATAGAAGGCGCGTTTACTATTAACTTTCGCGAAGAGAACGTCCGAAATCCTCATTATGACACCACTAGAAGGAAGATTACCCCAATTAGAGGTGCCATGAGTGAGTCATGGAACCACTCGAAGGTTAAATAACCCAATCAGGGGTGCCATAAACAAGTTATGACACCTCTAAAAGCAATAATATCCTAATCAGAGGTGCCATGAATAAGTTATGTGGAACAAACCGGAAGGAAAATCAGCCAGTGTGAGGAAATTCAGCCATAATGCACGAGTGACCGCCCTCCTTTTTTGAGTTGCCCTTGGGTGTGACCGGATAATTCGACCACTCTGTACTAGGTTTTAAGATGCGTTCTTTTTGTTTTTTGTTTCGGAAATACCCGAAATCGCTTTTGAAATGTTGATCGCCGCATTCAGGTCTGCGTGTGTTGCGTACTAACATTTCTTGCACCGGAACGTTGTCCCGTTACGGTTGTTTTTGGATTTATGTCCACACTTACACGTCTGCGATGTGTCGTTTGGAACAACATATTCCACTGCGATGCCAGCCATTTCAACTTTATACTGGATAAACTGCTGCAATTGATAGGGAGACCACCGGTGAAGATGACGTCCTGCTTCTTTTTTGATTTTGCCGTATGCCTAATGCCGGTCAAATCTTCCATTCGAACCAAACGAACACCGTTGGCTTGGGCAACATCAACCATTTGACGGCTGATTTTGTGGTTGACATCTTTCATCCTCGAGACTCTTTATCCTTAGATTTAATCATTGCATTCAGACACTTATTTTTTCCCATTTGCCTTCGGGCAGAAGCGAACTTTCTGCGGACAAAAGCCGTTTCATTCCCCTTGAAGAATAACGATTCTGTGCCAACAGAAGCTACGGCTAGATTATTTCATCTAACATCAACCCCCATCACCTTCGGTGATCGTGGCTCAACTTTTGGTTTTTCAGATTCAAAAGCAACCGTCACAGAAGCAAACCAACGACTGCGCTTTTCGTACATTCGGTAGCGCCTTGTTTTGCTCATCCTTCTAAAATTCTATCTAACCAGTGTTGTTGGCAAAAACAGGAACACCGACTCTTTTTTCTAACGTAGGAAATGAAATTTTATACAAAGCATTTTCTTTTTCAATTTTACAAGTTTGATTGTTGAATCCACACCAAAAAGAACGGAAAACCTTTGCTTTTTGATTTTTTTCTTGGATTTAACCGCTCTTATGGTTTGGTTTACAATGGCAGAAGGGAATGTTTCATCTGAACACGACTTAAAATGCTTCGAGGTGGCTTTGTTTAAATCTTTCCATTCAAGCAACCAATTAGCAAACGTTGTATTTGTTTCCGTCATTTTTTGATACATGGATGCTTTGTTTTTGGTTGGTTTTAATAACTCAAGTTTTAATGAAATTGTGGCATATGATGCTCACCTCCCAATTCCATGATACAAACACATGTTTGGTTTGTCATGCTTCATCCCACATCTAAAGACGGGGGCTTTCTCGCTCTAAGTTCTGTAAAAGGATATGCTATTATTATCACAATATTCCCACATGTATATGCTCGCTCGGTGTTTTTTTATCGCTCGTCATGAACGTTTTACGGCGAGCCTCTCTCCCCCGTCATCCAGATAACGAACGTGGGCATGGCCTTTTTTCCGTCGGTACACCATCATCCCCACTGCGAATAGGATCAGAAACAGAGAAGCGACCTGAGCCATCCGTAAGTGTTCCGTAAGCATTAAACTGTCCGTTCGTAAACCTTCGATAAAGAACCGTCCAACCGAATAATAAAGAAGATAGGTCAAAAACAGTTCTCCCCTACGTAAATTTATCCGCCGCAGTAACATTAGCCCGATAAATCCTGTGACATTCCACAGCGATTCATATAAAAACGTCGGGTGATAATAGGTGCCATTTATGTACATCTGATCAATGATAAATTCCGGAACGTATATGCCCTCCAAAAACGCCCGTGAAACGGGACCCCCATGGGCTTCTTGATTGATAAAATTCCCCCATCGGCCGGTCGCCTGTGCCAAAATTAAACTTGGTGCCATAATGTCGGCAAGTTGCCAGAAGGAATGTCTTCGGACATACGCAAAAACAACAAGGGTCAATGTAGCTCCGATCAACACGCCATGCATGGCCAGCCCGCCTTCCCAGACGGCAAAAACCCTTAAAAAATTGTCTGCATACTGTTCCCAGTTAAAAACGACATAGTAAGCCCTGGCAAACAGGACGGATAAGGGAAAACCGATAAGTAGGAGATCGACAAAGGTATCTTTCGGAAGACCGCGGCGTTTGCTTTCCCGGACGGCAAGATATAATCCAAGCAGTGCACTGGCTACAATAATGAGCCCATACCAATAAATTTGGATCGGCCCTAGTTCAACAGCGACCGGATTAATCGCATCCATACTATTCCTACTCCTTCATTTACTTGATTTGTTTTTGATGTCCTTGGGTCTGTTCCATCATTTCTTCATACTCAAATTCAAACAACCACAGTAAAGCTTCGATAACGGTTTCGAAAATGGTTATCAGTATGGGTTTCATACAACCTCCTATCCTGTGACCAGCCATCCTTTTCTTCACGACATTGGAACATGGGGAATAATCTGCCCTTCTATACGCCGGAAAATATCATCCAAATCCGTTCCTGTAATTGTCAGGCCATGATTTTTAAGCCCAATGACCGTCCTCGATGGTTCAGCGGATTCCCGTACCAATTCGGCCACCGTTTCTGCCAGTTGGATCGTTCCGCAAGGATAATTCACCGGGGTGGGTTCGACCCCGTCCATCCAGGCATGGATATGAACGATGGCTCCTACATCAGGGTGTTCTTTGTAAATCATCCAATGCTCAATCGCGTCTACAGATGCTCTTTTAGGTGTGGTGTTCGGGGGGATGCTAATCTGCATGGCATTTTTTTCCGAATCATACCCGGTGATATAGAGCATATCCCGACCCACCGTCTTCATATTCGATTTATCGATGCCACTGGCACTCATCCAGAAGTGGTCCTTATTTGCACGACTGCTTAGATTTCCGTAACTTAGCCCACCGATGCCATATAATTTTTTTAAATGACGCATATCCCGCGAAGACAAATATTTTTCAATCGGAAATGGTGCGGGTAATAGGTTCATCTCATCCAGCTTTTTTCCGCCTAATGCCATTTGTTCTGTCACTTCATTCCCATCTGCCAAACCGTCCAGTAAATCTTCAAAAAAATCGTTATTGATCACCAACTGTGACGTAGCTAACGGTTCCAGTCGCTCGAATATGTGTTGGAAAAAAAGAGCAGTGCCTTCTTCCCTGTTGTAAGTCTTGCTATAGAAACCCTGTTCGGGCGTAATAAAATAAAGGGTAGTGCCTTCGTCATGATGAGAAATGAAAATCAAGTGGTTAGCGAGAGACCGGACTAAGTATGGATAAGCGGCTTTGAAGACATCTTCCGGTTGCTCATCGTTTTCAACCACAGAAACGACAAACGTGGACTGGGAGTTTCTGCGAAAATGACGAGGGGTTTCAGGATCAATGAGATTGAATACCAATTTGATGGGCTCCACAGGTTCCTCATGATAACGATAACCGGCCGCTTCAAATTCATTGATCATTCCTTCGGTCAACCATGATAAAAATGGACTTTCCGCCTTCCCGGCCACCGTAAAATTGTTCATGAATGCGTCCTCCTTGATTGTTTTACGAGTGATTAGAATATCGAGAGATAGACCTCTTCCCTCCTCCTAGCCCAGGCGAGTTTATACGCAAATCAAAGGTCCATCACACATCCATAAGACATTTGGAAGAAATACCATTCATATTTTAACCGTTCAGGAAGTTGGTATACGTTTTCCCGGTATTTTAAAGAAGTGATTTAGGCATAATAGGGAATGAAGCCAACAAACGGGGTGTACACGCATGGTTTATTGGTTGTTAAAACCGATCGGATTAATGGTCTTGTATTTTTTGTATAAAATAAACATGATCGGGAAAGAACGAATTCCAAATGACTCTTTTATCATCGCCGCCAATCACCAAAGCTTTTTCGACCCGATTATTCTTTCCGGAATGTCCAAGCGTCCGATTCATTTTATGGCAAAAAGCGAATTGTTCAAGTTTCCGTTGAGCAATTGGTTTTTACGTCAGGTGCATGCTATTCCTGTCGACCGTAAAAGCGGGATCGTCATTCGTCCGGTTCGTCACTCCTTAAAAGTCATTAAACGCGGGGAATGGTTTGGAATTTTCCCCGAAGGAAAAAGATGCAAAATAGGCGAAACGGTCCCACCCAAAAAAGGGGTAGCGTTTTTGAGCCGGCAATCATCAGTGCCGATATTGCCGGTTGCGATTGTTTGGGGAAACAAAACATTGGGCCGGACGCCAGTAACCATTGTCATTGGGGACCCTATCCGTCCGGATCATTTTCCAAACACGAGCCACCGTGCATTGTCACAATTAGTAATGGACTACATTGAAGATCTTGCTGATAAAGAGGTGGAACGGATCGGAAACGCTTCTGAAAATAAAGAAAGTGCTCCCCGTTATGAACCATGAGTATCTCAATTTCCACCTCAGGAAAGGGGCGAATGATTTGTATCATTTTATTGTCAATAAGGTTTCCGGGAATGGGAGGGGCTTGACGATTTGGAAGAACGTTGAAAAGATGCTTACTGCAAAACAGATAAACTTTCGGGTTTTTTTTACAAAATATCCCTCGCATGCTACGGAAATCAGCAAAGAAGTAAAAACTGGGGTTATCATCGTTATTGGCGGAGATGGAACCATACATGAAGTTATCAACGGATTGATAAGATCGAATATCCCCATGGGGATCATCCCCGCTGGATCAGGCAATGATTTTGCCAGAGCATTGGACATCCCCTCGAATGCAGAGGAAGCATTCGAATGGATTTTAAAAGGGGAGCAAAGAACGGTTGATATTGGACGTGTCGAAGATAGAAGTTGCGCTACCGTTATCGGCATCGGTTTTGACGGAAAAGTGGCCCAGACCGTAAACGCTTCTAAAACGAAGAAGTGGATGAATTTCTTTCGTTTAGGGAAGATAACTTACATCATCAGTGTTTTTAGGGTTTTGTTAGGGTTTCAACCGGCCGATATTTCGATAAAAATCGATGACAAGACAGAAAAAATGACGGATGTATGGCTGGTTGCCGTTGCAAACTTCCCTTATTACGCAGGCGGAATGGCCATTTGCCCAAATGCTAAAGGGAATGATGGCTATTTAGAGCTTTGTGTTGTTCAAGGAATGTCGAAGTTCCAATTTGTACGAGCATTCCCCGGCGTATTTAAGGGAAAACATGTAAGCCATCCATCCATCAAAATGCGAACCGGAAAGCAAATTGAGATCTCTTCCTCATCAGCCATGATTGTCCATGGAGATGGTGAAATCATCGGGGAGACACCGATAAATATTAATGTTGAAGAAAAAGCTTTGCATGTGATTTAAAATTTAATGGAGACGTGGTGGTTAATTCGTCCAGTCGTCCCCTAATTTTTGTAATTCATACTCCACGTCCTCAAGCCACTCATGCGTACCGAGTTCGCCTTCGGTATTTACTGTTTTCTCTGCTGCACGTATACGGTGGACGGACCTTCGATCCGTATGCCATACAACATCTTCTTCGCTGACGAGCGATGAGATTGCACGGCCCAATTGTTCATCATCTGCCGAGGCGCCTTCGATCCCTATATATAAACGACCGTCGTGCGAAACGACATAAGCATTGGATACAGGCTCAAGGCTTTCAATTTTTTCTTTAAGGATGGGGAGGTCTTCTTGTTCTCCCTCGTATTGTTGATTAATCTCCTGCACTTGGTCACGAAGTCTTTCAGCGTCATCATTTAGGCGCGGATGATCGTTTACCCGACCTGTTTTTACTGCATTGACACGGTTTTTATGCCAACCGTAATCCCGTTGGCTATCGATATCCTGCGTTCCTTTCTTTGTTAAATTACCCGGACCGTCATCAGGCACCATCAAATCAGAGGCCGGACCGAGATGATCATTTAAATTTATGCCAAGCTCAAGCTCGGGGTCATAATCTTTCCGGGTATGCCCGGTTTCATGTTGCGCCTGGACGCAACCGGTAGTGACGAGTACTGTAACCATCGTCAAAATGAGGAACCTTGTTTTCATACAGATCTTCCTCCTTTCTACGTTTAGAGTAACCGATTGTACACGTTTAACATGCGGAAATTACTGACGGTCAAAAATTACATGTAATCCGCAAAAAGTGTAAATTAGCCGTTGCAGATCATAAAGAATTTTGATACTATACATATATAAATACATCCAGCTTCTTCTGAAGTGGGAGTAGAGGAGCAGAGACCATCAGTACGTATACGTAGGGATTGTGGGACCCCTGTGCGTTTACGGAAAGGGGTATTTGCCGAAGCTAAGAATGACTCACGCATTCTGGGCTGGTCTTGCATTGAACAAGTGCAGGGCTGTCATATAGCTAAAAGCTATATGGAGGGCTATCTCACGCATGGAGTGCTTCTGGTCATAAAGAAGTGTTCATGCAGCAATGAGAGCGCTCATTGCTGTTTTTTAATGAAGGTATCAATTTTCTGGTTGGATGCCTACACTTTCTGGCCGAATGCACATAAACTGACTTGTGTAAAGCCCCTCATGGAAGACATCAAAAATATAAACACGAGGGTGGTAAAAAATGAATGTAGGGCGATTGATTACAGCGATGGTTACTCCTTTCGATGACAACGGTGAGATTGATTTTCAAGACCTCACAAAGTTGATTAATCATCTGATTGCTAATGGAACAGAGTCAATTGTTGTTGCAGGGACAACAGGGGAATCACCAACGTTATCCCAAGAAGAAAAATTGTCCTTATTTAAGCATACGGTAAAGGTAGCGAACGGAAGAATTCCTGTTATTGCCGGCACAGGGACCAGTGATACTCGTGCTTCGATCGCGCTTACACAAGCAGCGGAGAACGCAGGCGTCGACGGCATTATGGTCGTCACCCCTTATTATAGTAAACCTTCCCAGGAAGGGATGTATCAACATTTTAAAGCTATTGCAGCCAGTACGGATTTACCGATCATGCTCTATAATGTGCCCGGCCGAACCGCTGTCAGTTTAGCGCCGGAAACGATCGTCCGGTTATCCAACATTGATAATATTCAAGCCGTTAAAGAAGCGAGCGGAGACACCGATGCGGCTTCATTCATTATTGAAAATGCACAGGAAGGTTTTAAACTATATGGTGGAGACGACAGTTTAACGTTGCCTCTTATGTCCATCGGAAGCAGTGGAATTGTTTCAGTCGCTTCACATATTGTCGGAAAAGGCATGTCGCAAATGATACAGAATTTCATGCAGGGGCATGTGCAAATGGCAGCCAAACAGCATCGGGAATTATTGCCCGTCATGAATGCGATGTTTATGGCCCCGAGCCCTTCCCCGGTGAAAGCAGCATTGGAAATGCATAACATTATATCCGGCACTCTGCGTTTGCCATTGCTCCGTTTAAATGATGAGGAATATCACCTTTTGTATCAAACCCTGCAACCAAAAGCTACTTTTTTCGTTAGTTAAGCTCGAAGAATTAAGAAAAGAGCGACCAAGGAAGATGGTCGCTCTTTCTCTATGGTGAAGCATAGTCAGGCTAAACATACCCATGATATGAATTGAGGAGCACGTATGCTACGTAAAGTGTTGATTTTTCCCATCCAATTGTATCGGCGTTACATCTCTCCTTATACGCCGCCAACTTGCCGTTTTTATCCGACATGCTCCCAATATGCGGTCGAAGCCATTGAAAAACAAGGAGCCTTCAAAGGAATCCTGCTTGCCGTTATTCGACTGAGTAAATGTCATCCTTTTCACCGTGGCGGCTACGATCCGGTACCGAAGAAAAATAAAAAAGATTAGTCGACCGGCTTTTCATAAATTTCACGATCGAAGGAAGTGAATGTCTCTATCCCATTCTCTGTCACTAAAAGCGGCTCTGTAATCTCGATACCGAAATCATCAAACCATATTCCCGGCATAAGATGAAAGGCCATATTCGGTTCCAATAGGGAATGATCGCCCTTTCGGAAACTGATGGTATGCTCTCCCCAATCCGGAGGATAGCTCAATCCGATGGAGTAACCCAATCTGGAAGCTTTCACATAGCCATGTTTGGCAATCGAGTTGCTCCAGATCACTTCCACTTCTTCAGCAGTCATGCCCGGTTTCATATGGGCAAGCGTATCTGCAATCCCTTCATTTACAACTTTTCCGACGTCACGTACATAATCCGGAGCTTTCCCCAGAACCATTGTTCTGGCCATCGGTGTATGATACCGTTGATAACAACCGGCGATTTCCAATGTTAAAAAATCACCTTCTTTATATTTCTGATCGGTCCACGTCAGGTGAGGGCTTGCCGTATACTTTCCTGATGGCAACATTGGAACGATGGATGTATAATCCCCGCCAAAATCATCGCTTCCGTAAATTTGGGCATGATAAATTGCTGCTGCTACTTCATTTTCCCGAACACCTACATCTGCTTTATCGTAGGCTGCTTGCATGGCATTTTCCACAATAAAGGCAGCTTTTCGCATGTATTCGATTTCGGCATCACTTTTAATCACCCGTACCCAATTTACGAGGGAGCTCGCATTTTTAAACTCGGCATCCGGAAGGCCAAATTGCAGGCGTTCATGGCACATGGCTGTATAATAAAAGGCATCCATCTCTACGCCAATTTTTCTCGTATGTTGGCCCAAGTCATTTAAAACGTGAGCGACAAAATCCATCGGGTGCTTAATCGTTGATTGCACAAATTCATCAGGATAAGAGATAATATGAGAGTCACTTAACCAAGTGGTTATTTTTGCGCCTTTTGCGTCCATTTCCCGACCGATCCAAACAGGTTCATCTTCATCGATAAATACGATGACGGCCTGATGGACATAAAAGCTCCAAGCATCATAGCCCGTGATATAACACATATTTGACGGGTTGGAAAGAATCAAGACCTCTACACCGTATTCCTGCATTTTCTGCTTCGTTTTGTTCAACCTCGTCACAAATTCATCTTTTGAGAACATACAACTCCCCCCTCTTATCCCTTAAAAAATGAGACGCAAGAAAACATTTTCGCATAAGTTTCCGGTGACATTCACCGCAGATCACGGCAAACGAAGAAGCCACCACACCTATGAAAGTGTGGCCGCCACTGGCGCATCAAGTTATTCCAGCCTATTATTGTTCATCATCTTCTATTTTAAAGCTTACTACTCTCGGTTCCGTCATATCCATGATTGCATTGTGGACACCTTCCCGATTGATGCCAGACCCTTTAACCCCGCCAAAGGGCATTGCATCCACCCGGAAATCACTGCTGTCATTAATGATGACACCGCCGACATGAAGGTCATGAGCGGCTTTGTGGGCCGTTTGCAGGTGATTGGTAAAAACACCTACTTGGAGGCCAAAATTGACTTCATTTGCAGATCGAATGGCTTCATCATAATCAGAGAAGGTGTGAAGGGAAGCCACCGGCCCAAAAATCTCTTCTTTATACAATGTCGAATCTTTAGGAACGTGTTTTACCAAAGTTGGATACATAAAGCGGTTACTGTGATCGCCGCCGAGAAGCACTTCCGCTCCTTGCTCTTTTGCATTCTCAATGTTTGTCATAATACTTTTTGCTTCGTCTTCTGAAATCAAAGGTCCCATATCGGTGTCTTCACTCTTTTTATCACCGGTGACCAACTGTTTTGCTTTTTCTATAAATTTATCCGTAAAGCTTTGTTCAACTTCTTTATGCACAAAAATTCTTTGTACGCTCAAGCAATTTTGTCCACCAGCTCCGTATGCTCCGCCAACAGCAGCTTCTGCAGCTTTGTCCAAATTGGCGTCTTTAAAAACGAGAAACGGCGAATTCGAGCCAAGTTCCATGCTCAATTTTTTCAAACCGGCCTGTTTTGCGATTTTTTCACCGGCCTCTATTCCTCCGGTAAACGTGATCATCCGAACTTCCCTGCTTTCCAGCAAAGGAGGCGTCACTTCACTCCCGCTCCCGGTAATCGTATTCATCACTTTTGCCGGTAATCCTGCTTCGAGAAGTTTTTCCGTAAGCCATAAAGCAGATAACGGCGTTTGCGTTGCAGGCTTAAGAATAACAGCGTTTCCACCTGCTATCGCGGGAGCAATTTTATGGGCAACTAGGTTCAACGGATCATTAAAAGGTGTGATCGCGCCTATAATGCCTAATGGAAAACGAAATGTATATCCGTGTCGGTCGGCATTGCCGGATACTTGGTCAAAATTAATCGTTTCCCCTGTCAAACGTCTGGCCTCTTCTGCAGACAAACGGAGGGTTTCTGCAGCGCGGCTCGCTTCTGAACGTGCCTCGTTAATCGTTTTAATCCCTTCCGTGGCAATAAGCTGGGCTGCTTCTTCCACATTGTCGTCCACGAGCTGCGCGGTGTTTGCAAGGATATCCATCCGTTGTTTCGTTGTAAGTCCGGCAGCGATTTTTTTTCCTTCAATGGCTGTATTTAATGCTGTTTCCATATCTTCGGCTGTGCCTTTTGGGACGGTGGCGATCGTTTCTCCAGCACCTGGATCATCCACTTCGATCACTTGTGATCTATGTGTCCATTCTCCTGCTAAAAACATTGCTCGCTCTTTCATCAATTCAACCACCAACCTTTTGAAAAGTGAGTGCTAAAGTTCTCTACCCTTTATGATTCCCTTTTACACATGCGGGACGGAACTTAACTCCTGCCAATGGCAAGGATGTCATTAAGCACTGCGTATCCGGTTTCGGTGATCCCAGCGCCAGCACCTACAAGTGTCACTTCACCCAATAAATCACATTGATAACAAATGGCATTTGTCGCTCCCGAAATACTTGCGAGGGGGTCTGTGTTATCCAATTTTTCCGGGCGAACATACCCTTCCACTTGGTTACCATGTTTTTCGATGGCACCGATAAGTTTCCATGTTTTCCCTTCCCTCTTTGCTTCTCTAATGTCTGTTCCCGTTAAATGAGAAATCCCTTGACACGGAATGTCGTCTCTCGTCATGTTTCCTCCCATAAGAACATTCGCAAGAATAACGACTTTTCCCTGGACATCATATCCTTCGATATCATTGGTTGGATCAGCTTCCGCATAGCCTTTCGATTGAGCATTTGAAAGAGCATGCGCATAAGGAAGACCGTTTGCCATCTCAGTGAGCATGCTGTTTGTGGTCCCGTTTAAAATGCCGCGTATCTGCTGTATATCGTTGCCGGCCAATGTTTCCGTTGGCATTTTTAAGGCAGGTGTCCCACTCATAACCGTTCCCTCGAAAAAGAAATAAACACTATTTCTTGCGGCTAACTGTGTCAATTCCCGATAGGCATTTACTACCGGCCCTTTATTCGTCGTAACCACGTGTTTTCCGCTAGATAATGCCATTCTGCAATGGTCAATGGCTGGCTGCCCGCTGTCTATATCTGTGGGGGTGAGTTCCACAACGATATTTGCATTCGTTTTTTTAATCGTTGTTAAGGTGCTCCATCCTTTTTCCAATCCCGGCTCATCCACATAATGGAAAAGCGTGTTATCTTCCTGAAGACTGGATACGACTTTGTCCATATCCAAACCATCGTCATGATGCATGGATCCTTTTGAAATGTCAGAAATCGATACGATTTCAATGGATTGCCCATATTGTGTTCGCAATGCTTCATTCTTTTCTTTGATCATTTTCAAAAACCCCTGGCCAACACCGCCGAAACCTAAAAGAGCAACTTTGTGATGCATCTGCGACTCCCCTCTGTATCGTATTCTGAATGTAAACCCATACCTTTAACGATGGTCGTTTACACTGGGGTTGACTTTTGCTATTCATCATGCATGAATATAGGCAGTTTTATCATTTTTTGCGGCCATATGGGGATATCAGTGAAAGACCTACCCTCCTTTTCCCGGCTCCAGGTTTGTGTTTAAGCCAACATATTCCTTACTCCCATGATACGACCTACTAGTCAAATTTATATCTTGTTTCAAGTTTTTCTAAACTTTTAAGCGCTTCATTTCCAAATGCATCATTTCGTGCTTTCATTTTTTCCATTTCTTCATCTAGGGCCGACCGCAAGCTTTCTTTATAGCCAGGGATTTCCTCATGGTAGGCTTGTACAGTTGCCGTTGGTACCCACGTTTTTTCATATTGAGCGAGCGCATTTCTCTCATGAAATAGCGGAACATTCGTATCAAAACCTTGGTGCAGGTCCCCTTGCAAGGGATGTTTTAGGACGGCCAGCACTTTTATTAATGTACGATCCCCTTTTTCTTCTATTTTTTCTCCGACATATACCCCGGTTTTATATTTTCCCTGAATAATCATGATTCGCACCTCTTTCTTTAATATTTTCTATTATTATCTTAAGAGATGTTGGAAGCCATCGGCAATGATTTCGATTGAGTATGCATAATCTCCCCTCTTTTTAGGGACTGTATACAATGAACATACTATTATTACGGTACGTGAAATTTTTTTTGGCTGGAGGGGCTTCGTTTGAATTGGGCAACCTTGTGTAGACGACTTTTAAAAATGGGGGTAAGCACCGGTTTGAGTATTGCCGTTTGCCTGCACCTACACCTTTCTCCCCTATTTGCCGTCATTGCTGTGGTTCTCGCCTGGGAACCCTGGGGGAACGACGCGGTTCGAAACGGGTGGACGCGTTTGCTTTCTGCTTTTATAGGTGCCGGATTTGCTTTGTTGTTCTTTTATACCCTCGGTGCGCATCCAGTCATTTACGCCTGTATCACCGTCCTCACACTCGCTGTTTGCTATTATGTAAACCTCGGCAAGTTTAGGGCGATCGCTTCCGTTACCGCCATTGCAATACTGCCGACGATGGCCGGCGCAGAGCTTTACGAATACATCACGCGCGTAATGAGCACGTTAGTCGGTATCATCCTCTCGTCGACCCTAAACATGGCCCTATATATGATAGTATCAATGGCGGCCATGAAACAAAAGAAGCGAAAAATGCTGACGCCAGGGCCTTGACCTTTTGACTTTTATCATAGACGTTGAATGAACAGATATAGACAACTGCGGCTGGAACTTCCCCACTTCTTAGCTTATTGCCCTCCTTTAATGAAAGTGAAAGAGATGTTCGGCAGTTATTCGTTTGACTCGGCACGGAGACAACGGGAAGACGATCATGCCAACGCCGTGCCCCCCAGCTGCCGGCAACGAAACATCTTCACTTTCGCCTCCGTTTCAAATTATTTGCAGGGTAGCAAACCTTCCCTGCCCCATCGCCGGAATTTCCCTCGACACCTGCCCTTCACGATGGCTCCAAGTGACACAACAACTCATGAGCGCTGCGAACAATAATGGTGTAAGCAAGGACCCCCTTTCAATTGCGACAAAGCCAATCCATCCCTCATCTGAACCTTCGGCAATTTTGTTGTTTCACAAAGAAAAACTGTACGCAATGAACACGAGCCATCTTTTTCCTGGCATGGTCTACGATTGACATGATGAGGATATGTGACGACGAAACAAGCGGAAAATGATACAATGGTTGTAGCATATTTCGTATAAAGGGGAGAAGCAATGCATGTCCGAAGAAAAAAATCAGGAAAATGAAGAAATAGAAACACAGCTCCCTGAAGATGAACAGACAAAAGCAGAGGAAGCTGCCAGAGGGTATATGGAAAAATTTAGAGAAAGCGACGATGCCACTACTCTCGTAAACGAACTTGGCAACCTGGGAGAATACGAACAAAAACAAGCCGGCGAATCGCTGGAAGCATTGAAACGGCCGGTCGGCGAAATGTTGGAACAAAAAAACAATGAACTCCCGGATCGTTTATACGACTTGCGTGAAAAAGTGTCCAGCCTGGAACCCGAACATTTAAGAGAAGGCCGCTTGCAAAAAGCATTAAACAAGTTGATCCGCCGAGATCCGGTGGAACAATATGCGAAAAAATATAAAACGGTTGAAGGCCAAGTGGAAAACATTATCGAGTCCCTCCTCGCCGGAAAGGATAAACTGCAGGCCGACAATCTTATGCTGGATCAATTGCGCGAGACCGCAAACGCGCGGATTCAAAATCTCGAACAACAAATCGAAACGGGCAAACAATTAAATGAAATGCTGGAAGCGGAAATGACGGCCGAAGAATGGCGAGACAACCCCGTCCCCTTGCAAAAAGGACAGCAAAAAGTCATCACCCGCGTCCAGAACATGTCCCAGGCGATCATGGTATTACAACAATCGCTCGCTTCCGTCGACCTGATCAAAGAAAACAATGAAAAGCTAGAGGAAGCGATTTTTAACGCGATTACGATGACGAAAAACGTCATCACCGTGACCGCTTCCATTCAACTCGCCCTCGGCAATCAAAAAAATGTCATTGATGCCGTTCAAAATGTGAATCAAGCGACCGAAGACATGATTTTAAGCAACGCGAAAACGTTGCGAAGCAATACGGAAGAAACGTTAAAAACCCTTGAAGAACCCGCCGTCGCCATTGAATCGTTCCGAGAGGCTTACGAAGACGTACAAGCGGCGATTGATCTCACCGAACAGTCTAATGAACGCATTGTAAAATCAGGAAAAGCATTTATTGACGAACTAGAAAAATTAAACGAAGACGTGCGGAAGAAACTACCTGAACAGTAAAAGGTGATGATGGTGGTGAAAGATCGGCTCACAGCATCGATACAAGAATTTTTCCTGCCGGAACGGCTGCGTTCCGTTGATGATCATATCTTTTCTGATCCTAACGGCCTCTCCCTCATTAAAGAAAGCGAGGCCGTCATTGATAAAATCATCACACACGCGCTCGAAAAAGGACCGTTAAAAGGAACACAAATGTTTAAAAAAAATGGCCGCACTTTCAAATTAAAGCTGAAAGTGAGCCAAAAGCGACTAAAATTGATGAGTTTTGATACCCATCTATCCCCGTCTGCCATAAAAAAGCGCGTAGTGATCACATTTGTCCGCCAGCAAACGTATAAACCCCAGAAAAAACCGTTAAAAGAAGGCCTCGTCTATTACATGAAAAACGGAAAATCACACGTGCGTAGCATTCAAAAATCTCCGTTTTTTCAAGGAATCTTGGAAAAATTTATCCAATTGGACGCGGCGCTCGAAGGTCATGCACCCACGGAGCGGCCAAATACACTTTCAGCAACGGAAGAAACCTCTCCCGACCATGATGAGCAACTGGAACAATCAAGTTATGAAAAAGCGATAAGGGACTTGTACAAGCAAAATTCCGAACTTCCGCAAGCGCTTTCCAATCGCCTATTGCAACTCTTGGAGGAAATAACGACACTCACCCCGTCTTTCCATCTTCTCGCGGTAGAAGACCGCTACCAAATCAAACGGATGATCGATGAAGATATCCCTGATTTGCTGGACGCCTACCGGGGGTTAGATGAAGAAGCGCAGACAACGGAAATGTCCCGCGTTTACGAAGCATTGACCAAAATGGAAATCACCCTGCAACGTTTACAAGAGCAGGAAACTCGTGCAAAGAACGATCGCTTTGAATACTTGCTGAAATTAAACGAGAAACGCTATCCAAATAACAAAGAAAAAGAATGAGAGAGGGGCATGTTCAATGAATACAAAGGTTGAAAAACTGGATACGGATACGTATATGATCGACGGGCTTGATCTTAATCTTCCGGAACGCACCGGCATTTATGTCCTCGACGCCGAAGAATTAACCATCATAGAAACCGGCCCCAGCTTGTCGTACCCACAAATCAAAGCCGGATTGGAGCAACTGGGAAGAACCTTTGCTGATATTCGTCACATTATCGTCACCCATATCCACCTTGACCATTCAGGCGGCTGTGGGCAATTGGTACAAGAAACGCCTAACGCCACCGTTCACGTCCACCCATCGGGAAAGAAACATCTCGCTCGCCCCGAAAAGCTTGTCAAAGGTGCAAAACTCGTATATGGCTCGAGTTTTGAAGACCTATTCGATCCCGTTATCCCTGTCCCCGAAACGCGGACAAACATCTGTAATGATGGGGATCGCTTGCAGATAGGAAAAAATCGCACCCTGCAATTCTTCGACACTCCCGGGCACGCGTTCCACCATATGTCCATTCTTGACGAGCAATCGAATGCCCTTTTCACCGGGGACACGGTCGGGATTCTATACAGAGGCTTTGGACCTGAAAAACCCCTCGTGCTCCCATCAACTTCCCCACCGCAATATGATACGTCAAGCATGAAAGAATCGTGGAAGCGTATTGAAGCATTACAGCCAACGACGATTTATTTTGGCCATTTCGGGGGAAGCGACGAAATTGCGGACATTTTTCATTCCACTTCCGTGTGGTTGGAAACATGGATCAGCCTCACAAAAGAAGTCGCCGCTGAACAAGAAGGAAGCGGGACGTTAAGCAAGCGGTTATATCAATCCGTGTACGAGATGTACGCAGACCGAGACGGGACGACATCTGCCTGGGAAGCGGTAAAAATGGACTGCCACGTTTCCGCCCTCGGTCTGTATCAAGCATACGAAAAAGGAAGACTTTGAGAAATTCCCCATGATTGCTGAATATTGTCGATCCCTATATAATAACAAACAGGTTATTTGAAAAAAGCGAGGGTCTCTCTATGAATCGAAAAGAAGCATTGGAAAATAAAGGATCTACCGTTTTGGTGGATGCCCACCCGGATTGTGTGTATTACGGAAAATTGCTGGACATTGATACACCTGACAACAAAACGTGGCAAGGCACGGTGCGGATAACCGGCATCCACTCTGTGAAAAGCGCGAACATTGCCTCTCACCTTCCCTACGGGGAAGGAGAAGAGGTGACGCTCTCTGGCACAAAAATAAAACCTTTTACGGGCACATTCACACGGTCGTACCGCGCTTCCCTTTTATATGCCATTCGGGCACTGGAAAAAGAAACATATCGCTCCATAAGTAGACTTGAAGATGAGAAGGGGCAATTACAGGACATCCGTCTCGAACTGGGAAATAAACGCGGAAAAGTGGAAGACCCGTACTTGTATTTTAACCTCACAGAGGAACACAAAGAAATCGTTTTAAAAGAGCAAGCGCATAACGAAAAAATGCTTTTGGACGGCTGTCCGTTTGAAATGGATTGGTTTGATGCCGCTCAAAATCAATGGACCAAAGTTGTCCATGAGCGCCAGTGGGTATTTACAACCGCTACGGGCCGAAAAGTCCGTCTGCAATCTAAGGATTTAATCCGTATTCACAAGGAACAGTTCGAGCCTTTTCAAATCCTCCTCAATGAATTGGAGTCACCTTCCAAGGAATCATTGGCACGATTGATGCACTATTACGGCTTTCAACGAAAACATATGGTTCAATGTCACAACACCCTATTACGCCAATTGCTGCAATCGGAAGAGGATCAACATTTTCAAGGCGTGAACTTCATGACGTTCCAAAAAAATAATGCGTTTCTCACCATCCAACACCGATTTGAACGGATTCTTCATAGCGATCGCGATGACTATATTTACGATCGTTTTGAATGCACATCCGAGCGTAATGAGCGTCAGGTCATCACGTATACGAACATGCAAACATCGAAATGATGATTGGCTGCAAGAAAAAATTTGGCTTCCCCTATGGAAAGCCAAATTTTTTAATGGACAGAATTCCTGTCTCATTCCATCTCTCTATCCTAGATGTTTAATATAACGTTCGTGAGAGACACTCCGCATATTCCCACGTCTCCCACTTCCGTCTGTTAGATCATAGATTTGCCCTTTTCTTCTTCCCGTGAAAAATCAGGCGTATCTACTTCTTTGGAATACCAGGCGAGAAGATCTTCGCCCCGACCGGCCGCGATATCGCGAATGTCAAAACTCTTTCCGGACATGCTCGCCAGAATGGATACGGAATACGTGGACAGCCGGCGCCATCTTTGCAACGGCGACTGTGTGACATCTGCCGCCTGAATGCGTTTTCGCGGGATCACCGCCCGATTTAAATTAAACAATCGCCATTGCAAAATGAGATAATCGCCGCTTACATTAAAACCACTGTTGCGATGCCTTATCCACCCAAGAAATATCCCTAGAAGAACGAGCAGTAAGGCATAGGCGCCAAACGGCAACACAAAGCTTAAAGGAACAGCCACGAGCAAAATCGGGACGACCGCGCGCATGATATAACGGAATAAGGCCCTTCTCGGCAAAGGCTTAATCCCGATGTCATCTTCAACCACGAATTCCGGCAAAAATTTTGCCAATACATCGTTAGCCGTACGCCGAGGGACGAGGGGGACGAGAATGGTTGATTGTTGTTCGTCCGCGCTTCCGCCCCCTTTGCTTTCTACATAAATCGTCGTAAACCCAAACGGTTGGCGCAAAATTCCCGTTACAAAGCGTACGGTGGTAATTCGATGAACGTTTAACGTTAACTGTTTTCTTTCCAGTAATCCTCGGGAAATAACCAGATCATTGCCGCGCTTAATGACGGTAAACTGACCATATTTCACAATGGTGATTACAATTGAAATCAACCATGCAAAAAAAGCGATCATAAATACGAGGAACAATAAAAATGTAATCGTCGACGACAGGAAAAAACCGATGGTCGTTTCATAAAACGCTTCAGGCAATAAGACGTCCACTTGGGAAAACAGCGCCAAAACAGCCGAGAGAACAAGCCCTACGCCGCCTGAAGTCATTCCGGCAAACAGCAAATACTTAAACCCTAATGCCCAGGAAGCTTCGATCTCCGGCTCCAGTTCATCAGGTTCATCCCTTTCCTTCAAATCCGTAGACTCAACTTCTTCATCCCCGGCAGACACTTCCGGCTTTGCCAACAGTCTCTGCCTTAATCGCTTCGCTTCCGCGCGATCGAGGGCAATCAAATGCACATCCGGCTCCCCTCCGCCGCCGGCAGTCTCTATTTGGACTTTCACCAGTCCGAACATGCGTTGTAAAATTCCGGCGGACATATCGAAACTTTGGACCCTGCTGCGTTGAATATACCGATGTTTTTTCACGAAAATCCCTTGTTTAACGTGAAGCTCCTGATCTTCCACACGATACCAATAGGTCAGCCAATATAAGAAACTGTAAACAGCGGAAAAAATGAACAAAACTGGAAGGGCGATCATGGCAAAATATCCGACCCCTCCACCGGACGCGCCTACAAAAAAGACAAAGACGATCGGAATGATAAAATCCTTAAGGCGGGTGAGCAGCATAATGACTACAGTGGCGCCGTGCAGACGCTTTCCGTCAGTCATCGTTATCCGCCGTTTGCGCGAAAATGGCTATTTGATCCCTAAGTTCGGAAGCGGTTTCTTCCGTCAGCGCGGGTATTTGGTGAACGGTGGCGGCCGTCGATATGGATACAGCTGCAAGGCTATAATGGCGATAAATGGGGCCATGCTCCGTATCCACATGCTGTACTCGATTCATTGGTATTAAGGTTCGTCGAATAATGAACACCCCGTATTGCAAATCAATTTCTTCTTCATATACCTCATAACGCCATCGCCGCCAACGAATCGCCGGTACGAGCAGACTTTGTAATAAAGCAACGGCAATCCAAAGAAGGATCAACACGTATAAAATCCATAAGGGCCAATCAAACAGAACCGAAACGATTCCGTATCCAACCGGAAAAATTAAAAAAAACAAGCTTTCCAAAAATCCCGTGATCCGCCAAACGGGCAGTGCCTTTTTGGAAAGACGCTTTGCAGGTGCTTCCCTCATTGTGTTAGCTCCTTTTCAGCTGCTATCAACCAATTAGTTGTCGAAATGCCGGCACGTCTCTCTACGCACTCTTCAACATCCTTTGCTCTTAGGTCGGGAGCGTGCTTCCCAACATCTAGTGGTACCGATCAGAAAGGTTTTTCCATGATTGTAAATCAGAGAACCAACAAAACTTTCGCATCATCCATACCTTGGAAGCTCTATTCATCCGTTTCGTCGGCATATACAATAGCAACCCCTTTACCCTCCAGGTATTGCAAGACGGCATCGTTTAATTGTTGATCTTGCAACAGCCCCAAAGAAGGGAGGAGTTCAAGCTCATCCATTTCTCCGTTATCCGCTTCTTTGATAAGTTCCAGGGCTTCGTTCATCCCTTTTGATTCCAACGTTTGTATTAATTCTTCTCTGCTCATCGCATTCCATCCTTTTCTTTACGATCGGCTCGTACCGATTCCGTCATCTGTTTCCAAACGGAGCCTTTTGCTTCTTCCCCGCCTTCAATGCGTTCGAGCGCCATCTTCATTTGCATATCAACCTCAAATTCAGGATCGCCGATCGCTTCTTTTAGCGGAGCAATCGCGCGCTTATCGCCGACTTCATAAAGAAACATGGCTGCTCTCCAGCGCACGAGTTTGCTTTTGTCTTGCAAACTTTCCATCATCGCTTCCATCGCTTCAGGATCTCCGAGATCGGAAAAGGCGTCTCCTGCCGTACGCCGTACGGTGACAGATTTGTCTTTGAGCGCTTTATAGAGATAAGGGAGCGTTGCTTTTGTTTCAATCATACCGATTAACGTCGTGGCAAGTCTCCGCACCGATTGCTTTTGATCATCCAGGGCCATATCTAATACGGGGAGATCTTCTTCGCCGGGATCCATTTGGTCCAAAGCGGCAAAACGATTTTTCCAATCCGGATCCTCCAACATCTCTTTCGTTACGTTTAACGGTTCGGGACGTTCGGCCGGGTCTTTTTGATTGGGGTCCCCCCATTGCACGAGCTGGTTGAGCCTTTCCTGGCTGTAAGCGGCCGCGATCTCTTCTGCCACTTCATTTCCAATCGCTTCCAGATCATTCCCGAAACGCGCGCTTCGTTCTTCCCACTTTCGTTCAAAAACGATGTTTTCCTGTTCTCCGGCCGCCGCGAACGCTGCTTCCGTAAAACGGGCAGGCAGTCCTACTCGCTTTTCTTCTTCTGCCGTCAGCAATTTAAGTTGCATAGGGATACCTTTGAATGTTTGCACTTGGATTTGAATTTCCCCAAAGTGGTCCCCACCGGCAACAGGTTGCTCAGCAGTCTCAACCCCTTTTCCTCCGAATACTTTTCTTGCTTCTGCAAGCACTTGTTCCCAACCAGCCTTTGGTTCACGCTCCAAAGCGATAAAATCAGCGACATGATAGACGCCTTTAATGCCTTCGACCTCGAACAATTGTTGAATTTGCATGGGCGCATCTTCTTTGTTATCTCGCGTGTAATTGCCGCTTTTTCCCCCGGGCAAGTGTTCGTCTAACGTCAGTTTCATCGTATTGGGACTAGGGGTTGGTTCAATTCCGGTAATTTTCATGCTATTCTCCTCCCTTTCCTGTCTCTTTTCTAATAGAAGGCTCTTGGAGAAAAGAGGGAAAATGTTTCATGATTTCTTCAAAAGGGGTGTTATCGCCAAATTGTTCGGCAATTTTACCGTCCGGGGTGATGAGAACAGTCGTCGGCACCCCTTGGCATTGATACCTTTCGTACACATCCGTGCCCCGGTCTTCGGCCATCGGTATTTTCATTTCATGGGCGCGTGCATACTTTTGACCGGCTTGATGTGCGCGCTCGCGTCCTGTCACATTCACGTTTAGCATAGCGAAGGAAACATTTCCGGTTTGCGTGTATAATACCTCTTTCTTTTGCAAATCACGGTGGGAATCCGGGCACCAAGATGTCCAAAAGGTTAGTACGAGCGGTCTTCCCTTGTATGTTTCATTTGTAATTTCTTTATCCTTAAATGGATCATATACAGAAAAAGCTGGTGCTTGTTTCATTCTATTGCCCTCCTAATGATTGTTATAGGCAGCAAGAAAATGCAAGATATTCGCGGGATTTTTTATGGGAGATAAACGCCCTACCGGTGTTTGCCGATAAAAAAGCAACAGCATCGGTACGGACTGAATTTTATGTTCCCGAGCAAACTCCGGAGCAAGTTGCAAGTTTAATTTATAAATGTCCGTTTGTCTTTCAATGTTCATCGCTTCTTCTACCATTTTTTCCGCAAGCGAGCATGTTGCGCAAAAAGGCGAGGTTATAAGCAAAGCCGTATAATTAATGGGTTCTATTTTTTTCCATTCGGATGCGCTTATTTCCGTTAACAAAAATGTCTCACCTTTCCTCTCCATACATACCTCTTTCATTCTACATGATGACACGCGGAGCAACAAATAAAATGGAACTATAAAAAACATCCATACCATGAAGATACGGATGCGTATAATGAAATTGCCGTAATGGCGCCATGGCACGATCATGGCGCATTGAGGGTGGCCCATGTGTTACGGGCGTCATGAAGCAATCATGGTACCCTAATTGAAGAGAATCCGCTTGTTTCGGGCGTCATGGAGCGTTCATGGAACCCTAATTGATGGAAACCAGCCTGTTTCGGGCGCCAAAAGCAATCATGGTACCCCAATTGAAGAGAATCCGCTTGTTTCGGGCGTCATGGACCATACACATGATACTCTTATCACTTTTTTAATTCGACGTTAGGAACGTGACGACTTGTGTGGATACCGGCGTTCCGGCATACGCGTTTTTCCACCCATGATGCAGAATAGCTTCCTTGGACACTCGTCTCAATTTCAATGGGAATTGCACGTTAGCCTTAAGCGGCGTAGGGGTTAACATAATTTCTTCTTTATTTTTCCACGCGGGAATCACGGTTTTCCCGTCCAAGAAATCAAAATGCATCGAGAATCCATCCCGAAACCAAGGTACTTCTTCTTCTTTCCGCGCGCCCGGGTTATTCATGCAGGCAAACAGTGATAGTTCATCGCACATTTTCAACACGGAAAGCGCTGTTTTTTCATCATCGGTTTCCTCTGCTCCCCCCAAGCGATCCCAACGTTTTTGTTCCCCCGTTTTAAACGCCTCTGCAGCTTCTGTCCTGATTCGAGAAAAAAAAGAGTGCAAGTGGCGGCTTACGAGCAATCCCGCCCACTCGTCCATCATCTCTGTTTCATTGATCCCCGTTTGGTAGGCAGCGATTTTTTCGCGCTCGGGATAATCGGTGAAATCATATGGTCTTTCTTCCTCGTCATTCCATATCGGACGCGTGTCCAGGGAAATCCACGCGCGGTCGTGTTCGGCAATGGCGGTGTGCAAGCTTTCCTTCCAACCTTTTTTCTCAAGCCTCGGGTCTCCCCATTGTCGATAAAGAGCGGCGCTTACCCGTGCGTGTTCATCTTGGTGAATACAGGCCAAATGATTTGCCTCGTCTCTTACGATCATCTCTTCTTGACCCCCCTACAGAACAAAATTGAACATGTTATCGTCCGCGGAGATTTCATCAACGATAAAGCCTTGTGATCGCATCCTGTCCATCAGAACCGGGTAATCATTCGCGTCCGCCAACTCGATGCCGACGAGAGCAGGAGCAATCGACTTATTGTTCTTCTTCGTATAGTCAAAACGGGTAATGTCATCATTAGGCCCGAGTACATCATTCAAAAATTCCCGTAATGCCCCGGCCCTTTGGGGGAAATTAACAATAAAATAATGTTGAAGCCCTTCGTATACCATGGAACGTTCCCGCATTTCTGCCATTCGGCCAATATCATTGTTCCCGCCACTGATAACACAAACGACCGTTTTGCCTTTGATCTCGTCCTTGTAAAAATCCAACGCGGAGATCGGCATCGCTCCTGCCGGCTCGGCAACGATGGCGTGTTGATTGTACAATTCCAGGATCGTCGTGCAAATCTTCCCTTCCGGGGCGAGGACAATATCATCTACGAGGTGCCGGCACACCTCATACGTAAGATTTCCGACTTGCTTTACAGCCGCACCATCCACAAATTTGTCCATTTCCTGTAAGGCAACGACTTCATTCTTCGCGAGGGAATTTTTCATGGAAGGGGCGCCTCCCGGCTCAACACCGATCATTTTCGTAGCGGGGCTGATCGATTTGACGTAGGTGCTTATTCCAGAGACCAATCCGCCCCCGCCGATGGAGGAAAACAGAAAATCAATGTTTTCATCAATGTCGTTCATGATCTCCATCCCAACCGTTCCTTGGCCGGCAATTGTTTTTTCATTATCGAACGGATGGATAAATGCCATGTCGTTTGCTTCCTGATGACGAATGGCTTCCGCGTAAGAATCATCAAATGTATCGCCGGTGATGACGACGTCAATATAGTCTTTACCAAATTGTTTCACTTGATCTCTTTTTTGACGCGGGGTCGTCGTAGGCATGAAAATACTTCCCGATACTTTTAGGGCTCGACAAGCATAAGCAACGCCTTGCGCGTGATTGCCGGCGCTCGCGCAGACGACACCGTTTTCCATTTGCTCGTTGGATAAAGTTTTCATCAAGTAATAGGCCCCTCGCAGCTTAAATGAACGAACAAGCTGCAGATCCTCGCGCTTTAAATAAATAGTTGCACCATACCGTTCGGATAATACTTCATCCTTTTGCAACGGGGTATGTTTAACGACATCTTTTAACGTTTGGTACGCAATGATCACATCTTCAATTTGCAATGGACTCATGGTTGTTTCTTTTCGCGTCATCATTCTTAACCGCCTTTTATCGTCGAATTCGTTATTATCCACCAAACATAACATATGTATTGCCTGTTATGCCATGCGCAACAACACTTTTTATCATAGATTGACGCCGGCAAAAGTAGCTGGGAAGCGTTCTTTTAGAAACATGAATGAAAAAGTTTTTCTGTGACACATTAATTTTGGGAGGCTCCTTTTACGTCGAAAAAACGACACATTCTTCAAGTATTTTCTGTGTGGGAATTGCTAAAATGCTCCGGAACTTCTATAATGATTATGATTACATAGCCATAAAAAAGGAGGATCCTCCATGAAAACAAAATTCGTTTTCGGCCTTATCATGATGTTGTTCGCCGTTGTCCCGGCAAATGTAGCCCACGGTGCGGCGACGACTCCTCACGATGCTGAGCCGTTCCTTGTTAACAGCATCTATGTCCTATCCTCAGTAACAATTATTTATCTCATCATCTCGATGTTTAAAGATAATGATTAAGATATCATCAATCTCTCCCCTACGTTGTTCAAGTCCTGCCGTCGCCCGGGAAAGGAAACAAAACAAAGATAGGAGCGATTATTCATGAACGAGTGGCTCAAAAACGGTTTTTTTCTAGGTTTAGGCGCCGCGGTAGCCGGCAAAGAAAAAGTGCAATCGTACCTCGATGACCTCGTCTCAAAAGGAAGAATCACCCCTCGGGAAGCGGAAGAATTTGCCGAAGAGTTGATTCACAAAGGCGAGGGAAAAGGGGAAGAATGGTCTCAAACTTCCAAGGATCGTGTACAAGGGATATTTAGCGATATGGGCGTCGCCACACGCGATGACGTCGAGCAATTGGAAGCAAAAATTGAACGGTTGGAACATATGCTTACACAGTCCGGGGCCGATGATGACACCACGCATTCCTAACATCGCTCGTTTCCCGGACGCCCTCTCCCCATAACAATCATTAAAAACCTTGACGATCACACGCATTGGTCGTCATTCTTTCTTACACTTTATAAGTATGATCAAACTAGAGGACAAAAAGCACCGGGAAGCGAACATCTCGAAGGAGGCCCCCTCTGACCCATAAGCATTTGCCCCGGACTTTTTGAACAACTGCTTTTCGAGCATGCGAAAAAGGAAGATGTCCATTGCTTTCTACAGGATTGAAACATGCCAATCGCTACCGTAAGATTGTCACCGTCTTGGCCAGACACGGCTTCGGCTATATTTTGCAAGAAGTCGGCCTTTTTCACGTCCTCTCGTTGCCGAAGCGTTTGGCCACAAATCCCAAAGATCCCAATCACCGCTTAATCGGAGAGCGTATTCGTAACGTGATGGAGGAACTTGGCCCGACATTTATAAAATTAGGCCAAATGATCAGCACGCGTCGTGATTTATTTCCTGCTTATATCGTTGATGAAATGCAAAAGTTGCAGGACGATGTCCCCCCTTTTGCCTATGCAGAAGTTGAAAAGATCGTGGAACAAGAGCTCCAATCCCCCATTCATGAAGCGTTTGCTTCATTTTCCGAGGAACCGCTCGCGGCCGCTTCCATCGGTCAAGTACATAAAGCACAGCTTCCCGACGGCACGATCGTGGCAGTGAAAGTGTCCCGCCCCAATATTAAAGCAACAATTGAAAAAGACTTGGACATTTTGCATGATCTTACCCGGCTTTTGGCCCAACGATTTCACTGGGCTGGGTATTACCGCTTGGAAGAAATTGCAGACGAGTTCGCAGAAGCCATTCGCAATGAAGTGGATTACACCCTGGAACTTCGCAATACGGAAAAAATGCACGTGAATATGCAAACATTCAACAGTATCGACACTCCGGAAGTATACCCTGCTTATTCGACCGGGAAGATGATAACAATGTCATTTATGAACGGCATTAAGTATAAACATTGGAAGGAGAAGCAAGGAAGAGATCATCCCAAATTGGCTCGCGAACTCGCCGACGCGTTCCTGCACCAAGTGCTCATCGATGGATTTTTCCATAGCGATCCTCATCCCGGGAATTTACTCCTCACCTCCGAAGGTAGGTTATGCTTGCTTGATTTCGGACAAGTCGGAAGATTAAACCGTTCGATGCGAAATGATTTCATTAATTATGTGATCGCCATGACGAAAGGAGACCCGGAGGAAGTCGCTCGCATGGTCTACCACATGGCTGATGTACCCGAGGACGTGGATGCTGAAGAATTTGCCGACGAAGTTGACTTTTTATTGGATAAATATTATCAACGTCCATTCGAAAAAGTACGCATCGGCGAAGCCATCAACGATATTTTTTCCGCTTCCCAACGCTTTCATATCCGTATTTACAAAGAATACA
This sequence comes from Salicibibacter kimchii, assembly GCF_003336365.1. Taxonomy (GTDB): domain Bacteria; phylum Bacillota; class Bacilli; order Bacillales; family Marinococcaceae; genus Salicibibacter; species Salicibibacter kimchii. The sequence goes on along the minus strand of NZ_CP031092.1, from coordinate 359,372 downwards.
CGCTGCTGGCAAAAGCGGTGATTACCATCGAAAGCATTATTTCCGAGCTCGATCCGGAATTAAGTATGGTGGAAATCGCCGAGCCTTACGGACGATTGCTTGCCCGTGAGCGTATGCACCCGAAAACATGGTCGAAAAGATGGCTCAAAGAGGCAAAGCGCCAACGGGACACCTTGCTTGTATTGCCCCACTCACTGAAAACGGCGCTGAGTAAAATCAATGATGATGATCTCTCCATTGGGATACGGGTGCCAAAACTCAACATCTTCTTAAATAAACTCGACCGCATCAGCAACCGTATTTCATTTAGTTTAACCCTGCTTGCCTTTTCCATTATTATGGTCGGGTTGATCGTTGGATCGACGTTTGGCGATTCCACTTCTATTCTGGTGCAACTTCCCGTCATCGAAATCAGTTTTATCATTTCGTTTTTTATGTTCTGTCTCCTCCTCTTTTCCATTTTTCGTTCCGGCCGATTTTAAGAGAATTCGAGATAGCAAAAACGATAGCGGAACCTACCGGAACCCTGCTATCGTTTTCTTGTTTCTATTTCTTCGAGTACGATATTCAAAATGTACGCAACCGCTTGCAACCGCTCTTGATAACGTTTTTCCTGAACGTGCGGTTGGAACGATTCCGTTGCCATCACATACATATTTTCATACGTATGTTCCACCTGGTCGGGATGCAACACGCCAATCGTCCGTGTAGTAAGGAGCGTTTGCACGCTCGCGCGCCACTCCTCGGCTCGGGCCTGCACATCGTCCACGAATGGGACGATTTCCTCCTGAAACGAAAACGACCGGCCTTCGTCGACCGCTTTTCGATACAAGTTTGCCTCTTCCATATCTTTTGATAATCGCCGGCTTAGGGCGATGATTTCTTTTTCCATGATCATCCTTCTAACTAACTTGAGAATACAAACATATTTGCCAATTTTTTCCGTTCTTTCTTTGGACCTTCAAGCCTTTCTTTGGGCTCCGTTCTGTCGGATTCCAAGTCTTTCAGTCCTTCTTCCATCGCGGCAAGCGAACCTTGGAGATCATCCAATGCTTGTCGATGCTTAAGGAGTTGGAAACTGACGACTTCATCGGCTTTTTGCTCGATCATTGTTTCAAGGTGATCCAACCTGCGCAAAATATCGTCCATGCGTTTCTCTGCTTCTGCATAGGTCGGTTTTGCCTCCCGTTCAATAAATGGGTCGTTCCCCTCCGGCATCTGCGTGGACTTTACGGCCTGCAAACGGTCAATGGCATCATCGTCATATAAGTAATGGCCGCGATCATTCGTTTTTACCGGAATTTGATATTTTCGCACCCACGTTTGCACTGTCTTTGGGGCAACGCGCAATACTTCAGCAACGTTTTTCGTCTTCACCAATGTGCTCAACCTAAACACCATCCTTTTCACGCTTGTGTTTCTTAAGTTTCTCTTTTCGTTAAAAGAAACCTGCAAGCTTGACAAAAGAGGTGCTTATTCGGCAAAGGTTCCGGGATTTCGCTGCATATTCACCCTTAAGTATCCAATCGTTGCGCGACGGTTTCCGGGTGGATCGCCGACAAAATTAAATGCTCGCTGTCCACCAATATAATGCTTCTCGTTTTGCGACCATTGGTTGCATCGACGAGCATATGGCGTTCCCGCGCCTCCTGGATCATCCTTTTGGTCGGCGCGGAATCTGCTTGCACAATCGAAACGATACGACCCGAAGGCACAATGTTTCCAAAACCGATATTTAAAGGCTTCAGCGTCATAATTTGCCTCATTTCCGTAATATTATTACCAATTAAAGTTTAACATTTCAAAGGACAAGGCGAAAGGTGGTTCTATCATTCTTTTATTTATGGTATTATTTAATGTTGATTGGAAACCATTCATCATGCGAAGAAAGGATGGAGCATTCAGTGCGCTTTCGATATCCCAACGGAAAATTGTATACATCCAAAAAAACAACCTCCTCCCTTCCTTCAGCAGGCAACGGGAATCGAGGCATGCGGCTGGAAGACGACATCAACGAATCGATCGCTTTCTACCGGCGGGAAAAATTGGCCGTCATCCATAAAAAACCGACACCTGTACAAATTGTTAACGTTGACTATCCAGCGAGAAGCCGGGCAAAGATTACGGAAGCCTACTTTCGACAAGCTTCAACGACTGACTACAATGGGGTTTATCGCGGATTTCATCTCGATTTTGAAGCGAAGGAAACGAGACAGAAACAATCGTTTCCATTTAAAAATTTTCATGACCACCAACTGCAACACTTAGCTGACGTCAATGAGCAACGAGGGTGTGCGTTTCTGATTCTCCGCTTCACGGAAAGCGATGAAATTTTTGTGATGAAAGCCTCTGTTTTTGTACAATTAAAAGAGAAAAGTACACGCAAATCATTACAAAAGCAAGTGATTGCCGAAAATAGTATAGCTGTACCAAATGGCATCATTCCTCCCATCAATTTTTTGCCGGCTGTCGATCGGTTATTCTTTTAGGTAACATCCGTAACAAATGAGGACAAACATCGACAAATAGTTGAGGAGACTGGCTTTATTTAGAAATGAGGGAACCGTATTCTATGTCCGAATACCGATCAAGAACGGAAAAACGTCGTGCCCAAGAAGCGGCGCGTAATGGAAATAAAAAAACAAAAAAACAAGGGAAAAAGAAAAGAGGCACTTTAAAGAAGGTCGTGGTAAGCGCGCTCATCGCCTTACTCGTTGTCATCATCGGCGGGACGGCAACGGCGATAGCGATGATTTCAAACGCTCCTCCCCTTGATCCCGATGAGCTTGTATTCGCGGAGAGCGCCACGATTTACGACAAGGACGATAATGAGGTTTTGCGCTTACAGGGAACGGAAAATCGCACCTATCGTGATATTGCAGAAATGCCCGACCACCTAAAAAATGCCTTCATCGCGGTGGAAGATTATCGCTTTTACGACCATTCGGGCATTGACCTTCGCAGGATCGGCGGTGCCATCGCCGCCAATATTACGGATGGTTTTGGCGCGGAAGGCGCGAGTACGATTACGCAGCAGCTTGTTAAGCAAGCCTTTTTATCCGCAGACCAAACGATTGAAAGAAAAGTGCAAGAGCAATGGCTTGCCCTGCGCATGGAACAACAATATTCCAAAGATGAGATCTTGGAAATGTATTTAAACGTGAATTATTTTGATGAGAGCGCGTGGGGGGTTGGCGAGGCTGCGATTCGTTATTTCAACAAAGAAGATTTAAGCGAACTTACCATTGCCGACGCGGCTGTATTGGCGGCCATTCCGAGGCGCCCCTCTTACTATAACCCGGAAAGTAACCCTGAAAACGCTGAAGAACGACGGAACTTGGTGATTTCCTTGATGGAGGAACAAGCGTTAATTACAAATGATGAAGCTACTGAAGCAAGGGCAGTCAGTATTGAAGATCAACTGGATTACACCCCTGCGGAAGATGAAGGAATGTATGAATCGTTTGTTGAGCAAGTCATGAGGGAAGTGGAAAATATCGATGGCATTGAAAGCGCGGATTTGTATGCCGCCGGGTTTGATATTTACACCACGTTGGACCCCGATGCCCAAGCATACGCGGAAGACGTGATTCAAACGAATGATTACATTGCGCACTACCCGGATAATGAAGAGTTTCAAGTTGGCTTCACCCTGCTGGATACCGAAACGGGAGCCTTGCGTGCCATGGTCGGAAACCGTCAGGAAACCGAGGGACAAAGAGCGTGGAATCACGCGGCAAGAGGCGGGGGCCAACCCGGTTCAACGTTTAAACCGTTGCTTGCTTACGGGCCGGCCATTGATTACCAGCAATGGTCAACGGGAGAACGCCTCCTCGATGAGCCCCATGAATACACCGACAGTGATCAGGAACCTACCAATTATGGCGGAAGTTACAGCGGCGAAGTCACTATGCGGGAAGCCCTCGTGCGCTCTATAAACATCCCGGCCGTAAAGGCGATCCAGGAAGTCGGCACGGACAGCGCACAATCTTTCGCGGAAGGGCTTGGGTTCGAATTCGATGAAGTTACCGAATCCTATGCTTTGGGCGGCACCGGAGAAGAAGTCAATAGTTTGGATATGGCCGGCGCTTACGCGGCCTTCGGAAATGACGGCGTATACAATGAACCGCACGCTGTCCGCAAGATTGAATTTCGGGATGGACGTGAGATCGAGTTCTCTCCTGAATCCGAGCGAGCAATGAACGACTATACGGCTTATATGATTTCTGATGTACTCAAAGGGGTAGTGTCTGATTCGTCCGGCACCGGACAACGGGCCAACATCGAAGGATTACCGCTGGCGGGTAAAACCGGCACATCGAACTTTTCCCAGGAGGAACGGGAAAACGTGCCTGCAGGAGCGGTTCCCGATGTTTGGTTTAACGGTTATACGACCGATTATACGGCAGCTGTATGGACCGGGCACAGTAACCGTGGAGACGGTTATTTGGCTTCCGGAGAAGAGCAACAACTCGCCCGGGATATTTTCAGGATCGTCATGTCAGAGGTTCACGCAGGAGAAGGCACCGCGGACTTCGCGCAACCTGATTCCGTTTGTGAAAGTGAAATGGAAGAAGGCAGCGGTCAGTTACCAAGCGAATTTACACCGAGTGATGCAATTACGACAGAATTATTCGTCTGCGGCAATGAACCTCAGGAAACATCTGACACCTATGAAGTGGACGGGACGATTTCGGGGCTGGATGCCTCCTATGATGAAGAGGAAGAGGAAATTGTCGTTCGTTGGGACTTTCCTGAAGAAGCGGGGGATGTCTCGTTCTCCGTCAGCCATGATCCCGGGGACGGCATGAGCGAGGTTGCCGACACCGCCGAACAACAATACGTGCTTTCCGACCCCGAACCCGGAGGTCACCTCTTTGAAGTCGCAGCAATGCAAAATGACACCAGCATCGATACTGCAGAAACGAGTGTTGAAGTCCCGGAAGGCGTTGAGGAAGAGGAAGACGATCCGGATGAGGATGAGGACGAAGAAGGACGTTCCGAAGATGACGATGAAGACGGGGACGAAGAGGAAGACGATGAGAGTGATGATGAAAGTGAGGAGGAGGGCGCAGAAGAAGACGAAACAACCGAGGACGAGGAGAACGGAGATGGAGACGACGGCGAAGACAATGATGAGGGCAATGAAGCGGAGCAAAACGGCAACGAAAACGAGGACGAGGACGATTAATGCTTAAAAGTGATCATAAAAGCGGCGCATCCCATTGTTTATGGGATGCGCCGCTTGTTTCGTCTTGGCCACGGTGGGGAGGTCAAACGGTCGTTAGCATTTCAAGCTCTTCTTCCACCGGGGTCATATCCGGATGTTCAGACGTGAGAAATTGTAGTCTGTCCGCCTGCTTCTTTTCTTTGGTTTTCAGCTCTTTTTGCACATGTTCCTTGAGTTTTTCCAGTTGTTCATTTTTGTCTTTCTTTACCGAATTGGCCGCAACTTGAATTCGATCGCGTACATGCTCCTCCAATAATGAAAACACTTCTGTTTTGAAAGCGTCAAATTCGCCATCATAAAAAAAGGATTTTTTTAGTTTTCGTTGTTTCGTCAACGTTTGCAGCGATTGGACCGGCAAATGAAAGTCAATCCCTGTTTCCAAGCGGATATACGTGTCTTCAAAAGTACGCTTACCTCCGTAAACCCGACTGATTTGCTCTGTTAATGATGCACGCACTTGGTTTACCAGTGCATACAGTTCGTTTTGCCACTCGGTTTCACATTCCTTTAGAAATGCGTCTAATGCCTCATGCAGTTGTTTTTCCCGAGCATTTTTATCTTTGGCATTTACGGAAGCCACATGAATCGAGGTGGCAAAACGATCAGCAAAAACCAATAACAATCGTCTCGTTGCATGTCCTTCCCAGACCTTTATTTCTCCATCGTCCACGTCAAGGTTTTTAAGGCTTTCCCACTCGTTTTCCCTGTATGTGCGTGTTTCCTGTTCCGCTTGCCTTTTTCGCTCCGCTAATGGCCGTTTGCCGATGCTTGCAACCGTATGAAGGGCGTTCATTAAGGTTTGCAACTGCTCGCTCATTTCCTGATGAGAGTTTAATTGTAAACGCGTGCCTTCCACTGTTTCCAAATAATGCATGAAATCGGAAAACCGCTGGTCACCGGCGGGGGTTAGGGCACGTTTGCTTGACAGAGGGACCGTAACCGTTTCGCGGCAAGCGGCTTGTTTTAATTGATCATTGACGAATGTCGTTACGTACTGTTCTTCTTGCTCGTGCTTGGCCAGATCTGCCGCGTTAATCACCATGTAATGAGGTACTTGAATCTCTTTGATTCGTTGAATAAACGATTCATCTGCGCGGGAAAAGGCATGGTGATAATACGTGACGTACATAAACCGATCGGCTTTCTTTATTTTTTCGACCGCCATTCTCGTATGGCGCTCGTTTACCGATTGAACGCCCGGAGTATCCACGAGTGACCAGCCTTTTGTTGTCATATCCGATTGAAAATACACGGTTGATTCTTCAATTAAACAGGCATGGTCTTCTGTTGCCGCGATTTTTTGCCACTCCCGAAGCGACATTTCATAGGTTTTCCCGTATGCATATTGTTCTTTTTTTACGGCTAATTGTAGCGCACGTAAATACTCGAGCCGCTGTTTTTCCTCCAACGTCGTTGTTTTTACAATCGAAAGGCCCTCGGCTGTTTTTAAACGCGTTAAATTAAATGTATAACCGCATTCATAGGCGACCGCTTGAATTTCCGCGTCCAACACGGCTTCGGATTTTATTTGAACGGCCACATCGCCATGTTGATGCTTCTCATCCGGATAGCGAACAACGGTCAGCGATGCCGTCGTCGGATGAGGGGACACCGGCATGATCTCCTCCTGAACGAGGGCATTTAAAAACGTTGATTTCCCGGCACTGAAAGCGCCTGCCATGACAAACGTATAATCGGACTTTTCCGCCTTTTCAATAGTCGTGAGCAAATCCTTTCGCTCGTCCTCAGCGTACGGTTGATCGATATATTTTTCCACTGTTTCTTTTAAAGCCCGGACATCGATTTGCGGTTGGCTTTGCCCTTCTTGTGAAAATGTTTCGATCGAAAACGCTTTCCTTTCCTCGGGTTCCGGCTCGCTGCGTTCACTAACTTCAATGTCGGTGTGCAAGCCGTCCAGATGCAGCGTTTGTTGTAATAATGCTTTCATGTCTTCCTCTAAACGTTCGTCGCCTTCTACCTCTGTCAACGATACTTTTACACGCGTAATAGAATCGTCGAGGGTTTTTAAGTGTTTGTCATTTTCTGCTTCCAACGTTTCAATTTCCTGAAATTCCTCCGCTTTCTCCAAAAGCCGAAATCGTTCCTCTTCGGTTTGCTGTTCAAAATCGGTAACGATTTCCCTGTATAAGGGCTCAATCATATTCTTCACTTCTTTTAGCAACGCGTGATTCAAACGGGAAGCCAATGTATAAACATACTGATCGTTTTTAACCCCGTCGGCAACAAATGAACGTAGCCATTCGGAATCCTCGGCCCGAAAAGGGATGGCCTGTACGACCGCTTGCGCGTGGCGGGCAATGGATGGCGAGAGCGTAAGCTTCTTAAAGTACTCGCTTAAGTACAAATGCACTTCCGTATCCCAGCGCCGTTTCAACGCGAGAAGCAGCGCTTCTTCCCGCTTCTCTTGTTCGGCTGTTTTCTTCTTTTTCGACCCGAACATTCCGACCTTGAATGATGGATCCAGTGATTCAATCCAGGTTTTTGTCGCCTCCATTAAGTCATGGGGGAACAGATAGGTTTGCTTAAAAAATTCATCGAGCCGATGACGCAAATCAGCTGTCGCTTCTCTTGTTTCATCGTCCAATCGTTTTACCCTTTCACGGATCTGCACGAGCGTTTGATGATCTCCGACAGAAAACCCGTGTGCTTGCAGGGAATGTTCAATTGCTTGTTCTCCCCGGGAGCGGTCCTGGTACAAACGTTCCAAAAGAGCGGAGACGGCGCTTCGGACCATTCGCGTTTTTGATTCATCTTTGAGGGATCCAGCGTGATAAAGAAGAGAGCGCATGTCTCCGATCCACTTTGAAAGTTCATTGTATGGATGGTCGAGTTGATGGCCTGATGTAAAATAAATGGCGATCGGATGGATATCGAATCGTTGCAACATATCCCGCAATCCATGGGAAAAAATAGAAAAAGACAACTCATTTTCGTCATGTTTGTCAATTTGATTGACAACAAGAATGATTGGCTTGTTTTCCCGTTGCATTTGCCGTAAAAAACGAAGGTTTGTCTCCGAACGTACATGATTATAATCCGTCATATAAATGATTGCATCTGTCGTTAACAACTCGCTTCCCGTGTCATGTTCATGGGTACCATCGGTTGAATCCACTCCGGGGGTATCCGCTAGTGTTACGTCTTTGGGAAGAAAACGAAGGGGTAGGGAAAGTTCAACCTTCCGAACACCCGTACCATCGAGTGCGAAGGTTTGCAACTTCTCCCAGGGGATGTGGCCGGTGAAAACGTGCGTTTCGCCATCATTTGTTATCGCCGTGAGACCCGGATCGCCGGAAGCGATTGTCATAATATTTGCTGTTGTTGGAATCGGACTGGATGGTAAAAGGTCAGCCCCAAGCAGGTGGTTTAACAACGTTGATTTTCCTGCGGAGAAATGTCCGCAAACAGCTACGGAAAAGGGAGTATCAGAACTAAGTTTTTCATCAAGCTTTTCCAATCTCGCTTGTTCCGGTTCACCGAATGGCAATGTTCGTTTTCGTTCTTCCAAAGGGGTGAGGGTTTCCGTCGTCACGCCTTTTCCTCCTTTTTAAGGTATGCCGGCCAAGCTTGCCACGTCCTGTGGCAATGCCGGCACTAGCATCTCCTGTGCGTCTAATTCATCCGGTTGCTTGGCTCTTCTATTTCATTCGTTTTTGGCCTTCTCGGCAGATGGAGAGCAAGGGGCATTCCGGACAGGATGGATTACGAGCTTTGCAATGATATCGGCCAAAAAAAATAAGCAAATGATGGCTTTTTGACCATTTATCTTCCGGCAGTTTTTCCATCAGTGTTTTTTCTACTTGCAAAACACTGTCTTTCCACCGACAAATGCCGAGTCGTTTCGACACGCGTTCCACATGGGTATCCACGGCGATGGCAGGCAAATCAAAAGCCACCGATGCCACCACATTCGCGGTTTTGCGCCCGACACCGGCGAGTTCCATTAATGCATCACGATCCGCGGGCACTGTGCCATTGTAGTGCGTTAAAAGAGAATGGCTCATTTTCTTTAAGTTTTTTGCCTTATTTCTGTAGAGGCCGATGGAGCGTATCGCTTGTTCCAGTTCTTCTTGGGAACTGGCAGAAATATCCTCGGGGCCTTTGTATTTTTCAAACAAACCCGGAGTCACTTTATTAACGAGGGCATCCGTACATTGGGCAGACAATATAACTGCCACAAGCAATTCAAAAGCGTTCCGATGCCAAAGCTCACATTTCGCCTCCGGAAACATTTCTTCCATTGTTTCAAGGGCATAAACGGTGTCTTTTTTTGATAACATGATTTTCATGCCTCATTTCGTCGCCTAATCAGCTTCCAACCAATTATAGTTTGGATACGGCCGGGTCGGTTGTTCTTTCGTTGATTTTCCCCTTTGCTTTTGTCGGAATTTTTCACTAAAGGCATCTGCTTCTTCCGGGGTTTTGATGCCGTTTTTTTGCCATTCAAAAAGGATGCGGTCAATGTAACGCAAATTTAATTTGCCCGATATAACCGCTTCACGCAATGCTGCTTGCACTAATGAATACGTGTAGTGATCTTGGTCAATCCACATGGCGAGGGTCTCCCCTTCCATTGGAGAAAGTGGACGGCCGAATTCATTTTCGAACAATCGGTACAGTTCCCCGGCATCTATATCGTTTTTATTTTTTTCCGGTGCGTGCTCTGCTTCAAGATAAGCAACAACTTTTTCGTAAAAAGGTCCAAGGCTATACGTTTCGTACATTACACCGTTGTCGTCTTCACTTTGTTCGAGACGAAGAACCCCTCGTTTTAACAACCTTCCGATCGCTTCTTGGCAATTGTTGACGGTTAATGTCATTTTTTGCGCCAATTGCTCGGGGGTTGGGAATGTATGGCCTTGCTGGACAAAACGGTGAATGTGAAGCAACAACATCATATCCTTCTCATTTATGCCAAGCGCATCGTAATAATCAAGAAATACGACTGGAATCGATACATGACCTTTTTCCAAAAGCTTGATCATAACGTCTCGTTCCATACGTATTCTCCTTTCGTTCATGGTTGTCTCTCTTTACTACTGATCGTTTTTATGATTCAAGACGTCGTACGCTCAATAAAGCGCTCGATCCGCTCTAAAGCAGCCATGATTAACGAAAGAGAGGTAGCATAGGACAAACGCACATTGTCAGGAGCGCCAAACCCTGATCCGGGGACAATCGCCACTTGTTCTTGCTCTAACAAAGCAGCTGCCCAATCGTCCACCGATGCGAAGCCACCGGCTTTTGACGCTTCTTTTACATTCGGGAATAAATAAAATGCGCCTTGCGGTTTCATACAACTGACGCCCGGGAGCTGAATGATCTTCTCGTATGCCCGGTCTAACCGTTCTTCGAACGCTTGACGCATCTCTTCAACGGCTGTCTGGTCCGAATTATAAGCAGCGATCGCACCGTACTGTGCCGGCGTCGTCGGATTTGATGTAGAATGGCTTGCCAAGTTGCTCATTGCCTTGATGATCTCCTTATCACCTGCAGCATAGCCAATTCTCCATCCCGTCATGGAGTACGACTTCGAAACACCGTTTACGATAATGGTACGCGCTTTTAAATCTTCCGAAAGAGCGGCGATGGAATAATGCTTTGCATCCCCGTAGATCAGTTTTTCGTAAATTTCATCGGAGACGATCAGGATATCATGCTCCGCCGCCACTTCTCCGATGGCAAGCAGTTCATCTTTCGTATACATGCCTCCGGTTGGATTACTTGGAGAGTTAACGATTAATGCCCTCGTTTTCGGTGTGATCGCATTCGTTAATGCTTCTTTTGTTATTTTGAAGTCGTTCTCTTCTTTTGTTTGCAAAACGTTGGGTGTTCCGCCGGCGAGTTTAATTTGTTCGGGATAGCTCACCCAAAAGGGAGCGGGTACGATCACTTCGTCCCCCTCGTCCAACAGAGCCTGAAAAATGGTATACAACGCATGCTTGGCACCTGAAGATACCATGATTTCCTCTTGTATGTAGGTGAGGTGCTGGTCTCTTTTAAATTTATCGATAATCGCTTCTTTAAGCGTAGGCAATCCTCCGGACGGCGTATATTTTGTCTCTCCTTCTTTCATGGAAAGGGTGGCTGCTTCAATGATGGATTCAGGGGTGTTAAAATCCGGTTCTCCGGCGCCCAAACCGATGACATCATGCCCCGCTGCTTTTAATGCTTTCGCTTTTGCAGTAATGGCCAACGTTGATGATGGGGTGATCTGTTGCACTCGTTTCGACAGTTTCATATTGCTCCTCCTTCAAAAGCGCAAGTCGCGCAATTGCCGGCGCTTTTACATAAGGGGATCCCTTGGCCGGCTTCCTTATTTAAAGTGTACGTAATGACAAGTAGAACTGCAACACTAAACAAAGGGTGTTGCATCTGCTGTATGCTGCTCAGGCTTCACTGTTGCCGGGCAGGCGGTATCGTTTGAATGATTCTCCGTCTTCCACTGTATAATACTCGTAGTGAAGGGCAGCGCTTGCGTCCGTATAGACGAGTTCATAGACGATCTCCTCTTCTTCGTAACCGATACGAATATCTCGCACATCGATTTCTCCATGCTCGGAACGAGCCTCATCGATGACGGTCTCTTCATCCGTTACGCCGGCAGTAGGGACGCGGTCGATCCGTTCATACCCCTCATCATAAAACCAATAATACGCTTCCCCGTCTGTTTGCGTTACCGTAGCTACATAGATCGTTTCCATGCCGAAGAATAAATGGAAATCATCAAAGGTTTCCGCATCTTCTTCCTCCGATACAAGCGATGCAACTGCTTCTTTTTGTTCTTCTTTTGGGACTTCAATGCTTTGATAAAATCCAAAAACACCAAGTCCCAATAAAATAACAAGGGTAACAGTACCCAAAATCATCCAACTTCGCATGGCACGCTCCCTCCTGATGAATCCTTTCTTTTGCCGTACACGTTAGCTGCCGATGCCGGCTTCCCAAACGAGGCACGGACTTGCATCCTTGCCGAGATTTTCTTTGTAAACGACGTCCGTGGTTTGGATATAATAAGACTGCTCTCTTCTAGAGGGAAATAAATAAACGCCCGCACACGAAAGGCTGTTTCACGCAGCCTTTCCTTTTTTGTCCTTTACGTATGTTTATCTTCTAATCAAGCTTAAAGGGAGGCAGCAAGCGTCGCTGACCTATTCATTGCTTCATGACGAATCTTCTCCTCATCCATGGTGAGGAGTTCGCCATCGCGCATGAGCGGCCGCCCTTCAACGAAAACGTCGGTTACATCGCGCCCTGAAGCGGAATAAACGAGTGTTCCGTGATTGATCCGCGGGATCATGTGTGCTTGATCACTATCGATGAGAATAAAATCGGCATCATAGCCTTCTTTAATGAATCCCGTGTTGGAAAAGCCAAGCGTGTTTGCCCCGTTAACAGTCGCCATCTCTACAACCGTTTGCGCATGTGTCGCGTTCGCCTCTTCTTCCACGCCTTTATGAACCATCGCTGCTTGCCGCATTTCATCAAATAGATCCAATGTGTTATTCGAAGCGGCACTGTCTGTGCCGAGGGAAACGGGAATACGGTGACTGAGCAGTTGGGGCAGCGGCGCGATCCCGGACCCCAATTTTAAATTGCTTTGCGGATTATGGGATACGTGAACGCCGTTCTTTTTCAATCCTGTCATTTCCGAATAGCTGATATGGACGGCATGTACGGCGAGCGAACCTACCGTCAGGATTCCCGCTTCCAAAAGATGGGCAACCGGGGTCATGCCATGCTTGGCTTCGTGTTCCTTTACTTCCTTTCGTGTTTCGGCAATGTGAATATGCAAAGGTAGCGATGCTTCCTCAGCTTCTGCTTTTGCATCACGCAAAAATTCAAGCGGGCATGTGTAAGGGGCATGGGGGAAAACAGCGCCCCGCAAGCGCCCACTCGAGGACGTTTGGCATGATTTCGCATAGTCAATGGCTGTTTTTAGCTTTTCTTGTTGCTCTTTCTTAGCGCCAAAAGCAATCATTCCGCGCGCAAGAGAAGCTTTCATACCCGATTCCTCCGCCGACAACGCCGCGCCTTCCCGGTTGAGATGATACATATCGGCAAAACAAGTCGTGCCGGACCGCATCATTTCAACGATCGCGAGTGCCGTGCCGACATTAGCACTTTCTTCATCCAATGAAGCTTCCGCTGGCCAAATTTTTTCTTTTAACCAGCGCTCAAGCGGCAAATCATCACTGATTCCCCTAAGCAATGTCATCGGTGTATGGCCGTGCGTATTGGCAAGCCCCGGCATAAGAATTTTCTTCCGACCATCTATTCGTTCCCAACCGTCTTCGGGCGGCGGATCCCCCTCTCCGACAGCAACAATTTTTTTGTCTTTCACCTTGATATATCCTTCAGGGATTATCCGCACCGCATCAATAATCGCTACATTCGCTATCACATAGGGGGGTATCATCGAACGTCGTCCTCCTGCTGGTAAAGTGAAACTTCCATCAGAGGTGGGTTTCCTCTGACTTTAAGGTACGCCGGCAAAGACCGCCACGTCCTGTGGCAATACCCGGCACTAGTACCTCCTGTACGTCGAAATCCGGGTGTTAGTCGCCGTAATCTCTTCGCTTACGGGGTTGAAGCGGGAGTTTTACGGGCGCTTCCCATCGTGGAAAAATTCGTCAGCGCGTGCAAGCAATTCTTTAGAGGGGGCGAAAACACTCGGCAATGTAGGCAAGGAACGCAAAAAAACCTTTCCATAACGGGCCTGGATAATGCGCTTGTCTAAAACAAAGATGAGCCCACGGTCTCTTTTTGTACGAATCAAACGTCCGAACCCTTGTTTGAAGCGAAGAACCGCCCGCGGCAAGGCAAGTCGGCTAAATGCACTGCCTCCACTCGCTTCGATCTGCTTCGCTTTTGCCATGTATACCGGGTCATCCGGCGGTGCGAAAGGCAAACGTACGATGATGAGTGCCCTTACGTCTTCCCCGGGTAAGTCGATGCCTTCCCAGAATGTCGTCGTTCCCATTAATATCGACCGCTCCTGGTTACGGAACTGTTTCACAAGTTTGGAACGGTTATCCCCATTCACGCCTTGAGCAAAAAGGGAATAATTCAAACGCTGCATATGCGGCTTCATCATCCGGGACACTGCTTTTACCATTTGATGAGAGGTGCACAGAACGAGTATCCGGCCGTTGACACTCGACGTGAGGGAACGAAGAAATTGGGCCACTGCTTCTGTAAAACGTTCCTCTCCATCCTGACGTATCTCCGGAAAATCTTCCGGAACAAGCAACTGTGCTTGCTTCTCATACTGAAATGGAGAAGAAAGTTGCAAACATTTCGGCTGGGTGTCCGTTAACCCGAGTTGGTCGATCGTATATTGGAAAGAACCTTTCACGGTAAGCGTCGCCGAGGTGAGTATAATGCTTTTCGTGTTTGAAAAAAATTTCCCGGAGAGCTGCTCGCTAATATTAATCGGCCTTCGGTACAACCGCAGACGGTCCGGTCGCTTATTGGCATCGCTCTCTGCCCAATACACTTCATTTTCAACAGAAGTTAGCAAAGATGCAAGTATCGATTGTGCTTCTTCCAAGTCATTGCAGAGGGTGTTCACTTTTTGCAGCAACGTTTCTTCCGCGGGCGTGAGTGCCTCTTTTTTTAATGTACGAGTGATGGAACGCCAGGCACGAATGACATCTTTTCCCCCTGCCTCCACCCGCTTCCAAGCATCAAATACATTGGTATCGACCACGTCTTCGGGGAGATATCCTTCGCTTTTTTGCCGTGTGCGTTTGTCTTTTTTTACAATCGCCGTTTGCAAAGCATTAAACAATTGATTCCACTCATAGTGTAACGATTGCAATTCTTGTTTGCGTTCGTTCGGCCAATCGGCAGAAACCGCGGTCGGATGCCTATCAATTACAACGGAAATATTGGCAAATAAACCGGCGTTTTCCTGTACCCCAAATTGATTGTACAAACGCATGAAATGTTGGTAACTCATGCTTGCTCCCAAGTGACGGCCGGCAGCTTCTTCCAAATGATGAGCTTCATCCACGACCAAATGCTCGTAGGAAGGGAGCGTACTCGTTTCCTGAAAATGATCCGTGAGCAAGAGGGCATGATTCGTAATAATAAGATCAGCCTGCCTGGCGTTGTCCCTGGCCCGCGGATAATAACAACGGGAGAAAAAAGTACAATTCGAATGTGTGCAAGATTCCGGATCACTTTTTAATTCTTCCCACAGGGCATATCCCCCGTTTGGCAAATTAAGTTCCTCCACATCCCCGGTTTCTGTTTCTGTCAGCCAAATCAACAGTTGAGCGACACTTAATTGTTCGTCGTAAGATGCTTGTCTCGCCCCTCTTATCTGCTCCAAAAAATGCGCGAACTTTTGTAAACATAAATAATGGCTCCGACCCTTTAGAACCGCCGCTTCAATTGGGAGACCCAACCCTTTTTCCAATAAAGGCACATCCCGATCCTTGATTTGTTGTTGCAGGGCAACGGTTTCCGTTGCAATCACGACCGGAGCCTCGTTCTCCCTGCTTTTGTAAACGGCGGGATACAAGTAAGCAAGCGTTTTCCCCGTGCCAGTTGCAGCCTCTACGATAAGGTGTTTTCCGTCCTCAAAACAAGCATGCACGTTTTCGGCCATATCCACTTGGCCGTTACGATGTTCGAAAGAGGGAGAGATACTAGACAGCGCACCGTCCTTTCCGAAAAAATGCTCGGCATGAAACGGGATCGACACCTTTGCTTGTGTTCGATTGTTTGCCTGTGGCTTTTTCAAAGCGAAGTCTCGATAAATGGCATAAGAGCTGTCATTTTTATGATGACTTGTTCTCACCGTTTTCATCGCTTCATATATACATAATTGCATCCCGCTAAACGTATCAGTGGTACAGGCTTCCAACTGTTGCAACGTGACAAACGGCAACGCATAAAGTTTTTTCTTCATCAGCAGCAAAAGATGAGCCGTAACTTCGGCATCACTCCCGGCGCGATGAGGTTGATCATGCACAAGGTTAAATTGCTCGGCTAATGAAGCCAACCGATACCCATCAAGCGTTGGATAGAGCATGCGCGCCATTTCCACCGTGTCTAACACATTGCCTTGAAAGGATTCATAACCGGCACGCTCAAGCTCATTGTTCAAAAATTGTAAATCGAAATCAATATGATGGGCAACCAAACAAGCGCCGTCCAAATCGTCTAAAATACGGGGCGCTAACTCCGAAAATGAAGGGGCATCAATAAGGTCATCCTTTGTTATGCCGGTGAGCCTGCTAACAAATGGGGGGATTTCCTGATCGCAGGACACAAATGAAGAAGCCGTCTTCGTGACTTCACCATTCCATACGACGGCCAGACCTATTTCGATAATCCGGTCCCCGTCCTGCGGCCGATTCCCCGTCGTTTCCACATCAATCACGACGAATTTATTCGATTTATTTAAGTTCATAGCATACATCACATCATTTTTCGCTATTCAATATCCCATATATTTTATCATAAACCGCCATTATCGTCATACTGGCAATTTCCCAGGGCATGGTTGGCTGGAGTACGAATTCTGGGATTATAAGATTAAATTTTAAGATCTGACTCGATGAATAACCACTTCTTGTGATCTGCTTTTTGAATCGTTCTGATTTTAAATTGTATGAGAACGTCTAACGTTCTCGTTTCAGCGATTTTGCTGATTTTAGAACTTATGACCACTTCTCAGATCCTTTTTGAAGTCCGTTTGACATACGCAACTAGAATAGTAATAGTTTTAAGTTAATCCCGCTCAAAAATAACATTGTCAATCAAACGCGCTTGTGGATAGCGAACGGCAGCAGCGAAAATGAGCTGTTCGTCCTTGTCATTCTCGTGCAACGGCTCCAGACTCGGGTATGTCAACAGCTCCACGTAATCGATGGAAGCCGTGATACGTTCCGAGAGGCTGGCCAAGATTTCGCGCTCCAAGGTCGCCGGACTCATCTTTTCCTGACGAAACCGTTCCTTGCCTTCTTTTAAAGTTTCATATAAAAGCGGTGCTTCTTTTCGTTCGCCCTCGCTTAAAAATACATTCCGCGAGGAAAGGGCCAGGCCATCTTCTTCGCGAACGGTTTCACCGCCGACAACGGTAACGTCTAAATGGAAGTCCTCACACATGCGCGTTAAAATCGCGAGCTGCTGGCTGTCTTTTTTTCCGAAATAGGCAGCGTTCGGACGTACGAGTTGCAAAAACTTCATCACTACGGTGGCCATCCCGTCAAAATGGCCGGGGCGATGCCGGCCGCAAAGGCGTTCGCTCATTTTTCCCACCCTAACGGTTACGGCCGGATCACGTGGATAAATCTCTTGCACCGACGGTACCCAAAGAACGTCGACACCTGCCGCCTTTGCTTTTTCAATATCCGCCTCTTCCTGTCGCGGGTAATGGTCATAATCTTCCCCTTCCCCGAACTGTAAGGGATTGACGAAAATCGTCATGACCACTTGGTCATAATCGGTGTTTGCTTGCTCCACTAACTGCAGATGCCCTTGATGCAACGCCCCCATTGTCGGCACGAGGGCAATCGATCCTCTATCCTCCATTTGCGCGCGACCGTCCAACCATTCTTTTTTTGTTCGGCAAATAAGCATCATCGTTCCTCCTTTTCGGCTGTAAACGCTAGCGGTCTGTCTCAGAAATTCTTTCTCGTTCGCAATACTCACTGTTCCTCCCGATGGTATGCATGTATCAGACAGACACTTTCGTTGATTTCATCAATCCTACAGGTAATCGATGCAAAAGCGTTATCGGATCCTTTGACCGGATTCACCCCATGCTGAGAGGGATAAAGATCATGCTGCCGTCCCGAAAAGGATGTTTTCCCACTTTGAGACGGACGATTTTCGCCGGGTCGTACCTCAAAGGGTGGCATATCAATCTGCGACCGACGAAGGAAATGAAATTCTGGAATAGAGTACTAGTTCCACCGGATTATTCCAAATCACCGCTATAAATCGAATGGACGTTCCCGTTTTCATCCTTTAATTGCAAGACGCCTTCACGGTTAATGCCCATCATGTGCCCAACGATGGTTTTGTTGCCTTGTACAGCTTTTACCGGTCGCTTATAAAGGGCCGCATATTTTTCCCACGCTTCCCGAATGTCCTCAAATCCGTTTTCGATCCAGATGTCATACCATTTTTCAAAAGAGATAAACAGGGCTTGCAAGATTTGTACCCGCGACCATTCTTTACCGCTTTCCACGTATAAGGACGTTGCTTTTTCCCGGAGATCATCGAGAAAATGGGTTTGTTTTTGATTAATATTTAATCCGATTCCGACGATCATCATTTGCATTTTGTCCGCTTCCGCTTGCATTTCCGTCAAAATGCCCGAAATTTTTCGGTTATTTATATAAATGTCGTTCGGCCATTTGATTTGCACGGGGAGTTCCGTCGTGTGCTGCAATGCTTCTGCTACCGCAACCGCAGCCACTAATGTTAACTGTGGTGCTTCTCTAAGCGAAATGTCGGGTTTAACAACAATGGATACACTGAGGCTTGTCTGTTCCGGTGATTCCCAAAGCCGTTCCATTCGCCCCCTTCCTCCGGTCTGTTCACTGGCAACGGCAGCTGTTCCATGAGGGGTCCCTTCACGATACGCTTCTTTTGCAAGCGTCTGCGTAGAAGTCACTGTCGGTTGATAAACCGTGGTCTGGCCGATGCTTTGCGTCGATAAACCCGCTTTAATTTCAGCTTCGCTTAATGTTTCCGGGCGTTCTTTCAATAGATAACCTTTACGGGGGACGGCTTCAATGACATACCCTTCCTTGCGTAGATTTTCCATATGCTTCCACACTGCAGTCCGGCTGACACCCAAACGTTCGCTTAATTGCTGTCCGGAAACATAGCCGTCCTTCATTTCCGCTAACACTTGCAACAGATTATGTTTCATCCCATCGCTCCTTTACCCAAGTAAGTAACGGACCCTTTTCATTTTTTACTTGCTTGTCAATCACTGCCATTTCCAATGCACGTAACATATTCCCGAGCCAAGGCCCCGGCTCGCGTTCGATATGGGCACTGATTTCAAGCGGGGAAACCGCCAGCTCATGCCGGTTAAGAATCGGTAATTCAGCCAAAAGCTTTCTGACATTCATTTCCCCTCCGGGGACGGAATCGGAGAGGACGTGGGCCGTTTTCTCCGCAGCCAAAGCCGTTTTTTCTCCGGCTCCATAAAGGGTTCGCCGGTCCCAGGTGGCCATCAGCCGCTTTCCCGTATAAAAAAACAAGCGGTGCACTGTATTTACCATTGCTTTTGACAAACGCCATTTTTTCAAGCGATGGCGTACATTTTTCTCTCCGAGCAGGTAAAAAAATACCACCCATTTTTCCGTAAGTGTATCGACCTTATTCAAAGGCGAAAACACGGGGGTTTTATGTAGGCCGGAGGCATCCGGACATAAAATCGAAAGGATGCCTTGCTCGTCCAGCCACTGCATGCCATAAGCAGCATCCCGGCTTTGGAACAGGCGGTTCAATTCTTCGCCGATTCGTTCGGCAGCGATTGCATTTAAGTGACCACGCTGGGCGCGGCAAGCTTTTGCCACACCGGGGTCCGCGATGAAGTGATACGCAGCCATCAAGCGAGATGCGCGCAGTATGCGCAGAGGATCCGACCGGATCGAATCCTCGCGGACGAGTCGTAGCTCTCGGCGTTCAATATCCCTCTGCCCGTGAAATGGATCGATCCACTCTCCTCTTTCATTTAACGCGACCGCGTTTACGGTAAAATCCCTTGCCCTTAAATTCTCCATCAGCGACCGCGCATGTAATTCACTGATTTCTACGCGTACATCATTCTTCCGCATAGAAAGAAGCGGGATATTCGTGCGTATGATAACAGCGCTGGGAAAGATACCTTTCAATTCACATATCGTTGCTGAAGTGACGATATCAAGGTCCACGAATGCTTCTTTTAAAAGCAAATCGCGAAGTGCTCCGCCGACAATATACGCCTCATGTCCGTAACGTTTCAATGTTTGCAGGATAGAGAATGCCACCTGCCATTCCTTGCTTTCGTTCATGGCATTCATGGAAGCTCCAGCATTTCCGCGTACAGGTTTTCATACTTGGTTACGATCGTATCACTGTTGAATTGAGAAAACGCGCGTGCCTTTGCAGCGTGAGCCATTCGTCGATGCATCGCTTTATCATTGAGAAGCTCGAGTGCTGCCTCGGCGGCTGCTTTATAATCGTAGACCGGGCAAATCATCCCCGTTTCTCCGTCACGAACCACCTCGGGGAGGCCTCCGATATTTGTCCCGATGACCGGAACGCCAACGGCCATCGCTTCCAATGCCGTAAGACCGAAGCTTTCCTTTTCCGATAGCAAAAGCATGACATCGGCAAGAGAGAGTAGTTCATAAATGCTGCTTTGGTTGCCGAGAAATAAAGCATCGTCTTGAAGCCCTTCCGCTTCGACAAGTTTTTCAATCGAATGGCGTTCTTGCCCGTCGCCAATGAGAAGCAGTTTGCTTGGCTTAGCCTGTCGTATGTAACGAAAAGCACGCACCACATCTTCGACCCTTTTCACGGGACGAAAATTAGACATATGTACGATCACATCTTCCTCGTCCTTGATTCCGTACCTTTGGCGTATGGCATGCGCATTGGCAGGCACGGAAATGTTAGGCGGAACAAAATTATAAATCGCCTCCATACGTCTTGCAATATCCAGTTGGTCCCTCGTTTGGTTTACGAGAAAGCGGGACACAGCCGTAACCTTATCCGAGCGGTTAATCCCATAGCGGATAATATTTTGCAAGGACGGGTCATGGGCAAGCACGGTAATATCCGTCCCATGGAGTGTCGTCATCACTTTCACGTTCCCGCCGCTCATATCTTTCGCAAGAGCAGCAGAAACGGCATGAGGAACGGCATAATGGACATGCAAAAGATCCAATCCATACATTTCAGTAACCTCGGCCATTTTACTGGCCAATGTCAAGTCATACGGGGGATACCGAAATATTTGGTATTGATTCACTTCTACTTCATGGAAATGAATGTTCGCGTAAGCTCGTTCCAATCGAAAAGGTAAGCTAGACGTAATAAAATGGATTTCATGCCCCTTTTCCGCCAGGCGTTTGCCAAGTTCGGTTGCTACAACCCCTGAACCGCCTACGGTAGGATAACATGTAATCCCGATTTTTAAGGCTTTCATAGTAAATCGGCTGGACCCTGCCCCTCCTTCCCTTTCTGTTATTCATGACGGCTGTCGTATGTTGAGAATGAGCGGCAAAAATATGCCGATAAGCAATGGTGACATTCATGAGTTCATCCTTCTTACGGTCATGGGCTATCAAGCAATATTCATGCGATCACTCGATCATCTGCTCAAGCCCGTAAATGAGCGTTTTGGTCGTCATCACCGTTTCCACTGCCAGTTTCACGCCCGGCATAAACGAACCGCGGTCAATGGAATCGTGTCTTATCGTTAATGTTTGTCCACTGCCGCCGAAGACCACTTCTTGATGGGCCACAAGCCCCGGTAAACGAACACTGTGAATCGGCATTCCTTCCACTTGTCCACCTCGTGCACCTTCGAGGGTTTCGCTTTCATTCGGATGGCCTTGTGTTTTCTCCCCGCGAACGTCGGAGATGAGGTTAGCCGTTTTTAAAGCTGTGCCTGACGGCGCATCCAGTTTGCGATCGTGATGTCGCTCGATAATCTCTACATCATCAAAATATCGGGCCGCCATTTGTGAAAATTTCATCATTAACACCGCACCGATTGCAAAATTCGGGACAATCATGGCACCCAACGATTTCGTTTCTGCTTTTTCCCTTAACTCTTCAATTTCTTCATCCGTAAACCCCGTCGTCCCAACCACCGGGCGAATATGATGATCGAGCGCGGTTTCCAAATGGTTTTTTGCTGCTTGCGGCGTTGTTAAATCAATCAATACATCTGCGTCCACCTCGGAAAAGCAACGGTCGGCTTCCGTATAGATCGGAACGTCTCCCTCCGAAAATTGAGTCTCTGTTTGCGGCTTATGATCTAGATAAGCAACAAGTGAAAAATGTGCAGTATGGGCGATCAAATCGCGGGCTGCTGTGCCCATTTTCCCGCGAGGACCCGCCAAAATAATACGAATTTCACGATTAGCCATTGTTATGCTCCTCTCCTTCATAAATAGATGTCCAACGATTCCTATCCCTATGATTGAACTTATGCATAACGCTTGTAAAGCTCTCCGTCATATCAATATCAAGGGAGTTGGCAAAACAAATGAGAACAAATAGGAGATCCCCGAGTTCTTCTTCCATTTCTCTTTCCTTTTCATCGCTTTTTTTCGGTTTTTCTCCGTAGTAATGATTAACCTCACGTGCCAGCTCTCCAACTTCTTCCGACATACGTGCCAACATGGCCAACGGGGAAAAATAACCTTCCTTAAATTGGCCTATGTATGCGTCCACTTCCGCTTGCATTGCTTTCATCGTTGGTTCGTTCATTGTCTTTCCTTCTCCTTCCATTAGAACATTTGCCCCTTCCTTTAAAAAAGCCTATAATATGATGGGCTTACCCCACGGCAAAGGAGGAATAGGTTTGATCCATTTTTTTCAACACGGCAAACGCATCATTATGATGCTGCTTGGAACCGCGCTCATGTCGTTCGGACTCGTTTATTTTAACATGGAAAACAATCTTGCCGACGGGGGATTTACGGGAATCACCCTCATCCTTTTTTTTATTTTCACGATTGACCCCGCGCTTTCCAACATCGTACTCAATATTCCCATGTTTTTTATTGGTTATCGTGTTCTTGGCCGTTCCCTTTTCGTGTACACTTTGATCGGAACGTTTGGGCTTTCCTTCTTTCTATGGTTATTCCAAACCTACCGGATTGTTGACGTCCCTCTTCAGGATGACCTTACCCTTGCCGCGCTCTTTTCAGGCGTTTTTATCGGAGCGGGTTTGGGGATCGTTTTCCGATATGGAGGTACGACCGGCGGTGCCGACATTATCGCCAAACTCACGTTTAAATATTTTGGCATGAGCATTGGCCGAACCCTCTTCATCATTGATTTGCTGGTCATTACCTCATCGCTCGTCTATTTAAATTACCGGGAGGCAATGTACACGCTCGTTGCCGTATTTGTCGCGTCCAGGGTCGTCGATTTTATCCAGCAAGGTGCTTACTCAGGGAAGGCTGCCTTTATTATATCAGAAAACAGCTCGGCCATTGCAGATGCAATCCTGCTCGAAATGGACCGGGGAGCAACCCTTCTAAGCGGACGCGGTTCTTTTACCGGCACGAATAAAGAAATTCTCTATTGTGTCGTCAGCCGTCATGAAATTAATCGCTTAAAAACAATTATTGAAAAAGTCGACCCTTTAGCGTTCGTATCCATCTCCAACGTTCAAGATGTAGCTGGAGAAGGATTTACATTTGATGACGAACAAAAACCGATGCAATGATTAGAAAAACTTGGCTTTCCACAATGATGATGGCAAAAAGCCTACCGTGTATTTTATACGATCCCTATATTTTCTGACCGTAAAAAAAGCGCCGGGGGCGTCGGCTCCCTGGCGCATGTTTCAAACATTGATTAGTCGTTGTTCATCATCACATACATGAGAACGAAGCGAACAAGTTCCAATACGGCAACAAGTGCACCCGCCACGTACGTAAGGGCAGCGGCGTTTAAAACCTTTTTGGATTCCTTTTCTTCGTCGTTGCGTATAACACCGCTGGAGACCAGCTGTGTCATCGCCCGATTGCTGGCATTAAATTCAACCGGCAACGTAACGAGTTGGAACAAGACGGCCGCGGCCATCGCGAAAATACCGACGAGCATCAGACCACTAAATTGGAGAAGCATCCCACCAATGATCAAAAAAATCGCCGAGTTTGAGCCAAAACTCGCCACAGGCACAAGCTTCGAGCGCAGGCGCATGAAACTGTAATCTTCCGCATCCTGAATGACGTGTCCGACTTCGTGAGCAGCCACGGACGTTCCGGCCAACGACGTTCCGTAATAATTATCTTCTGATAACCGTACCGTCTTGGAACGAGGATCATAATGGTCCGTCAGTGTGCCTTTTACCGGTTCGACGTTCACATCATAAATCCCGTTATCCTGCATAATTTTCGTCGCCACTTGCGCGCCTGTCATTCCCGTACTGTTCCCTATTTGCGAATATTTGTTGTACGTGGACTTCACACGCGTTTGCGCATAGATGGGGATAATCATAATCAGGGCAAAATAAATCAAAAGCGTCATTAAATCCATATTTTCACCTCCACACTTTCTCCTACCCTAGCTCTATTTTATTGAAATTGTATATATGCGTCAACGATCACGACTTCTGCGGCCCCTTCTTGCTTCTCCCCGGTATTTCCTCCAACCGGCGTACGAGAGTGAAAACAGTATCGCACCTCCAACGATGGCAATAACAGTGACGAGGGATGGGTCGTTTTCCTCCCTATCGCCTTCGTATAAACGGATCATTTGCTTTTCCAACGCATCAAAAAACGGTAGCGCTTCCTTTTCCTCTTTTAGACGGTGGCTATGTTCATCCATGAACGTGACAAGAGAGCGTACTTCTTCCCGGTCGGATGGCGACAATCGTAACGTTGCCGCAGGGTGGATCATTTCAAAGGTTTTCCTCCAATCATTCCACGCGTGCTGAAATGAAGTTCCTCCTTCGGATGCCGCTTCCCGTAACTGTGTCAATTGCTCTTCGACCTCGTGCCTCGTTTCTTTCCATTTCGGGCTTTCCGGCTGAATAACGGCATCAACGACATAATAAAAACCCATTGCCTCCGTCAGTCGTTCATCCCCGGCCACCGACACTTCCGTTAACGCACCTTCCAAGCGCTCATAACTCATTATAATGGTGCCCATATCGTGAACATCCAATGCCATTGCCTCATAGTCTGCTGCCGTTAGTTCATCGGCAAGTGCCTGTAGGCGATTCCGCCCTTCTTCATAATTTTCGGATCGAACGAGTGCAACAATCTCTTCGGCTTCGGCATCGATGTATGTCCAGCCTTCATGTCCTTGTCCTTCCTGCTCTGCGCCGAGACCCATGAGAAAGATCGTCGCCGCAAGCATGATTAACCAGCCTCGCACCGAACAGCCCCCTCCCTTGTCCTCTTATCGAAAGCATATGAAAAAAAGGACAAGAGTAGACCAGTTAACGGGGCAAAGAAAGACGATAGCGATGGTGCCGCACATTGAAAACGTAAACAACAGCGATCGCAGCCAAACCGAGCCAGAAGGTAAAATAACCGATGTGATCGATATAAGGCATCAAAACCGGGCTTACCCAAGGGTGCATCCCATAAACGTAGTCAATGATATCATTATGCACGGTCCAAATCCCAACCACGACGAGATGCCAGGGTTTCACGCGGTAATAGGGCAAAAATAACACCGCTTGCAAGGCCATTCCAAGATGGGAGGCGATCAGCATGTAATTTTGCCAGTTTACCGGCCCGCCCATGAGATCGGCGCCCACATTCATCACCACCGCCCAAATGCCATATTTGATAAGCGTGACTGCCGCGATAGCTTCCAATAGGCCGATATTCTTGCGCAAAAGAAATGCCGCCAACACTCCGGTGAAAAACAAACTGGCGGTAGGACTGTCCGGCACAAAGGGCAGAAAATAAACAGGTGTTTGCGCCAGCTGCCCTTCATACCAATAAAATCCATATAATGTCCCCCCGCCATTAATGAGCAACAAAACCCATAGCATCGGTGGGCGGGCTAAAAAACCTATGAATACTCGCAAAGCAGCCACTCCCCGTCCATAGCTAGATGTGAAAAAAGCTGACCTATGTCAGCTTTTTTCAATCATCCTTATGCTTCTTCTTCCGTATCTTCATCGTCTCCGTTTTCGTCGTCTTCAGCTTCCGCGTCGTCCGCATCAACGTCATCCTCGGCCAGGTATTCGAGCTCTTCGTTTACACCACCGCCATCGGCGACGTATTCGGACATAATTCTTAATTCTTCATCCGATCCATCAAACATCTCCGGAGGCATTTCTCCGATCCCGTGTACGGAAATTTCGGCAACGCCTTCCGAGTCATAAGGAAGTTCATATAGGTCAGGTCCTCGGACACCGGGATTCCCCTCCATGTTTTCCCCATGACAGGAAATACAACCCTGTGACTGATAGATCTCATAACCTTCATGCGCTTGATCGACTTCATAGATATCGTCATCGTCCAATGCAGCCTGTTCAGCATCGGCCGCCCAATCATGCTGATCGACCGATTCCCACGTTAGATAAACCACACTCAATATGGCGAGTGTCATCATCCCGGTTGCAATTGGCCGTTGGGATAATCTGCGCTCCGATCCTTTGTCCAACCACGGTGCCAGCAATAAAGCACCGAAGGCGACACCAGGAATAACGACGGACCCTAACACATCAAAATCACCGGATGCATATTGATATTTTAACAGCTGATACAAAAACAGGAAAAACCAGTCCGGCAATGGGATATAACTTGTATCAGTGGGGTCAGCTTCCCGTTCAAGCGGCGCCGGATGAGCGGCCGTTAAACAGAGAAAGCCGATGAGGAATACAGCACCGACAAGCCATTCCTTCAGCAAATAGTTCGGGAAAAAAGCCTCTGTCTTGCCGGGGTATTCCGAATAATCTTTAGGTATGTTTTCCATGCGATGTTCGCGTTCCGGAATTCTGGAGTCCGTAACGAACCTCATTCCTTTTCCTCGATGCATCGGTTCCCCTCCTCAAGAGTTTAGGAAAACCCAGAACTCGCCTTTAAACGGCGAGAATCATAGGTTTTTTTCATTCAGCTTATTGGGGCAATCTCCTATAGTGGCCCGGATATGCCCTGTTTGCGAATCATAATAAAATGAATGGCAATGAGCCCGAGCAATGCTCCCGGCAAGAAGAAAACGTGGATGGCAAAGAAACGCGTAAGCGTCTGAGCTCCGATAAATTCTCCGCCGGCCAACAAGTTGCTGATCAGATCACCGACAACCGGAACACTTTCGGCAATCTCCAATCCGACTTGCGTGGCAAAGTAAGCCTTCATATCCCACGGAAGTAAATAACCGGTGAACCCAAGGCCTAAAATAATGAAAAATAGCAGTACACCTACAACCCAGTTGATTTCACGGGGTTTCTTGTATGAGCCTGTGAAAAATACCCGTAACGTATGTAAAAACACCATAACTATAACAACGCTGGCTCCCCAATGGTGCATCCCGCGTACAATCATTCCAAACGCCACATCGGTCTGCAAATACTCCACAGACGCGTGTGCGTTCACGATATCTGGTACATAATACATCGTCAAAAACATGCCGGATAGAATTTGGATGACGACCGTAAAAAACGTCAATCCCCCGAAGCAGTACACAAATGCCGAGAAATGGTACCCGGGGTTTACGTGTTCAGGCACCTCGTGATCGGCCACGTCCCGCCATAGTGGGGTGACATCTATACGATCGTCGATCCAATCGTAGATACGTTGTAACATGACAAATGCCCCTCCTAGACTTGTGGTGATGGATTACCCAGTAATACTCTGCCGTCGCGAACTTCGTGGTCATAACGATGAAGCGGTTCCGTCGGCGGTGTACCGGGAACGTTCGTGCCATCTCTTTCAAACCTTCCGAAGTGGCAGGGACAAAAGAACTGCTCGGGATTATCTGGGTCCGTTCCCCAGTTCACTGTACAGCCTAAGTGCGTACAAATGGGGGAAAGTGCAACGATCTCATCCCCATTCAAATAGATCCACACTGTTTCCTGCACTGTTTCGACATGCCACCCGTGGTCTTGCTCGTATTCCATATCAAAGGCTTGTGGTATGTCCGTCAATTCGTCTACGCCTGCAACGTCAATCATGTCCCCTTCTGCATCGGCTTGCAATATAGGATCCACACCAAACCGTACCATAGGCATGATCAAACCAGCGGCCATAAAACCGCCCGTGCCCAATAACGCATAGGTTAAAAATTGTCGTCTTGATACATTGTGGTTTTTCTCCATGATACTCCCCCCTACGTTCTTGAAAACTTTTGCAAAAGTTTCGCCCTCTATGATGGATGATGCCGAGATATTGTTGAACGGCGTCGCTAGGTTTGCAACTTTTCGCTGCTACCGCTCGAATAAACGGACAAGATTAAGACATATACATAATAGCCTAGCGACTCAGAGCATGTCAATCTTTTGTACATTGCTATTTGTATATGTTTTTTTAGATGCCGCTTTCCTTTTGCCACTCTTTCATCACCCGGGGCAAAATTTCTTTCATCTGATCATTCAAGGTTTTTTGTTGTAACTTCTTGTCCATATGCTCGATGGGTAAATGCGGGAACCATAACAAAAGGCCGGGGAGTTCATCTTCATCGTTTTTCCACTCGGGGTCTGACGTTACCCAGATCACGTGATTTTTCCCGTTCGCCCTCAATTCATCGGCCCAAGCGCCCACGTGCCGAAGCAGGTCCTCCCGAGGGGCTTTTTGCGGATAGACGAACGGAGGCAGTTGCAATAATCTCCCGCGAAACTGCTTTTCCATTTCCATTGCTACCAATGATATGTATTCCCCCATCGCTACGTGGGTTTTCATATCTTCACCGAGAGACACAGATAAAAGCGGAACGAGAACCGTGTCCACATAGGATTGGGATTGTTGATACGTATCGATATCTGTCGTTTGCCATCGCATCGAAGGTTCTCCTTTTTCAACATCTCGCGTTCAATTATAACGGATGTAAGTTAAAAAAAGCCAGTCCAAAAAGAAAAAACATGCTATTGTTCACGGGATTGTAACTCTTCCACGAACATAGCCAATTCATGATTCTCAGGTTGCTGTCGCGACGCTTCGACGAGGACAGCGAGGGCTTCTTTTTGCCTGCCGTTCTCCAACAAAAGATGTCCATACTCTTCCAATGCTTCCTTATTTGTTTCCAAATATGCAGGAACGTGTTCATAGAAAGGCAAGGCTTCCTCGATTTCATCTTCGATATAATGCGCCTTCCCTTCGTAATAACTGAACAAAGGATCTTCTTCTCCTGCTTCCCGCAACTCCTCAATCGTTCTTTTTATATCGTTGCTTCGCTCTTGGTTCGCATATGTTTCCAGCAATTTTGCGCTCGCGTCCATATTTCCCGGATTAAGGGCAGTTGCCTGTCGCAAATAACTTTCCGCTTTTTCCAAATCCCCGAGGGCATGATGAAAGCGTCCCCCTTCGGCGTAGAGATGCTCATTGTAATCATCGGCTTCCAAACCTGCTTCAACGGTTTTCAAGGCTGCTTCATACTGCCGGTTCGCCTCGTAGGCCTCGATTAAAGGAGCATACAAGCTGGTGTATTCAGGATCGGCCTCCCGTAAAGCTTCGAGCTGTTCAATGGCTGTTTGATAGTCACCGAGTTGCAATGCTGTAAATCCGAATCCAAACAGTGCTCGCGGTTCTTTTTGCTCTTCGATGGCCTGCGCGTAATAATCCATTGCCGTTTCAAATGCTCCCGTATTACTATAGGACTCGGCTAAAAGCAAGTGCAAATTCGATTCTCGCGGGTCAAATCCTTCTTGGAGCGCTTGTTTCAAGTATGGAATCGCGCTTTGATAACTCCCCTGTTCTACGTAATAACTCCCGATGCCCGCCAATAAAATCGGTTCATCCGGTGCCTCTTCAAGTGCCAAAAACAATTTCCGTTCCGCTACTTCTTCAAGGCCTTGGAGATGATACAAATCAGCGAGCAGCATCTGCGCTTCCAAAAAGGCGTCATCATCCGAGCCGATCGATTCAAGCAAATCAATCGCTTCTTCTTCTCGGTCCAAATCAATCGCCGCTTCTGCTTTCAGGGTCAACAAGCTCCCTTCAAGCGGATAGGTTGCCAATAACTTGTCGGCAATCCTGAGCACTTCGTGCGGATGGCCGAGCGATTGATAAACAGTGGCAATTTCAAACCGTTGATCATCATCGGCGCTTTTCTCAATTTGGCTTATTTTTTGCAGGCCGCTTTGCACATCCCCTTGCTCAAGAAGATCAAGCGCCCGTTCCATTTCCGTCTGCAATCAAATCTCCCTCTCTGCAATAGATCCTTCTCGCTTGAGTGTCTAACACCCTTCAGTATAGCAAACGAAAAGCATAAAAAAAACCTGAATGCATCACGAGTAAACGCTTACATTTCAGGTCGAACCAAATAGGCTCTAAGGTTATGGATAGGAGTGGAGAGAAACCATACGCTGATTCTTATTATAAAGCATCTCCGTACATTGTCAATAAACTTTTAAAAAAAATTGTAAGGGAAAGCGAAAAGCATTGGCTTTTCGCCCTACCGAGCCGTTTTCGTTTCTTATTCGCTTAATAAACGTAACGTTTTATAAAATTTCGGGAAAGAAACGGCGCTTGCCTGAGCACCATGGATCGTCGTTTCTTCTTTGGCAATGAGGCCGGCAATGGTAAATGCCATCCCGATCCGGTGATCATTGAAACTACTGACTTCCGCACCCGTGAGCGTCGTCGGCCCCTCTATGATTAATCCGTCTTCGGTTGCTTGTACATTTGCCCCCATTTGACGCAATTGCGAAGCTGTTGCATCAATTCGATTCGTTTCCTTAAACTTTAACTCCGCGGCATCCTTAATAACCGTACGCCCTTTTGCCTGTGTTGCGATGACCGCGAAAACAGGGATTTCATCAATGAGACGTGGGATTAACGACCCGGAGATTGTGACGGCATGTAACGGTTTTTCGCGGACCACAATATCAGCAACAGGCTCTCCGCTGAGGACACGCTCGTTTTCGAACGTCACATCTCCCCCCATTGCAGCGAGGGCATCAATAAAGCCTGTGCGCGTCGGGTTCACACCAACGTTTGTCATGCGTAAATCGCTGCCTTTCACGATCGCCGCGGCAGCGAGCAAAAAAGCTGCGGAAGAGATATCTCCCGGTACATCCACGTCACGTGCCTGTAACGGCTGTCCTCCGGAAACCGAAACCTCGTTACCGGATACGTCAATGTTAACCCCAAAAGCCTGTAGCATGCGCTCCGTATGGTCTCGCGAACGGTATTCTTCCCGAACGATTGTCTTCCCCTGTGCCTGTAATCCTGCCAATAATAGCGCGCTTTTTACTTGGGCACTCGCCACGGGAAGTTGGTATTCAATTCCGGTTAATGGATGCTCCCTACCGGGGATCGCGATCGGGGTATACGTACCGTCCCGCCGTCCGTGGATTTGTGCTCCCATCAAGCGTAACGGCTCGGTTATTCTCGCCATTGGCCGTTTCGCGATCGATTCATCGCCGGCCACCACGGAAAAATAAGGTTGACCAACCAAAATTCCGAGCATAAGCCGGATCGTTGTTCCGGAATTGCCAACGTCCAACAGCTCCGAAGGTTCATTCAACCCTTCGAACCCCTTACCCTCAATAACAACTTTCCCCTGGTTTCGGTCATAATGAATGGCAACACCCATTTTTTGAAAACAGGCAATGGTTTGCCGGCAATCTTCCCCGTCTAAAAATCCGCTCACGGTTGTCCGTCCGTGAGCGATTGCTCCGAACATAACCGCGCGATGAGAGATGGATTTGTCTCCGGGTACCGTCGTGCTTCCGCGCAAGGCGCTTGTAGCAGTAATTGTCTGCTTGTCCATGTGCAACCCTCCCGATCATTCACTGATATAAACACTGAATTGTTCAGCTTCGAGGCAATCCATTCCTTTTTGCCGATCTGCCTCTTTCCTGAAACTCAACCGCAACACGCCCATGATATCTTCGCGAGCTTCCATGATGCGGATATTCGTTATACTGATGTCTTTGTCCGCGAGTATTCCCGTGACTTCCGAAATCGCGCCCGGGTGGTCCGCAACATCAACGAATAAATCATAAAAAGCAGGGATCGCCCCTTTCTTTTTGGAAGGCAGTCCGTCACGATGTTGTTTTGCATCTGAAAAAAATCGTTGCAAATGAGCGTCGTCTCCTTCTTCGATGAGACTTTGGATGGTTTGCATATCCGATTGCCAACGCTCCATCATCGGAAGAAGCACATGCTTGTTATGAACTAAAATATCCCGCCACATGACCGGGTTTGCCGATGCAATGCGGGTAATATCTTTAAATCCGCCCGCGGCAAGATCTCCCAATACAGGGTGCTCCTGTTGCAAATCGGCTAATTGATGGACGAGGGAAGAAGCAACGATATGCGGCAGGTGGCTGACGCTACCCGCGAGCAGGTCATGAAGATTGGAACCCAGCTCAATAAAGTGTGCATTCGTGCCGCTTAGCCAACGCTTCAAACGTTCTACCTCTGATGCATCCGCGGTTTCCCCGGGCGTTAAACAATAAAATGCATTTTCGAATAAATCGCCCCTGGACCCTTGCACTCCGCTTTTATGAGATCCTGCCATTGGGTGGCCCCCAATAAAAGTCGCTCCCTTATTTCCGAACAGGCGCTCACTTTTTTCCATAACCGTTCCTTTGGTGCTTCCCACATCGGTAATGATTACTCCGGCTTTCATGGGAAGGCGGGCAATTTCATCCATTATTTCCATTGTTTTTGAGACCGGAGTGGCGATAATGATGATATCTGCCTCTTGAACGCTCTCTTCTATCATTGTATGCCCTTCGTCGATGATTTCCAATGCTTTGGCCATGCGCAAAGAGGCTTCATGCACATCAACCCCGGTGATATGTACCTGATGACGAGCGCGAATGGCGAGGGCAACCGACCCGCCGATCAGGCCCAATCCGATAACCACAGCCTTTGGGTACTCCTGCGGACGCGAAGGTGTGTCATTTTCCATACCGTTCACCTATTCCTTTCATTTGCCGATCCGACTGCACGATGTTGTTATTGCTCTAGCGTGGTCAACCATTCCGAGAAGTTTCCCATAAACTGTTCATTTTCTTTTTCTGTTCCTATGGAGACGCGAATGCAATTCGGAAAACCGAGCGCTTCCCCGGAACGCACGATGATCCCCCGATGCAGGAGGGCGTCAAAAACACGATCTCCGTTCACTCCGACGTCCACGAGAAGAAAGTTCGTTTCACTTGGATAGGGAAAACATCCTTTTTCTTGAAAAAATGTGTTCAGTTTATGTTTTTCACGTTTATTTTTTTCCCGGCAGTCTTGGACAAACGTCTGATCATCAAGAGCGGCGACCGCTGCTTTCTGAGCCAAGGTCGTTGTATTAAAAGGCGGCCTTAACGGTTCTATTTTTGAAATTAAAGGTTCGGCACCGACGGCATAGCCGATTCGTAATCCGGCTAGCCCGTACATTTTCGAAAACGTTCGTAAAATCAACACGTTCTCATACGTATTCAGCATCTCGAGTGAATTCGGGTAATCGCTTGCTTCCACATACTCGCCATATGCTTCATCAAGGACGACGAGCACATCGCTTGGCACTCGTTCCATAAAGGCGGAAAAATCGGCAGCGTTCACATATGTTCCAGAAGGGTTATTCGGATTGCATATCCAAACAATCCGGGTCTCTTTATCGATGCTGTCCATCATTGCGTCCAAATCATGAACCCCATCGTTCAATGGGACTTCCATAATTTTCGCCCCTTCAACCGCGGCATTTTGTTTATACTGGGAAAATGTAGGCGTTGCCATAACGGTGTTCGTTTGTTCCGATAACATTGCCCGGCAGAGCAGTAAGATTACTTCATCAGAACCGGCGCCAAATAACAATTGCCCCTCGTTTACTTGCAGGTAATCAGCAACGGCTTGCCGTAACTCTCGCGCGTGTCCATCCGGATACACATTTGGCGTTCCCGCCTGCTGTAGCTGTTTTTGCACAGCTCGAGAAGGGCCGTGGGGATTTTCATTGGAGGCTAGCTTTATCACCGAATTAAGGCCCAGCTCCTCTTTCACGACTTCGATCGGTTTCCCCGGTTCGTACGGTTTTAACTCGTCGATGACAGGTTTCATTTTTAGTTTCATAGCTTCACTCCCCTTTTCTTTCTCTTGCACTTAAAGAAAATGTTACCTGTGTATAGAACTAAGTAGAAGAAAACGATGGCTTCCTCCCTAAGAACTTCGCGAAAAGCCAACGTTATCTACTAATCTTACGACGAAACGAGCGCTTCTACAAATGTTTGGATATTTTTCAATGCTCGAGGGCGTAATTCCGCTTGTCGCAAGTCATCTTTATGTTGGCCGATTTCCCGTACAATCGCGCTCCCGACGATCACTCCGTACCCTTGTTCGTGAATTGCCCTCACTTGTTCATTACTGGAAACGCCGAAGCCAATCGCGAGCGGCACATTGCTGTATCGTTTTGCCTCCTGTAAAAATGTATCCAATCGTGCATCAAATGTTTTCCTGGCGCCGGTGACCCCCAAACTCGATACGCAGTATAAAAAACCTTCTGCCTGCATCGCTATTTTTTGGATCCTTTCTTTTGAGGTCGGGGCAACAAGGGAGACCAGCTCCAATTCATGTTGATGGCAACTGGTACGAATGTCGTCGTTTTCTTCATATGGGAGATCCGGAATAAGCCAGCCGTCTGCTCCTGCGGCCGCCGCGGCCTCCACACCGGCATGAGCCCCATACTTCAATAAGGGATTGACATAACAAAAAAGAACAATCGGGATCGTTACCCCCCGATCGCGAATGGCACGTACGAGTGAAAATGTTTTCGATAGATCCATCTTTTCTCCAAAAGCTCGCATGCCGGCTTCTTGAATCACCGGACCGTCCGCGAGCGGATCCGCGTATGGAACCCCTAATTCCAAAATATGAGCTCCGCATTCCTGCAAGGTGAACGCGATTTCCACGGAAGCGTCAAAAGAGGGGTCGCCGGCCATCATATAAGGAATAAACAATTGTTTGTTTGCTGCCCGTGCAGCCTGTTCAACGCTATTCATCGCTCGCTGTCTTCCTTTCTTTTTAGCACATTGCTTATCGTCTCCACGTCTTTATCTCCCCGGCCGGACAAGCAAACGAGCATTTTATCCGTCGATGGCATGTGCTTTGCCTTTTTCATCGCAAGGGCAAGCGCGTGCGCACTTTCAAGGGCAGGCAATATTCCTTCCGTTTTTGTAAGCAACACGAGGGCATCCATCGCTTCCTCGTCACTAATCGGTTCATAGTTGACACGCCCCGACGTGGATAAATAGGCATGTTCAGGTCCGATTCCCGGATAATCAAGACCGGCCGAGATCGAGTAAGGCTCACTGATTTGACCGGCTTCGTCTTGTAGCAAATACGTGAGCGCGCCGTGAATCACCCCTGGGGCCCCTTTGCTGAGGCTCGCGGCATGCTCGTTTGTGTCAATGCCGAACCCTGCGGCTTCCGCCCCGTATAGTTGCACCTGTTCCTCGGCAAGAAATGCGCTGAATATTCCCATTGCATTACTTCCCCCGCCGACACAGGCAACGACGGCTGCAGGCGTCTCTTCCATTTGCGCTTTCGCCTCATCTCCGATGATCCGTTGAAACTCACGGACAATTTTCGGGTAGGGGTGAGGGCCGACGACAGATCCGATTAAATACATCGTATCATCAACGTTAGCAACCCAGTAACGAATAGCTTCATTAGTTGCATCCTTTAATGTCTGACTTCCGCTTGTTGCCGGCACTACTTCGGCACCTAATAATTCCATGCGAAATACGTTGAGCCGTTGTCGTTCCATATCTTTTGCGCCCAT
This sequence comes from Salicibibacter kimchii, assembly GCF_003336365.1. GTDB lineage: Bacteria > Bacillota > Bacilli > Bacillales > Marinococcaceae > Salicibibacter > Salicibibacter kimchii. Next base: position 323,521 of record NZ_CP031092.1, on the reverse strand, counting down.
AAAAATCTTGCATTCCAATCCATATTTAGCAGCAGCGGTCGCGGTCGCGACCCCGTGCTGCCCGGCGCCCGTTTCCGCGACGATTTTTTTCTTTCCCATCCGCACAGCCAGCAACGCCTGCCCAATGGCATTATTGATTTTATGGGCTCCGGTATGCAACAAGTCTTCTCTTTTTAAATAGATTTCCGCACCGCCTACATGCTTCGAGAGACGACTCACATGTGTGATTGGCGTGCTTCTCCCCGCATACGTTTGCAGAACATCTCGATAGTTTTCCATGAACGCAGTATCCGCCAATGCTTCTTGAAAGCCGGTTTCCAATTCCTCGAGCGCAGCCATAACCGTCTCGGGCACATATTTTCCGCCAAATTCCCCGTACCGGCCGCGCGCGTCAGGATACGACATAGCCATTTTCTCTCACCTGCTTTACGAGTATTTCCATTTTACCTCGATCTTTTTGGCGTTCATTTTCGATGCCGCTGGATACATCAATGCCGTCGGGGTGAAAGGATAACAGATCTGCCACATTTTCGGGCGAGATACCACCAGCGATCCAGAGGGCCCGGTTTAACTGTCTTGCAAAATGTATATATACGGGAACGGCTTCCCAGTCAAATCGTTTGCCAGTCCCCCCTTTTTGATCCTCCGTTCCGGCGTCCACGATCAACCCATCTACAACAGGGGCGAAGGCACAAAACAAATCCAGCGTCTTTTTTTGATGACGAAGGGCCTTAATCACTTGTTTTCCAGTGCTTTGTTTGACTTCTTTTAAAAACTGCGGGGATTCATCTCCATGAAATTGCAATATATCAATGGGAGCCCTTTCCACTATCGTTTGTACTTCCGTATGATCTGGATCCACGAAAACAGCGACTGTTTTTTGTTCCTGCAAAGAAGTCGAGGCAAGCCACTCGGTAACATTTTCCACCGCCACTTGGCGCTTGCTGTCTGCAAACACGAAACCGAGGGCAGTCGCCCCTGCAGCTGCCGCGTTTTCTACGTCTTGTTTTGATTGCAGGCCGCAAAATTTTATATCAGTCATCCGAGATGCGCCCCTTTCTTTAAATCCGGAATGGTTGTTTTCGGATCGCCATCAGATACAAGCCTTTCTCCAATTAACATCGCTTTCGCGCCTGCTTTCGTTACGGCAGCGGCATCCTCCGGGCTGTGAATGCCGCTCTCACTTACGATAAAACTATCCACCGGGACAGAGGCGGATAGCGCACGCGTCTGCGTTGTGTCCGTTGTAAATGTCTGCAGGTTGCGATTGTTAATCCCGATAAGGGAAGGGGTATACACGTCAAGCAGACGATTAAGTTCCTCTTCCGTATGCACTTCCACGAGCGTTTCTAAACCAACAGCAGAGGCCATCTCGGCCATGTCTTTTAAATGGCCGGGTTCAAGGATGGAGGCGATCAACAAAATCGCGTCGGCACCGATACGAGCGCTTTCTTCAATTTGCCGTTCATCAACGATAAAGTCTTTGCGCAACACCGGCACGTTAACCGCCTGTTTTACAGCGATGAGATCCATGATGGAGCCTTGAAAATAAGGACCGTCCGTGAGCACGGAAATGGCATCGGCTCCACCCGCTTCATACGCTTTTGCTCTTTCAACGACATCAAGGTTTTCGGCCAACATTCCTTTTGAAGGGGACGCGCGTTTAATTTCCGCAATCAAACCGATCCCATCACGATTGGAAGCAAAAGCGAGGGATTGTTTAATCGAGTGATGCTTTACTTCTTCTCGCCGAGGAAGCTGGAAAAAGTTCAAGTCTTCTTTTTTTCGGGCTACAATTTCATTAAGCATGAATTTTTCCTGCCTTTCTTTGCAATTGCTGCAAATGAGCAAGCAGCTCACCGTTCGTCAACGCATGGCGAGCGCGTTTATAAGCGTCTTCCCAACTTTTTTCCGCCTCACTCACATAAAGCCCGGCAGCCATATTGAGCAAAAATACTTGTGTGGCGCTCTCCGATGCCCGGTTGCTAAAAATATTCCGGATAAGCGTCGCGCTTTCGTCAACGGAAGCCACTTGAATATCGGAAAGGTCACCTCTTTTTGCGCCGAACATCTCCGGTTCGATCGTATACGAATGGATACGTTCGCCGTCCAGTTCAGTCACATACGTTTTCCCGCTGATCGTAATCTCATCGATGCCATCCTCGCCGGTAACAAACAACGCCCGTTCCGTCCCTAAGCGTTTTAGTACCTCGGCCATCATTTTACCATAATCCTTGTCGAACACGCCTACGACTTGGACGTCGGCATTAGCCGGATTCGTCAAAGGTCCGAGAATATTAAAAATCGTACGGAATCCCAGTGACTTACGCACGTTTGCGACATGTTTCATCGCTTGATGATACAAAGGGGCATACAAAAAAGAGAGGCCTTTTTCGTTTATCGCTGTTTTCAGATCGGAGGGATCGGAATCGATGGGGACATTTAATTTTTCCAACACATCGGCACTGCCGCTTTTCGAGGAAACAAAACGATTGCCATGTTTGGCAACAGCTACGCCACATGCGCTTACTCCAATGGCGGTCGCCGTCGAAATGTTAAAAGTGGAGCGCTGGTCTCCCCCCGTCCCACACGTGTCCAGCAAACGTGTATGGGACGGCCGGGAGACGGGTACGGCATTTTTACGCATCGCTCGCGCAAACCCCGTTAACTCCTCGACGGTTTCATGTCGATAACGAAGGAGGGTCAAAAAACTCCCGATTTGGCTTTCTTCTGTCTCTCCACTCATCATTTCGCTCATTACGGCCTCGGCTGTTTCTTCCGAAAGGGTTTCTCCCTCAAGAAGGGAGCGTAAGACATGCTTGATCATCATTTGCTCATCTCCTCTGTACTCATCTCTTCTGCAATTTCAATGGCACTTAACAGTGCCGCTGCTTTATTCATCGTTTCTTCATACTCTTCTTCCGGCACCGAATCGGCAACGACTCCGGCTCCGGCTTGTATGCGAACGCGATTGTTCTTCACGGTCATCGTTCGAATGGCGATGCAAGAATCGATATAACCGTTATAAGCGATGTAGGCAATACCGCCGGCATAAATCCCACGGTTTGTCGGTTCTAACTCCTGGAGAATTTCCATTGCCCGCACCTTCGGTGCCCCCGAAACGGTTCCGGCCGGAAAACCGGCGAGCAGAGCCGTCAATGGATGAACGCCTGATTTTAACTCGCCTTTGACTTTGGAGATCATATGCATCACATGCGAAAATCTCCCTACGTCCATAAACACCGGTGTGCGCACCGTTCCATATCGCGCTATGCGCCCGACATCATTTCTTGCCAAGTCCACCAACATTTGATGTTCTGCCCGTTCTTTCGGCGATGCCAACATTTCTTCGGCAAGCGAGTCATCCTCTTTGTTCGTTCGGCCTCGTTTTCTTGTGCCGGCAATCGGATGGATTTCCACTTCATCATCTTTTACTTCTACAAGACGCTCCGGTGAACTGCCTACAATTTCTTTTTCACCCAGTTTCAGAAAAAACATATACGGGGAAGGATTTAAATGACGCAATACCCGATAGATCATGAACGCCGATGTACCAATATCACATTCAAACCGTTGGGAAAGAACTGTCTGAAAAACATCCCCTTGGGCGATATACGTTTGTATTTTTTCCACTGCTGATACAAATGCTTCACGCGTATAGTTTGCCTCCACCCTTTCAAAGGAAGGGGCTTTTTTTTCCGGAAATGAACCGGAAATACTAGAGTGATCATTTCTTTCCATACGCTTCACGAGCGAATCAATATAACCCTTCCCTTCCCGGTAAACATCCTCCGGCAATCGTCCTGCACAATCTTTATAATGAACGATCGTGATCATCTCCTGATTGTGATCAAAAGCGATCATCGTTTCACAAAACAAAAAGTGCACGGGTTCCATTGTCTCTTCTTTAGGTTTATTAATTGTTTTTTCCTCGTGCATAACCGCATCATACGGAAGAGCGCCAACGGCTCCCCCCGGAAAAGGAACATCGCTATCGGCCGCCGGAGACGGGCTCAAAATGCGAAAGGATTGTTGAAAGGCGGTTTGCATATCACTGGCCGTAACAAGTACTGTCCCGTCCGCTGTTATAAGTTGAAACCCTTGTTTGTTTTCCTTTAATTGATAAGCAGCACGTAACCCAACAAAGGAATAGCGTGACCACTCCGACGTACGATCATTACTTTCAAGCAAACAGACGGCACTATTCTGTAATTGCCTGAACATTTGAATCGGTGTCGTCGTATCGGCAAACATTCGTTTAATGATAGGGACAAGCCGATATTCTTTGGATTCTTTTACAAAGGAATGAAAGGATGTGACCATTCATGCATTCACCTCTCCCGAAAAGAGAAGCGTGGGAAGGCATCAAAAAATGACTATCGGAGGTTTATAGAAGAGTTTTGTTTATACATAAATACTCATCCCTGCTAGCGGGATGAGTGGTTAAAGGACATACCTCAACTGTTCTCTACTCTCCTCAACTCTCGCTCTTCTCCACTCATCTCATCTATTTTCAATTTGGAATTCTCTGCTATACTTCCTTGCGACTTTCCTCTTTTTTAGCATAATCCCCACCGGCTTGTTTTGTCAAATCCGGTCTTAGTTTTATGGCATCCTCCTGAAAAACATGCCGGATATCCCGCGAGGAAACCTCCGTATTAACGGTGGCCATGACGCGAATGCAACGCGGCAAACTGTTCGGCACCGGGATTTCAGTCGCGCACATCACCGGCACATACGACCAGTCTCCCGGGAGCATGCGGGCAGCTTTCGCGGGAAAGGCTGCATCAATGTCGGTGGTTACAGTAAACCAAATGTGCACCACTTGATCCGGCTGGACATTGTTTGCCTCCACCATTTCCGCAAGTAACCGTTTCGTCCGCGTCCATATATGTTCTGCCTCATTATAATCAACCGTTGTCGCTCCCCGAATGCCTCTCATGTAAGCTCCATCTCCTTCTGGAAAGCATCCATATATGTTAAAAGTTGTGCGTCGTCGAGTGTAACGATGAGGGGTCGTTGGGCATCTGCGAGCACGACGTAGCGAATGTTGCCGCCGCGATTTTTCTTGTCCCGCTTCATGGCTTGCAAGATTTGAGTCGGCTCCATTTGCTTCAGAGGCGCGAATGAATATCCGAAAGCACGCAACCATTGGACTTCCCCGGCAGCATCGGGGCCGGCGTAACCGAGCCGGCGGCCGACATACAAAGCAAACACCATTCCGTTCACAACCGCTTCTCCATGGGTCAATACCCCGTAACCTGTTGTTTGTTCCAAAGCGTGAGCAAGGGTGTGTCCGAAATTCAAATGTGCACGCGGGCCTTGCTCCCGTTCATCTTGGTGAACAATGTCTTTTTTTACAGCTATCGAGGAAACCAGAAGTTCATCGCTGATTGTGAAAGAGGAGGATGTTTTCAATTGCTTTAGTTGCTCAAGCAAATGTTGATCTCCGATGTACCCATGTTTGAGCATTTCTCCAAACCCACATCGCCATTCTTTCTCGGGCAGGGTATCAAGCATTTCTATATCATAGATCACTGCTTCGGGTTGATGAAAAGCACCGATCATGTTCTTACCCTCGGGATGATTAATGCCTGTTTTCCCGCCAATGCTGCTGTCATGGGCGAGCAATGTCGTCGGCATTTGCACAAGGGAAATGCCGCGCATATAAGTGGCAGCCACAAATCCTGCCAAATCTCCAATCACACCACCACCGAGCGCAATGATCGCGCTTTCGCGATCCAGCCCCATTTCCAGACAGGCACTTACTACTTCCTCATATCCTGAGAATGATTTTATCTCTTCCCCCGCAGGTAGCACGTACGTGTGCACGGGCAACTTTTCCGCATATGCAGCGCGGACCTCTTCCAAATAATAGGAAGCCACCGTTTCATCCGCAAGGATAAAAAGGCGGTTTTTTTTCCGGGGAAAGTGGCTCGGCAGATACCTATATGGAGATATTCTAAGCTGCTTCCCGACCGTAATGGCGTACGTGCCCGAGGAAGAAGCCACTTCCATCGTTTGCATTAAAATTCCCTCGCTTCGGCCCGATGGCGGTCAATCGCTTCTTGAATCCGATCAAAACGGTCATGACCGAACATGTCCACGATGGCATCTGCCAGCTCGAACGCGATGACATTCTCACAAACGACCGCTGCCGCGGGAACAGCGCAACTGTCTGAACGCTCAATGGAAGCGGAAAACGGTTCTTTTGAAGCAATATCCACACTTTGCAACGGTTTATAAAGCGTAGGAATCGGCTTCATTACACCATTGATTTTAATCGGCATACCATTTGTCATCCCGCCTTCAAACCCACCGAGACGATTGCTTTTGCGGTGATACCCTTTTTCTTCATCCCAGGCAATTTCATCATGTACTTGACTCCCGGGAAGGTTCGCTGCTTCAAAACCGATACCGACCTCAGCGCCTTTAAAGGCATTGATGGTCATTACAGCCCCTCCCAGTTTTCCGTCCAACTTGCGGTCATAGTGCACATGGCTCCCGACGCCGATCGGCACTCCTTCCACCACGACTTGAACAACGCCTCCGATGGAATCGCCGTTCTTTTTGGCTTCATCAATCGCTTTTTTCATTTTTTCGCTTGCCGCATCATCGACACAGCGGACATCGGAGGCTTCCGCACGCTCAATTAAATCATGAACATCTCTATAATTTGCATCAGCTTTGATCCCGCCGATGTTGAGGACATGAACGCCGACGGTAATCCCCAACTCTTTCAACAGTTTTTTCGCCACGCTTCCTGCCGCCACACGCATCGTCGTTTCGCGGGCAGAAGAACGCTCAAGGACATTGCGCATGTCCCGGTGGTTATACTTGATTGCCCCGTTCAAATCCGCGTGCCCCGGGCGGGGGCGCGAAAGGGTCTTGTTTTTGACCATTTTTTCATCTTCGGGATGCAAGGCATCAATCCCCATCACCTTTGACCAGTGCACAAAATCATCGTTTGTCACTGAAAGAGCAATGGGGGCACCCGTCGTTTTCCCGTGGCGTACGCCGCTCGTAATTTCTACGAGGTCTTTTTCGATTTTCATGCGCCTGCCACGGCCATATCCGCCCTGGCGTCTTTTTAATTCTTCGTTGATGTCGCTCTGAACAAGCGGAAGATGCGCGGGCACCCCTTCTATAATCGTTGTTAGTCCCGGACCATGAGATTCGCCGGCCGTTAGATAGCGCATGCTCTCCCTCCTGGCTGTATGTACATATGAATATTCTTTAACGCTTTTATGCAGTAAATTGTATCATAAACTGCGTCATCCGGAAAGGGTTATAGATCCTTTCGTTTCCGATAAAAAAAGTTCCCCACATGCTCTAACCCATAGGTTTCGGGTGAAAAAATTTGCTCCGTGTTTCCAACGAAGAGAAAGCCACCAATCCTGAGCGCATCGTTAAAACCGCTAATGATTTGATCCTTGGCCGGACCGGTGAAATAGATGAGGATATTCCGACAGATGATCAAGTCATTGCCACGGGGGTAAGGGTCCGCCAGCAGGTTGTGCTTTTGGAATCGAACCGTTTCTTTAAATCTTGATTGGATACGATAACCGTTGGCTTCTTGCTCGAACGCACGTTGCTTCTCCTTTTTTGGCACTTCCCGTACCGATGGTTCTTGATAAAAACCGGCTTCCGCCTTCTTCAACGCCTCCATGTCTATATCTGTCGCCACGATGGAAACATCCGAAAGATCCCGATGTTTGCTCGCGATGATCGCCGCCGTATAAGCTTCTTCTCCCGAGGAACAGGCGGCCGACCAAAAGCGCAACTTTTGTTGCTTCTTCTTCAACTCTGCCAATATCACTTCTTCAAAGAAATCCCAACGGCTTTTGTTTCGGTAAAATTCTGACACGTTTATCGTCATTTTATCCAGAAAAGCTTGCAAAAGGACAGGATCATTTAGCATTCCTTCATGAAAGAAAGCCCGAAAAGAATGAAAGTGATGCCGTTTATACAGCGATTCAAGCCTACGCTTCATTTGCCGTTCTTTGTACAACGATAAATCAATCCCTGTCCGTTCCAAAACCGCAGATTTGAAATAACTATAATCTTTCTTCATTTCCCTCTCCTTACATAACAAAGCGACCGGCCATAGCGGCCGGCGATAACAAATCAGAAAAATAAACCTATCTCTCTTTCAGCACTTTCCGTTGAATCTGACCCATGAATAATATTTTGGCCGACGTTCACGGCGTAATCTCCCCGGATGGAACCCGGCGCCGCCTCTTTCGGGTTTGTGGCCCCCATCATCGTGCGGGCATTCTCCACGACGTTTTCCCCTTCCCAAATCATTGCAAAAACAGGGCCAGAGGTAATAAAGTCTACGAGCTCCCCGAAAAATGGTTTATCGCTATGTTCACCGTAATGGTTTTCTGCCGTTTCACGGCTTATCGTCATCATTTTTGCATCTGTTAATTGGTAGCCGCGTTTTTCGAAACGGGTGACGATTTCCCCGATCAATTGTCGTTTCACGCCGTCCGGCTTCACCATGATAAATGTTTTTTCCATGAATGTTTCCACTCCTCTTTCGTCAATCATTTGTTGGATATAATCCTTGTCCGCTCCTAGTATACCATCTCTTTTCCCTGAATTGAAACGACTTGTTAATGTTCACGGGTTCCTATATAGGCAGCAATATCATAAAGGGAACGGCGAGCCGGAATGTCCGGCAATGCTTCCAGGGACTGATACGCTTTTTGCAGATAGCGTGCGTTTATTTCCCTGGCATAGTCAATGCCGCCGCTGGCCTTAATCTTTTCAAGCAATTCGTCCATTTTTCCCTTCGATGGTGCGCCGTCGGCAAATGCTTGGCGCAGTTCCTTTTTAAAGGAAGGGCTTTGCTCCATGGCAAAAAGGACCGGAAGCGTAATATTTCCTTGTAACAAATCCCCGCCGGCCGGTTTTCCGAGTTTTTCCTCTGAACTCGTAAAATCCAAAATATCGTCGGTGATCTGATAAGCCATGCCCACTTGATGTCCGAAAAAAGCGAGCGAGCGTTGCTCCGAACGGGGGACACCGGCAGCTTGGGCACCTAGATTGCAGCTTCCCGCGATCAATACAGCTGTTTTGCGTTTGATTCTACGGAAATACGTTCTCACATTCTGGTCCCACGCATACTTAAAACGAATTTGTTCGATTTCACCGAGCACCATTTCATGCATCGACCGGGACATGGTTTCATGAATGCCTTGCTCTTCAAACAGCGCAACGCGGGAGATAGCTTTCCCGAACAAATAGTCACCGGCATGCATGGCTACCCGGTTGTCCCATTTTGCCTTAACTGTATCCTTGCCGCGCCGAAGATTAGAATCATCAATGACATCATCGTGGACGAGCGAAGCCATGTGAATGAATTCCAAAGCGACACCGATATGTTTAAGTTTCTGAATGTCATAATTCCCGAATTTGGCACCAAGCAACATAAATACGGGCCGTATTCGTTTTCCACCCGCTTCGAGTAATTGTAACGTCGCTTCTTCGAGGACAGGAGACACTTCTGAAACTGCACCGCCCATCTCCGTTTCAATTCGGTGGATATCCCCTCGTAAATACATGTAAAGGTCCGTTAATTTCATGTAGGTTTCCCTTTCAATTAATGGAATGAATGCCTATGTCGCTGTCCCAAACACTCAAATGATCGACATCTCTAGGCAAATATCCTTCTTCATAGGCAAGTCGGTAAAAATGAAGAAGGCCCCTTTGTTCCTTACGTCCAAATCGATACTGCAAGTTCTGAAAGTATCCTTGCCAAAAACCAACGTCTCCGCCATGGTCTTTCACGACAGATTGGGCCAATTGTTCATAGCCGTTGACACGAGCCTGTTCCTCGCTTTGTTTCCAATCATGATAAAGCGCTCGTAAAGCTCCCGGTTCCGCCTCAAGCGCTTGCTTCCGCATCGCGAACACGGCGAACGTCATCGGCATGCTTGTGAAATGATACCATTTTTCTCCCAAGTCATAAACATACATCTGCCCTTGTTCACGCCAACTCGCCTGGATCGCATCATCTCCGATCAACAAACAGGCATCATGTTCCGCCAGCATATCCTGGTAGACGGGCATCATCGTTGTATAAACAATGGATCGATGGCCATAGAAACGCTGCAATATGATTTTCAAAAGATGGATGGAAGTCGCTGAACTATGGGTAAGCGCGATTTTTTTTTCATCCAATTCTTCAATTGGAACCTTTGAAAAAAGGAAAATTGATCCGACGGATCCGTGGGACGTAACGGCCAAATCGGGCATAAGGACTAAATTCTCAGCGTTTTCCCCGTACGCGAATGACGATATCGCGCCGACATCGATTTCCCCCTGACTCATCGCAACATTTAATCTGGCAGGTATGCTCGGGATAAAATGGCTATGGGCGCTTAATTTTTCTCGATCCATGTAAAAAAAGAAAGGGTGTACGTTTGTATAAAGGATTTCTCCGACACGTATCATTCAATCATCTCCCCAGCGCGTAAAGAGCTGATGATCGACATCCAAGCGATCCAGTATTTTTCCGACAACGAAATCGACAAGATCATCAAGCGTCTTCGGCCTGTGATAAAAACCGGGCATGGCGGGTATGATGGCCCCGCCCGCTTCTGCAACAGCCTTCATATTGCCGAGATGGATGGCGTGCAACGGCGTTTCGCGAGGAACGATCACGAGTTTACGCCCTTCCTTCAGAGCAACGTCAGCGCTTCGTTCCAGCAAACTCCCGGAATTGCCGTTGGCAATTTTTGATAACGTTCCCATCGAGCACGGGACGATCACCATCCCGTCATTCCGATAGGAACCGCTGGCTACCGGCGCGGAAAAGTTTTGTAAACCATGAATGTGTAGCTCCCCTTCCGGAAACAATTCGTGCAAACATGCTTCTTTGTCCGTTACATCCAATTCCAGTTCCTGTTCAAACACTTGCCAAGCGGCGCCGGACATTAGGAAATGAACCTTCGCGCCCTTTTTTAATAACGTTTGCACGAGACGAACGCCGTAAATCGCTCCACTTGCACCGGTCATGCCGACCGTATAAATCGGCTGTCGTTGATTCATAGAATAAAATCTCCAATCGTAAATGCCAACATCACCATACTGACGATGCCGTTCATTGTAAAGAAAGCTACATTTACATTTGAAAGATCGTTCTCGGATACGAGGGAGTGCTCATAGATCATAATCGCCGCTGATATACAAGCCCCTATCAAATATACAATACCAAGCTCGGATAGGAAAAAGAGAGAAAAAAGCGCGACAACACTCACAATATGACTTCCTCGTGCTGTTTGCAAGGCACGCTTGACACCAAATCTTGCCGGAACCGAATAAATGCCAACCGCTCTGTCATGATCAACATCTTGCGTGGCATAAATAATGTCAAATCCGGCCGTCCAAAACGTGACGGCTAAAAATAGCAAAAAGGCCTCAGGGTGCAACCCGCCTGTTGCTCCGACCCAACCGCCCAAAGGAGCGATGGCAATCGTCATACCGAGAATAAAATGGCAAAGCCACGTAAACCGCTTCGTATAAGAATAAAACGTCAGAAAGAAAACCGCGATTGGCAGCAAATAAACGGCAAGCATATTCAATTGAAAAGCGGCCGTAAAAAACAACGCAAAAGAAACAATAATAAAAGCAATAATTTCCAGGTAAGAAATAAGGCCGGCAGGTATTGCTCGCTCTGCCGTACGCGGGTTGCGTTTGTCAATGGCTGCATCAATCAATCGATTTAAACTCATGGCCGCGCTTCTGGCTCCAAACATGGCTACTGTTACCCATATCCATTGCGAGAGGGTCGGCCAACTCCCGTTAATTTCAAAGCTCCCGAGAATCATCCCCAAATATGCGAAAGGAAGCGCGAAAATGGTATGTTCAAATTTTATCATCTCGAAAAGAATCTTGATTTTCCGTATCACATCGTTTCCCTCTCTTTGCTAGATGTAGGAGGTGGGAGCTGAGCGCTTGGAATCTGTAGACCCTTTTCCCCCTGGTTTATACCCCCAATGGCCGGCCGCTGCCCCGCAAGCATAGCTGCAATAATCTACGCTTTCAAAACCGGCACTTGCAAACCAATCGGTGAGTGTTTGTTTGTCCGGAAACTGCTTCGTAGATTCGTTCAACCACTCGTATTTATCCGTTCCGGTAAACCATTTTCCTAGTTTCGGCATGATACGTTGAAAATAAAAGCCGTATAGAGAGCGAAAAAACACATTTTCCGGTTGGGATGTTTCCAAGCACAGCGCTTGTCCGCCCGGCTTGAGCACACGCAACATCTCTCTTAACGTCACATGCGGGTCCGGAACGTTTCGCAGCCCAAACCCAATGGTAACCACATCAAACGAATCATCGCCAAAGGGGAGGTTGCCGGCGTTCCCATGGATTAATCGGGTATTTTCCAAACCGGCTTTCCGTACCTTTTCCCTTCCCACCTCAAGCATGCGTTCACTGAAGTCAATGCCTATCGCTTCTCCGCCTTGAAGCTGACGGGCACTGGCAATCGTCCAATCCGCAGTCCCCGCGCACACATCCAATACGTTTGACACGGGAGGAAAATAAATGCGCTTCATCATATCATTTCTCCACCGGGTGTGCATCTTTAAACTAATGACGCCATTCATGCGATCATATCGTTTTGAGATCGACTCGAAAACATCATGTACGTGGTTTTCTTTGCTTTTATTCATTTGCATACACCCTTTTGTACGGTGATCATCGATCATTCCTTCTTGAGGTACTTAAAATGGAGAAGGTTCTTGCATTCCTCTAATCTCACGTGAAAACCTCAGGTATGGAGGACCGTCGTTATTCGGTCCAAAAGAGGAGCCGGCAAGCTGTCTCTAAAGTTTTCCACCCCTTCACGCAGGAGGTTTCCCTGCTTCGTCATCACCGTATAGAGGTTTTGTTTCAGGAAATATCTTTCTTCGTGTGGTCGTTGTTCCGTCAACAGAGGAGAGGGAGGGATCGGCGTATCTTGACGTGGATGCCCTTCTTCCTCCAACGCCTGTAGCGTTTTTTTCATACTTTTTAGCGCCAAAAAATGGGGGGCGATGCGAAGGATCATCTCTTGACGGTAATAATCTGCCAAATTAACAATCAGTGTGGACTGCACATCCATGATTAATTGCTGGAGTTCCTCTGCAGTTCTCCAATTACGGGAGTGTAAATACGCCTTGGCATCGTTCATTTTTTGGATGGATTCACTGAACAAACGAATAAGAGGGACGTCCTCCATTTTTGCCAGCCGATAATAATACAAACTGCTGTATAAATCTCCGGCCAATACCGTTAATTGATTTTTCTTCACCTCTACGGTGTCGTTGTTATGTAATGGAATATGTTCGTGGGCAGTAAGTGCAGCTTCGACAAGCATCGCGGTGGTGACCCGTTCCAATTTAGCCTTTGCGTCAAAATTGTGGTTATCAATCGCGTGCAATAATAAAATCGTCTTATCTTCATCATGCTTTGGTTCGATTCCGTACGTAATCAAAAAAGGATGATGAGAAAGTTCATTAAATGCTTCCATCGCCCACTTAAGCTGTTTTTGTTCTGTACGCACACATTCCATCGTCGTTCCTCCCGTTCCGGATGACACACAGGCATTTGTGACCATTTTTAGATTAAGGTAACCATTGTTATTATAGCACAGCTTCCCCATTCTCACGAAAAAACCTGTGCTCAAGAGCCTTCTGTTTTCATTTCTCCATGGTTGGTTTGAATCGTGGCTTTCCCCCGAACTTTTACGGCAGAAGTATGTTCTGTAAATTGAGCAATCATTACTTCGCCGGCATCAAGTTTTTCGGAATGGTGAAAGCGGGTGGTATTACCCCGTGTAAGTCCGATCACGTTCACGCCGTCTTCCTCTGCCTTAATGACAAAAAAATCGTTTTCGCGCAACGTTCACACCTCCTTATTCCCCTTATTTTAATAGAGACAACACTTCCGAACGAGAGGAAGCATCTTTTTCAAAAACGCCTCGCACTGCAGAAGTAACGGTTGTACTCCCCGGTTTTTTGATGCCACGCATCGTCATGCACATGTGTTCAGCCTCAACGACAACGATGACACCATGAGGGTCAAGGGTTTCCACGAGGGCATTGGCAACGTCAGAAGTAATCCGTTCTTGCAACTGGGGCCTGCGCGCCACCGTTTCCACAGCACGGGCAAGCTTGCTCAGTCCCGTTACCGCCCCGTTCTTGGGAATGTATCCAATATGTGCCTTCCCAAAAAAAGGAAGAAGGTGATGCTCGCACATGGAATAAAAGGTGATATCTTTTACAAGTACGAGTTCCTCATGTTCTTCGCCGAAAATTGTGCGCAAATGGGTTTCCGGGTCTTCATTAAGTCCGCTGAATATTTCTTCATACATACGTGCAACACGAGCGGGCGTTTCCAACACACCTTCACGGTCCGGATCATCGCCGACTGCTTCGAGCAATTGCCGTACCGCTGCTTCTATTTTTTCATGGTCCATTTGGAACCTCCTACTTCATGCTAATCGCTAGAGATTTTAGCATAGCAAATGCTTAAAAGCAATCGATTTGAGCTTCCCCGCATTTGTTTTCATTGTAACACTTTCATTGGGAAGGAGGGATATTTTTTTGCTTGGAGGTTTTGGGGGAACTCGAAAAACGGGGAGAGGGAAGGGCAGAAATTTAAATGATCACCATAGATGAATCACTGGACACTTACAGCCTCCGCAGCCATAGATAAAGCTTTTTTCGCTCCGGACCGAACGCCTTCCTCGAACTTCAGGTAGGGATCTATTCTATGCAATTAATAAAAAAACGAACCCCCGATGAACGGAGGAACGTTATTAAAGAATAATCGCGATCAATCCACCCGAGCCTTCATTAATAATTCGTTCCAGGGTTTCTTTCAGTTTATAGCGTGCATTCTCGGGCATGAGCGATATTTTCGCCTGGATCCCCTCTCGTACAATGGAATTTAACGATCGACCAAAGATATCGGAATTCCAAATTGAAAGCGGGTTCTCTTCAAAATCTTGCATGAGGTAACGGACAAGTTCTTCGCTTTGTTTTTCCGTACCGATGATCGGTGCAAATTCTGACTCCACGTCCACTTTAATCATGTGAATCGACGGGGCGACCGCACGCAAGCGAACGCCAAAACGTGACCCTTGCCTGATGATTTCCGGTTCATCCAAGCTCATATCTTCAAGAGCCGGGGCCGCGATACCGTAACCGGTTTGTTTTACCATTTTCAGTGAATCGGAGACTAGGTCGTATTCGCTTTTTGCATGGGCGAAATCTTGCATTAATTGCAAGAGGTGATCTTTCCCACGTATTTCTACGCCGACGACTTCTTTTAAAATCCGGTCATAAAGATCATCCGGTGCATACAAATCGATATCGGCAACGCCCAGCCCCATTTCCATCCCCGCGAGGGAAGCAGAATCAATAAATTCATAATCCTCGCCAAAATGGCCAACGACACGGTCGACATCGCGAAGCCTTTTGATATCCTTCACCGTATCTTTTACCGAGTCTTCATATTCTCTGCGCAACCAATGATCTTCATTGAGCACCATGACCCAACTGGGAAGATTGACGTTAACTTCATGTACCGGAAATTCAAAAAGCACTTCTCTGAGCACGCGATAAATGTCGTGTTCGGACATCGTTTCGACACTTAAAGGAAGCACGGGAACATCATGCGTTTCTTCAAGATGATGTTGGAGCTCCCTTGTGTCCGGATGATGGGGCTGGGTTGAATTGACAATAACGATAAACGGTTTTCCCACTTCTCTTAATTCTTCGATGACACGCTCTTCTGCCTCCACATATTCTTCCCGCGGCAATTCGCCGATCGTTCCATCCGAGGTTACGACAACACCAAGGGTGGAATGCTCCTGGATCACTTTGCGTGTACCGATCTCCGCTGCTTCCTGAAACGGAATCGGTTCCTCGTACCAAGGGGTGTTGATCATGCGGGGGCCATGTTCATCCTCGTACCCTTTTGCCCCGGAAACAGCATAGCCGACACAATCCACAAACCTTACATTTACATCGAGCCCTTCATCCACTTGCAGTTCCACTGCATTATTCGGCACGAATTTAGGCTCTGTTGTCATAATTGTTTTCCCTGCAGCGCTTTGCGGCAATTCATCTTGTGTCCGAACTCGATCCGTTTCATCCTCCATGTGCGGAAGGACGGCAAGTTCCATAAACTTCTTGATAAATGTAGATTTCCCCGTTCGCACAGCACCGACAACGCCTAAGTAAATATCCCCTCCTGTGCGTTCCGCGATATCCTTAAAGATATCCACTTTTTCCACGAGATCCCCTCCGATCTAAAATATACACTTCCGTTCCAAAGAAATGTGTGATTGCTACTTCATCCTATGATGTTGTCCATATCATTATGACGTTCATCAGTAGAATTCATTGGCTCCATGCCAATCGCTATTGGATGAAGCCCTCATTTTTTTATCCCGATGGTAAGCGCCCGTTATTTCAAAGGTCAGAATTCGCGGAAATCGGCAAAGGCTTTTTTCAGGACTTTCCGATTTCCGGCTTCCGATGCCTGATTTCCGGAAAAGCGGGCGACGAACACCCCTGTGGTGACGCACAGGATGTGCTAATGCCGGCCTTGCCACAGGACGGACGATTTTAGCCGACTTCCTTATAAGAGAGGGAAGAACCCCCCCTCTGATGGAAGTTTCATTTTCGTCCGTGAAGGGAGGCCAGCTGCCAAAAGAAAAAACCCCTTTCTCTCTATATATAGATAGAAAAAAAGAGGTTTAGAACAATACCTTTAATCTCTTTTATCCGTAAATGCCGGCTCGCCGTTTTCAATCGTGTAAGGCCTTGACGATACAGGGGCCACAGGAAACTCATCCGTCAAAATCGAACGAATATCATCTTCATCCTCAATGTCCGGATCGCCTTCCTGAAGGATACGGTTCAAATCACTGCTGTAATCAATGATGACCTCCCCGTTTTCGCCGAGATACAAAGGAAGATTCGTCGCAAAATAGGGACTCTCCACCGTTGGCTGTCCTTCATAGCCTAAACGTTCATAATCCAATTCAAATACACCAGGGCCTATCATATCTTTGATCGGCGGAAATTCATTCGCCCGTTCATATTCACGAATGTCTCGCTCCAACTCCCGGGCTGCTTGTAAATTTACCGCATCAATGACGCGCACTTCCGGTTCTTCTTCCACATTAATCAATGTATAATGATAATTGCCGCCATTTTCATACGCGCTGGCAGGCGCTTCCTGCATATAGCCGGGAATAAGTGCTTGAAAATCAACTTGATAACGTTCATAAAGATTGGTATCCCCTTCAAAATCACCAATCGGGGGGACCCCATGTGCAGATTCATATTCCTCTACTGCAATTTGCACCGATTGAAGTTGTTCCGCATGTGGGTGGCCCCGGTGATCACCGGAACCCGTATCCTGGGGGTAAAAGCAACCGCTCACAAAGAATAAACAAACAGCAAAGATGGTCAAACGCTTTATTCGTCGCAACAAGCGGGGCACCTCCAATCCTCGTCCAATTATAGGTCAGCCCTTGAACCCGGCAAAACAACGATAAGCATGATAAGACCGGCTACCAATAAGCAAGTAAATGAAAAAGCAAGGACGAGAAACCGAAAAAAACCGGACAGTTTCTGACGGCCGAGCAATGCAGTGATGGAGGAAACAAACATAAGAAATAAACCGACAAATGAAAGCCACATTGCATCTAACGCATCCACAAAGTTACCCTCCTTTAAACCATGTCACATTATAGCATATCCATTCGCCTTTGCACTTGGGTATGAGTGACAAAAAAGAAACAGGATTGTCCACATGACTGAAACCGGAGACTAAGATCTCCGGCTAACTAAACCTTCCTTCCGAAAAGGTGGAACCCTTTGAGGATATGGTTCCTGATATTCTATGCGCAACACCCCCGGAACGCGCTTGGCGAAAGCCCAAGAAAAAAGACTAATCGCGAAATAGTTCGCTTAACGAGGCAAAATCAAGCGGAACCTGGTTGTTGGTAATCGCATGTACCAAGTATTCTTCTTTGTCTTTTGACACTCGAACACCCGCCATTTGCGCAACATCATGGATGAGTTGTCTAACCGTTTCCTCATCCTGAAAGTCCGCACCCTTGGCTGTGTTTGCTAAATTTTGCAAATCATCTTGATCAACATTGGCCTTGTTTTGAATATGATCAAAGATTGAATCATGACGATCCATATTTGCTCATCCTTTCCATTTAATAGCTCATCGCCATTATATGACGATATGAAAAAGGTGTGAGCGATTCTAGAGGTGGGAGGTGGGAGGTGGAAAGTGAGACTAGCCGTTATCGTTCACCCCGGTGATAAGCGCCAGCTTTTCCGGAAATCAGACATCGGAAGCCGGAAATCGGAAGACACTGAAAAAAGCCTTTTCCGACCTCTGGCCTCTGAAATCTGAACACTGAAATAGCGGGCGGCTAACACCCCGATTTGTTCAACTAACTATCAGAGGGAAAAACCACCCTCTGATGGAAGGTTCACTGTAGATGTTCTGTTTCTTTTTTAGGGTCTCTATCCATGAGTAATCGCCCTGCCTGAACGGGCGATTGACCGTTAAAAAGAACATCGTAAATCGCTGATGTGATCGGGACTTCAACCCCTTCCCTTTTTGCCATTTGCGAGACGGCTTGCGTCGTTTTCACCCCCTCTACAACCATTCCCATCTCCTCTAGTACTTGATCGAGGGGAGTCTCTCGGCCCAGCTGATATCCGGCACGCCAGTTTCGGCTATATTTGCTTGTGCAAGTGACGATCAAATCACCAAGCCCTGACAAACCTGCAAATGTTAATGGATCAGCCCCGAGTTTTGTCCCAAGGCGAGTCATTTCGGCGATGCCTCTTGTCATAATTGCCGCCCGGGCATTATCTCCGTATCCCAAGCCTTCAGCAAGCCCAACTCCTAAAGCCATCACGTTTTTTAAAGCTCCGCCTAATTCTACCCCAACCATATCTTGGCTCGTATAGACGCGAAAACGGGTGTTCATGAACAAATTCTGGCTACGCTTGGCGGCATCCATGATCTGTGATGAAACGGTAACCGTTGTCGGTTGCCGCTGAGCCACTTCTTCAGCATGGCTCGGCCCGGACAACACTACTATATCGTCACTCACCTCGTTAATGCCTTCCTCCTTCATCATTTCCGACACCCGAAAAAGCGTATTCGGTTCAATTCCCTTTGTAGCGTGAACGATCAGCGGTATTTTCACATCAGCTTTAAGCAATTGGCGCGTCATCTCACGAATACCCGAGGTCGGAACACTGATAATAACCGCCTCACACTCCACGATTGCCTCACTCACATTCGTCGTCACCTGAATATTTTCCGGGAGGAAGGCATCGCTCAAATATTGTTCATTCGTTTTGTGCTCATTCATTTCTTTCGCCTGGGAATGACGCCGCGCCCAGATCATAACATCGTGCCCGTTATCGGCAAGCACGATCGCGAGAGCGGTTCCCCAACTTCCCGCTCCCAACACAGCTACTTTTTTCGCTCCCATACAAAACCTCCCGTTAATAAAGAGTTATTCCTTATTGCCCCAATTTGCTTTCATTGCCCGTGACCAACCGTTGGATATTCGTTCTGTGCCGCCACAGAGACATCGCTCCTACGACACAAGCGAGGTAAAAATAAGGCCACGGATGTCCGTAATGATCCATCGTAAATAAAAGGAGAAAAGGGGTCGCCAGGGCAAAAATGATGGAGCCGAGTGATACATAACGCGTAAGTACTACCGCCAATATCGCTACAATTCCCACGTAAATGGCCGGAAAAAAGATTAATGCCGCGATTACACCGATGGTTGTCGCCACGCCTTTTCCTCCGCGGAAACGGTGAAAAACCGGCCAATTGTGGCCAAAAATTGCCAACAAGCCGCTAATGGCAGGAGCCAATCCCTCGTTTCCTTCCAATAAGGAAAGGCCTGTCCCGCTGAATAAACTTTCAGCCCAGAAACCGAACCAAACGGCGATAATACCCTTTAAACAGTCTAGCGCGAGCACCAAAATCGCGGGCCCTTTTCCGAGCACCCTTAACGTATTCGTCGCTCCCGCGTTTCCGCTTCCATATTGGCGGATATCAACTTTCTTAATCTTTTGCGTAATGATATAGCTGACACTCAACGATCCTAAGAGATAGGCCATCAAACCGGCGATAAGTACATCCATCGTTGAGGCTCCCCCTCCCCTCTCCGTGTTAGAAAACTTGGCTTTTCGCCAAGCTTTTGTGGCGAAAAGCCTTAGTTGCACTTATGCAGGTAAGAAAGTTGATTTACACTTTCTTACCTGCTAAAAAATGGAAACGCCTTTCAAGACTACGGATCGTTTTTTTTACGGGCAATCACCTTTAAAGGTGTCCCCTCAAATGCGAAAGCTTCTCGCAAACTGTTTTCCAAAAATCGCCGATAAGAAAAATGGAGCAACTCCGGATCGTTCACAAATACGATGAAAGTGGGTGGACCGACAGCCACTTGGGTGGCATAATTAATACGCAATCGTTTTGTCCCAGAGGTCGGTGTCGGGTTCATGGAAACGGCATCGAGGATCACATCATTAACCACATGGGTCGGCACATGCATTTGATGATTTTCCGAAACCCGCTGAACGACGGGAATAACTTTTTGAACGCGTTGATGCGTTTTTGCAGATACGAATGCAATCGGTGCGTAAGAAAGAAACGCAAATCCTTTACGGATCTGCTCCGTAAATTCATTCATCGTACGATCATCTTTTGAAATGGCGTCCCATTTGTTTACGACAATCATAACACCTCTGCCCGACTCATGGGCATAACCTGCGATTTTTTTATCCTGTTCTATGATGCCTTCCTCGCCGTCAATGACAACGAGCACGACATTCGCCCGTTCCAACGCCCGCTGGGCTCGTAAGACACTGTATTTTTCCGTATTTTCGTATACTTTCCCCCGTTTCCTCATTCCCGCCGTATCAACAATGCGATATTTTTGTCCATCCTTCGTAAACGCAGTATCAACAGCATCTCTAGTCGTGCCTGCAATCTCGCTTACAATTACTCGTTCTTCTCCGAGAATCGCGTTCACCAAAGAAGATTTTCCGACGTTGGGACGTCCGATCACGGCAAAATGGATCGTGTCAGGTTCAAGGTCGTCTTCCTCGTTCGCGGGAAAATGGGTGAACATTTCATCCAGCATATCACCGAGGCCACGTCCGTGTGACCCTGATATTGGAAAAGGCTCCCCGAGCCCCAGTTGATAGAAATCATACACTTGCGTCTGCATCTCCGGGTTATCTATTTTATTCACGCCGATCACGACCGGTTTATTCGAACGGTACAACAGATTCGAAACTTCTTCATCAGCTGCAGTCACCCCATCACGACCGTTCACGAGCAATAAGATAATATCCGCTTCTTCTATTGCTATTTCGGCCTGATGGCGCATTTGTTCCAATAACGGTTCCTCACCAAAAGTAATCCCGCCTGTATCAATTAAATGAAACGTGCGGTTAAGCCACTCTCCTTCTCCATATATACGATCGCGAGTAACCCCCGGGGTGTCTTCGACAATGGCGATCCGCTCGCCGACAATACGATTGAAAATCGTTGATTTCCCCACATTTGGACGGCCCACAATCGCAACGACCGGTTTTGTCATTTTTCCTTCCTCCTATTTGTCAATCTTTACGCACCTTATCCGATTTATCTAAAATGGCAGGTCGCTTGATCGTTTGACATTGCTCACCTTCACCAGTCTCCATGCTAATTGCTCCAACCAATGCCAACACACCAGGAGTACAAGAACAGTGGCCAACGTATTATAAAAAAAAGCATCTGCCAAGTATAAATTCCCCGTTAACGGCATAACCGTTACGGCAGCAATCAACTCCCCAAAAGCAATGGCCAGCAGAACCAATGGATACCGGCTTCCCGCGTGGCCATGTAAAAATATCGTTACAAAAGAAAGGATGACAGCAGGAATCCACGTTTCACCCAGCAGAAAAATAACCGGATTATACCAAACCATTAGCTGAAAACTTGCATATAATAGCATGAGTGCAACGGCAAGTACAATAACCTTCCATTTATAGGCGCCCGGCAAAAAACCGGTCCATATACAAGCAAGCGCGATAATAATCCCGTATGCCGCCGATAATTCGACAACACCGAGCGATAATGGCATGGGGATATAGATAATCGTAACCAATATGGCAGCGGCAAGAAACGGTCGTTCCTTGGTTCTCTGCATGAAAAACACAACTACGATCCAAAGCATCCAAGCAAACCAGAAAAATAGCAAATTCTCCATATGAATCCTCCTGTCCAACCATCCTCCATTATAGACAGGAACGAAGATTCATAGACAGGGGATCACCATCCTCAAGGTACAAGCGGAAAACAATCGGCGAATCCAACGATTCGCCGATTGCTTTTGTATCGTTTTGTGTCTTCAAGTGATTGGTTACCTACGATATTTATCCAACTGATCACCGATCATGTCACCAAAGGAAAAACCTGTATGGTCTTCTTCCGGTTCTTCATATTCTCGTTGAACTTTGCTTTCAGGGGTGCCTTCTTCTTCAAGCTCACGAATGCTGAGCGAAATTCTTTGTTCCGATGGGTTAATATCAAGCACTTTCACTTGAACCGCTTGTCCTTCCTCCAACACTTCGCCGGGGGTGCCGATATGACGGTTGGCGATCTGAGAAATATGAACAAGCCCTTCCACTCCCGGAGCAACTTCCACAAACGCACCGAAGGAGACAAGCCTTTTTACCTGGCCGTCAATCACATCTCCCGCTTGAAACTGGCCTTCAATAAGTGTCCAAGGTCCGGGAAGTGTTTCTTTAATCGATAAAGACACACGTTCTCTTTCCGGATCAACGCCCAAAATCTTCACTTGAATTTCTTCGCCTTCTTTTACGATTTCTCCCGGAGATTCCACACGGTGATGAGCCATTTGCGAGATATGAACCAACCCGTCAACGCCGCCAACATCAACGAATGCGCCAAAAGAAGTCAACCGTTGAACTTTTCCTGTTACTTCGGCGCCGACTTCGAGTTGGTCAAGCACATCTTTTTTCCGGTGCTCTTCTTCTTCGTCAAGCACTGCTCTTCTCGAAAGGATCAGCTTATTATCGTCCGGATCAATTTCAATGATTTTAAGTTCCAGTTGCTTCCCTTTGTAGTCAGAGAAGTCTTCGACAAAATGCTGTTCCACGAGCGATGCCGGAATGAAACCGCGGACCCCTACATCAACGACGAGGCCCCCTTTGACGATCTCTGCTACCTCTGCTTCGATCAGATTCCCTTGCTCAAATGTTTCTTGCAAAGATGCCCAAGCTTTTTCGGCACGTGCCCCGCGAAGGGAAAGGACAAGTTCATCATCTTCCACTTTAATGACCTTAAGCTCCACTTCTTCGCCCTCGTTTAAAACATCCGATACTTTTTCCACATGTAAGCTGGAAATTTCACTGATCGGAATGATGCCGTCTACTTTGTATCCAGCGTCGACAAACGCTTGCTTTTCTTCTACTTTCGTTACTTTTCCGCTGACGATATCGTCAACATTAAATTCCTTTACATTTGCCATTTCATTGTTCATCTCTTCGTCCATTGCCGGTTGGCCTCCTTACCCTTGTCGGGAACAAAACTCTTTTTCGCAAGTAAGAAATTATAATCAACTTTCTTACCTGCATAAGTGCAACGATGGCTTTCGCCATAAAAGCTTGGCGATAAGCCAAATTTTCTAATACAAAACCCTTTCAATGAAATGAAAGAATGATGTTAACGTTCTTTCGGACCTTCTGTTTCATCTCTCAGCATCCGGATATGGCTCATGATTTGCTCGGTTACTTCCCGGGCTGATGCTTTTTCATTTCGTAAATCTTCGAGTGGAACAGGTGGCCCGTAGCGAAGTCCTACTCTGCGAAAAGGCTTGTATGTACCCCGTATATACGCGGGGATGACAACCGCGTCACTTTTCAATGCAAAAAAGCCGGCGCCGGCAAGCCCTTCTTCTTTCATTTCACCCGTCTTACTGCGGTTTCCTTCCGGAAAAAGGAGCATCATTTCTCCGTTTCCGAGAACACTTATCCCTTTTCGAAGGGCTCCGCGATCACTGCCCCCTCTTTTTACCGGGAAGGCCCCCAGCCTTGTAAATAAAGCCTCAGACCATTTTGAGGAGAACATCTCTTCTTTCGCCATAAATCGTAGAGGGCGTTTGATGTAAGAGCCGAGCAGAGGGGGATCAAGATTGCTCTTATGATTGCTGCAAATAATGACGGGTCCTTCTGCCGGTATATGTTCTCTTCCCTTAATTTTGGCGAAAAAAACCAACGATAAAACGATACGGCAAATCAGTCGACCGATCCTGTATAACATCAATCCTCATTCTCCTTCTCCCGGGCAATACCGCAAATGTGCACGACCACTTCTTCGATCGCTCGGTTTGTCGTATCGATGCGCACCGCATCCTCTGCTTGCTGCAAAGGAGCAATCGGCCGCTCCCGGTCAAGCCCGTCACGCCGCTTGATTTCTTCTTTCGTGGTCGTTATATCAGAAGGACGCTGTTTCCCTATATTTTCCAAATGCCTTCGTTTCGCTCTTTCTTCCACGGATGCATCCATGTATATTTTCAATTCGGCACCGGGAAGTACGTAAGTACCGATATCCCTCCCATCGAGGACGACCCCTCTCTGTTTCGCTAACTGTTGCTGTCTGGCCACCATCTCTTCCCGAATTCTTCGATGGGCGGAAACTTCGGAGACCTTTGCTGTAACAGTTTGTGTGCGAATTTCCTCTCCGAGCCGCTCTCCGTTCACAAGCACCTGCACGTCGCCATCCCTTTGTTGTTCGAGGGTAATCTCCATCTCTTTTAGGATTTGGATAAGCGATTGTTCATCTTGTTCGGATACTTGCGCTTGTAATGCACGAAAAGTGAGCGCACGATACATCGCCCCTGTATCGATGTATAGGTACGATAATTCGTTAGCGACTTCTTTCGCGACTGTACTCTTTCCCGAACCAGCCGGTCCATCAATGGCGATGTTTATCTTGTGCATATTGCCCCCCGTATGTAGATACTGATATCGTTATGTCGGGGCGACCCGAACACTGCTTTAAGCTTACCATACAAGCGTATACAAGACAAACGATAGGCTATTATTAGCCGAAAAAAATGAATATTAAATTTTTCTAACGGAAATGGAAAATAACAACGGGGGGAGTAAAACCGACGAATAGCCGTAACCATTCGCCGGTTCCTTTTTACATGGCATTATAGACCGGTTCTGCCCCTTGCATCCGTTTGACATCTTCTTCCACACCATCATTCGCGTTGATAAACAATTGATACGTATCATCGTTCATCGTTCCGTACAATTCATACGTTAATACTTCTTCGCCGTTTTGGTTTTCAATCACTGCCAAATGTTCTTCTCTTACCTCCAGATTCTCGTGCACCTCGTCTAATGCTTCTTCCAATTCAAGTTCCGGATCAAGATCGTGGCGTTCGCGGTGATTCGCCAAGTACTCGGTTCCTTTATAGCCGACGATATCGCCATCGTCCAGGGCGACTTTCATGATAATCGCGTCCGGATACAAGCGAGCGTCGTTCGCAGTCGGCACAAACTGGAAGGTTCCGATAGAGTCATATTGCTTCCCATCAACCAGCTCTACATCATCGAACCCTCGTTCATCGAGAAAATCAGCGGCAATTTCGGATGCTTCATTTAAGCTGATATTCGTCTCTGTAATCGGACGATCTTGCATTACCCACGTCGGCAATCCACCTCTTACCGTCATGTCCATCGCGTAATTGCTTTCCCCGTCCGGGTCTTCAATATAAATTTTGTATCCTTCATACGCGATTCCTTCGCCCAGACGACTAATCTCTGCATTCGTGTCATCCGCGACATTCAGGAACTCACGTGCCCGCTCAACGGCTTCTTCTTCATCAAATTCTTCTTTATCCTCCACCACATTCGCAAGTCGTTCTTCTACGTCGACAGGAAATCCGGTATCATCGTTCCAATTATTTTCGCCAAAACCTTTTGCTTTTTCATCGATTTGTTGGATCCCATCGATGGCGGTCCCTTCCCCGGGATCTGTGTTGGCCACCAATTCCGTTTCAATATCTGTCCAACGAATATCATTGGCGAGCACATCCGCTTGCACCCCGCGCAAATCCGCGGATATTTCACCTGCTTGTTCGTAAAATGTTTCCAGTCGTTCATATTCATCATCGGTTAATGGTTCATCCGCCCGATCGCGTATGGCAACGTCATGGGTGAAGTCAGCAACATTGGATAGATATTCCTCTGTCTTATTGATAGGAACAAGGCCCATCGGAAGCTCACCCATTTCACTATGGGCTAATGATGAAATTCGCCATACCTCCGCCATCGAGCCGGTCATATTGGAAAGGCCGTTTGTTGCCAAAGACGCGCCCAACTCATCTTGCATATGATCCAGGTGAAAAGCGAGTTGATGAAACGCTCTCTGATAATTATTTTCGTGGCTAATCGCCAATGCTTCTTTTTCCTGATGTTCGTTGTATGCGAACACACCGGTCCCTATAAGGGCAACCGATAAGACGGCAATCAATATTGCTCGAAACATTCCACTCACCTCCTAGTTAATCTGCGAACACGTGCTTCCCTATTTCTGTATGCACATCACGAGAAAAGATCCATTCAGACGTGGCCGTTACCGGATTGTAATAATAAACCGCTCCATTTGACGGATCCTGACCGTTAATCGCATCTAAAACTGCCTCGCGTGCTTCTTCGTTCGGCTCCAGATAAATTTGACCATCCGCAACCGCCGTAAAAGCCCTCGGTTCAAAAACAACTTCGTTTGCCGTATCCGGAAATTCCGGGTCATCGGTACGGTTAATAATAACGGCCGCAACGGCTACTTTTCCTTCATACGGTTCACCCCTTGCCTCTCCATGAACCGCATTTGCCATGATTTGTATATCATTATCCGAGTAACCTTCCGGAGCATTCATTGCTTTTTGCACATTTGCCTGGTCGCCTTGTCCTTCATCAGGCTGCTCCCCGCCTGTGTCCGGCTGTGTACCTTCCTCCTCTTCCGGTGTAGGCGCAGGTGCTTCTTCTTCATCTGCTGGTCCTCCCGGGGCAGGCGTTTCTTCCTCTGCCGGCGCTCCTTCTTCCGGCCGCGGTTCTTCACCTTCAGGCGCCTGTTCTTCGCCTCCTTCTTCTGCTTCGCCACTTCCCTTCGGTCCTTTTTGTATCTCTTTCGATGTGTTTCCATAATGGGTAAATTCCCTTGCATTTTCTAACGCTTCTTGAACGTATTGTTCATTGTAGCCGGTTGTTTTCTCCAACCTTTGTTTCATTTCCGGACCGACGAGTCCATCCACCTCCATCCCAAATGCTTCTTGGTACTCGCGAACTCCCCAATACGTGCTCCAGCCAAATACACCATCAATGGTTTGATCAAAATAACCAATGTATTGAAGTCTGGCTTGCAACTCTACAACATCATCTCCGGTGGCCCCTTGTTGGATGATTTGATCACTAAAGGCTTCCCCCCTGTCAGTGGCAAATCCCAGTACACCTCCCAGTACGATTAGCGTTGCAAGGAAGTAGCGGACGCTTCCTTCCATTTGCCTTACCTCCTTCTTTTTCACTTAAACTTACTTTCATTGCCTTTATTTTTCGATAAAAACCAGATTTTATACGTGAAAAAGAAAAAGTCTGCCGAACGGCAGACAAATGAAAAGAAAGGTTTTAAAACGTTGAGAGAGGTTTAGAAAAGAAAGCCTATACCCCAAGTCGGTCCTTTAAGAAAAGCGCCTTTTACGACGAAGCACTCGCTTTGACATCATTCATTAGCGCGGCTGTAATGTGATAGCGCAAAAACGGGGTGATTAAGTAGAGACGGCCAAACAGGTCAAGACCGGCTTCCTGTAATTCCTTTGCGATTGCCATCCCCTCTTCCTCCCCTTTTTGAACATCTCCTCGGCTGTCAGCCATTCGCTTTCTCACCTGCTCCGTAAGTTGAATACCCGGGACCTCATTGTGCAAGAATTCAGCATTTCTCCCGTTGATTAAAGGCATAATCCCAACGTAGATAGGGATGTCCAAATGGGCAGTCGCTTCTTTTAAAAGTCGCAAAGTTTCCACGTCGTAGATCGGTTGCGTCATCACAAAATCAGCGCCGGCCACGATTTTTTTCTCCAATCGTTTCACTGCTTTATCCATGGAACTAACATTTGGGTTGAAGGCGGCGCCGACGGTAAATTGCGTTTGTACCCCTAACGGGCGTCCGGAATGGCTGAACCCTTCATTCATAGACTTAATTAGCCGAATAAGATCAAAAGAGGTAAGATCATATACTGAACTGGCTCCCGGGAAATCTCCCACTTTCGTCGGGTCACCGGTCACAGCGAGAACATCTCTGATGCCCAAAGCATGTAATCCAAGCAAGTGCGATTGCATACCGATTAAATTCCGATCCCGGCAAGCGATATGAAGCAAGGGATGAGCTCCGGCCTGTTGCTTGATTAACGTTGATGCGGCAAGGTTATCAATACGGGAAGTAGCCAGGGAATTGTCCGCGAGCGTCACCGCATCGGCCCCTGCCTCGTGGAGCGCCTGCGCCCCTTTTAAAAATTTATCCATTTTTGTCAGTGACTTGGGCGGATCAAGTTCTACAATGATGGACGGGCCCTCTTTCTCCAATCGAATGGTATTTCCGACTTCCGCTGAAGCTTGTTCGCGCACGGTTGATACTTTTGCACGCGCTTTTACGAGCGGGGCCCGATCTTGCAATTTTTCTTTAAAGGAACGGATATGTTCGGGAGTTGTCCCGCAACAACCGCCCAGCAAGCGTACACCTTGTTGCCGAAACTCCTCCGCCTGGCTTTTAAAATAATCCGGGTTTGACTGATAAACGAGGCGCCCATCTTGAAGCCCGGGTAAACTCGCGTTCGGATAGGCGGATAGATACGTTCCTTCCGGCACGGAAACTTCCTCCAATGATGCAATCGTCTGGGCAGGGCCCATCCGACAATTGATTCCGACAACATCTGTCCCTTCATTCAACAAGCGTAAGAGCGCATCATTGACAGGGATCCCGCCATGCAAAACCCCCACGTCCCCTAATGAAACGTTCCCAATCACCGGTATTTCGGGCGATAATCGTTTAATGATCCGCACCGCTTGCACGAGTTCGTGTAGATCATAGTACGTTTCCAAAAGGATGGCATCGGGTTCCTCGGCCATCAAAGCTTCCGCTTGAGATTCGGTAGCCTTCTTTATGTCTTGATTGCTAAAAGGACTTGCCCTTCCGTCACGAATCCCGCCAATGGTACCTGCTACATACACTTCTTCTTTGCCGCTTGCCGCCTGTTTTGCCAGACGCATCCCCTGGGTGTTCATTCGAGCCATTTGCTGCTCCAATCCATAATTCTTCAGCTTAAGGCGATTCGCTGCATACGTGTTCGATTGAATCACATTAGCGCCCGCTTCAACGTATTCTCGATGCGCGGCTACAACCATTTCTTCTGCGCGTCGATTGGCATCTTCGATGGAACCGCTATACCCCCGGTCATACAACAAAGTGCCGATCGCTCCATCTCCAACTAAGATCTCCTTTTTCAATTTCTCCAGAAACTCCACTTTCATCCCTCTTTTCCCCAAGCTTTAGGCTTGAACATTGAGTTCCGCTTTCTGTAGGGCCCATTCAATATCGGCAATAATATCTGCATGACTTTCAATTCCGCAAGACAACCGCATTAATTCATTTGTCACGCCGTTTTTTATCCGGACGTTTTCGGGAATATCCGCGTGGGTTTGCACACTTGGATAAGTCATTAAACTTTCGACGCCACCCAAACTTTCGGCAAATGTGACGAGTTGTAAATGGCGAAGCAATGGATCAACAAGCTTCTCATCCTGGACTTTAAACGAAAGCATCCCCCCCTTACCCGGATATAGAACTTCCGTGATAAGCGGGTGCTTTTTCAACCTTTCACAAACAGCACGGGCGTTTTTTTCATGTTTGTCCATTCTTAGCGCTAACGTTTTCATCCCTCGCAGCAACAGCCAGGAATCAAACGCTCCCAGTGTCATCCCAATGCCATTTTGAATATTAAAAAGGCGTTCCCCCAATCCCTCGTCATCGGTAACGATAAGCCCTGCCACGAGATCGTTATGACCGCCCAAATATTTAGTGGCGCTATGGATTACGATATCCGCGCCAAAGGCAATCGGCCGTTGCAATAATGGGGTGTAAAACGTGTTGTCCACGATCATGAGTAAATCATGATCCTTGGCTATTTTACTGAGGGCATGTACATCCGCTTCCTGCATTAAAGGGTTTGTCGGCGTTTCAATAAACAATGCTTTCGTATTTTTTTCAATCGCTTGTTCAACGGATTGCAAGTCTCTTGGATCGACATAATGAACATCTACCCCCCATTGAGGCCAGTATTGGCGAAACAATCGGTATGTACCTCCATACAAATCCATGGATGCGATGATCTTGTCTCCTTGAGAAAATAAACTAAGCACAGCTTGAATCGCGGCCATACCGGAACTACAGGCAAATCCATGGGTTCCCCCTTCTAATTCAGCGATCGCTTCTTCAAGCACTTCTCGCGTGGGGTTGCCGGTACGGGAATAGTCGTATCCCGTCGATTCACCGACCCCTGTATGCTCAAAAGCTGTACTCATATAAATCGGCGCGTTCACAGCACCGGTACGCTTATCTTTTCGATTGCCTGATTGAACAAGCTTTGTCTCCCTCGTATATCTCCTGTCCATCATTCTCTCTCCTTTTCAAGCTAACTGCTGCCTGTGTTCAAAAACCCAAGAAAAATAAAAATGCCTTCTTCTTGTGAATCAAATAAGAAGAGGGCATTGCCGTCGATGTATGCCTCTTCTTATCTTCCGGAACTACCGTTCCGAAGGAAGTAGCACCTAACTCCAAAAAGCTGGTTGCTGAGACATCTTTGGGCCTTTCCCTCCGTCTCTCTTGATAAGAAAAGAGTAATTATTCTTTTGCTATTTCTTAATCGTACAAGATTATCCATAACATTTCAAGAGATGCAGAAACCTCTATCCATCGATGCGGAAGAAAACAATCCAAACGTCTTCCTCTTTTTTTAAGCACCTATCTCCGTTTGACAGGAAGATCACTCCGGAGATGCTTCAACGACAACATTAGCTTCATTGCCGCATACGCACCGCTTAAATCCTGTCTCGTAATCCCCGTTCCCTTTTTGACGGCCTCGCAAAATATATTTTTCGCCGCAATCGGGGCAACGGATCACAATGCGGTACCGGGTATCCGTCGTCACTGGCGCTTTCCTCCTTCACGCACAGGATGTGCAGACATTGGCAGTTTCCATCACAATTGTGCATTCTCGCTACTTCCTAAACGCTTCCTTAAGGTCCGTCGATCCGGTTTCCAAAAGCACATGCAGTTTGATTTTTGCTTTTCGACTACTATAATCTTTTCCTAAAATGACCCCATGATTCATCAAATCATACGTGCTTCCTTTATACTCATAAGCAGGGTAGACTTCGCCTTCATTCGCGCTCGTCGTAACGACAATAGGCACGCGGGCATTTGCAATCACCGGCATAAAAGCCGGCGGGACTTGTCCCCTCCCCAGCCCTTCAATCACGATGCCGTGAACGCCGTCTTTTTCCAGCAAAAACCGTAACAAGGATGGGGATGTGCCTAAATGAGCTTTAATAATTTCAATTTGAATCCGGGCATGTTCGACCTTGGTTTTAGGCTTATACGTATCACGGGAAAGCGGACGTTGATAAAGATTGACGCGGTCATCGTCAATGAGGCCGAAATATCCGTATCCCGGAGCCTGAAATCCTTGCACATTGGACGCATGCGTTTTTTGCACATATTTTGCCGAAAAAAGGTGTTCATTAAGAACGACAACCGAACCAAGTTGGGTCGTTTGTGCATCGGCAGCGGCTATCATGGCATTTCGTAAATTAACAAAGGCATCGCTGCCTACTTGGTCCGGTCCTCGCATGGAACCGGTAACGACAAGTGGTTTCTCGTTTTTAACGGTCAAATCCAGGAAATAGGCGACTTCTTCCAACGTATCCGTCCCGGTAGTAACGACCGCCCCATCAATTCCTTTGTTCTGCAATAAATCTTCTATTTGCATCCTTAAATGCCATAAATCGTTATAGTCAAGATGGATGGAGGGCTTGTTGAACAACGAAACAATCTCCAGCTCCAATTCAAACGGGACGTCACACCTATCAACAAGTTCTTCCCCGCTTCTTTCCCCTGCCCGCAAGCGTCCCCCCTCTGTCTTTTTGCTCGCGATCGTTCCTCCGGTCGTAACCAGTGCAATCTTTTTCATCGTTTGAATCCCCTCACGTTCGCTGCACATTTTCTGCGTTCGCGATTGTCTCTGCAATCCGGTGACCGTGGAACCTTCCTGTTTCAATTAAAATCTCATTCGCGTTGTTGCCGGCTGCCACTACACCGGCAATAAAAAGACCCGGCACGTCCGTTTCAAAGCTCTCCGGATCATAAAACGGCCTTCCGGTATGTTCATCAATCCCCACACCGGCAGCAGTTAAAAATAGGTGGTCAGGGTGGTAGCCAATCATGGCAAACACGAAATCAGCGTCCATCTCCTTTTCTTGACCGTCTTTTTCAAAATACACGCTCGTTTCGGTGATTCTGCTGATTTCGGCACCGAATATCATGCGTATCCTTTCTTTTCGGACAAGCGATTCGAATTCAGGCAATATCCACGGCTTGATGCTTGAGGAGTACGTATCGCCCCGATATAGAACGGTTACACGCGCACCCGCTTTTTCCAGTTCCAATGTAGCATCAACTGCTGAATTTCTCCCACCGATCACGACGACATTTTGTCCATGAAAAGGGTGGGATTCCTTAAAATAATGATAAACATGGGGAAGTTCCTCCCCTTCGCAGCCAAGCTTATTCGGGTGATCGTAATAGCCTGTCGCCATAATTACATAGTCGGACCGATAAATGTTCTTTTTCCCTCTGGCCGTCGTTTCCACCACAAACGTTCCATCCTCTGTTTTTCGGACGTTTTCCGCGGTTTCATACGTATGGATGCGTAATTGTGTTCGGTCAACGACTTCTCGATAATAAGCGAGTGCTTCGTTTCGCCTCGGTTTACGGTCTACCGTAACAAAAGGGATATCCCCGATCTCCAATTTATTGGGAGTGCTAAAAAAGGTTTGATGTGTCGGATAGTGATAAATTGCGGAAACAATATTTCCTTTCTCAATGATCAGGGGATCGTATCCTTTTTCCCTACAAGCGATCGCTGCTGCCAATCCACATGGACCGGCGCCGATGATCATAATCTTCTCTTGTACCAACTGCTATTCCTCCAACTGTAACACTTTCCAAAATAGAATGAAGCTATACATCCCATCCATTTATCCCGGTGGTAAGCGCCCGTAAAACTCCCGCTTCAACCTCGCAAGCGGGAGTTAACGGACGACGAACACCCCGATTGGTTCAACTAACCATCAGAGGGAAAAACCGCCCCTTGATGGAAATTTCACTTTATATCCATCCGCGCAAACGACTTGCGTTCACTAATTTTTGAATGCCGATCATATGGGCGGCTTCGTGCATAGTCACACGATGGCTGTGAGCAATGTCTACCATTGAAGTCAATGCTTCTTTCAGCTTCTCTTCCAATTTGTTCTTCACTTCTTCTTCCGTCCAAGCATAGCCTTGGTTATTTTGGATGCCTTTCAAATATGACAATGCAGGGCCGGCGGCACTCGTCCATAGACCCGGAATCACGCATGTCCCACGTTGGTGCAAACGGGCGCTTGCTTCTGCCGATATCTTTTCCATTCCGACCTCAATATAAATGTCGGCTTGAATGGGTTCAACGTCCCGCGCCGTTCGTACGTATGGACTTCTGGAAGAATCAACGATAATATCGCAATCCTCGGCAAGTAGTTCATTTTTGGAAATTGATTTTTTAAAAAGGTTGGTGACCATACCAAAGCTATCGCGACGATCCATCAGGTCCTCTACATCGAGCCCGTCTGGATCGTAAAGTGCGCCGTGGCCATCGGAAATGCCAACAATTTTTGCTCCGGCAGCGTTTAATGTTTTCGCTACATACGTCCCTACATTTCCGAATCCATGGATAATGGCTCCGGCCTTTTCCAACGGCAATTTCACGCGTTTGGCACCTGATTTGGCCGCAATGGTGATACCTATGCCGACAGCTGCTTCCCGGCCAAACGATCCACCTAATCCCAGCAGTTCCCCGCGAACAAAGCCGGGGGACTCATTCGTTTTTACCTTGCTGGATTCATCAAGCATCCAGGCCATGATTTGGGTATTGGGCACGGCCTCGGGCGCAATGAACTCTTTTTTCGGTCCGATAAAAGAGATCAATGCACGAATGTACCCACGGCTCAATGCTTCAAATTCCCGAAAGGACAACTCTTTTGGGTTGCACACGATCGCGCCGCTGGCTCCCCCGTAAGGAATGTCGAGCACCCCTGCTTGCAATGACGTCCAAATCGCTTGTGCCTGAACATCTTTTTCCGTCACTTCCGGGTGGAACTTTACCCCGCCGATCCCCGGCCCGGTTGCATCGCTATGTTGGACACAAAAACCGGTGAAGGTTTTGGTCACTCCGCTATCCAGTTTTATGGGAATCCGAACGGTAAGTGTCCGTAGCGGTTCCTTTAGCAATTCATAAACTTGAGGTGCATATCCCCATTTTTTCAACGCTGATGCCATGAACGCTTGCATCATTGTTAAACGATGATGATTATTTTCTTTGTCGGCCGATTCCTCCCCCATCAGGGTCACCTCCGTGTGGCTCATTGGAGTGGGGAGTGAAGAATCCACCATTCCAATTCCTATCACTTTCGCAAAGATCCGTCCATTTCAACTATATTAAAAATCGGCTTCGTTTTCCACAGATCCGGTGCCAAACGCAAACGCACGCGCCAATACAGCTACCGCTTCTTTTTCTATAAGCAGGGACCCGTGTTCTTTAACGACAGCGGGCGAATACGGGCATGCTTCTCCAAACTCGGAGATGAGAGCGACCAGGCGGTCATACCCTAAAAAATGGCGTGTGCTCATCGGGAAGCACAGATAATATTGTCCATCCATGGACATGAGCGAACCGTTTTTAACTCCAATGCGCGTTAATAAAGCAACGAGTTGCAAAATGTCCTCGAAATCATGGAATTTGTAAAATAAATCCTGCCGTTCATCTATGGTAATGTCCATTTCAATCATGTCGTCCTCTTCATGTTCATTTTCCGTCTTGGAAATATGAATGACCATGCCTTGTGCAGGCAAGGCAAACACTTCGACAGACAGTGTTCCGTCGGCTTTAAATCCAAGTGAAGCGTCCGCTTCCATTACAAGATCACGAAATAGTTGATGGACACGAGGGCGATCCATCCATAAATCATCTTTCGTTAACCCGCGTTCTTTTAAATCATCAAAGGTTAGAAACACTTTAATTTTATTAGCGGCGATCCGTTCCAGGCGCATAACCGCCCCTCCTTTTGGACCTAGCCTTATCCGGCCTTTTTTATAAGTTATTCAACAGGTCTTATTCTCGTTCTTTAAAAGCGCAAGTTACTTGCCCTTTTCGACAAAAGAAAAGGGCACTACATATGTATAGCAGGTAAGGGAAAGCCCGCTGTTTTCAGGCAGAGGGGAGAAGCAGCGATTTCAGCCGACCTCCTTTATATATGCCACTCTTTGGATAAGCGTTGCAGCCCTTCTCCTGCTTTTGCTTGGATCGTTCGCGTGAACGGAATGGGCGTATCTATTTCTTCATTAATGTAAATGCGCTCATTAGGTGCCAGTTCCGGTAATTGGTTGACGGGGGCTACTTGTAAGCTTGTCCCAATAACGACCAATACGTCTGATTCCCTTATGCACTTGGCCGCATATTCCCACGTTTGCATCGGTAACTGCTCGCCGAATAATACAATGTTCGGACGAAGTTTGCCCCCGCAACGATGGCAATGCTTTTTCGCAATAAAATCTTTCTGTTTTACTTCCTCGCGGCAGTCGTGACACTTATATTCTCTCAGATTCCCGTGCAATTCCGCAACGTTTTCACTCCCGCTCTCTTGATGTAATTGATCGACATTTTGAGTAGCAATGACGGAAACAATTCCCTTCTTTTGCCATTCCGTAATAATGGCGTGCCCGTTGTGCGGCTCGATCGCCTGTAGGCGTTCCAGACGGTTGCCGTAAAAAGCGTGAAAGGTATCATATTGATCTTCAAGGACTTGGACCGTCGCCGTCTGCATCGGGTCATGGTTCGCCCACAATCCGGTTTGTGAGCGGAAATCGGGGACGCCGCTTTCCGTAGACATACCTGCACCGGTTAAAATGGCCAATCGTTTCGGATGTTCAACCATTACAAACTACCTCCGTTTTCGACAAATTGCCATGAATTTCAATGGCAAGCGCATTTCGTTTTGTTTATAATGATAGTATACATGATTATCGCGTCAATGAGGTGTAATATGGACTATATTGTATTCATTTTAGGTGCTTTCTGTTTCGGAGCCGGCTTTTTTTTGTTGCTGCTTTTACTCTATTTGAAAAAAAAGCTCGTGCTGCCCTTTATTTTTATGACGCTCGGCGTCATTCTCTGTTTTATCGGTCTCATGATTGCCGATCCTTTAACACACGAAGCTTCCCACCCAACCTTGATGGAACGTTGGGGCCGGTAAATGAGAGGATAGTATAAAAAAAGAATGGATGGCTCCATACAAATGGCTCTCATCCATTCTTTCCTGCTTTTGTTGCCCTTATTGATGGTATAAATTAACATCATGTTCCCGCTCCAACCATTCGAACAATGGATAGCTATACGCCCGCAATTGCTCTGTATTCCAAATCTCCTCGTAACGATCGACAACTTCCTTTCTTAGTTCGGTGTATTCTTTCTCCGCTTTGTCGCGTTTTTTCTTTTCGATAATAAGAAAGGCCGAAGCTCCGGTACATAATGCCACAAGCGTTAGCCCATAATCGGAACGAAAAAATGGCATGATTGCAGGTCCTACGTTTGATTCCTCCATGGAAAACAATAACAACAACATAAGAGCAAACGCTGCCGTAGCGATCCAAGCAGCGAAGGTGACTGATCGTTCTCTCTTTTTTTCTTCTTTTTTTCTTTCAATTAGTTCTCGAATGAGACGCTCTCCAATCGGTGTCATATACGCTTCTTTGTAAACAGCAGCCATACATACACCCCCATTGGAGAAATATATGCTCGTTTCACCGCCGGCATTCATGCCATTCTGGAGGGTAGGGGCGGGCAGTGGGACACGCCTCCAACATTGACGGGTCGCACGAACCTCTTCTAGGAAAAAAAGGCCATCCACAAAATGGCGGCAACGAGTACGATGAACAAGGACAAGAGGACCCGGGCAATCAAGGGGCTTTTTTGATAATCTTTCCTGGCCACAGCATGATTTTCCTCGTTTGATTCGGTCTCATCCTCATTGTTTTTGCTTTTCTTCCGCGTGCCGTGTGTATCTAATCTTGAAGGCAGAGGCGAAGGTGATTCTTCCCCACTGTGTTGACTCGCATAATGTTCGTTTCGATTTTGCTCTTCTGTCATCATGCAATGCTCACTCCTGGTTTCCTATAATTGTACATTAACCGAACAATCGAATTTTGACAACAGAAAACGACCATCTTTTCATAGATTCAAAGTTGTACCATTTATCACGTTATGCCACGCGGTTGATGCAACTTCTTGTTGCAAAAAACACTATCAAGACATACAATGATAGACAAAGAAATTTATTGAACTTAAGCGGAGGCAAGGGCATGGAGATGTATACGATCGTGGATAAAAATACGTGCATTGCTTGTGGCACCTGCAGTGTGTCTGCTCCCGATTTGTTTGATTTTGATGAAGAAGGGGTGGCCGAGGGGATCCTTGATCGCAATCAGGGGACGAGCAAAGTTCCCGCCGCGCTCCAAGAAGATTTGCAAGACGCCTTTGAGGAATGCCCATCGGATTCCATTAAAGTCGCAAGTGAAGCATTTCACGGCAACCCATTAGCGTTTGAAAAAGACAGAACAACGACTTGATGGGAAGACGCCCCCCGCAACCGGGGGATTTTTACATACGCTACGCTTTGATATGGCAAAGCGCTAAAAAAGAGGAGTTGTAGAAATTGATTGTAAAAGCTGATGTAGAGACGAGCTACGCTGTACTCGTCGCCGACACGATGAATGAAGACGGTTTGTTGCCATTGATAAAGAACGAAAACATTGAAGTCGTGCAAGGGAAACCGAATGAGGTCGACGATTTATCCCGCTTTTCCGCTTTACTCGTACGAAGTGCCACACAAGTAGATGCCTCCCTGCTTGAACAAATGCCTGAACTGAAAATCGTGGCCAGGGCCGGGGTCGGAATCGATAATATCGATCTTGATGCAGCCACAAAACACGGCGTCATTGTCATTAACGCGCCGGATGGGAACACAATCTCAACGACTGAACATACCTTCGCGATGATGATGGCTTTAGTACGGAATATCCCGCAAGCCTATTCCTCGTTAAAAAACCATGAATGGAATCGAAAAGCTTTCCAGGGGACAGAGCTTCGCGGCAAAACCTTGGGCATCATCGGGTTGGGCCGCATTGGCACAGAGCTTGCCAATCGCGCCGCCGCATTCCAAATGAACACCGCCGTTTTCGATCCGTTTCTAACCGCGGAACGCGCTCAAAAAATTGGCGTTAAACTCCTGAAGCTGGAAGAACTTTTACAGACAGCCGACATCATTACCGTCCACACGCCACTTACAAAAGAAACAGAGGACCTTCTCGGAAAAGAGAACCTTGCCAAAACAAAACCCGGTGTTTTCATATTAAATTGCGCACGCGGGGGTATCGTTAATGAAGCGGCTTTAAAAGAAGCACTGGATAGTGGCCATGTTGCCGGCGCCGCGCTCGATGTTTTCGAGCATGAACCTGCAGACAATTACAACCTGATTGACATGCCGCAAGTCATCGCCACCCCACATATTGCCGCATCAACATTGGAAGCGCAAGAAAGCGTGGCCGTTCAGGTGGCCGAGGAAGTGATCCAAGTGTTAAACGGCGCACCTGCGCCCCACTCCATTAATTTGCCGGCGATATCGGAAGAACTATATGAAAAAATCCGCCCGTATTATGAGTTGACGAGTACAATGGGCTATTTTGTCAGCCAATGTGTCAAATCGGCCGTCCAGCATATCGATGTTTCCTTTAGCGGAGCGATCGCCCATGAAGAGACAACTGTCCTCTCCCGTAGCTTCATGGCCGGATTTCTGTCTCCGCGGATCGCTGCCCCGGTAAATGTCGTTAATGCCGGTGTCATTGCAGAAGAACGGGGCATTACCTATAGCCAGGCTCATACATCCGAATCTTATGGGTATGCGAATCTCGTTGAAGCCCATATAAGCGGAGATAATGGTGATTTCATCGTACAAGGAACGTATATCGATGCCTACGGTCCCCGTATCATAAAAATCAATGAATTTAACGTGGACTTGATTCCAACCGGCCATTTGATCTATATTCGCCACAGCGACCAGCCGGGTGTCATTGGCAAAATGGGACAATTGCTTGGTCGCCACGACGTGAATATCGCAAAAATGCAAGTGGGGAGAAAAGAAGAGGGGGGAGAGGCCAT
Organism: Salicibibacter kimchii; assembly: GCF_003336365.1. Taxonomy (GTDB): domain Bacteria; phylum Bacillota; class Bacilli; order Bacillales; family Marinococcaceae; genus Salicibibacter; species Salicibibacter kimchii. Next base: position 283,797 of record NZ_CP031092.1, on the reverse strand, counting down.
CATGATGCTTGCCGTAGACAAGGAAGTTTCCGATTCGGTTATCAATGACCTCACTGCCGTCGAAGAAATTCACGCTGCCGACGCGATTGAGTTTCATAAGTAGAGTAAGCCGCCCGTTAGAGGCGGCTTTTTTAGTCGTGAGTGCCCACGTTCATTTATCGCCGTCCCTTTCGGATATGTTTTGCGTGAAAAAATACTTTGCTGTTCGTGTGATGCGCCTTTGCGGACTTTTTCTATTGGGGTGCTTGATGCGGTTATGCGGGCTAGTTCGGGGGGGCCGGAAGCTTTATTTGGCCGTATGATGCGCAATTTTTTAAATCCTGTAACCATTATTCACCATAAGCACTAATGCATCATGCATGACCGGACCGGCGACCGCCCCACTGGCTTCAAAACCTGAGATAGCAATGGTTAGTCCATTCATGATTAGAAATAAAACGAATGAAAATAGGAAAACAACGGCGATACGTTTTGCATAGTCAAGGATCATTCAGCGTGCACCCTCACTTTCCATCCTCACCATTTTAAACCTATGTCACAAAGCAAGCATTTAGAACGTCAACAACTTGCCGTTTAAAGGCAAAGGGGTTTTTATGACGATCCAATGATTCGAACGCTTTCTCTCATATGGTCTTTTGTCAGTCAACGTATGTATGAGCGGTGTTTTTCCTACTGGTAGCGGGCGCCGTTCGGTGGCGACTAATTTTAAGCATTTCTCCAGTTTTTGGCGACACCACCGACGAGATGGCGACTAAATGGCTGATAAGATAGCCCCGACCTGGGGAGTTGCCGAAGCAGAAATGAATTGGGGACATGCTTCCCCGCAACCACTCGCTGCCTCGGTATATTTCATCACTCATCATTTTCCTGAATCAACCTCCCGTAACAGCTTCTGCAGTTCGGCACTTATAAATTGATGAGCTTTCTCCGTTTTATATGCCTCTCCTTGTGGAAGACTGCCAATTGTTAAAGCTCCCAGTTCGAGCTCCGAATGTAAAAAAACAGCCAATTGTTTTGTGAGCCCCATCAGTAAATTAGCCAAGGCTTTATCCCGGAGGTTGGAAAACAAAATGGCAAGAACGTCTACATTCCGATTCGCATGTAGCGTTACTCCCACGATGATTTTCTCCCCATTAATATCTTCAACCTTTTTAAGCCTCATACCTGCTACCGGCTGCCAATCAAAGGAACGATCCATTATAAAAGGACCGGAAGCTTTGGTATCGAGACCTTCACTTGGAAGAGAAACTTTTATTTGTTTTTTCCATGTAGGCGTCAAGGTTTGACTGGAAAACACGTGAAAAAGTGTTGGGAGGTCGATAATGGCCTCAATGCCCTCGACCCAAACTTGAGGATTTCCGCCGGCCTGCTTTCCCATCGGAATGCCGGGGGAGAGCAATAGTTGTTGTTTTGGCATAGCCGGATGTTTGACGTTGCTTACTTGAGCCCCATAATGCACTTGGATGCGTTCAGCCGACAACACCTCTCCCGGTTCGCCCCAAGCCTTAAGCTCCCCTTCCCCCAAAAGAAGAACCCGATCGCAATAGAGAGAGGCCAAATTCAGATCATGAAAGACGATCCCAACAGCACCGCCTTTCGTATCGCTCCATTTTTTTAAGGCATCCATAAATTTCATTTGATAGGCTATATCCAAATGATTCGTCGGCTCATCCAATAAAATCACTGCCGGACGCTGGGCAAGTGCCCGAGCAAGATAGACGCGCTGACGTTCACCGTCGCTCAAAGTATGTAGCGATTGATTTCGGTAAAGATCGACATCCATCTCAGCCATGGCCTGCGCGATCGCTACTTCATCCGTATCATTAAAAACAGATAACCACCGGCGTGTGTGCGGATAACGGCCTAAACTCACAAATTCTCGCACCGTGTATGAAAAATAAACATAGGCCTGCTGTGTTACAACAGCTAACAGCCGCGCCCGTTCCTTGTCTTTGTAAGTATGCAAACGATGCCCGCGAAGCCACACCTCCCCGCCCATTAATGGCAAAGCACCGGCACAAAGTTGCAGTAACGTTGATTTTCCGCTTCCGTTCGGGCCAATAATCCCGAGCATCTCCCCTTCGTTAATTCCAAACGAAACGTCCTGAACGACGGCCCAGGGTCCGTAACCCCCCGTCATATGTTTTGCTTTTAGCATTATTATCCTCCATACACACGTTGTTGCCTTATGAGTAAATAGGCAAAGATCGGAGCGCCAACGAGTGCGGTTATGACCCCGAGGGGCAACTCCATGGGTGCAAGTGCGAGACGGGCGCAGATATCTGCCGCGATTAAAAACCCACCACCGATGAACATCGATACCGGCAAAAGATGACGATGGTCAGGGCCTGTCAATATTCGTACAAAGTGCGGGACGACAAGTCCCACAAAACCAATCGTCCCGGCAACAGAAACGGCCGCACCCGTTAAAACGGCCGCGGCCGTCAATATCAGAACACCGCTTCTGTTCACACTGACCCCCACGTTACGGGCAAAATCCAGCCCGAATGAAAAAGCATTCAACTCTTTTAATTGGGTCATCAGCACCAATCCACCGAAAAAGAAAAAAGGGATCATTAACTGCACATAATTCCAGCCGCGCATACCGACGCTGCCCAACAGCCACTGGACGGCTTGCCTCAGTTCTTCCCCGGAAAGGGCGATCAATAATGATAAAAACGCGCCGAAGAAGGCACTAATAATAATACCGATTAAAATGATCGTTTCTGCCGATAACGAACGGCGCATCGCCCTCGTAAAAGATAATAAAATAATGAGCGTCACAAGCGCGCTTCCAATGCTTATCACGGGTAAGGTGAAATCTCCCAAAAAAGGGATCGTAACTTGGAAAAAAATGACGATGACTGCTCCGAGGGCAGCCCCTGAAGAGACGCCGAGTGTGTATGGATCGGCCAGGGGATTGCGCAAGAACCCTTGAAATGCTGCACCCGCGACCGATAAAGCGGCTCCGACAAAAAAAGCAAGGAGCGTTCGGGGAAGGCGAATATCCATCACAATTTGTGATTGGATTGCATCTATCGCTGCAGGCTCCTGCCCAAACAAAGACCCCCCTAAAATCATGAGCACTTCATAAGGGGCGATCGTTTGACTGCCGGCAAGTATGCCGAGAACGATCATTCCTGCCGGAAAGAGAACCGCAATGGCATACAGGGTACGTGGTGTTTGCTGACGTTCAGTCTGGCCACTCGTCTTCATAAATGTGTCTGGCAAGTGTGCGCAACCCTTCAGCGATTCTAGGGCCGGGCCTGGACAAGATATCACCGTCCAGACGATAGACAGCCTCGTCTTGAACCGCCGTCACTTCCTGCCAACCCTCTCTTTCCATGATCGTTTCTTCATCCCCATAAGTCGTAATGATCACATCCGGATCCAATGCAACCGCTTCTTCCTCCGTATACGCGACCCAGCCTTCGCTGTCTTCCGCTGCGTTTCTTGCGCCAACAGCTGTTACCATATCATCCATAAACGTATGGCTCCCCGTCGTATAAAGGTCCGGGTCGCTCGACACTTCGATCCATACCCGCTTTTGCTCCTCTTCCGGGAGGTCGCCGGTGACATCTTGGATGTCACCGACTTCACTTTCAATATCTTCGACGATGGCTTCGGCTTTCGCTTCACGATTAACGACCGTGCCCACATCTTCGATCACGCCATAAGCCTCCTCCAAAGATTGTGGGTTGGCGACGGTTAATACGTCAATACCAGCGTTCTCCAACTGTTGTATACCTTCGCTGGACGCATCACCGCTGGATGCATGATCCAAAACAAGGTCAGGTTCAAGGGCAAGGACACGTTCCACATCGAAACCTAAACCTGACCCAACCGCTTCGATTTCTTCTGCCTCTTCGGGATAATCGTCAATATCCGTTACACCAACGAGCGCATCGCCTTGCTCCAACGCAAAAACAATCTCGGTATTGCTCGGCATCAAGCTCACGATGCGATCCGGTTCTTCTATTATCTCGACAGCGTTTCCATCAGCACCCTCAGCCTCTATCGGGTAATGCCCGGTGTCAGGAGCGCTTGATCCCTCGGACGTCGGTTGATTTTCTAATTCTTCGGATCCACAAGCTGTCAGGATCAACAGCAACAGCATAAATGTAAACGAGCGAACGATAGGTACATGCCCCCTAACCATTATGAGTCGCAACCTTCCCTTTATCGATATAAAAAGACCGTAAATGTCGAACCTTTATCGATCTTGCTTTGCACCGATAACTTGCCGCCGTGATTGTCGATGATATTTTTTACAATGGCAAGCCCCAGGCCGGTCCCACCCTTATTATTGTCTCTTGTCCGTGCCTTGTCCCCTTTATAGAAACGTTCGAACACAAAAGGTATGTCATTTTCAGGAATGCCTGCGCCCGTATCCAATACTTCCATCTTTATTCCTTCTTCTTGGGCAATCACATGTAACGTTACGCTACCTTCATGGCTCGTATGGCGAAGCGCATTGTGGAGCAAGTTGGTCATCACCTGCTCAATCCGGTCAGCATCTGCATCCACCCATGGATCTGTTCCAAAAGTCTCGTAATAGAGTTTGACATTTGCATCTTCAGCCATCGGTTTAAATTTGCGAAAAACCTTTTCGGAAAGAGCAAACAAGTCGACCCGATCCATTAACATCGTCAATTGCCCGGATTCCATGCGTGCCATATCCAACAGTTCATTGACGAGCCGCCCCATACGAAGGGATTCATCGTAGATGATTTGAGACATCTCTTTTTCTTCTTCACGGCTTTGGGCGACATCATCGATCATTGCCTCGCTGTACCCTTGTAACATCGCGATCGGTGTACGCAACTCATGGGAGACATTGGCAATAAAGTCTTTCCGTAACTTATCGTTTTGCCGCTCTTCCGTCATATCTCGGATAACAGCCACGACTCCACGGACAAACTTGTCATGATACAATGGGCTCATCAACACCCCAAACGTTCTACCCTGTACATAAACTTCGGTTGTTTGATCCTCTTCGGTACTCACAACCGTCTGAAACAACGCCTTTATTTCCTCGGGGATGCGCTCCCCGATCGTTTCCCCATCTTGTTCATAGCGATGGCTTTGTAAAAATTGATCCGCCGGAGGATTGCTCACCAACAAATTGCCTTGGCGGTTCAACGTAATAACGCCGTCGACCATGCTGCTTAATATTCTGGAAAGCTGTTCTTTTTCACGATTCAGTGCTTCGTAATTATTGTTTAGCTGACGGCGCATACGGTTAAAGGCAATGGCCAAAAGGCCGATTTCATCTCTTGTCATCATCGGAACAGGCGTGTCGAAGTTCCCTTTCGCAACTTCGAGGGCGGACTGCCGCATCTTACGCAATGGAGCAGTCACTCTTGATGACAGAAAAAAAGCAAAAAACGTTGTTAACGTGAAACCAATCCCGCCCGCCAGAATAATCAGCCTTCGTGTTTCTTGCGTTGTTTCTTCCATTACACCGAGCGATTGGTATAACAGCAATGAATAATCTGCTCCATCTGTCATTTGAAAGGGAGCCGCCACGACGATAAAATCCATCTCTTCTTCATCGGCATCTTCATAAATCAATTGAGTTGTGATAGCCTCTTCCTCTTCCAACGCCGACGCTATTTCGTCGATTTCGGCCAATTGCAACGGAGGAATGACTATTTCATCCTCGGAGCCTTGAAACGAATTCCAATAGGGCATTTCGTTGCGGAAGATAATCGCTTGTATTCCGGACGTCTCTGTGAGTTGTTGCACGGTGTTCATGTTATCGAGTGCCTCACCGTCTTCTTCCATGAGGGTGATGATAAATGAGTTATGGCTTCTTAATTCATCTTCAATTTGATTCAGATGCATGTTTTCGAAAAACTGATCCAATAGTACCACTAAAATAATCAGCACAGCCGTTACCAAGAGTAAAATGGTAAGCCAAAGCTTACCAACCACACTTCTCCAAATCATTTAGCGCTCGTGCTGTTTTCAAATTTATAACCGATTCCCCAAACTGTCGTGATCATTTCGCCTGCTTCCGTCGAAATGTTATTCAATTTTTCGCGCAAGCGTTTCACATGGGTATCGACCGTGCGAAGGTCGCCAAAAAACTCGTATTCCCATACGTCTTTTAACAGCTGTTCTCGGGAAAAAACTTTATCAGGGCTGCTGGCGAGATAATGCAGCAACTCATACTCTTTCGGAGTCAAAAGTACCTCTTCCTCGTCAACAGTCACACGGTGGGCATCATGATCAATGGTGATATGATCGAAAGCCAGGATATTTTTTGCTTGTGTGTCCGTGTGCAAATAAGCCGTTGTTGATGCACGACGCAACAAGGCCTTTACGCGCAAGATGACTTCCCGCGGGTTGAAAGGTTTTACAATATAGTCATCGGTCCCCTCTTCAAATCCTTGCACGCGTTCGGATTCCTCCCCTTTTGCCGTTAAAATGGCAACCGGCGTCGCCTTTATTTTCCGAAGTTCTTGGAGCACTTCGATCCCGTCCATGCCGGGCATCATTAAATCGAGCAAAATAAGGTCATAATCCGTTTCTTTTGCCATTTCAAGGGCCAGTTCCCCGTTCTCCGCTTCCTCGACTTGGTAGTTTTCCCGTTCCAAATACATACGCAGCAATCGGCGAATGCGAGCTTCATCGTCTACGACAAGGATTCTTTCGGTTGTTTCTTCCATTGCCAGTGCCCCTTTCCGTTGATGTTAAATGCAGAGAGGCCATCCATCGAAGGCCCCTCCCTTTTCTAAGCATACGAATGTAGACCCGCGATGACAAGGTTTACGAAAATCAAGTTGAATATAATAATCGCGAACCCGATGACCGCCAGCCACGCGGAAGGTTCTCCGTGCCAGTTCCTGTTCAATCGTAAATGAAGATAGGCGGCATAGAACAGAAACGTAACGAGTGCCCATACTTCCTTCGGATCCCAGCCCCAAAACCTTGTCCAGGCAATTTGGGCATAGATCATCGCGAATACGAGTCCCCCAAGCGCAAAGACGGGAAATCCAATCGCGATGGCACGGTAACTAATTTCATCCACCGTTTGCGGCTTGACGCTCTTAAACAGCGGCTGCAACAGGGCGCCCACACGCCTGCGGGTAGTGAGACGCACGAGTGCATAGAGGATCAAGCCAGTTCCAAACGCCCATACAACTGTGTTCAGATCCTCACTCACAATCCAATCAGGCATCTCGAACCAAGGTTCCATCCGATCTTCGGTCAGCAGCTCCCCTTCATTCGGTCCAAAAAGAGGAGGTAGTTCATAAAGCTTTTCCGCCGGTTCGCCATTCTCATCAATATAGGCAAAGTTCGCTTCATAATCGAAAGCCCCAAAAGCGTTGGTAACGAGGATAAACGCAAGCGCGCTCATTAACGTATACATAATGAATTCCACGCCAAACGTTCGTTTCGTCATTCCCTTTCGCTTTAAATCAATCGTTCGCAGCAGATAAATTAAACCTGCTCCAAAACTGACGGCGAGAATCCCTTGACCGATAGCCGTGGTAATCACGTGAATTTCCAGCCAATGGGATTGCAAAGAGGGCTGTAACGGTTGCACTTCCGTTGAAAACACAGCTGCATAGGCGATCAAAAGCATCACAATCGGCATCGTGATCAAGCCAAGGACATTTACTCTGTAAATGCCATATAATATCACAAATGCAAGGCTGAGGGTAATCGCAAAAAACGCCGTATACTCAAACATATTACTTACCGGAGCATGCCCGGCAACTGCCCAACGGGTAAAGAAATACCCCAAGGCAGATACAACGCCTATGATAGACGAAATATAACCTAATAACCCCCAGTTGTTGCCAGTCATCTGTCCTTGTTTATCTCGCCATTTTTTCCCCGTAACAGACACGGCATAGAAAATGGTGGCTGCCAAATAAAGGAAAAATGCCGCGCCGAGCAGATTCATGCTCAATTGCTCCATCTTTATTTACCTCCTAAGTAACGACCCTATAGCGGATTTAAGATTGCATGTTTTCATCTTTATTCTCTAGTTCGGTCTGTTCATCGGCTTCATCCGTTTGATCTTGCGGTGTCGTCACTTCCGTCTCTTCCGTTACTGCATGTATATCTTTCTTCAATGATTCCCAATTTTTATTGGTGTGGCCGGCAAGCCATACTTCACCATCTTTGCGTTGTAACCAAATGCGCCGGTGCGGCCAATAAGAGCCTTGCACAAGCCCGATCATAAAAATTGCGCCACCGGCGATGAGAAACGGCAACGTATGATCTTTTCGTACCGTCAAACCGGTCACGTGATTGGTGTCCATTCCGGCAAATTCGTATGCGTAGCGATTAGCTTCTTGATTCGGACTCACATTGTAATTGGCTTGTATACCAACAAACGTGTGTTCCACATCCTCCGTATCCGGATTCGTCATTTCGAAAATAAAGCCGGGATTGTCCGGAACGTCATTTTCCGTTGTCGGGACCCCTTCTTCATTGATATAGAAGTTTGGAAAATAACTATGAATACGGACGTTTTCATTATTTTCAAGTTCAAAACCATCGTCCGGATCATTTAAATCCACCGTAAACGAGCCAACGGTTTCATCCGTCTGTGTATCTTCAACCTCGAAGCTCATTTCCTTTAATTCGTCTAATTTATAATCAACCTGGTAAAGCGAATAATCATCAAAGTGAAAGGCATCATTGACTTCGATGGCATGCCTGTCTATTTCTTCCAGTTCCTGGTCTACCCCCACTGTGTCGCCTTGCGGTTGATACAAGACAGCGTCGGTACGGAACGTATCCTCTAACGGCGCTTGGTCCTCCGCATCTTCCTCTTGCTCGTGGTATTCGACCGTAAATGCTTCGTTTTCCACGTAGTACTCGCCGGATGTGCCGGGAATCACTTCGGTTTGGCCTTCCCGTACCCAAACATTATCATCGATATACATGCCCGGGAAAAAACGTAAAGATGCTCCTATCAAAAAAAGGATTAGCCCGATGTGATTCACGTAAGGGCCCCAACGTGCCCAACGGTTTTTTTCCGCGAGGAGGTTTCCGTTTTCCGTTCGAATGTTATAGCGCTTATCTTTTAATATTTTTTGGGCCCCGGCCATTGTTTCATCTACATTGTCGACATTGCTTGTCCCGAATATTCGTTGGCGCTTCATGAAGCTTTTATGGCGCGTCACCCGCTGGGATTTCAACGCTTTATAAAGCGGAAAGAAGCGATCGATACTCGCGACAATAATCGAGGTTCCGAGCGCGGCAATCAGCAACATATACCACCAGGACCCATACAGATTATGCAACCCTAAACTATAATACAGTTGCCCGAGCGCCCCATGTTCCTCTGCATAAAATTGCGCAGGCGTTTCTCCGGGCGGAATAAACATTTCCTGGGGGAAAATCGTCCCGATCGACGATGCAATCAACGTAATAACGATAATCGCGATTCCGACCTTTACCGATGAAAAAAAGTTCCATATTTTGTCGATGATCGTCTTGTTGTACGTCTGGGAACGCCGAGCGGCCCCTTCGTAACGCATATTGAGCAAACGATCGGAATCTGCATCGGCAAGCGGCTTTCCGCATGAACCACATACTTCTGTGCCGTAAGGGTTTATATGTCCGCAACTACATTTTATTTCCTGCAAATAATCACCCCGATACCACCCACTTCTGGTATTCTCTAAACTTATTATAACGATCATCGGGTTTGTTTACTGCCGTCGAAACTTATTTTTTTATGACACTTATGTGACAGCCATTTCCCGTAATCTCGCGACTTCCACCGGCTTTAAAGCACGAAAATCTCCGGGTTGCAATCCGTCCAGTGTCAAAAAGGCGTACTGTTCCCTTTTTAATTTGAGCACAGGGTGATCCACGGTTTCCAACATCCGTTTGATTTGATGGTTTCTCCCTTCGGCGATGACGAGTTCGATAATCGACGTATCGTTCTTTTTATTTCCGGACTTAAAAGAGACTTTCGCAGGGCCTGTCTTTCCGTCTTCCAGTTCAATGCCTCGGGAAAGTCTTTGTAATGTATCTTTTGATGGCTTGCCCTTGACTTTTGCCACATACGTCTTTTTGATATTGCTCCGGGGATGCATCATTGCATTCGCAAAATCCCCATCGTTCGTTAACAATAACAAGCCGGTGGTATCATAATCCAGTCGCCCGATCGGATAGATTCGTGCTTCGGTTTCGTTAATATAATCCGTGACCACGGGGCGATTTTTATCATCATCTACCGCCGAAATCACTTTTTTTGGTTTATACAACAAGAAAAAAACAGGCGCTTCCCGTTCAATCGGAATGCCATCCACTTCAATCGTTGCTTTTTCGGATACTTTGGTGCCCAATTCCGTTACGACTTTCCCGTTCACAGCGACGCGCCCGGCGACGATATAATCTTCTGCTTTTCGACGAGACGTTACGCCAGCGTGCGCGATCACTTTCTGTAGTCGTTCCATCTGCCTTCACCTCAGCACCCATCATACCGTTCCTATTAGCTTTTCTCAAGCGCCTCCTTTTTAACCGAATCCATATAAGAATAATGGATTCGGCAATCGCATTCAAACGGTGATCCTCACGGCCTCATATTTGCTCAGGTGCCGATTGTGAGTAGTTGACATCGATGCGGACGTTTGAGACGTGCTCGATCATCGACACAATTACCGAAATTAACATGGAAGCCAAACCAAACAAGGCATCGGCATGGGGAGGAGGCGATTAGCAACGAATATGCCGAAGAAAGGACGGCATTGGCATGAAAGGAGGGCAAAGGCATCCTCGGAAGCCGAAGCATCCTTGACTTCGGCATGAAAAAGGAAGCAAAGCACAGCAACTATGCCGAAGAAAAGACAGCATCAGCATGAAATACGAGCATAGGAGTGCTGGGAATTCGAAACAGTATCATCTGATTCATTTATACACTGAAAACTGCTCATGGCTCAATCAAATTGAACGTTGGTTTAGCATTTTTATCCCGGTAATTTAATCCATCCGAGAACCAGCTTCCATTCCGTTGCAAACCTGATTCATCGATTGACGCACTATATCGATGATGATCATCGATCTTTGCACAAGCCATTTCGTTGGACGTATAAAGGTCATCCTTTACAGGTTGACTATTTCAACCACTTTACACTAGTCCAGAATAAAAAAGCCTATACCGTCAAAATGACGATATAGACACGTATCCCATTGATCACATGGATCCAAAGACGAGTGTCACGAAAAAAATTGCCGCGGCAATCCCGCAAAGATCCGCGAGTAAGCCGACCTTGAGTGAATCGCCGATTTTTTTAATCCCTACGGCACCGAAATAAACCGTAAGGACATAAAGCGTGGTGTCTGTGCTTCCTTGCATCGTGGATGCTAATCGCCCAATAAACGAATCTGGTCCGTGCACGTCTAATAAATCACTCATTACCCCGAGCGCGCCTGTCCCTGATAAGGGGCGCATAACCGCTAACGGAACAATTTCCGTCGGCACACCGATCACTGCAAGGACCGGGCGAATACCTTCAAGTATAAAATCCAGTGCTCCGGAAGCACGAAAAACGGAGATGGCAACCAACATGGCAACGAGATAAGGGATGATCGAAATCGCCATTTGGAAACCATCTTTTGCTCCTTCAACAAACGTTTCGTACGCCGGTACCTGTTTGATGATCGCACTGAAAAGAATGACAAACAACAACAAGGGAATGATGTACATGGATATCGTCGTAAATACGGCCATTTATTTTGCCCTCGCCCGTTGCATTCGACGCCAGTGAAAAATGCGGTCGATGATGATTGCGCTAATGACGGCGACTGCCGTTGCCGCGATCGTCGTTCCGATAATTTCGCCGGGGTTTTCAGAATCATACGTCATTCGAATCGCGATTACTGTTGTCGGAATTAGTGTCAAGCTGGCGGTATTAATCGCGAGAAACGTGATCATAGAGCGACTGGCTTCATCTTTTCCCCCGTTTAATTCTTTCAACTGTTCCATCGCTTTTATCCCCATCGGTGTCGCGGCATTTCCAAGCCCAAACATGTTCGCGGTCATATTGGATAAAATATAGCCCATTGCCGGGTGATCCTTGGGCACTTCCGGAAACAGCCGCCGGATGATGGGAGACATCACTTTGGAAAGTAGCGTAAGGAGCCCTCCTTCTTGTGCAATTCTCATCATCCCCAGCCAAAAAACGAGAATGCTGATGAGGCCAAAGCAGAGAACGACCGCTTCTTCAGCGCCTTCAAATATCGCTTCATTTACTTCTTCCATCCTGCCGGTAAACATTGCAAAAACAAGACCTGTGATCAGCATTGTCATCCAGATCCAATTAATCATCTATGAATCACTCCATCATCTGTCGGAAACGATTTTTTAATCGTACCCAAAAGGAATGCTCCTCTGTTGTTTCTTCGGCTTCTTCGCGAAAAATCGGTTGTTCGGAAATGACCCTGTTGTCTAATTGAAACTGAAGGTGTCCGGCAAAAGGCAAATGCTCATCGTTGTCCCATTTGATTTTTGGCAAAACGCGAGCGTATTCGTCCTCGCTCAATGGATACGTGACAGATCGACGTACTTCATAAGCTTCGTACCCTTCTTCTTGCCCTCGTTCAAGTTCGCCTGCATCGATCAATCGATGCATCTGATAAGTGTCAAATCCATATTCAAACATGCGGACATGGTCGTCCCAGTCGGATGGCGCATTCAATGTAACGGCAATCAAGTCCATGTTATCTTTATTTGCGGAGGTCACTAGCGTCCGTTTGGCGCGATCGGTATAACCGGTCTTGCCTCCGGTCGCGTACTCATATCGCTCGGTTAACAAACGATTTTTATTCCTCCAAACTCGTTCCCAATCTTCGTTTTCATTGGGGGCACGGTGCACTTTTGTTCCGGATATAGCATTAAATGCATCAAATTCCATCGCTTCCTTCATGATCATCGCCATGTCATAAGCGCTGGAATAATGATTTTCATGGTCATCCAGCCCGTGTGGATTGGCAAAAATGGTGTTTTTCAATCCTAATTCATTTACTTTTTCATTCATTAAGAAAACAAAACCGTCTACGCTTCCGCCTACGTGTTCGGCAATTGCAATCGCGCTGTCATTGCCGGACCGAAGCATTAGGCCATATAACAAATCCTCCAATTTAACTTCTTCGCCTGCTTGCAGATAGAGCGATGACCCTTCAGTGCCCGCGGCTTGCTCTGAAATCTCCACGGAATCATCCAAGTCTCCTTGTTCAATGGCAACGATCGTGGTCATAATTTTAGTAATGCTGGCGATGCGCTTCTCGCTATATGCATCCTTTTCCCATAATACTCGCCCGCTTTCAGCTTCGACTACTATTGCTGATTCAGCCGATACGGCAAAAGGTTCTTCGGCATTCACGTCAAGAGGCATTACAAAAACGAGAAGGCATGCCATAAACAGGATCAGCCGGAGTCTCATTTCTCACCTCCTCGTAATGGATGCAAAGCCTTCACTTTATCCCGGTAATAAACGTCCGTAATAACGGGCGACTAACACCCCGATTGTCCCGACGCACAGGAGGTGCTAGTGCCGGCGTTGTCACAGGATGTGACGGTTTTAGCCGACCTCCTTATCAGAGGAGAAGAGCACCCCTCTGATGGAAGTTTCACTTTATGAAAATGTATGCGAAAATAGACAAGTTATGTATGTAAAAAAAGACGCGGGCAGCGTCTTTTTAGAAGAAGTCGATAGGAAAATATCTTGTGCGGGGAGGGACCTGTATCGTATGACCGGCATCACCCTTTTGGTTTGAATAGCAACGCCGCAATAAAGGAGAAAATAATGGCGGCAGAAATCCCGCTGCTGGTCACTTGAAAAATCCCTGTTAATACGCCGATAAGCCCGGTGTTGTCAGCTTCCGTCATTGCCCCGTGCACAAGTTGGTTGCCGAAACTGGTGATGGGAACAGTTGCTCCCGCGCCGGCAAAATCAATTAAACGTTCATAGATGCCAAGTCCGTCCAAAATTGCTCCACTTACAACAAGGGTTGCCAACGTATGGGCAGGGGACAGCTTCAAACCATCCATCAACAATTGCCCGATCACACATATGACCCCTCCGACCACAAACGCCCAAAAGAAAATCATACGGCTCCCCCCTTCGCTTCCAGCGTCACGGCATGGGCAATGCCGGGAATTGATTCCTTTTGTTGAGACGTCACAGGGGAAAGAAGCGCTCCCGTCGCGACGGCCAGTACACGTTTTAAGCGCCCCTTCGTAATGTCGTCCAAAATTTTTCCGAATATGACCGCTGCAGAGCAGCCCGTTCCACTTGCTCCCGCCATCGCCTCCGGGGCATTATCATAAATGAGCAACCCACAATCTTGAAATTTCGCTTCCGGCATCGGATGTTCTTCCTGACGGAACCATTCCAGGGCGAGCGCGCGTCCTACATTACCCAAATCCCCGGTAATAATCAGATCGTAGTCGTTCTCGTCCACTTGAAAATCATCGAAGTGTGCAAGAATGGTGTCAACCGCTGCAGGGGCCATCGCACCACCCAGATTATACGGGTCCTTCAAACCGTGATCGACGACTTTTCCGATCGTCGATTTCGTTACAACGATATTCGTCGATCCATTTGGCGCGAGCAATGCCGCTCCTCCGGCAGTTACGGTACGTTGGGCCGTCGGCGGGCGTTGGGCGCCATATTCAATCGGATAACGAAATTGCTTTTCAATCGCCGCGTAATGACTGGCCGTTCCGGCCAGTACTAAAGGCGCTCCCATTTCCACCGCTTGTGCCGCGAGCGACAACGCTTCCATCGATGTTGAACATGCCCCGAACAGCCCATAGTACGGGACGTTTAACGTCCGCATGGCAAAGCTTGTCCCCGTATCTTGATTGATAAGATCGCCGCCATAAATAAATGCAACATCTTGCATTGTTTTTCCGGCTTTTTGCACCGCCTGTTGGCAAGCTTCTTCCATAAGAACGACCTGTGCTTTTTCAAACGTGGTTTCTCCCATGCGACGGTCGTCAAAAATATAATCAAATGTATTGTTTAACGGGCTTTGTGCCTCAAACGGGCCGGTGACAACTCCCGAAGAAAGAATGCTGGGATAAGACGGGAACGCCCAGCTTTGTTTTCCGGTGAACATTACATGACCCCCCACTGTTGCGTGACGATGGCATAGATGATTCCAATGATGAACGCGGCAACCGTACCGAAAACGATCACGGAGCCGGCCAGTTTAAACATATTGCCCCCGACACCGAGAACGTATCCTTCGCTCCGGTATTCAATCGCCGTGGATGCCATGGCATTCGCAAAACCGGTGACAGGTACGATTGTGCCGCCGCCGGAAAACTGGGAGAACTTATCATAGACGCCAAAACCGGTCAACACCACCGCGATAAAGATCAATGTAGCCACCGTTGGACTCCCCACGGTTGCTTCGTTGAAATTAAAAAATGTCATGTAAAACAGTTGAATGCATTGGCCAATGAGGCAAATAAACCCGCCGACGAGAAATGCTTTTAAACATCTCATCCCCAGCGGACGAGGGGGCTCCATGCGCTTGGCCACTTGTTTATATGTTTCTGTTTCCATGTTGGTTTTTGAACTTGACATAAACACTCGTTCCTTTCATACATCTGTTTTCATAAATTCTTGAATGCTTTCCAAACGCCGATCGAGCTCTTCCCCGCTTACCGTATCATTTTGTATGTCTTCGGTAAGCCGTTTCAGTTCCATCTTTGCTTTTTGATCCGTAGATAAGTGAATAACGATATCCCCGGGCAACGTGTCTTTTAAATGCTCGCGCCCTTCTTCCCGAAAGGCTTCCAAATTCCAACGGGTGCCGTGCGTCACTTCCGGGACAATGTAGAGATGGTTGTCCAACGAAACGGCCTGGGCATTCGTCACTTGCTCCATCTCCTCTGTCGATGCCTTCGCTTGTTGGGCTAAAGCCTGCTCTTCCTGAGCATCTGCATTTTCATACATTGATGTTTCCTGTGGCGGGTTTACAGACTCACGTGAATGGTGGCTAATCTCCGGTTCCCTCTTCTGCGGCTCTTCACCGGCGGCTGAACCGCAAGCGGATAACAAAACCATCGTGAGAAGCAAACAGAAAGCAAGCATTTGATAATGACGATTGGACATGACGTTTTTCTTCCTTTCCACTACATATCGTACCGTTAGTATGAGATTACAGCGGCTCTACATGCATCCTGTTCATTAGAAAAACTTGCCTGTACGATCAAAAAAACTGTCTCCGGTCCGGAAACAGTTTTTTGCAACATGATTAATATGGACTCCACTTGACTTGTCTTGCCACGTCCAACCTTCGTTGCACGGCGGGCCAATTAACGACTTCCCACCAATTTTCTATATAGGCTTCTTTATCCGTTTTATACTGCAAATAATAAGCATGTTCCCAAACATCCAATACGAGCAACGGAATGACGTCCCACTGGCTTAAATAATGATGAAGTTCTGCGTTTAAAATTTCAAGCCGATGAGAACGGGGCGACCAAACGAGAATCGCCCAACCAGGGGGGTCCAATTCTTCGGCGGCAGCTGTAAAATGGGCGCGGAACCGTTCAAAACTCCCAAAATCCCTTTCGATCATTGATAATAAATCCCCTTTAGGTTTTCCGCCGCCGTGCGGATCCATAATCGTCCAAAAAATAGTGTGCAAATAATGGCCCGCACCATGAAACGCCGCTTCTCGTTCCCAATGGGAAATAAGGGCATATTTATTATCCCGACGTGCTTTTTCCATTTTTTCTTCAGCCTCATTTAACCCTTCCACATACGTTCGATGATGAGCGTCGTGATGAAGATACATGATTTCGGCATCAATGTAAGGTTCCAATGCATCGTAAGCGTATGGGAGCGGCGGCAACTCGTGCCCCCCCGGCTTGACGTAATTTGTCTTGCTTGACCGTTCGTGCTCGTTTAATGCTTCCTCGAGTTCTTCCACCGATTGAGCGGTTTCATTGACAGAGACAATGTCAATCTCACCGCGGATGGCTGACATTCGTTCTTTCACTCTGTTGGCATCCATTGCACGAGGGTTTTCATATTCAAGGTATGCCTCCAATTCATCGAGCCACTGTTTCACTTCCCCTTTATATGCTTCCCGTTCCGTAATCACGCCCTCACTCCTTTATAAACAGTAGAATTGATCCCTACCTATGTATATGGAGCGAAGGATTGTCCTCATGACTGACCGATGCATTATAAAAGACGCTACCCGCGTCTTTTTAGAGGTCAGAAGTCGGATTGGCAGAGAGCGGTGAAAACTAACTTCTTTCTCCAACATTCTTATCTTAATAAGGGCGCTCATTGTTTCTTATCTGTTAACCATCCTCGTTCCAACTTTCCCGGTACCCGGAGGAAAAAAGATCCAGTTGTTCAGCTTCCTCATCTTCCGTGATAGAAGGAAGATCATCGAGCGATGATAAATGAAACACATCTAAAAAACGGGCCGTTGTTTCGTAAAGAATGGCACGACCTGCTCCTTTCAAACGGCCGCCTTCTTCAATCAATCCTTTCCCGGCCAAAGTCGCGATTGCACGATCCGCGTTGACGCCTCTAATATCTTCAATGGTTGCTCGTGTGACCGGTTGTTGATAAGCGACGATGGCCAGTGTCTCCAAGGCGGCTTGCGACAGTTTCCCGCGTTGCGGCGGAGATGCATAGGCTTGTACATAATCGGAAAACGCAGGCCTTGTCGTCATTTGAAAACGGGAGCCGAACTGCAAAATCACGAGCGCCCGTGCCTCTCTTTCGAACTCGGACGCCAGTTTCTGTAATTCGTGAGTGACCATCGCGCGATCGATGCCGAGGACATCAGACGCGTGGGCCACTTCCAAACCTTCGTCCCCACTCACATATAACAATGTCTCAAGAATGAGCGCGACGTCTCTATTCATTGTTCGTTTCCTCCCGTGCTTGTATGTAAATAGCCGCGAAATTTCCCCTCTGATTACATACCACGGCGTTCTCCTTCATCAGTTGCAAAAGTGCCATAAAAGAAATAACTTGTTCTTGCACCTCCCCTTTTGTATACATTTGCAAAAAAGAGATCGGTTGGGCGCTTTGAAAAACCCGTGTGCGGATCGACTGCATTTTCTCTTCAATGGTCCATTTTTGGGATTCCACCGTTGTCGTCCGCGGCCGATTCACACGAAGTCGCCATTTTAATTTCTGATACGCCTGCAACATTTCCGATAGAGAAGATTCGATGTTCACCGATTCATTTCGATGTTCCGTGGAGGGGGTTATTTTGCTTGGCGCTTTACTGAAAAAATGATCTCGTTGTGCCTGCCGTTCCATCAATTCGGTTGCTGCCTGCTTATAGGATCGGTAGACCTCCAACTGTGCCACGAGCGCTTCGCGAGGGTCCTCCTCCGGCCACGCTTCCCATTCTTCCAAATCCTCATCCGCCCAAACATCTTGCTTTGGCAATAACATTTGGCTTTTAATAGCCAAAAGCGTGGAAGCCATCACAAGGTATTCACTTGCGATATCCAACTCCAACTCTTTCATCTGATGGATATACGTCATGTACTGTTCTGTTATTTTTGCAACCGGAATATCATAAATATCAACCTCAGCTTGTTTGATGAGGTGCAAAAGCAAATCCAATGGGCCCTCAAAGCTATCCAATTTCACATTGTATCGTTCTTCGCCCAAGACGATAAGCCCCCATTCGTCCCAATCTATCTCTATGATAACATGTTTGGCCATAGCATTTAGACATCTTTGTCGTGAATAAAAAGACACCGGATGAGGTAACTTCTCTCCGGCGCCTATTCACCTCTATTTGTTTTTCCGTTTTTCAAGAAATTCCCGAGTAAGATCAGAAGCGATAAAATTTTTCCCCAGCTTTTCTTCCATCGTGGAAAGAATGGTGTCAGCAATCCCTTCATGCCGATAGGAAGGGTTGACGCAGATATGCCGGAGCATAACATCTCCATCCGAGGATTCTTGAAGTCCAACGACCCCGACAATGTCTTCTTCTTTTTTCCACAAATACAGTTTCATTGATTCATCGTTTTCATATTCATCCATCGTTTCTTGCAACGTTTTTACTTCTTTAAGCTCGGGCGTATAGGACAGCAAACCCATCGCGATCTTTCGATATGCGGGTTTGTACTTAATAATCATCTGCCTTAGCTCCTCTCATTCCATGGAGATTTCTTCGATGAGGAACTCATTATCGTGGAAAATGCGTTATAATCATAGGATAGCCAAAAAAACCCATTTCGAAACATACATCTATTTTTCTTTTAACGGTTTCTAAGTGTACATGGATTTTGGCAAATGTTCAAGCCCTATTTTATTTTCTTTCCAAGGAAACGATCGTTACGAACAAGATCTGCATAGCTTTCCCGTTCAACAACGAGTTGATGGGCATCATTTTCGATAAAAACAACCGAAGGGCGAGGCAAACGGTTGTAATTGCTAGCCATCGCGTAACCGTAGGCACCTGTAGAAAATACGGCTAAGAGATCCCCGCTTTCCACCATCGGCAATGGCAAATCATACATGAGCATGTCCCCACTTTCACAAGCTTTGCCGGCAATCGCGTAGGCTTTTTCTTCCTGCTTTTTTACGCGATTTGCCAATTCGGCTTCGTAGCGGGCCCCATACAACGCCGGGCGGATATTATCCGTCATTCCCCCATCAACACTTACATAGTGGCGTACATGCTCAATCTCTTTTTGGGACCCGAGCGTGTACAACGTTGTTCCGGCTTCGCCGACGATGGAGCGCCCCGGTTCAACCCACACTTCCGGCAAGGGAAGATGATATCTATCACTTTCCTCACGTATCGAATGGACAATCGCCTCTACGAACGTTTTCGGTTCCAACGGCTCATCATGCTTGGTATAGCTGATCCCGAATCCTCCGCCGGCATTGATGACTTCAGGTATAAACCCATGCGACGCACGCCAGTGCTCAATATGGCGATAGAGGGTAGCAATGGCCTCCGTCAACACCGAGGTTTCAAATAGCTGTGAACCGATGTGGAAATGCAACCCTTGCAATCGAATGGAAGAAACAGAAAGGGATTGCACCACAGCTGCTTCTGCCTGTCCGGTAAAAAGGTCAAAGCCAAACTTGGAATCTTCTCCGCCCGTAGAGATATAACTATGCGTTGTTCCTTCAATCCCCGGGGTGATTCTCAGTATAATGCTTGTTTGTGTTTGCAGGTTGTTGCATTCTGCTTCCAACAACGCCAGTTCATGAAAGTTATCGACGACGAAACAGCCGATCCCGGCTTGCAAAGCCTCCCTGATTTCCTGCCTGCTTTTGTTGTTTCCGTTAAAATGAACGTTTTCCATCGGAAAACCTGCCTGTATGGCTGTATAAAGTTCACCGCCGGACACGACATCAAGGCTTAACCCTTCTTCATGTGCCAGTTGTACCATCGCGATACAACTAAAAGCTTTGCTTGCATAAGCGACTTGATGATCGATCCCTGTTTGTGCAAATGCGTTTTTAAACGCGCGTGCTTTTTGGCGGATCATTCCAACATCATAGGCGAACATCGGTGTTTGATATTGCTCCGCCAATCGCACTGCATCTATATTTCCGATCATTAAATGACCTTGTTCATTTCTTTTTTTCGTCATTACAGACATGGACATGTTTCACTCCCCCACTTCATGCCCAATATTGTATCATTCCTCGGCCATAAACAGAAGGTTTTAGCAACTAAATCAAGCGAAATCAACTAGGGCTTTGATTGCCGGACAACATCCCGGGGGTAGACGATTCTCGGACGTAACCGCATATTCGGAACCCCTGAGCGCGCGATAATATGCCATAGAGACCCTGGATCAAAGGGGAGGAATGGCCATAAATAAGGTTTATTCATTGGTTTCATTCGTACCATAAGAAGAAACACGATAGTAATGGAAATGACGTATCCATACGACGTAAACATTCCTACGGCAATAATGAAAAGGAGCCGAACCATTTTCAGTGCAACCCCGAGTTCATGACTTGGAGAGGCAAATATTCCTACCGCGCCCAGCGCAACATAAAGAATCACTTCCGCGGTCAGTAAGCCAACATCGATGGCGATCTCCCCGACGAGCAAGGCGGCCACAAAACCGAGTGCGGTACCTAGCGGAGCAGACGTATGGACCGCGGCCATTCGAATCAATTCCACGCCCAATTCCCCGATGAGCATCTGCGCGAATACCGGTACGTTGGAATCATCGGAAGGCCCTATATACGAAATCATTTCAGGGAGCATGTCAGGTTCTAAAGCCATTAAAAGCCAGAGAGGGACGATAAACATAGCTGCCAACATACCAAGGAAACGAATCCAGCGCAAAAATGTCCCAACCGCGGTGGATTGTCGAAACTCTTCGGCGTGTTGAACGTGATGAAACATCGTCGTCGGCAAAATCATGATGGTCGGTGATGTATCGACCATGAGAAGCATATGGCCTTCCGTCAAATGTGTAGCCGCTACGTCCGGTCGTTCCGTGAACCGCACTAGTGGAAACGGGTTCCACCCTTGATCAAGAATATATTCTTCCACGACCTTATCGGCCATGGTAATGCCGTCAACATTAATCTTTTCTAGTTCCTGTTTAACAATCGTCACCAGATCCGGATCTACAATGCCGTTAATATAAGAGACGACGACGTCCGTTTGGGAACGTACCCCCACTTGAAGGATTTCGTTTCTCAAACGTTCATCACGCAAACGACGTCGCGTTAACCCGGCATTTTCGATGATATTTTCCGTGTAGCCGTCCCGGGCACCACGGGTCACCCTTTCCGTGTCGGGCTCCCCCGGTTCACGTCCGGGATAGTTGCGAACATCAACGACAAACGCTTCCTTTTCCCCGTCCACCAAAATAAAAATAAGTCCGGACAACAGATGGAAAATACATTTATCTACATCATCCGTAAAATCCACTTGGATATGGGCGATATGATTTTCAATGGTCTCTCTTGCATCCGTTGTCTTCATATCGAATTTTTCAAGATCCATCAGTTCTCGCAAAACTTCGATGGCAATTTGTTCATCGTTTAGACTGTTCACGTAATACATTCGTACTTCTTTGCCGAGGATGCTTAGTTTTCTTACGCCGACATCAAAACTGGCATCAATATTTAAACGATCGTTAAATATTTTTTCGTTCTTTTTGAGATTGTTCGTTAAGATTTGGTCTTTCGTCTTTGTCATCCGTTAAATCCCCCCGTTCAATGATTACCTGCAAGGCGGTTGCCGTCACCGGTGCGCCTCTTTTCGGGTGATCACGGCCACCCATTTTTCCCAAATCGCCAATGCCGACAATCACGGGAATGGATAATTGGTCGAGGCTATAAACCGTATCGCCGTGCACACGGTTTTTCTCGATATCACGAAAGCCCTCTTTGTCTACGCCCCACTCACTAAGCTTCCCGTAGCGATCCACCGAGACATCCACTTTTGTCCAATCCCCCGACCGTTCCGTTGACGCTACCGCGAGCGCCCCGATCACGTTGATTCCTTCTTCGCTCGCCAGTCGAATCATAAGCTTCTCCCCCCTTCCTTCATTAGCTTGACCGGCGTCATCAAACAAAAGGACAGTAATTTCATCTGTTGATTCCGTAACGCTTTTTAGCAATTGTTCATATGTACAGGTTGTCGGGTTACCGCCGGAAAGGGAAAGGCATCCGATGCCGATGGTTTTTGCGGCCGTTGCCACCGCTTTTGCTGCCGCGGCATCTCCGTCTGTGACATAGATAATTCGTTTGGTCATGTTGCCAGCGCCTCCTGTGCGTTCGTTTATTTTCTGTTCATCCGTTCGGTCCTATGCATAGAAAGCAAAAAAAGACAGTGGATCAATCCACCATCTCTTTGCGCATTTTTTCCAATATTTTTTTTTCCAACCTTGAAACTTGAACTTGAGAGATCCCCAGTCTATCGGCAACTTCTGATTGCGTTTGGTCCCGATAATATCGTAAAAACACGATTAAGCGCTCTCTTTGTTCAAGATGATGCACCACGTCTCGTAGGGCCAATTCCTCAAACCATTTTGTTTCATCCGGGTTCGAGAGCTGATCCATGAGCGTGATCGGGTCTCCTTCGTTTTCATAGACTGTCTCGTTTAAGGAGGACAACGAGCGAGTAGCTTCGTTTGCAAATACGATATCTTCCGGTTGCACGTCCAATGCCTCGGCCACTTCGTTGATCGTCGGTGCTCTTCCGTTTTTCTTTGTCCATTCTTCTTTTTCTTTCCGGATTTTATGGTTTAATTCTTTCAAAGACCGACTGACTTTGACGGTTCCGTCATCGCGAATAAAACGTTGAATTTCACCGATAATCATCGGGACTGCATACGTAGAAAACTTCACCTCATAATTTAAGTCAAATTTATCAATCGACTTCATTAACCCAATGCAACCAATCTGGAATAAATCTTCCCCCTCGTAGCCACGGTTCAAAAAACGTTGGACCACGGACCATACGAGACGGGTATTGTTTTCCACCAATTGGTCTCTTGCTCGTTGGCTGCCTTTTTGGCTTTCGGCAATCCACATGCGTATCATCTCATCGGAAGGTTGCTTTCCTTTTTTCGTTTTTGTCTGCATAACACCGCCCCTTAATGAGAGAATACTTTATTTCTGGACAGTTGTTTTTTCACGTAGACCGTTGTTCCTGTCCCGCCGGAAGATGTGATATTCACTTCGTCCATGAAATTTTCCATGATCGTAAATCCCATCCCCGAACGTTCCAGTTCCGGTTTTGATGTATACAAAGGTTCACGTGCTTTTTCAATATCTCCGATGCCACCCCCGTCATCACGAACGATAATCGCAACCGTATCATCTTCTAAAACGACGGTAAGGGAAACGGTGCCTGCCGGATTTTCTTCGTATCCGTGAATGATGGCATTTGTTACGGCCTCGGAAACGACGGTCCTTATTTCGGTCAACTCATCCATCGTCGGATCAAGTTGGGCAATAAAAGCGCCGACACTTACACGTGCAAACGATTCATTTTGACTGAGTGCTGAAAATTGCATGTTCATTTCGTTTTTCATTTAAACGGCCTCCCCCAATGTCCGTAATGCATGGGTTTCCCCATCCGTAAGACGCAAGACTTTATATACCCCCGACATTTCAAAAATGCGGTGCACGGAAGGAGAAACCGAGCAAACGACGAGTTCTCCTCCCCTTGCCTGTATTTTTTTGTACCTTCCCAATAGAACCCCGATCCCGGAACTATCCATAAATGTTAAGGCTTCCGCGTTAAAGATCATATGTTCAATACCGGGAGCTTCTAAAGCCTCATCCACCTTTTCCCGCAAAGCACTTGCCGAATGGTGATCCAACTCCCCGTGCAAGCGCACGCATAATATGCTGTTTTTTTGTTCGGTTTCAACGTTGAAACTCATCTTTGTTCCCCCATTCTCCCAATTAGCTTCCCCTACTCTTCATTCGCTTTTTGCCGTTTTTATCCTGCCATACTGACAAAATAAGTCATCATTCTATGGACATTTTCAAGAATCGTCATCGGAGACCGTATCCTCCGGCTCCGGTTCAACGCCGATGATTCTCAGCGTGGAGCGTTTAAACAATTGCCACCAAGAGGCGCTTTCCACGGTTTCGCCGGCGACAATCGCTGATTCTGCAAGTGTATCCTCTCCCCGTTGCAACTGAAACTTGCCGATCACTTCCCCTTTTTCAATAGGCGCTTGCAACGTTTTCAGTTCAATATTTTCCGTCACGTTCTCGGAAGACTCTTGTTTGCCATGCAGCAAACTGATGTTACTATCCAGACGACCGACGACGGAATCTTGTGTTCCTTTTTCAACGGGAATGGAAGTAACCGCTGCTCCTTGATCGAACATCGGTTCAACCTGGTAGTTGGCGAAACCGTAATTAAGGAGCTCACTAACGTCTGCATTCCTCATTTTTGGCGTTTCTGCCCCCATCACCACGGTTACAAGCCGCATATCATCTCGTTTTGCCGTTGCTGTCAGCCCATATTTTGATTCATTGGTAAATCCGGTTTTCAACCCGTCCATTCCATCAAAAAATTTCAGCAATCGGTTTGTGTTCACGAGCCAAAACTCTTCATCTGTCCCCTGGCGCAAATAATCATCGTAGACGCCGGTAAATGATGTGATTTCTTCGTACTGAAGCAGTTCACGGGCCATAACGGCAAGGTCATGGGCACTTGTTTCATGGCCATCAGCCGGGAGACCGTTTGAGTTATAAAACGTGGTGTCTTCCAGCCCGAGCTCCTCCGCTCTTTCGTTCATCCGCTCCACAAATGTTTCTTCAGAACCAGAGATATGTTCAGCCATGGCAACAGAAGCATCGTTGCCGGAAGCAATCGCGATGGCCTTCAGCATATCCCGCACCGACATTTCTTCTCCCGTTTCCAGAAAGATCTGAGAACCTCCCATGGAAGCGGCTTTCTCGCTCGTCGTCACCATTTCATCAAAGCTCAACTCGTCGTTAGCGATATCCTCCATAATTAAAAGCATCGTCATAATTTTCGTCATGGAGGCGGGAGGCAAAGCTTCATGCTCATTTTTTTTATACAACACTTCTCCCGTATCGACTTCCATTAAAATCGCAGCGCCTGTTTCCTCCGCCATCTCTGTTGATTCTTCTTCCCCTGAAGCCATTTGAGGCAAGAATAAAAGAACCGATGATAGCGCGATTGCCATAACTTTTTTCCGCATCATTCGTTTCCTCCGTTTTTTCTTCCAGTATCCCCCTTCTTTCATTCTTTTATACGCCCCGCAAAGGTAGAATTATTTCATAAATTCTTGCTGTTCTCCTTTTAGAAAAGCTGCGGCTTCGCCAACATTCATGGCGGAAGCCGCAGCTTTTCTTATCCTTCCATCTTTTCCTGTTGCACGTTCGAGATCTTGACCTAAGAAAGCTCATTTACGATGCGTCTTACAAACGTAATGAATGTCGGTTTCGTTCTCGCGGCCGTCTCCATTACTTCTGCATGGCTTACGCCTCCGTGATCGTCGGCCACCGCCATATCTGTGACACAGGAAATACCGAGCACGTCAATCCCGGAATGGCGGGCGACGATGACCTCCGGTACAGTGGACATCCCCACGACATCTCCTCCCAGCTTTCGAAGCATCGAAAGCTCCGCCGTCGTCGAAAAGGTGGGGCCTGAAATGCCCGTGTAAACCCCTTCGTGTACCGTGAGGGTTTCTTCATCAGCAATTCTTTTCGCCAAATCAATCAACGTTGGGGAATACGCCTGGCTCATATCCGGAAAACGGGTGCCCAATTCCTCGTCATTAGGACCAATGAGCGGGTTCGTTCCGGTCATATTAAGATGATCCGTAATCAGCATAAAGTCTCCGGGGTGATAGTCGCGATTCATCCCCCCGCACGCGTTGGTCACGACCAGGGTATGTACACCGAGCGCTTTCATCACACGCACCGGGAAGGTCACTTCCTGAGAACTGTAGCCTTCATAAAAATGAAAGCGTCCCTGCATAGCGACGACATTTTTTCCTTCGAGCTTCCCGAGGACGAGACGCCCGGCATGTCCTTCCACCGTCGAAGTGGGAAAGCCGGGAATATCCTCATAATCGATCCGCACCGCGCTTTCCACTTCATCCGCGAGATCGCCTAATCCGGAACCGAGAATCAAACCAATGTCGACGTTTCCGCTACCCAACTGTTGTTTAACAGCGTCCGTTGCTTCCTCAATCTGTCTCCGCATCGTTGTCATGATTGCCTTCCTCCGTTTCGATCCGCAAAATGATACGGGTAACAAGTTCCGTGAAGTTTGTTTTGACTCGTTCTGTCGTCTCGATGACTTCTTCATGGCTTAACGGTTGATCAAGGATTCCTGCAGCCGCGTTAGAGATGCAAGAGATACCTAGAACTTTTACACCTGCGTGTCTGGCAGTGATCACTTCCGGCACTGTTGACATCCCGACGGCATCGGCGCCAAGTGTTCGAAACATCCGTACTTCCGTGGGGGTCTCATAGGTGGGACCGGTCGTCGCCGCATATACGCCCCTTTGCAATTGCAGCCCCATCGATTTTGCTTCCTCATGGGCCACTTCCATCAATCCTTCGTCATAGGCGGTCGACATATCCGGAAAGCGAGGACCAATCTCCTCATCGTTTGGACCGATCAACGGATGATCGCCCATGTGATTGATATGGTCCTTGATCACCATTAAATCGCCGGGCGAATAAGACGTATTTACCCCTCCGGCGGCGTTGCTTACGATCAGGGTCTTCACACCGAGTGCGCTGATGACACGGGTCGGCAAGACGACTTTTTGCATCGGATAGCCTTCATAATAGTGGAAGCGTCCTTTGATGGCAATGACCGGCACCTCTTTCAAATGACCGATCACAAATTCTCCCGCGTGTCCGCTAACGGTCGATGTCGGAAAACCCGGAATGTCTTCATACCGAATAACGGCTTCGGCTTCGATGTGATCGGCAAGACCGCCTAACCCGGAACCAAGTGTAACCGCGATGGTTGGTTGAATGTCCATCTTTTTTTTGATCGCGTCGACAGCGTTTTTTACAGTTTCGTCCATGGTCGCTATTTGCCCCTTTCTATCAAGCGCTGTAGGAAACTTGACCCATGCTTGGGGCTCGTCACCTGAAAATTATCCGCGATCGTCGCCCCCACATCGGCAAATGTTTCTCTCGTTCCAAGCGGTTTCCCCGGTTGATTGGTCTTCGTAAAACTAAGCAACGGCACTTGCTCCCGGGTATGGTCCGTTCCGGGATAAGTGGGGTCATTTCCATGGTCAGCCGTAATGATGAGTAAATCCGATTCCCCTAGTGCATTCAATACTTCCGGTAAACGGGCATCAAATGCTTCCATCGCTTCTTTATAGCCGACAGGGTCGCGACGATGCCCGAAATGGGCGTCAAAATCCACGAGATTGAGGAAAGACAATCCTTCGAATGGACGCCCAATCGATTGCATAAGCTTGTCCATGCCATCCATATTCGAGTTCGTCCGGACCGAATGCGTCACCCCTTCCCCGTCAAAAATATCATCAATTTTTCCAATCGCCTCTGATGTAAAGCCGGCATCCGCCAATGCGTTCATGACCGTAGGTGTAAATGGTTTTAAAGCGTAATCATGGCGGTTCGTTGTACGCTGAAACGTTCCGGGTGTACCTATAAACGGACGGGCGATGACTCTGCCCAACATATAAGGGTCTTCGTAGGTAAGCCCCCTTGCTTTTTCACATATGCTGTACAATTCTTCTATCGGTACGACGTCTTCATGAGCGGCGATTTGCAATACTGAGTCTGCAGAAGTATAAACGATAAGCGCACCTTTGTCGACTTGTTCTTCCCCGAGTTCTTCAATAATAGCAGTGCCCGAGGCAACTTTATTTCCTATCACCGGGCGGCCGGTTTCCATTTCCAGTTTCGTAATGATATCGTCCGGAAACCCCTCCGGAAACGTGCGAAAAGGAGCATCGACATACAGACCCATCAGCTCCCAATGCCCGGTCATCGTGTCTTTGCTTCTCGACTTTTCATTCATTTTTCCATAAAAAGCTAGAGGTTCTTCCGTTTTATAAATGCCCGGTGCTTCTTTTAAGTAGCCGATGCCAAGTTGATTCAAATTGGGGATATTAAGCCCATTGTTGTAACGGGCGATAGAACCAAGGGTGTCTGCCCCTTCGTCTCCAAACTCCTTTGCATCCACACCTTTCCCGATCCCGACGGAATCCATCACGATGACAAATACGCGAGAAAATGTATGGCTCATAGTTATTCACCTTTCTATTTAGAGGCGGGAGGTCGGAAATGACTTGTCCGCCTCTCCCCTCAAGCATGGAAGTTTTCCTTTTGATTCCGGAAGCCACTCCGTATATCAGATCATCAATGCCGACACGTTAGATGAAAGTTACTTCACGGAAGCTCCTCGCATCTTCGATATATCACGTATCCTACCTCCGGCTTCTGATTTCTGACTTCCGTAAATTACGCCCGCGGGTGATAGGTTTGGTAAATATGTTTAAGATGATGCCTGGAAATATGCGTGTAAATTTGCGTCGTCGTTATGTCGGCATGGCCGAGCAGTTCCTGGACGACACGCAGATCAGCCCCGTTTTCCACGAGATGCGTCGCGAACGAGTGTCTTAACGTATGAGGTGTAACGGCTTTTTTGATCCCCGCATTTTCCACATGCCTTTTTAACACTTTCCAAAAGCCTTGTCTACTTAGTTGTTTCCCTAATCGATTCACGAAAAGAATATCATGGGATTGTTTTTTTACAAACGATGGGCGAGCTTTAGACTGATAAGCTTTCAGCGCGTGAATGGCTTTCGATCCGAGGGGGATAATGCGTTCTTTGTTCCCTTTTCCGATACAACGGACAAACCCCATTTCCAAATGGGTGTCATCGAGCGTCAACGAACAAAGCTCTGACACGCGCAACCCCGTACCATACATCAGTTCAAACATTGCCGTATCTCTCAGGGCGTAAGCATCGTTTTTCTGTGCAGCCACTGAAAGCAATCCTTCTACTTCGGCAATCGATAATATAACAGGGAGCTTCCGCCCGGATTTAGGCGTTTCTATCAAATCGGCAGGGTCGTGATCAATGATTTGTTCCCGAAGCAGAAACTGATGAAACATACGAATCGCCGAGGTCATCCGCGCGAGTGATGCTTGCGATCTACTTTCGGCTCTCAATGAAAACAAATAATCGAGAATATGATGGCGTTGTACATCATTCCAATGTTCGATTTTTTCATGATTTATGAGATGGTTCGTATACGCGTACAAATCCCGTTGATAGGAGGCCAGTGTGTTATTCGAGAATCCCCTTTCAACGAGCCCGTAATGCAAAAATTCATCAATATGTAGCGTCAGTGTTTTCAACGGCGGCTACTCCCCGTGCAACCACATATACATAAGCCGCTCCCGAAAAGAAAAGTCCTCTCCCGAGTCTTGGTCAAACACTTTAATTGCATTCCCCTCCGGTTCTTCAAATCTTTCATCTCCTTGATATTCATCGATTACAAATAGAATACCATAGTAAAACATTGCCGTGCATCCTGTAAAAACAATCAGTATTTTGAAACCATTCCAAATGGCACGTGCCCCCGTTCGCATGCATGTCCCTCCCGATCTTCCATTTACTATCAGGATATGCCCATAAGTCCAATGGTTATACATGTTCATTGTCATCTTTTCACTTTGCTTGATGACGGAGCTTCATTGAACAGCGTTAGCTTTTGCAAAATAGCAAAGGCTTCGTCTTTTTGATACGTTTATTCTTTAACACGGGTAAACATTTTTATCGTACAAAAAAATCCCTTCCAGCCAAACACTGAAAGAGATTAACGCGCAGCTTTAAACGAAAGGGATCCGACGGCCGTTTCTTGCTCTGCCTGGCAACGGGAACAAACGCCATGAAAAGTCAATCGATGATCTTTGATTTTAAAAATCCACTCTTCTTCCACGATCCGCTCAACGTCCCCGAGCAGATCCTCCTCAATCTCCGATACAGAACCGCATTGTATACAGACGAGGTGGTGATGAGAATGGTTCGCTCCTTCTTTGCGCAAGTCGTAACGAGAGACGCCGTCACCGAAATTTATTTTATCAACGATTTCAAGATCATTGAGTAGTTCTAACGTACGATAGACCGTTGCAAGGCCGATCTCCGGGGCTTTTTCTTTCACCAGTAAGTATACGTCTTCCGCGCTTAAATGGTCTTCTTCATTTTCAAGCAATACTTCTACAGTAGCTTCTCGTTGCGGGGTCAATTTGTAGCTTTGGGTGTGCAATTCATTTTTAATCTGATCCATACGTGCTTTCATCTGTCCATCCTCCTTTTTGAGGCGTATACTAATTATAAAGTTGTCTTCGGAGGGTGTCAATCGATAATCATTATTATTCGTACATAATAATAATTATAATCAAGCTATCTGCTCATATGCCAGTCGGCGACCAACTCCAATAACATTGGAGACACAAACGTTTCGATCATGGAGGCAATGAAAGCAACGCAAAGCAAGAGAAGCATCCCCAAACATACACGGATGAAAATAGGAAAAATCGGTTCCCGGGGGGCGACTTTTACAAACTGCTGGCGGATCAGCCGCAAGGAAAAGGCAACGGATAAAACGCAGACGATAATCATTACCGGCACGATGAGCACATTTTGCGGAAGAACGGACACCAGCGATAATGAAAATCCGGAAACGCCCAATTGGTACACAAGGAAACCGACGGTAAATCCGATCGTAATTCCTTTCAGAAAAAGCAACAATAAAATCAACGGTGAACCTATCACGGATAGCCCGAGAATAAACATGAGTCCCATATACTTGGCATAAAAACTAAAGCTTTGCCATAACAAAGCGCTTCCGCTTGAAAACTGCCCTTGACTGACTTGGCCAAAAAATTGCTGCAAGTAGACAAACAAATCTTCTTTCTGGGAAATGCTCAAGCTGTTGACGACAATCGCGCCAAAAATAATGCCGGTAAAAAAGAGCACCGATGAGAAAATATATAAAGAGCGATGTTCTTGAACGTGTAAACTGATTTGACGCTCGATGAACGGCTTCACATCCACGACAATTCCTCCCTCACGCTTGTCCCGTTAATCCAACCTATGAGAGAAGAACGTCTGATATGTTTATTACTAGATTTTTCGCTTTACAAATCAAATAGGGTTCCATTTTGATTGATAGACAGATATTATTTCTTCAACGAAGCAACAACGCCTGGATTGCGAAAGCCGTTTTTGCATCGCGCCATTTCCCTTCCCGTAAAGCAACGCGCGCGTCGGCCAGCGTCCATTCTTCCACACTCAAAAATTCATCTGCTTCCGTCTGCGGCGCCCCTGCTTGTAAGCCAGTCGCCAAATAGACACTAATCCATTCATCGGCAAAACCCGGCGAGGTGTAAAATCGAGCAATTTCATGCAAATGGGCAGGACGGTATCCCGTCTCTTCTTGCAATTCCCGCTCGGCCGTTGTTTTTGCCTCTTCGCCTTCTTCTCTTTTTCCGGCAGGGATTTCCAACAACATTTCTTCCGTTGCTTTCCGAAACTGACGGACAAGCGGTATTTTCTCCTCGTCGGTGATGCCTATAACGGCTACCGCTCCCGGATGCTTTACCACCTCGCGCATGCTCGTCTTGCCATTGGGGAGCTCCACTTCATGAAGCTCCACATCAATAATTTTTCCTTCATAGATGATTTTTTTATTCAGGGTTGGTTCGTCGTGGACGGACATGAATGCGGCCTCCAGTGTATAAATTTCTCGTTGAAAACATAGAACAGTAACATGCGAATTGAAAAAAGGAGTACTTTCTATGAAAATATACAAATCTCCTGATAAGGTGGTTGTACAGGGAAAAGCATGGCAGGTGCTGCATTTGTTAAAGTTCTATCGCAAGCAATACAAAAGTGTGCGCGAATGGACGAATGAGAAGTGACATGAATACTGCGATTCACTTGTCACAGAAAGGGGTGCAGCCTTTCTTCAAGCATCTCTTCGGTGAGCTCCCCGTGGTGGACATCGACAATGATGCCTTCTTCATTGATAAAATAGGTGGTGGGCATTCCATCCGTCGGCGGGTAATCATCGGCAAATTCCCCGTCTTCATCAAATAAGACTGGCATGGTGACAGGGTTTTCATCCAGAAATTCTGTGGCATCTTCCACCCTACGCTCTGTCCCTGTCATATTGACGGCCACGACATTCAAGTCGTCTTCGTAGGTTTCATGCACGTGATCAAGGACGGGAAATTCACGTATGCAAGGCTCACACCACGACGCCCATTGATTCAAAACGACAAAATCTCCCTCAAGGTCAGACAAGCTCATGTTTTTGCCCTCTTCGTCGGGTAATTCAAAGTCGGGAGCCTGTTCCCCCTGGTTGACACCAACCGGCGGAGAGGATACATTTTCATAGACGATCGTTCCTATGATGATGACGGCAATGAAAACTACTAAAGCGCTGATCCATTTTTTCATCACTATTTCCACCTATTCGTTGCATTTTGAAAGGAGCCATTCTCATTATGAGTATTATTGAAGCCATCATATTTGGCATTGTCCAGGGACTCACGGAATTTTTACCCATTTCCAGCACCGCCCACATTATTATTTTGCAATGGCTTTTCGGGACGGATTTTGAAGGACTGACATTTGAAATTATATTACATGTTGCGTCCGTGCTCGCGGTATTGCTGTTTTTCCGTCATGACGTGATCGCCATCATCCGCGGATTTCTACGATTTCTTTTTCAAAAAGACACAAGGGAACGCGCGTCTTTTTTCTTCGGTCTGTACTTAATTGTTGCCACCGCGATTACCGGTGTTCTTGGCTTGATTCTTGAAGATTATGCGGAAGCCTTTTTAAAAACACCGCTTGTCATCGGCGGCGCTTTGCTTTTAACCGGCGTTTTCTTACTAATCATTGAAAATATTCATTACCGCTATACCCGTTCCGTCAACGAGATGAATATGTTAGATGCCATCGTCGTCGGTTTGGGACAAACGCTCGCTGTCATACCGGGAATATCACGGTCGGGATCTACATTAATTACGGCGTTGGCGTTGGGCATTGAGCGAAGAACGGCGGTGCGATTTTCCTTCCTTTTAGCGATCCCCGTCATTGCCGGTTCTTCTCTCCTCACGATTGGGGATATCTTTCAAGGCGGTTTTGCGGAAGGAAATGTTGTCGCGCTTATCGTTGCATTTGTCGTCACATTGATCTTTTCGGTTATCGGCATTAAATGGTTAATTCAGTGGTTGGAAAAAAGCAAGCTTTATTATTTTGCCATCTATTGCTTCGCCATCGGTTTCGTCGTCATTTTCTTTCTCGACCCGGCCGCCGTTTGACACCTTTACTTTATCGAATGCTTAAAGAGCTTTGCAAGTTATCTGCCCAAACGAAAGGACGCCGGCCTCTGAACCCTGCCGGCGTTTTCGGCTTGTCTATCCTCTTCAGCCAACGTATCTTCTCAAGATGCGGTCCACACTGCTCCCGTACATTTCCCCAAACATATTTAAATGGGCGAAAAGAAAATACAATTGATAAAGCGGTAAAATATCCTCTTCTCGTTCATCCCGCTTTACTTTTGCATCGTAACTGCCCATCGTTCGGGCCGAATAGCCGCCAAACAAGGCCATCATCGCTCGATCAAACGCCGGGTCCCCGTAAGAGACGGCCGGATCAATCACGTATGGGGAGCCGTCAGGGCCAACGAGCCAGTTCCCCGCCCATAAGTCCCCGTGCAAAAGGGCCGGGTACGCCGGCTCGGATAACCACTTATGAAGCTTTTCCACCAGTTGATGGGCTTTTTTCCCTCGTTCTTTCGGCAAGCGCCCCCGCTTATCCGCTTCTTCCATTTGCGGGAGCAACCGATAGTTTCCGTAAAACTCGATCCATCGATCCGTCATGGCATTGTATTGCGGCAATGTGCCTATAAAGTTGTCTTCATCAAAGCCAAAATATTCTCCTTTTTCCCTGTGCAAATCAGCGATCATCTCCCCGAGTTTTTCTTCTGTCCAAGAAGCAGCATTCCCTTCAATCCATGACAAAAGCAAATAATGATCACCATAGCGAGCAATTTCCGGTACATTCACCCCCACGGCATTTCCGAGCATAGAAAGCTGTCTCGCCTCTTTTTGAAATAAACGAGGCGGGGGATCTTCACGCCATTTTAAAAAATAACGATTATGTTCCCCGCGGATTTGAAACGATTGATTACTATCACCGCCACTTACCGGTAGGATCGAAGCCTCGTTATCGATTTCCGCTTCTTTTAACACATGCGCAGGAATCACAACCATTCTTTTTCTACCTCTTCGAGAAGCGATGCACAAGCCTCATCAATCATCTCATACACTTCCTGAAAATTGCCGGTGAAATACGGATCAGGCACATCGCTTTCCTCCCTTTCGGAGTAATCAAGGAGACGAACGATTTCTACCTTTTGCGTTTGTTTTCGCAATGTTTGTAAGAACCCTAGATTTTCAGCATCCAATGCCACAACAATATCAAAACTGTCCAAGTCTTCTTTCACGACTTGGCGCGCGGTCAATCCGCCGGCATCAATTTCATTTTCAGACAAAATATTCATCGTCCCCTCGTGGGGAGGTTCTCCAACATGCCAGTGTCCCGTACCTGCCGACTCGATATGAATCTGCTCGCTTAACCCATGCGCAGCCGCTTTTTTGCGAAAAATTGCTTCAGCCATTGGCGAACGGCAAATATTTCCTAAGCAGACAAATAATATACGAATCACTTCCAACATCTCCTCACGTATATAAATTCAATAATAACCCTCGGATTTCACCGACCCGCGCCAGTATATCCAAATGGCCGGCTTCCTTTTCCATAATTTCCTCGGTCAATCGCATCAGTTTCTCATCGACTTCCGTAACGATTCTGTAAGCGTTTGTTCCCGGACGGTTGAAGCCGCGCCTATCCTCGATTTGCAATCCATTTCGGACGATCTCATCAACAAAGTTTCTGATCAGTTTCTTATATTCACGCAACTCTCTGGCCGTCCGGAATTCTGCCAACATTTTTCCTTGATCTTCAATCTTGCCCATCGCGGCTTGCAGCCGTTCATGGTTTACGGATTGACGCTGGTGGTTCATAATATCTTGAAACGATGGAGAGCCAATTCTTTTATTCGAAGGCACGGTTGTAGATGACCTCATCATGTGTGAAGAAGTATTCGTTTTCCCGAGACGTTCAATGTCCAATGGTCGTCCCCCTTAAAATGACAGGCTAGGCGCTTCCTGTTCATCATTATGACGCAGAAGCAGCCACGCTCCAAACGATATATGTATGATCTCTTTGATTTTATCATAACTGTATAGGAAAGGGCTTGGCTTTTGTCATATTTTTTACGTTCCACACTGCCTTTTTTATCGCTGGCATAGTTCTATTAAAACGCCACCGGATATTTTCGGATCAAGGAAAGCAACCGTTCGGCCACGTGCACCGGTTTCCGCAGGGCCTAAAGATGCGAATGGATTTTTCCCGTTTAGTTCTTTGAGAAACGTTTCAATATCGTCCACTTGTAATGCGAAATGATGAATGCCTTCCCCTTTTCTGGCAAGAAAACGTGCGACCGTACCACCGTCCCCCATCTGTTCAAGAAGTTCAATGTTGATATCCCCGCTTGACAGGAAGGCCACTTTCACTTGCTGATGGGGGAGGTGATTCGTCTCAGTCAACGTAAATCCCAGCAAATTCCGGTAATAAGGCAAGCGTTCCTCTATGGAATGAACGGCAATGCCAATATGATCCACTGTTTCCGGAAGGTTGTTCATCTCATTTGACTCCCCTTATTTGGCACTTGAGAAAATCATTAAAAACTCGTAAAATAACACTATCAAAATATGTACGTTGGAGGGATAAGAAATGCCTCGCACTTTTCAGAAAACCATTGTTTATGTCATGATTTTTGTATTGGTAGTAGGCACCTTTTTGGCCGGATTCGGTGCCATGATTTAATACGAGAAAGGGATTCCTTTCTCGTTTTTTAATACTCCGATTTCTCTCGCCATATCTTCTATTTCCCGTTCCGGTTCGGTGCCGATCCATATTTTTGTTCCCATCGGCACTTGATCATACAAGCCGTCCACCTCTTCATTATGCATGCGAATGCAGCCTAATGAAACCTTTCCCCCGATCGTGCTGCTATCGTTCGTCCCATGTACGCCGTATGTCCGTCCATCGGTATTTCCCGCGTCAAAGCCGATCCAACGACTGCCAAGAGGGTTGTCAGGATCCCCGCCTTCGATGTCTTGCGCACGGTAATAAGGTTGCTCCGCTTTCACAATCACCGTAAAAATACCTTCCGGCGTATCTTTTGCATCTTTTCCCGTCGCTACGTCGTACACGTTGTCCAACTCGCCATTCTCTACCCATCCTAATTCATTCGTGGACTTGTTAACGATAATAAAAGGCTCCCCCGGAAAAGGTTCCACATCCATCGGCCACAAAGGAGCAAAAAGTAAAATAGCCGCGGCCAAACTTTTGAATACCATCCCGTACCTCCCTCCATTGTATAAACTATCCTTTATTATTCTCTGTTGTTCCCGGAGTATGTACCTTTTTCCTTCAGAAAAACTTGGCTTTTCGTCCATTATGATGAAATCCTAAGTATTTTAGGCTCTATGTATGACTGCGCTCGGCCCTCCCATCCGTTCTGATCGCACAAAATAAAAAAAGACCTCCCGGCCAGGAGATCTTGCATTATGTATGATTGGCGCGCCTACCAGGATTCGAACCTGGAATACGAGAACCGGAATCTCGCGTGATATCCATTTCACCATAGGCGCCCCTGAACAGACAATCTTCAGTATAGGAGGAGAAGGGCGCCATGTCAACAGTCAGTCGCTTCTTATTGTTGTTCCGGTTCTTCTTCTAACATGGCGTGGAAACGGTCGTTGATTTGTTCATCGCTGTAACCGAGGGACTGCAACCGTTTCGTGAAGTTTTGGGCCCATAATTTGGCACGCTCCCGCATGCGCTTATACTTTTTCGCCTCTTTTCCTTTACGTTGTTCCTTCCCGCGATTTTCAGCATTCGAGGCGACGCTTTCTACCACGAGCAACCCTTGCCAGATTTGTTCTTCTTCAAGATCATTCCCGTGTTCTTGAAGATAATCAATGACTTTTTTGTAATAATCCTGAAATTCCTCAAAATCAATTTCGCCTTCCATATTTAAATAAACCTGTATTTGTTGATACAAATCATTCATCCGTTTTGACACCTCTTATGTACGTTTTAAAAACGAGAAGCCGCTATTGGCGGCTTCACGAGCAATGTTCATCAAAGGCAGCTTCTAATTTTTGCACGACCTCGATTGGTTCATGCCCTTCAATTTCATGGCGCTCAACCATCGTTTGAATCTCTCCATTTTTCATAAGTGCAAACGATGGGGACGATGGGCCGTAGCCTTCAAAGTATTCGCGCGCATGATCCGTGGCTTCACGGTCTTGACCGGCGAAGACGGTCACAAAGCGATCGGGTTTGCTCTCATAGTTTTGCATATAAGCAGCTGCCGGACGTGCAATCCCCCCCGCGCACCCGCATACGGAATTGACCATCACCAACGTGGTTCCTTCATCTTTGAATGTTTTATCTACTTCTTCAGGCGTGCTTAAATGTTCGTAGCCTGCCTCTGTCATCTCATCGCGTGCGGATTGTACGACATCATTCATGAAATATTCAAACTGCACAGGAATTTCTCCTTTCCAAGGGTTTATGTTCACTCATTATTGTAACGACTGGAAACAGAAAACTCAAATACAATGCTTACATGTTAGAGGTGAGAAGTGGGGAAAAAGCACATGAGCACTTCACGGCGCCTCCATTTGCTATTTTTCCCTTTAAGTGGTGGCATGAACCTTTCATGAGGCCACTTTATTCCATTGTTTTCCTCTTACTGGTGTCATCGAGCCCAGTCCCCCTCCCCTCTCGCTTTTACATCCCTTCTCCATTGAACTGTTCCAACTGTTCTTTCACATAGGCCAGAAATCTTCCGCAAATCAATCCGTCCAGCACACGATGATCGAGGGAAAGACACAGATTGACCATGTGACGCACGGCAATCATATCGTCTTCTTTCACAACGGGACGTTTAACGATGGATTCCACGGAAAGAATCGCTGCTTGCGGATGATTAATGATAGGCATCGATTGCACGGAACCAAAAGCTCCCGTGTTGTTTAACGTAAACGTTCCTCCGCGTATATCATCGCTCGTTAGCTTCCCGTTTCTCGTTTTTTCGGCAAGAGAATGCAAGGATCGCGCCATGCCCCGGATATTCTTCTCATCAGCATTTGCAATGACGGGAACGTAAAGTGCTTCTTCGGTGCCGATAGCCATGGAAAGATTGATTTCCTTTTTACGAACAATATGGTCGCCTTGCCAAGTAGCGTTAACTTCCGGGTATTTTTTAAGCCCCGCGGTCACCGCTTGCATGAAAAAAGGCATAAACGTCAGCGGGATCCCTTCCTGGTTTCGAAATGCTTCTTTCTCTTTTTCGCGATAACGAACGATAGTCGTAACGTCCACTTCAACCATCGTCCAGGCATGGGGGATCTCCTGCTTGCTTTGGCTCATGTTTGCAGCAATGGCTTTACGCACGCCGGTTACAGGAATAACTTCGTCGGAAGCACTCGCCTCCACTCCCAATGAAGCATCTTGTTCTTCCCGTTGCGGCTCGGGTGCCTTCGCTGTCGTTTTTTCCCCTGCCTCCAATTTTTTCTCCACATCTTTTCGCGTAATACGCCCGCCCCTGCCTGTGCCTTCTATCGTTTCTATATCAATGTTATGCTTTTGTGCCAAGGTAAGGACGGCAGGGGAATACCGTTTCTTCTGGGATGATTCTTCAGAACGTTCTTGTTTTCCCGTTTGATTTTCCCGTCGCCCCTCACGTTCAGGTGGAGTTTCTTCTTTCGAGGTATCCTCGGTTTCGATATAAGCAACCACATCTCCGACTTGCACCGTCTGATTTTCTTTCGCGATAATGTCACTGATAGTCCCTGTATAGGAAGAAGGGACCTCTGCATTGACTTTATCTGTATCCACTTCCGCGATCGGTTCATATTTATTCACGTTGTCCCCGGGGTTCACGAGCCACTGGGTAATCGTCCCTTCCGTTACACTTTCTCCCAATTGAGGCATGACAATCTCTTTTTTCATCGAGAGTACCTCCTAAAATTCTGCCAATTCGCGAATGGCTTGCTCTACTTTTTCCGCGTTCATCATGAAATACTTTTCCAACGGGGGCGCGTAAGGCATCGCCGGTACGTCAGGAGCCGCAAGACGCTGAACGGGCGCGTCAAGGTCAAACAAGCAATCTTCGGCAATGGTTGCCGCGGCTTCATTCAACACACTTCCCTCTTTGTTGTCTTCAGTGACGAGCAAAATTTTTCCTGTCCGACGCGCAGCTCTGACAATCGCCGCTCGATCCATAGGATAAATTGTACGCAAATCGAGCACGTGGGTGGATATCCCTTCCTCTTGCAACTTTTCGGCCGCTTCCAACGCAAAATGGACGCACATCCCATACGTCATCACCGTGACATCATCGCCTTCCCGCTTCACATCCGCCGTTCCGATAGGAACGGTGTATTCATCCTCGGGGACTTCGCCTTTAATCAAACGATAGGCTTTTTTATGTTCAAAAAACAGAACGGGATCAGGGTCACGAATCGCTGCTTTTAAAAGGCCTTTCACATCATACGGCGTCGACGGAGCAACTACTTTCAATCCGGGAGTGCTGGAAAACAACGCTTCTAAGGATTGGGAATGGTAAAGCGCTCCGTGTATGCCGCCGCCGTAGGGGGCACGAATCGTGATAGGCACGTGCCAGTCATTGTTGGAGCGATAGCGGATTTTCGCAGCTTCCGAAATAATCTGGTTGACAGCGGGGAGCATAAAATCGGCAAATTGCATTTCTGCCACCGGACGCAGTCCATACATGGCAGCTCCAATGCCCACACCGGCAATTGCCGACTCAGCCAAGGGGGTGTCAAGCACTCGGGTTGCTCCAAATTGTTCATACAATCCCTCTGTCGCACGAAACACGCCGCCTTTGGCAGCAACATCCTCGCCGAGGACGAAAACGCCGTCATCTTTTTCCATTTCCTCTTGTAATGCTGTCGTGACTGCACTGATATAATTTTTCGTCGCCATTCTACACCCTCCTCTCTTACTCGTGATACACGTGGTTCAAGGTTGATTCCGCTTCCGCGTACGCCGCATTTTCCGCGACTTCCGTCGCTTCATCGATTGAACGTTGGATTTTTTCATGTATGTCTTTTTCTTCTGTATCCGTCAATAAACCATAACCTTTTAAATAATCGACAAACGTAAAAATGCCATCCTTTCTCTTGGCATCGTCCACTTCCTCCCACTCACGATAGGAACGATCGTCATCGTCGCTCGAATGCGGGGTTAAACGATAAGACAAGCTTTCAATCAATGCCGGCCCTCCACCCGCGCGCGCGTTGTCGGCAGCTTTTTTAACCGCTTCATAGACAGCAAGCGGATCATTGCCGTCCACGGTTTCGCCGGGC
Organism: Salicibibacter kimchii; assembly: GCF_003336365.1. Lineage (GTDB taxonomy): Bacteria > Bacillota > Bacilli > Bacillales > Marinococcaceae > Salicibibacter > Salicibibacter kimchii. The sequence goes on along the minus strand of NZ_CP031092.1, from coordinate 242,779 downwards.
ATTCCATACGCGTAAGCTCGATCGGAAACACGTTCACTAGCGATTTGGCGATCGACGGGCACAGAAATCGCGTATTGATTGTTTTCGCAGAAAAAGATGACCGGCAAGCCATGCACGCCTGCAAAATTTGCGGCTTCATGAAAATCTCCTTGGTTCGAAGAGCCTTCGCCAAAAGAAGTGAGACAAACAAAAGGGTCCTCTTTAATCCTTCCTGCCAGGGCAATGCCAACTGCATGGGGCACTTGGGTAGTTACCGGAGAAGACCCCGTTACGATTCGATGCTTTTTACTGCCAAAATGGTTTGGCATTTGTCTCCCCCCGGAATTAGGATCTTCTGCTTTGGCAAATCCGGCCAGCATTAAATCTTTCACTGTCATGCCAAAGTGCAAGACCATCCCTACGTCCCGATAATACGGAAGAATGTAGTCGTTGTCTTTATCCAGTGCCGTCGCCGCTCCCACTTGTGCTGCTTCGTGTCCTTGGCAGGAAACGACGAACGGGATTTTTCCGGCACGGTTTAACAACCACATCCGTTCATCGATTTTACGAGCGGTCAGCATCGTTTTAAGCATCTCCAGTAATTGTTCCCGGTTTAATCCCAGCTTCTCGTGTTTTCCCTCGCTCATTGTTACCTCCTCCTATAAAGTGAAACTTCCATCAGAGGGGGCGGTTCATCCCCTCTGAGTGAATTAAGGTAGCCGGCTAAGAGCGCTACGTCCTGTGGCAACGCCGGCACTAGCACTTCCTGTGCGTCGCAATCGGGGTGTTAGTCGCCCGTTATCTCCCGTGCGGGGTTGAAGCGGGAGATTTAGGGGCGCTTATCACCGGGATAGATGAATGGCACGTCGGTCGGCGTGAAGTGCCGCTTCCTTAAACACTTCAGAGATGTTCGGGTGCGGGTGAACCGCCTCTGCCACTTCCCAATCGGCTGCATCCAGCATCATGGCAAGTGCCCCTTCGGAAATCAGTTCCGTTGCATTCGTTCCGATCATGTGGATCCCGAGCAAATCGTTGTTGGCTTCGTTGGAAATAAATTTGCAAAAGCCATCTGCATCACCCTGGATAAGTGCTTTTCCAATCGCACGAAGTGGAAACGTACCGATTTTCACATGAAAACCTTGAGCCTTTGCTTCCGTCTCGCTTAAACCGAGGGAGGCAACTTCCGGATGGCTATAGGTGCATCTCGGCATATGCCGTTCGTTTAATCCTGCAGGACTTTGCTCATTCATATGTGCAACAGCAATCATTCCCTGATGGGAAGCCACGTGGGCAAGTTCATACCCTTGCGTCACATCACCGATGGCGTACATGTGCGCTTCCTTTGTTTGCCCCCACTCATTCGTAACGATTTTGCCATCTTCGATCTGAATTTCCGTATTTTGAAGTCCGATATCGGTAATCGTTGCTTCGCGTCCGATGGAAACGAGCAAACTTTCTGCCGAGATCATATAATTTTCCCCATCCAGTACGACCTGCACTGCTACATGCTCACGTTCCACTTGCACCTCCTCTGTTTGCACTTCCGCATTTAAATAAACACGAACGCCTCTCTTTTCCAACTGTTTTTTCATTTCAACGGAAATATCCTCGTCTTCCCCGGGAAGCAAACGATCTTGTGCTTCCAACACAGTAACATCCACCCCAAAATCAATGAGCATAGATGCCCACTCCGTCCCGATCACCCCGCCGCCGATAATCGTCATTGAGGCAGGTAAACGTTCCATAAATAACGCCTCGTCCGATGTCATTACGTTTTCATGGGAAAAATCTATATCTTTGAGACGTCTTGGTTGTGACCCGGTCGCGATCAACACGTGTTTGGGAATGAGTACTTCGTTTTCCCTGCCATCCGTATATTCGATGGAAATACTGCCGGCACTCGGGGAAAAAATGGACGGCCCCAAAATACGTGCATGGCCTTCGAACACTTTAATATTTTCATTTTGAAGCAATTGGTGAACGCCGCCATGCAACTGATCGACGACGCTTTGTTTACGTTCCTGCACTTTTGAAAAATCAAGCGTTACGCCTTCCGTATCGATGCCGAACGATGCCGCCTCCCGTACCTCTCTATACACTTCCGCACTCCGCAACAGCGTTTTACTCGGAATACATCCTTTGTGAAGGCAGGTTCCGCCGAGCGCTTCTTTTTCAACGATGGCCACTCGGTTTCCGAGTTGAGCGGCGCGGATGGCAGCAACATAACCACCGGTGCCGGCGCCGATCACAACAAGATCATATTCATCGGCCATTGTTTTCCTCCTCCCTTTTTGCAACTGCTTCCTGCGAATTATTGTTTCAAAAATTATTCTTCGGCTCCCATATCCTCAGGACAAAATATCTTTCGGGTCTCTTACATAGGCATTTTTTGCTTTACGTACATTTTCGATCCGTTCTACCGCAAGTTGGTTAGCTGCTTGATGCGTAGGAATCCCATCGCGTTTGGCAATCTCAAACACCTTTGTCATTTGTTCATAGAGACCTTCAACGCTCTTCATGGCCCGTTCCCGGTTGTATCCTTGCAATTCATCGGCTACATGAATGACGCCTCCCGCGTTAATCACGTAATCCGGAGCGTAAAGAATGCCTTTTTCATGGAGCGCATCGCCATGACGAGACTGATGCAATTGATTGTTTGCCGACCCTGCAATAATCGAGGCGTGAATGCGATCCATCGTTTCATCATTAAGCACAGCTCCAAGGGCACAGGGGGCAAAAATATCGCATTCCACATCATAAATCTCTTCCGTCCCGACAGCACGAGCGTCAAATTCCTGCACCGCACGTTGGACCGTTGGCTCGTGAATATCGGTTACGACGAGGTTCGCGCCTTCCTTGTGCAAATGCTTGCACAGATGGTAAGCGACACTGCCGACCCCTTGTACGGCCACGGTTTTATCCGACAGTGCATCCGTTCCATACACTTCCTTCGCGCTCGCTTTCATTCCTACATATATGCCGTACCCCGTCAGCGGGGAAGGATTTCCGCCTCCGCCCGGTGTAGCAGGCGAACGTCCGGTCACATAATCGGTCTCCAAATGAATCGTATCCATATCCGGCTCTTCCATCCCTACATCCTCGGCTGTAATATAACGACCGCCCAAGCCTTGAATATAGCGACCGAATGCCCGTAATTTAGATTCGTTTTTCTCATGACGGCTATCTCCAATAATAACCGCTTTCCCTCCTCCCAAATTCAGGCCGGCTGCAGCGTTTTTATACGTCATTCCCTTTGCCAGTCGCAACACATCGACGAGCGCTTCCTCCTCATTTTCATACGGCCACATCCTCGTTCCCCCCAGCGCGGGTCCGAGGGTCGTATCATGGACAGCAATAATCGCTTTTAACCCCGAAGATTTTTCTTGGCAAAAGACGACTTGTTCAAAGTTTTCTTCCGACATATGTTCAAATAGATTCATGGTAAGGACCTCCTGAAAGCGTGATGGCTTATGAATAAAAACTGCAAAGACGATGCCAAAAAAGATGCTTCCAATGACGCGGTATCCACGGGAAAAAGCCTGCATTTTTTTTCATGCCATGATAATTATTGCATGCAATTTTTTTCAATCACAAAATGGATCACTTGTAAGGACGATAACATACGACGGTAACCATTTTAAGCGATTAGTTACGTTTTCCCAACCATTCCGTATTTCTCCAACTTATAATACAAGTTTCGCACGGAAATTCCCAGTGCGCGAGCCGTGGCAGTTTTATTTCCCTCGTGTTCGGCCAAAGCAGCCTTCAATTCCTGTCGTTCATAGACTGCCATTCGCTCGGCTAAGCTCCCGATCTGTTTTGCTTGTTCAGGGAGCGGTTGGTTGTAAGTTTGATTTGCGTTTGACAAAAGAGGCAAATGTTTATTCATCAACTCTTGATCAAGATAGTTCATATGAATCACTGCCCGCCCGAGAATGTTTTCCAGTTCACGGACATTTCCCGGCCAATCATAAGCGAGCAACTGTTGCATCGCCTGATCTGAAATCGTTACTACCTACCGACCATATGCCTGATTGATTTTATGTAGCAAATAATGACATAGCTCATGAATATCTCCCTGTCTGGCTTGTAAAGAAGGGATAAAATCGGCATTTTGTTTAATCGATAAAATAAATCCTCGCGAAAATCCCCCCGTTGGATGGCCGCTTCGAGGTGGTTGTTTGTAGCAGCAATGACGCGTACATTCACAGCTTTGGCTTTTGTTCTCCCACTCGCACGATTTCTTTCTCTAATATCGGCAAACGTATAGTTTGCTTCCAATCTCCGAATCTATTGTTTCGCCTGTTCCAATTCATTGGTTAATGCACGTATTTCAGAGACATCATGAAGAACGCCGACGCTGCCTTTCCATTCCCCATTTACGAGAAGCGGGGCCACATTCACGATCACGTCTTTCTTATGAGGCCCCACTTTCATTTGTGTCCCACGAATCGGCATTCGGGTATGCAAGGCACGCATATGCATGCTTTCTCCTTCATAAATGTCTGCAGTCGCCGGCTTGCCGATCACATCCTGTTCATTTAAGCCTGTCAAACGAGAATATGCGGGATTAACCATCAGTCCTTGTCCTTTTTCGTTTACCACCGATATTGCTTCGTCCGAGGAATGAATGATGGCCTGCAGCAACTGTTGCACGCTTTCCAAATCCGTAACTTTTGTAGCCATGTCCACCATATCCGTAACATCTTGAAAAACAGCCAATGCGCCGGCAAAATTGGCATTGATCCACAACGGAACCCTTGTGGTAACAATTTGACGTCCATTTGCAAACGTTTGTTGTTGATTCCCTTCCATTACGCGTGTTTGCAAAATTCGCAGAAGCTTACTTTCCGGCATGACGGAATGAATCAAATTTCCGATCGCCTCTTCTTGACTAATATCGGTCATTCGCGCAGCTGCTTGATTAAAAAGAAGCACCTTTTCGTTCTCATCAATCGCGATCATTCCATCATGGGTAGACTGCAAAACCGTATGGTGCAACCGCTCTTGATGACTGAGTTCGGCGATCCATTCATCTTTTCCAACCAGCAGTTGATAGAGCAATTGACAAACGTGGGCGGGCACAACCGCCGTTTGCACCCTCCGACGATCATTGCCCGTTTCAACCTTCTCCCCCCAATCGAAAAGGATTTCTCCTTTTACTATCCTTGATCTTTTCGTGACATGCAAGGAAAAAATGGGACATTGCCGCCAAACATGTTAAAATAAAGTGAAACTCCCATCAGAGGGGTGTCAACCGCCCGTCATCCCCCGCTTACGGGGTTGAAGCAGGAGTTTTCCGGGCGCTTACCACCCGGATAAAGAGAAACTTCTATCGAAAGTGTTTTGGAGGATCCGAAACATACGAAGAAAAGAGAGGGTTAACGATGCGGCTTGTTGCACTTATCATATTACTGATCCCTATTTTTTTTGCAGGCTTGGGCATCAAGTGGATGCGAGATGTGATATTCTCCATTCTTCATGATCCGTTTCCAAACTACGCCCTCCAATTTACAGGCGGGCTTGTGCTTTTCATCGCCGGATTAGCGTTTATCGGCGGTTTTATTTTTCATCGTGATCGTAAAAACAACAAAGTTGCTCCCCGTTTTCAGAAGACAAACGATCATGGTTAACGTTTAAAGCCATCCACCAACGCTTGATACCGTCCCAGCCAATCCAAACGATCACCGTTGCTGGATGGCGCTTCGATTAATTTTGCCACGTCTTTCACATCCACGATTTCCGAACCAAACCACAGCTGTATAAGCGACAACCCGCCAATGTCCGTCTTTCCTTGTGCCATCGCTTCTTCCATGCTTTTAGCGCCACTGAGCATAAAAATGGTCCCATCACTGACGGAACGCGCGTACAAAATCGCCGTCTCTTCCACCCCTGCAAAGCCCTCGCACGTCGTGGACGTTAATTGTAATTGTTCCAACCAAGCGATCGAGGCTTGATCATGACCGTCATGGGTTAACGGAACGACGAGCTGGGCACCTTCCGTAAGGTCTTCTCTTTGGAAATAGCTGAAATGACCAAGGATCACATCGGGGTAAAACCCCATTTTCCTCGCCATTTGACACGCGCGGTCAATAACGATAATAAATGGGTTTATTTTTTTTAAATAACGTTTTGCGATGAAAAGCGCACGTTCGTCGCCGTTTGTCGGGGCAATGATGAGAAGTGGCCTGCGCCCGGTCGCCGTCGCGGCGGCTTTTTCCATTAACTTGGAAAACTGATCCAGCTGCGCCTCGGCTTCTTGCAAAGAGTTTTTAAAAAAACGGTGGAAGGCGTCGGCTCGCAACGACGCTGCTCGTGCTTTTAACATATCTATTCGTTCAGGGTCATAGCCCTTCAAAGCAGCCATCCGTTTCCATTTCCCGTCCCCATTCCTCATATACAACGATTGATTCGTAATGCGAGCTTGACGCCCTTGGTGCAGTTTATAAAAATCTTGCTTGGCTTGTAGGTCAAATACAGGAATGCCGGCTTCCAGGAAGCGCTCAACACCGTGATGGTCAAAGTTCCCTGTCATAGATGTCTTTCCATTTACGATCGCTTTAATGCCTTTTTTCCATAGCTGTTGCAAATGAAGATGGGACAAGTCTTCCAAATGAACGACGATAATCTTTCCTTTATACGAAGCTTTCCACTCAAATTCCAAATGATGAATCTTTCCTTCGATCGACCCTATCCTCATGTTTTCCCCCCTTTACCCGCTGTTAACCATCAGTATGTCCAAAAACCGGATGTTCTATCTTGCCGTCCAACAAAGCCTTTTTAATAAAGTGAACCTTCCATCGGAGCGTTTTTATACAATCGATAAGCGACCGATACCGTTGTGTTGTCCGTCAAATATATTCCTAGGGAGATGCCTGCATTAGGTCGTGTAGGTGTCGGAGGTGTCCGCTTTGTACGAGCACTTTTTTTGTTGGCGATAAATTCCACCGCAAGTTTTAGAGCAAAACAAAAAACCCCCATATTAACGGATAGGCATCCGATACATGGGAGGACGTGGCTTTACTATACCGTTTTAACTCACCTTATGTTCAATCCGCAATTTGTCGGCGACCATCGCGATGAATTCGGAATTCGTTGGTTTAGCTTTGGACATGCTCACCGGCATGTCAGGCGTTTCACGTGTTTCACGGGCGAATAATCGTGCTATGTTTACTGGTATGCATCCGTACATTTAACGGTAAAAAATACCGTTCATTTACAGGATGATTATACGTGAAAGCATATGATAATACAAGCGTTATTTGTAATTCCCCGCAAATTTGTAACCGAACGGACTGTTACCCATGAAGCGCAAACTAATTTCGCTGTATGTCGATTCTCTGCACGAAAAAAACCCCGCGCAATTAAGCGCCGGGCGGACTTTCTAAATCTATCTCAACTTCGACACTTTCGCCAAGTTCTTCGCGTGGCCGTTTTAAGCCCCTGTTCCTCAACATAAACGAAGGCGGAAATCTTGACAAAAATTTAATATAATGACACTTTATATTTAGGAAAATGTAACCAAGGAGAGGATACTATGAAGAATGTATTAATCATTGTAGGAGCAATCGTTTTAGCGGTGTCTGCGTATTTCCTGGGGAAAAGTAGTGAAAGTGTCGCAATAGGAGAGGAAAAATATGGGTACGAGGAATTAGTTTCAGAAAAAAAGGGGATAAGCGAACAAATAGAAGATTTAAAGTCCGACCGTTCAGAAATTGTCCAAGACATAAACCGTCTTGACGAAGAGGCGGAGGAAAAAAGCGATGAAATCGACGAGGCGCTTGAAATTTATAATGATCGTGAAGAGATAGAGGAGGACATAAACGAAAAAGAAGGCATTCTCGAAGACTTGGGGGAGGAGGTAGTCGAAAAAGAATCTGAAATAGCTGAACTAAACGAAATCGGGGACGAGCCTATTACGCTTAGTGCCGGTCATTATGAAGTGGGCGAAGATTTGGAGCCTGGGCGATACGTAGCCGAGGTGGACGGTGGAGGTAGCGGTAATTTCTTCTCACGTAATGAAGCTGGTAGATCGAATTTTGGCGTTACTCTCGGTGAGGGGGAAAGACGGGAAAGCGAGTACGTATTTCAAGCAGAACCCGGCGACCAATTAGAATTGAACACATCGACTTCTTTTACAGAAGTAGAATAGGTTTCAATAACTAAACGAAATGTGAAGCAAAAAAAATCCCCGTGCGATTAAAGCGCGGGTTTTTCGTTTAATTACATAACTTCTTCGGGTTTCGATTTCGTATCCGGACTGTAAACTACCGCCGCCCGTGACAATGCGTTACAAATGGCGCAAGCGTGGCGGCGGTGTGGCGTTGGCTTGCGTGTACAGTGGGCGCGTATACATGCACGCTGACATGCGCACACCTATACACATACACGCGTATACATACGCACACGTACGCATATACCTGCACACCTCGCCTGCCGTGCGAAGCCTTCCGAAACTCGAGGGTCAAAGCGAATAGTTATTCATTATTTTATGCAAGTCAAGCGAAGTATTCAACGAACAAGAACGCTGATTCTTCGCCTGTTTTCGATTGCATAAAATTAAAGCGAAAAGTAAACGTAAAGAAAGTAAGTAAGTAAAACGTTGATTTAAAGGCATTCTCGAAAGTGATCGAACTTAACAAAACGGGAAAACGTAAAGTTCGTTATGCAGTGTTTTGTATGCATATACACGGCCGCGTATACCCCCCAAGCGCCCCCTTCGCATAGCGCTTATCTGCCGTCAAAAACTATCGTATAATTTTTCAATCTCGAGGCGTGTAACATCGTAATTTGGGCGTAAATATATCGAAATTTCAACGTCAAAAAACCGGCCGTGTAACATCGAAAATCAAGCGCAATTTGGGGCGAAAAAATCGCCCCGTGTAACATTCGTTTTTACGCTTTTCTACCGTCCGTTTTCACGATTCGATGATCGAGCGCATTATTCATTTCTTCCGGAAAAACCGTATATTTATTGCCGTCTGCTTCGGCATGGTCGCGATGATTCCACGCAATAGAATGATTAGCTGCTCGCGGGCTACCAACTTTATCGCGGTAATTATTGTTCGTCTGCCGGGCGGTTTCGTTTACTAGTTCCTTGCAATCATAACGCAATTGGCCGTAGTCTTTCAACGCTTCCAAGTACGCTAGTTTGGCCGACTCAATCGCTTTTAACTTGTCATCAACTTCGGCATTATAACGGTCATCGGCGGCTTGCTTGGCGGTCTGTATAGCCTTGATTGCGGCTTGCTTTTCGTCTTCACCGTTCATTTGCCGGGCACGCTTCGCCCTTTCCTGTGCGCCGTTCAACGCCATTTCGATTTCGGCTACGCGCTTGCGGCAAGCTGTTTCTTTCTTTTCGTTGGCCGCGGTAGGGTTGCGCAAAGTCTCGTCCATTAAACTGGTCAGCTTGCCCTTTTCCTGCGCCAACTCGTCGGCCAACTGCTCGGCCTTGGTGGTGTGTGTCGCCACGGCTTCGCTACGTGCTGCTTTGATTTCGTCGTAGTCTTTAATTGCGTCGCTTACATTTTTTGGAATATATACGTTTGTCATTTTATCGCTTCCTTTTCGTTAATTAATTAATTAGTTTTTGCGGTTGTGTGAACCGGTATTTAAGCAAGTTCCAGCGCCCTTTTAGCGTCACTGCTTCGTCCAGGGCGGCAAGCCCGTCGTCTATCACTGCGCTCTCCGGCGCCGTTAAGTCGTTTTCGTCGCTAAACGCGGCCAGTTGCCACGAATCAAACCGGCCCAACGTGCGCACGGTCTGCCGGAAAAGTTGCGGGTTTTTGGGCGCTTCTACGTCCAGCAATTCGAAGCCAATTTCTTCGGCGGCGGTCGCGTCTAGGTGCGCGGTTAGTTGTATTGGGGCTCCTTCGCGACTGTCAACACGTCGCAACGCCCTTTGCATTCCGTCATGCAGCGCCTCGTTGGCCGTTTTTGTTGCCGTTTTTGATTATGTACACGTCGCTATCTTGCGTGCCGTTTACGTCGGTTACAAGCCAGCTAAGGGCGCTATATTTAACGCCCTCGCAGTAGGCAATATAGATGTTATTGCGCATTTTCGTCACGGGCGGCGCGCGACTTGATGTCGTTATCTAAGCGCACCACCTCGCTAAAATTCTTGGCGTCGTATGCCGCCTGTAATTCGGCTTTTAAGTCGTCGGTGCTTTGGTCGGCTGGGTCGGGCGGCGTTAGTTGCTTTAAATCGTTAGACAACCGCACAACCTCCGCCACGTTTTTGGCTTCCTTTGCTTCGGCCAACTGCGTTTTTAGTTCGTTGTATATTTCGCTCATTTTATCGCTAGGCTCCTTCGTTTATGATATGGTCATAACCAGCTTCGCGGGCTAGTTCGGTTGCTTCTTCGAATATTCGCAATTTAACTATGTACTGCGGCAAGTCACGGAAAATAACGCTTCTGTTCGTCAATACTTCGCCGGTCGTGCCGTCCAATAATTTGTAATCGGCGCAACTAGTGGCACCGGGTAAGTAGTTAACGTGCTGTTTTACGATACAACTGCGCAAGTTATCGGTTCTTTCACCATTCGTTTATTACTGCGAACAAGTCGTGTCCTCTAATGGCGTCTTCCGCAAGTAACCGCAACTCTTGCCGCGGTTCTTTGGCGATGTGATTCACGCCGTAAACGTTAACGGGCATGTCGACGGTTTCATTGGCCTTGTTGCGTAATTCTTCCGACTTTAAGAAGCCGTGAAGCCCCGCAATGTGAAGGCGGGTAACTTCCGGCGGCAACTCGGCCACGATTTGCGGCAAAAGGTCAAGAAACTTGCGACGTTTGCCGCGGTCGTCGTCCGCAAGGTAAACTGATCCAACTTTATAAAGCGAGTAACTTCCGGCGTCTAAACGCCGTTGTACGTGAATACCAGCGCCAGTGTCCGTTATGGCTACTAAACAATGCGCAATTATTTCATTATCCATCGAACTCCATCCCCCAACGTTTCATCATCCGTTCTTGTTGGCGCGCTACTTCGCTAGGCGTTCACGGCGAAGGTGATTGCGTGTTAAACTCGTTGTAATTCACAATTTGGCGGCCTGCACCGTCGTCACTTTCGCCACTCCTGCCAGCTATATGCGCATTATCAAGAGCCCGAAACAAATTCGCCTGCTGCCCCTCCGTAAGCACCATTTTGCAAAAGCCGAACGTCTACTTCGTTATGTAACGGCGAGGCGGCTTGAAGTTGCCGCGCGGTACGTTGACGTAATTGTTCTAACGCGTCGTCGCCGGTGCCGCCGTCGTGTAGTTTTGGCCGGCCAGCAACGCCGCCAGTGTGCATTTCTCTTTCTTGGGCGAAGTCATTCACCAATTAAACGAAATATTATCGAACGGCGCTTGACAGGGCGCCCTTTTTTGCGCGACGATGAATTTAACAAATCGTGGGAGTTGGTCAATTTTAGCGAAGTGAAGCCGATTAAAAAGAAAACGTACATAAACGCCATTAAACGATCCTTGCACGGCCGCAATCGCTTACTTTTTATCGTCGGTATAAACTCCGGTTTACGTGTATCCGACTTATTAAAGCTGAAAGTTGGCGACCTTCGCGGCGACTACGTACAAATTCGCGAGGGCAAAACCGGAAAGACGAAAAAATTTGCGCTTAATGACGCGATTAAAAAGGCGGTTAAGGAACTTGTTCCAGCTGATGCCAGCGACGATGATTTTGCTTTTCCGTCGCGAAAGGGCGGCGGTAAAAAGGCCCTGAGCCGCCAGCAAGCGTACAACATACTAAATGAAGCCGTTGAACGTGCCGGGTTGTCTGATAAAATCGGCGCTATTGGCACACACTCAATGCGCAAGGCTTGGGCGTACGCCGCTTACCAAAACGGAACGCCGATGCCCTTGCTTATGAAAGCGTTGAACCACGCGAGCCAACGCGAAACACTTCGCTACATAGGCGTAGAGCAAGAACAAATTGACGAAGTACATGCGCAAGTAAATTTGTAGCGAAGCACGGCCGCCTTGACCGGCGGTTTTTTTGTGAAAAAGGTGACACATTTCGCCGCCACACCTTGCGCACGTGCGCGTAATGCTTCGATTGGAACCTTGGGGTTCCGATTTAACCTAACTCTTGCCACACCTTGCGCGCGTCATTTTAACCACGCCGGCAAGTCGGCCACGTCGCCACTAATGTCCGGCAACTCCTCCACGTAGCAATCATATAACGCATTCTTGACCGCCTTGTAAAAATAACCGGCAAACTCGCCGCGCAACTTGCCTTGTTTAAGCGCAAATATGCAGCGTTTCAGCGTCGCCGTGATTTCCGATGTGTATAGCCGTAAGGTCGTGGTCGAGCCCTCCTGTGCGCTTAAATGCCGCCTGCACGCGCTTGTATAGCTTCGTGGTTGTGACGGCGTCGAAGAATGGACGTGCTTGTGCCGCGAATGCTTCCGGAACGGGTGCATAAGTGGCGTCTAGGTCGTCAGCGTGTTCGCCGACGTACTTTGCTTGGCGGTAAGTTTCGCGGTTTCCAAAGCCTGATTGTTCCGCTACCTCACCGTCAGTTCTATGGTTGCCAAGATTTTGTCTACCTTTCCCACCGTCGCTCATCCGTTCCTTCGCCTTCGCGCGTTCCAACTTTTCCAACTCCCGCGCGGCTTCCAAGCGTTCACTAAACGAAAAGTCCTGGCGGTTCTCGCGCGCGCCCGCGTTCGACTCTTTGTCTTTATATGTGTAACTAGCTTGTTTAACAGCGCTTGCTTGCGCGTCAATATTCGACACTTCACCGCCTGTTTCGTCAACTGTTTCGGCTTCCTCGCGGGGTGTCACGGACGGGGTGACATTCGGGGTGACGCAATAGATATTATGCCCACTTCCGCCTAGCCAGGCGCCCACTGAGCGTGTTGTTTCGTGCCTCTCGATCATGCCGCGGTCAACCAATTGTTTAACGGCACGCTTTATTGTACGGCTACTGTAACCGGTATTTTTCGCAATCGTGGCATACTTATCGCACCGTACGCCGATGCCGCTTAAATGGGCGCTGTTAACCGACGCACGGTGTAAATATTCGTACACGGCGACTGCGGCCGGTGTTAGTTCGTGTTTATGGGCGTACAAATTAGCGCGTACGGCTTCGTTTAATTGGTCGGTCGTTTCGAAATGAGATAAGCGTTTGTATTCTGTCGGTGCTGCGTTTGTTAGTGTCGTCATTTTTAACGGCTCCTTCGTTTTGGAGCGCCGCCGCAATAAACGAATGTACGTTCGATTCGCAAGTTATACCTGCCGAATATTGACATTGCCGCTTTTTTTGCGTACAATGAACGTACAATTATTTGGTTTGAACCGTGTTGGCGCACGGTCGGGCGTTCCGTTTGGCGGCGGGCGCCCCTTTTTTATTTTTATTTCTCGAATGCGTGCGTATTTTTCTAAATATTCAACTTGTCCATCGGTGAATGTCGTTGATATTTCTGGCCTAGTTCACCTTCGTCAAAATCAAGGTAAACTTTCGTGGTTTCTGCATTTGAATGCCCGAGGATACGCGACAACGAAATAATATCCCCGCCGTTAAGCAAATAATATTTCGCAAAGTTGTTGCGTAACTGGTGAGGCGTAATATCAACGCCTAACTGCCGGCCGATACCTCGCAACGTCTTTTCATACGACGACGGAGTAAGTTTTGTGCCGCGATTGGTCGGGAATAACAATTCACTGTCGCAATACCGATCACGGTAATATACCCACCGTCTTAACTCCTGTTTTAATTTCGGCGAAAAAAATACGAACCGTTCTTTTTTGTTTTTGGGATTCCGCACATGAATCGCTTTATTTTTAAAATCAATATCGTCGGGAACCAAATCAAGGCATTCACCTATACGCATCCCGGTATCCAATAACAAGCGCGTGATGGTATATGATCGGTAGCCATAAAATGATGTAATATCAAACGAACGCATCAGCGCTTTTAATTCTTGCTCGCTTAACAGTTGTTTTTTCTTGCGACTCGGTTTAATATTTTCGATGGGCTTCGCCGGATTGGTTTTAATTTCGCGTTCTTCCTTGAGATAACGGAAAAACACTTTAAGATTCCGCACGTAATTTCCTATGGTTGCGTCGCTTATCTCCTTGCCAATGTCCGGCCTATTTTGCGGGCTGTTGGCCTCTCGCGTAAATTCTTCGCTAACGACGGTGTACTTGCCGCGTTCTCGTAAATACTTGATGTAGGCGCGTATGTGTTCTGTCTTAACGTCTTTCGCATTCGTAACGCCTTTCACGTCCTCCAAGTAATGCGCAAACAGCCGTACCGATTGCTCGTAGCTGGCCATTGTTTTCCGTGACAACATTTTGCTTTCACAATGCAACATAAAATCGTCTAGCTTAACGTCAATATCTCTAAACACGCAAAAAAACCTCCCACATACCGGATACATCCGATACATAGGAGGTTCCTTTCCGTGTTTGTCGGCAAGTAAATTGTATTTACCGGCAAAACAAACAGAAATTTACCGTCTGATTATTCGTTGAAAACCCCGCCACATAGGCGCTTAACTCACCTTATGTTCAATCCGCAATTTGTCGGCGACCATCGCGATGAATTCGGAATTCGTTGGTTTAGCTTTGGACATGCTTACCGTGTACCCAAAGTAATGGGAGATGGAGTCAATGTTTCCACGACTCCAGGCAACTTCGATCGCGTGCCGAATCGCTCTTTCTACGCGGCTGGCCGTTGTGTTGTATTTCTTGGCAATATCCGGATACAATTCTTTCGTGATCGAACCGAGCAATTCGATATTGTTATACACCATTGTAATCGCTTCCCGCATGTACATATACCCTTTAATATGTGCTGGAACACCAATTTCATGTATAATGCCGGTGATGCGTTGGTCCAAGTTGATGCTTGGTTGTTTCACATTGCCCATTTCTTTGCTTTTCCCGGATACTGTGACTTGTGGATCCGGTTGGCCGCTGAGGTCCCTAATCGTATCAATCAGCATGTCCATGTCAAACGGCTTTAGCACATAATAAGCAGCACCATGGTTCACCGCCTTTTTCGTTACATCTTCCTGTCCAAACGCGGTTAACATTAAAACTTTCGGCAATTTTTCCCCATTATTATTTTGTAATCGTTCCAAAACAGCAAGGCCGTCAAGATATGGCATGATGATATCAAGAATAAGTACATCCGGTTGCTTCTCCTCTACGACCTGCAAGCAGTCTTTGCCATTGTAAGCTACTCCGGAAACTTCCATATCGTCTTGCAAGGATACATATTCTTCCACCATTTGCACTAAATCGCGATTATCATCAGCAATACAAACTTTGATTGGTTCCAATTCATTGTTCCTCCTTCGAAATTAACTTGTCCCAAATCCCTCATACTTGATTATCCATAAATTGAAAAGAAAATCAATCAAATAACTGAATTTACTTTATTATCTATAAAAATCCGTCAAAATTCTTTCCAAAACGAATCATTATGACGCTCTTTTGTCGAAAATTCTTTTCGCCTTTGATGGCATTGGCATGAAAGGAGGGCAAAGGCGTACTCGGAAGCCGAGGCACACTTGGCTTCGGTATGAAAAAGAAAACGAAACGCAACAACTAAGCCGAAGAAAAGACAGCATCGGCATGACAAAAGAGCATAGAAGTGCTGAGAAGCCGAAGCAGCAGCCTCCGATTCACCGAAAGCTGCTCATGGCTCAATCAAATTGAATTGTTGGTTTAGCATTTCCAGTCCGTGCTCTAATCAATCCAGCGCCAGCTTCCATTCCGTTGAAGACTTGACTTATCGAGTAACGCACTATATCGATTATTATCATTGATTTCCAGCCACTCCCCCCTCGTGCAAGACAAGCGCTTCGGGGCCTTGGCTCATCCGTTTCCACAAAAGTTTTCGCCATTGAAGCGCCATCCTTCGCATTTTGAGCATAAGGGCAAGAGTTTAGCAGTGAGGGACCACTTTTTCTTGGATTTTTCTCTTGCAATTCAAGCGAAACCCCTTGGAACAGAAAAAATACTTCCTTTTTCAGCAGCCTCGAATTAGCTTGCCTTTCTTTTTTCTTCCGTATCAATGCCGGCCTCATCCAACATCCATTCGATATGAGAACCGTATCCTGTGGCTGCATCGTTCACAAATACATGGGTAACGGCACCGATGATTTTATCATTTTGAATGATCGGGCTACCGCTCATTCCCTGCACAATGCCCCCAGTCTTCTCAAGAAGACGGTCATCGGTTACTTTTAAGACCATCCCCTTGGTCGCCGCGTGTTTTTGTGGACTTGAACGGATAATATCCACATCAAAAGCCTCAACTTCTTCGTTTTCCACCACGGTCATAATTTTCGCCGGTCCTTCTTCTACTTCTTCCGCATACGCGATTGGCATCGATTCCTGTCCTTCATTTCCCAAATCATGTCCTTTGTTTAATTGCCCATAAATGCCGAATGTGTTGTTTTTCGTAATCGTGCCAAGCACCTCTTGTTTGTTGGCTATGGATGCTTGTTTCTCACCGGGTGTCCCGCTTTTCCCTCTTTCGATCGATTTTACGGATGAGCGTGTGATCTCTCCTTCATGAATGGAAACCGGGCGTTTTGTATCAATATCAGCGATCACATGCCCCAGTGCTCCGTATTGCCTCGTGGCCGGATCAAAAAAAGTCATTGTTCCCACACCGGCAGACGAGTCCCGAATGTACATCCCCAACTGCTTGGCGTCCTCGGAAGCTTTGATGCTTGGCTGGACGGTTTTTTCTACTTTTTCTCCATTACGTATAAGTTCGATTTGAATGGCTTTCGAGGTATCCGGGGAACGTAAGATTGACGTGACTTCTGTCAAATCTTCCACCGGTTGCTGATCGATCTTGACAATAATGTCCCCTTTTTGGATTCCTGCCGCTTCCGCAGGCGATTGCTGTCCTTGTTCCGTATGAAGCGCGTGGAAACCGACAACCATGACACCTTGTGCGCTTAACCGCACGCCGACGGACTGCCCTCCCGGGGTAACCTCAACTCTTGGCTCCTTGTTTTTCGTTATATTTTTGATCGGTGTAGAACCCGCCGTCACCTGAATCGCATCTTCTTTTTTATCTTCTACGGAAAACATCGAAGGTACTTTCGATTCGAAGCTTTCTATGGCGGAGGTCTCCTCACCGGGCATCATTGTAAGTTGATCCGGAAGCTGTATCCACGATTGTACCGGCTGCAAAAATCCTAGGCTCATGACAGCAATGAGTAAGATCGCGCCTATTATTTTTCGTTTTTTGTCGGATTTCACCCTCGCTCACACTCCTCACTCCCGCCCGCACATAGCGTTCGTACTTATAATGTTGCCTTGCGGGAGTCGGATTATAACTTGCGACAAATAAAAATACCGACCTTAATTGGTCGGCTTTGCGAATTCATGGCAGTATCAAGATGCCATGACAGATCATGTCATGATGTTGCAAGATCCAAAAGTTCACGCGCGTTTTCTCGCGTTTTTGTCGTTACCTCGCTTCCCGATAGCATACGTGCCAACTCATCGACACGTGCAGTGTCGTCAAGATCGGTTACCGTTGTGTGTACACGTCCTTCTTTTTCCTCTTTGGCTATATGCATATGCGTCGATGCCAGCGCCGCGACTTGCGGCAAATGGGTGATGCAAAGCACTTGGGTTTCAGCGTTGGCGATCGCGGCAATTTTTTCTCCAATGGCTTGCGCGACCCGTCCGCTTACCCCTGTATCCACTTCATCAAAAATCAACGCTGTCCGTTGCGATGAATTTGACAATATCCGTTTGAGCGCGAGCATAATTCGAGAAATTTCGCCGCCTGAGGCAATTTTTATCAAAGGTTTCTCAGGCTCTCCGGCATTAGGCGACATATAAAACTCCAAACGTTCTTGCCCGTCTTTTGTAAATGTTTTTACCTGACCGTCACTCTGCACTTCTTCTCCTTGAAATGGAGCTTGAAAAGCCACGGAAAATCGCGTTTTCTCCATAAACAGATCAGCCAGTTCGCGTTCAACTGCTTCCGAAAGCGTTTTTGCAGCTTCTCTTCTTCCCGCTGTAAGAGCATTTGCTGCAGAAAAAAGCTCCGCGGCCTTTTCTTTTAATTCCTCTTCATATTGGCGGATGTGCTCATCCAAATTTACAAGTGCTTCTTGTTCCTCGGCGATTTCTTCGGAAAAGGCCAATATTTCTGTAATTGATCCCCCGTACTTTCGTTTCAGTTGGTCGATTTCATCCAAGCGCCTTTCGATTTGCTCCAAACGCGCCGGATCAAAGTCGAGCTGATCGATGTGTTCCCGGATGGAATAAGAAGCTTCTTCAATCATATAAAAACTGGAATCCACTTGTTCGCTCGTTTGAACTAATGCAGGGTCAATATCGCTAGCCTCTTTCAGATGGCCGGCGGATTCTCTGATCCATTCCAACCCTTTGCCCTCATCATGTAAATAGGTGTAGGCATATTGCAGGAGCTCGTATAATTTCTCTGCATGTGCCAATTTATAGCGTTCTTGTTCCAACTGCTGTTCTTCATCGGGTTCGGATAATGCTGCTTGTTCAATTTCTTCCAGTTGGTATTGAATGAGGTCAAGCCGCTGAATATTTTCACGATCGCTGTTCCGTAAACGTTGCAATTCATTTTTAATCGACAAATACTTTTCATAGCGATCTTCATATTCGGATTTTAACGCAGACAATGTCGAATCCGCGTATGCATCGACCAATCCACTGTGCTTGTCCATTTGTAACAATTCCTGATGTTCATGCTGCCCATGGATATCCACCAATGTTTGTCCAATCGACCGCAACGTCGTTAAGGTAACCAGATGCCCGTTGACTCTGCAGACGCTCTTTCCTTTTCGGGAGATCTCTCTCTTTAAAACGATCATTCCCTCTTCACACTCGATGCCGGCAGAAGCCATACGTTCATAGGCCAAATGGTCGCTTGACACGATAAACAGACCTTCGATTTCCGCTTTTTTACTTTCATGGCGCACAAAATCTACAGAACCGCGACCGCCCGCCAACAAACCGAGGGCATCGATAATGATCGATTTTCCCGCTCCCGTTTCCCCAGTAAGCACGGTTAATCCTGATCCAAATGGAATCGTCAGTTCTTCGATGATCGCAAAATTTCGAATCGTCAGTTCTTCGAGCAATCCTAACACCTTCTTTTTAGAAAAACTTGACTTATCGCCAAGGATGGCGAAAGTCAAAGTCTTTCTTATACTATCATCCGAACAATTTATTCTTTCTGATAGTGTAAAAAAACTTGGCACATTGCCAAATTTTTTCTTCTCCCATGATCCGACATACCTGTACCATTTAAAGCATCCCCAAGATTCGGTCGGTAAGCGCTGGAGATTGTTCTGCTTTTTTACAAATAATAAGGATTGTGTCATCCCCACAGATCGTCCCCATAATCTCCTCCCAGTTCAAGTTATCGATCAATGCTCCAATCGCGTGGGCATTTCCGGGTAATGTTTTCAGCACAATTAAATGATCGGAGTAATCAATGCTAACGAAACTGTCAAAAAGATGCTTCTTCAGCTTTTCTTCGGGATTAAAGCGTCTGTCTGCCGGGAGGCTGTATTTATAACGACCGTCCTGGGTCAACACTTTTACGAGATGCAATTCCTTGATATCTCTGGAGACGGTCGCTTGAGTTACGTTAAATCCTGTTTCCAGTAATTGAAAAACGAGTTCTTCTTGGGTGTCTACTTCTTGTTCATTTATAATCTCACGTATTTTTACGTGACGTTGTCCCTTTGTCATGGCATCCACCCCATAAAAATGTAGCGTTGCCTTGATTATACCTGTAAATGTATATTTATGCTACTCAAGAGGAAGGGTTCACCGTTTTGGCAATGCATTCCACGGGAATGGCTTTTGCTTCCTTCGACTTCCGCAAATAAAGCAAGTACTCGATGTTTCCTCCGCTGCCTGTAATCGGCGACACATGCAACCCGGACGGTTGCAACCCGGATGCAATGCTTGCTTTCATCACGGCTTCAATGACACGTGAGTGAATCGATCGGTCGCGAACGATTCCCTTTTTGCCTACTTCTTCTCGCTCTGCTTCAAATTGTGGTTTGATCAAAACACATGCCTCTCCATGCTCAGATAAAACCTCACTCATCTTAGGCAAAAGGTGTTTCAATGAAATGAAAGACACATCACACACAGCAACATCCGGGGCCCCATGGGCAAATTCCGACGCCTTGACATACCTGAAATTCAGGCGCTCCAACACATGCACGCGTGGGTCGGAACGCAATCCCCAATCCAACTGATTGTAGCCGACATCAACGGCATACACGCTTTTTGCTCCGTGTTGAAGCGCGCAATCGGTAAACCCCCCCGTAGAGGCGCCCACATCGAGCACGATTTTGCTTTCCATCTTAATCGGGAAGACTTGTAACGCCTTTTCAAGTTTGAGTCCACCCCTGCTCACGTATGGATGGATATCACCTTTCAGATAAAGGGGGCGATCAGGATCCAACTTCATGCCCGGTTTTTCGATACGTTCTTCCTCCGTATAAACGAGGCCGGCCATAATCGACCGCCTCGCTTTTTCCCGTGTCGAGAGTACCCCTTTCTCAACGAGTAAAACATCCGCTCGCTCTTTTTTCTTCATTGTCAATATTAGCTGCAATTGCTTGCAGCTCTACTCCTTTTTTTCATGCGCGTTGTTTCTTTCTAGGAACCATTTCATTAATGGACTTCGCAACCTCAGACGCTGTAAGTCCCAGTTCTTCATACCAGTTTTTGGGGTCCCCGTGTTCGATATAACGATCGGGAAGGCCCATTCGTTTTAATTGCAAGCCTGTATGGTTTTGATCGTTTAAATATTCGAGAACGGCGCTTCCGAAGCCACCTTTTAAAACAGCTTCTTCCATCGTGAGAATCGGAATGTTTTCATGGGCGATTTGATCCAGCCGTTTATCATCCAAGGGCTTCGCGGAGTTGGCATTTATGACACGAGTGGAGATCCCTTGTTTTTCCAACTGTGCAGCCGCTTCTTTTGCAATCGGCAACATCGTGCTGAACGCGAGGATCACGGCATCATTTCCTTCTTGTTCCACCGGCCATTCACCGATAGGCAAGAGCTTTAATTCCTCATCCATCTCCACGCCTAGTCCGTTCCCGCGCGGAAAACGAACAGCCATTGGACCGGCATCGTTGGCGACGGCAGTATGAATCATATGCTGCAACTCATTCTCATCTTTCGGAATGACGATCTTCATATTCGGCAAATGCCTGAGATAAGCGATATCGAAGACACCCTGATGGGTCTCGCCGTCTCCGCCGACGAGCCCGGAGCGGTCAATACCGAAGACAACGTTCAAATTTTGACGGCATACATCATGAACGAGCTGATCATATCCCCTTTGTAAAAACGTGGAATACACACCGAACACAGGCTTCATTCCCTGGGTGGAAAGGCCGGCGGACATCGTTGTGGCGTGCTGTTCCGCGATTCCGACATCAAACATTCGTTCCGGGAATTTCTTTGCAAATTTATCGAGTTTCGTCCCGCCCGGCATTGCCGCTGTCAACGCGACGAGCCGATCGTCCTTTTCCGCGATCTTCGCGAGTGTATCGCTAAAAACGGCACTATATGCAGGCGGACCTGATTTCTTTATCATATCTCCGGACTCTATTTTGTACGGTCCGGGGCCATGCCAGGCTCCGCTCGCGTCTTCTTCGGCGGGCTTGTACCCTTTCCCTTTCTTTGTAACTACATGCAGGAGCACAGGGCCCTTCGTACGTTTTGCATAGGTCAAATTGCTGTGAAGCTCATCAAAGTTGTGTCCATCGATCGGTCCGAGGTACGTAAAACCCATTTCCTCGAAAAAAACACCGGAGACGAGCAAGTATTTGAGGCTACCTTTCAATCGATCGGCTGTCGCGCTTAACGCACCGCCGAAGGCCGGAATTTTTTTGACAAAGTACTCAAGATCCTCTTTCGTTCTGCGATAGCCGCCTGTTGTACGCAAACGACCGAGCATATTATGCATGGCGCCAACGTTGGGCGCGATGGACATTTCATTATCGTTCAAAATAACGGTCATGTCCGTTTGTTCATGGCCGATATGGTTCATGGCTTCCAACGCCATGCCCCCGGTGAGCGCTCCATCTCCAATGACGGGAAGGACGTTGAAATCTTCGCCTTTCAAATCCCGGGCTGTAGCCATTCCCATCGCTGCAGAAAGGGAGGTTGAACTATGGCCCGCCTCCCAAACATCGTGTTCACTTTCGTCTCGTTTCGCATATCCGCACAAACCCCGGAATTGCTTTAACGAATCAAAACGGTTCGCTCGCCCCGTCAGGATTTTATGAACATATGTCTGGTGTCCGACATCCCAAATGATTTTATCCTTCGGGCTATCATACAGTTTATGGAGCATAAGCGTTAACTCTACAACACCCAGGTTCGGCCCCAAATGTCCGCCTGTAACGGATAGTTTTGAAATTAAGAACGAACGAATATCTTCGGCAAGCTCGTCCAATTGTTTGCGTGATAAACTTTTTAGGAACCCAGGGTTCTGAATGGTTTCCAAATCCATGCGCAAACCCTCGCTTTCGTTTAAATCTGTCTACTGATTAGTAAACCTTTTTTATATCATAGAACATGCGACCGGTCGTTTACAAATCATCCTTTCGGATTGTCTTCGTCCTCCTTTATCCCATTTAAAAATTTGTACTGGAACAATGTGTGCTTCTATTTTACTTCTAACAAAACAAAAATGCTACCTGTACGGCAGCACTTTCTAAATTCGTGATATGATTTTCACTTTATCGATCTCTATGCTCAATATAGGAGAGGACAGAAAAAAGATCGGGGGCGGGCACTGAAAGCGACCGTAACATGCGCTCAGCCTTTTCCATATGACTGCGCAATTTACGCTTTGCCTCGTCGAGGGAGAGCAAACTTGGATAAGTGCTTTTGCCATTGTTTTCGTCACTCCCCACCGGCTTACCAATCGATGATTCGTTCCCCTCGACATCGAGGATGTCATCTTTAATTTGAAAAGCAATCCCCACTTCTTCTGCGAATGGCCTGAGCAGTGATAGATCTTCCGGAGGCGCGCTTCCGATAATCCCACCTGCTTCTGCGGCAAACGTCAACATGGCGGCCGTTTTATGCCGATGAATCCATTCAAGTTCTTCAAGTGTTACCGATCGATTCTCGGCTTCCAAATCAGCCACCTGACCCCCGACCATTCCTGTCGCCCCACTCGCTTCCGTTAAACGTCGGATTAGATATAAAGCATCCCGCGGAGTCAGTTCTTGTTCATTGATGGTAGTGAGCAGGGAAAAGCTCTCTGTGAGAAGTGAATCCCCTGCGAGTATCGCTAATGCTTCCCCGTATATTTTATGGTTCGTCGGCTTGCCTCGTCTCGTATCGTCATTATCCATGCTCGGCAAATCATCATGGACGAGCGAGTACGTGTGTACCATTTCAACGGCAGCTCCTAGTTTATACACTGCCTCGTTTACAGGCTTATAACTGCCGGCAACCGCGATCAAAAGCAATGGACGAATCCGTTTCCCCCCCGTGTTTAACGAGTAAAGCATCGCTTCTTTTAATTGGATCGGTGCGTTTAATGCTTCCACGTGCGCTTTTAAGTTGTTCGCCAGGGGCGGAATATGTGCTTCAACCAACTGATCGAGTCTTTCTTTTGTCACTCCAAAACCAGAACTAGATGCGCGGAAGCCCACTTTTTTGGCACTTGGTCATAGAAAAATGGGAGGGAACGCAAAAGTCTGTTTCTCTCCTTTCAAAGCATATCCTGCAAACGTCTGTGCAGACGCTCACCTTCCTTTTTCAATCCTTTACAACCTTTAGCCTAGCTTAATTGCTCTGACTATCTTCCAATTCCAACGGAAAACTTTCTCCCGTTTCGTTGACAATGCGGTCCATTTGCTTCTCCACTCGTTGCAATTGATCATGGCAACGTTTGGAAAGCTTCATTCCCGTTTGATACATCTCAATGGCTTTTTCCAAAGGGACATCTCCTTGTTCAAGCTGCTGGATAATATACTCGAGTTTTTTCATATCTGCTTCAAACGTCTGCTTATTTTCCGGCTCTTCGTTTCTTTCATCTTCCACCGGTTGTATCCCCCTTATGAATGACAAATGTTTCGGTTCCTTTATCCGTTACTTCTGCTTTCACATAACCATCTTGGAAATAAATGTGTAGTTCATCTTCTACATCAATGCCATCAACGGTTTTTGCCAACTGTTCATCCCGGTACGTGACGGTGTATCCCCGTTTTAATGTCTCCATAGGATTAAGAAGGGTTAGCTTTTCCAATAAACGTTCATGCCGATTTTCCTTACTCTCCAACAATCGCTGAAAATGGTCTTCCAATTGCTTCGTACCTGTTTCAAGCAACTGCCTTTTCTGTTCGAGCAGATGCGTCGGCCTTAGCAACGCGATACGTCGGCGCTGTTCATCTACCTGTTGTCGTTGCAGCTGCATACGTGTTTGCATGGCGCGATGAAATTGGTCAAGGTTTCGATCGAGTTCTTGCTCCTTTTGCTTGAGCAGTTGTCCCGGATAACGAAACGCATACGCGTTTTTTATATAAGCCAATTTCTCTTTTTGGGAATAAACGATTTGTTGCATGATTTGTTGCAATCGATTTTTTTGAGCGGAAACCTTCTCTTGCCATTCGGTGAGCGAAGGAACAGCGATCTCGGCGGCGGCTGTCGGTGTAGCCGCCCGGACATCTGCGACAAAATCCATCAATGTGACATCTGTTTCATGGCCGACAGCGGAAATCAGCGGAGTGTTTAAGGAGGCAACTGTACGGACAACCTGTTCATCGTTAAACGCCCACAGGTCTTCGATGGATCCTCCCCCTCTGCCCGCAATTAAAACATCGTTGTCATCAATGTTCGCCTGCTTTAACGCGCGAACGATGCCCGGAGCTGCTTCAGGTCCTTGAACGGCGACCGGATAAAGCGAAATGGAAGCTTGCGGGTACCTTCGCCTTACCGTTGTATAAATGTCACGGATAACAGCACCGGTTTTAGAAGTGACCACTCCGATATGTTCAGGAAAATTGGGAAGCGGTCGTTTTCTGGATGCGTGAAACAACCCTTCCGCATCCAACTTTTTTTTCAATTGTTCATAAGCGAGATATAATTGTCCGATCCCGTCCGGCTCCATCATGCGTACGTACAACTGATACTGTCCATACGGTTCATAGACGGACACATTCCCGTGAATGAGCACCTTCATTCCGCTTTCCGGCCGAAAGCGCAAGGCGCGATTATTACCGGCGAACATAACGGCTGACACTCGCGCCTTTTCATCTTTGATCGTGAAATACATATGGCCACGGCTGTGATGCTTAAAGTTCGAAATTTCCCCCCGTAAAAAAACGTCGTTCAAAAGGGGGCTTTCATCAATTAATCCTTTGATTTGTCTCGTTAATTGTGTCACGGAAAGATAACGCTGGTCAGGATTCATCATTGACCATCGTCCCTCGAGCGGCTTCCACCGTATTATGTAAAAGCATGGTAATCGTCATTGGGCCGACGCCACCCGGAACGGGCGTGATCCATCCTGCTTTTTCTTTCACTTGTTCAAACTGTACATCACCGATCAGTTTTCCCGTACTCTCCACGCGGTTCACGCCGACGTCAATGACAGCCGCGCCCTCTTTAACATGGGTTTCATCGATCATACCTGCTCGTCCGGCAGCAGCGATGAGAATATCCGCTCGGCTCGTATGCGAGGCCAGATCTTTCGTTTTCGAATGGCAATAGGTCACCGTGGCATCTTCATTCAACAAAAGTTGCCCCACCGGCCTGCCTACGAGTTGGCTCCTGCCAACGACGACCGCGTGCTTGCCTCTCGGATCAACGCCGCTGATTTCCAACATTTTCATGATGCCGAGTGGTGTGCAAGGCGTAAACGCTTTTTTTCCTGTCAGTAATTTCCCGACATTGACCGGATGAAAGCCATCCACATCTTTGTTTACGGCAATCCTTTCGATAACGGCATTTTCGGATATATGATCCGGCAACGGCAGCTGAACTAAAATGCCGTGTACACTGCTGTCTTTATTTAAAGCATCGATTTCAGCCATCAATTCATCTTCCCGCAATGACGAAGGATGGTGTTTTACAATCGAGTGAATACCTGCAGTTTTACAAGCCTTTTCCTTCCCTCGCACGTAACTGTGCGATGCCGGGTCGTCCCCAACCAAAATAACCGCGAGCGATGGCGTCACCTTTAATTCCGGGACTTCCTCAGCCAACTCGCTTCGCAATTGTGTGGATAATTCTTTGCCGCTAATGATCTTCGCTGTCATACTCGCTCTTTGCCCCCAATCCACGCGCTTTTCGCAGGTTTGATAAAACCCCGTTGACAAATTTGCCGGCTTCATCTCCGCCGAATGCCTTCGCAGTATTAATCGCTTCATTAAGTGCCACATTTACCGGAATATCTTCCCGATGCTGCATTTCATAGACAGCCAGACGCAAGACGGCACGATCGACATTCCCCACTCTTTCCAATGCCCAATGCTCCAGCTGCCCTGCAATTTGTTCGTCGATCTTCGGCTGTACCGCGAGAACGCCGGGAATAACATCATAAAGATAATCATCTGCTTCTTCCTCATCGTCCATTGACGATTGGAGCGCGAGTTTCCATTCAATGCCGGTCATTTCTATTTGATACAGCGCTTGCACCGCCCGTATTCTTGCCAGTCTTCGATTCATATATCGATACCTCGACTTGTATTCGGATCCATTACTCGGTCGTTTGTTCCATTTGACCTTGTTGTTCTTCCGGTTGTTCGAAATAAATTCCCACTACGTGAACATTGATCGTATCCATCGCGATGGAAGTCATTGTTTCCAATGCCTGCTGAATGTTTCGCTGCACTTGATTGGCAACGTCGGGGACAGATATTCCATAATGGACAACGATGGAAACATCAATGACGACACCGTCGTTTCCAAGCTCTACCTTTACACCTTTCCCGTGGTTTTTTCTGCCAAAACGCTCAGCGACATCCGTCGCTATATTTCCGCGCAACGCTGCAACGCCCTCTAATTCAGATGCGGCAAGCCCGGCAATCACTTCAATCACTTCCGGGGATATTTCCACTTTTCCCAAATCATTTTCCTGTTCTTCGATATCGAGCATTTGATATTCGCTCATTACACCTTGCCCCCCTTTAGGATTGTTCCGTACCTTCACCATTTTCCTCGACTGCCTGTGCTTCCGCTTCCTGTTCAGGGTTTTCTTCGGCTTCCCGTTCAGCCTGTGCTTCCGCTTCCCGTTCTGCCGCAAGCCTTTCCCGTTCTTCTCGCAAACGATCCATTCGGTATTGGCGAAAGACCGGAAACTCCGAGAGATTATCTGGGATTTTTTTATTTTCCAGTAAAATAATTTTTACCATGTTTTTATTTCTTGCCATATGGTAATGATCATTGTACTCATTTTCTTTTGTGAACTTCTTGAGGTTCTCGTAGTCCTCTTCCTGAATAGATACAGGATACGGATGATCTTCAGAGGCTTCTTCTTCATATCCAACTTCGAATTCCACAATTTGGATATGGTCATTTTTTAAATTGCGGGTTTGTTCCAAAACGGATTTGGCACCTTCCGTCAAATCGTTCCACTCCATATAATCGGACCTCTCCTTACTAGTACGGTGCTTTTATCCCGGTGTTAAGCGCCCATAATTCCGGAAGTCAGACATCGGAAGCCAGGAATCGAAAGACCATTCTTTGTTTCCTGCAAGATTTTTGGGTTTTCCGACCTCCGGTTTCTGAAATCTGCCCTCCGATTAAACGAGCGACTAACACCCCGATTGGTTCAACTATCCATCATACGAGGAAAATTCCCTTATGATGGAAGTTTCACTTTATATGGTTGATTATAGCACGTAGCGATATTCATTTCATCCTTTGGACAAGGATTCTTACGGTTGAGAGGGGCTTTATGAAGAACTTTGTTTCAGCCTCGGCAGTTTTAAATATCTAGATGCCGACGTATGAACGAAAACCCATCGTGACTGACCTGATCCACCGCATTCCCACGAACTTCGGGCGTCATGTTCAACTCAACGCCATGCGATGATATGTCGTGCGAAGATAGGGGCATAAAAAAAAGGACCCGCTGACGGATCCCGACAAGTTAGCCTGTTTCGTTTTCATCATAGTGATACCCTACGGAAACCGGACGTTCACCTAGCTCTTCGCTTGCTATCCGGTTAATCTCCACGACTTCCGTTCTGGATAGCTCTTCCGCTTCAACAAGAATCCGAACTTCATCCGCTTCACTCATGACGATGACCTCGTTATAGCCTTGGGATTGGATCTTTTGCTCTAGCGCATGTTCTTGATCAGCGATTGATTGCATCCTTTCCCGCTCTTCCTGCGCTTCATTTTTCTCTTCTGTCGTTGCATCGCTGGAAGCCAGCACGTCCGTGTAGTGTTCTCTTGTCTCGCTGCGATTTTCCTCACGTTGAATGCGCAAGGCACTGAACCAGTCACTGCTATCCGGGGAGCCCGCGGAAACTTCCATCTCTTCGTTTGTTTCTTCCTCGGAAGAAGGATCTTCTTCGGCAGGCGGCTCTTCTTGTTCCTCTCCCTTCACAGGTGCTTCTTCGGTACTTTCAGCAGGTTCACCGTCTTCTTCCCATTCTTCTACAACGACGGAACTATCAGGGTTTTCTTCCAAAAACTGTTCCCAAAGATCGCCTTCAAATTCTTCCAAGTCCGCTCCCTCATCACTGACAAGGGCCGTTTCGTGCTCCGCGGGACCATCAGGTGTGAAGAAGTAAACGCCGAGAACAGCAACTAAACTTAGCATCGTCAACAGCCATACCGTTTGTTTTTTCAAGACCAAATCACTCATCCTTTCTTTACTGTTTAGATAGTACTGATACACGGTGGGCGGGAACATCCAGTGTCCGGGTCACAGCCTCGATCACGGATTCTTTAAGATCAAGTTCTTCAACCCCCTCGGCAACGACAAGAACTCCGGTGACGTCGGGTTTCTCCGTACGAATGAGCAAAGGTTGTTCCGCATCTCCTTCTTGGATGAGGACGAGTGTTTCTTCGTCCGTTCCTTCCTCCAACGTGCGCGAGCCACCTTCCGTATCGGTCTCGTCCGTTATTTGTTCTCGGCTGGTCGTGTCTTTTTCGTACACTTTGCTTTCCGAAGCTTCCAGGTTTACAACGATGTCAACGCCGGATAGTCTGTTTATGGATTCGAGCGCCCTTTCCAATTGATTGGCATACGCGCGTTCAAGCGCTGCAATATCTCCAAAGTTGTGTTGCTGATTAGCATCACCCTCTGTATCATGATCGAGAACGTCCGCTTCCCCTCGATCCTCATTCAGACCGGATAAGGAGGAAGGAGTTCCACCGAGTTCTTCCTCTTCATCACCTCCGCTCGTACCAATAAACATAAATAGTATGCCAACAACAAGCAATCCACCCAAATAATACCAACGAAATTTTCGAGAACCATCCGCGGACGGCAACCATTTGGAAAATGATGGTTTTTCTTCACTCATTCAGCCCCTCCTCCTCCAGGCTGACGTCAATGTTGCTTTCCTCGATTTGCCATACTTCAGCAAGACGTGCACGCACCTCCTCGGTCTCACGATCTTCTCCTGTACGCGTGTGATCGGCAGTTTCGGTTGCATCATCCGTGGATATTTCGTCCACAGGCTGAACGGCAACCGTTTCAGCTTCCTGCTCGTCTACTTCTCCGACAACCACAGCGACTTCCAATTCGGTATCCGTGGCTGCCGAAATCTCTTTTATGCCAAGGTTAAAGTCATCTTCCAACGCCTGTTCAGCCTCCCTGCCAAGACGAGCACCTACTTGTTCAGAAATATATGCATCATGACTCGCTTGTATTTCACTTTTCTTCTCATCAATGGCAATTTCCATTTCATCGACCCCTTCCGTCACTTGAAAATCCCCCCAATCGAACCATGTCTCCGGCTCCCGGTTTAGCAAATCAAACACCGGTTGCAATATTAAAATCATCATTATTAAACCGAGGATCAAATCCGCATATCGTTTCATCGTAGATGTCGGCAACAATAGTTCAAGAATGACAGCAATGAGCAAAAAGACGATTAACGTCGTTATCCATTCATTAAAATAGGCGATTGTCTCTCACCTCACCATTAACGACAAGTTGCCGGATGTGATAATAATTGTGATCGCGAGAAAAAACATTAAACTAACAACTGCCACGGCCGCAAACATAAATAACACGGTTTTCGCAAATAAACTAAGGCACGTTCCAAGCGGCCCCCCTCCAAGCGGTTGCATGACAGCGGCTGATAGTTGAAAAATAATCGCGAGGGCGAGAATCTTAAGCGCCGGAAAGGCAATGATGACAAATAGAATCGCCAGTCCGGCTACCCCGACTGTATTTTTTAATAGTAATGATGCCCCGATCACTGTATCCGTCGCGTCCGTGAACATGCGACCGACGACCGGCACAAAGTTTCCGGCGATATATTTTGCCGTACGCACGGTAATTCCGTCGGTAACGGCCGCCGTTGCCCCCTGGACGGAAACTGCTGCCAGGAAGACTGTTAAAAACGCCCCCAAGATTGCCATCGCCGCATTGCGAATAAGTGCAGCCAGTTTCGATAATTGAAATTTTTCACTCATCGTGCTAATAACGCTCAAAAGTGCCGAAACGAATAATAGCGGCAACACGAGACGATCGATTAATAACCCGCTCGTATTGACAAGAACGATGATTAATGGATGAAACAAGGCAGCAGATGATGCGGCACCGGTGATAGCCAACAGAGACAGGAGCATCGGCAAGAGGGCCATCAAGAAAGTCACCATGCTTTGTACCGCTTCCTGGGCGTAAGACATGGCCACATAGAAGCTATTCATCGCAATAATGATAAGTACCGTAAACGTAACGCTGTAGGCGATTTTACTGACGGCTGCATGTTCAAACGCATTTTGCAACGCGCGCAATACCATAGTGAAAACGGTCAAAAGCAACAATGTGCCAAGCAACGCCAAATTCGAGGTAATTTCGTGGAAAATAAAACGAAGAAAAGCTTGTCCCCAATCGGCAGGATTGAACTGCCTCTCCCCTTGGATGAAGTCACTCAATTCTCCACGTTGGCTTTCAGGCAAAAACGATTCGTATTCCGTGCGAATATCTTCCCAGAATGTTTCAATCTCCGAAAGTCCAAGCCTATCCATCTGCTCGTCCATTTGTTCATCGAGCATTTCCTCGGCCGACGGCACGTTCTCTTCGTCTTCGATGGACAATCCTTGTTCCCTTTCGGCATCCTCTTCCGCTGATACAACGAAAGGAGCGCTTATCAAGATGACGATCAAGAACAACATTGTCCATTGCTTTTTCATATCGACCCACTCTTTCACCCCGGAATCAAGGAAATGACCGTTTCAATTAAAACGTTAAATATAGGGATCGCCATCACAACGATCAGAACCTTCCCGGCAAGCTCTATTTTTTGTGCAATCGCTCCTTGATCCGCATCCCTGGCAATTTGTGCTCCAAATTCTGCAATGTAGGCAATCCCGATAATTTTAAGCATCGTCTCAAGGTAAACCATGTTGATATTCGCTTCATTTGCCAATGTTTCAATCAGTTGAAAAGCGGTTACGATATGATCGAGCAAAAAAAGAAAAATCATCGCACCGACAAATAACGTTAATAAAAAAGCAAACGCCGGCTTTTGTTCTTTAACGATCATTGCCAGAAATACAGAAATAAGGCCGATTCCAACGATTTGAATCATTTCTGCGGACATTGGACTACCCTATAAAAAGAAAGATGCCACGGATTCTTTGGAAAAGATCGTCCACAATGGTAGCGACCATGTAGAGCACCACGACAAACCCGATCAGAGTAACCCATTGTGCCCAGTCCTCTTTGCCCATTTGTTTTAAAACGGTGTGAATCATGGCAACGACGATGCCGATGCCTGCAATTTGAAAAATCGTGTCCACATCATATCCCACCGCGTTTCCCCCCTTCGAAGCGCCCGTGTTCTCAAATCATGACAATGATGGCGAGTAATCCTCCGAGAAAACCCAATGATTTCGCCATTTTTTCATATTTTCGTTGATCTTCAATGGCTTCAAATTCCTCGGAACGCAAATGGGCAAGTGTGAGTTGAATATATTTGCGCTGTTCTTCGCGCCCGTGCCGGCCAAGCGTTTGTCCGAACTGGAAAAGCGCTTCTTTCTCTTTGTGGCGTAAAGCGGTTGAAGACCAATGCCATTCAATGCTTCGATCCCAAGCCTCCTTCACATCCGTGCTTTCTGTTTCTAAAACGTGTGCAAAGGTGGCAAAGATCCGGGAAAGTGGCGATTCCAATGTCTGTTCCAACTTTCGGGAAATAACCGGTAGCGGTGTATGTCCATACATCACTTCTGCTTCCAACATTTGTAAAGCTGTCGAGAGCTGCCGGATTTGCCGAGAACGTCCCGACAGCCTCCGAGCCCAGTCAAATCCGACAGCTGTTAGCGATACTAGGACGAGAAGGGCGCCGAGCCACCTCACACGCTCACCTTCTTTGGGATGATGAGCTTCCCGCGTTTGTTTCCGTCGAGGAGAAGCAAGCGATCAAAAAGCGGACGACCGGACGATGTCCGAAGGAGCGCTCGGTCTTCCATATCTTCAACCGTGCGCCCGTGGGCACTACAAATGACCGAAACCCCGGCGTTCATCGCTTCCCGTAACGCTGATTTATCACGTTCACTCCCGATTTCATCAACGATGAGTAGATCGGGGCTCATCGCTCTGACAAGCATCATCATTCCTTCGGCTTTCGGGCAACGATCCAACACATCGGTTCGCGGCCCGAGATCATGTTGCGGCACTCCTTCAAATGCAGCGGCAATTTCCGAACGTTCATCAGCAATGGCCACTTTCCGTGGTGGGATTGGAGTCATTTGTTTTGCTTGCTGACCATAACTGGCCGTACGGGCAATATCACGCAAAAGCGTTGTTTTTCCTGATTGAGGCGGACCAACAATTAACGTATTCCGCCATTGCCCGTGAAACAAGTCTGTGAGATAACGACCGGCAACGCCGTTCATTTGCCGCGTGATCCGTACATTAAAGGATCGTACATGTTTTAATGTTTTCACCATTCCATTTTCCACGATCGTCTCCCCGCCCAGTCCCACTCGATGACCCCCGGCCAACGTAAGAAAACCGTTGCGCAATTCTTCTTCAAAGGCGTATAAGGAATGTTGGCTTAACTGATTCATGATAAATTCTGCATCATTTGTTGATAGCGTTTCGGCACCCATAAAATAAGCGTCGTTTCGATAAACAAGTTCAGGTGGGCGGTTCACGCGAAAACGAATTTCTTCCAGATCATATGACCGTAAAGCAACTCGAATATTTTCTTTGAATCGCCCGGGAACAAGGGCAACAATCGTTTGTTTTGAAACAATGGTATTTTCCTTTTGCGTATAGGGCATTTCTTCACCACCCCCATCTATCAACTCAGGGAACACCATCGATTCCCATTAGAAACACTTGGCTTTCCGCCAAATCCGGATGGCGGATGCCATCGTTTTTCCTATACTTTAATCCTTAACCACAGTTAAGACATTCTTAAAGTATAAAAAACCCCATGGGAGTCTGCATGTACAATGTATGAAACTAGATCCATATTAGAACCGCCGTTTGGAGTTGTTCTCTACAGCGCAGTCTTTACCTGGCTGGGAATGGACAGCTTCTGTTGTACATGTTTATGAGAGGTTAACCGGGTTCATGCGAAAGATTCTTAGTCGATCGATCCGGTTTGGTATGATGACATTATGATGATTTTATTACGGTATGTGAAATTTTAAGGTATAGTCCAAGTTCACGTGATGAAGCAGCCCAACGATCTGCATTTGAGGTGTGTCAGATTTCTAGAACATTGGAACGCTCATCGCTCTGTTTTTGAAGTGGGGCACAATTCCGGAACGGTAGAAGACCCCATGAATCATCCATGGCGACCGAATCCCCGTCTTTTTCTCTGATTTTGGGCTTCATGAAGCGTTAAATGCATAATAAAAAGACTCCTTTTCGGAGTCTTTGTTTCAACCATTCTGTGCTAGGCTCTTTGCGTGTATTCCCCTTTGCGGGTGTCGATGACGAGCGTTTCGCCTTCATTAATAAATAACGGTACTTGCACGGTGTACCCGGTTTCAAGTTTTGCCGGTTTCGATCCGCCAGAGACGGTGTTTCCTTTTATGCCGGGCTCCGTTTCGATTACAGCCAGTTCAACCGAATTCGGAAGCTCAACGCCAAGCGTTTCGTTTTCGTAGGAAATCATTTGTACTTCCATGTTGTCTTTTAAAAAATTAAGTTCGTATTGAATCTGTTCACTTGAAAGCTCGATTTGTTCAAATGTTTCCATGTTCATAAAAGCGTGAGTGTCGCCATCTGCATAAAGGTATTGCATGCGATTTTTCTCGATATGTGCCCGATTGACTTTCTCACCGGCGCGAAATGTTTTATCCTGGATGTTTCCCGTACGCAAACTGCGCAGTTTAGAGCGGACAAAAGCTGCACCCTTCCCCGGTTTTACGTGTTGAAAATCAACAACGGTCCAAATATCGTTGTCAACCTCAATCGTTAGTCCGGTGCTGAAATCATTTACCGATACCATTTTTTCCTCCCCCTTATGGTTCAATCCTTTTCAATGATTTATCCGATAACGTCAGTCGTTCATTTCCATCTTCGGTAATAACAATGTCATCTTCAATCCGGACGCCTCCTTTGCCCGGGAGATAGATCCCCGGCTCAACCGTAACGACCATTCCGGGTTCTAATTGCAGGTTTCCTTTCGGCGACAAACGGGGCTCTTCATGGACGTCCATGCCGAGGCCATGGCCAAGCCCATGCCCGAAATAGCCTTCATACCCTTCGGCATAAATGTAGTCCCGGGCGATGGCATCAGCTTCTATCCCTGTCATGCCCGCTTTAATATGTTCCAAACTTTTGAGTTGCGCCTTTAAAACGGTATCATAGACGTGTTGTAATTCATCGCTCGGTTCCCCGACGGCCACGGTTCGGGTCATATCGGAACAATACCCTTCATAATAAGCGCCAAAATCCATCGTAATCATATCGCCATTTTCTACCTGTTTGTTGCTCGCAACCCCGTGCGGGCGTGCGCCACGCTCACCGGAAGCGACGATGATGTCAAAGGAGGAAGCTTCAGCTCCGAGATTTCGCATAAAAAATTCAAGCTCGTTGGCGATCTCGCGTTCACGGATACCGGGCTTTATGTACGTAACAATATGTTCAAAGGCGGCATCGGCAATATCCGCGGCTTTTTGCATCGTTTTTAACTCGTCGTTGCTTTTAAACAAACGAAGGTTTTCGATGATCCCGGCAACCGGGACAAGTTTTACGTCAAAAGCCTCTTGATACCTCTCGTATTTTTCATACGTGGTATACGCTTTTTCAAATCCGACGGAAGATACATTTTCCGTTTTGAAGAGTTTATTTATTTCTTTGCTCATCTCGTTCTCATGCTGAACGACCGTAAAATCTTCGCATTGACTTTTTGCCTGTTCAACGTACCGAAAATCCGTGACAAAGAAAGCATCATGGGCAGTAATCAGTGCGGCTCCTGCCGTTCCCGTAAAATTCGTTATATACCTTCTGTTTGTCGGGCTTTCCACTAGAAGGGCGTCAATGCCTTCCTGTTCCAACTGCGTACGAACCAGTTCGAGACACTTCATTGTTTTTCCTCCTTTTGGTAGCGATCAACATTCCCCATTTTAGCATATATTTTTAATTTCTTCCGTACTTGCGCTCAAATTCTAACAACTCGTATTCGTAGGAAATAGAGTAGCCGATAAACAAGCCATACATAATGAATAAGCAAAGGGTAGTCACAACCGTAATTCCTTCCATTTCAAGAAGCGGCTCCAATTCAGCGAATAGAGGGTTCGCAACGAAGAAAACGAGGATCCATAAAATGATCCCAAAGAAAAAACCCATCCACATTCCTTTTATACGGGCAAGAACGTACCGGTAAAAAAACGCAACAGCAACGGACAAAAGCGAAAATATACCGACAGCCGCCCATTGGCCAACCATTTGCTCCTCCCAATCGCCCAATGACCAAGCCATCCAAAAGAGCGAAGGCCCCACATCGGTAAAATTGAAAAAGTAAGCAGCATACCAAATGGAACCCCATAACAAGCCTCCGAAAAGACCGGTAATCAACACTTTTACGGCAAAGGGAATCCCTTTCGGTTCTTTACGGTTTTCCTTCATTCGATCACCTCATTCGTTAGTATGATCGCTCAGTGATCGAATCATGCCTACTAATTATTTTTGCGAAAAGATGGAGGTTGAAGGTTCTTTCATGTAAAATAGATAGCGACACTTCTGAATAGGCTGGTGAACGTCTTGAGTCAGCAAAACCAAAAGCCTGCATATGGCGGACAAGCAATCATCGAAGGCGTAATGTTTGCCGGCAAGCGAATGACCGTTTCCGCTATCCGCAGAAAAAATAATGCCATTGAATATTATGAAGAACGTAAGGTTAACCGTCCGGTCCTGCAAAAGCTTAAAAAAATTCCGTTTGTAAGAGGAACCGTTGCCTTGATTGAAGCTGCTTCCGTTGGCAATAAACACCTCAATTATTCCTCTGATCGCTTGGACGTCCACCCCGATGACGATGGAGAAATCGAATCGGCAGAAAAAAGTTCAACATTAGCCATGATCTTTGGAGTTGCCGCTGTAGGTGTATTTGCCTTTCTGTTCGGCAATATTCTATTTACCGCGATTCCCGTGTTTATTGCGGAATTGTTTTCCCCTATTTTTCCGGGCCACGTAGCTCAGAACTTGCTCGAAGGGTTTTTTAAGTTTCTCATTCTCGTCGGCTACATTTACTTGATCACATTTATGCCGCTGATCAAACGTGTGTTTCAATACCACGGGGCCGAACACAAAGTGATCAATGCCTATGAAGCGGGGAAACCGTTGACCATTGAAAACGTTCAGGAACATTCCCGGCTCCATTATCGCTGTGGCAGCAGTTTCATGCTTTTTACTGTTATCATCGGCGTGATGATCTATCTCCTCGTCCCTTTTGACAATGTGATTGAACGGGTCGTCCATCGCCTCCTGCTGATCCCCGTTGTATTGGGCGTTTCTTATGAGGTACTCCAGGGAACGAACAAATTGAGAAACATCCCTGTGCTAAAGTGGCTGGGCCTTCCGGGTTTATGGCTGCAGTTGCTTACGACCAAACAGCCAAAGGATGATCAAGTGGAAGTCTCCATCTCTTCGTTTGAAAAAATGCTGGAACGTGAAAAAGAACTGGAAGACGAGAAAAAGGTTGGCGGCCGTATCGTTTAATTATCACGGGAGGTGAGTGTATGGCGAATGCTGTCCGGCACCCGGTGATCATCGTGATTTTGGGATTAGCGGCGCTCGGTCTTATTTACCAACTCGCCAACAATCCGGGCGGTTTTTTCATCGGACTCGTCATTACCGCGTTGATCGCCGTCGGTCTCTATTTTTTATTAACACGCTTGGTATTGCCGAGACGAAGCGGCATGACCAGCAATTATCGCAAAGCGTTAAAACAGAGCAAGCAGCGGCAAAAGCAAAAAAAAGTCGCGAGAGGCAACCACCGCAAGAAAAGAAGGCACTTAAAAGTAATCAACGGC
Source organism: Salicibibacter kimchii (assembly GCF_003336365.1). Taxonomy (GTDB): domain Bacteria; phylum Bacillota; class Bacilli; order Bacillales; family Marinococcaceae; genus Salicibibacter; species Salicibibacter kimchii. The sequence goes on along the minus strand of NZ_CP031092.1, from coordinate 205,164 downwards.
AATCGAAAAAAATAAGAAACGTGCGACTTTCCTCTCGCGCGTTGCTTTTTTATTATCCGCTCCAACTTTTTAAATACTTTTGTGTTTCTTCTCTCCCAAGCTGGACGAGCCGCTTTCGATCTTCTTTTGTGAGGGAAAAGGACGTTGTTTTTATACGATTCACGGGGATAAAAACAACGTTTTCTTGCTTATGTTTTTCCACGTAGCGGGCATCGCGGCCTTTTTGCATCGTCTCAAACACAGAGCTGTAAAGTTCCAGGGCGTTTCCGATCGTATTTTTCGTATCATTGGGCTCCGGGTTCAATTGAAAACCAAGGAGAGGGCGCTTCACCCGCTCTTCTCTCTGAAAAAGCCACATGGGAAAATTGCTTAAAATGCCGCCATCTACGATCATCGCCGCTTCCCCGTTTTTATCAAAAAGTTTTACCGGCTGGAAAAAATACGGCAAACTACAGCTCATGCGCACCGCTCGCGCAATGGGAAATGTCTCGGGGAGGATCCCATACACATGCAGATCATCGGGAATAACGAGCAACTGGCCCCTCGTTAAATCCGAAGCTACAATCCGCAACGATTTTTTCGGTAAATCGTTAAATGTGCGAATGCCTTTCGCCGCCAATTTTTCTCCAAGCCACTCTTCCAAGCGGTTGCCTTTATATAAACCCAGTCCCCAATAGACCCCCGCCCATTTTAACAACAACGGAAAATGTCGCGTCCAGGGAGTTGGGTCCAATAAGGTTTCCGGGTCCAATTCTTCCATAACATCATTTAATTCCTCGCTCGTGTACCCCGCCATAATCAAACTGGCAACTAGAGCCCCGGCGCTCGTACCGGCGACACGTTTGAATCTAAATTTGCGCTTTTCGAGTTCTTCCAAAGCACCGATAAAGGCGAATCCTTTCACTCCTCCGCCCGCAAATACACCGTCAATGAACACCGTTCCATCACCTGCCTCTACACATCTACCCTATGCAAGCGTTTGGCTTTTGCGAATTGTCCGATGAAAATCATCATGATTCGCTTGCGTGCCCCCATTTTTATGTGTGCTTTGCCGTAAGCATACTGTGTCTACCGTTCGTGCCTAGTTGCCCTAAAAAAGCTATGCCAAACCCCTCAGTCTGGCATAGCAAATTCCGACTTCCTTGTAGGCTATCATCACGTGATCCGAATGTTCCTATTGGGTTTAGGTTCCACTCGGGCGTTCACCTGCATATCTTAGAGAATATCCAAAGTAACAACAAGGGCGATTAATATTTGCAACAAGAGTTGGATGTTAAGCGCCACTTGCACGTCTGTAGAAGTCACGTTGACATCACGGGAGTTCTCAATAATAGTCTTTTGGGATGTTCTTTGCTTGATTTTCGATGTCTGCATAAGTTCTTGCGTGACGTCTTCAGCGTCATCGGAACCGGCGAGCGAGATACGGACCACCAATACAATCGCGGCTTGCAAAGCTGCTTGCAAATTGACAGCGGCTTGAACGTCCGTGGTTGTAACATTAACGTCACAAGAATCTTTTATCAGCATAAAATCTTCCGACACTTGCACTTCTTTATTCGTTTGGGTGGCTTCCTGTGTGATGCCTTCATCTTCTACGGGACACATAGGATGCTTTTCCCGATCATCGTACAATGCGCTCCATTTTTTCTCGTCCTGACACGGCTTCGGATCAAAGCAATTGCCCTGACAGTATTTTGGATCATAGCAACTGCCTTGACACTGTTGCGGACTATAGAAACTTCGGCTTCGATGTTGCCCTAAATGGATGGACATATGATTTTCCCTCCTTGTTAAAAGTCTACTATACGATATGACACTCAGCTGTCATTTGCGTGGACAGAACGCCATGATTCATTCGTTGATTTTTTTTCAAGGCCTTTGTTCATCGTTATGAATCGTTGTTTTCATCCGCTTCAGCATCTTCTTCATTCGATACTGTAGTCGTTTGGTTTTCTAGAAAATCGTTTACTTCTTCCTGGATATTTTCCACAACATCGCGAATACGCGATTTTTCCTCTTCCGTAATGTCGACGGATTCTTTTGTAACATTGCGTTTTGCCAGCACCCGTTCTACCATTACATTCATCAGCTTTTGCATATCCATACAGATCCCTCCCCATAATTCAGATTCTCTACAATATATGTCTTCGAACCTCGATCCGTTTGGGGAGATGAGGAGGGAGGCGGAAAATAGGCCTTTCGATTACGGCGCTCGGGCTCATCGACGATACAAAATTTCCAACGAGAAATTTCTTTCTATTACCCTACGTTTAAGATGCTATGTCTGATATAATGAAGAACGGTCTGCAGAACGTAACGAATGAAAAGCCACATTTTCCCCAGGAGGTTGTCATTGATACATAAACCACTCATGAAACGGATAGTAATCATCTTTGCACTCATCCTCGTTGGGCTGTTCGTCTATTTTAACCTGTCTTCCTTGATGCCGGTGTTGCTCGCGTTACTAACCGCGATGATTTTTGAACCATTGGTTCAATTTTTAATGAAAAAGGTAAACATTCACAAACGGCTTCTCTCCGTTTCCATTGTTTTTACCGCATTTCTGATCGTGAGCACATTTTTGATCTACATCATGTTAACCTACTTAATTGAAAGCTTGATTGATTGGTCCAGACAAATTCCGGCATACATAAATGAAATCGAGCTGTTTATAGATGAACGCATTCAAGCATTTGATCAATTCATTGCTGAATATCCCCAAGGACCACAAATTGTTCGTGCGGTGGATGAACTGGCCAACAATGCGATTAACACGGTCCTTAACTGGTCGACCAATTTTGTTGCCTATTTATACGAATTCATCATGTCCGTCCCGAACATGCTCATTGTCGGACTCGTCTATTTAATTACCTTGTTTTTATTCAGCCTTGATTTGCCGAGGCTTAAAGACAATTTCTACAATATGTTCAAAAGCGAAACCTCGGATAAACTACGTTATGTGTTTAAACGAATGGGAAAGGTTTTTCTCGGATGGTGGAAGGCTCAATTTATTATGAGCCTGGGGATTTTCATTCTTACGTATCTGAGTTTGCTCTACATCGCACCCGGACCTGCATTAATCATTTCCTTTCTCGTTTGGATCGTTGATATTATTCCCCTTTATGTGGGCCCTGCCTTGATATTGGTGCCATGGGGAATCGTTGCGATGATCATCGGGGACGTGACGATGGGGATCCAGTTAACGGTTTTGGCCATTATTTTGCTTGTCATTCGCCGGATTGTAGAGCCGAAGGTACTTGGCGATTCCATTGGTCTTCACGCGTTGCCAACCATTCTTTCCATGTATTTCGGATTTGTGTTTTTCGGAGTGATGGGTTTGATTCTTGGCCCATTCGTATATATGGCATTTAAATCAGCAAAAGAATCCGGACTGTTTGATTTAAAATTGGCAGATGAAGAAAAAAAGCGAGACCATCCGGATTAAGGGCGGCTCGCTTTTGCTTTTCGAATGTTGTTCGTTCATTCCGGGGTTTTATGATGTTCCTGCAATGCTTTCAATCGACGTTCATCCTCATGAAAATATTGAACGAGGTCCCCGATCCGATCAATCGCGTCCCAGCTGAGATGATGTTCGATGCCTTCAACATCACGGTAAATATAATTTTCGTCAACGCCGATTATATGTAAAAAATCTTCGAGCAATTCATGCCGATAAACCAACCGTTTACCGATTTTATTTCCTTTTGCGGTGAGTACCAATCCTCGATATTTTTCATAAACGAGATAGCCGCTTTTATCCAGTTTTTGAACCATTTTCGTAACTGAAGATGGATGAACCTCAAGCGTGTCCGCGATATCTGAAACACGAGCATATCCCTTTTCCTCGATTAGTTGATAAATACGCTCCAGATAATCTTCCATACTGGCCGTCGCCATTTAAGCCCCCCCAAATCTATCATTAGCTGTGATCTATACGCGCACTCTCTCCTATTGTACATAAATCGCTGATAGGCGACAACAAAGTGTTTTTAATCAAGGGTGTTCGCAAATCCTTCCGAAGCAATGTTATTATAAAAAGAAAACAACATTACTTCCTAACGTTGGGGAGAAAGGGATGGTACACATGGAGAAAGTCCTTTTTAATGGCAAAATGATGGACCGCGAGAAAGCGTCCTTTTCATTCGACGACCGTAGCATGTATTTTGGCGATGGGGTCTATGAAGTGATTCGTGTCTACAGTGGACACCCTTATCAATTGGAGATGCATTTGCAGCGACTGCAAAGAAGTGCTGATGAATTAGACATCCCTTACTCCATCAAAGAGCAGCAATCGTTAAAAGAAAGAGTAATTGAATTAATAGACACAAACGGACTTACCCATGACGGCTATGTCTATGTTCAATTGTCCCGTGGAGCCGCGGCTCGTGATCACCTTTATGAACGGCATATTGAACCGTTTATCTTTGCTTTCACAAAAGAGATGGAGATACCGTTAGACCAACAAGAACAAGGGATAGCGGTTTATCTGACCGAGGACATTCGCTGGTTGCGTTGTGATATCAAAACCGTAAACCTTCTCGGAAATGTGTTGGCCAAACGGCAAGCAGCTGACCATGACTGTTCGGAAGCGATTCAACACCGGGGCGACACGGTCACGGAAGGCTCTTCTTCCAACTTGTTCATCGTTAAAGACGGGCAGTTAATGACACCTCCTGCCGACAACTTGATCCTCAATGGCATTACTCGCCAAGTGGTCCTTGATTTGGCGGAGAGACAAGGGCTCCCTGTTTCGATTACCCCGTTTACTACCGCGGAATTGCTTGAAGCAGACGAAGCCTTCATTACGAGCACCATCAATGAAATTACGCCTATAAAGGAATGGCGGGGGACGAAGCACGGAAGGATAAAAATCGGTTCCGTCACCAAACAACTGCAAACCAAATTACGAGCAGACATTGAACGCACACGAACCGGCGAATGAAAAGCTGAGCCGGCTTGTCCCCAATCAAAACGAAGGTAGGACCCTTCACCCATCAGGGGAGTGAGAGGCCCCTATCGACGATACGTCCACTCCTCATTTTCATAGCGTGATTTTGCCAGCTCCTGCACCTCTTTTTCTTGGGCAGGGGTTAATGTGTAACGGGACAAGTTAATGTTCAACCCTCGTTCAAAGCCTTCCGTAAATGCCGTCCGTATGTCGTTAACATCCAATTTTTCATTTGTTAAGTCATTGATAGGGACGGCTTTGTCCGCAAACGCTTTTTGCATGCGTCTGCGCACGCGTTCACTTGGATACAAAAAGACATCAAAAAGCTGTTCCGCATCCAAGTCGATTAATAAGACGCCATGTTGCATAATCACGCCTTTCTGGCGCGTTTGGGCACTTCCGGAAATTTTCCGCCCTTCGACGACCATCTCATACCAGGAAGGCGCATCAAAACATACGGCGGACCGCGGTTGTTTAAGTTCCTCCCGTTCGTTTTCAGAAGAGGGAACTGAAAAATAAGCGTCCAAACCCAAAGCTTTAAACCCTTCCAAAAGTCCCGTCGAGATCACACGATAGGCTTCGGTCACCGTCGCAGGCATGTTGGGATGATCTTCGGAAACAATCACGCTATACGTCAATTCCTTATCGTGCAAAACGCCTCGCCCGCCTGTCGGACGCCTTACCAATCCCAATTCATGCCGTTCTACCGCTTCCAAGTCGATTTCTTTATGTATTTTTTGAAAATAGCCGATGGAAAGCGTTGCCGGGTTCCATTCATAAAAACGAATGATCGGCGGGATAAGTCCCTTGCTATGCCAATGTAAAAGCATTTCATCCAAAGCCATATTATAGGAAGGTGAACAAGCCCCGAAATCGATAAAGCCCCATGTTTCTTTTTCCATATTTGTATTCACGCCCTTCTGTTCACTTTCTTAGTTTATCAAATTCAGCCATAGATCAAAATGATAAGGATTTTTGTTTTGCGTCTCAGCTATAAGTTACTTATAATATGAAGGGGACTGAAAAGGGGGCGCAATGAAGATGGATTTTTATGATGTCTTAACAATCATTCTTTGGGGCGGACTAATTGCTTTCGCCGTTACGATGCTTATACGCCGCTTACGAACGCCTTCCTATCTCACGCCGCTGACCCAAGATGAATTTATCAAAGGGTACAGAAAAGCGCAATTGATCGATGTGCGTGAGCAGAAGGACTATGATGGCGGACACATATGGGGAGCACGGAACGTTCCCCTGTCACAACTTAAGCAACGATTGTCGGAAGTGCGTAAAGACCAACAAGTCTATCTTTATGACAATTCAGGCGCGAGAAGCCGCCAGGCCGCGCGCGTGATTAAGAAAAAAACCGGCAATGACAACCTTCATTATTTAAAAAGTGGATTTAAGAAATGGACAGGCAAAATAAAAAAAAGGAAAAAGTAGGAAACCCTCGCTGCTTGCGAAGGGTTTCCACCCTATATATTGGTTTACATAATATTTTTATCTTTTTCTTGTCGATCGATTTCTGCGTCCTCGTAGAATTCCGCGATCCGGTCCACGAGGTTAAGTGCTAATAGGCCGTTGCCTTCTGCTCGTGTAGAATAGCCGATCGGAACCGTCCGTCGAATTAATTGTGCATACATTTCCGCTTCTGACTTATCTCGCCCAAATGCATTTTCCGTTATATTGACCAGTAAGGCGAGACCTCCTGAAACGTGTGGGGCCGCCATTGAAGTTCCTGTTAACTTTGCGTACGCACCATCAATATACGTCGATAACACATTGACACCGGGAGCGACAAGATCGATTTCATCGTTTGTATTCGTAAATTCGGTGATTTCCTTGTCGACATTCACCGCGCCTACCGCTATCACTTCGTTATAGGCTGCGGGATACGCGAATTCATCAGTATGCTCCTCCCCATCACCTTGGTTACCGGCCGCGCATACAACGGAAACTTCCTGTTCTGTCGCATATTGGACCACCTGATGAAGGGCTTCAATATCTTGAGGGCCTCCGAGAGACATGGTAATAACACGAACGCATTCGTCATTTGGCCCTCGCCAATCGACCGCATAACGAATCGCTTCAATAATCCAGTCCATTTCGCCGCTTCCACCCCCGCTCAATGCCTTCACAGCTAGGATATCTGCTTGCGGAGCAGCTCCTACCACCCCCGTTCCTGTTTCTGAAGCAGCTATGGTACCTGCCACATGTGTCCCATGACCATTGTTGTCTGCAAAATTGGTTTCATCCCCATCGTAATCCGTCGTAAAATTTCTGCCGTCGATGATTCGATCTTGCAAATCCGGATGATCCGGTTGACAACCGGTATCAATCACCGCTATCACCTGTCTCGCTCCTTTCTCTGCTGCTTCCCAAAGGGCCGGAGCTTGTACCATATCAATTCCTCTCGGCACCTCAGAACACGTCATGACGACCTCTTCCCTTTTAAAAGGGATCAAGCGAGCCTTTCTCATTTTTTTTCCTCCTTCGGAAAAACGGGATTATTCTTCCATTTACCTTTTTTTAGGTTATTCAAACATAAATGATTTAAATTTTTGAAATTAGTGAAAAAGAATGAGTTGCAGAGTGGTCGAATTATCCGGTCACAAGCATGAGCGCTCCTTAGTTTGGCTGTAAACGGTCCCTATAAGCACTGCGTCTGGAGTTTTGGGGCATCACATCTCGTTTCTATTCCCTCTCGACGCAGTGACTGCTCCGTTTGGGGGTTACAAAGTGGAAGACGAACCTGATTTCGATTAATAAATTGTTGTACTTTGACTTTACCCCATTTGGCTGTATAAATGCCTTTTACGGACTTTTTTTGCTGTTCGACCTTGACCACTGGATTTGGCCGTATAGATGCTTTTTTCAGACAATGTTGCCGGGCCTCCGATGCCTTTATACGGCTGATGGAGGGCAACGACCCGACGAACAATACCATTTCCAGATGTGACACATACTTCAGCCGTCCTGCACTAGATGAGTACCGAAAATTTTTCTTTATGTAAGGATGGATGGAAAGTTCTATCCCCAATAAAAAACAGCCCACCATAGAATGATGGGCCGTTTCTAATTATTGCTCCTGATACGTCAATACCGGTTTTCTCGCTGCCTTTGTTTCGTCGAGACGTGAAATAACCGTTTCATAAGGCGCTTCCAGTACGAGATTCGGATCTTCTTCTGCTTCTTTGGCAATCGTGATCATGGCATCCGCAAATTCGTCGAGGGTTTCTTTTGCTTCGGTTTCGGTCGGTTCGATCATCATACACTCTTCCACATTGAGCGGAAAATAAATCGTTGGCGGATGAATTCCGTAATCGAGCAGCCGCTTGGCGATATCGAGGGCGCGTACCCCTAGTTTCTTTTGCCGTTTCGCGGATAACACAAATTCGTGCTTGCAATATTGCGGGTAAGGAATATCGTAATAACGTTCCAACCGTTTTCTTAAATAGTTGGCGTTCAAAACAGCATCTTCGGACACTTGGTGCAGTCCTTCCGGTCCCATGGAACGGATATACGCATAGGCGCGTACATTAATGCCGTAATTGCCATAGAACGGTTTGATGCGCCCGATCGACGACGGCCGGTCATAATCCCATTTATATTGTCCGTCTTCTTTCACGAGCAATGGCCGAGGCAAAAATGGAACGAGTTCCGCTTTCACACCGACGGGGCCGCTTCCCGGTCCCCCACCTCCATGCGGTCCGGTAAACGTTTTGTGCAAATTCAGGTGAATAACGTCAAATCCCATGTCTCCCGCTGTTGCTTTTCCTAAAATCGCGTTGGAATTGGCGCCGTCATAGTAAAGCTTGCCGCCTGCACTGTGAACGATTTCAGCCATTTCCACAATGTCTTCTTCGAAGAGCCCAAGTGTATTCGGATTGGTAAGCATTAACGCCGCCGTATCCTCACCGGTCACTTCTCGCAAATGGTCCATATCCACGAGTCCTCGTTCATCCGTCTTCACCGTCACCGGATCAAAGCCGGCCACGCTTGCCGAAGCCGGATTTGTGCCGTGGGCGGAATCCGGGACGATCACTTTCGTACGGTTATAATCCCCGTTCGATTCATGGAAGGAACGGATAATCATCAGCCCGCTCCATTCTCCGTGGGCGCCGGCTGCCGATTGTAACGTCACTTCTTTCATGCCGGTGATTGCAGCGAGCGATTCCTGCAACTCGTGCATTAATTGCAGCGCCCCTTGCACTTGAGATTCCGGTTGATAAGGATGAAGATGGGCAAGACCCGGCATGCGGGCGATCACTTCATTGATTTTCGGATTGTATTTCATCGTGCAGGACCCGAGCGGATAAAAGCCGGAATCAACGCCGAAATTTCGTTTTGATAACGCCGTGTAATGGCGCACCAGCTGCAGCTCTGACACTTCCGGAAGCTCAGGTTCCTTTGTTCGCACATAATCATCCGGCCATAAATCTTCGACATCGACCTCCGGCACATCATTTTCCGGTAACGATGCTCCGCGGCGGCCTTCTCTGCTTAATTCAAAGATGAGCGCTTGATCTTTCTTTTTCATAAGGGATGTCCACTTCCTTTCTATTATAAAAAGCATCGGTTACGCATCAAAAACGCTTATTTAGCAACATTTAACGCTTCTACAAATCGATCGATTTCCGCCTTCGTGCGCAGTTCCGTGACACAAACGAGCATGTGATGATCTTGCTCGCCATTAAAACGGCCCAAATCCAATCCACCGATCATCCCCTCGGCGAATAACGACTGATTCGCATCTGTTGCCGAAGCACCAACATCAACGACAAACTCGTTGAAATGCGGACCGTCATACACGAGACGAAAACCTGCATCCTGCAAAGACGTTTTTGCGTAATGGGCCTTTTGCACATTTTGCAACGCCATGTCTTTGATGCCTCGCTTCCCGAATGCAGACATGGCTACCGACGAAGCGAGCGCGTTTAATGCTTGGTTGGAACAGATATTGGAGGTGGCTTTATCCCGTCGGATATGCTGCTCACGGGCCTGGAGCGTCATCACATAGCCACGTTGCCCTTCTTCATCAACAGTTTCGCCGACAAGTCTCCCCGGCACTTTTCTCATAAAGGTTTTTTTCGTGGCAAAATAACCACAGTGAGGGCCGCCGTACTGACCCATAATCCCAAACGGCTGGGTATCGCCAACGACGATGTCCGCGCCGAATTCACCGGGTGGCGTGAGAACGCCGAGTGCGAGCGGATTGCTTTTTACGATAAGCAATGCACCCACAGCATCTGCTGCTTCCCGAAGGGCTTTCAGATCTTCGATCGTTCCGTAAAAGTTCGGATACTGCACAAGAACACCGGCAACATCCTCATTCAGCATATCTTTTAACGCTTTAACATCTGTTTTTCCGGCATTGCTTGGGATTGTGTTCAAAGAAAGTTTCGGACCGTTTACAAATGTTTGCACCACGTCTCTTGCTTCCGGGTGCACGGTTTCAGAGATCAAGATGGTCTGCTTTTTCATTCGCTTCTGTGTGGCGGCCATCAGCGCGCCTTCAGCAAGCGCCGTGTGGCCATCGTACATCGATGAATTTGCCATTTCCATGCCGGTAAGGGTTGCAATCATGCTTTGAAATTCGAATATGGCTTGCAACTCTCCTTGCGAAACTTCAGGTTGATACGGCGTATAGGCCGTGTAAAATTCGGATCGCGAAAGGACCGCATCCACCGTCGACGGGATGTGATGGTCATACACACCGGCACCGAGAAAAGAAGGGTAGTCTTTTACCGCCTCGTTTTTGGCTGCCAGCGATTGGAAATATTCGACGAGTGCTTCCTCAGACAAAGCCTCGCGTATGTTTAATTTTGAACGGGAACGAACGCTTTCCGGTAGATCGGAAAATAATTCAGAAACATCGCTCGCCCCAACAGTCTCCAACATTTCCCAGCGGTCATTTTCTGTCATCGGTAAATAGCGATGGTTTTGTTTCATCATGAATCCCTCCAAATGTCTTTTATCCTGCTGTAAACATCCCGGGGTTTACCCCCCGGGATAAAACGGCGTTGGTACAACTTTTGCCTTTAGTTTCCGTTTGCGTACGCCCACGATGATTTCGGTATCAAGGGAAGCATCATCCGCCTTCACAATCGCGAGGCCGAGGTTTTTCCCGAGGGTCGGGGATTGCGTACCTGAAGTCACATGCCCGATTTCATTGTCGTTGGCATCAAAAATCGGGTAATTCGTGCGCGGGATGCCTCTGTCCAGCATTTCAATGCCAACGATCTTACGAGTCGGTCCCTGTTCCTTTTCTGCGGCCAAAGCCTCCTTACCGATAAAATCGGCGTCTTTTTTTACTTTCACCGCAAAGCCGAGGTTTGCTTCCAAAGGGCTGATCGTCTCCGTAAGTTCCTGGCCATACAACGGCAAGCGAGCCTCAAAACGCAGCGTATCCCTGGCACCTAACCCGCAAGGCTTAATTCGAGCGCTTTCTCCGGCGGCAAGCAATGCATCCCAAATGGCACCGGCATCCGCCGTACGACAATAGATTTCAAATCCGTCTTCCCCTGTGTAGCCGCTTCGGGACACGATTGCACTTCGGCCATCAACCGCCACATCTGCTTGAAAACGGAAAACGCCGATCGCCCCCACGTCGTCATCGGTTAACGGCTGCAAGACGTCAAGTGCTTTTGGCCCTTGCAATGCAAGCAGCGCGTAATCATCGGAGACGTCACTGACCGTCGTCCCCGCTTTGGCGTGTTGTTTGAGCCAAGCAATATTTTTCTCGCGATTGGCGGCGTTGGGGATCACCATGTATTGTTCGGGAGCCAGTTGATAGACGAGAAAGTCATCCACCGTTCCGCCTTTTTCATTGCACATTAATGAATATTGGGCTTTCCCCACTTCCAATTTGGACGCATCGTTGGTCAATATGGTTTGTAACGTATCGAGTGCAGATGCTCCTTCAATCAATGCCTCGCCCATATGGGACACATCAAAAAGGCCAACCGCGTCCCTCACCGCGCGATGTTCCGCTTTGATGGAATCATATTGGACAGGCATTTCAAACCCTCCGAAAGGCACCATCTTCGCTCCCAGCTCAACATGCTTGTCATAAAGAATGGTACGCTGCGTTTCTGCCACGCCCATCCCCCCCTTTATTTTTATATTAAAAAAGACAGAACTCTCCAACGTTTATCGTTGAAAAGCTCTGTCGGTCTACCAGAAAGTTTCTTTTTTGCCTTTCTCGGCAAAAATTGTCTTCGTTGGTGGCCGCGAGGGCGCTCTCCAGAGTCGCGTCAAACAGAAGTACATGTGCCTGAGAGATTCACCATGCCGGTTTGCTCCTTCGGCGCCGTTTTGTTCGACAAAACGGTCTCTCCCTCTGCTATCATCCGCTTATACAAATGTATAAAATTGTTCAACATTCACACACTAACGTAGTTAGGAATGGTGTTCCTGTGTTGCATACAGTGTAGCATGCCACTTATCCATTGCCAATCTTTTTGACACACTTTTTAATAAAAATAAAGGTTAAAGGGAGTTATTATGTACATAGACATTCATTTTTCCGCCGATTGGGAGGACAAGTTTGAGCAGGCGTTGGAACATGAAGGCCCTTGGTCATCATGGGAAATGTATCGACTCGCTTATGAAGCAGAAACGCAGAAAGCGGTCCCTTCTTTCGACGGGCTCGTCGCCCCCACGCATTTGCCGGAACTTTCCCTGTACGATCATCAGCGGGAAACAGCCAGACGAGTCGTTGAAGATATGAATGGCAAAGCGATTCTCGCGGACGAAGTAGGACTCGGGAAGACGATTGAGGCCGGTCTTGTTTTAAAGGAATACATGATACGAGGGCTCGTCAAAAAGGCGCTTATCCTCTCCCCGGCTTCCCTTGTGAATCAATGGACGCAAGAGCTGAATGAAAAATTTTACATTCCCGCCGTGCCTCAAAAGAAAACGTACGTATGGGATCAATGCGATGTCGTCGTCGCGTCAATGGACACCGCCAAACATTCTCCTCACCGGGAAATCGTACTCGAACAACCTTATGACATGATCATTATTGATGAAGCGCATAAGTTGAAAAATGCCAATACGAAAAACTATGCATTCATCAAGGCTCTAAAAAAACGTTTCTGTTTATTGTGTACCGCCACCCCTGTCCAAAATCGCATCGAGGAACTTTTTCACCTCGTTTCGATTTTGAAACCCGGACATCTCGGCGATGAAAAAAGCTTTAAATCCAGGTATAAACACGACGCTAAAGCAACTGAAAACATTCAGAAACTCGTGCAAAATGTCATGGTTAGAAATCGCCGTGATAATACGAACGTGACATGGACAAAACGCCATGTTGAAAATGTCAACGTGGAAATGTCGAAAGAAGAACGCGCCATGTATGATGCTGTGTGCGACTTAAAACAAACGGTGCAAGACCTTCACGGTTTTTCGCTAACAACTTTACAAAGGGAAGCTTGCTCCAGTAAAGAGGCCTTGGGTGTGACGATTTCAAACATGATGAAAAACGGGATGTTAAGCGAGGCTCAAGCGACACCGGTCGTCGAGGCCATGCATGAGATCCAAACAAATGCAAAAGCAGAGCAAGTATTGAAGCAATTACAGGCCTCTTCGGAAAAAACGATTATTTTTACGGAATACCGTGCAACCCAACTCTACTTGCAGTGGTTTCTCGCCCAACATAAGATAAGATCAGTACCATTCAGAGGCGGCTTTAAACGCAGCAAAAAAGACTGGATGCGCATGCTGTTTCGCGACCACGTACCGGTCATGATTGCCACCGAAGCCGGCGGCGAAGGGCTAAACTTGCAATTTTGCCATCATATGATCAATTATGACCTTCCGTGGAACCCAATGCGCGTGGAACAACGCATCGGAAGAATTCACCGCCTCGGCCAAGAGAATGATGTGCATGTTACGAACTACGCGATTGACAATACGGTGGAAGCACGCATCCTCAACCTCCTTTATGAAAAAATCAATCTGTTTGAAGGGGTCATCGGACGTTTGGATGACGTTCTGGAACGCTATTCCGGACAGGAATTGGAAAACTACGTAGAAAATGCGTTGGATTCGGAAACGGAAAGCGAGGCACGGCTCAAGCTTCATCATTTAACCGAACTCATGAATCAGGAGGGAGACCATCATGGAACAGGCAGAAGTTCATAACTACCTTCGCCGTTTTTTTCAAGCCGGCGGAGCGGAACTGCTGCAAAGCACCCCGCCTAAATTGGAAGTTCAACTCAATAAAACACTCGATCTCGAGCTCATGAACCGCCCTTTTTACTGGCATTACTTAGAAAAAACAGGAGGGGAACCGAAACCACTAACATTGAACTTGTCTACAGCTGTACGAGATGATATACCTTCCGCAGAAAAAGTGCATTTCGGCTCTCCTCGTCTTCATCAAATATTTTCTTTTGCCGCTGATAAAGGCGCTGTCACACGACTTTACGAAAACCATCATGAAAAAAGCCAAACGCCGCTATATCCTTGGCTCGGGTTAAACGTGCGCATTTCCTACACTTGCCACCGCAGGCGCGACATGATCCGCAGCTTTGGCATTCAATTAATTAGCGGAGAAACGATTGACCATTTCATGAAACGACTTGGGCCACTGCCGCTCGTTTCCGCAATCCCTGATTATACGTTTACGATGGCCCATTTGATTCAACCGATGAGCGCGGTCCAAAGGATCAAAAAATACCTTCTCAATGATATTCGCAATCAAACACATGCTTGGGCAAATGAAGCCACCAATCGAATGGACGACGACTTGGCCTTGCTTGACCGCTTTTATGAAGCAGCCGATAAAGAAAGCGATGATGCATATAGGCTGGAAAAAGAAGCCATCCGACAACAATACCAACCGGCAATCGAGCTCACATTTATTAACGGCGGTATCTTTTATTTGCGAAAGGATACCTACTAGAGGTTGCAAGTGAGAGGTTGGAGGTGAGAAAAAACTTAACTTCTCCGTTTAACCTCTAACCTCTAACCCTCCAGAAAAAAACACCCGTCATGACGACGAGTGTTCACTTACATTTCCGGTGCTCCGCTTACAAACAAAGTCATTATCCCAAAAAAACCAAAGATAAGAATGCTGATTACTGAAAACCCAACCCCTAAAAAGTTCCTTCGCTTTAACTCACGGACAAAAGCAAAAACCGAAAGAATTGCCACTGTCGTAGTGATTGATCCTAATGCCATATCCATTCTCTCCTTTTCGCATGATTCAATTCTTATACATTCGTTCTTATTTTCTTATAATGAGTTTTTTCGTTTTCTTGATTTTCATGTACAATGGTTTATAGATTCAAGAAGGAGTTGACAATCATATGAATTGGAAGCAAGCCCCTTTGGGACCTGTACAAACCAACGCCTATGTTCTTTACAACCAAGAAGGCGAAGCGGTTATCTTTGATCCGGGCGGAGATGGCGAAGCTTTTGAAACTGCCTTGAAAAAAGAAAACATAAAACCACTGGCCATTCTGTTAACCCATGCACATTTTGATCATATCGGCGCCGTTGACCATATCCGCGACGCGTTTAACATCCCTGTTTACATTCACCAAAGGGAAGCCCACTGGCTGCAAGATCCCTCGAAGAATCTTTCGGTCAATATGACTTCCGAAGGGATAACCGCCCGGCCTGCCGAGCATGTCATCGAGGGGGAACGAAGCATAACCGTAGGCCCTTTTGCTTTTCGGATCGTTGAAACCCCGGGGCATTCACCGGGAAGTGTTTCGTATTATCACGAACCTACCGGCACGGTGTTCTCCGGCGACGTCCTTTTTCAAAGCGGCATTGGACGCACCGATCTCCCCGGTGCCGATGAATCCACCCTTTTAAATAGCATCCATCAAAAACTTTTGGAACTCCCGGAAGATACCACCGTCGCTTGCGGACACGGACCGGTTACAACGATTACTGCGGAAATGGACGGCAACCCGTTCCTTAGTGGTTTATAGGGAGAAGGCGGTGAAAGCAGCCGCCTTTTATTTGTTTTAGCCAAGGCTTGGCTCCAAGAGAAAAATCGTATAGTAAGAGAAGCCAACCATAAATAAAGTTAAGTAAGCACCGAATATGTATAAATACGTGCGTTCGGAAAGCCCCATAAAACCAAGCCCCAAGAATGCTGCCGTATTAGCAAAGAACAACAAAGATACTTCATACATTTCTCCCACAAAAAATAAGACGGCAAAGATCCCTGTCCAAAAAGCCATCACACGGTACATGCGACTCATCTTTTTTTCCTCCTCCACTTCTCGTCATGTTACTGTCCTTATTATATATGAGTCATGGCTCAATTGTAAATTACTTTCTCCGGTTTCACATGACAATCCGACAAATTTTTGTCACCTTGATCTGCGCATACTGATTTTTATCGCGGTGGGGATGGCACCGAATACAGTAAACATCCGCGATTTACGTTTTTTCTTTAGCTTCCTTCGTTGTTTTCGACTCATCTCTTTTGGCGTTGCAAAATGGTCAAGCCTGCGTAAAAAGGATTCAACGAGGTATTTAAAATAAGGGTTTGGATTCATGCGTCAAGTGGTTCTCCTTCCATTCCTTTTGCTATATAGCTTCTCCGTTTTTTCCTTTTTTTATCCGAGCGTGAATGGCGAGAATTTGTAAAGCGCTGACCTTGATCAGCGCCGTCCTTTATTTAATCACTGTATTCCTCCTCTTTTTCATTTTCAGGATCGGTTTTTTTTACGTAGTAGTAATGTTGTACATTCCCGCCCCCAACGACTTCCGCGTTCAATGTCACCACTTCATAATCACTTCCGTTTACCGGAGACATC
The DNA here is from genome assembly GCF_003336365.1 of Salicibibacter kimchii. Classification (GTDB taxonomy): domain Bacteria; phylum Bacillota; class Bacilli; order Bacillales; family Marinococcaceae; genus Salicibibacter; species Salicibibacter kimchii. The sequence continues at coordinate 188,427 of NZ_CP031092.1, read as the reverse complement.
CGATAATAAACGGTTCCCTCTTCGAACTCCCATAAGCCATTGTTCGACGTACGATCATCTTTATAGGCCTCCCACCATTGCTCTTCCCCTTTTTCCAACAATAGATTTGCGACCATAAACATTCTCTGGGCTTCCAAACCACCCCGTTCGAACGTGAGCAGCACGGCCTGGTGACCGACCATGCCGGCTAGTACGAGGCAGAGTACGAGAACAAACGGCATTATCGCTCCCTTTTGATCCAAATGTCTTCCTCCTCGGGCGCTCGTGTCGGACGCAACCGTTTCTCATATTGCTTACCGTTCGCAGCAACGGTGATCATCACCCCGTCCGATACAAGTTGGGCATGAAAACCATCGATATTTTGCAAAACCGAATGGCCGCCCGTACGCCCACTTCTGATCAAATTGCTTCCACTTTTTCTAAAACTACGTTCGACACCGTCGATATCCGTGATAATCAGCCTGTTTTGTTCGACTGCAAAGTCACGCGCATATTTCGCTTCTTTTGAGATTTCTTGAAACCAAGTTTGGATTTCTTGATCATCGCGGGAGAGCTCTGAACTCGGGGGATTGGCTGTTTGTAAAAGAATGGGGACAACCGCAACCACAGCGAAGAACATAAACATAGCAATGACCATCTCCAAAAGTGTAAAACCACGGTCATTCACAGCGGAAATTCAAGGCATATGTCCTTGTCCCTCCTCGCCGGCCCTTGCCAATAAATACATATCGCTGTGTTTTCATTACGCACAACATATGACGTACCGGCAACCGTAACGGTTTCACTATCGCTGTCTTCAAGCTCGTAGCCCACTCGCTCAAGAATGCGATAAGCGTTGCGCTCTGCTTGCACTTCCGCTCGTTCCGTGTACACAATCGATAATAAAGGAACGATCCCGGCCGCCGCCACGGATAAAAGCAACAGAGCCGTTGTTACTTCCATTAATGTAAATCCTCCGTCAGTTGTTTGTGTCGACTTTTTCAACGTAAAACCTCCCCGAACCAACGAGAAACATAGCACGATAAAATTGATCGCTGCTTCGTATTGTGATTTCACCGGCATCGTCCGTATTCCCGCTCGGTCGAAAGCGAATCGTTCCCGGGGATATCGACCTGTATTGAAAATACACATTCTCCGGAAACGACACTCGCTTCACGGTTTCTCCATCCACAACAACCTGATACCTGCCCGGATTATTCTGAATATCGAGCCGGGCATTAACAGTCTTCCCCATCGCCTGTTGCTGGGCATAATGAAGGTCTTGCTCAAATTCGGAAACAAACATCTCCATTTCCCGCCCGTCGTTCTGATCGACAAAAGAAAAGGTGGGGATGGCCAAACAGATCGAGAAAAGGAGCAAGACAACGACGAGCTCCATAAGCGTGTGGCCTTGTTCGTTTTTATTCTCCAAGTTTGACTTCATCCCCATCAAACACCAACGATGTCCCGTCCGGACATGTAACACTATCAACATAATCTCCCTCTAAATCACTTATGTCACTCGGATAATTTCCTTCTGCCACTTTGTAACTCCCGACTTGCGCTTGTACCAGATCAATCGTCGCTTCACATCCTTTACTCTGTGCGACGTCACTGTTTTGCACCATATTCGGGATCGCGACCAACAGCAATATCGAGATAATGAGCAGCACGATCATCATTTCAATCAAGGTAAAGCCCTCATCCTTTATTTTCACCGTTGTTCTCCTCCTTTGCGGTTGTATACGAGGGTGACCAGCTTTTTTGTATCATCATGTTGTTGGTATTCCAAGCAATTGATGCATTTTTCCAAATAAATCATCCTGGCTTCCATCTTTTCACATTTTCGTTCCAAGCGTTGGATTCGCCGAAGGAGATTACGTTCGTTGACATTCATTTTTTACACTCCTTTTCATCCATCCAATGAGGAAATTAATTGAAAAATCGGCACGAATATGGACAGAAACAGCAATAACATAAACCCGCCGATAGCAAGGAACAAAACCGGCTGAATCATCACCGTCGTTTTTTTCGTGCGCTCGTTAAGCTCTTCCCAAAGCATCTCGCTGTAATGGACGAGATCTTCGGCCAACTGGCCTGCTGCTTGTCCATGACGAATGACATCGGCGAATTCTTTTTGATAGTAAGGCACGCTTTCAATGGCCGCGTGTAAACGTTTGCCTTCATTTAATTCTGCTTGTAATCGTTCACCTTCGACTTGTAAAAATGGCATTTGCGTCTGTTGGATAAAGACTTGCAATGCATCATGCGCACTCAGCCCGCCTTTTAAAAGTTGGCTCATCTGCAGGCTCACCGTGTACGTGATATACAAGTTGAGCCAAGGCTTGGCGCTAGGAATGTTCCGAATTCTCTCCAATTGTTGAAAAGGACTAAGCTTTTTAAAACGCCGTTGGTAATAAACATAGAAAACAAACGCCGCGATGATCAGTACGGCGAAAACGTACGGCATGCCCCGGAAAACGGCAAAGGCAAACGTCGTGATCGGCGGGTAATCGATGTCCATCGTCATGAATAATTCTTCAAATTGGGGAAAAACAAACAACGTCATAAAGAGGAAAAGCGTGGCGATAATCCAGATAAGAAGAATCGGGTAGCGTGCGAGGGTGCGCGCCTTGTCCTTAAAGTGTTCTCTTTGCTGGAGCATGCGACCCGCGTAGTAAAATCCTTGGGAAAGCATGCCGTAACGTTCGGAAAAGTACAGATAAGCACGAATGTCGGAGGGGATGTTTAAAAGCTTTAAAGCCTCTGCCCATGGCCGCCCATCTTGCAACATGGCAACCCATGAGGAAACCGTATCTCTCGCTTCCGGAGGCTCTCCATACATCATCAGTTTCGCTCCGTGATTTAACGTGTACCCTCTTTGTAACAAGCGTCCTACGTTCAGGAAAAAACGAGCTTTATTGATCGCTTTCCATTTATCTTTCCGTTTAAACATGGCTGAGACGCCCCGCTTTCTTTGGTAAATAACCGAGCGCGATCCCTTCCAACCGTTGATTTTCCAAGCCGTCATCATAGGAAAGCGGAATGTTTTGGACACAATCATCGAGTAATGATTGCAACGGTTCATTCGCCAAAAAACCAAAGATCGCCTTCCGTTGTTCCCGCTCATCATGCACAAGACGCTGGGCAACGACCGCGGCTATACTTTCATATAAATAATTTGCCGGCACACCAAACTCCAATAATCGTACAAGCGCACCACTCGTGTTACGTGTGTGTAGGGTTGTTAGCACAAGACGACCGGTCATCGCCGCGCGTACTGCTATCTTTGCCGTTTGTTCATCTCTGATTTCACCGATCATTAACACATCCGGATCGTGGCGCAGTGCTGCTTTTAATGCATCGGTGTAATAGAGGCCGGCTTGTTCATTCACTTGCATTTGCGTGAAGGCTTTCCGTGGTTTTTCAATTGGATCTTCCACGGAAATGACATGGCGATGCGTCTGTTTGGTAATTTCCTGAAGGAGGGCATACAAAGTCGTGGTTTTTCCCGAACCTGTAGGGCCTGTAAAAATAATCAACCCATGCTCGCGTTCAGCCAACGCGTGTAGGTCCCGTGCAGTCGTTTTCAAAAGCGGGAGTTGTGCCAATGCAAGGTCTTCATCGGCAGGAAGGAGTCGAGCGACGAGGCGCTCCCCTTCTCCGATCGGTATCATTGACAATCGTACGGATAAACGTCCAATCTGCTGCATCGTCATGGAACCGTTTTGGGGAAGTCGTCGTTCACCAATATCCATCCCGGATTGAAATTTCAGGTGCGCCACCATTTTATCCGCATCCGCACGAGGAATACGGCGGATTTCCTTTAGATCGCCTTCCGTCCGGAACAGAATTGAGGTATGGGAGGGATAGGGATGGAAATGAATATCGGTGGCGTGACTTTCGTAGGCAAAGCGGAAGAGTTTTGTACATTCTCCTTGCGTGATCGTCAATCGATCACCTCCCTAATTTCGTCAAGGGGGCTCTCTCACACTAACACTATTCGACACAAAAAAATTTTTCCCTTCTTTTTTCACGAAAAAAGTATAAACTTTTTTTTGCTGCCCATAATACTGTGTGTAGACTGGGATGTAGCCAAGCGGTAAGGCAATGGACTTTGACTCCATGATGCGTAGGTTCGAATCCTGCCATCCCAACCAATTTACTGTCATAGAGAGATTTTTTTGAGTGGACACTTTTTGCAGTTCGTGTCCTACGTACAGGATTGTTCATTCACGTCCACTCAAATTTTTTTAACGATCCTGACCCCGTTTTTGCGAAAGTTTCGTGACCCTTTCCGTTCTAATTCGACAATTTACGGGAGGTTAGGCGCATGGCAAAAGCGATACCAAAGTAAAGAACAATTTAAAAAAGCCGAACGCTACGACACGCTCGACGTTTAAAAAGATAAAACGAAAGCCCGGCGCTTGCTTGCGTCGGGCGCTTTTTGTTATTGTTCCAGGTCAATTTCCGTTTCAATGCTTTCGCCAACGTCTTCCCAGTCTTGATCGTGCGGTGCGTCGAATCGCAATTCTACGCTTTCCACTTCGTCAGCCGTTGAGTTTTCGAGCATATAAATGGAAGTGCCGCTTTTCTCAACTTGCCCCAAAAACTCACCCTCAATATGGTCGCTTGCCATCATTTCCGGCTCCAACTGCTCGCCAGTGTCCGTAATCATGGTTGCTTGCGATGCGTAGAATGTAACATCGTCCTCGCTTGTGTTCTCGACCGTCATGTCAAGCTGGATATACTCGGATTCTTCGCCGAACATTTCGACGGCCATTTCATCATCGAACGTTGCCGAAGCCCCGTTCACCTTCTCAATGTCTAGCGTGATCGGACCGGATTCTATTGTATCAATGTCGTCGTTAAGGCTTACAAGCGTTGTTTCGCCGGCATCGTTCGTAACCGTTTCGCCTACTTCGTTGCCGCCTTCCGTTATATCCCCGTCGCCCTCGCTTGTGTCGGCGTTCGCGGATTCACTTTCGCTTGCGTCATCATCGGTGCTGGTTTCTTCTTCTTCTGCTTCTGCTTCGCCCTCGTCCGCTTCGGCGCTTGCTTGCTCGCCGCTTTCTTCGGTAGCTTCGGCATCGCCGCCGTTATCACCGTTGCTTTCGCTCTCGCTCTCACCGCCGCCACCACACGCGGCTAATACCAGCATCGACCCCAAACCAATCGCAACTATATACTTCTTCACATTAATGACCTCCCCAAGTTAAATTACGCAACTATAGTATTATGTTTAAGGTAAATTTTCAACTATAACATATTGCGCACGGTCCAAAATTCTTTTTTAAACGGATTCCATACCGCCATTTCAGCTTATGACCCCTCAGTTGTCGCACTTCGCGTCCGGTTGCGTCACCACGAAGGGTCTTTCTTTCCGCCAGGATGTCTCGATTGTTTATCAATCCATATTAAGTATTTCAATCAAATTTTCGACCTTTTCGTCATCAACCGGGTCAATGGATACTTGTTTGGTATCTTCGATAATTTCTTTGTAAAAGTCTTCACCCGCGGGGTATTCGCCGTCCCAACGCAGAGGAACATTGTACTCATTAATCGTTCCATCCCCATTACTGCTATAAGTCACGGATCCATCTACTAAGCGAGAACCCGCTAACTGAACAACAGCTTCCGGATAATTGGCACACGTTTCATCGTCCGGATTAAGTGGCTCACCGCCTGGAAAATGTTCAACATTCAATTCGCTTATATCTTGATTCTCTCCAAGCTGTAACCAAATTCGGGCATATTCAATTTCTTCAGAAGAATATTCGGATAGTGCTTCACTTTCTTCGCTTTCAGATTGATCATTTGTATCTTTGCTTTCTCTTTCTATTGTTAATAGAATCTTCCTAATTTCACAAGAGTTCATTCCCCAAAATGCCCCTTTTCCACAAGATCGGACTTTGGTTAAAAATTTCTAGAATAAATTTCTGCACACATGGAGCACACGTTCAAGATCATGCTTATGTAATACACCTAAATGACGTTTCAATTCAGATCCATGCACAGACATAATTTTTGAAGTATGAGCTACAGATGGCTTTATCAATCCGGATTCTTTCCAATACTCCAAAGCAACATCAAATTGATTTCTGGGCTGCTGGCTAGTAACTGGGGCAATGATGACATCCACATCTATTGCCAATTCATTTCCGACAATAAAACAAAAGTGCTGCTTAGTTTCGCGAGTTCCTTTAAAAAGGACTTCTGCCAACCAAACCTCACCCTGTTTCGCCTTACTGCTCATTGTAAATGTCATCCTCCTCATTATCCCACCAAGCATAATTTTCACTTAGTAAAATAACATCTTTAGACATATATTTCTCTTTAATTTTATCGAGGACCTTTTGTCTTTCTTGCTCACTCAACATGTCAATTTCCTTGATAATTTTATCTGGAATAGACATACGACACACCTCCATTAAGCTGTATTCTCATTATATCTTATATTCGAGTCAACCTAAAGTGTTCAAAGAGCCACATACGGGAGAAATACTCCCGCATTTCCGGCGTTTGAACTGCACCAGTCGCATCTACGTCTCTTTGTGCTAAAAAAATCTATCCTAATGCAAATATGGCCAACCAAAAAGCATTTACGATCCACCATGCAATCCAAGCAAATTTCATCCAACATACCCCCTTTAGCGCCATACTATTCCGCAAATACACTCGTTTGCGTAACAAATAAATAAACAGTCTTAAAGCTTATCATAAACCTAATATTTGATGTACAATTACCGCTGCAATGATAAAGAACCCTAATTCAAAAAATGTCCTAAGCACCTGTTCACGGGTTATTTTTTTCTCTTCAGAGTCACGTATTCTAATGCTTAAATAACCCAAATAACCAAATATGACTATCCCAATGAAGAAAAGTAAATTTCCTTCTAAGAAATCATCTAGAATATCAGGATTAATAAAGCCAATAGCGAGAAAAACAATACAGAAAGGAATCACTAATACCCTGATTATTCTCAATATATTCACTATCTACACCTCGAAACAATCGGACATCTATCTATTTACATTTTCAATAAAAACTTATCATATCTCTTAAATGTCAATTTTTTATCCTCTGTTTTCCTTCTATACGCACCTAGAAATCCTAAAAACATCAATGTGACACTTCCCACAAAAAATAGAAGGTTACCCTCTCCCAAATCATTAAGTATCTCGGGGGTAACAAATACCAAGGTGATAAATACACCGAGATATATGCCTCCTAATATCATCATGATATCCCAAAATTTGTTCAACCTAAGCACCTCAGACTCCTCAAAAAGTTACTGCTGATGTTCAACAATCTGGCCTGATCGTATTCTGATATAACTTTTTATTCCATTAAAGCGCCCTATTCTGGAAGATTCTACATCGTTAAACACCATCAACTAAACCTTTAGATTTGTGCTGGTAATAATAATAAGCAGAACAAATAGCACCAGCAAGAATATATAAAACTATAGGAATAAAAAATATTGCCTATATATATCACTCTCACTTGGCGCTATAAATAAAAGTACGAATAGCGAAAATAAGAGTGTGGCCGACATTACTTTTTCGATTTTTAATTTTATTACGTTTTGGTCACCATCAATAAAATTTATTTTCTTCATAAATGAAGCATAAGTAAACAATGAGATCATAGCTAAGATCGTTCCAATAGCAATAAAGACCGTAAATGCAGTATCACTCGAAGATAACAGGTTATCAAATGGTTCTAACAATTGATCGCCTCCCTTTAGTACGGGTTCCATAACATATCTCTCACGCGATCTTCAACAAACCGGCCCGATTGAAGCATAACCGTTCTTCCGTTAATGCGCCTCATTAGCGGAAGAAAAACATGTAAATACTCAATTTAGACTAACTGCTGTTTTTCATCTGTAAATTCATATTGAAATGGAAGAATCAAAAACCAATAAGCTGCAAAATACAGCAAACCAATGACCAGATATAAAGCAAAAGACATATTGATCATAAACATCACTGTAACCCAATAAAAAAGAATCAAAGGTACAAAAGCAAATCCTTGCAGCCATTTTGAGTGAGATGTCACATACTGTTTTTCACTACATACCGGACATGTTTTTCTTCCCTCAATAACTAACAAAAGTTCAGCCCATTTGTACTTATATTGACACGACCAACAAACAGGAAGCTTCAATACCCTGCCTCCTTTCTTATTCCGGATTTTGGCCCTATGCTGTTACTATTTTATTCCATTAAAGCGCTTCTTTAATAGAAGATCGAGTTAACAACCATTATATTTTCCTGTATAAAAAAACTGCAATAAAAGTGAAAATGATGATGCCTATTAAACCTGTAGGACCGAAAACCAAGGGATTATGCACGTCTTGATCGATGAAAAGATCAGTTATTGTTGAAGACATTTGCTTGATAACCCCGTGCATTAATGATGGAATAATAATTGATCCACTTTTTATGTATGCATAAAACAGAATGATGCCCATTGAAATACAGAATAAGGTTATCATAAACATCCCTAGTAATGGAGTATCTGGATAATTATGGCCCATCAATAAGACTGGCAAATGCCACAGACCCCAAATAATCCCGCCGATGACAAGCCCTTTTTTGGACAATGAAGAAAACAGTACCGGATAAAGATAGCCACGCCAACCTAATTCTTCTCCAATAAACAATGGAAGTATTAAAACTGTACCAAGGACTGTATTTAAAAGTAAGGGCGTCAAAACATTAATAGCCAATGGATACCCATCGATATATGTAGGGAGGTTTGACATAATTTCAGCAATTTCTTGACCGTTTAAAAACTGACTTGGTGAAAGTAAAAAAGTAATGGAATATGTAAGTGCAATGAGCATTGTCATTAACGTTGGGTAAATTAACCATGATTTCCATGAGCCTAAACGAAACTTAAAAAATGCTCTAAAGCTATGTTTATTGTGAAATATAACCCAAATAATGATTGCTATAATTGCAGGTATAAACATAATTGCATTAGCAAGAGCGTTTTGTTCTTCTAAACCACCATTCAAGAAAACGATTAAGCCCATCAGATAAGTTACAATAAACGTTAAAAGTAAAAAGCAAATTAAACTTTTTTTATACATATCTATGTTTATCACACCTTTTCACTGGACAAAGAAGTTACTCCATTAAAGCGTTCGTCAACTGCAAACGTTCATTTTTTATTGGAAACGTTATCGCTATTCCTTTCGTTTGATTATCCTGACGACAATGCCGATGATAAGAATAAGTATCCCACCTGTTCCGAATATAGCAGCTAAAGTCAAGCCGCCCATCCCATAGCCCCAATCACTCTCATTGCCAGTTGGAAGAAGAAGCGCAACAGCAAGGAAAAACCCCATGCCAATAAATATAGATATAATCCCAGCAATGATGGTTTTGTTTAAATACATAGTATCCTCTCCCTGATGAACATAAAGCGTCTTTTGTTATTCCAGAAGTGCGCTTCGATTAAGGAAGAATCTTATAAAACCATATTATAAATTTCTTTAACCAAATCCTCTTCTGCTGATAATCCAACAAAGCTACTTAAATTTTTGTTCAATCTTTCAAATTCTGGTCTCATGCCGTTAACTACCATCATTATCCCATCCGGGTCTCCAGAGCTAAGCCACTTTTGCAGAAGTTCCAATTGCCAATCTTTCAAGGGACTTCTTTCCCCCTCAATCTTTGCCCAATCACCAAATGAATTTGGCTGTATTCCCATCTCCATATACCAACCTGCAACTATAGATAACCGCAAAGAATCAATGCAGTGCATGGCATAATAATATTCACGTCTCGCAGCTCTTCTATAAGCCTCGTGTATAAACGAAAAGTATTTCGTACGCCAAGCTTCCACATCTTCAATACCAAAATGATATTGCAGTTGATTTGATCGGTGCTGAATATCATTTACGATGTTGTAAGGATCATAAACAATGTATAAATCTTGAAGCCAAACAGATGGTGTCAACTCATTTTCTTCGTAATAAAAAATATCTGCTTTAATAAATGAATCGAAGTGTGCAATGATGAAACTCTCTTGTTCATAGCCTTCAAAAAACAGTATATTTCCCCAATTATGTACTCTCTGTTTCTTCATAGCCCTGTATTTCTGTATGACACTACGATCAACCACTATCCTTAAGTCAATATCAGAATATATATCGGTATTACTATCTCCTAATGAACCACCATAGAATATCGCTTTAACATTTGCATCCTGTGTTAAATCATTTTCAATATTATTCATCAATCTTTTACGATGTATTGGTAATTCTAAGTCTCTCTGATTATGTCGATCAAATGAATCCATAAAAAAACACCTCCCTTAAGTTGCAAATCAGCCTTTATATTAAACATTATAGAACCTTTTGTTATTCAACAACCTGGCCTTTTTCTGGTACAACTTTATTCCACAAAACGCTTCGTTTGCGGTAGATCGGGTGGACTGATATTAGCTGCTATTATTTGAATCTACATTTATTTTTTAAGGAAATACCCTATGTGTCAAAACTCAATCGATCCAACAGACACAATTACCACTGTATATCAAAACCAAAGATATATGATAAGACTAAAATTGTAATCACAATAGCTAAAATAGAAAAAATATTACAGACAGGCGTTTCCTTAAATTCTTATTATGTTCTTTGTTTGAATTCTGCCTAAGGGGATCATATCCATCTTGCAAAAATAAAAACCTCCTGTAATCTACTCTCTGTCAACGGGCGGTATTCTAAGGTTGTACATTTACCTTTCTTGCATATAAAACTGCGTGGATGATTGCTGCTACCCACAATATTGGTGGTACAGACAAAATAAATAGTAACCTTGCAACTGGATGAAATATTTCAAATCCACCGCCGATAATCAACAAGACATATAAAATTATAAAAAATATGCCTATTCTAAATGCACCAGTGTAAATTTGGCCAGCTCCCGAAATTATAAAAGAAAGTAACCCAGCTAACCAAGGTTTTTTCTTCTCACTCATTTTGAATCCCTCCATTTACGCTGTTCAACATAATGCCCTTTTCTGGTACAACTTTAATCCACAAAAGCGCTTCGTTTGGTGAATAACGATTTTAAACACACTCTTAAGCATTCTTAGTTATTGAATCCTTTAATTTAAAAAATGGGTAAATTGCAATTAAGGCACAAAATATTACAACGAAAATTGAACTGATGATTATGTTTGGGAAACTGATAAAATCAAACCAAGCCCTGCTGATAAAAAATAATGCAATCAGCGAAATTATATAGGGGGTAATCATAAAGACATAAAGTCCGGTACCCTTTCCAAAATTAAATATTCTGCTCCATTTAGTTTCATCCCTATTTAAACATTTCCCAGTAACCCAAATAATTAAAAATAATATTCCAGTATATATCAAAGCACTAACGAATTGTAAACCTAATAATGACCCCAGGAATATGGCGATATTCATTGTACTCCCTGACCTTTCTTTTTAAATCCCAAAGCTTTTCATTCTTGACTTGCGGATACGCCCGTTTCCTGAAGATAAACACTATCTTACTGAGTCAACAATTTTTTTCGCATCTATCAATGACAAACCATATTTCTCTCTTAATGATTTAACAGTCTTTACTTCAGTTGAAGTTTTCAATATCTCATTTGCTTCATTTTTAATATCTTCATATGCCCCGGTATTCTCTAGAAGCTTGGCGTTTTCTCTTTTTAAAATGCTGTTTTCACGCATTAAACTAAAGCACCAACACACAAGTGCAATTATAATTAATAACGAGATAATATCTGACCACGGCATTTTCAATATCTCCTTCAACCATTGGTTTTGATAAATAATCTATTTAAAATTTAACATAGTCCTAATCCCGAAAACTGCCATTTTCATAAGAGAGAGAAAGCAATTTTTATTCCAGAATGGCGCTCGATTACTGAAGTATACGTTAGCTCCTATATTTTATTGTTGGATATAAACCAATACAACAATTATAAGCATCGCTGGCATAATCAAACCACTGGCTTTCATCATACGTCCAGCTAACTTATCATACTGCCTATCACCAGCATTTCGCTTTTTCAAATTTTTATATTGATTATAATAAATCAAGAATGGAATGAAATTTATTAGGAACATAACAATTAAAAGAGTTAATATCATCAGGACATCCCCTGTTCTTCAACGATCTGCCTTATTCTCGAGGAGAGCGCAATTCCTGGTATTCCATTAAAGCGCCTCGATAATGGTATTTCATTAGCATAGCGAAAGGAGATTACTCTCCTATATTTTTTATCCATTCACGCAATTTTGCGCTCGGGTAATATACCTGTCCATTTATAGTTATATGTGGTATATCTGGGTATTCTTGAATTAGAGACCTTGCATCTTGCTTTGATAAACCGATGTAATGGTGTACCTGATTTTCTTTTATCAATTCTGGTGTTGTTTCGCTAAACATTTCTTTAAAATTAAAATCATTGCCATTGGAACTTTTAAAGTTTTTTAGTCCATCACCTATGAAAAACGCTGCTGCTGCAAATCCTAGAGCTAAGAATAAAGATTCAGCTACCATATTATAAAGATTCCTCCATTTTTTTAATAGTCCTATAATAACCCTAGAGCACTCACTTAATCTACATAATGGCCTTATCCAAAAGGACGCACTTGTTCAATTAGCGCGCCCGATAAAGGAAGATGAAGCCTCCCAGTTTTATTTCGTCCTTGCTCACGTTAATGTTATCGAAGTACTTTTTAATCACAATCGGTTTCAGTATAAAATACTACCTTAAACTAAACAACGATTTCCTTAAAAAAGTTTTCGCCATGTAGTTGCGTTACCTTCATTTTCCTTTTGCGATACATAGTAAGAACGGGAAAGTTTCACATTCGCGGACATAGGGGTCGACTCCGACGAGGTTAGCGGATGGGAAAAATGTCTGAAACCATTGGGGCAGTAAGCTAACGCCACTTTAGAATTATTATCGTGTTGGCTCCCAACCATTACATAGAAAAAACGCTCGCGTGGAGACAAACGCGGGCGTTTTTGTGTGTCCGTGTCACAACGCAACTCTTATCGTCCCTTTCAATGCGGCTTTCCCTGCTTTTGAGGGATTACTTTACTCTTGTTATCCCTCTCGATGTGGCCATCACTGCTAACCCTTGTTATCCCTCTCGATGAGGACATCCCTGCTTTTGAGGGATCACTTTACTCTCGCTGTACTCGCAATGTAAACCAACCCTCATTCACTCACTGTTTCGCTAATGACCCACCAGAAATCGTCGTTGTCTTCCATTCCCGGGAACGGCGGATCGTTAAAGGATGGATCCTCTCCACCCTGACCTGCATGATTGATCCACGTATGCAAATAATAGATCTCAACTTCGTCGGAAGCATCCGGTAACTGCGCGGATACCGCACCTTCATATCCGTAAATATCCGTTGCTTCCATGCGATTCGGGAATTCAAAAATCAAGCCTTCCTCGACTACTGTGCCCTCCTCTTCATAAATAACTTCTCCATCCTGCCTGAGCTCTAATTGCTGCTGATCAAATTCATCCCCGGGAAGGATTTCCCCATTTTCATAGGCAATAATGCCGATATAGTCTTCGCCTGCCAATTCTCCTTCCGGCAAAGTCGTCCAATTCCACCCGCCGCTGAGATCTTCACCATCGATATTGGCGTTGATTTGCGCATCGTCCTGAAGATTCTCGTGTTGCATCGTGTCCTCCCCGACAACATAAAGCCAGCCGCCAATAAACAAAGAGACCATCAAAAACCCGGGGATAATGATCATCCATGTGTTCCCGCTCTTAAACATCTCGCTCCCTCGTCTCCGTCAAGATTTCCGTAAAACGCCTGCAAGTATCCTCGATATGATCACTCGTTACGATTTCACTGATTACCGCTACCCCACTGACACCGGTGGCAGCAACGTCTGCGGCGTTGCTCAACTTGATACCTCCGATGGCCACGGTAGGGATCGATACGTGATCGGTAATCTCTTTTAACCCATCCACCCCGATTTCTTTTTCCGTATCGTCTTTAGAGCTTGAATCAAAAACCGGTCCGACGCCAATGTAATCGGCGCCATATTGTTCTGCTTCGATCGCCTCTTCTATCGTGTGCGTAGATATGCCGATGACCTTGTCTTTTCCCAACAACTTCCGAGCTTCAATAAGAGGGAAATCCCCTTGCCCGACATGAACGCCATCGGCATTAACTGCTAAAGCAACGTCTATATGATCATTCATCAGAAAAGGGACACGGTAGCTGCGAGCCAATTGCTGTAACGCGTACGCCTTCTCAATCAGCGCTTGTTTCCCACTTTCTTTATCCCGTAGTTGTATCGCGGTTGCACCTCCTTTTAAAGCAGCCTCCATCACCGACGACAACGAGCGATGCGGATGTGATTTTTCCGCAGAAATCACGTAAAGCCCTGACGTCCACATAACCATCTCTCCCTTGTATATTCATCTTGCACTTGATATCCCTTACCCCTTCTGTGAGAATTGTAGAAGATCGTGTGTCAAGGCGCAATAGCAAAACGTGAAAGGAGAATAACAAATGAGTACAAGCGAAACGCTGATGGAATGGCATGATGAATACGGTGCCAACAATTACTCCCCGCTGCCTGTCGTCATCGCCAAAGGCGAAGGGTCATGGGTGGAAGATACGGACGGTTACCGTTACTTGGACATGTTAGCCGCTTATTCCGCGCTCAATCAAGGGCACCGTCACCCGGCCATCATCGAAGCATTGCATCAACAAGCGGATCGAATAACCCTAACGTCGAGAGCTTTTCATAATGATCAAATCGGACCTTTTTATAAAAAACTATCCGAAATAACTGGCATGGAAAAAATACTGCCGATGAATACCGGCGCCGAAGCAGTGGAAACAGCACTAAAAGCAGCTAGACGCTGGGGGTATCGTGTCAAAGATATTCCGGAAAATAAAGCGGAAATCATCGTTTGCACAGAAAATTTTCACGGCCGAACACTCGCCCCCGTTTCCTTGTCATCCAACCGGGAGTACCAAGCGGACTTCGGTCCGTTGCTCCCGGGCATCACCATCGTTCCTTACGGAGATATTCAAGCGCTGAGAAACGCGATTACACCCAACACAGCTGCATTTTTGTTTGAACCGATCCAAGGGGAAGCAGGCATTCGCATCCCTCCAGACGGCTACGTGCGCGATGTTCGAGCGCTATGTGATGAAAGGAATGTACTCATGATTGCCGATGAAATTCAATGCGGACTTGGCAGAACCGGGCGCATGTTCGCCTGTGACCACGAAGACGTGACGCCCGACATGTTCATTCTCGGAAAAGCGCTGGGCGGAGGGGTGATGCCCATCTCCGCGGTCGCTGCCAACACAAACATTCTCGGTTTGTTTGAACCCGGGTCCCACGGGTCAACGTTCGGCGGCAATCCATTGGCGTGTGCGGTCGGAAGGGCCGCCCTTGATGTGATTGTTAATGAAAATCTGCCGGTGCAGGCTGAAAAACTCGGACGTTCTTTCTTGGAGCGATGTCAAACCATCAATCACCCCGCCATTAAAGACGTTCGCGGCAAAGGGTTGTTCATCGGCATCGAGCTCCACGAACAGGCACGCCCTTATTGTGAACAGCTGATGAAAGCCGGATTATTGTGCAAGGAAACCCATGAAAACGTTCTCAGGCTTGCACCCCCACTTACGATTTCAGAAGAAGATTTGGATTGGGCGTTCGATCAAATCGAAAGCGTTTTTTCATAGGCAAAGGGCTGCCCTTTTGGGACAGCCCCGATTATATTTTAGTTTTTATCTTTCTAAATCAATCTCAACTAAAATGTCCCCGCCGAGCTCTTCATGGTTTTCATCGCGCGGGCATCATATCGAAGCAAATGCTGCTCCTCTTATACCATTACCCTACTTTAAGTTGCCACATCTCTTTTTATAAATATCCACCAAGTCAAAATGATGAAAATAAAAAAATAAACGATTAACGTAATCACAGAGAATGTCATCGTTAAGCCCTCGATGTATGATGCGCCGCCTAAATGCTGCCGTAAATTCAAATTGGCAAACAAGATATACCGTGCCCAATCATATTGTTGAAGTGCCAAAACAATATTAGGGCCGGCGAATCTCAAAAAGATTGTGATCCCAATTGCCAACGCACTATTATGAAAAATGGTTGAGATCATGAAGCCAATGGTTACCATCATTAGTATATCAACACCCACAAAAGCAATAGAAATTATGAAGTGTGGCATAACATTTTCTACTGTACTTCCATCCATTGTTGTAACATTCGCCTGCGATGGCGCCTCAAATCCGAAAAACATGCCTCCAATGATGAGTAAAAGTGCAACTGAAATGACAAGCATAATAAATGAAAATATAAGGGATGCAACGTACTTAGACAATAATATTTTTGATCGGTTGATTGGACGGACCAGTAAAAGTTTAATGGTACCTTTCGAAAATTCACCGGAAATACTCCCAGCGGCGATAATAACCGCAAACATAATGATGATGGAGACGAATATTTCTATATTGTCGTATACAAAATTCCACATCGATTCAGGAGGTATAGGTGAATAATTTTGGATTAGTGCAAGGATAAACACAGCAGCAATGATCATCCCTATCATTATTCGTGGGCCAACACGCCGGTATATTTTCATGTTTTCGTTTTTAATACAAGCGAATACTTTAGACAATTTGCTGACCTCCTGTCCATTCGAGGAATGTATCCTCTAGTGTCTTCGACTTTGTTTTCACACTATATATTTTTACTTCATTTTCCACGAAGCATTTGATCAATTCTGGAATTTGCTCGTAGTCTATACGGACTTCAATCGTTTCTTCATATGCTTCGCAGAAATGTTTTGGAAATGCATTTTTAAAAACCTGATCAGCGATATCAACACGATCAGCTGTAATTGACACAGCTAAATCGGTTTCTACAAAATCGTGGATAGATTGAACGTTGACCAATTTTCCATGGTGAATAATTCCAACACGATCACACATCAATTCCATTTCGGCGAGCAGATGACTGGATACAAGAACAGATATCCCTTCTTCTTTCGTTAATTTTTTTAAATGCTGACGGAATTCACGTATACCTTCTGGATCCAAACCATTGGTTGGTTCATCCAAAATAAGCATGGATGGAGAGTGGATCAGTGCTTGCGCTAATCCTAAACGCTGACGCATTCCCAGTGAATAGGTTTTTACTTTGTCAGAAATCGTATTTTCTAGTCCGACTAATTCAATGATTTCGTACATACGTTTTTCTGAGACGTTCCCAGCCATGCGCGCATAGTGAAGCAGATTTTGATACCCCGTTAAATAATCATACATTTCAGGGTTTTCGACAATGGCACCCACTTGAGATATCGCTTCTTCAAAATCTTTTTCAATACTTGCCCCCTTTATCAATACTTGACCTTTTGTCATCGAAATTAAGCCAACCAGCATACGGATCGTTGTCGTTTTACCTGCCCCATTCGGTCCTAATAAACCGAATACTTCGCCAGGATATATATCAAAACTTACGTCGTTAACTGCTCTCTTTTTACCTAGAACCTTACTAACGTTTTTTACTTGCATCATCGGTTTATTGTCGGCCATCATTTTTTTGCCTCCTTAAAAGTTTGACACCCTGAACAACATTCCAGATAGCAACACAAAGAAGAGTAAGAATAACGAAAATTGTGCCGCTGATCTCAAAGATAGCCGTGCCCTCCTCAGGTATACCCAAATACGTGGTAAGGTGAAAAAATAGGATCATAAACGTGTACACAGGTACAGGGATTAATTGAGAAATCAATGCTCTTTTTCCATGTTTTTTAATTTCAGCAGTTCCCGCTATAATAGTAATAATGGGGAACACAAAAGGAGCAAAGAATAAGCTGAAGTAGTTAAGGGAAGATAAAAGGCCTCGGTTGGAAAAAAGTCCTGTGCCTCCTTTTACTTTGATATTTTTCTGGAAGGTGTGGTCTCCTTTAATGAGTTCATCCAGACTGATTTCAAATACCTCACTTAAATTGATTAAATTTTGGATATCGGGATACCCCTTATCGTTCTCCCATTTGTAAACAGCTTGTCGCGTTATATGGAGCTGATGAGCTAATTTTTCTTGGGAAAGATTTTCATTTTCACGTAGCTTTTTAATCTGATCACCTATCTTCATGGGCGGCCTCCTTATGCTTTTAGTTTATACCATCAAACATCAACAATCGATAAACCGTTGGTTTCAACGTGTAAACGATCGGTTTACACACTTAAAATACTTACAGAGCAGGCCATACACAAGATCAGTTATTTCCTTCAAAGTAGATATCAACGAATTTCATTTTCACATTTGCGCTTCCTTGTAGTACAGTTTGACCGAGCTAATTGCGCTGTCACAGAATCCTTGCCTCGTATAGGATAAGAGTAAATGGAAAATTAATTCCCCCCCAAAAAATTCCAATACAATTATAGGCATAGCGACGTTCAACAGTATTATTCACGAAATATCGACCCCAAAGCATAAAAACCCTCTAGCACGAAAAGTAAAAACCCATGCTCAGTATCAGATAAGTCCTCAAGATCAGATTGTGCGGACTCATAGCTTTGCTCAGTAGCTAGATGAGTCCTCAAGATCGGATTGTGCGGACTCATAGCGTTGTTCAGTAGCTAGATAAGTCCTCAAGATCGGATTGTGCGGACTCATAGCGTTGTTCAGTAGCTAGACGAGTCCTCAAGATCAGATTGTGCGGACTCATAGCGTTGCTCAGTAGCCAGAGGAGTCCTCAAGATCGGATTGTGCGGACTCATAACGTTGCTCGGTAGCTAGATGAGTCCTCAAGATCAGATTGTGCGGACTCATAGCGTTGCTCAGTAGCCAGAGGAGTCCTCAAGATCGGATTGTGCGGACTCATAATGTTTGCCGAGTGCCAAATGAGTCCGCAAATGCAACTGATCATTTTCAACTTGTGCAATATGACTTTTTGAAATAAGAAAAGCCACAGACGAAAGCGCGAAGACCTACCCGGCAGCATAAAGGCGAGTTGGTTGGCCGCTATCAGCCAAAAGAAGGAAGAACCGCCGATTTCCCCTGCCTTTACGACAAAAAAATCCGCCGTGATAACGTTGTATCACAGCGGATTTTGCTTTTGGGACAGCCCCTTTATCATTCCATAAATCTTGCGCCCGCGATGCCGGGGTTAGTCATTTCCTGGGGATCAAGAATCTCGTCCAGTTCTTCTTCCGATAAAATGCCGCGTTCGACGCAAATATCTTTCACCGAACGTCCGGATTCAAGGGCTTCTTTTGCTACTCGAGAAGCGACTTCATAACCTACGTGAGGGTTAATGGCTGTAATAATCCCGACGCTTTGGTGCACCATTTCTTTCGCCTCTTCCCGATTGGCCGTGAGGCCTTCCAGCGCATAACTTCTGAAAACGTTCAACCCATTTTCCAATACAGACAACGATTGTAACAGGTTAAACACGAGCACGGGCCCCATAACATTGATCTCCATTTGCCCGGCTTCTGAGGCTAAACTAATCGTATGATCATTCCCGATGACTTGGAAAGAAATTTGATTGACAACTTCGCACATGACCGGATTCACTTTTCCGGGCATAATTGAGGATCCCGGCTGGCGGGAAGGCAGATTGATTTCATTTAATCCTGTCCTTGGTCCCGAGCTCATCAAACGTAAATCATTGGACATTTTGGAAAGGTTGATCGCCAACACTTTTAACGAACCGGAGAGCTCTGTGTATGCATCAGTATTTTGGGTAGCATCGACGAGGTCTTCGGCACTTGTTAATTTAAGCCCGGTTAAGTTGGCCAAGTAGTTTGCCACCGTATCAATGTATTCGGGCTCGGCATTCAGTCCCGTACCGACGGCTGTTGCTCCCATATTGACGGCATTTAAGTTATCCACGGCTCGTTCGATTCTGTGAAGATCCCTTTCCAGCATGCGCCGATAGGCGCCCATCTCCTGGCCAAGGCGAATCGGAACAGCGTCCTGCAAATGGGTGCGCCCCATTTTTATCACATCATCAAAGGATTGCTCTTTCTTTTTCAAGGTGTCAATCACTTCGTTAAGTACATTTTGTAATCCTTGGGAAAGCTTCAATGCCGCGATATGAATGGCCGTCGGAAACGTGTCGTTCGTCGATTGCGCCATATTCACGTGCGTATTCGGGCTTAATCGATTGTAGTCCCCTTTTTCATAGCCCATGATTTCAATCGCACGATTCGCGATGACTTCATTTGCATTCATGTTAAACGATGTGCCGGCCCCTCCCTGAATCGCGTCCACGACAAATGCATCATCGAGGTTACCCGCGATGACTTCTTCCGCTGCCTTAATAATCGCGCTCGCGAGTGTGTCGTTTAATCCGCCAACGTCCCTATTCGCCATGGCAGCGGCTTTTTTTACGAAGCCGAAGGCTTGGATTAATGATTTGTGGGGCGGATAGCCCGTGATCGGAAAATTTTCTTGTGCGCGCACGGTTTGGATGCCGTAATAGGCCTCTTTCGGCACTTGTTTTTCACCCAAATAATCCCGTTCAATACGATATTCCATGGCTTTTGTTCCTCCAATTTTAGATCATCTTATCTTATCTTTTCACCAAATAATGACCCGATAAGTGCAACAGCTGCTTCTGCCGTTTTATTTTGTTCATCGAGGATCGGGTTCACCTCCACAAACTCGCACGAAGTAATGTTTCCCGTTTCCTCCAACATCTCCATGGCTAAATGGCTTTCCCGGTAAGATAAACCGCCGACGACCGGAGTCCCTACGCCGGGGGCATCAATGGGATCAAGCCCGTCCAAATCCAAGCTTACGTGAATCCCGTCACAATCCTTCAGATGCGTGATCGTCTGATTGATCACTTCACTCATCCCTAAACGGTCGACTTCATGCATCGTGAACACTTTAATGTTATGCTTTTGAATCAGCGCTTTTTCCGCATCATCCAATGCTCGCGCTCCGATAATCACGATGTTTTCGGGCTTGATCGCGCGCTTCTGTCCGATGATGCCTGTTAGGGATTTGTGGCCGAGCCCTAAACTAACGGCCAGTGGCATTCCGTGAATATTTCCGGAAGGGGAAGTTTCTACCGTGTTCAAATCTCCGTGGGCGTCGTACCAAATCACACCAAGATTTTGATAATGTCGTGTGATTCCCGCGAGGCTTCCGATGGCAATGCTGTGGTCACCGCCGAAAACAAGCGGGATTGATTCACCTGACGCGATATCCTCCATTTTTTTTGCCAATGTACGATTCGTCTCGACAACAGCGTTCAGATGCTTTAGATCGTCTTCGGGTTCTTGTTCATAGCGATCCGGGACCGTCAAATCTCCGTGGTCACAGACATTGTACCCGAGTGCTTCCAAACGCTCGCGCACCCCTGCATAACGAATCGCGCTGGGCCCCATATCAACACCTCTGCGGTTTTGTCCTAAATCCAAAGGCACGCCCAGCATCGAAATGTTTTTCTTTCCCAAATTATGTACCTCCTCTATTTTAACGGCCAACGTCGACCGTCAAAATAACCAAGCCGTTTCATCACGAGCCATGCTGCCCCGTAAATACCTGCATCATTGCCAAACCGTGCAGGCTCCAAAGCTAATTTTCGATCGGCTTCTTTTAAAACAAAGCGTTTAAAATGAAGATGCAAAGGTTGTAACAACGTGTCCCCGGCCGCGGATATTCCGCCGCCAATGATGATTTTCTCGGGATTGAGCATCGTCGCCACGTTCGCAAGGGCATACCCCAAATAATAGGCGGCTTCATTGACGATGTGACGCGCCAGAGCGTCCCCTGAAGCCGCGGCCTCATAGATAGCTATTGCATCACTGTCTTCATGCAATCTACTCGTGTCCATCCCATTACGAAGATGGTCGCGCAAACTTCGGCGTAACCCTTTGACCGCAACATATTCCTCCAAACACCCTTCGCGCCCGCACGTACAAAGCCGCCCATGCGGGACGACAAGCGTGTGGCCAATCTCGCCGGCGGTACCGCTGACTCCGTTAACGAGTTCCCCGTTAACGATCATTCCGCCACCTACTCCGGTACCGATCGTTATAAAAAAAGTGGAAGCTTCGTTTTTACCGGCACCTTGCCAATGTTCGCCCGCCGCCGCAAGATTCGCGTCATTATTGATACATACAGGCACATCAAACGCATCCGCGAAGACGGATTGCAATGGATAACTTTTCCACCCAATATTAGGAGCTGAGACGACTTCTTCATCTTCATCAATAAACCCCGGAACACCGATACCAACACCGAGCACTTGCCCTTTTGAGATCCCGTGTTTCCTAAAACGCTCTTCAATGCCGGCAATGATTTGGGGCGGGAAATCTTTGCCCCCATTTTTTTTGTCTGTCGGAATCTTCCATTGTTCCCGATGCTCTCCCCTACTCGTCAGCAGGCCGAATTTTGTTGTGGTGGCCCCGACGTCGACACCTACAATGTACGTTGTCATGATGAAACGCTCCCATTCGCCCGGTTACCCTTGATCGTTTTGTTCCAACCTTCGTTGCTCCGCTTGCAAAACAAGCTTGCAAGCATAATAATCTTTCGCCTCCAATAACCCTGCTTCTTTTAACATGGCCAATTCTTCTTCCATCAAGATGATATCCGCATTCGGATCTCTTGTATAGATCACCGAATGATAGCGTAACAACAATTGGCGTATATCATAGATTGAATTAATTTTCATAGCAGTATTATTATAGCAATTTTCCCGCCGAAACAAAAATAAGCACGAGCAACGGCACGTAAGGAAGCCATTCAACCCTTGGCCAATAGGAATACAAATAATTTTGCGCCAAAAAGCCGATCATTAAGCCTGCCGCGAATACTAGAACGGAAAAGATGTACGTAAAAACTGCAGACATCCATACGTTTACAAGTGCCCCGCTCAAAAAAAACAGGACGATAACACTTGCCCAAGTTCGATAATCATCCCGTCGAAAAAAACCAAACCGTGGTCGATAAGCCATCATTGCCGTCGCGATAAAAGCAAGCGTGGCTAAAAACCAAAACGTCAAAACCCATCCTTCCAAAACGAAACTTAAATACCCGTTCCGCAAGGCGAAGCCGAAATAGCCTACACCTGCGAATATCACGAGCATAACTACCAACCATCTCGGCCCTTCGCCAAGGCGTTGGTAAAACAGAAGTGCACCGATAACAGCCGCGATGACAAACACAGCCAGCATCCTTTTCCACCCCCGTTCAGCCGGTACAACCTTAACATTAACGTATGCGAGTCCCAGGTTTCCCATGAGCTTAAAGGTGGAAAGAGGAGCTAATATTGAGCGTTCAAGCCCCCTGAAGTTCTTCCAGTAAATCTTCGTATTGGTCGTTATCTGGTTCTAATTCAAGAGCACGTTCCACGTATTCAAGCGCTTGTTCTTCCTCGCCTGCTTCGGAATAAACAAGCGCGAGATTATACGCTGCCTCGTGAAAATCAGGATTCTCGGCCAATGCTTCTTGATAAAAGCTCTCGGCTTCCTCGTAATCCTCGCGTCCGAAAGCTGCATTTCCGATCATGAAATACGCCTCAGGCATAGCTGTCCCATCAATCACACTCGCCATCGTATCGTAGGCCTCATCATACGCTTCTTCTTCCATAAGCTCTTGAGCCAATTGAATCTGAACAATCGGTTCCTCCGGGTCGTTCCCTTCACCGTAATAGCCATAGGCAAATAAAATGACGAGGAGTGCGGCAATCGCGGGAACCACGCCAAGCTGTTTTAATTTATACGTCTTATCAGGCATGCCCACCGTTGCAGCAGCAAGAAATCCTCCGACTAAACCTCCCATATGGGCGCCGTTGTCAACCATCGGAACGATCGTTCCGAAGATGACATTAATCAGGAGAATAACAATGACACTTCTTCCAATCGTTCGGAAAAAAAGGCGTCGATGGTTGACCCCGAAGAACACCAAAGCACCGAAACAGCCAAAAATTGCTCCGGAAGCTCCCGCTGAAACTTGTTCCGTGAACGCATAACTGGCTGTCGAGCCAACGATCCCGGCAACCATGTATATCCAAATAAACCGCGCCGTTCCGAAAATACGCTCCACTGCCGTCCCAAGAAAAAGAAGAGCTAATGAGTTCATAAATAAGTGAAAAAACCCGATATGCAAAAACATAGAAGTCAAAATACGCCACCACTCGCCATCATCGATGAGCGGGTTGTATTTCGCACCGAAGTCAATCAACGCCAGTACATTTGTGGAGTCCGCGACCATTTCCATCCAGACAAAAATCATGAGGATTAAGACGAGCAAAATATATGTGAAACGTGACTTTCCATATGTAAAAACATTGATCGCTTCCTCTTGTTCCCGCTCAATATTTCTTACAATGCGTTGCCGTTGATGAGCTGTTTTCTGGGCACGCGAATGATCGTCACTGTGAAGCATTTCTTCTTTGCTCGGCCAATGATCACCCGCGTTTAACAAGTGTAAAAACTTTACGATATCATCCCCGTGCTGTGCCCCGACCGATGCAGCAAACAGCCACGTTTGCATCGGCTTTCGCCTTGCCGCATCGGTATAAATAATTTCGCTCGTCGTGCTTTTCCAATCGTCCGCGGGTGCCATTGAAGTAATATACAAATTATGGTAGACCGTATTCTTACGGAGAGAAGCCCTTTTAAAGGATTGAGACTCGCGGGCATTATCCTTCATTAATTTGCCAAGGCCTCTACTCCATGCCAGATCGATTTTGGAAAGGGAAATCAAGAATTGTTCCTTGTCCGTCTCCTTTTCCAACCATAGTTTCTTTCGATCGTTCGTCACATGGACGGCTTGGAATCCATTTTTCACTACGAGATGATGCGCGAGCTCCCAAAAGAGCACATCTTGATCTCTAACCTCCATCGCGTTCATCCTTTATCATTTCGTTCCCTTACTAGTAAAAATCTTCTCCCCTCCATCATAAACGACAGGCGCATGCCAATGCGAATATTTGCTATGATAATCACCGAAAATAGTAACCGGTAAGGCTTAACGGGTCCTCTCCCGCGGAATACGCTCATTTGAGAAGCTCTAGTGGGCAAACGGAGAATATTTTCTTAACACTCGACGCCGTAAAGGCGGGATCGCCAATATACTTTTGAGGAGCAGGCGTCTGCTTATTTTGTACCTGAGTAAAAAATAACGATAGCGGTACATAAGGAGCCCCAGGATTGCTAAACCAATGATCATCATGAATTTTTTCATAACCTTTCCTCCTTCCGCTATATAGGTTGGCTGAATCCATCAGCGGCTATACGAGGAAGACGATAATCATGGCGAATAAGGGGGAAACAATGGTGCATGCCATGTTCACCTTATCATTGTCAAACCCCGGAACGCCCCGTACAATTCGGGTGGGGTGACCGCAATGGCTTTTTTCTTCCGTAAGGCTGTTGCAACGCACACATTGACGTTCTTCTTGAAGATATGCGCCAATGACCGTATCAGCCATTGCTCCTGCAAAACCGGCGATCCAAATCAATGACATCCAAGATCCTCCCAGAAGCAAAAGACTGCCGAAGATTGCGATGAGACCGCTTCCGAGAAAAGCAAACAACGTACCGATAGGAGAAATCGCCCCCGAGCGGCCGGCAGGCGTTCGTGTATTGATTCTGAGATGATAAGGGCGTCCGCCCCAGCGCTTGCCGCCTTCCGTTGCCCAAGTGTCACTGCCCGCAGCAGCGAGCGCGCTGATGAACATGATCCCGGTCAGTTCATCGTTCGCAAACAACAGTGCCGAGATAGCAAGGAGAGCCGCGACTCCGCCATTCGCGAACACTTGCCCGGCTGTGCGTCGTTCTTTTTCACGCTTAAATGTACGGGCCGGCAATCGGCCGAAGATCGTGCTACCGATGAAAAATAACGCCAGAATGATGAGGCCTTCGTAAGAAAAAGAAACCGCAATCGCGGCGCCGACAAGAAAAGCCGTCCAGGCACCGCCAACGGTTAGTGCTTGATACCGGTAGGCAAGGGAGGCAATAAAGGCAACACTGATAAGAAGGAGAACCGTCACGATGATCTCTCCGCTACTAAATGGTGAACGGGGATATCGTGGGACTCGATCGGCAAAGAGGGAAAAAGTTGAAAAGAAAAGGCAAGAGCGGCGGTCTTTCCTTGATAGTTTTTGAGATAACGATCATAGTAACCACCGCCAAACCCGACGCGATACCCTGCATGATCAAATGCCAAGCCCGGCACGATAACGAAGTCGATGGTTTCCTTTGCGATTTGTTCACATTGGGTTGGCACAGGCTCCTGAAGTCCGCGGGTCCCCTCCAACTCCATAAACGACGTAAGCTTAAAAAAATCCAACGTATGGCGCTCACGGTCTACTTTGGGGACAACGACCGTTTTCCCTGCCCGCCAGGCTTCCTCTATGATCGGTCTTGTCGGTACTTCTCGATATGTATCAATGGTTACGGCAACGATTTTCGCATGTTCCCAAAACGATTTTTGATATAATTGCCGATGCAACTTTCGGCCGCGTTGCTCTCGCTCCTGCCTCGTCAGTACGGAAAATTGTTCTCGTACATACGAACGAACCTCTGTCTTATTCATCACCTGCCGCCACCTCCCAACTTAAAACGCCTCGGTTTTTTATCCTATGATCTTAACGCGGTAAACATTGTTTCTTTATAAAGAAAAGTAAGCAGCATACTCATCTGCTGCTTACTTTGTTTCACGGTGAAGCGTATAACGGTTAAGACGTGGGCAAAATTTGTTTAGCTCCATACGCTCCGGATGGGTCCGTTTATTTTTCGATGAAATATAGTTTCTGTCTCCGGTTTCCGTACACGCAAGTGTTACTTGAACACGCATGGCTATCCCTCCTTATCTTTAAGCAATCGTACCTGATAATATTATCAGGTTTTTTTACATAAATCAACGCTTATATTCTTTTACGGGAGAAAAATAGGAAACAAGCCTTTATTCCAGATCATCATCCGGATCCCGGAAAATCTCATCATCGTCATCGGCTTCTTCCGGATCTGCTCCATCCGCTTGCATGTCAAAATAGGCATCGAGAGCATCACGAGTAATGCTGTTGGCCAGACCTGAATCTTCATCGCTCGTCGAGGTGTTCGGGACAATCACCGCGATCGCGACCTCGGGATCATCATGGGGAGCAAAAGCCACCATCGCCTGATTTTGAGCTTCTTGTCCATTAACACCGGTCTGAGCCGTTCCCGTTTTCCCCGCCGGATTATAGTCGGCACCGCTAAAATCACTGTATGCTGTGCCTCCATTTGACCCGCCTTGTTGCATCACTTGTCTCATGCCTTCCTGCATCCGTTCGAAATCCCCATCCGTATTACCCACAGAATTCATGACCTTGGGGCTAAATTGGCGAACGACCGAAGACGATTCATCATTGTCCGTGGCCGGATCGAGAATTTCTTTTACAAGTCTTGGCTTCAGACGATCACCGTCATTGGCTAATGTCGCGGCAAATTGAGCCATTTGTAACGGCGTATACGTATCAAACTGTCCAAAGCTCATATAGAGGAGGTTCTGGGGATTATCGTCTCCTGCCATCCCCGTCGATTCTGAAGGGAGATCAATGCCCGTTTCCACGCCGAGTCCGAATTGACGATAGTGGTTCCGCAGTACATTATAGGCCTGAGATGCTCCCGACCAATCGGTTCCACTCACGCCAAGTTGGTAATCGGCAAGTGCCATGGCTATTCTTGCCATATAGATGTTAGATGATTGCCGGATGGCGTCAATGTCATTCACATGGCCCAAATTTTGCCATGAAGAAATAGAAGGCGATTCGGGCAGATTAATCGGCGTATCATGATAGACCGTCCCATGATCAATAACGCCACTGCTATAACCGGCCAGCACCGTTGCCGGTTTAATCGTCGACCCAATTTCATACGCACTTTGAACGGTGCCGAGATGATCATCATACCCCGCCATCGCAAGAATCTCCCCCGTATCTGGCTCCATCATAACGGCATAGGCTTCGCGGTCATCTAGGAAGGTGCTCCCGCTCGTGCTTTCAATGTTATTGTCAATAACGTCCTCCACTTCTTGCTGCAAAGCCATGTCAATCGTTAAAACTAGATCGTTGCCTCGCTTCCCCGGATCCATTGATTCATTTCCGTCAGCATCGGTGGTTATTTCTGCTTTTTCTCCCCGTAACACACTTTCATATTCTTGTTCCAATTGACTTGTACCGACAATATCCGTTCGTTCGTAACCTTGGCCCAAGTACCGCTCCAGATCGTTGGAATGGATTTGTCCGGTCCCGCCAAACAATGTCGGGAAGCTGTCTCCGTATGGATACATGCGAACTGAATCACGCATGACGTCAATCCCCGGCAGTTCATGCATTAACTCGCTGACTGCATGGGCCGTACGCTCATCGATGCCTCTCGCAATCCGATGGGGGGAATAATTATACCCGCTCATCATCTCGGTCCAAATCGCCACGGTCTCCTGTTCTTCCTCGCTAAGGTCCTCGATGACTTGTTCCTCCGGTAGCCGCTCCAGCTGGAGTTCATAGATGTCGTCATCTTCCTCGAGCTGGGCTTCTTCCTCGTCGCTCACGAGCTCATCGGCCTCCTCATCCCTCGTTTGCAACCAATAGTCTTGCCACTCCCGTTCATTGATATCATCAATAGCTTCTTCACCAATATCCAAAAAATTAGTTAATCGCTCGGCAATCTCCAGCCTCTCTTCATCATTGCCGGGCCGATTCGTATACGTAAGCGTTAACTGCAATTCATTATCGACAACGGTGTTTCCGTTCCGATCAAACATTAACCCCCGCGGCGCGTCGACGTTCGCCGTCCGTTCCCCATCGTTATTGACCATTTCTTCATATTCTTCTCCCTGGACAATTTGTATATAGCCAAGGCGCAAGATCAAAATTGAAAATAAGATAAATACAGCAAAAAAAAGGATATTCAAACGTAACGGAATATGATTTTTCCGTTTTTCCTTTGCCATATGGTTTCTCCTCTCCTTACAAAAGCATGTGCCTTAGCGTTTTTTTTATTGTAGCATAGCCTCCCTTCGATGCACATGAGAAAAACTTCTCTTGTCGCCAAAAATGTCGAACGTCCACCTCTTTTTCTAATGGTAACTATGTTTGACGTTCTTGAGCGCCAAGGCTTTTGCTGGAATATTCGTCGTCCGGGAGCCTCCCCCCGTGAGGAGGAATGTGCCGGATGGCCAAGTATAGAAAAAGATGCCCGGCGCCAAAAACAAGCAATGTAAACAAAATTCCCTGTTTATCTCCCAGCACATGAATGAAGATCAAAAAACAGATGATGGAGACAGCTCGGCCTCCATTAACGAACCACTCCCTTACAATTAAATACTCCACACGCATCGAAGCCGCCTTATATGCTTTTCCGATGATATCATACGTCATCGACACAAACGGGACAAATATCAACGGATAGGCAGCTGAAATCACAATCCCATACATCATCAGGCGCATATATGTAGGGTCGGGAACGATAAAGAAAATGGCAACGTATAGCAGCAAAGAGCCGATAAAAATCGAACGCCTGCGCATACGGACAGGCAGAAAGCGCCCTACCGCAAAATAACAACAAAACGAAACGGCCGACGTAATTAAACCATAGGTGCCCAATGCCAATTCACTTTGCGTCGTCGTATAGACCCACAAAACGATTAAAAACGTAAAAACCCCTTCACGCAACCCTTGAAAAAAATGAGCATATAGGATACGGCGCCAATCCAAATCTTCATGGCGTCGCTGCCAAACTTTACTGATCCGGAAAATCCCCGCGGAGGAGCGCTTTTTAAATTTAAAACTGACAACCACCGCTGCAGCAAAAAACAACAGGGATACGGTAAAAATAGACTGATAGCCGCTGTATCCCGGGAACCAGGCAATAATGATTCCGGCAGTCATCGGGCCGATCATCCCGGCGAGCGATGTGAATAAACCAAGATAACCGTTGAAAACATCCCTTGTATCCGGTGAAGTTATTTCAAACGTGAGCACGTTAAAAGCAAGCCAGTATACACCAAAGCCCAACCCTAACAGCAACCCTAACAAAAAGAGTACATCCTCCACGCTCGTGCCGGCAAAAAGAACGGCAAAATAAAAAAGAGCAAGCAGCACAACACCGACTCTTAACACAATCGTTCGATCCATCCGTTTTACCAATCGACCCGCGTAAAAGAACGCCAAAGGCGAAACAAGGACCGTAGCCAATTGATAAAGGGCAATTGCCGTGATGCTCCCGGATTGTTTCCATATGTACACGTTGACAAATGTATTCGAAAGCGCCGTGCTTAAAGCGTATAAGCCACCGATCAATAGCAATAGTTTAAAATCTTTCGTTGCTTCCACATTTTCGGGAAGCAACCGTTTGAAAATCGCAGAGACCATCACACACACCTACCTCATCTACCGTTAGCATGTGCAATTACACGCGTGCTATTCCGCGATTTTTAGAAAACTTGGCTTTCGCCAAGCTTTTATGGCGAAAGCCTTAGTTGCACTTATGCAGGTAAGAAAGGTGATTTATTCTTTCTTACCTGCCATTAAAAATTCCCCCTGAAAAGAATTCCTTTTCAGGGGGAATTTTATTTCTTATGCTTCTTTGTAACGTCTTTCAACCTCGGGCCAATTCACAACATTCCAGAATGCTTTCACGTATTCCGGACGACGGTTTTGGTATTTGAGGTAATAGGCATGCTCCCAGACATCAATGCCGAGAATCGGTGTCTTCCCTTCGGTTAAAGGGGAATCCTGATTTAACGTATCCTGAATCGCAAGATTACCGCCATCGACGACGAGCCAAGCCCAACCTGAGCCAAAGCGACCAAGCGCGGCATTGGTAAATTCCTCTTGGAACTGATCAAAACTGCCCCACTTGTTTTCGATCGCGGACAACAGGTCACCGGATGGCTTGCCGCCTCCGTTTGGGGAAAGAATCGTCCAAAACAGCTTGTGGTTCGCATGGCCGCCGCCGTTGTTACGAACCGCCGTACGAATATTTTCGGGTACTTTATCTAAATTTGTCACCAAATCTTCAACGCTTTGGTTGGCGAGGTCATCATGACCGGAGAGTGCATCATTTAACTTTGTTACATAAGTATTATGGTGCTTGTCATGATGAATGTTCATCGTTTCTTCATCAATGTGTGGCTCCAATGCATCTGCTGCATATGGAAGATCCGGAAGTTGATAGTTAGCCATGTGAATCTCCTCCAATGTGTTAGTTTATTTACTCGCAGGGTAAACAACCTTTCTAAGGTACTCTACCCCGCTTCTATTAACTTTAAACCTATTCTATGTTTTTTACAAATATTTTCTTTCGAGCATAGGCTCTCAAGCGGGTTCAACAATAAAAAACCCCTTCAAGCCTCAGGGTTGTTTTTCTATATGGTGGACCCTGTAGGACTCGAACCTACGACCGGACGGTTATGAGCCGTCTGCTCTGACCAACTGAGCTAAGGGTCCTGGAATGGGGCGGTTGATGGGACTCGAACCCACGAATGCCGGAGCCACAATCCGGTGCGTTAACCTCTTCGCCACAACCGCCGTTCTGTTTGCAATGGTAGCGGCGGAGGGAATCGAACCCCCGACCTTACGGGTATGAACCGTACGCTCTAGCCAGCTGAGCTACACCGCCATCCTCATTCTATTTTTTTAAGACAATGGATAATATATCATAGAAACAGAAAGACAGCAAGCTTTTTTTGGCAGATAAGTAAGCATAAATCAACTTTCTTATCTGCATAAGTGCAACTAAGGCTTTCGCCATAAAAGCTTGGCGAAAACCAGTTTTCTAATACATTGCCCCTCATATCCACCAACTAAAACCAGCGAGCAATAGACCGATAAACAGAAAAATAAACTTGATGACTGCTCCCGCCAAATAGCCGATCAATGAACCTAATCCGATTTTCCCCAACGATTTGAGGTTATGCCCGCCGGCCGTCAATTCCCCGATGATAGCTCCGGCGATTGCCCCGATAATGATACCCAACACAGGGATTATAAAGGGCCCGACGATGAGCCCGATCATACTTCCCCACACCGCTGCTTTTGAGCCGCCGATACGTGTAATCCCATAATAACTCGTCATAAAGTCAACCACAAAAAGGAGGATAACAATAAGGGTTTGTCCAACCCAAAATGCAACCCCAAATTCCCCAAAACCTACGTACAACCCGAAAAAAACAATCGCGAAAATATAGGCGGGACCGCTCGGGATAATGGGATAGACTACCCCGATAACCGCAAGTGCATAGGCTACAAACGCCAACCCGATCCATAATACATCCATTGTCTCATCCCCTCTCCATGCGGTGTGCTGAGTTTCTTCGTTTCTTTACTCCCATTAAATCGGAGCGCTGTGATTTTCCAGCGAGGCGACTGTAAACGTCTATTGTTCATTCAAAACCGCTTGAGCAATATTAACCGAATGATCACCAATCCTCTCAAGGTTGCTGATAATATCGACAAAGATAACGCCCGCCGATCCGGAACAACGTCCGTCATTCATCCGCATGATGTGTTTCCTGCGTAATTTCCGTTCCATACGGTCGATTTCAGCTTCTTGTTTTTCCGTCGCCCGGGCTGCGTCCAAATCATGGTGCTCCATCGCATAGATGGCATCTTGAAGCGTATGAAGCGTGAGCGAAACCATTTCATCGAGATCCTCTTTTGCTTCTTCGGAAATCGTCACCTTGTTTCTCATTTGATAATCAACGAGTTCCATTATATTTTCAAAATGGTCACCGATTCTTTCGATGTCTCGAACGGTGTCAAAGAGCATGGTATGCACATAGGAATTCTCGGCAGATAAAGATCGATTGGAAATTTGCATCAAATAGCTCGTGATCTCATGATCCAAATTGTTAATGGCCGCCTCGTACTGGGTAGCTCGCTCGGCATTTTTGCGTTGATGCCGCTTGATGTACTTATTGACTTCATGCAGCCCCTGTTGTGCATAATCAGCCATGCGCAAAACTTCAGATCGAGCTTGTCCGAGGGCAATGGCCGGCGCGCGTTGAATAAATGATGGGTCCAAATGTTTTGCTTTATGGTCAATTTCCGTCCCTTTCCCGGGGATGAGCTTCGTTACAATCGTTGCCAATACTCCGATGAATGATACTTGAATAAGCAAGTTCGCGACGTTAAAAACTCCATGGGAAACAGCAATGGTCATTGGGGAGGCGAGATTAAAACTCTCCTCAATGACGGCTATTAATGCCGTAAACGGCTGTAATAAAATCAGTATGATCACAGCGCCGATTAAATTAAAAATAACGTGGCTAAGCGCTGCCCGCTTAGCGGCTACCGACGCACCGATGGAGGCCAAAACAGCCGTTATCGTCGTCCCAATGTTATCTCCAAACAATACGGGCAGTGCAGCGTTTAAACTAATCGCCCCCACGTCATAAAGCTGCTGCAACAACCCGATTGCCGCAGTCGAACTTTGGACGAGGACAGTAAAAGCAGCCCCGATAATAACCCCTAAAAGCGGATTATCACTCATGCTGATGGTAAGCTCCTCGAACGCCGGGTTGTCTCTTAGGGGATAAACTCCTTCACTCATCACCGTGAGGCCAAGAAACAAGGCACCAAACCCGAAAATCACTTGCCCATAGTTGGTAGCCGTACGATTTTTAAAGAAAAACAGCAAAAAAGTCCCGATAAAAATAATCGGTAGCGCGTAGTCCGTGATATCAATCCCGATAATGAATGCAGTAACCGTCGTCCCCACGTTTGCGCCCATAATAACGCCAATTGCCTGTCTCAATGTCATAAAACCAGCGTTCACAAGTCCGATGGTCAGTACAGTCGTACTCGTACTTGACTGTAATAAACCCGTCACCACAATTCCTACAATTACACCTTTGATCGGATTAGAGGTGAACCGATCCAACAACTCGCGCAAGCGGTCACCGGCGATTTTCGTAAGGCCGTCACTCATGTATTTAAGGCCAAACAGAAAGATCCCCAGCCCCCCCAAAAACATAAACAGGAGCTCTTGCAGGTCCAAAATCGCTCATCCCTTCAACAAGAAAAAATTAAAGCTATCGTAATGCTACCATTGTTCATCCTCATCTATTATTCATCAACTTCACACCTTTGTAAACAATAAGTTTCGATTTTCTGCTATAATCGACAACGTACGCATTGCTTTACCCTTACATAATAGAGGAGCGTCATCACTGTGAATGTATGGAAATCTTTTTTTTACAGTTTGTTTTCCCCGACGATGATCGGGCGTTTCCGGAGGCAAAAAATCGGCAGAACGATTTTGTATGTATTTCTGCTCGTGCTCATCACCAACATTCCCGCTGCCATTTCCATAAGTTCGTTCGCCGTCACCGCCGGCGACCGCCTACAACAAGTGCTCGCCGAGGATATTCCGGATTACGAAGTGGCATCGGAAACATTGGCCGTTGAAGATGGAGAAACGCCGTTTTCGGCCCATATCGATGATACCCTGGTCATCCTTGATGATTCGGGAGAAGTAACCCCGAGCGATTTCGAGGGCGAAGCAAACGTCACCGCCCTGTTGGAGGATCGCGCCTTCATGGTCGCCGATGGGGAGGTAGAGCAAATGGAGTATGGAGCATTTAGCTTCACGAAGTCTGAACTTCAGGAAGCGACCGGAAGTTTTTTGGAACTCCTGCCCGCGTTTATTGCTTTAATCTTAATCCTTTTATATTTGTTTGCCTCGGGGATGAAGTTTATCGGTGTGTTCGCGATCTCGGGTATAGGGTTGTTGCTTAAAAGGATTTATCCCGCCCGTTTGCAGTATCGCCATCTTTGGGTGATGAGCGCTTATATCGCCACGCTGCCCTCGGTAGCCGGAACGTTTCTTGACGTCTTTGGCCACAATGGCGACTTCTTGTTCTTCATCTATTGGCTGCTCGTAATCGGGATATCCATTCTTGTCTTTCGCACGCTTCCAAGACCAAAACCTCGCGTTCGGGCAGAATGACAACGTGCGGCCACCTAGACACACACCAAAAATTCTGGGTGTGCGAATTTAAAAGTAACATCAAAGAAGGCAAAAGCATACAAAAAACAATCAATCTTATTTTTCCCACAAAGCAAAAAGCGCCCTCATTTTCAGGGCGCTTTTACTGACCTTACGTATTCTTGGGTTGGGGGCTTACAACAATTCTGGTGCCGTCCACCGATGTCACCCTAACTGTCGTATTTTTTTCCAACCATGATGCTCCCGTTGTAGCACTGTACGCTTGCCCTTCGATTTCAATCGTGCCGATCGGGCGAAAATCCGTCAGTGCTATGCCTTCTTTTCCAATCAATTCACTATATCCTTCATTCATGGAATTGTAACCTTCTTCACTCGACATTGTTTCTTTCAACGTCATTTTTGACCACAATTCACGACGCGGGAATACTTTCGTAAAGAAAAAGGACGCTAACGCCCCCAACATCACCGCGAATCCGACGAGAAACGCGTACATTAAACCCGGGGCGGGAACCGTCAGTCCGATAATCATTAAGACGGCGCCGACAAATGACAATGTACCATCCCCGAGTACTTTGCCGTCAATTACGATCGATATCAAACCAGCCGCATAAAGAATGATCACCCACAACCCCGACGCATCTCCGATATGATGAGCAAAATAAAGCGTAATCAATGCAAATCCGATAATTCCGAATATCCCTTTTGCTTTTACAAGCAATTCCCCGAAAAATAACATCGTTGCCAAAAAAACGACGAGAAAGCCGAAAATTTCAATATCAAGCCACTCCATCGATTGAGCACTCCTTCCCCAAATCCGGTTCTCCCTGTACGTTCGCGAGATGAGCATCTATCTATATTGTAGCAGAAGTTCTTCTCTTATAAAACGCTTTAATATGGGAGCGGGCATTAATATGAAGCAAAACGAAACTCACGATCATTTATTATCGTGAGTTTCATCAGCTATTTATTTAAGAGCCTGACTCCGAGCCGCTGCCTTCAAACCAACCGCGGACCGTATCGATCAATTCACTGAAAAAATCAAGAATCGATTGGACGAACCCTTGTGCTTCCTCCGAACTCACCCACTCATCGATATTATCCCGTATTTGAGAAATTTGATTTTGCACGTGATCCCAATCGATATCGAGGTCTTGCATTCGTTCAAACAAGGACACAAGTCCGTCCATTTCCTCATCCGTTAACGTGATGCCAATCTCATCGGCGATGCGCTCGATGAGGTTTCGCAAGTCTTCTTCCGTTTCCACATCTTCTTCCCCGATCGCTTCTTTAATTCTCGCCATTAATTCCGTTGCTTCTTCTGTCCCGTGATTTTCACTAAGTTCACCGGTCTTTACGAGCTCTTCGTTGGCCACCCGTTTTTGATCTTCGGGAATATCTACGTCTGTTTCGATTTCATAAGCTTTGATGAGACCTGTTAACGCCCCGGTACCGGAAACTTCAAACGGTGCGGTGACGTATATATCGGCATCTTCAACGCCTGCGGTGACGAGCGCATTTGCGTACATGCCTTCAGTTACATAATTAATCCGGTTTGTCTCTACATCAATGCCTGTTCCCGCTTCCGCTATCGTGATTTGCGAAGAAGAGATGGCGTTACTTCCGATTTCAGCGGCAGGGATATACTCTCCCAAATAGTCATGCTCTTCCTCGTTTGTCACTTCTATAATTGTATCCTGTTCACCGCCATCCATTTCCGATAAAACCGTTTCTCTTTCTTCATCACTTAAATCTTCGCCAAGGGTAATAATAATATCACCCGGCGCCGCGTCGGCAGCTGCGCTAGATGGTGAGGACATAACACCTGCGCCTATCAATACGGACACTGTTACCCCTGCAACGATTTTTTTCATTTTTTGCTCCCCCTCATCATGTCTTCCCCCTTTTTCTTACCACATACAAACCGAAAAGAAAAGCCAATTAGAGAGTTTTTGTTATTTTATCAGCATTTTTTCAAGGGACAAGCATACCGTTTTAATAGAGGAGGTATTTTTCATGAAAAAATGGATTTGGATTCTCGCGATTGCTACCGTTGCGTTTGCCATATATTATGACGTCTCCCGCGGCACGCTTCCGGTCGCTGATTCATCACCGGAAACGGCTAACGAAACAGTGGAAGTTACGGAAACGCATTTTGACCACACCGTCGACGTTGAAATTGAAGCAGGCCAAACGGTGTTGACCATTGTTGAGCAACTTCATGATGTAGGCATGCCGATGAAGATGGAAGCCATCAAAAATGATTTTCAGTACTTAAATGAAGGTCAACCGCCCGAGCAGTTACGCGAGGGTCAAGTGTATACGTTCCCTCTTTATGAAGGCTAGTTTTGCCCCGAATACTTGCCAGTTTTACCGCTTTGTTGCTACAATAATATATGTGCACAACATAAATGAGCCGAGTACGTTTTTCTATAAAATAAGCTCATGTAAAGGGGCGGAAAGCGAATATGAGCGAAATGATCCACCGAACGAAAACGAGGCCGGTTCGTGTCGGCAACCTAGTCATTGGCGGTAGTGATGAAGTTATCATTCAAAGCATGACGACAACGAAGACAGAGGATGTCGAAGCGACGGTTGAAGAGATCTTGCGTCTTGAAGAAGCAGGGTGCCATATCGTTCGGGTGGCTTGTCCTAACGATAAAGCTGCGGATGCACTTCCCGAGATTAAATCACGCATCAACATCCCCCTGGTCGTTGATATTCACTTTGATCACCGTAAAGCGCTGAAAGCCATCGAAGCCGGTGCAGATAAAATCCGGATCAACCCGGGAAACATCGGATCGCGTGAAAAAGTCGAGATGGTGGTCGAAGCTGCCAAAGAAAAAGGGGTTCCCATACGCATCGGCGTAAATGCCGGATCACTTGAACGTCATCTTCTTGAGAAATATGGCTACCCTACCGCCGATGCAATGGTCGAGAGTGCCCTGCATCATATCGCGATCCTGGAAGAGTTGGATTTTCATGACATTATCGTCTCCATGAAAGCATCCAATGTGGACCTGGCGATTGAAGCCTATACAAAAGCTGCGCAAGCCTTTAGTTACCCTCTTCATTTGGGTATCACCGAATCCGGGACATTATTTGCCGGTACGGTAAAAAGCGCTGCCGGCCTAGGAGCGCTTTTGGATAAAGGCATCGGAAATACGATGCGCATATCGCTCAGCGCCGATCCTGTCGAGGAAGTAAAAGTCGCACGCGAACTGACAAAAACATTCGGTCTTGCTTCAGATGCGGCCACATTAATCGCTTGCCCGACGTGCGGGCGGATTGAAATTGATCTCATCAGCATCGCCAACGACGTCGAAGATTACATCGCCCAAATTAAGGCTCCGATCAAAGTCGCCGTCCTCGGCTGTGCCGTTAACGGCCCCGGAGAGGCTCGGGAAGCGGATATCGGCATCGCCGGGGCAAAAGGAGAAGGACTCCTTTTCCGCCATGGAGAAATTATTCGAAAAGTCCCCGAAGAGACGATGGTCGATGAGCTGAAAAAAGAAGTCGATAAATTGGCGGAAGAACATTACGCCAAACTTGAAGAAGCAGAGACTTCTCAATAAAGGTCTTCCCTATCGCTTCTCACCCGAAAACGACAACGGCCCGCTCGCGATTACGAGCGGGCCGTTGGTTGTTACAGTCACATAAAAGGTGCGAAAAAAACGGACACGAGGATAGACACAGCCCCGATACCGATGGCCCACCAACCAAGTGCAGAAGCACCTTTTTGACGAGCGAAAAAGCCGGTAATGATCCCTGCTGCACCCAAAATGACCGGCAAGAAAAAGAGCGATACAAGCGAAATAATAATCGCAGCTGTACCTAATCCCATCCCTAGGGAATCGTCATTGACTGTCGGCTCTTCTCCTTGCATAGGTTCATCTGATTGATCCGAGGCTTGATTCGTCTGCCCGGCATCCACGCTCGGGGAAGCGATTTCTGTTGAGGTTTCTTCCAAATACTCCCCATTATAACTTTCGATGAGCGGGTCAACCATCACGGGTCTTTCTTCCAGTCGATCTTCCTCGTTCGTCTCTCCCCGATCCGGCTGCTGACGCTCACGGCCTTCGTCCGCCAACCTGATCTCCCCCTTACCCGGTTTGATCCCCGGGTATTTATAGTTTGGCTGGCAAGACCGTGAATTATCGGATGAAAGTATTGGTTAATGCGTCATTTTTATCTGAATGCCGTAAAGTGCCACTTGGTTTAGATCCATGCTGACCTTTCCAACCTTTCCATGGCGAGCTTGACTCTTTCGAGCGTCATGAACGTTGGCAAGGCATGCAATAACCAAAAATTTCAAATTTGTGGCTCGTTATTTTAAAATCATCCGCGCTTGCTTGAAAGTGTTCCATCGGACAAACAGGAATATGCTTCGTTTTTCCACACGTTAAACAAATCATGTGATGATGATGATCTTCCTCACAACTAAGACGAAAACGCTTCTCTCCCTCCCATTCACTGGCTTCCAAAATCCCTAAGTCAGCGAATAAGGAAAGATTACGATAGACCGTATCGAAGCTAAGCCCTTCATACCGTTCTTGCATGAACGTGAGCACTTCTTTGGCCGGTACGTAACCCTTTTGCTCATCCAAAAACCCAATAATTTCTTTGCGTTTGTCTGTGTATTTATACCCTCGCTCTTTTAACGTTTTTATCGCCTTCCGTGCATCCATGTCAACTCTCCTTTCTAAGTGTGGAAAGTGGGGAGGGAGACGTTTGTTTTCCCATTTTTTTCACCCCAAGGCTGAAGAGTAAGATGGTAACAGCCACCACTACGATGACTCCCCCGGGAGCCAAATCCAGATAAAATCCGAAAATGATTCCTGCCAGCACAGCAACTTCCCCAAAAAGTGCCGAGTAAAAAAACATCTGTTTGAAACTCTTTGCCCATTGCATAGCAGCGGCGACCGGGAGGGTCATCAAAGCAGAAACGAGTAAAATCCCTACGATCCTCATCGCCGCGGAAATGACAAGCGCCACGAGAAGCATAAAAACAACATCCAGCCATTTGCCCGGCAACCCGGAGACCATCGCCTGCTCTTCATCAAAAGAGAGGAAAAACCACTCTTTATAAAAAAGGATCAAAAGCAAAATGACGATCCCAGTGACTACCAAAA
This sequence comes from Salicibibacter kimchii, assembly GCF_003336365.1. GTDB lineage: Bacteria > Bacillota > Bacilli > Bacillales > Marinococcaceae > Salicibibacter > Salicibibacter kimchii. The sequence goes on along the minus strand of NZ_CP031092.1, from coordinate 148,336 downwards.
TCGTATAAAAATCCGTACGGCCAACCGCGGCAACACTTCCGAATAAATATGCGAACAAGTCCGTATTAAATCCATCTGCAATCGAGATAAATACAACGCCAAGACCAATCCCCGCCGACATAATAATCGGGATCGCCACCTCTTTGAAATGGCTATACACTTTGCGCAACTGATTGATCAACAACGCTCCCGCCAGCGCAAACACCATCCCCATATATAACGGATCAATGTCTGCCAGCGTGACAAAAAACGATGCCAACAAAAAATGAAAGGCAATGCCGGTCAGCGTAATGTGAGACAGAGCATCCGCCACGAGCGACATCCGTTTAACGACGAGAAATACCCCGAGTAACGGGGCGGCCAAGCCAACCATCATCCCGGAAAATAATGCTTGACGAAGAAAGTCATAGTGAAAAAATACGTCGATCATTGGGTGAGCTCCCCATGTTCATGCACGAGATGTTGGACATCATAGCCATACAGCGTAGAAAAATCCGGATTTTCCTCAAATTCTTCTTTGCTGCCGTGAAAATGCAAGCGTTGATTCAAGCATGCAATGTCCGAGACGTAACGAGTCATCGTACCGACATCATGGCTTACAAGGAGGAGGGTAAGTCCGTGCTCTCGATTAAGTTCCGCTAATAAATCATAAAACCGTTGAGCGGCATTGGCATCAACGCCAACCGTCGGTTCGTCGAGGATGAGCAATTCCGGGTTGCTGACAAGCGCTCGAGCGATAAATACGCGTTGTTGCTGCCCTCCCGATAAACGTCCGATCGGTTGCTTTGTATAGCTTTTCATTCCGACAGTGTCCAGCGCTTCATATACACGTTTCCGATCCTTTTTTCCAAGAAAACGAAATAAGCCGACCGGTCCAAACAAACCCATGGACACTACTTCGAAGACCGTGGCAGGAAACCCGGCGTTGAAACGATTGGCTTTTTGTGATACATACCCGACTTTTTCCCAATTGGAAAACTTGCGGACGTCGGTGTCAAAAAGACGAACGGTGCCTATTTGCGGTTTCAAAAGACCGAGCATCAAACGAATCAATGTCGATTTTCCGGAACCATTCGGCCCGACAAGCCCGAGAAAAGTGCCCGGCTGTACCGTCAAGCTCACATTATCCAAGACCGGAGAGCGTTCATAACGATAAGTTATGTGTTGAATATTAATAACAGATTTTTGTTGATCCATGAAAGGACCTCCATCCCAAAGACATTATGCTAAAACAGAATGATTACGATTAATATTTTTTAGTATAGCGCATCTTTGTTTGTTTGTAAATGAAGGATCCTTTGAAACGGAATGGAGCTGATAAGTCGTTTTCACACGATCGACCACAGGCTCCATCAACAAAAATAGACCGTACATGGCTTTCATACGGTCTATGGAAAAGGCAGGGTGATGATGATGGCTGTCCCCTTATTTTTTTCACTTTCCACATGAAAAGTGCCATGATGGTCTTCAATAATTTTTTTGGACAGGGAAATGCCAATGCCCGTTCCTTTATCTTTGCTCGTATTAAAAGGCTCGCCAATTTTATCCAGAATCTCTTCAGGAATTCCCGGCCCATTATCCTTGACGGTGATTTCGTAGTCCTCTGGATGCTCACATGTGATCAAAGAAAAAACTTTATGTTGTTCCTGCGTATACGCTTCCATTGAGTTGCGCAACAAATTTAAAATCACCTGTTTAATCATGGTTTCATTCATCTTAAGTAACCGCTCGGTTTTGGCAATGCTTGCCTCGAAATGTACATTGTTTAACAAGCATTCCGAACGAATGATGTCTTCTACCGTATCGATCACTTCCATCGGAGATAAAGCATGTACATCGAATTTTTTTCTTGATATTGACAAAAAATTTTCCAATATTTTGTTCATCCGATCCACTTCGCCAAAAATGGTTTTGGCGTATTTTTCAAAGCTATTCGTCAGTTCCGATAATTGCAAGAAACCGCGAATGACGGAAAGAGGATTGCGAAGCTCATGGGCGACCCCGGCAGCAAGGTGGGAGACGGATTCCATTTGCTGTTTATACTGAAGCAATTGTTCATATTTTATATCCGTACTTTCATCAAAGAGAAGCCCGATCACTTCCTCGCTCGCGGGCACATATACGGCTAAACTTCTAAATAAACGCCCGGCTTCCCGGTCTTCTTCCAATTGCTCGCTTATCGATTGAGAGCGAAAGGCTTCCTTCACTGCTTTGTAGATGCAAGCCCCCGCCTCCGATTCCAACCGTAAACGCTCAAACCCAAGTTCGGCAATTGTTCCTTGCTCCAGTTTCGGCAGGGCAAACTCTAGGAATGTCCTATTCTTTTCGATTATTTTCAATTCGGCGTTTACTTTTATAAACCCTAATGGCAATCGATTTGTAAAATCCCCCATGACTTCCTTGGAGTGGAAAGGACGCTCTGTTCCGGTTAAATAAAAACGTTCATTTCGATAAATTCCGCGATAAAAAACGGAATGATCGACCCCGTCGATGACATGAATAAAAGTCCTTTCACAACGTTGGCCCATCTCCTCCATTTCCTTAAAAAAAGACATGCCCCGCATCCATTCAGCTTTATGTAAAGTGGAAAAAAAATTCGAGATCGTGGATAGCAGGCCTGTCGCTACTTCATTTTTATATAAAATCGTTCCATCTTTTTTTAAAACAAATCGAATTTCCTGGCTCACATCATCAAAAATATCCATTTGTCCAACGATGCTTTGATTCGGGGAAAAAACGTCCATCACCGCCTTCGATAACCATCATTTTCCTACATTGTACTAAAACCTCTCATCCATGCATAGTGTTTATATAAAAAATCGCTCTCCAAACTTCGCACATTTCATAGTATTTCCCGCATATTCTACAACGTGATGGGTATGGATGTGTCGATTAAAAACCAGTTTATCAGTTAGGGTTTGATTAGAATGACTAAAGGAGGGGAATCACATTGAATTTTCAAATGGTTCAGCAGTATGTAAAAAACATGCCTCCGCATCAATTAAAAGCGCTTGCCCACAGTAAAGGTTTCTTCCTCACCGATGATGAAGTCCAAAAACTTGTACACCTCATTCAAACCGAACATGTGGATTTCACTGATCAAGCCTCGGTTGTTGCATTTATAAACGAAGTAGAAAAAACAACATCGCAAGCACACGCGATGTTGCTTCATGATCTTTACCAAAAGTATGGAGGCCTTTTGCGTCCATAAGCGGGCAAATCTACCAGTGCGTGGTCGAAAGTAGCGGTGCCATTTTACGCACCGTTCCTTTCTATTGTTGGGTTAACTTTTCTTTCATCTCCGGATCATGGGACTTCTCCCGAAGCATTATAATTTCATGCTTATAGGGAGGTTTTTTATTTTTCTTGTCCTCTCCCACATAAGGTGTTTCCAAAATTTTTGGAACGTCTGCCAATGATTCATGATGGACAATGTTATTTAGAGCTTCAAAGCCGATATGCCCAAAGCCGATGTTTTCGTGGCGATCTTTTCGTGCTCCTTGCGGATTTTTACTGTCATTCATGTGAAGCACTTTCAAGCGGTCGAGGCCGATCGTTTTCTCAAAATCGTCCATCACGCCGTCGAAATCATTAATGATATCGTAGCCGGCATCATGGGTATGGCAGGTGTCAAAACAAACCGATAGTTTTTCATTGTGGGTGACTCCATCAATAATTTGTGCCAATTCATCAAATGTGCGTCCGCATTCGGAACCTTTCCCGGCCATTGTTTCCAACGCGATTTGCACGTTTTGTTCCTTGGTAATGACTTCATTGAGGCCTTCGATGATTTTGGCGATGCCTTTATCCGATCCTTCTCCAACGTGGGAACCGGGGTGAAGAACAATTTGGCTTGCGCCGATGGCTTCCGTCCGCTCAATTTCAGAGCGCAAGAAGCGAACCCCGAGGTCGAAGGTTTCCGGTTTTTGTGTGTTGGCGATATTGATGATGTACGGCGCGTGAACAACCACTTTTTCAATGCCATTTTCTTTCATGTGCGCGTTGCCTGCTTCGATATTTAAGTCTTCAATTGCTTTTCTTCGTGTATTCTGGGGAGCTCCTGTATAAATCATTAACGCTGTCGCTCCGTATCCTGCCGCTTCTTCGCTTGACGTAAGCAACATTTTTTTTCCGCTCATGGATACATGGGAGCCAAGATAACGTGGAGTGTCACTCATTTTCTTCTTCTCCTCCTCTTTTTCTCACCTGGTTTGATTTTTTTCGGCTTATGGGACGGGTTTCTTTGCTTTTGTTGTGGACGAACACGTTGCCTTCCCGGTGCGTAACCACTGCCCAACTGATCAATTTCCAGCCATTCCCCTTTTTTAATATCCAAATACTGAAAGGTGAACCGGTGTTTTTGCAATTGGTGAAGCGCCGGATAGTCTTCTTTGGAAACAATCGTGAAAACTTCACCGGAGGCCCCTGCTCGCGCCGTACGCCCTGACCGATGCAAATAGTAGTCTAAATCCTGCGGCAATTGCAGATTGATAATATGGGAAACCCCTTTAATGTCCATCCCGCGTGCCGCGATATCGGTACAAATCACATAAGGAACGGCCGCGCGCTCAATATTCCGCATCGCTCGTTTACGCGCGCGCGGAGAGAGGTCTCCATGCATGCACTCGGTTTGTAGCCCGTGCGCGATAAATTGATCCGTTAATGCTTCCGCTTCTTTTTTCGTATTTACAAATATCAAGCATAGATACGGACGCAACAGAGCGGCCATCTCCACCGCCAATTGTTGGCGTCCACGGCTCCTTAACGGAATAAGATAATGGGTCAACTTTTCGGGTGCTGGTTGTTCCGGTTTCACATGCACATGACGCGGCTGATTCATGTATTTTTTTAAAAAAGGTTGAAGGCGTTGCGGAATGCTGGCGGAAAAAACGAGCATTTGCAGCGCTTCCGGCATACGGGCGGCCACTTGATCCAGGGATTCCAAAAAGCCCATTTCTAACATTTGGTCTGCCTCATCAATGACAAGCGTACGTACATGATGAACATCAAGGGCATTTTCCTTTATCACAAGGTCATGTAACCTCCCCGGTGTTGCAATGACAACATGCGGGGGCTTTTTAAGGTTCGCCATGTTCCGTTCTTTATCCGTTCCGCCAATGACGCGCCGGATACGAATTTCTTCCATACCACTGTCTCTCATGCATTTATGAAAAACTTGATAAAGCTGTTCGGCCAATTCTCTCGTGGGGGCAGCCACAATGGCCTGTACACGAGGGATATCCGGGTGGATCTTCGATAACATCGGCAAGGCAAACGCAAGTGTTTTCCCGGTACCCGTTTGCGACTGACCGATCACATCTTTCCCCCTCAGTATAGGAGGAATAAGCCGTTCTTGAATTTCCGTTGGCCGGTCAATGTCTTCGGCTCGCAAATGTTTTATCAAACGTGCGTCAATTTCCAGGCGGCTAAATCCCGACATCTCACTTCACACCCCTAACTTCTCACTTCTAGTATGAACGGGCACGTGCGCATTTTCATATTCTATCACAAAAAGAGTGTTGCCTCACTCTTTATTATTCAGGAAGGAAAGAAGGGATTGTTATGTTCGGACCACCTCCGATGATGCCACTGGGGGCTCCCCCCTTGCCGCCCATGCCTTTTGGCGCTGCACCCATGGCCGCCAGATCCGCCGCCATGCCCATGATGGGAGGCGGTGGATTTCCGGCAGCAGGTGGCGCAGGCCTCGCACAAAGCGGAGCCGGTCTCGGGTCCATCGGGCGTTTTATGCCGATGATTCAAAGCGCGGGGAAATGGTTGCCTATGATTCAAAAATACGGACCTATGGTACGTAAAATACCGGGAATGGTCCAAAAAGCGAACCAAGTGACAAAAGTGCTTAAAGCTGCAAATGCTACGCAATCGACCGTTTCCGATAATCCTCCTCAAGAAAAGAAGGACATCGATCAAGGAATGAAGGAGGAGCCTCCCCAAATCTTTGAGTTAAAAGAAGGGGCACAACCACCTCCGAAGCTATATGTGTAAGCTCGGAGAAGGAGCCCGGAATAGAAAACTTGACTGATCACCAAGCCTTAATGGCGAAAGCCATAGTTACACTTATGCAGGAAAAAGTTCTATACTTTCTTACCTGCCAAGAAAAGGACGGCAAATACCGTCCTTTTCATTTACGTTCCGATCGAATGGCTGTATAATATTACATAGTATATACGTATTGGAGGACTTGGCTATGGAAGTGAAGAAAATCTCCCCGAGGGGTTATTGCTATGGTGTCGTGGATGCCATGGTCATTGCTCGCCAAGCAGCTGAAAATAAAGAATTGCCGAGGCCCATTTATATCCTTGGTATGATCGTTCACAATACACACGTCACTGATGCTTTTGAAGAAGAAGGGATCATTTCACTTGACGGCCCGAATCGACTTGAGATTCTCCGGGAAGTGGAAAGTGGTACGGTGATATTTACCGCTCACGGCGTATCTCCGACTGTCCGGCAATTAGCCGAGGAGAAAGGGTTGACCACAATTGACGCCACGTGCCCGGATGTGACACATACCCACGATTTAATCAGAGAGAAAAAAGCCGAAGGGTATGACATCGTTTATGTCGGAAAGCGTGGCCATCCTGAACCGGAAGGTGCCATGGGTGTCGCCCCCCATCACGTTCACCTTATCGAAACGGTCGAAGATGTCGAATCACTGGACCTGCAAAGGGAAAAAGTCATTATCACCAATCAGACGACCATGAGCCAGTGGGACGTCTCCGATATTATGGATCGAACGATCGAGCGCTTCCCCTACGCTGAAGTCAACAATGAAATTTGCCAGGCCACACAAGTTCGCCAAGAAGCTGTTGGTGATCAAGCCGGCGATTCCGACTTGCTCATCGTTGTCGGGGATCCAAAAAGCAATAATTCAAACCGATTGGCACAAGTTTCAAAAGACATCGCTCATACAAATGCCCATCGCGTCGCAGATGTAAGTGAATTAAATTTGGAATGGTTGGAAGGGGTTCAAAAAGTATCCGTAACCGCCGGGGCTTCTACTCCAACGGCCATCGTACGAGAAGTTATTCTCTTTTTGGATCAATATGACCCTAAAGATTCATCAACATGGAAAGCGGAAAGAAAAGCTTTAGGGACTAAAATTTTACCTCCATTACGTAGAAATTCCAAATCAAGAGCGCGATAAGTTAAAAAACCTCACCTAAACCGGGTGAGGTTTTTTATAGCGTCCCTTTTCCAACGCTCATTATAAAAATGTAAATGGCTCTGTATCAACGGTCGAAGCGGTGGCTTTCATCTGGTAGCCACTCGCTTGTGCATCTTGAGCGAATCGGTCGGCAAGGGCTTGCTTCATGATCGCTTCGATATGGTGCCCGGGATCGATGAGCGCGAGTCCGGCAGCTTCTGCATCTTGGGCGGTATGAAACTTAACGTCTCCGGTTACCAATACATCAGCTCCGGCTGCCAACGCCTGTTGCCAGTATTTACTCCCGTCGCCGCCAATAACGGCAATGGTTTGTACTGTTTGTTCCAAATCACCGACCACTCGCAATCCTTCGACGGTAAAAATTTCTTTGAGAGAAGAAGCGAATTTCTCAAGCTTCATCGAAGTAGCCAGCGTTCCGACTCGGCCAAGCCCATAAGATTCCCCTTCAAGACCCAGAGGATAAAGATCATACGCAGGCTCTTCATAAGGATGAGCACGGCCGAGCACATCAAGCACTTGCGTCAATTTTGATTCAGGAACGACTGTTTCTATTTTTTTCTCCGCGACATAGGTCAATGCTCCCCGGTTCCCGATGTGAGGGTCGGTCTCATCCCCGGGGACAAACGTGCCCGTGCCTTCGCTATTAAACGTGCAATGGGAATAGTCGCCGATGTGGCCGGCTCCTGCATCTCCCAATGCCCAACGTACTTGGTCGGTGTCTTCTTCCGGAACAAACGCGACAAGTTTATACAGCTGATCTTTTTTCGTCGGTACAAGTTCCTTGGTCGCTTTGATTTCCATTGCATCCGCCAACCAATCATTTACCCCGCCCGGTGCGATATCCAAATTGGTGTGCGCGGTATACACGGTGATGTCATGTTGCAAGCATTGTTGGATGACACGTCCTTTTGGGGTAGACGTGTCCACTTCCGTCAAAGGCATAAACAAAAGGGGGTGGTGGCTAATGATGAGATCTGTGCGCTTTTCAACAGCTTCGGCCACTACCGCTTCCGTGACATCCAACGTAACAAGCACTTTTTTTACTTTTTTTTCCAATGAGCCTAGCATTAAGCCAACCGGATCTCCTTCCATAGCCAAATGTTGAGGAGACCATTTTTCAAGCAATGCCGCCACGTCGCGAGCACTCGGTATGGAACTCATTTTATAACCTCCCTGATTCTTTTTATTCGATTTTTAATCCGCTCCCGTTCTTCGCCAATTTCCGTGCGTTGCAACGAAGCATCCATTTGTTGCAGCACCCGTTCCAAATGGGCAAGCTCCTGCTCCCATTTTAACTGAAAAACCTCGGACTTTTTTTCAAGCAATTTTGGACCGAATAAGATAGCGTCCTCCCAATTTTGGTACTTGTACGCGTGTCGATGATCCTCGGCTGCTTCTTTTTCGGCGATTAAAACTTCATAAAACTGTTCTTCTTGCACGATTTCCTCCGTGACCAACGTCCAACCGCTGTCATATAACCACTTTCTCACCGTATCGGCAGCCACATTCGGCTGAAGAATTAGTCTTTGAACGGGTTCCAGTTTGTTTGCCCCTTTGGACAACATTTCCGTGATTAAACTCCCGCCCATCCCGGCGATGGTGATGCTATCAATACGGTCAGAGGCCCCCACCGTTTGCAGGCCTTCTCCATGTCGCACGGAAATTGAATCGCTAAACCCGGCTGCCTCCACATTACGCAGCGCCGTTTGAAATGGCCCGGCCTTGGCATCGCTGGCCACAGCATACGAAAGGCGTCCAGCGCCCATTAATGCCACAGGGAGCTGTGCATGGTCGGTACCTATGTCCGCCAAGCGTGACCCCTTCGGTACTTCACGGGCAATCGTTTGCAAGCGTAATGACAGCTGATGCAGTTGCTTCACTTCACGACCCTCTTTTCCAATACGAAAAAGGAGCTCGATCCCGGGCTCCTTTTTCTCTGGGGCTTATTCCCCGCCTTCTTCTACATAGTCCGCAACGGCCTCGGCATCTTCACCAGTTACTAAATCTTCGGGCATGCTCCCGGGACCTTCCTCGATGGCGCTCGTGACCTCATCTGCGCTCTGTCCTGCAATTTCCGGAGCACTATCCCCTTCCATATTTTCGCCGTGGCAACTCAAACAGTTTTCTTCATAAAGTTCAGCACCGACATCAACTGCTTCTTCTTCACCATTGCCATTCTCCTCTGCTTCTTCCCCTGCAGGATCACCTAAGCCCACAAACGAAAGAATTAGCATGATAGCAATACCGGCAACGGCGATAAGTAAAAATGGTATTAATGGTTGTCCTTTCACCGAATCACACCCTCTAGTTTGATCTATGTCGTCTTATATTTTATAGGAAAATACACCGGATGAAAAGAAAAACACGGGCTGTTCCTGAAATTGTCGTTATTTTTTCCTTCATTGCCAGTTGCATTTTGTTGGAAACATTTGCAATCGCGGATGGATCTAGGTAATATAAGAAATAAGCCCCTGCGTAACACAATCGCAGGAACGTGTATCATACAAAAGAGGCGGGTCACTCCTGGATGGAGTAACCCGTTGCGCTTACTCCATAAAGTCTTTCAGGCGTTTGCTGCGGCTTGGATGCCTTAATTTACGCAAGGCTTTTGCTTCGATCTGACGAATACGCTCGCGGGTAACCCCGAACACTTTGCCCACTTCTTCAAGCGTGCGTGTACGACCGTCATCCAGCCCAAATCGTAAGCGTAAAACGTTTTCTTCGCGATCGGTTAACGTATCGAGTACGTCTTCCAATTGTTCTTTGAGCAACTCATACGCGGCCGCATCAGTTGGGGCCAGGGCATCTTGGTCTTCGATAAAATCGCCAAGGTGAGAATCATCTTCTTCTCCAATAGGTGTTTCCAGGGAAACGGGTTCTTGGGCAATTTTCAAGATTTCACGCACTTTATCAGGTGTTAGATCCATCTCTTCGGAAACTTCTTCAGGGGTGGGTTCCCGACCGAGATCTTGGAGCAATTGGCGCTGGACACGGATCAATTTATTAATGGTTTCAACCATATGCACCGGAATGCGAATCGTTCGCGCCTGATCGGCAATCGCACGTGTAATCGCTTGGCGAATCCACCATGTCGCGTACGTACTGAATTTAAATCCCTTGTTATAATCAAATTTTTCCACAGCTTTAATTAACCCCATGTTCCCCTCTTGAATCAAGTCGAGAAACAACATGCCGCGACCGACATAGCGCTTGGCAATGCTTACGACAAGTCGCAGGTTTGCTTCGGCAAGACGCCTTTTCGACTCCTCGTCGTCATCCTCTATTCGCTTGGCAAGATCGATTTCCTCATCGGCGGAAAGGAGCGGAACACGCCCGATCTCTTTTAAATACATTCGGACCGGGTCATTAATCTTGATCCCGGGGGGGACGCTAAGGTCATTCAGATCATGATCGTTTTCCTTTTCCACCTGTTCCATGCTAGGGACTTCCTCGCCTTCATTTAGCAAATCGACCCCTTGCTCTCCCAGGTACTCGAAAAATTCATCCATTTGCTCGGAATCTTGATCATACGGCGCAAGTTTTTCGGTTATTTCCGCATAAGAGAGCACCCCTCTTTTTTTGCCAAGTTCTACGAGTTGCTCTTTGACTTGATCGATGGACATTTCACCTTCCGCTAACGGACGTAGTGGTTTCTCTGCCATTCGATCTCCCTCCTTCCAATTCCAAAAAACACAATCCCTCTATTGCAAATGCGCACGCAAATACCGAGGACGTACTGCTTTACGCCCCAGCTTTTTATGCAACGCAATAATTTCCTGACCGAGTGCTGTTGCCGTCTCTGCATCATTTTTTTGCAACGCTTCTTTTTGGGCATGCTCTTTTTGTTCTATTTCTACCCAACTTGAGTAGATCTTAACCTGATGAATATAATCCGCAAATGCTTCCGGATTCATTTCCCCCCCCGGTTGCATCGCGATTTCGGCAACAATGGATGAAAGCTCGTCATCTTCCAGGTGGTCCAGGAAACCGGCACTCCCAGCACGATTGCCTTCGCCATAATAAGCGAAAAGGTGAGCGGCAATAGCCGCGTATTCGTCTACATTAAAATTTCCACCAATTTCCTGTTCAACCTTTTCGGCCCAAGTTTCATCCTCCATCATCATCTGTAAAAGGGCACGTTCAGCATTGTGAAACGCGGGGAGCAAATGCTGTTGCGAAGCGATGCTTCCTCCATTGCCGTCTCGTTCACGGCGATCATAAGACGCCGTGCTTTTACCGCGTACCCTTTGATACATACGATACTGTTCCTGTTTTAATGCTTCCAGGGATATTGAAAACTCTTCCGATAATTGCTTAAGGTAAAATTCACGCTCCACCGGACTGCTTACTTGCGCAAGCGCCTCGAGTACCCATTCGATATAATCCTTGCGATCTCCTGCCCGCTGCACGTTTTTCTCTTTTTTATAGGCATTCATTTTAAAGGACAGAACGGAAAGGGCGCCCTCGATCATGTTTTCTCTAAAAGCGCCGGCCCCATGTTCCCGAATATAGTCGTCCGGATCCTGATTGGCGGGCATGGGTGCAATGTTTACACGGCAACCGTTTGCTTCCAGTGTTTCGGCGTTCTGGATCGCCGCTTTTTCCCCGGGGGAGTCGCCATCGTAACAAATGGTTACTTGTTCGGATAAACGGCCGATCAATTGTGCCTGTTTACTCGTAAGCGCCGTTCCAAGTGTAGCTACTCCGTTATCCACACCAGCCATCCAAGCCGAAACAACATCCATATAACCTTCAAACAGTACCACAAATTTACGTTTTCGGATCGCCGGGCGTGCAAGGTGGTAGGCATACAACACTTCATTTTTTTTAAAAATGGGCGTCTCTCGACTGTTTAAATATTTAGCCGAAGATGCTTCATCAAGCGCGCGTCCTCCAAAAGCAATCGGTTGGCCGCCTATATCCCATATCGGAAAAATAAGCCGGTAGTTAAACCGATCATACGGACCGCGGCCATCCTCCGTCCTTTGCACCAAATCTGCCTGTTCCATCTCAGAAAGGTCAAACGCACGTTTTTTCAAAAGGAGGGAGAGCACTTCGCGCTCCGAAGGCGCAAAACCTATCTGGAAATGACGCAACGCTTCATCGCTTACATTTCGGCCATCTTGGGCATAGTTATAAGCCTCACGCCCTTGCTCCGTGTGCATGAGTAAATGATGATAAAAGCGTGCGGCTAATTGGCATCCCTCTTTTAATGAGTGATTCTTTTGTGGCGCTGAAAACGCTGCTTCCGGAATTTCCACGGAGACATTTGCTTTTTCCGCTAATGTACGGACCGCCTCCTGAAACGGGACCTGCCCCATCTCCATCATGAACGTGAATACATTTCCGGCGGCGCCGCATCCAAAACAATAATAGAGCTGTCGATCTTGAGAGACGGAAAATGAGGGTGTATTTTCTTCATGGAACGGGCATAAGCCCGAGTACCGATGGTTGCCCTTCTTTTGAAGCTGCACCGACTCGCCGATCACCTCAACGATATCCGAGTGCCTGCGAACGGTCTCCACTGTTTCTTCAGGGATTGCTCTTTGCACGAGAAAACTCACCCCACATTTTAATGTGATTCGTATCATTCGACATTTCCATCGTCATTTTGCCTTTTCATTCCGATTAGAGGTGAGTAATTGTCCCGTATTTTGTGAAATATCCATAATCATGCTTGTCCAATTAGATGAATATCGACATCCTTCCCATTTACTCATTTCCCTGGGAAGGCATTATAAAAACATTCATCGATGGTTTTCTGCACAAATCCACACGTTTGTCTATTATAACGAATGTTTTGGCATATGGCTAGAGGAAATTTAAAAAATGTTGATCATAGATTGATAACGTTGTACGAAGCCGCTATTTCACTGTGTGAAATGATTGGAAATCATATTTGCCGTTTCTTCCACCGCTTTATTTGAGACATCTATAATATTGCAACCGATTTTTTCCATAATTTTTTTCGAATAGGCCAATTCGTTCTCAATGCGTTCCATGCTAGCGTAGGTTGCTTCTTTTTTCAGACCGAGCGATTTCAGGCGCTCTGAACGTATTTCGTGTAATTTTTCCGGATGGATATGAAGGCCGATGCATTTGTCGGAGGTAATGCGATACAGCTCTTCGGGGGGTTCAAGTTCCGGAACGATCGGAACGTTTGCCACTTTTAACCCTTTATGGGCCAAATACTGAGACAGAGGTGTCTTGGAAGTGCGGGAGACACCGATAAGGACAATGTCCGCGCTTAAAATGCCCCGCGGGTCCCTGCCATCGTCATATTTCACGGCAAATTCAATGGCCTCCACTTTTCGGAAATATTCCTCGTCCAAACGGTAAACAAGTCCGGGCTTATACTTCGGTTGTAATTGCAAGAGATGGGTCAATTTATCAAGGATCGGTCCCATAATGTCCACAACTTCCACTTGTTTTCGCTCTGCCGTTGCAAGCAAATAGGCCTTGACTTCGGGAACTACAAGTGTAAAAGCAATCATTGCGCCAACATCTTTGGCAAGGTCCACTACTTCATTGATCGTTGCTTCATCTTCTACGTAAGGAATACGGCGAACTTCAATATTTGTGTTCCCAAATTGGCTTGCTGCCGCTTTAATGACCAGTTCCGCTGTTTCCCCGACAGAATCGGAAATGACATAAACAATCGGATGTTGTTGAAATGTATTCACGAACGATCACCTCCCAAAGGGTGTTCAGATTGTACTAAATCAACGAGCGCCTTCGTCATAGTTGTTTTTGTCACACGGCCAACGACTTCGTATTGATGATGATCCGTGCCATTCACTACAGGGAGCGCGTCGATTTGCCGTTCGATTAATAGACTTGCTGCCTCAATAAGCAAGTCGTCTTTCGTGCAAACCGTAATATTTGGCATTCGCGTCATAATGATACTCACCGGCATGGATTCCAAATCCTGGTTGCCAATGCTTGCCCTGAGTAAATCCTTTCGGGAAAGAACCCCGGCCAATCGCGAGGCTCGATCAACGACAAATAACGTTCCAACATCCTCGAGAAACATCGCGCTGATTGCATCATATACGGAGTCAGACTCGTCGACCACTACCGGGATGGACTGGTATTCTCCCACTTTTCGTTCCTTTATGGTTGCAAGCGGAACTTCCGTGCCCGTTTTCCCCGTAAAGTAATAACCAACACGCGGCCTGGCACCGAGAAAACCGACCATGGTCAAAATGGCCAAATCAGGGCGCAGTGTAGCTCTCGTTAAGGAAAGGTGGTCCGCAATTTGCTCGCCGGTGATCGGGCCCTCATTTTTTACAATTTCCAAAATCCGTTCTTGCCGATCCGTTAATTCGATGGCTTCTCACCCCTTTGCATTCTGGAGGTGAGAGGCGGGAAAAACCTCCCACTTCTTAACTCTGACCTCTCACTTTGATTTTTCGCTCAACCTTTTTACGCAGGAAATACCAACGATTGAAAACGGGCAAACCGATGGGTTTCTTCTGATAAATGATGCATTTGTCGAAGTCGATTCGACCGCAATCGTTCATCATCGCTCATGACCATGATCGAATTAAAATAACGGTGAATCACAGGTGAAAGATGGACGAATGCTTCCCAGGTACTGGCCAAATCTTTTTTCTCCAATAAAAGCGGCAATTCTTTTTTCAGCGCTGTGAAACGATGGTAAAGCTCCTGTTCCTCCTCTTTTTCAAAGTACTCGGGGTCAGGCAGAGACGGTTCTGGTTCATCAATTTTTTTGGCGATATTGTTTACCCGACTAAGTGCTTCCGCAACTGCTTTCATCTCATCCGAGTCATGCCGTTTCTGTAAAAATGCCGCTCGCTCAAATAGCGTGTCTAAGCGTCCATAAGGAGCAAACAATACGGCATTCACAACATCATGGGAGATTCCTTCTTCCGTCAGCAAAGCCTTGAACCTAAGTGCGAAAAATTCGCCGGCTTCCGTGAACAGCTCGGATTCATTAGCCGATAGTCCCTCTGCTTGCACGACGTTCACGACAAGTTCCAGCATCCCTTCGAAAGCGACAGGGAATTCGTATCGGTTGGCAATTTGAACGATGGCCTGTGCTTGCCTTCGCAACCCGTGAGGGTCTTGGGAGCCTGTCGGTTTTAGCCCAATCGCCAATGACGTCATGATCGTGTCCCATTTATCCGCCATGCTAACAATCGCGCCGACGGTCGTTTCCGGAAGCGCATCGCCGTTAAAACGAGGCAAATATTGTTCTTTAATCGCGGTGGCTATCGCTTCTTTTTCCCCGAGTTTCAAGGCATAATCTGCGCCCATGACCCCTTGCAGTTCCGGGAATTCATCGACCATATGGGAAGATAAGTCAAACTTCAAAAGGCTCGCTGATCGTGTAACCTCATCCGTCAATGGTTTACTCAAGGCTGCTTTTTCCGCCAGTTGGCGCGCGATTTTTGACGTCCGTCGACGCTTGTCCCCAAGGGTCCCCAATTTTTCGTGTTCGACGATGTGCTCAAGTTTTTCCAAAAACTGTTCCAACGTGCGTGCTTGATCTTCTTCGTAAAAAAAGACAGCATCCGCCAAGCGTGCTCGCAACACTTTTTCGTTTCCCTTTTGCACGTTTTCCAAATGGCGGTGATCGCCATTTCGAACCGTTATGAAATAGGGGAGCAAATGACCGGCAGCATCATACACGGCGAAGTATCGTTGATGCTCCCGCATCGTTGTGATTAACACGTCATCCGGCAATCGTAAATAACGTTCGTCGAACGTTCCGTACAAAACGGTCGGATATTCAACAAGATTCGTCACTTCCCCGAGCAAATCCTCATCTTTCCCAATTCGCCAGTTGTGCTCCTCTTCGAGCATTTCCATCTGTTTCTTAATCGCGGTTTTTCTTGATTCAGAATCTGCCAGGACAAACGCACGCAAAAGTTCTTCATCATAATCGGCAGCATGATTCAAGGTTACCGTCCGCCCAAGAAATCGGTGCCCTGCGCTCTCGCGTCCGCTCTGCACCCCCGCGATATCATAAGGAATAACCTCGGTGCCAACCATCGCGAGTATCCAGCGAATCGGGCGCACGTAGCGCAGGTGCTCCCGACCCCAGCGCATGCTTTTCGGGAATGGAAGCGCCGTTGCAAGCGTTACGGCATCCGGAAGCAATTCCGCTGTTGCTTTCCCCTTTTTTTCAATGGTTGCAAATACGTAGGAGCCTTGAGGTGTCTCTTTTTCGACAAGTTGTGCCGAATCGATGCCTTTGCCCCGCGCAAAACCAAGGGCAGCTTTTGTCCAATTGCCATGTTCATCTTTGGCGATCGCTGTCGCGGGGCCCCGTGCCTCTTCTACCATCCCTTCTTGTTTTTCGGCCAACTCCTCGACTAGGATAGCGAGGCGTCTCGGAGTGGAAAAGGCGCGCACCGTATGATAAAACAAACGATGGTCATCCAGCCATTTTTCCATGTTTGTGCGTAATTGTTCGCGGGCGTCGTCGATATACTGGGCCGGCATTTCCTCCACGCCAATTTCAAGCAGAAAAGGTTTTGTCATGATTTTGTTTCCTCCTTTTCATCTTTTAATAGCGGAAATCCAAGTTTTTCCCGATTGGCGTAATGGATAAAAGCACATCTTTTTGCAAGCTTCCGCACTCTTCCGATATAACCCGTCCGTTCGGTCACCGAGATCGCACCCCCGGCGTCGAGCAGGTTAAACGTATGGGAACACTTTAAAATATAATCATAAGCAGGGAAAACAAGTCCTTCATCCAATGCCCTTTCCGCTTCTTTTTCGTAAGTCATAAACAACTGTTTGAGCATCTCATGATCGGCGAGTTTAAACGTGTACATGGAATGCTCATATTCCGGCTGATAAAAAATGTCCCCAAAAGTAAAACCATCTTGCCATTCAAGATCGAAAACATTTTCTTTATCCTGGATATAGGAACAGAGCCGCTCGATCCCGTAAGTAAGCTCGACCGCTACAGGGTCCGCATCAAGGCCGCCGACCTGCTGGAAGTAAGTGAACTGGGTGATTTCCATGCCGTCGAGCCATACTTCCCAACCTAGCCCCCAAGCGTTAAGGGTAGCGTCTTCCCAATTATCCTCCACGAAACGAATATCATGTTCCTCGGGATTGATGCCAAGCGCCTGCAGGCTGTCAAGATAGAGATCCTGGATATTATCCGGGGAAGGCTTCATGATGACCTGAAATTGATGATGCTGGTAAAGACGGTTCGGATTCTCCCCATATCTGCCATCCGACGGGCGTCTTGACGGTTCCACATAAGCCACGTTCCACGGCTCGGGACCGATGCTTCGCAAAAACGTCATTGGATTCATCGTCCCCGCGCCTTTTTCCACGTCATATGGCTGCATAATAAAGCAGTTTTTATCTGCCCAATACGATTGCAAGTGCAAAATAACTTCCTGAACGTTCATCCAAAGTCTCTCCTTTTGGTACTGCTTTCTTTTGAATTGTTGTATTCAAGCACATAAAAACTCCCGTCCCCAAGAATGTCTTAGGGACGGGAGTTTTCCCGCGGTTCCACCCTAGTTGCACCCGTGTCTGCTGCACGATGCCCCTTTGCCATGTATACTCCAAAGCGCCTTCCAAGGACCGGCAGTTGTGGCTTTCACCATCCCACATCGCTAATCACTGCCCTCTTCCAAGTACTACTCTTCTTCTCCGTATATTTGTCGATTTTTCATTTGTATAAAAACCATACGTTAAACAACAGGCTATTGTCAAGGTTTCCATTGTTGCCACTGATCCAGAAAACGTTTGGACTTTAGGGTTAAGCCCGAATATGTATCATAATAGGATTCAAGGATTTGATGGAGCAAGGTTTTCGTTTCAGGCTTGACGCGAATCTGACCAAGCCGCCCAGGTTCGATATAGTACAGTGTACGAATCAGCTGTACTTGTTTCGGGGTTAACAAAAATCGATGGGCATCAAGGGTGCTGCACGTGTCGCAAAGATAACCGGCTTCTTTTACGGAAAATGAAAAATCTCCTGTCGTTCTGCCGCAATTCACACACTGATCCAATTCCGGTTTAATTCCGGCAGGTTTCGTTAGTTTCACTTCCATCATCCTGAGGAGAACTTCCGCATCTTCGCCTTTCTCCAGAAAACGCAGAACGGTAAGCACAAGCGTAAACAGGGAAGGGCTTGCCTCATGCTCTGTCGTCACCCCGTCCAGCAATTCACAGACGTATGCGGCATACGCGGTTTTTTCAATATCGGTACGCACTTGACTGAACGGTTCCAACACTTCCCCTTGGGATAAGGTGCTCATCGATGCCTTGCGGTAATGAAAATAAAAAAGGCCGTATGAAAACAATTGGCTGACAGCCGAAAAGCGACTGTTGGTTTTTTTTGCCCCGCGGGCCATCAACGCGACTTTCCCACGCTCTTTTGTGAAAACCGTGAGGATAATATTGGCCTCCCCGTAGGAAACCGCACGTATCACAAGCCCTTCGTTTTTTTCAAGCATAGGCGTTCATCCTTAGATCAACTGTATTCGTCATCGTTGTTCGCTGAAGCCGTTTCTTCTTCTCCGGGCTCTATCCATTCCTCTACGCGTTCATATTCCTTATGCATTAAATAGGCATCGAGGTCACCAGTCAGAGTAAATACTCTCCAATAATTTAACATCTGTAGTTCCCCCTTGTTTTAATTTTTTGTATCTACCTTTAGATTGAGCAAAAACAGGCACACTCATAACAGAGAAAATTTACTATTTACGGGCGCCTAACTTCCAGTATAGATACATGATGGAAAAAAACAATAGATTCGGGGGAATCACTGTTGGTTCGTGTGTATTTTCCTTTTTGGCGCCGAACGTCGAACGTTGCAACCAGCGCCCCAACATCAAGGTACTACTCTTTGTCGCTATACCCTTGTTCCTGGAGAAAGCGGCTTTTGTTCCGCCAATCCTTTTGCACTTTTACCCAAAGGTCAAGGTAAACATCGGTACCTAGAAGTCCGTGAATATCTTTTCTCGCTTCCTGCCCGATTGTTTTTAACATCGACCCGTTGCGTCCGATAATAATCCCCTTTTGCGATTTTCGTTCGACAACGATCGTCGCTTGTACGTAGATTTTTTGATTTTCTCTTTCACGCACTTCATCAATCATCACTGCGATCGAATGGGGGATTTCATCACGGGTATGGCCCAATACCTTTTCGCGAATGAACTCCGCAATGATAAAGCGTTCCGGGTGATCGGTGATTTGCTCTTCCGGATAATACTGAGGCCCTTCCGGCAAATACGTATAAACATGCTCCAACAACGGCTCCACATTTTGGTCACGGAGCGCAGAAATTGGAAATACCTCCGCAAAGGTACCATAATGCCGGTACTCGTCAATCCGTTCCAACACTCGGTCCGGATGGATTTTGTCAATTTTGTTTATGATCAAAAAAACCGGCCGCTTCACCTCTTGCAAAGTATCCAGAATAAACTGTTCCCCTCTTCCAAAGGGCTCGGAGGCATCGATAAAAAACAAAACGAGATCCACCTCGGACAACGAATCGAGAGCCGTCCTCACCATATGCTCCCCGAGTTGATGCTTCGGTTTATGCACGCCCGGCGTATCCACAAAAATGATTTGGCCTTCCGCTTTCGTATGTACCGCCTGAATTTTGTTTCGTGTTGTTTGCGGTTTGTCACTCATAATCGCGATTTTTTGTCCCAACACTTGATTTAAAAACGTTGATTTTCCCGCGTTCGGCCGACCGATTAAAGCCGCGAAGCCGGATCGGTATTCACTCATCCATATCCCCCGCTTCAAACGCACCGGGCAATAGCTCGGAAACCGTCACTTTTTTTCTGTCTCCTTTCACATTCGCAAGCACCACTTCCGCCTCCGGGTCCATAAATTCCGCCATCACTTGCCGGCAAGCACCGCACGGAGACACCGGCTCCTTCGTATCCGCGACCACCGCGATTTTTTTCAATCGCTTCGCTCCTGCCGAAACGGCGTTGAAAATCGCGGTCCGCTCCCCGCAATTGGAAAGACCGAAAGACGCGTTTTCGATGTTGCAACCTTGGAAATAAAATCCATCCTCAGTTTCCGCGCAAGCACCGACCGGAAAGGTCGAATACGGCACATACGCGGATGCTTTTGCTTCTTTTGCCCGTTGAATGATTGTTTCCATGCCATCCTCCTTATTTAAAACCAAAAAGTTCAAGTACCGGCTGATAAAAAATAATAAGACCGACAACGACCGCGATTAAGCTATATACAAATACAGCGGTCGCGGCTACGTCTTTTGCGATTTTTGCAAGGGGATGATAGTCTTCGCTCACCAGGTCTACGACTCGTTCAATCGCCGTGTTAACCAGTTCGAATGTGATCACTCCGCCGATCACGACAAGGAGAATAACCCATTCGACAGGGCTTATCCCGACGACAAATCCGAGTACAAGAACGGCGCTCGCGATGATCATATGGATGACCATGTTTTGTTCGTTTTTAAACACATACCATAAGCCCCGGCTCGCGAAAACAAAGGAAAAAAATAAGCGGCGAATGCCTCTTTGTTTACGTTTTTCTCTCCAGTCCATAAGCGCTCAATAAATCCTCCTGCAACGTGAACATCTCTCGTTCCTCTTCAGTCGTCCCATGATCGTAACCGAGCAAATGAAGCAAGCCGTGGATGGCCAAAAAACAAAGCTCACGTTCCATGGAATGGCTATATTCTTTTGCCTGATGACCCGCCTGCTCGACGCAAATAACGATGTCTCCCAGCATATGATGGGCGAGGCCGGGATCTGTTTCCCCTGCATCTTCATCATTTAACGCGAAAGATAAAACATCCGTCACATCATCTTTACCCCGATAATCCCGATTTAATGCTTGGATTGTTTTCGCATCCACCAGCAGCAATGAACATTCTGTATCCAAGGGCAATTCAAGACGTTCACACGTTGCTTGTAATACGTTCATGACAAGCGAAATTTGCGTTTCCGGCAATGTCGCCGTCTCATCCGAAATATCAATGCTATCCGTCATTCGCTTTTTTCTCCTTTACGTCTCTGTTTTCGGGATATTCAATCCGGGAATGAAAGGTTCCCTGCAACGTCTCGCACATCGTATTGGCGATGATCGACAATTCTTTCATCGTAAGGTCGCATTCATCAAACTGCCCATCTACAAGCCGATCACGGATGATATCATTAACAAGTTTCTCGATCTTTTCCCCTGTCGGCGCCTCCATGGAACGGACCGCCGCTTCCACGCTATCCGCGATCCCGAGCACCGCGCTTTCCTTAAACTGGGCTTTTGGGCCGGGGTAACGATAATCCGCTTCGTCCGGTTCCATGTCTTTTTCCTTTGCCTTATGGTAAAAATATTTCAGTAAGGACGTTCCGTGGTGCTGCTTGGCAAAATCAACAATTTGCTTTGGAAAATGATGCTCTTCCAACATTCGGGCGCCATCATAAGGGTGATCAATAATGATCTGCTTACTCACATCCGGAGAACGGCGATCATGCGGATTGTCGATTTTCATTTGATTTTCAATAAAATACTGTGGACGTTTTGTTTTTCCAAGATCATGATAATACGCACCGACACGGGCGAGCAAGCCATTGGTGCCAATCGCCTCGCAAGCCGCTTCCGAAAGATTGGCCACCATAATGCTGTGATGGTAAGTGCCGGGAGCCTCCAAAAGTATTTTTCGCAACAATGGTTGATTGGCATTCGACAGTTCAATTAATTTCGTTTTTGAAAGAATGTTAAACCCTGTTTCAAAAAAAGGCATGAGGCCCAAAGTCAAAACCGCTGCCAGAAATCCCGAGCCCACTGCAAAACCGATTTCAACGCCGTACCTTTCCAACGTGATGGGTGCGTTGCTTAAAAAATAAAATGAAGTTACCGTTAATCCGTTCATGAGCGCGATAAAGGCCCCTGATTGCAAAATCTTGGCCACTTGCGGCGTTTTCCCGAGAAAAAACACCCCGGCCAACCCGCTGAATAGCGCGTAAATCATGAATGTAGCGTGAAAGTTACCTGTTGCTTCCGCGTTGAAGATGACACTCCCTACCAAAGCCAACAAGACAGCAGTATATAGCGCAACTCGATAAGAGATTAATTGGGCCAAAAGCATCGTACCGAGGGCGATCGGTGTCAACCACAAAATCCCTTCCATGTCGAACAGGTTGAGCACGCTCATAACTTTCATCGTTGCCAACATAATAAAAAACACGAGGACATACAGGAAAAGCGCCTGATTGCTATAACGAAGCGGTGAACTCGTTTGCCCGGCATAAAAAGCAACCATGGTCACGATCATGCCAACAAACAGCAACAATCCCAAATATGGAAACGAAGAAAACTCATCATCCAATAGACCAGTCAAGCTCAGTTGTTCATAAATTTCCGCATCAATAATCTCGCCTTCTTGGGCAAGAATCTCTCCTTCGCGGATAAGGACCGGCTCCACTTCGTCCAGCGCTTCTTCCCTGCGCTCCGCCGTATTTTCATCATCGTAGATATAATTGGCCGTTACCATGCGGCTGGCAATGGCCGCGCTTGCGTTTTGCAACTGTGTGTTCCCCATGGACATTGAAATACGTTCCTCTGCCTCTTCCCTGGCAGCAGGAACATCATCGACAGCGATTTCTTCATTCATCACTTCATGGACAGCATTCCTGGCGGCATCCCGCCCTATCATCAATTGCTCTTCATTTTCATTCAGCAATATTTCAAGCGTCTCTTCCGGCAGACTCTGATCCATCTCTTCTTCAAGGGTTGCTTGCAGTTGTTCCACATGGTCATCGAGCGGAGCCGTATCAGCATTCTGTGCCTCTTGAAATTCTGTTGCCAATTCAAAAATTGTGTTGATTTTCTCCGTTTGCATAAGGACATAGTCATTGCGATGAACATACGAAGGATCTAGCTCGTCCAACGCTTCCTGTTCGCGTTCAGCAGTTAGCGCTTCATGTTCGACGGTAATAGGAGAGCGAATATCTTCAGGGGCAGGTTCGGAGAGGGTAACGTCCAGTTGTTCAGGCTGGACGTTGTCCAACATGGATACGTAAAGAAGGATGCCAAGCAGTAAAAATAAACCCACACGCACGCTGCGATGGCGAGTACCGGGCGTTTGCAATTTCCGTTTTTTATTTTTATTTGCTGTCATGACGATTCACTCACCTCGGCACTCACTTTGAAGATTGCTCGTCTTCAAACTTTTCATAGGCCTCCAACACCCGTTGCACGATCGTGTGTCGAACGACGTCGGCTCCTTCCAAATATACAAAACCGATGTCATCCACTTCTTTGAGAATGTTTATAGCCATGCGTAAGCCCGATTTTTTCCCTTTTGGCAAATCGACCTGCGTTAAATCCCCATTTACGATCATTTTGGATCCAAATCCCATTCGTGTCAGAAACATTTTAATCTGTTCGGGAGTGGTGTTTTGTGCTTCATCAAGAATGACAAACGCATCATCGAGCGTACGGCCTCGCATATAAGCAAGGGGAGCCACTTCTATCGTTCCTCGTTCCATCAAACGCAAGGTATGTTCAGTACCAAAAATATCATGGAGCGCATCATACAGCGGCCGCAAATAAGGATCGACTTTTTCTTTCAAATCTCCGGGGAGAAACCCCAGGTTTTCGCCCGCTTCAATCGCCGGGCGAGTCAGCACAATCCGCTGGACACTGCCCGCCTTTAAAGCGGACACCGCCATTACGACCGCCAAAAACGTTTTGCCGGTGCCGGCCGGACCCAGTCCAAATACCATGTCGTGTTTACGGATCGCACTCACATAATCTTGCTGCCCGAGCGTCTTTACAGTAATCGGCTTCCCTTTGGAATTGGTCGCGATCGTTTCTTGATAAATATGGTTTAACTTGTCCAACTGTCCTTGCCCGTCCAGTTGGATCGCGTAGATGATATCACGTTCACCAAGCACGGTCCCTCTACGTATAAGTTGTAACAATTGAGCAAAGACGCGTTCAATCGTAACGATGCTTTCCTCATCCCCACTCACGACCAACGCTTCCCCGCGAATGACGATGGAAACTTGCATTTGCTCTTCCATACGCTTGATATGAACGTCATTGGGTCCGAACAGTGTTTGCAGTTCAGCTGTATCCTGTACATGTAGTTCAATGACTTTTCGATCGGTCACATTTCTCAATCTCCTTGTTTGATAGGCGCTTCTCTCGCGATGCCTTCTTCAACTTCGTAAAGGATAGACAACTTTACTGTACCACTGTCCCTTTGCTCCTGTAAAATATTTTCTGATAAAATTTTCGCATCGCTATCGAGGTTGCGCAGTAGCTGCCGCTCCCCTAATTGTCTTGCAATCTCCGTTAGGTCTGCTTCTTCATACGTCCGCGTTACCGTCGTTTTCTCTTCATAGCTTGTTCGACCCACCGGCAACGGAATGTCCGTAAAATATAAGGGGATTCGCAATTGATCCGTCGTCTCGTGGTGCCGCTCAAATAAATGGTCGGCATCTCGCCCCCAAAATGTCCACTCGTTTCCGAACAACTGCAAATCAAGGCTTCTCGTACGTTCTCCCGTAAATACTTCTGCCCTTATTTCCAGTGGTAGTTCTATGGTCCCGTGATACCATGTTTCTGCTCGCACCTCACCGATAGCCGCGATTTCTTCCATATCTTCTTCTTCACTTTCTTCACGGCCGATCAAACCGGAAATAAGCACATCTCCTTCTTCCACATAGGTGTTCGGATCCACTTCTGCCTGTCCGTGTTCAACATAAATATCCCGAATCACCCCGTTTTTTGTCGCCACAAGGTTTCGTGGTGCAACTTCCCCTTCCTCTTCCGCGAGATGTTGTTCAACGACGTGAAATTGATAAATCGTTCCCTCTCTTTCCACGCCAATCCACGTTGCCCCTGAGACTTCTTCACTCACCCGTTGCTGGATCTCCGCTTCCGGCGGTAACTCCCATTGGGGTTTTCCGGGTTGAAGCCCTATGTCGGCTGCCCACGTTTCAATTTCATGTTCTATTCCCGGAGACGCGCCTTCAATATCCACTCGCCACACCATTTGGGATAGAAGAACAAGAAGAGCGCAAAAAGCTAGCATTCCGATGATAAAACCAAATCGCCGCCGTCCCTGCCGGGTGAGTAAATAAAGTCCACGCCGCTTGCCAAAGCGTACCGATACATTCATCATTGTTGCTACATTGCGCAATCGCTTCACGTCTGCAATGCGTATCGTTGCCTGCAGTTTTTTCCCGTTGCTTGTCCGTCTGATTTCCGTTAAGGAAACATTGTTTTTCACACATCGATTGATGAACGTTTCGAGCTCTTCCCCTTCGACCTTCATCTCTACTAAGCCTAGCCAGTCCGGGTTTTTCTTAAACATCAAACTTCCCTCACCTCTCCCCCAAATGTGTGACTTGCTCGATCGTTCCTTCAAGAACCAACTCTTCAGGCAAAATAGCCTTAATAAACAAATCTTCCCCTTTAACTTCCAACTTCCCTTCGGAAAGACGGACGAGTATGCGTTGAGGAGTAAAAGAAATAATGCCGCGGTGATTTTCTATATAAACATGCAGATGACCGATCATCGTTACCCTCGGCACACCCATCGTGACATCTGCCGGTACTTCCATCCCTTTCGTCAACCACTTGTTGATATGTCTTGACAGTCGCTTCACAAGGATCCCTCCTCAACGATACATATGTTTCAAACCCGAGCTGTATCACTCCCCAAGTAGTCAGAAGCGAAAAGAATGAGTTCATTCACGCAAAAAGGATTCGGGCCTGGTACTACGTACCTTTCATTTTTTCACTATGTATTCAAAATAGCGGATATAAACGTTTTACGTACGTGTTCTATCAATAGTTTTTTGGCTGATGTCGAGGCGTGGGAGACGCGCGAAGGTCCGGGGTTAACCTAGCCATGGATGTCGTCGTTGAAAGAAGGCAAATGAGCAGAAGACTGTTCCGTTCCCGTGCTTGCTTCGGCTTCTCAGCACAACTGTACTCTCTTTTTATGTCGATGTCGCCGCCCTTCGACATACTCATTTCTCTTTGCCTCTGTACATGTCAATGTCGTGCATACTTCGGCTTCCGATCATGCATCTGTTTCTCCTCTCATGCCAATGATACTTTTTCTTCGGCAAACGCACTGTTCTTCGCTCCCCTTCCATGCCGATCCGTACATGTTCCGGCTTGCGCACACACGTTTCCGACTTACGATCTAGTTTCGGCATTCGTGTCGATTATAGAACTCGTGTACAGCGTCACAAATCAAGCCAGTGTTTGTAGAAAAATGAGAAAAACTTGGACGAAAGGAGGGTTGCCAAAAAATGGACGCGAGAGAGAGGGGGGAAATTCAC
Organism: Salicibibacter kimchii; assembly: GCF_003336365.1. Classification (GTDB taxonomy): domain Bacteria; phylum Bacillota; class Bacilli; order Bacillales; family Marinococcaceae; genus Salicibibacter; species Salicibibacter kimchii. The sequence continues at coordinate 121,861 of NZ_CP031092.1, read as the reverse complement.
AAAGAGGGAAAGGGACTAGGAATACGTGCCGTTTATGACAACATGAATTGAACTGAGTCTCACCTTAAAAGCGCATTAGAAAACTTGGTTTATCACCAAGCCTTAAGGACGAAAACCTTAGTTGCACTTATAGAGGAAAAAGTTTTATACTTTCTTACCTGCCAAAAAAAGAACGCGGCGTCCGCGCTCTATCTTTTCATCATTCGATTCGTTCTGTGGGGTTTTCTTGCTCTCGGTTCGCTAAGCACCTCCGACCAAATCACACCTTTTACAACATCATTTTCCGAAAAATTGTTAAAGGGGAGGCCTTCGTGTTGCTGCTTCTCACTTCCCGGAGCTGCTACCGGTACATCGGTGTTTTCCAACCGTCGTTTCGCATTTTCACGTTCACGACGCAATCGCTCCCATTGTTGTTCATACTCTGCGTGCGCGCTACTTGCTTCTCTCGTATTTTCTTCCTGGTAGACGTCGCGATCCGCTTGCGGCGCCCGTTCGGTCGGGTGCTCATCATTCATCATATCTTCAAATTGTCTTTTAAGGTCTCCGAACGTGCTGCCTTCCCCTTGCCGGTCATTACCGGGGGCATCGGAGGAAGGGTGGCGAGCCGGACCTGTGCCCGGGCGAGAACCACGCCCGCCTTCCTTCTTTTGTTGTGCATTGCTTATGGAGTTAAAAATTGACATTGCAATGAAGATGAGAATGAAAATAAACAGTAAATCCAAGGTTCAACCCCCTTTTCTCACCGTATCCTTATCGATCAATATCTTGGTGGGGATCCCCGGTATTGTCTTCATTATCGTTGGTCGCTTTTCCGATATTCTTCCTCATATCGGTATCGGCTTCCACATTCTGCAAATTGTAGTAATCCATAACCCCCAGATTCCCGGAACGCAAGGCTTCAGCCATCGCTTGCGGCACTTCTGCTTCTGCCTCAACAACTCTGGCGCGCATTTCTTCTACGCGTGCATTCATTTCTTGTTCTTGCGCTACAGCCATGGCACGGCGTTCTTCGGCTTTTGCCTGTGCAATCTTTTTATCAGCTTCAGCTTGATCTGTCTGCAATTCAGCACCGATATTTTTGCCGATATCGATATCGGCAATGTCGATGGAAAGAATCTCAAACGCTGTACCGGAATCAAGCCCTTTACTTAAAACCGTTTGCGAGATCATGTCCGGATTTTCAAGCACTGCCTTGTGATTTTCGCTGGAACCAATCGTGGAAACAATCCCTTCGCCCACACGAGCAATAATCGTTTCTTCACCGGCGCCCCCAACGAGGCGGTCAATATTGGCACGCACGGTAATTCGGGATTTCGCTTTAATTTCAATCCCGTCCATCGCAACCCCGGCGATGAAAGGTGTCTCAATCACTTTCGGGTTAACACTCATTTGAACGGCCTCGAGGACGTCACGCCCGGCGAGGTCAATCGCTGCTGCACGCTCAAATGTCAATTCAATATTGGCACGGTGAGCGGCGATTAAAGCGTTGACGACACGGTCGACATTCCCCCCTGCCAAATAGTGACCTTCCAATTTGTTCAATTTCAAATCCAAACCTGCTTTTTTAGCCTTTACCAACGGATTGACGACACGCTTGGGTACAATTCGCCGCAAACGCATGCCGACCAGTTGGAAAATCCCGATCCTTACATTAGCTGCCCAGGCAGCAATCCATAAACCGACCGGAATAAACGTAAAGAGAATCCCGAGAACGATAACGACAATGGCAATCGCTACGAGCGCAATGATTTCTGTTGGCACGTAAACTCCTCCTTTTTTTCACACTGCTGCTTTATTTAGCAGCCCTTACAACAATACGTGGACCGGAAACAGATATGACTTGCACATCACGGTCCGCTTCCACGTAAACGCCGTCCGTGACGACATCGTAATGTTCCCCGGCAAGCACCATCAACCCTGAAGGACGCAAAGGGGTTAAAGATCGGCCGATTTGGCCGATGAATGCATCATCTGTAACCGTTTCGTTTCCATCTTCGGCAGCTTCCGAGGCATTCTGCAATACAAGTTTTTGCATAAATCCGATTTTACCAAAATACTTAAACAGCAATATCGTGGCGATGACGATCACGACCATGGCAATGAAGACAGAGAATAGAATTTGTGTTGTGTCAAACGAGGCCATGAATATACTTCCGATAATGGATCCAAGCCCCATCAATCCAAATATACCAAAACCGGTAAAAACAATCTCTACACCGATTAAAATCAAACCGAGGATGAGCAAAATTATCGCTTCCATGCCTGCAAATCCGGCAAATAAATGGCCAAAGAAAAACAGTCCCAACGAGCCAAGCCCGACTAGCCCTGGCAATCCAAACCCGGGTGTGAACAACTCCATGAGTAAACCGACGCCTCCTACGGTCAGCAATATCGGAATAATCATCGGGTTTGTCACCCAGCGTGTCAATTGTTCAGCGAGGCTCACTTCGGATTCGACTTGATCAGCGCCTTGCAATCCCAAAAAAGCCAAGACTTCTTCACGATCGGTAACGATCTCCTCGGCATAGCCGACATCAAGCGCCTGTTCCGCATTCATTGTCAGCGGTTCCTCCGGATCAGCCATTGCTTTGGCATATTCCGGATCGCGATCATGGTCACTGCTTTGGGCGGCAGTTTCCATCTCTGACACCCAAACGGATTGAGCTTTATTCCCGGCTGTATTTCCTGATCCGTCTACGACGGCTGCTGAACCCATTTGTGCGTCCGGGACCATCACAATGTTATCGGCATTTAGCGCAATATAGGCCCCTGCCGACAAGGCATCGTCAGTGACGTAGGCCGTAATGGGAACTTCTGCATTCTGGATAATCTCTGCAATATTTCCGGCCGCGTCAACAGCTCCGCCAGGTGTGTCTATTTCCAGGACAATGTGATCGGTCCCTTCTTCCGTTGCCTCCGTGATCGAACGGTCAAGAAATGCTTCTAATCCGCTTTCAACCGTCTGCTCCACAGGAACGAAATGAACGGTGGCGTCATCGCTTTGTGCACTAGAGAAAAACGGCATCATCATCCCTGCCGCCATTAGCAAAAACAGGAAAAATAAGATGCGTACATGTTTCCCCATTTATTCACGCCCCTTCCCGGAAGTATTGTTACACCCTTCTTCTTAGTGGAAGCACAACTTACTCCCATTAAATCAAACTTTTTTAGCGTCGACAAGAAATCGCACTTTAGGGCGTACGTTATGTACCATGCGGAGCATGAAAACGCAGGCACGGGCGTGCCGGAGAAAGTCGCAAATATAAACCCCCGGTGATCATAAACCCCGGGGGATAACTCCCAGAAGACTTGCATTTATTAGGTGGTTAATAAAACACAGTTGCCCGCGAGACCTTTTCATCAAAAAGAGCCACAAAAGTGATTACTTTCGTTTGCGAGCCGCTTCCGATTTTTTCTTTCGTTTCACGCTTGGCTTTTCATAATGTTTCCGTTTACGAACTTCGGCCAATGTTCCACTTTTGGACACGTCTTTCTTAAAACGACGCAGAGCTGAATCGAGTGACTCATTTTTACGTATACGTGTTTCAGCCATTTGAATCCCTCCCTCCGCACAACCGCTCACAAAATCATGACAAAACTTGTCCTCGGGAACAAGTTCGTTCATTTAATAAAATTGTATAAGAAAACAGCTCAAAATGCAACAAACAAACGCTTTCTTCTCCCATTTCCCCTTTGTTTTTTCCCTTTGCATTTAAAAAGCTTCTTTTGTTGCCTGATTTTTTAACATAACTGCTGACAGCTGGCCATACATATGAAATACGGAGGACGAGCAATGGACTATTCACTGCTAATCATGATCGTATATATTTTCATTTTCCTTTTTGGTGTTGCACTTATTCGGACGGGCCTTGGCCAATCCCCCCCTAAACACGTGCGAACCCTAATTGTCAATAGCACGCTCCATCCATTTGCGGGCTTTTTCGTTGGCTTTGCGGTAACGGCACTGTTGCAAAGCAGCTCCGCTGTGATGGTACTGGCTGTCAGTCTTGTGGCAGCCGGTATTATCCCTTTCCGCCAAACCATTGGCATCATGCTTGGCAGTAATGTCGGAACCACCTTAACGCTTGAAATTCTTGTTTTTTCCGGGGAAACGCTTGGATTGTTATCACTGACAGCCGGTATCCTCTGTCTATTATTGAGGGCACGTAAGCTTTTTCTTCCGGGGACGATTCTTTGCGGGGTTGGCTGTATGTTTCTGGCAATGGATGGCATGAGTGCTTGGGGGCAGGAACTCACAGGACAAGGGTGGTCGGATTGGTTACTGGAAAACGAGGGAATGTCCGCGGGCACAGCCGTCCTAGGCGGAACCATCATCGCGACTCTTATTCAATCAAGCACGGCCACAATCGCTATCGGGATTCAAATGTATGCCAACGCCTTTATTCAATTGGACCATGCGATTGCCATTATGATGGGCGCCAATATCGGCACATGCCTCACAGCTGTCTTAGCCGCGCTCGGTGCCAAGCGCGGAGCCATGCAAACGGCAGTGGCCAATGTTTTCCTGAATATCGGAGGCGTCCTGCTGTTTTTGCCTTTGATTGGGATATTCTCACACATCATCACGACGATTGCGGTTGACCCAGCGGCACAAGTGGCTCATGCTTCTGTTATTTTTAACCTTATTTGCTCTTTGTTAGTGTTGCCGTTTGTCCATCCTTTCGCTTCGTTCATTGAACGTTTGACCGGGGGAAAATCGACGTAAAAAACACGAAGGGGATCCCCTTCGTGTTTTTTATTTAAGCTTGTACATATTGAGTTTTTTCTGCGTCTTCAAGCACTCGAATGAACTCCGCTTCATTGTATGGGTAACCGGCTTTTACGATTTTCACCCGTACAATCTTGCCGACCATATCCACGGAAGCCGGCACTTTCACTTTCAAATAGTTGCTCGTATAACCGATATACATTCCACTATCCGGATCTTCTTTATCTGCTTCTTCGGGGATCATCTCGAGCACTTCCCCTTCATGTTTTGAAGCGTAATCTTTTGCCAATTGATCAGAGAGGCTAATGAGTTGCTGAACCCGTTGTTTTTTAACGTCTTCATCAACTTGGTCCTCTCTGCGGGCCGCCGGTGTCCCTGTCCGTTTTGAATACGGGAAAACGTGAATCTCCGAGAACTGTAAATCGCGAACAAAATGATACGTTTCCCTGAATTCTTCTTCTGTCTCCCCGGGAAAACCGACGATAACATCGGTTGTAATGGCCAAATCAGGAAAAATATCTTTCAAGCGTTGCACCCGTTCTTTGTAATAAGCGGTTGTATATTTTCTTCTCATCCGTTTAAGCACGGTATCCGAACCTGCTTGGAGCGGGATATGAAAATGGTTGACAATGGTGTCGGAATTGCGCACAACGTCTACCACTTCATCGGTGATTTGGCTTGCTTCAATGGAAGAGATTCGCAGGCGTTTCAAACCTTCGACCTGTTCGAGTTCGCGTAACAGCGTCGCAAAATTGTAGTCTTTAAAGTCCTCGCCGTAACCGGCTGTGTGAATGCCTGTAAGGACGATTTCCTTATAGCCTGCGGAAACGAGCTGGCGGGCTTGTTTCAAAACGTCCTCTGGTTGCCTGGAGCGTAATAACCCGCGCGCCCACGGGATGATGCAAAACGTGCAGAAGTTATTGCAGCCTTCTTGAATTTTTAAGCTCGCACGTGTGCGGTCGGTAAACGCGGGCACATCCAATTCTTCATAGACGCGTGTTTTCATAATGTTGCTCACGCCATTAATCGGCTCACGCGAGTGTTTGAAAGCTTCGATGTATCCGATCATCTTTGAACGATCTTGTGTTCCTACAACGATATCCACACCCGGGATGTCCATCACTTCCGCCGGAGAGGTTTGCGCATAACAGCCGGTGACACAAATAACGGCATCTGGATTTTGACGAATACAACGGCGAATCGCTTGGCGGCTTTTTTTATCCCCTGTATTCGTCACAGTACATGTGTTAATCACATATACATCCGCGCTCGACTCCGCTTGTTCGTACCCTGCATGTTCAAATAACTGCCAAATGGCTTCGGTTTCATAATGATTCACTTTACATCCGAGTGTATGGAAAGCTACGGTAGACATGTTTTCACCTCTTTAATTCCACTTGATAAACCAACATAGCAAGCGTGGCCAGCGGGGCCGTTTCCGCACGTAAAATTCTTGCACCCAAACTCACCGGCTTACAGCCTAAGTCTATAGCCGTTTGGTGTTCGCGGGTTGAAAAGCCGCCTTCAGGCCCGAAAACGAGCAAAATACGTTCTGAGCGTTGCAGCTGGCGCAACGCATCATCAAGGGTATGGTGATTGCCCTCTCTGGCGCTTCGTTCGGACATGATCCATTTATGGTCGTATGGCTGTCCTTCTTTTAACACCTCATCCAGTGACGATTTTCGCTCAATCACAGGGATTTTAAGACGTTCCGATTGCTCGGCCGATTCCCGAGTAATTTTTTGAAAACGAGCGATCCTTTTCGCGCTTTTTTTTTCATCCCACTTGACGACGGAATGATCCGCGGGAAAACTGGTAATGGTACCAACGCCCAATTCTGTGCTCTTTTGCACAACCCATTCATATTTGTCGGCTTTTAAATCACTTTGAGCCACGGTAATATGTACCGGGAGTTCGGGATCAGAAGATACGTTCTCTTCGATCCTGCACGTGACGTGATCCGGTTCCGCTTGCGTTATCCGGCAATACGCTGCCTCGCCTTGATCATTTATACAAATGATAACATTTCCGGAAGACATGCGCATCACGCGAGAAATATGGTGGGCTTGTTCTCCTTTTACTATCACTGTATTGGCCGACCATTGGTCATCGGACACGAAGTAGCGCTGCATTTTCATTTCCTCGTTTCGTATGGTGGATGATTTCGATCATTTCCTGCATCTTTCCTTTCGAAAAATGGAGGTCGGCGTTAGGATCAGAAATTCTTTCCCTAAAGCAGCAAACATTAAAGCAGCAAACATTGGTCCCCTATTTTGGGGTCCTCCCCCTTGCACAGTCTGCAATTTTTTCTTCCTTCAAGTTCTGTTCCATTCCCGTGCTTGCTTCGGCTTCCCGTCACAGTTTTTTTCTCTTTTATGCCGATGTCGTTCAGACTTCGACTTGCAAAGACGCCTAGACGCTCATTCCATGCCAATAATACTCATCCTTCGAGAACCTATCCCCGCTTCTTCGCTCTTCTTTCACAACGATGTCGTACATGCCGTACATGTTTCGGATAATCAGCTGGTTTCCTCGTTTGCATCGATGATAGAACGCATCTCCAATGTTCACAGCCATTCGATCACTTAAACCCATTTTCAAGATCCGCGAGTAGGAAAAGAATTGCTGAAATACACCACTAGTCTCCCCTTTGTAATAAAATGGCTGTCCAATCTTCCTGCTCTCGAGTTTCCACAACGACAAATCCTTCTTTTTCCAATGCTTTGCTCACCTCCGTTTTTTTATCCTCGATAATGCCGGAGACGAGCAGAAATCCACGAGCGGTAAGGTGAGCCTTTACATCCGGGGCCATTCGAATGATGATATCAGCCAGTAAATTGGCCACTATGATATCGCTCTTCCCTTCTATATCGGAAAATAAATTGCTTTTCCTCACGGTCACTTTATCTTCGACTTGATTGATGGCCATATTTTCCTTCGCAACGTTAACCGCCACTTCATCCGCATCATAGGCACGTACGGAACCTGCCCCGAATTTGGCAGCCGCGATACTCAGTACACCTGAGCCTGTGCCTACATCAATCACGATGGCCCCTTCATGAACGATATGTTCAAGCGCTTGTAAGCAAAGAATTGTGGTCGCGTGAGCACCTGTTCCAAATGCCATCCCCGGGTCGAGCTCAACGACGACTTCCTCCGTTCCCCGTTGCACGTTTTTCCAAGATGGGGTAATAATCAGGTTTTTAGAAACTTGGATCGGTTCATAATACGTTTTCCACGCTTCTTCCCAGTCCTCTTCTTTGACCACTTCGGTATCGACAGTTAAATCTCCCATATCGAGATCTGATCGCTGCTGTACCTCAGCTAGGGCCGTTCGAATAGCATCACCTTTTTGTTCACTTTCAGGAAAATAAGCTTTTAACACAACGCCTTCCATTGGCAAATGTTCAACGGACGGCTGTCCCATCTCATCGGATCGTTTCGGACGTTCATTTCGATCGTTTGCATCCTCCACGACTATGCCATTCGATCCTTGTTCCGTCAGCATATGAGAGACTGCATCAGCGCCCTCATGGGTGGAATGTATGCGATATTCGACCCAGTTCATCCCTTCCCCTCCGTTTCTAGTGCCTTTTCTGTTGTCATTCGGAATGACATCCATGTATTCAATACAAAAGGGCTTCCCAAAATAATGGAAAGCCTAACGGTTCTCAATCTCCTCGAAATGCACGCTTTACTTTATCAAAAAAATTGCTGCTATGCTCATCCACTTCTTCGCCGCTTTCTTCAGCGAACTCTTTCAACAGTTCCTTCTGTCGATCATTTAATTTCTTCGGAGTGATCACGCGAATGGTAACGATCTGATCCCCCGTGCCACGGCCATGAACATTAGGGGCTCCTTTGCCACGCAATCGGAAACTTCGGCCTGTTTGTGTGCCGGTGGGAACTTTAATTTTCACTTTCCCTTCCAGTGCTGGAACTTCGATTTCGTCCCCAAGCGCTGCCTGGGAAAATGTCAACGGCATTTCGCAACGAATATCATCGCCATCCCGCTCGAAAAATTCATGCGGCTTCACATTTATGACAATAAACAAATCTCCGGGAGGGCCACCGTTCGCACCTGCTTCTCCGTGTCCTGCTTGACGTAGTTGCAGTCCATGATCGATGCCCGCCGGAATGTTCACGCGTACCGTTTTTCGTTTCTTTACTTTTCCTGCTCCAACGCACGTTTTACATTTTTCTTTAATAATTTTGCCCGCGCCTTCGCATTGATCGCAAACCCGACGGTTGACGACACGACCGAACGGCGTGTTTTGTTCAATATTCAACTGACCGCTGCCGCCACATCGACCACATGTGTCAGGGTTTGTACCCGGTTTTGCCCCTGAACCGGTACATGTCTGGCATGTTTCTTCCCGCGGGATTTCAATCTCGGTGTCCTTGCCAAAGATAGCTTCTTTAAATTCCAAGGTCATCGTATATTGTAAATCTGCTCCCTGGCGCGGCGCATTCGGATCACGGCGTCCACCGCCTCCGAAAAACATATCGAAGATATCTCCAAAGCCACTGCCGCCAAAGTCTCCGCCGCCGCCAAATCCTTGATTCGGATCGGCGTGTCCGAATTGGTCATAATTTGCTTTCTTTTGCGGGTCGCTCAGCGTATCATAAGCCTCTTTTACTTCCTTGAATTTTTCCTCGGCGCCAGGTTCACTATTGACATCGGGATGATATTTGCGCGCCAATTTACGGTACGATTTTTTTATCTCATCCGCAGACGCATTTTCATCGACCCCGAGTACTTCGTAGAAGTCCCGTTTGCTCATTCTCCATTTCACTCCCGTTCAATTTCCAGCATGCAGCTATCTTATATTGGCTTGTTACAAGTCGCAACCCATTATCTCACATCTCTTATGAAGTGAAAAAGCCAAAGCCAAGAGATCCTGACTTTGACTTTAGAAAAACTTGACTTATCGCCAAAGATGGCGAAAGTCAAAGCCTTTTCTTATACTATCATCCAAAGCAGTTATACTTTCTGATAGTGGTAGAAAATTTGGTTTTTCGTCAAGCTTTTATGACGAAAGCCATAGTTGCACTTATGTAGGTAAGAAAGTTGATTTATACTTTCTTACCCACTAAAATAGCTGTTTACCGCTATGCCTTATTTTGTTGATCGTCGCTTTCGTCGTCTACTTCTTCATAATCGGCATCAACGACGTCTTCTTCCTGGGATTGGCCTTGATCTTCCCCTTGGGCTTCTTGTGCCTGCTCAGCCATTTGCTCATACATTTTTTGGGAGAGGGAATGCACAAGCTGTTCCAATTCATCTTTCGCAGTGCGGATGGCTTCAAGGTCCGTGCCGTTTAAGGCTTCCTGCAACTTGCTTTTCGCGTCTTCCGCATTTTGTTTCTCCGACTCGTCTACGTTTTCTCCCAAGTCTTTGATCGTCTTGTCGACGGTGAAAATCAATTGGTCCGCTTCATTGCGAAGTTCCGCTTCTTCTTTCTTCGCCTTGTCGGCCTCGGCATTTTCTTCTGCCTGCTTAACCATGTCTTCGATTTCTTCCTCGGAAAGCCCGGAGGAAGATGTAATCGTGATCGATTGTTCTTTGTTTGTTCCTTTATCTTTTGCCCGGACATTTACGATGCCGTTCGCGTCGATGTCAAACGTAACTTCGATTTGCGGCACACCGCGCGGAGCTGCCGGAATGTCCGTTAGTTGGAAACGGCCGAGCGTTTTATTATCGTTCGCCATTTCACGCTCGCCTTGCAGGACGTGAATGTCAACGGACGATTGGTTATCGGCAGCGGTCGAGAATACTTGCGACTGGCTGGTCGGAATGGTTGTGTTGCGGTCAATCAGCTTCGTAAACACACCGCCCATTGTCTCGATTCCGAGGGATAACGGGGTAACGTCCAATAGCACAACGTCCTGAACATCTCCGGCGAGTACACCTGCTTGCACTGCAGCACCGAGCGAAACGACCTCATCCGGGTTAACCCCTTTATGCGGATCCTTGCCCGTTAATCCTTTGATCGCTTCTTGGACAGCCGGAATTCGCGTGGAACCACCGACGAGAATAACCTTATCAATATCCGAAGCGTTCACGCCAGAATCCTGAATCGCACGGCGCGCGGGTCCCATCGTTCTTTCTACCAGTTGAGAAGCACCCTCTTCAAATTGCGCTCTCGACATGGTCATTTCCAAGTGTTTTGGACCTGAAGCGTCTGCGGTGATAAACGGCAAGGAAAGTTGAGCCTGAGCTACACCGGAAAGTTCTTTTTTCGCTTTTTCCGCCGTGTCTTTTAACCTTTGCATCGCCATTTTGTCTTGTTCAAGGTCAATGCCGTTTTCTTTTTTAAACTCGGAGACCATGTAGTCGATGATCACCTGGTCGAAATCGTCCCCGCCGAGTTCATTATCGCCGGACGTTGACTTCACTTCGAAAAAGCCATCGCCAAGTTCAAGAACGGAAACGTCAAACGTCCCGCCACCAAGGTCATAGACGAGGATAGTTTGATCTTCTTCTTTTTCCAGACCATAAGCAAGAGAAGCCGCTGTCGGTTCATTGACAATCCGCTCAACTTCCAGCCCTGCGATCGTGCCGGCGTCTTTCGTTGCTTGTCGCTGAGAATCATTAAAATAAGCCGGAGTGGTAATAACTGCTTTTGTCACATCTTCGCCTAGGTAGCTTTCAGCATCCGATTTTAACTTTTGCAAGAGAATGGCGGAAATTTCTTGCGGTGTATATTTTTTCCCTTCAATTTCTACCGTGTAGTCGGTGCCCATATGACGCTTAATGGACTGAACGGTGTTCTCATTTGTAATAGCTTGCCGTTTGGCAATTTCGCCGACTTGTCTTTCTCCATCTTTAAATGCAACAACCGAAGGCGTTGTACGGTTCCCTTCAGGGTTGGGGATAACGACCGGCTCCCCGCCTTCCATTACCGCTACGACTGAATTCGTTGTTCCTAAGTCAATCCCGATTGTTTTACCCATCTCTGTTGATTCCTCCTTGATTCACTAAAGCGATTCATTTGTACGTTTAAGCGTTAACCTTGACCATGGCTGGCCGGATGACGCGTGTTTTCAGTTTGTAACCCTTCTGTAGTTCTTCCACGATTTGATTGGGTTCAAACCCTTCTTCCTCCACTTGCATCACTGCTTGATGCACGTTGGGATCAAAGGTTTCGCCTTCCGTCGGAATTTCTTCCAGCCCCTCAGACTCGAGAGATTCCCAAAATTGACGGTAAACCATCTCCATTCCCTTATAAAGCCCCTCGTTGGAAGAATTCTGCCCTTCGGTGTCAAAGGCTCGACTGAAATTGTCGAGGACAGGAAGGAGGGCTTCCATCAATGGCTGGGAGCGAAACTGGGCCGCTGCTTCTTTTTCCGAACGGCTACGCTTGCGAAAATTATCGTAATCCGCCTGGACGCGCTGCGCTTTGTTTTGCCACGCTTCCAATTCCGCCTGCAGAGCCTCTATTTCCTCTTGGCTTTCCGATGCTTCCACATCTTCATCCGCAGAGTCGGAGGGGGTGTCTTCCGTATCGGGATCGATAATTTCTACCTCTTCCTCTTGCAGGTCGCTCTCTTCTTTTTCGTTCATGCCGCGTTCACCTCACTTGCTGCTTGTTTGCACATAAGAGGAGGGAGATAGCCTCTCCCTCTTTTTAGGCAGGGAAGAAAGTATAAATCAACCTTCTTACCTGCATAAGTGAATTAAGGCTTTCGCCATAAAAGCTTGGCGAAAAGCCAAGTTTTCTAACCTACCTATCTTGCCGATATTTTTTCGTCAAAGAAGTTGATAGTCCGGTGGCAAATTGACGCATCAATCGTATCACCCGCTCGTATTCCATTCTTGTTGGTCCGATGACACCTAGCGTACCGACGGTATTTCCATCAATGGAATACGTCGCGGTAATCATGCTTACGTTCGCAAAAGCTTCGATGTTGTTTTCTCTGCCGATTCGCACGTTCAAGCCTTCTTGGCTGCGCGAAAGCAGGGTGTGCACATTTTCACTGCGATCGAGCCAATCAAAGACCATCCGAATGCGGTCAATGTCCTGGAATTCCGGCTGCATCATTAAGTTCATCATACCGCCGTAGAACACCTGGTCACTCTTCTCTGTTTTAAATGCATCCCGAAGTACGCCGAACATATCTTCATAATGACGAACGTGCTGATACAGCAAACGGGAGGTTTCTGTTATCAACTGTTCTTCCCATTGCCCGATAGGCGTATCGACGAGTTGCTCATTTAATATATTGACCACTTTTTCGAGTTCCCTGGAATCCATTTGTTTCGGGATATCAAATGTGCGATGTTCTACATGCCCTGAATCCGTAACGAGAATGGCAATGGCCTGCCTTCCCGTGAGCGGGAGCATTTGCAACTGTTTCAGTTTTGTATGCTCCATTTCCGGCCCTAGCACAACCGATACATAACTCGTCAATTCTGACAAAACCGCCGCTGTTTTTTTCATGACGGCCTCTACCTCTGAAATGCGCCGGGTGAAAAATTTTTCCATATCTAAAATCTCATGTTGTTGCAAGGGCGCCGGCCGTAGTAAATGATCCACATACAACCGATAACCATCATTGGAAGGGACCCTGCCCGAGGAGCTATGAGGTTTTAGCAAATAACCCATTTCTTCCAAATCAGCCATCTCATTGCGTATCGTAGCCGGACTGAAAGAAATATCCTCACGTTTGGAAATACTTCTTGAACCGATAGGTTCGGCACTTTGCACATAATCATCGACGATGGCTTGCAATATCAACAATTGACGGTGACTAAGCATCGTCTATCACCTCTGTTAGCACTCTCTTTCCCCGAGTGCTAATGCTATTGGTAACTTATCAAAATAGGTTAGGATTTGTCAACGCAAAGAAGCTCAAGTATCAAATAAAAAAGAAGCAAATACGTTATTTCCTAGATATTTGCCTTTTTCCGTCAAACGTATTCGTCCATTATCCTCGTGCAACAAGCCGTCATTAACCAATTCCGCATGTACTTGGCCGTATACATCGTGAAAAGAAGTATCGAATTTTTCTTTAAAACGGTGAATATGCACGCCTTCTTTTAAGCGTAACCCGAGAAACATCTCCTCTTCCATTTGTTCTTTTAACGATACAGGTTGCCGCGTCCGTTCCGGCCATTCCCCTTTCTGAACGGATTTTAAATAGTGAGGGATGGGCAAAATGTTTCCATACCTCTCGTTATTTTGGTATCCGTGGGCGCCTGCACCCAAGCCCAAATAGGGTTGGTTGCGCCAATAAATAAGATTATGTGCACTTTCTTTTCCTCGTGTGGCAAAGTTACTGATTTCATATTGCTCGTAACCATAATGCTCTAATTTAGATAATAAAATGTCGTACATGTCCGCTTCTTCGTCTTCGCTTAACGGCGCTAATTTCCCTGCCTGCAACCAGTTGTAAAACTGCGTTTTGGCTTCGATTTTCAATCCATACGCTGAAATATGATCCGGCCCCAGCGCAACCGCCTTTTCAATAGTTGTTTTCCATTGCTCAATGGTTTGGCCCGGCAACGCAAACATTAAATCGATCGAGATGTTGTCAAAGCCCAGCTCCCGTGCCCGTGCAACCGTTCTGCTGACGTCTTCCACACTGTGCGTACGGCCGAGTGTTTCCAACAATGTAGGATCAAACGTTTGCACACCAATACTGATACGGTTAACACCGGCATCTTTCAATGCGTACAGTCGGTCATCGTCAATACCATCCGGATTCACTTCTACGGTCACTTCGCTGCGCTCGTCCCAGGAAAGACCGGCAAGCTTCAGATTGGAAAATAACGTTTGCAACTGCCCAGCGGAAAGGGATGTCGGCGTTCCGCCGCCTATATAGAGCGTGTCCATAAATGTCACGGTTCTATTTAAACGGGTCTCCCCTTCAGCTAGCAGCGCTTGCAAATAATCATCCACCGGCTGGTTTTTTATCAACACCTTATTGAAATCACAGTAATGGCATATCTGGTTGCAAAAGGGAATATGAATATATGCCCCTCTTTTCATCTTTAGGCCCTCCTCTTTCGGCCTTCCTCAGGGCCCGGCTATTTGTCATCATCGTCCATCCGCAACACGGACATAAACGCTTCTTGAGGGATCTCTACCTTCCCGACGTTTTTCATTCGCCGTTTCCCTTCTTTTTGTTTCTCCAATAATTTTCTTTTCCGTGTGATGTCGCCCCCATAACATTTGGAGGTTACGTTCTTCCGCAATGCTTTAATGGTCGAACGCGCGATGATTTTATTGCCGATACTCGCCTGTACCGGAACTTCAAATTGCTGCCTCGGAATTAAATCTTTCAGTTTATCAACGATCACTTTTCCTCGTTCATACGCCATGTCGCGATGAACGATAACGGACAATGCATCCACCTTTTCGCTGTTAAGGAGAATATCCATCTTGACCAGTTTGGAGGCCCGATAACCGGTCGGTTCGTAATCAAAAGAAGCATATCCCTTTGTATTGGATTTCAATTGGTCGAAAAAGTCATAAACAATTTCGGTGAGAGGGAGGTCATACGTGATATTGACACGGTTTTCATCCAAATATTGCATATCGATAAATTCGCCGCGTTTTTTTTGGCACAACTCCATCACCGGACCGACAAAATCATTAGGCACCATCACGGTTGCTTTCACAAACGGTTCCTCTACCTCTTCCAATTCTTGTTGCTCGGGCATGTTCGTCGGATTATCAATTTCCAATATGGTTCCATCGACCTTATAAACGTGATAGATCACACTTGGCGCCGTCGTGATAAGCTCGATGCCGTATTCTCGTTCAATTCGTTCTTGTAAAATTTCCATATGCAGCAACCCAAGAAATCCACACCGAAAACCAAAACCCAATGCTTGAGAAGTTTCCGCTTCATACTGAAGGGCGCTGTCGTTTAACTCCAAGCGCTCAAGCGCGTCCCTCAATGCGTTGTATTTGCTGGCGTCAATCGGATACAACCCACAGAAAACCATCGGTTTCATCCGTTTATACCCGGGGAGCGGTTCAGGCGCTTCGTGCCCTACTTTCGTGATTGTGTCCCCGACCCGGGAGTCGCTGACATTTTTAATCGATGCGGTTAAAAAACCGACGTCCCCCACGGATAATACATCAGCCGCGACAGCTTTCGGGGTGAATACCCCGACTTCACTAACTTCAAATTCCTTGCCGTTGGCCATCATTTTGATTTTATCGCCCTTTTTTACCGTTCCTTCAATGATACGTATATAAGCAATCACACCACGATAAGGATCGTACAAGGAGTCGAAAATCAAAGCTTGCAATGGCGATTCAGGATCACCCGCGGGCGCGGGAACTTTTTCAACCACTTCCTCTAAAATGTCCTCAATACCAATGCCGCTTTTGGCGGAAGCGTGGACGGCTTCGGTTGGATCTAGTCCGATTACATCAATAATTTCCTGTTTCACCCGATCAGGCTCTGCGCTAGGAAGGTCGACTTTGTTTACGACCGACAATATCTCCAAATCATTATCCAGTGCCAAATAGACATTCGCGAGCGTTTGCGCTTCAATGCCCTGCGATGCGTCAACGACGAGCAAAGCACCCTCGCAGGCAGCGAGACTGCGCGACACTTCATAGGAGAAATCCACATGTCCAGGCGTATCGATTAAGTGAAATATGTATTCCTCTCCGTCTTTAGCCACATAGCGAAGCCGAACGGAGTTTAATTTAATGGTAATGCCCCGTTCTCTTTCCAAGTCCATCTCATCAAGAAGTTGTTCTTGCATTTCACGTTCCGAAACCGATTTCGTATGCTCAAGGATCCGATCGGCCAGCGTCGATTTTCCATGGTCAATGTGGGCGATGATAGAAAAATTTCTTATTTTCGCCTGTCTACGGCGTATGTCTTCATATGTCATTCGATCACTCCTGATTTTTCGAAACGTCCCGAAGGAAAACTATCTTTCATTATAGCAATCACGCGTCTGAACGACAACGGATACGCAAAACTTCCTTTCGCGGGAACGCGGTTTGTAGCATCTGTATGGTCCATAGTAACCGATACGTAGACAAAGAAAAACGCTCGGACCAGCAATCCGAGCAACTCTGTGTCACAGGAAGGATTCAAGAAATCCTGGGTCAAGATTTATCCTAGCGGGGAGCCCCCCCGATCGTTTTTCCGAGTTCCGAAAAGAAATTGGTGCTTCCCTTCTCCCTTATATCTTCTTGCCTGTCCTCAAGATCATGTTCCACTCTTTCCTCTTCGATTTCCACCTCCTCAGCATCAACGGACACCGTTTGATTTTCATCTTGGTACAACTGTCCCCATTGATGGTAGGCGTAATAGTGGCCGGAAAGCACCCCTGTTAAAAACATGACGAGTGCCGTCATTATGGTAAAAAAAACATATTTCGCCCTCATCGATCTCCCCTCCGGTTACTCTTCTTCAAGTTCCTCGTAAATGTATTCCTGTAGGACCTCGGCTAACGCATCGGCACTGCGGTATACTTCTTCATACGTATTATCTACTCCCCCAAATTCGATCAGCATGGCACCGGGGGATAAATCCTGGTTGTAGATGCCATCCACCCCGGCACCTCCACGGGTAAGAACCCCTCGGCTTAAACCGGGCCATTTGTCTTCCATGCGATTATGGATTTCTGTAGCCACTTCCAAATTTTGTTCATAATCGGCATGGTCTTCTCCGACGACAAAAAATGTGCGGGCATATACCTCGTCATTGATCGTCACCGCCGTATGTTCTCTTCCGACAGAGTCACGGTGCAAGTCAAAGAAAAACTCAAGTTCTTCGTGTTCTTCTTTCGCTCCCTCTACAATTTCACGATTCAGATCATAGGACCGGCTATAATCCCATCCTCGTTCATCTAACATCCCCGTCACATCATCATCTGAAACCTCCACCGGCAAATCGTATTCGCGGAAAGCATCAGCAAAGTATTCACCGACTTTTACGATATTCTCCTCCGGATGGAGATCCTCTTTCCCTTCTACTTCCGGGTGAAATGCTTCACGGTTATGGGCATGTGAAATGTGAATGATCGGTTCTTCATCAGCCATTTCGGTGGAGGATCTCTCTTCTTGTTCTCCTTCCTCCGAGGGGTTATCAGCACCCGTCTGTTCCCGAAGTACTTCTTCAGTTGGAGGCGCGGATTCAATGGACGTGTTCGTAAAGTCTGTCCCTTGTCCAGCAACGACAAGTGTATCGTCAAATCCGGAAAAACCGGGGAGTTCCCGTCCCAAAAAAGTGCGCGGATCCTCCAAGTTCATATTAGTTGCCAGCTCGAGAACAGCCGTTGTCAAACTGGGCGTGGAATAGTCCTCCAACGCATCTAAAAAATATCGATTTTCGGCTCCGAGTAAATGAACGAACCAATCGCTCTGCATTTGCCCTGTCCAATCATGCAAGGCCGATGAAGAAAAACGACTATGATTATCTGCCGTCGTTAACATAGCGATAATAAGAAATGTCATGACAATAAATGCGATGCCGGCCATAAAAAAGGACTGGATGTTTATTTTAGATAGTGAGAAAACGTGTGCCTGTCGGTTTGGTCTGCGCAAGGGCTCGTCCTCCTTACGCTACCATTCTATGAGCGATATCTATCAATAGAACAACCGATTTTTAATGGGTATAATGGCCGCTAGATTCTACTGTTATCGTTTTATGAAAGGCAATGTTTAAGGATTCGGCCACTACATTTGCCATATCTTCCATAAACGTGTCTACCTCTTTAGGCGTGACCATTAAATTGTGGCCGAGGGGGGTGAGCACTTCTTGAATGAGCTTCCGTTTATCTTCATCTTCCAATGTTCCGACGATACCGAAGTATTTTTCCCTTTCGATTTCGTCCGGCAAATCTTCCTCCCTCAGCTGTTTACGCTCCCCGAACGTCATTCCCGACGGCGTTAAGACACTCGCCGGTTTTTCACGATCTTTGACTTCACGTCCGAAATGTTTAAACAAAAAATCGATGGTGTCACTCGTAATGGATACAGCATCTACGACCGTAGGGATACCAATCCCGATCACCGGTACACCAAGCGATTGTTTATTCAGTTGTTTACGGGCATTTTGTACACCCGACCCCGGATGGATCCCTGTGTCGGATATTTGAATGGTCGCGTTTACCCGTTCGATGGAACGTGCCGCCAAAGCATCCACGGCAACGACAAAATCAGGTTTTGTTTTTTCTACGATGCCAAATAGCACTTCACTCGTTTCAATCCCTGTTACCCCCATCACTCCGGGTGCCATAGCAGATACATCGCGATAGTCATCTTCGTTTTGCATGTGTCCCAACTCAAATAAATGACGAGTAACCAACAACTGTTCCACCGTTTTAGGGCCAAGGGCATCCGGTGTTACATCGCGATTTCCAAGCCCGATCACAAGACAGCTACTTTTTTCGTCTAAACCACACGCACCCATAAATGATTGGAATTCTTCGCTCAATACACGAATGAGACTTGCTTGCAGCTTTGTATCTTTTTCTCTTATGCCAAGTGTTTCCAACGTTAAATATTTGCCCGGCTCTCTCCCAGTTCGATTCGCCCCTTCTTCATCAATATCCACATGCACAATCGTTATGTCTTCTACTTCCCGTTCGTGTACCACAATGCCGTTTTTATTCTGGTTGGGAAGCACGTGTTCATCTTCCACGGCAAGATCGCTTCGAGGTTGAAACGAATGCTGTTCCAAATCTCTCATCCTCCCATGTATCTCTTTTCGTTTACGGTTTCCGAAAGTCCTGAAAATATACCGGATACAGGAATGACAAGAAAATAAGCACATTGGCTTGCAAGGCGCAGATGTATTTGATACAATCCATTTTGTCAATATGCATGCAAACGTAGACCATCAGGAGGTGAAAAGTTTGGCTAATATTAAATCCGCCAAAAAACGCGTACGCTTAAATGAGGAACAACGTGTGAAAAACCAAGCGTTCAAATCATCCATGCGTACCACGATTAAAGAATTTGACAAAAAGCTTGAGAATCAAGACGTGGAAGGCGCAAAAGACACGTTTAAATTGGCTGAAAAGAAAGTGGACAAAGCCGTCAGCAAAGGCATTCTTCATAGAAATAGCGCTGCTCGCAAAAAATCCCAAATGGAACGGAAATTAAATCAAGCGACCGCAAGTTAAAGAGAACGACTCCTGAAGAGTCGTTTTTTTTATTGGTTTTATAACGGTTAAAACCGCGCTTTTATCCTGATAAGACCCGGGGCAGGCGAGCGATCAACAAAGCGACTCCGTTCTTTTTTTCCACCGCGCCCTGTTTCATTTTGTAATCTGTTTCGGCAATTAAGGAGAGTGCACGGCTCACCGCATCGCTCTTAACTGTTTTTGCTTTTGCAGACAGCCGTTTTGCGACGAATGGGGGGACGCCCAATTGTCGTGCTGCTTTCTGTTGGCTGTACCCGCGCTTGTCCATCTCCGCTGCAAGGTTTAACAAGCGAAACTGACGGCCTATGAGGGCGGTGATTTTTATCGGCTCTTCCCCGTTTCTGAGTAAATCATCAAACAATTGTAATGCCTTTTCGGTATGGTTATCGCTCACCGCATCGATAAGTTGGAAAACATTGTCCTCTAGACTTCTAGGGACGAGCGCGCGCACAATAGAGGCGTCAATTTCTCCATGGCCATTTATATATTGGGCGCATTTTTGAATTTCTTTTTCTAATGTCAATAAGTCCGAATTCGAACGCCCGAGCAGTTCATCAACTGCTTCAGCGGTGAGCAAAACATTTTCTTCATTTGCTTTTTCCCTTATCCATTGCTTTAATCGATCGCCATGCAAAGGGGACGTTTCCACTGTTTCGCCCACATCTTTTAATTTTTTTACAATTTTTTTTCGTTCATCTACCTTTTGTGTCTCAACTGTAAAAACAACGATATTTTCCGGTGGCGGATCAGCTAAAAATGCCTCCAATCGTTTCAAATCATGCGGCGGCATGTCCTTATCTTTCGCTCCGGTAAGAAAGCGTGCATGTTGAAAAACAATGATCCTTCCCTGTCCGAAAAAACTTACCGTTTCCGCCTCCTCGATCCCCTCTTGTAAGGGGACTTCCTTCATATCGAATTGGGAAAAATTGAAGTCCCTCTCCACATCCCCGAGGGCATGACGGCTAATTTGCTGAACGAGGTCATCCATCATATACTTTTCCGTACCATAAAAAAAATAAATAGAGGAAAAATTTCCTTCTGTAATATTTTTCCTCGTTTGCAAATAAGTGCTCATCGGCCCAGGCCTCTTTTCCGTATGTATATTCCTGCTATTCTCTCCCTATCCTAATAAATGCCCCCCCTGTTTGCAATTGATCCAAATCGCGTAAGCACAAAGGCAACGCGTGCACGCGCGCCTTTGATTTATAATAAACGTTGGTAACGAGGCCTAGGAATCTGCGCACCAACGATTTTCGTTTCTGTTACCGTTATTTTATCCTATGCTTACTGGTTTTATGGGTGACAACTCTTAACAAATGGGAGGACGTGTCTGGATTTTTACTCTTTCATGTCTTATAATGGAAAAGGACAAGGAGGGTCACCGAACATGAGTCATGAGTTTGAAAAAGACGTGCAAAGCAAACGCAACGATTTTCTTGATGGTGCGGTCGGCTTTGTCGTTTCATTTGGATTTTTTGCGACTGTTTTTATTGTGGCGGTCGTTGTCGAATTTGTGGGGAGATTTTAAAAGCCGGGAAAAGGTCCTGGCTTTTTTCTTTTTAAGACGGTTAATATTTTTAATATTTTTACTGGTCCGACTTCTCACTTCTATATAGATGCGGGCTTTATGTGTCGTCACTCATCGATCATCGTCTCCACATGCCATCTGCGGTTTTGATAGTAAAATCTTATCGCCCCCTGTTCATCCGTTCGAAAAATTTGCACGCCTGCTTTTTCAAGGGTTTGGAGTACATCTGGATGCGGATGGTTGTAACGGTTGTTTTCCCCCGCCGAAATCACAGCAACCATCGGATTCAAATGTTCCACAAATGAAGACGTCGTCGACGTTTGGCTGCCGTGATGACCCGCTTTTAAAATGTCGGCGCTTAGCTCTGGATAGTCCCTGATTAATCGCTTTTCCCCTTCCTCCTCCACATCACCGGTGAATAGCCAGCGTGTTCCGTAAAGATGTGCATCAATGACGATCGATTGGTCATTATCCGATTCTCCGCCCCCTGTCGGTGTCGGGTGCAAAATACGAAAAGTAAATGCATCGACAGACCATCCCATTCCTTCATGCACAAACGTCGGCTGAGCCCCCTGTTCCCGCGCATGCATGAGGAAACGTTCCACTTCCGAGTTTTCAATATCCGTATGCGGAGACAAAACCGTGTCCACCTCCATCTCTTCAACGACAGCAAAAAGCCCGCCGTAATGATCATAATCCCCATGCGTCACGATCACTTTATCTAGATGGTTGATGCCAAGCGATTGCAAGTAAGGCACTACCGTTTGCCGGCCCGGGTCCGGTTGTTGATCCCGCTCCTGCCAATCTTCTTGCGGAAACGTAATCGTCCCTCCCCCATCGATTAAATACACGCCTTGCCGATAAGGCAACTCGATTAAAATACTGTCCCCTTGACCAACGTCGATAAATGTCACCCGTAGCTGAGGAACCAAATCAGCATAAAAATATTGCAATGCAGCAGCGGAGATCAAAAGTCCGATGGCAAAAACGACCGCTTTTCGTCTTTTTTCCAACAAAATCGCCGCGATCACCACAAATACAACCATCAACATCACCCAAACGCCTGAAGGTTGTCCAAAGACAAACATCAATCCCGAATGTTGATGAAGATAAGTGAATAGGGAATGGAAGACATTAACGATTTTTTCCAAGAGCAAAAGCCAAACAGAAGATAAAAAAGGGGAAATAATGGAAAAAAGGAACAGTAGCCAAATCGTAGGCAAAATGATAACGGACACAACAGGCACAAATAAGATATTCAGGGGCAAGCTTAGGAGGGAATAGGTATGAAAGTGGTAGACAATCAAGGGAAATGAAACGACCTGTGCGAGAAAGGAAACGAGCATAAATTGACGAATGCGCGTCTTTGCCCGTGCAAAAATGACAGCCGAAGCGATTAATGCAAAGGAAATGACGAATGACAGTTGAAAGCCGACATGAAAAAGCATATACGGATTGTACAAAAGCAGACCGATAAAAGCGAAGCTTATGCCGTCGGCAGGATGCAGAGGCACACGAAAACGAATGCATAAAAGCACGCAACAACTCATGAGCACGGCCCGCAAAACAGACGGAGCCGCACCTGCCAACAACGCGTACAACGGCAGGAGAATCAATAACATTTCACAGGCTCGCTCACGGCTGATTCCTAACCGTATGAAAAGAAAGAAGAGAAAACCGCTCACCAGCCCTACATGCAATCCGGAAATAGCGAGTAAATGAACGATTCCCAAGTCCTGATAGGCCTCCAGCGTATCCGCTTCCATATAGGAACGCTCTCCGAACAACAACGCCATTGCCAATCCCTGAATTTCGTCCGGAAATACGTCTTCAATAAAACGAATGCCGGAATGCCGCCATTGTTTCACGCTCGTTATCCCCGTGTCCCCTGAATCTCGGCAGGTCATGTCGTCTTTTCCCTGCACATGATGAAATGTCCAATGCACCCGCTGCTCATATAAATAACTTCTGTAATCAAAGGCGTTAAAATTTCTCGCCGGTCGCGGCGTACGTATCTCACCAAGAATTGTGCATTCATGCCCAGGGCTTAAATCGGCAAATACGGGCAATGCCTCCTCGTCAACCACACGCACAAAAACTTGGACACGTTCATTGTGGTCCGGCAATTGCAGAGAAAAAGAGACACGATCCCCGTCCATATCAGGAACATCAGCGATTTGTCCATCGATGGTGTCGACTTCCTCATGGAGCACTGTCTCATTTTGTCCATCGACAACATACGCCCAAATGGCTGCGCCCGCACCTGTAAAAATGAGAGCGAACAACAAAAGCAATGATCTGTTTTTTATACTCAGATAAGTGAACACGAGCAGTGCCCCGGCAATCATCATCGCTCGATATGAAGAAAGGGCAGCGGCGACACCGAACCCTGTAGCCGCAGCAAAAAGATAATAATTTCCGCGCAAACCATCACCCTTTCTGTCTGGATATGCAGGATAAGGATGGAAAATGGGAGAGGAGAAGGGGGAGAGATGAAACCCGGTGCCGAAATGTACTAGTGCAGAACGGCGTAAATAAACGGTCACACCTGTAAGGACGATCTTTATACGTCGAACGAGACGGTTTGGCAGCCATCGATTGTAATATTGGATGTATTGAGGCAACTCGATAAGCCAAGTCTTCAACGGCATGGAAGCTGGTTCTCGGATGGATTAAATCACCGGGATAGAAATGCTAAACCAACGTTCACTTTGATTGAGCCATGAGCAGTTTTCAGGTGTATAAATCAATCGGATGCATGTTTCGGCTTCCCTGCACTCCTATGTTCGCATTTCATGCCAATGCTGTCCTTCCCCCGGCATAGTTGCTGTTCTTCGCTTCCTTTTTTATGCCGAAGCCAAGGAAGCCTCAGCTTCCGAGTATGCCTTTGCCCTCCTTTCATGCCAGTGTCATCCTTTCTTCGACATATTCATTGCTCTTCGCCCCCTTTTCATGCCTATGTTTTGATTCGCCTTGGTTGTTTTGGATTCCAAGTAAGCCTTTCCGGCTTCCGTTCCAATTTCAGCAATCGTATCGATGATAAAACACGGATCATGCGTCCGCATCGATTTCAATTGCTCAGATCTCTTTCCAGGAATGGCTCTTGAACAGAGAAAGAATTTCTGAGGTGCACCACTAGTACATATTGACGCTGTTTCTATTTCATTGTGGTGAACTAACGATAGTTAAGAGGGGTTTAATCGTATGAGGACAAAAATTATGGGGAAGTCAATATTTTGGCTTCAAAAGGGGGAATGGAGGACAAAAGTACAGCAGAAATGTAAGTTTTGTCCTCCAAACGACTCGAGGAGGACAAAACTTAAGGCTATGCGAAAATTTTGTCCTCAAAGCGCGGTCTATGTTTCAAAATTTCTAACCCAATCCTTTTTCAATGTCTGCAATAATGTCATCGACGTGTTCAATGCCTACCGACAGACGCACGAGTTCCCGCGACACGCCGGCTCTTTGCAACTCATCCTCTGTAAGTTGTTGATGCGTCGTGCTGGCTGGATGAATAACGAGGGATTTGGCATCGCCCACATTTGCCACATGAGAGTGGAGATCGACATTTTCAATGAAGGATTTCCCCGCTTCCATTCCTCCTTTGACTCCAAATGTCAAGATGGCTCCTTGCCCTTTCGGCAAATAGGTTTTTGCTAATTCGTGGCTTGGATGAGACGGCAACCCGGAATAATTGACCCATTCCACCCTTGAGTGGCCTTCTAAGTATTCCGCAACTTTTTGCGCGTTCTCGCTATGTCTTTCCATTCGCAGGTGCAACGTTTCCAGTCCTTGCAACAATTGAAAGGCATTCTGCGGGGAGAGCGTTGGGCCAATGTCGCGCATCAGACGTACGCGCGCCCGCATAATGTAGGCCATTTCGCCAAGCGCTTCGGAAAAAACAACGCCATGATAACTGCCATCCGGTTCCGTAAACATCGGGAATTTGCCTTGCGTCCAATCAAAATTGCCGCTGTCTACAATCACACCGCCCATGGTTGTCCCATGTCCGCCGATAAATTTAGTGGCCGAATGGATCACAACATCGGCGCCATGATCTATAGGACGATTGAGAATCGGTGTTGTGAGCGTCGCGTCGACAATCAGAGGGATCTGTGCTTCATGGGCCACATCGGCAACCGCCTTTGTATCTAACACGTTCCCCTCGGGGTTTCCGATAACCTCGGCAAACACCAGCTTCGTTTTCTCTGTAATGGCAGCTCTAAACGCCTCCGGATCATCGGAATCCACAAAATGTACGTTGATGCCGATTTGAGGCAATGTATGGACAAATAAATTATTCGTGCCGCCGTACAACGAACTGGCAGAGACAATCTCATCGCCTGCCTCACATATGTTTAAAATCGCGAGATAAATCGCGGAACTCCCACTCGCGGTTGCTAACGCTCCAACCCCGCCTTCCATGGCCGCGATTCGTTTTTCAAATACATCCGTGGTGGGGTTCATTATCCGTGAATAAATATTTCCCGGTTCCGCTAATGAAAATAAATTAGCCGCGTGGTCCGGATCATCAAAACCATACGAGGTTGTCTGATAAATTGGTACGGCACGCGCGTTCGTGGCAGGATCGATCTCTTGCCCCGCGTGTATTGCGTTCGTTTCTACCTTCCATAGCTCAGCCATTCCATCTCTCTCCCTTATAAATTCAGATTGAATTACTTTGGTTTTCATCATCGTACGAAACGTTGCAAAAAAAGTCAATTGGCAGCGATTAATTCACATCGATATGATCTTCAAGTTGTTGATAGGTTTTTTCACCGATGCCGCTCACGTTTTGGATATCACTCGTCTCTTGAAAATTCCCGTTTTCTTCTCGATATTGAACGATGGCTTCCGCCGTAACCGGCCCCACTCCGGATAGTTGCTGTAATGTTGTTTCATCAGCAGCATTAATGTTGACTGTTTCTCCCTCGTCATCGCCGGAAGCTGTTGCTGATTCTTCCCATCCTTCATGGTCTTCCTCATCTTCGTGCGGAACATAGACAACCATTTCATCTTCCAGTTTTTTAGCAAAATTTATGCCATTTTCATTCGCCTTTTCCGTTGTGCCCCCTGCTTCACGAATGGCATCATCGACGCGCCGCTTCGGTCCCATCTCATAAATCCCAGGATGGGCAACCTCCCCTTTGACGTCAACAAAAACTTCCATCGTCTCTTCTTCTACCTCTTCCGTTTCGGTCTTTTCCAATTCCTCAGCATCTTCTTCAAATAAAAATGCGTCCTCCTGCAATTCGTCTTCGTCGGTATTGGTGGTGGGAGAAAACAACCAGGCACCTCCGGCAATCGTAATGATAACAACCAGTATGCCCCCTCCATAAAGAAGATAGCGTTGATTCATTGTAATTTTCCCCTTCACTACGGTTATTGTACTTGCTTAGACTGCATACAACGGTAAAAGTATGATCGTGGTTGGGGGGATTCCCATGGACATAGGAATTATCGGAACGGGCAATATGGGCACTATGCTCGCGGAAACACTCGTCACTTCTCGAGCCGTTCCTGAAGAACGTCTATTTGTGACCAATCGCAATTTGCAAAAAGCTGAACGTATCCGTCAAGCATATACAAGTATAAACGTTACACCTGATGTTTCCCGTTTGGCTCGGCGATGCGATCTTATTTTTATTTGCGTACGTCCGCCTCAATTTCCTGCCCTTTTACAGACGATTCAACCATTTTTACAAGCGAACGACACCGTCGTCTCAATCACAAGCCCGGTAACCCTCGAACAGTTACAAAGTCTCGCCCCCTGCAAAACAGTGCGCGCGGTTCCGAGCATTACGAACCGAAGTCATACGGGGGCATCGCTTATTACGTACGGAAATGGCTGGTCGACAATAGAACAGGAAGATTTTGAAAGCTGGATGGGCCAATTTAGCGTACCGCAAATTGTATCCGAAGAAACGATCCGCGCCAGTTCCGATATCGTCAGTTGTGGACCTGCATTTTTCGGCTTTTTATTGGAGGAAATGACTTCGGCAGCGGCACGAAAAACGGAGCTGACGGAAAAACAGGCGGAACGCCTGGCAGAAGAAATGATCATCGGGATGGGGACGTTATTTTCAAAGCGATTATACAATTTACAAACGTTGCAGGAAAAAGTAAAAGTGCCCGGAGGAGTGACAGGTATCGGGCTTGAGGTTTTAAAACAAACGGAAGGTGTGTTCGATGAATTATTCACGGCGACACATGAAAAATTTGCGGAAGATCAACGCATGCTGAAAGACAAGTTCGATCATTTGGATTAAAGATATCACAGCTGCAAAAAAAGTCAAGATTTTCTAGCCGAAAAGAAAATGCGTTCACTATCTGCTTGGGGAGGTTGAGTTGTAAAATCAGCCGTGACCTCAATGTGTTGAAAACCGGCGGCTTGAAGCCACTGCTTATAGTCCGTAATCGAAAACGTCCGTTGACGGTGCAACTCGTCAAAACGACGATAATCTCCATTTGGCAAACGTTCAAAAAAGGTTAGTTCATGTTCTACAACCCCCGGCACCTCATCAACGGAAAAACTATTCAAAATCATGGAGACATTCGTGTCCGCGTCTCCATAAGTACGATCGGGGAAATGGTGTTGGATTTTCAACAACGAATGAACGTCAAAAAGCAGACAGCCGCCGGAGGTTAAATGCTCATAAAACGCTCGAAAGGCTTTTCTGACCTCTTCTTCATCATAGAGATAATTAAGCGCATCGCAAAAAACGGTGATGGCATCTACTTGTTTCTCTAATTGTAAGTAAGACATGTGCTGCGCACGCAAATGCGGGGTAACGTTATTGTGCGCCCGAATCTTTTCGTCTGCAACCGCGAGCATTTCTTGCGAGTAATCGATCCCTTGCACGTCGTACCCTTGAGACAAGAGCATGGACATTAACGTTCCCGTTCCGCAACCAACGTCGGCAATCATCGGTGCGGGAACATTCATTTCATCTAAATGAGCGCTTGTCCATGCCAGCCATTGACGATAAGGGGCTTCGTCTTCCATTAAATCATCATATAGTCGGGATCCGTTTCCATACATCACATGTTGACTCCTTCTCTCTTGTTTCGCCACCCTACGAAAGCACGTGGTCAAGGGAAACGACAGGTGCTTCTCCCCATAATTTCTCGAGGTTATAATACTGGCGGTCATCCTCATGGAACACATGAAGCACCACACCCCCGAGATCGAGAAGAACCCACTTGCCGTCCTCATAACCTTCCATTCGCTTTACGGGGATATCTGCATGTTGGGCTTCGTTTTTTATTTCTCCTGCGATCGCCTGCACTTGTTTTACCGAAGAGCCATGGCAGATTACAAAATAATCAGCGAGAATGGATATCCCTCGCATATCCAGAGCTACTATGTTTTGGGCACGTTTATCATCTGCCACCTTTACCGCTGTCTCCATGATTCGATCTGTCATCTAAACACCTCTCTTATTTTTTTCACCGATGGCATCGTTATAAGCGGCAACCGTCATGGGGTGTACCATACGCTTGCCCGCAAGCAAATGTTGGATCGTGTTGGTGTACGTGACAAGCAATGCTTCGTCCACGTCCACTTCTGCCAACTTTCGCACTTCCTCAAGACCCGGAAAAGACCGGCCCGGTTCCATGTAATCAGCTAAAAAAATAACTTTTTCAAACAGGCTCATTTGCGGGCGGCCCGTCGTATGCCAATAAATTGCGGAAAAAATTTCCGTGTCTTCGATCCCGAACGCTTCTTCCACCATATATGCTCCCGCGGGCGCGTGGAGCAATACGCCTCCGTATTCCGAAAAATTTTCAGCAGGTTCATGTTTTTTTAAGACAGCAACGAGTTCTTCTTTCGGCAGAGGTTTTGCGTAATCATGCAACAACGCTGCCAATTCAGCTTTTTCTTGATCAACTCCATGTCTTTTCGCTAAAGCTACCGCTGTCTGCATCACGCCGAGCGTATGGTTGTATCTTTCTTTCGGCAACACCTGCCGGACTTTTTCTTGAAACCATTCATGAGCCATACAGACGATTCTCCTCCACGTACGTTCTTACCACTTCAGGCACGAGGTAACGGATGCTTTCGTTGTTCTTTACCCGTTCTCGAATATCTGAAGAGGACAGCTCCATTTCAGGGACATGCACCTTGATAAATGCTTCTTCGAACGGGGAGTCCACCCCGTAATCCGGACGTGTCGTCACGATAAACGTAACGAGTTTTTTTAGCTCCTCAATCCCATTCCAAGTATGCAAGCTGACAGCCATATCACTGCCGATGATAAAATAAAATTCATCATTGGCGTATGCTCGTTTCAAAATATTGATCGTATCCAACGTATACGATGGACCTTTCCGATCCAGTTCAATCGTACACAATCGGAAGGAGGAACGGTTACTGATCGCGAGCCGTGTCATCTCCACCCGGTCATTCACACTTGCCATATCTTCATTTTGCTTATGCGGCGGAATGCTCGTCGGTATAAACCAAACTTCATTCAAGGTACACGCGTCCATGGCTTCTTGCGCGATCATTAAATGAGCCAAATGCGGCGGATCGAATGTCCCTCCCAATATCCCGATTTTTCTCCCCATAGGAACCCCCTCAAGCCTTAGGCAACGCGTAATTTGAATTCTCTTTTGCAGGCTTAAACAAGATGACCGTAAAACCGATCACTTGAACGAGCGCGGACCCACTTCGTTCC
This sequence comes from Salicibibacter kimchii, assembly GCF_003336365.1. Taxonomy (GTDB): domain Bacteria; phylum Bacillota; class Bacilli; order Bacillales; family Marinococcaceae; genus Salicibibacter; species Salicibibacter kimchii. Next base: position 91,793 of record NZ_CP031092.1, on the reverse strand, counting down.
GATAGTTTCTGCGCGACTTGTTTTTTATCTTCCGGGCAGTTTTGCAAAATCGTGATTTTTATCAACTCGCGTGCTTCCAATGCATCGCGGACTTGCGTGACCAAGTTTGGGTTCACACCGTTTTTTCCTACTTGAAAAATCGGCTTGAGCGCCTGTGCTTCTGCACGCAAATATTTTTGTTGTTTATTCGTCAGTTTCATTTTGTTCCATCTCCTCGCGAATCATGCGAGCCATAAATGCACGATCCGCACGCTTTTCGGTCCAAATTTCATAGGCAAGCGCTGCTTGCTCAATAAACATGGCAAGGCCGTTTTGAACGGCTTTCGCCTCAGATTTCCCGATTTGCAGCCACCGGGTTTCCAAAGGATTATAGATCAAGTCACTCAGATAAACGTTCGTTTTCAAATTCTCGATTTCCATCGGTAGCGCATCTTCTCCGTTCATTCCCAGCGAGGTCGTATTAATAACGAGGTCAAAAGAAGACAGTGCCCGTCGCGCGCTCGATTGATCCAGCACATCTATATTAATATAACGGCCAAGGTTTGCTTTCAAGTCGACAGCGCGTGCAGGTGTGCGATTGGTGATGGCCAGTTGTTTGACGCCGTGTTTGGCCAAAACGGTGGTGACGGCCCGCGCGGCGCCTCCCGCCCCTATGACGAGTACTCGCATTTGCTCAAGGCAAGAGCCGGTCATCGCTTTTAGTCCGTTCAAATAACCCTTGCCGTCTGTATTATATCCATGCCATTTGCCCTCGCGGTTAACAACAGTGTTGACCGCGCCGATTTCCAATGCTTCTTCATCCACGACGTCTAGGAAAGGGATAATATCCACTTTATGAGGGACGGTGACGTTAAAGCCCCTCAATCCCAATGTTTGAAATGCTTCAAGTACAGCGCCAAGGTGTCCGGGAAGCACATCATAACTCGTATAAATGGCTTTTCTTCCCACCGTTTCAAAGTGGCGATTGTGGATAAGCGGAGATTTTGATTGGCTGATCGGGTGACCGATCACTGCATAGTTTTCCAACGTCAAATAATCGCCTCTCTTACTATGACTTCAACATGCTCCGGTACGTAAACGTCGATATATGCACCTGCATTCCCGACGGTCACCCATCCTAAACCGGGAATAACCACATCTGATTTATCTTGCTGAATGTGAAAAGACTGCCGTTTAAGAGGAGGAATGTCAGCGAGCGAGTGTTTATCCGGTGGGGATAACAAGTCTTCCCCTGCATGTTTTTCATACAACGCATCGGCACCGCTTAACTTCGTGCGATGTGGTTTAAAAGCTGGCGGGAAGTAACAAACGAAATGATTAGCCTCTCCCTTTACAAAGTCCATACGGGCAAGCCCGCCAAAAAACAGGGTTTGTTCCGGTTGAAGTTGATGCACAATCGGTTTGATTTCTTTTTTCGGTTGCAAAGATGCCATCTCCCGTTGCGGAAGCCCGGCCAGCATCTGTTTCGGATTGATGACACCGGGGGTATCAAAAAGTTTGCGCCCATCATCCAACGGGAGGTCGATGAAAGCCAAAGTTGTACCCGGAAACGTTGACGTCGTAATCAACTGTTCCTCGTCTCCTTCAAATCGTCTGATGATTTGATTGATAAACGTCGACTTCCCTACGTTCGTACTTCCAATGATATAAACGTCTTTTCCCTGCCGGAGCTCGTCCATGTGAGCGGCAACTTCCTTTATATCCTCCCCTTTGAAAGCGTCCATTAATAATACATCCGCCGGGGTCCAACCTCTTTGCAATGCATCTTTTTTAAGCCAAGTTTTCAATTTGCGTTCATTTACCGACTGCGGCAATAAATCACGCTTATTGCCAACGAGCAGCAACGAATTGTTTTTTAAAGCGTTTCTCTCCAACAGCCAGCTTCCTTCAACATCAAAAAGATCCACAAGCATTACAAGTAACGCATCGGTTTGACCGATGGTTTTCACCATCCGGCGAAAATCCTCTGCTTGCAAAGGAACATCCGGTATTTCATTGTAATGTTTCAAACGGAAACATCGCCTGCAAACAATCCCATCGCGCTCCAGGGCAGCCGGAGGCGCGTACCCCATCTGAGAAGGGTCGGACGTTTGGACCGGGACACCACAACCGGAGCAAATGATCGTGCTTTCGCTCATTTCATCCGTTCACCTCCTGTCGTTTGGTTCATTTTACGCATAACAAATTGTTCAATTTTACGATTCGCTTTAGTCGCCCAGCCGTCCGTTTCCGAAACAGGGACAACGAGGATTGTATAATAGCCGGCCCGATTTCCTCCGAGAACATCGGTGAGGATCTGGTCGCCAATAACCGCTACTTCCTCTTTCTTTAACCCCATTTCCTTCGTTGCCCGTCGAAACGCGCGTTTCAATGGTTTTTTTGCTGAATGAATAAAAGAAACTCCCGTCGGTTCGGAAAACGTTCGCACTCGCTTCTTTTTATTATTAGACACGATGGTTATTTTAAACCCTTCGTCATGAAGATCATCGAGCCACTCCAACAGCTCAGGTGTTGCGTCGGTTCGATCCCAGGCAACGAGCGTATTATCAAGATCGGTGATGACTCCTTTAATCCCCTTTTTGCGTAACGCCTTCCGATCAATTTCATATATGTTTTCGGCATATTGATCCGGCATCATCGAAGATAACATGATTCCCCCCTGAGCAGTTTTTACGAACATGCTTGCTAACTGAAAAGTATACCGATGATCGCTTTCTTTTTCAAACAAAGGTTGGCAAAACATCATTTATATGAAATTGTTCCGAAAAAAATGATAGATACTTTTCGACAAAATTTTTATCGACAACATTGTGGATAATATTATCCACTTACCCCCTTCCCTTTGTTTCACGGTTTAAACAACCGTTTATTTTTGTTGTGCACAACTTATCCACGATATGCTGTGGATAAACGAACGATTGTTCCATGGCTTCTTTTCATGATAGAATCATTATACAGCTTCAAACTGACGGGAACAATCTCAGCATCATCGATTTGGAGGAATCACCAAGGAGGTGGATCCGCGACTTTTGCGGGCTGGCTATGCGGAACCTTTCTGATGAAATGTTAATAGAAGCGTATGAAAGAGCTTTACATCTAAATTTGAATGATGATTTCATTGCCATTATTCAATCAGAAATGGAACGACGATCCTTAACGGTTACACAGTCACTGGGCTAAGACATGTGCATAAGAAACAAGCTTGCAATAAGGCGCCGGTTTGGCCATATACCGGGGTCTTTTTTATTGGCTCTATGAATCAGGGAACTGATTACGGGTAAACTAAATGAGAATACGAGTCTGATTTAGGTCTTCGTACCTAATTTCGTTTTGTTCCATCCCTTTTCTTCTTATTTAATGACTTGGTTTAAAAAAAAGTCGTTCCCGATTTTAAGCGATGCAGTAATAATAAATTTACGTTATACTCGTGCTATTGGAACTTACTGTCGAATGAGGAGTGATAGATAGAATGAGCTTGTTACACTGGGCGATCCTCATCCCCTTCCTATTTGCCATCATCGTACCGATACTCTATAAATACATACGCCCTATCCATACCGGATGGTTTGTGCTGCTCGTGCCGTCCGTTTTGTTTATTTATTTTTTGCCATACTTAACCCCGATCTCTAACGGGGACACATTTATGGAATCTGTTCCCTGGGTCCCATCTTTAGGTATCCAATTTTCAGCCTATGTCGATGGGTGGAGTTTATTGTTTGCCCTTCTGATCACAGGGATTGGCGCGCTTGTGGTTCTATACTCCATTTTTTACTTAGATAAAAAATATGAAGCACTGAACAATTTTTATGTCTATTTGCTTCTTTTTATGGGAGCGATGCTCGGGGTTGTCCTTTCCGATAACCTAATCGTGCTCTATGTATTTTGGGAATTGACGAGTCTTTCCTCTACGCTTTTGATCAGTTATTGGTATTATAGAGACGCTTCCATCAACGGGGCCGTCAAATCATTGAATATTACCGTGCTCGGCGGTTTTGCGATGCTTGCCGGCTTTGCATTGCTATACGTAATGACGGGAACTTTCAGCATCCAGGAAATGATTGGACAAGCCGGAACTGTCATTGATCACCCGTTGTTTTTACCGACGATTATTCTAATCTTGTTGGGGGCTTTTACAAAATCGGCACAATTTCCTTTCCACATTTGGCTCCCTGACGCCATGGAAGCGCCTACTCCGGTTAGTGCCTATTTGCACTCCGCCACCATGGTTAAAGCCGGGATTTATCTTGTTGCCCGTTTCACGCCATTGTTCGGAGGCGCTGCGGAATGGTTTTGGATCATTGCCGGCGCCGGTTTGCTTACAACACTGTGGGGATCGTTTTCTGCTCTTCGCCAGAAAGATCTTAAAGGGCTGCTCGCCTACTCTACCATCAGCCAGCTTGGGATGGTCATGTGTTTGCTCGGCCTCGGTTCCGCCGCGTTGTATTTCGATGAAGCGAACGAATTGTACACCGTTGCAATCTTGGCTGCCGTCTTTCACCTTTTTAACCACGCCAGCTTTAAAGGCAGCCTCTTTATGACCGCCGGGATCGTCGATCATGAAACAGGCACCCGGGATATTCGCTCGCTGGGAGGATTAATGTTGGTGATGCCGGCAACCGCCACGATCTCTTTAATCGGTGCGGCATCGATGGCCGGGCTGCCTCCTCTTAACGGCTTTCTCAGTAAAGAGCACTTTTTCATGGGATTAACGAACGCGGCCGAATATGGCATCTTCAATATGGAGACCGTCGGCTTGATTTTCCCGATCATCGGGTGGCTTGCCAGTGTGTTTACATTCGTCTATTGCTGCATCTTTTTCTTTAAAACGTTTGCCGGGCGTTTCGATGCCAGCCGCTTTCCCAAGAAGGTACACGAAGCACCTGTCGGAATGTTAATCAGCCCGGCGATTCTCGGCTTCATTGTTGTTACGGTCGGCTTATTCCCGAATCTTCTGTCCCAATCGATCATTGAACCGTCGATGGCGTCGATTTTAAACGGGTTGCCGATGGACAACGAGGCTTTTTCCGTGGACATTGAACATTGGCACGGGTTTAGTCTTGAACTGTGGATGACCATTGGCGTTGTCGCCTTCGGAAGTTTGATTTTTGCAGGGATGGGACGATGGAGCAAATGGTCGATCTATAACAAAGATGTCGATCCGTTTACCCCTGTCTACGACGCGACCATGACCGGGACCATTAAAGGTTCGCAACTGATCACAAACGTACAAATGACAGGCAGATTGCGTGATTACTTCGCTTTCATCGCTGTCTTTTTCCTGATCATTACAAGTTGGACGATGGTCCGTTTTGATGCTTTTGCCCTTGATCTTGAAGCCATGGGGAACGTCACCATCTACGAAATGCTACTCATTGGACTGTTGCTCGTTTCGGTGCTATCGTTGCCTTTCATTCAAAAACGGATCGCGGCTGTCGTCGTCCTTGGTTTCGTCGGATTTTTTATCGCGCTCTTGTTCGTAAACTTCAGGGCGCCGGATCTTGCCCTCACCCAACTTTTGATTGAGACCGTTCTTGTCGTCCTTTTCATGCTCGCCTTTTACCATTTGCCTGAGCTTAGAAAAGAAACATCAAAACTAACGTTCAAATGGACGAACGCGATGATCTCTTTTGGTATAGGGCTAATGATGACAGTGATCGCCTTTAGTGCCTTTACCTTCGGGCAGGGAAATGGGTTTGACCCGATTTCCGACTACTTCATTGAAAATTCCGCGGACCTGGCAGGCGGCTACAATATGGTCAATGTCGTTCTCGTTGATTTCCGTGGCCTTGATACGATATTAGAAGTACTTGTCTTAGCGATCGCCGCACTTGGCGTGATTGCCTTGATTCGCTTGCGCATGAAGGAGGGGGATGACGTATGATGCAGTGGAAAACAAACAACCTTTTATTTATCCATGTCACCCGCATCGCTTCTTTTCTCATCCTTTCCTTCTCTATTTATCTGTTTTTCGCCGGACATAACGACCCCGGCGGAGGATTTATCGGTGGATTGATGACAGCAGCAGCCGTGCTCTTGCTATATTTGACATTTGATAAACGGAAAATCGATGAGATGCTCCCGATCAACTATGTGAACCTTATTCCAACCGGGCTTCTTATTGGATTTGGTGCTGGATTTATCGGCATGATATTTGGCTTTCCATATCTCACCCAGTTTTTTGATTATTTCACCCTTCCCTGGATTGGTGAAGTAGAACTGGCAACAGCGGTTTTATTTGATCTCGGTATTTACTTGGGGGTCGCCGCTGTCGCCCTTACCATCATATTAACGATCGCGGGGGATGAAGAATAATGGAATTGCTCATGTCTATCGTCGTCGGTGTTTTTTTTATGGTAGGGACATATCTACTGATGACGAGAAGTTTGATTAGAATTGTGATTGGCGTTAACATTTTATCCCACGCGACACACTTGCTGTTATTGACAATGGCCGGGCTGAAAACAGGCGCTCCTCCGCTACTTAACCGTGGAGAAGAAGCGTTTACCGATCCGCTTCCGCAAGCGCTCATTCTCACCGCTATTGTGATCAGTTTTGGAGTGACCGCTTTTACCATTGTCCTCGCTTATCGAACGTACAAAGTACATCGAACGGATGATCTTGAACAGTTAAGGGGTTCCCGCGAATGAATAGTCTTGTTATCGTACCAGTTGTTTTACCGGCCATTATAGGCGCTATCCTTATCTTCTTTGCAAGGTTCCAAAAAGTGCAAAGGGTCATTAGTGCCATTACGATGATCAGCCTTCTGATCGTTTCCATATGGCTCGCCATTGAGGTCTACAATAATGGCATAATGACAATCGCTCTTGGGGATTGGGAGGCTCCCTACGGAATTCCTCTTGTTGCAGACATGTTCGCGACCGTAATGTTGCTCTTGTCAGCGATTGTAGGCGTTTGCTGTTTATTCTTTGCTTTTCGAACGATTCATCCGAGCAGGGAAAAATTTTATTTTTACCCTTTCTATTTCTTTTTGCTGGTAGGTGTGAATGGTTCGTTTCTTACCGGGGATTTATTCAACCTGTTCGTCTTCTTTGAAGTCATGTTGATTGCCTCTTATATTTTGATCGTACATGGGGGGAGCGGCTATCAACTAAGAGAATCATTTAAATATGTCGTGATCAATATTTTCAGTTCCATGTTCTTTTTGGCAGGGATTGCCTACCTGTACGCGGCGACCGGTACGTTGAACATTGCCGATTTAGGCGTGCGCGTGGCAGAATTGGGCCAAGATGGGGTGCTCAATGTTGTAGCAGTCGTCCTTCTCTTTGTTTTTGCCATGAAGGGCGCCCTTTTCCCTTTATATTTTTGGCTTCCGGATTCTTATACCGGCCCTCCTGCAGCGATTGCCGCGCTATTTGGCGGACTGCTGACGAAAGTTGGTATATATGCGATTATACGCATGTTCACGGTTGTCTTTAACCATGACCCAACGTTTACTCACAATCTCATCTTATTTGTTGCCGGTGCGACAATGTTCTTTGGGGTTTTGGGAGCTGTTGCCCAGTTCAACTTCAAACGGATTCTTTCCTATCACATCATCAGCCAGGTCGGATACATGGTGATGGGACTTGGGATTTTCACACCACTTGCTGTCGCCGGCGCGATTTACTACATCGTTCACCACATTATTGTAAAAACCGCGTTGTTCTTATTCGCCGGCATTTCGGAGAAAATCACCGGTACAAATGAGCTGAAACAGATGGGAGGGCTCTTGAAAACCCACCCGGCATTCGCTTGGCTGTTTTTTATCACAGCTATTTCACTGGCAGGGATTCCTCCGCTTTCCGGATTTTTCAGCAAGTTTCCGTTGATTTTATCCGGTATGCAAGAAGAACGCTATCTCATCACCGCTGTTTCCTTGATCGTTGGGCTGTTGACTTTATATTCCATGATCAAAATATTTTCTTATGCTTTTTGGGGAAGGCAAAAACATACGGAAGCCCAGGCGAAAATCAAAACCGGCAGCTTGCTTGTATCAATCGCTCCGCTCGTGGTGCTTACAATTGCATTAGGGCTTTTCGCCGAGCCGATCTTCAGCTATTCCCTTGAAATTGCTGAAGAACTTCTGGAACCTTCTGTTTACATTGAATCTGTGCTGGAGGAGTAAAACACTATGGCATTTCAAATTCTTTTAAATATCGCCATCGCCATCTTTTGGATGGCACTCCAAAATGAATACACGAGTGTCAATTTCGTGATTGGTTATCTAGTTGGAATCGTCGTTGTTTTTTTCCTGCGTCGATCCCTTCCGCAAACGTTTTATATGCAACGGGTATGGGCGATCATCAAATTAATTTTTCTATTTATTAAGGAGCTCGTCGTCGCGAATATCGACATGATACGAGTCATAGTGAGTCCGAGGTTGAATGTGACCCCCGGAATTGTCGCGCTCCGAACCTCTTTGAAAACCGACTGGGAAGTGACGGTTCTTTCCATGTGCATTACTCTTACGCCCGGAACGATGACGATGGATTACTCCGAAGATGGCCGCACCCTTTACATTCATTGCATTCATGTAGAGAATACACAGGAAGTGATTGATGATGTTCGCAATAACTTCGAGCGGGCCATTCGGGAGGTGACAAAATAGTGTTTGAAACGGTGCTGTTGATTGGATTGGTCATCTTTTCATTTTCTTTGTTGCTCTGTTTGGTACGCGCGTTGAAAGGTCCGACACTATGGGATCGCATTGTTGCACTTGACTCCTTTGGCTTAAACTTAATCGGTTTCTGTGGTATTATCATGATCCGGCAATCGACGTCTGCCTACGCTGAAGTTGTGTTGGTGTTAGGGATTTTGGCCTTTGTTAGCTCCGTAGCATTAGCGAAGTTTTTGGAAAGGGGTGTCGTCATTGATCGAGATTCTCATTAGTCTGTTTGTGCTCAGCGGCAGTTTGTTAAGTTTAATCGGGTCTTTAGGCATCATACGTCTGCCCGATACTTACAGTCGCATGCACGCGGCGACCAAAAGCTCGACGCTCGGCGTTATTTTGCTGATTTTAGGAACCTTTACGTACTTTTTAGCCGAAGGAAACTTTAGCCTGCAATTGTTGATCACCATTATCTTTGTGTTCCTCACCGCACCGGTTGCCGCGATGATTATTTCCCGTTCCGCCCACCGAAATGGGGTAGAGTTATGGAGCCGGACAAAACACGACGAATTAATGGAAAGTTACCCGGAACATCTCGAACCAGAACGAGATAACGAGAAAGCTGACAAACCATGACGAAGGAAGTAAAAATGGTGTTTAAAAAAATAAAGTACGGGCAATAATGATTTTTATCGTATCAATTTGCTTGAATTCGGCCTTGAACACTTGACACAGCAAGGGTTTCATGAGTAAATTTGATATGTACATGCCACTCGTACTATATCAATCATGAAAGGGTGTTTTTACATGAATAAGACAGATTTAATCAATTCTGTTGCAGAACATGCCGATCTTTCCAAAAAAGAAGCCTCTAAAGCCGTGGACTCGGTATTCGACAACATTACCGACACGTTGAAAAAAGGAGATAAAGTACAACTCGTCGGTTTTGGCAGTTTCGAAGTTCGCGAGCGAGCTTCCCGCAAAGGACGCAACCCGCAAACCGGGGAGGAAATTGAAATTCCGGCGACCAAAAATCCTGCTTTCCGTCCGGGCAAGCAGTTGAAAGACGCCGTCAACTAATCAGATTCGAACATAAAGCAACACTTCCATCCGGGAGGGTCCTCCCCCCTCGGTTGGTAAAAAAACCTCCTTACGGAGGTTTTCTTACGCAAAGTAGCATAGTTAAAAAACGAAAGGGACGGTGCCTAAATGGTGCTCCCGCTCCCTTTCATCACCACCGTTACTGAGTCTCCCCTTTCTGACGCTTATAGAAGGCTTGAAACAGTTTCAGCAAGGCGCGTTTTTCAATCCTCGATACATAGCTCCTGGAGATCCCCATATCCTTTGCAATTTCCCGTTGCGTTCGTTCCTCGTCTTCCCCGAGCCCGAATCTTGCCACAACGACCTCCCGTTCCCGTTCCGACAATACATGAATGCTCTCATAGATATGGCGTTTTTCCATTTTCAGGTGTAAATTTTCGACAATATCCGGTCCATCCTCTTTAAGAATTTCCATTAAACTTAATTCGTTCCCCTCTTTGTCCGCCCCTATCGGCTCGTAGATGGAAATATCTTTGCTTACTTTTTTAAGGGATCGAAAATGCATGAGTATTTCGATTCCCATTACATTAGTATAGCGTCAAAAACTGTAAATGTGTACGTCCTCACCATTGATGATGATTTCCTTCACGATCTTATTCAAAAGTTCCTGCTTCTCATCAAAGGATAGATGCCCGCCCTTTTCAAAATAATAGTCTGCCGCTTCCTCAATGAGCGCTTCGTTTGCTTCATGCGCTTGTAGGTCTTCATTCTTTTGTTCGAGTTCTTCAAGTTTTGCTTGCAAGGATTTTTCGCGCTTGGAATTGTCGTTTAATTGATCTCGCATCTCGTCTGTGGATATGTCCAGATCGGCGCTGAACAGTTCGAGCAAACGTTTCCGAGCAATCCGAAGTTTTTCAATTTCTTCATTAATACGTGCGATTTCTGCTTCTTCATGATTGGGCGTTTCAAAATCGTCATCAGACGCGGCGCTTATCTCGGATGGATCATTCAGCCACGCTTCGACCTTCGCCCACACCTCCGATTCTAAGCGATCTGAGGGGATTCTCATAGCAGGTGTGCATCCTTTTGATTTTGCGCCTACGCTGTTCTTCATGCAGGTATATTCCCGTCTGTATTTATTCCAGTTTTTACTATAACGTCCGGTGATCGTGTTTCCGCATTTATGACAACGGCACAATCCACTTAGCATATACTTTCGTTTGCCTTGCTTGGCGGATCGGCGGCGGATCGTTTCAAGTTTTTGTTGGGCGCGATTAAACGTTTCTTGATCGACGATGGCGGGAACCTCTGTCGTTATCCATTCTTCGCGCGGACGAACGGAAATAGATATGCGGTCCTCGGCATCCCGATACTTGTTTCCGAGCATATCTTCCGTGTTCCATTTGTTTTGGTGATATTCACCCGTGTACGTCTCATTGATAAGAATTTGTCGAACCACGTTTCGATGCCACATCCCGACACGTTTTTTTGTTGGTATGCCCATCTCGTTTAGATAATTGGCGATTGAGTTCATGCCTTGTATGTGCGACGGCGGATTCACAAACAGGCTGAATATCATCTGCACGACTTTTGCTTCTTCTTCATCAATGACATACATGCCGTTTTCTTTATCGTATTCGTATCCGAGTATATGGCTGTTCTTAACGACTTTTCCCTTTTTCGCTTTATTGACGCGACCACGACTCATGCGCTCATTGATCTTTTCCTTCTCGAATTCAGCTATTGCACCTCTCATTTGGTAAAACAACATGCCCTCGGGCGTTCGTGCAAACTCGCCATTTACGTACTCAATGGATGCTTTCTTTTCGATTTCTTCAGTGATAATCAACTGGTGCACTAGCTTGCGTGAAAGCCTATCAGGATCGTAGCAGATGACTTTTTCAATCAATCCCTGTTGTATATCCTCCCTAAGCCGTGTGAGGGCAGGACGATCCAATACAGCGCCGCTTATGCCATCGTCGATGTATTCCATGACTTCATTTGTCTCGGCTTTCTCCTTGCAATCGTGAATCTGTCCGTCTATGCTGTACCCCTTCCGCTGATCTTCTGTTGAAATTCTTACATATATCCCTATCATAGCTATTCCTCCGCAAATAATATCGCTTAATAAGTGCATAGCATTCCTTCCTTATGCGATTCGATGACTCCCCTTGATGCAAAATGACACGCATTTGCCACACCTCCACTAAACCATATGAAGGTGCTGCTTGTACGCTTTACATTTTTAATATGTATTCTTTATTAATTTTATAGGAACACATATTTTATATCAATACTTTACGGAACTTTTGTTCGAAAACCCTTGAATAAAAACTAATGTTCGTATATTATGTAACAAGAACATTTATTCTTATGGGGGTTATCTTATGAGTGCACCGTGGAACATAACAAAAAATGCGTTAGTTTTTGGCTTGGGATTGAACAATACCATGACGATCCATTTTGATGATGGGGATGGAATCAAAAAAGTTGAAGGGTCGCTGTTCAAAATGAGCGATGCTGACGAGGAAATTATGATCAAAGATGATGCTGATTTCTATGTACTTAAATATGAGGAAATCCGTTTTGCGGCGGTGAAAGTGAAATGAACGAAAACAAACTCACCCCCGGTAGCAATATGCGTTGGGAATCGATGCGGATGATACTACCCGAGCATCGGGAGAGGTGGCTACAACATCGGGAGAGCATGAAAAAGGTGGAGAAACCCGTTCTTGATGAGCAGAAATGGGAAGAGATTGAGCGCACGATCAATGAAGCGATGGAATACGGTTCGTTGCTCGAATTTACGTATTGGGAGGATGGGTTCTTTTATTCGATTGTAGGTGTTTGTGAGCGTGTGAATGTGGAGCAGAAGCAGTTTCACATTATTGATGGCGAGGACGATATACATTATTTGAAATTCGATGTTGTAACGAATATTCACCTCGTCTAAATTCATTACGATGTGTTGAAATTAACGAAAAGTTATTGCTTCTGTTTGAAGGAAATCATATGATGGGTATAGAATAAGTAGTGAAGGTGTAAAAATTGTAAATAAGGAGGGTTGAAAATGGCTAAGGATATTTTAGCTATCGCATCTGCTCTTGACAGTCTCTATAACAAAATAAACGGGTTTGAAAAAACAGACTCCGATTTATCTGAAATGAAAATGCACAAACTTCTATATTTCGCCCAAAAATACCATTATTATCATTTCGGTAAATGGTTATTTAATGAAGACTTCGAAGGGTGGATTCACGGTCCAGTTAGTAAGACCTACAGAAATAATAAAGATGATTTAAGTTGTGACGAATCCATTAGTTTAGAAGAAGAATACACCCTCCGCGATGTAATTTTCGAACTAGGAGATTACGGAGCTTATGAGCTTAGAGACCTTTCTCATGAAGAAAATGCATTCCGAATTTCCAGAAAAGAGTTATGCTCCAATGAACGAGGATATAAAATCATAAAAAAAGAACACATCATTTCGGATATGAATGAAGACGATGATGCACTAATAGAATACAGCGAGGTGTAATTGTTGACCACTCCTGAAGGCAACATCGGTTTGATTTGTAGATCTTTAGAAAAATATTATGATACAAGGGCAGGCGAAATGAAAGTAAAACGTCGACCTGTCCTTATTATTGGTTGTGAAGATGATTATATTCGCCCAAAAAATGTTGATTATGAGTTGGTTTATATATCAACGTTGCCAAATAAAGATCCTCATCCAACTTATGATTATCCTGTTTTAGACGACTTTCACATTGAATTAGGACTTGATCGCCCATCATACATAAGAACTCATAAGCATACTTGGAATCATGCAAAATTTATTACATACCAAGATCCCATAAGTGATTTAGGGAGAGAACACCCAGAATTATTTAAAGAGATACTAAATTTGAATACTAAGTGGATGGAAAAAAGAAACTACCATAGCATGTATTGTGTAGGTTTTAATAAGTGAGTAAACACGGGCCCCGGCTCGTGTTTTTTGTTTAGGACTTTGTTACTTATTTAATTATATCGGCAAAAAGATATAAAAAGGGGTTGCATGTATCGGTATACCGATGGTATACTTAATGTAACAAATCAGGGGAGGTTATCAAAAATGATGACAGCTAAACAAAAAGGATTTATCGACAGCTTGATGAAAGAAGTAAACGAAACAGGCATTGACGTTCTAACCATTGACGGTGTACGTGATCACTTGGAAGCTGGAGAGCATGGAACAAGTAAACAGGAAGCATCAGAAGTTATCGAAGCACTACTTGAAGCTAAAAAGAACGCTCCGGCTGCTCCTAAAGAAGAAAAAGTAAGCACTACTCACATTCAAACGGCCATCGACAAACTTTTGAAGGGCAAGCGCAAGAACAAGCAAATCACATTGATCAAACTTGGCAAAGCAACCGGCAAAGGTAATATCACCAAGTTGACCACATTCACAGATGACGAATTACTAAAAGCAGAGCCGATCTTGAAAGAAGAAAAAATCATCAAGTAAGAGTAAGGGTAAGGGTAAGGGTAAGGGGAGTGCGCTCCCCTCTTTAAAAAAATTAGGAGGTTTTAGAATGGTTATTAACGCAGACTTTATCAAGTATCAAATGAATTATGTAGGTATCAGCACGTACTATTTATGGAAAATGACAGGTATTGCTTACTCCACGTTGAGCGATGCAGTTACTGGCAAGCGCCATGCAAGCAAGTTATCAGCGCAAAATTACGACCACATAACAAGCGTTTTGTTTACTGATACCGAAAAGCTATTGATTAAAAAATCAATGTTCAACATCAAAGAATATGAAAAGTTGTGGAAGATGTTAGCTGAATCAACACTAAATGATGATGCTAAAATTTATAGAAGTGGCGGCGTTTACCATGACGAAGAAGGCAATCCGAAAGATTTACCTGTATCGGTTGAATTGCAGTTTAGTTTTTTGAACGATAAGCATTTAAATTCATTAAGAATCTTCGACAAAGACTTGTACAATTCACTTGATAATAAAGGTCAGCGTGATAAGAAGCGTATTGTTAGCGAATATTTGAAGGATTTACAATAGGAGGTGTTTTATAATGCCGGAAGTTGTAAAGTGCGTAGAATGCGGAGAAAAAATGATCGAAGATGACGATACCGCAATGCTTAAATGCCAATTTTGCGGAAACGGTACGATTGAAGTCATTGTAAAAGATGATTGAATAAAACCGGGGCACACCGCCCCGGCTTTTCTATGATATAGATCGTTTCCCCTAATCATTAATATAACACTAAACAGCAAAAGGAGCAACGCCTAATCACCTCGGTGTAGACCTTGCTCCCCAGCATCGACCCACCACTTCCGCATCAATGAGAGGCGTGGCGGGTTCTGTTGGGTTTATTATATCAAAAAAGGAACCTTCCCACAAGGTTCCCGGACGACGACGAAGAATAAGCCGTGATTATATTATATCACCCTGACAACTCATTCAACAAGTCATTATTCTGACTTGCCGTGCCGGTATAATTCGATATTCCGTAAGTGTTTTCAGCCAGATCCTTTCGATTATCGTAGCTGGAATCCATTCCGATGCGGTTCATATAATCCACGATCCCTTCGCCACTATTTGCAGGTGGATTTGAGCTTTTACCGCGAGTGCCGCTACCCGAGACTAACTCAAGCAATTTTGTGTTTTGAGAAGCAGTTCCAGAGTAATTAGTTATACCGTGGCTTTCTGCCATGCTTTTGCGGTTGTTGTAACTGCTATCCACACCAATGCGGTTTAAATAATCAACTATACCCTCACCAGATTTCGGGGCAGGATTATCGCCACTGCCATCGTCATTGTCAAGCTCTCTCAATTTCTTCAAAGTGGCCGGTCCCGGAACGCCGTAGAAGTTAGCACCACGCTTAGAAATATTATATTTGTCATGGAAATCACGGGTGGCATTCAATGTGTTTTGCCCTAAAATACCATCTTCGTCAAGCCCAGCATCTTCCACTCTATTTAAAAGCTGCTGGGATTCTAAATAGCTATCTTTTTTGACCATCCACTTATCATCATGGTAAGAAGCAAAACTTTCATTGTTTGGCCCATACTTTGGAGGACCGCTTGATGATCCACCAGAGCCGCCTCGAAGACGTGATCTTACAGTGTCCATATTGATTCCCGGACATCCATTAGTAGCATGTCCGGGATACTCGTTATGCCCTTTGACATCACTAATGGATATCTGATCTAATCCGTCTGTTTCTCGGATTGCCTTCACTAAATCTTCCCATGAATCCTCTTGTGCTTGAGTGAAGCTGCCATTGCCGATGGAACAAACGCCGATCAAAGGCGTGTTATTGTTTCCGACATGGTAGCCAATTCGATTGACGCTGTTCGTCCACTCAATTGTTCCATCTTCTAAAATCACAAAATGATATCCAATGGAGGGCCATCCGTTATCATTAGCGTGCCACCCAGAAATATCACGTCCATCATTTCCAGTCGATACCGAATGATGACGCGCGATATCCGTAATTTGTGACCACGATCTCTTGCTGTAGGCCCCGTTCCTAATCATATTTCCACGTACATCAACAAGCTGTGGTAAATCTCTATATCCCATTATTTCATCCCCTTCTCAAAAAATAAAAAACAACCGCCTATTGCGATTGCTCGGTTTTCTTCTTCTCTTTACCGATGCTAAGATCGTACCCCTCTTGAATCGCTCCCCGTATTTCATCTTCTTTGATGGGGATTTCGCGCTCTCTTGCTCGTTCTGCGAGCCATGCTGTTACGTGCTCAAATTTTTCATACCCACTTTCGCCCTTAAAACGTTCATTTATTAATCGTACACCCTGCTCTGCTAAGGTCGATATAATATAAGAATCGCTTTCTTTTTTGACCGATTTCAACGTTTCTTCAAGAAATGGCTTTAGCTTGCCGCCGATGAACCCTAAAAACGCCAAAAATGCAGTTACAACACCTTCAATCAGTCCAAAACCTTCTACAAATTCCATGATAAATTCCATTCAAATCACTCTCCTATCACATTAAAACAGCAGTCACCATACCGCCTACAATCAAAACAGCAAGGCCGCTGCCAAATTTCCACAGAAAAGACTTCATGCTCTCTAATTGTTGTTCTTTATCACTATTCATTTCTTTACGCATTTCTTTAAGATCAACTTTTACGTCATTGATGGATTCCGTAAGCGCGGTTAAGCTATGCTGAGTTATCTGCATGTTCGCCTTAAGATCGTATTGGTCTGTCTCTAGCTTGTCCACACGCTTTTTTATATCGCGCATATCTTCTGACATGTGCTGGACGTTTTGTTCGAGCAACTCCAATGATGGTTCACCCACCCTCATACCTCCAATCGGAGGGTAGTTTGACCCTCTGATGTTGTAGGTCAATATCCCCTGTTTATACTTATCTATATAGGGTACCTTATAGATACCCTGTGCCGTCGCCCTGTCGGTGCAGGGGAGAGGGGCCGCAACCCCTCGACCATACATAAAAAACACGCCTACTCGGCGTTGTTCTTCTCCTTCACATATTCAACCGGCGCATCAGTTGTGGCTTGGTTGTTGCGTGGTTTGATCGCCTTTTCTTGTTTCGATTGCTCCGTCAACCGATCCAGTTCCTCTTTCAGCAGGCGGTTTTCTTCCGCGAGAATGGCGATTTTCTTTTTAGCATTCGCCATGTCTTGTGACCATTCAGAAGATATGCTATCGATGATTTTGTTTGCGTCTTGTTGCATTATTCATCATCCTTTCAGTTCTTCTACCTCTCTCTTCAAACTTTCAATTTCAGCTTTCATATCCCGCATATTCGGGATTAGAAGCGTCCACGCTCTGTCACTGTAATTCTCAACCTCGCCATCATCATAAACGACAAACTCTGACAGCCCAACATCATCAAAATCATCGGCAATCAACCCATGAAATTTTGTCGGCTCATCGTTTTCTTCTACATTGCCATTGACTTCCTCTTTGTCGTACCAACTTTTAATGTTTAAATCGAGTATTTTTTCATAATCAATATCTTCCGCGATTTGTATATCCGTTTTGTATTTTCTTGCAGATGTGGCACGGGCAATCCTCCCTGTGTTGCTGTATATATGCGTGTTGACGCTGTTTGACGTTGTTCTGTGTCCACTATTTCTAATATCGCCTTCAATTGTTACGTTGTCGCCGGGGAATCTTGCGCCGCCATCTGGTCTAAACACCTGCCTTTGCGTATTGCTTGAATAAAAACTAACCTGACCGTCATCTTGCTGACGGATGTAATTGTTGGTATTGAAACGCCACTGGACAGAATTTGAGTAGGGAATAATGCTAACGGTGTGATCTGACGAGCCAAGGCGCAACTCATCATATATACGAACAAAATCATGAGCGATACGCATTTTCGTGGAAAACGTATCAGAAGATGACCGATGCCTAAAATACACACTCGCATTTGTCCGCCTGTCAAAACCACCGTAATAGATGTCGATGTCATTTGTACTGTCAGACTGATCAAGAATAATAGACGGTTGATCGTGGCTCGTAAACTCACCCTCTGAAACTGGTCTTCTGTTAGCGTATAATCGTAATTCGGCCCCGTCGTTTTGGTTGTTGTACGGGCCATTTACCGTAGTGACATTATTGTACGTATCCGATCTAAATAGCGGTCTAAGCAAGCCCCCGTGACGCATACTGATATTGACAAAATCGTTTTCTAAAGTCCACGCCATGCCACGCCTGCTAGGGTCTTGCGCATCCCAAGCAGGACCGAAACCGCCGATGTGATTGTTTTCGCCATCATACATATCAAATGTGTACTGACCAAGACGCAAACTCAAATCTCCGTTTGAATAGCTATATAAACATCCGTTCCTGAGTTCTAAATTACGGGGTCCACTACTCTGATATATCTCCGACCCCGTGATCGTAACGCCGTATATATCAATCCCCTGCAACGTGCCAGTCGTCATCTTGTCGGCGGTAAACGTACCCGCAATAATCCTGTCACCGTGCAAAGTGTCCGCTTGTATACGATCCCCGAGCATTGTTCCTGTGTCGATTTTACTAGCTGACAGATTCTTTATTGCCGCATTGCCAATCACACCTTCAGCGATGTAAGTCGTACCATCAACGCTGATTAGATCACCCTTAATCCGCTCGCCGTCTGCGTCCTTCACTTGATCGGAAAACTTGTCGAAATCGATTGTGCTGTCTGCAAGAATGCCCGCCGTTTCTGATAGATCACGTAGGCTTTCCGCAATGTCTTCGCCAAACAAAATATCCTCGTCTATGATCCTGACCGTACTACCTTCTGCCCGCTCGCTGTATTCACTAGCACGCCCGTGATGATTAATCGCGCGAACGTAGTAGTACCACACTTGATCGCTTTCAACGATGTGATTATACCCGTTCAAATAACCGCGCCAGATCATATTTTCAGAGGACGGCACAAAATCGGGCGCTTGGCTGGCATACAATTCATAGTGCTTGATAAATGTTTCGTCGTTAAAATCCCAATAAAGTTGGATGCTGCGATAGCTGCCCGCCGCCTCTAAATTCGTCGGCATTGATGGCTCAATATCAGGAAAATTACTATCGTCAATTTCCGGATGCTCCCAACGACCACGGTTATCGTTGATGTCCTCGATCACACGATCAAGGCGGTCATCATCAAGAGCAGTCAAGAATTGGCCCATCTCGACTGTTGCTGTGCCTTCGATGTCGAGCAGATCATATTCAATGCTGATTACCCGCGCTTCAATTTCGATAGGGCGGCCAAAGTTTCTGTCTACCGCCTGCGTGGTGTCGCCTAACTCCACATGCTCATGCTCGTATCCTGTCAAAAATTCTAATAAATGGACGGATAATTCATAATTGACTTCCGGTTCTTTGGCATTCTGCAAAGCGTCCCATGTGGCCTGAAGCAACTCGTCCGTTTCTTCGATGTTTTGATCAGAAAATATATCCTCGCGGTGCAGGAGTTCGCCGTTGTGCTGTCTCCCGTACTTCTGCAGAGCATCAGGATCACCAATCCACCGCTGTCCTTCCGGCTTGTCTACGGGGTCGCCATCATCTTCTGACCACACCTCATCCGCAAAGTCGATGTATCGTGTATAGCCGCCTGTGTGCTCTCCTTCTTCATCTTCGACCCGCAAGGACGTACCTCGTCCGTACATGGCGGTGACAGGGTAGCTCAACACGGTGCGCTGTATTTCTTCTACGTTATGCCCGATTTCCCATCGCAAGCCTGTGTCGCTACCTCTACGCTGTAATATCTTGATTGTACGACGGTTGACTTTGTTTGTTTCGTCAAACTCGACGACCGCTTTAAACTCGCCGCCCCACACTTCTAGTATTTTCCATATAGCGTCGATGGAGGTGATATAATAAAAGTTCTGCGTGGCGTTTCCGAGTTCGACCTCGACTGATCCAGTCCAGCGTGTGCCATCCAGAGCCGCATCAATCGCTACATCAGCCGTGTCACCGTCCATGCGCCGATCAACGACGATATGCTCTTTGAGTTCCATAAAGGCGGGCTCGCAGACCGCCGTTGTCGTTGCCCCGTCTGTGCCGTCGCTATCGTCCAATTCTTTGATGACGTATAATAAAAGGTCGCCTTCCTTGTCTCGGAAAACGACCTGATTTTCTTCTCTGACATGTTGTGAGTGTTCTTCCTCAGCGTCTACGGTAAACGTGAACGGCGTATCGGGCAGGGTGTTCAGTGATTCTTTATAGAGCGCTTCTGTAAGCCCAGTGGACGGAGAGAGGATCGTCAGAAGTTCGTCGTCTTGGCTAAAAATGTATAGTTCGGTGCTGGCTCGTCTGTCCGGGGAGTCAAATTCGAATTGCTCCATCGTGCCGATAAACGAGCCGCCGACTTGGGTTAGGTTTCTTGTCATGGGATCACCTCCAATGTAAAATAAAAAAACGCCTTTCGGCGCTTTAGAATGCTTTGTTGTGGACATGTTTTAATCTGTCGTTGCTTACGCTGCTGTATATCATAGTTGTTGAGATATCGGTGTGTCCCAAGAATTGCTGTATTTCTTCGATGGTAGCACCTCTTTCTAAAAGGTGGGTACTAAACGAATGTCTGAACCTATGCGGATATACAGGCTTATCTATTTCTGCACGTTCAGACATTCGTTTAAAAATATACCTCATATTGTCCTTGCTCATTCGTCTGATCGGCTTTCTTTGAGTAACTAAAAAAGCAGGCTCGTTATCTTCTCTTTCTCGCAAATATTTGTTTATCCAAAACGCCGCTCGTTTACCATGCATCACGACTCTCTCGACATTTCCCTTCCCACGAACAATAACTGTTCTTTCGGCAAGGTCTATGTCGTTTACATTAAGCTCATAAACTTCATTGATCCGGCATCCTGTACTGTAAAAGAATTCAAGGACAGCATTTTCAGTTGTATTGCGGCAGGCTATTCTTAACCGTTCTATTTCTTCAACGGTTAACGCTTTGGGTATTCGCTGTTCTTCCCTTGGCTTCTTTAGTTTAGCGCCAATGTTCGTTTCAGTTATTCCTTCATCATGCGCCCACTCTAAAATAGTTCGGATTGACTTCACCCTATGAGCAATAGTTGACGGTTTCAGTTCGCCGTATGACTTGGCGATATACGATTTCAGCACATGAATTTTTAGAGTGTCAATGTCTATATCTCCAATTTCCTCGATCAGCAATCGCCATTGGAGATAATACGAATCAAGAGTGTTTTCAGAGTAGTTCTCGATCTTCTTATCCGCTTCATATTCAACCCATACATCTGTCAACTTCATTCTTACCACCTCAGTTATATATGTTATATAACTATCTTACCAAACAGGTGTATGCTTGTCAATATAACTTATATAACTTACACTGATTGTGAGGTGATAAAAATGGCAGTGGACAAAAATAAAAATAAGCAAGTCCTCGTAACGTTTCCTGATGAAATGCTAGAAGAGATAGAAAGCTTCTGGTACGAACAAAAGTTTATGAACAGAAACGAAACCATAAGAGCGCTTGTGCAGTATGCCTTGGATAACAAAGACGGCTACCATAAATAATTAGGTGCCGTCTTATTTAGTTATATAACTTATACAACCCTTGGGGAGTTAGTTGAGTGGGGTTTATCTATTTAATCTTCCTGTTTTCCCTCTCATGACGTATATTTCATCCCTCTGCATTTCTCCTAAATCCTCGTATATGACCAATGCGGCGTATTCGATTTCGTCTCCGTTTATTGCTAATGAAAATTTTATATCAATTAAATCCACATAGGTTTTGTCCAGCAACTCATTTATCTGCGCACTCAAAAAATCTGGGCGGTTATCACTAAACGTTTCCGTTAAAATAAATCCATCGTCCTTTCTCACTTTTTTCCTCCTTTTCCTCCTTTTCAGATGGGGAGTTAGTTGAGTAGTTATGGTTGCAAATCTTTGAGTGGCGATGGGCAGTTTTTTATCACCCAATCGCCGCCAATCAATTCTGGATTATCGTATTTTTGATTGTAATTGCTTATCAACCAAAACATGCTCGGTTTAAAAATAAAATCCTCTTTTACCGGCTCAAATGTGTCATATACCGACATAAGATTGCTTGTGACCTCTTGCTTTCTTTCATCTGTCATCACTGTTCAACTCCTATTTTGTAAAGCCTTATCGTTACCGTCGCAGCTTCTTCTGATCTGTTTCGTACACGGATATAACCACCATCGGTAAAAAGTCTAAACTTTTCTGCTTCAGCAATACTTTCAATCGTTTCGTTTATGTTGTTACCGTGCGATATCATCTGGAAGCAAACAAAAGGATTTCGCGATGAGTAACTGCCCTGAACATCTCCTGTTGGGTAAAAATAAACACCTTCTCTCCCAATTGAATTAGACCACGGTGTTCTTCTTCCTTCTAAACGCCATTCGGAAGCTGTTGTTTCTATCGCAAAATACGATAATCTAGCATCGGCGTTTGCGTAACCTGTCTGCGCAAAATCTCCAGGGTCTACTGTCTCAGCGTTTACCAACGTTTCCATTTCCTCCACATTACTCCCAGTTACTTGAGTATCTATCGGCTCATTCAACCGCTCTAATATCTCCGATTGCTTCTCGATAATTTCACTTTGCTTGTCTAAAAGATTATTCAACCGATCTTCTACGCTGCTATCTTTGACTGGGTACGGGTAATCCTCGCTTACATCGCGTGCGTGTCCGTCTGATTCCCAATATTGCGGCGTGAATGCTGGTATTTCATCGCCGGGAGCGTTAGGTTCCCGGTTCATTCTTCCCGGTGTGTTTCCTCGCTGACTCATGCAAACACCTCCTAATAATATCGTTCCGTATAACTCAATTCCGTCTCATGACTTGCCCGCATCTGCATATACCCCGGATGCAACGGCATCCAGTGGCTTTGTAGGCTAATGTACATATGATTCTCGCCATTAAGCGTTATTTTTCTGCGCTCATAATCAATTTCAAGCACATCACCCGATATAAAATTATACGGGATGATGATGTGACATCCGTTGTTCATTTCGATTTCAAACTCATCTTGATCCGCTTCAAAGACAGTGCGTGATATCCACGGCGTTTTTTCTTGGCCGCCCACTTCTACTGTCGTGTCTGTTGTGGTTATGGTGTGGGTGCTTTCGCTTTTAAATTTAGCAGGATTGCTACATATAAAATTTAACGTTCCTTGTAAGCTATTGCTGTCCTCATCTGGCAGTTCACCGCTTTCCAGAGTCGCTATAAAATGAGCACTCTCGTCCGTAAATTCAAGCACTTTCTTACTGCCAAGCAACATACCGTTTAATCGTTCAAGGCGATCCCGGAATCCTTCACTCGTTCGATCCTCGATTAAAAAATTAACCCTGATTGGCCTCGGCTCATAAGTGTAACTACCCTCTTTATCTCCGTGGCCATAAGGAACCTCAATCATATTTATGCGGCGAGTAAGGAAACCTCTACCGCTTACAGAAGTTGTAACGAAACGACCGTTATCATCTGTCAGTGCATCATCTATATTAGTGCCATTAAACACCGTCTGGAAAGAAGTGAGAGGGGCTGTTCTCTCTCCCCTCTCGTTTGGATCTACAAAGTTATACATTTTCTATCACCCCGGCATCCTTCTTGCACGGTTGGATTTTCTGTTTTGCGTATTGCTGATGTCGTCAACAAAAGCGCTGAATTCGCTGTTTCCGATCCTAACATTTATATTCGCGGGCTCTTTCGTCATCGTCATTTCGCTTCTTACATGATTGTTTAGCTGGCTTTGCGCTTGTCTGTTTATATCGTTGATCTGCCCCGCTACGTCAAATCCGGGCATAGCTAGTTGGGGATTAAATGCCTCCTGCATCTGCACCGCCATATCACTTGTCGCCATTACAGCCTTTCGTGTTGAGTTCGCAACACCTTCGGCCAAACCTTCTGCTACAAAATCACCGATGGCCATGAATTCACGGGAAGGAGACCTAATCCCTAGCGTGCTTTGCGCGGAACTCAACGCTCTTGAAGCCATACTACTCGCCGCGCTAATTGCGCTGCTCGCTCCATTTCTTATTCCGCGGCCTAATGCACTCGCGATATTACCGCCGACGCTTGCAAAGCTACCTGTAAAGCTACTTACCGTACTAACCATGCCGGACATCATGCTACTGACAGTTGATACCGCCGAGCTCATGCCGTTACTAATGCTCGACACGAAAGACGAAAAGGTGCTGGAAATCGAAGAAGCCATGCTTGCGCCTTGGCTTATTGTTGACGACACCATAGCCGCAAATCGGCTTTGTACAGACATAGCAGCATCAGCCATCCGGCTTGCTGTCACTGCCGCCATATTGCCCATATTAGTGCTTGTTGTGCTTGACATATCACTCAGATTGCTAGAAGTATCACTACTCATATCACCAAGCCTGCTACTAGCAGTTGATGATGCGTTGCTTAGATTGCTGTCAACACTGCTACTCACATCGCTCATGTTTGAGTCTGTATCCTGAGCAGCCGAAGTTAGATTGTCGCCCATAACCGTGCGCATGGCGAGCGTGTGACCGCTTGTTGTTGTTTCTGCCCCCGACATGGTTTCGCCGATGTTGTCAGCCATTGATCCGAAAGTTGACCCCACCTCGTCGCTCATGTTCTCTGCGCTGCCTAGAATGTCAGACCCTATTCCGTCCATAGTTTCGGCCGCGTCCACATTCTGCATGCCCTCGTCTAAGCCTCCGATGATGTCTTCCCCGACACCCATCATGAGCCGTGAAGGGGAATTCATTTGGAAGAATCCGAGGATGGGATCAAGAATATTATCATCAACAAACTCATAAGTGTTCTCGTTTAAACTTCCAGCCGTCGATTTAACGCCTTCCCATAGACCGTCAATAATAGATGTTCCTATAGACATTCCCATTTCTCTCAATGTTGGCAGTTCGTCTGCAAGCGCACTCAGTAGTTCATCGGCTATCGTTTTAGCTGCAGAGGCGATTTCCGGGGCGTGTTCGATGATCTCATCTACGATCGTCCCCAAAATCTCACGACCTGCCGCAGAAATTTCAGGCATCAGTTCTTCAATTGCTCCCGTTAGCGCTTCTATGATCTCTGATCCAGAGTCTTGTATATCAGGTATATTGTCGCCGATACCTTGGTTGTACGAAGATACTGTTTCATCGCCGGAATCTTCTACTTGCTCCGACTCTCCCGATATAGCGCCAGCTAAAGATGTGATCATATCCGTGCCTAATTGTGCGATTTCAGGGATCATTTCTACTGCCGTTTCGGTAAAGTTATTTATAACTTCTGTTGCCTTTTCTGTGATTTCTGGCATCGATTCGGTGATTCCCTCGGCGATGTTGTCTAGGATTTCTGATCCTGTTTCAAGGATTTCAGGCATCATTTCTGAGATTTTATTTATGATCGTTGTTCCTATTTCTTGAGCAGTCTCCATAATTTCGGGCAGTTTTTCGACTATGCCTTCTGCTATACTCATGGCAATTTCAGCGCCTTTTTCCAGCGCGTCCATAGCCATTTCTAGCAAGATTTCTCCGACCTCAAGAGCCATGTCCATCACATTATCGACAACTTCACTAAACTCCATCTCGCCTTTGAAAATATCTATATTCTCTGTAGCTTCAATAATAGGATCGATCAATGCATACATATATTCGGCGAGCGTATCGACCCAACCAGAAACAGACTCAAGAAATTCGGTCAGGCTGTCCATCTGCAAATCCTCAAAGCCTTCTTCAACTCCGATAATCGGGCCTACGAGGTCGGTAAACCACACCCACAAATCAGATAACAAACCGACTACAATTTGGAAAAATGCAGTGAGTTCATCGATGAGTAGCTCTCTAAATGCCGCGCTTAAATCCAGCAGGGGAGAAATCAACGTCATTGCTATATCCCACACATCCGTCAAAACGTCCCACACCGAATTCATAATGTCCCTGAAAGTATCGGATGTGTTGTAGGCGGTGACAAGAGCGCCGACAAGCGCCCCGATCCCTCCGACTACTAGTCCGACGGGGTTTGCTAGCATTGCCGCGTTCAATAGCCACATAGCCGTTCTCGCGGCGACCAATGCGGTGTTCATGGCGAGTACAGCGCCGCCAAGTCCAGCAAAAGCACCTGCGATACCGCCAATGACAGGCGCAAATGGTCGCAAGATATCTAGTAGCGTGAAAAAGGCGTCTCCGACTGGTTCTATGGAATCGGCGACATCTTCAAGAATTCCTTGGACGGCATAGCCAAAATCCTCGATCATATCACGCATTGTCGGGAGCCCGTTGTTCTCAAGCATTTCATCTATCGAATTTAGTATTTCTTGAACGCCTGTGGCGAAGGCTATTTGCATGTTGCTGATGACCACGCCCCACATACTACCTGCATCTTCTGCGGCACCGGCGATGGAATCCCAGCCCTCTGTTCCTTCCTGAAACGCTTCATTCATCACTTCCATAAATTCTTCTGTTTCTAACTCACCTGCTCGCATCTGTTCAGCAACTTCGTCTGTAGTCATGCCCACGGCGTCCGCGTATATCTCTGTCGCTGGAATACCCGCTTCAAAAAGGCGGTTCATTTGATCCATTTGAACAGTTCCGCGCGATTGCATTTGAGCTAGGGCGTCAGAAACGGTTGCGAATTCCTCCGTCGTTCCACGCCCGAAAAAGGCGACTGCATCTGTCCAAGAATCCAACGAATCAACCGCTTGGTCTACTTCCATGCCGCGAGCAACAAAGTCTTGCACGGATCTTGCCGCTGTATCAAAGGCGAAGCCAGTAGGTTCCACGACATCCCAGACATCATCCAAAGCGTCTGCCGCTTCTTCCGAACTCCCTGTCATCGTTTCCATGACACGTTCAAACTGTTCAAATGCGTCAATACGTTCGGTAGCTGTATCAAAAGCATCTCCAAGTGCGTTTGTGGCAGCGTTCACTGCCCAAATACCGCCGACGGTACCAGCGATTCCACCCAATGATATCGAAGCGCCAGAAGCTGCGCCATCAACGTTAGAAAGAGATGAGCTTGCGTTATTCGCCGCCCCGCCAACGTCATTTAAGCCGCTGACGGCTGCGCCAGTCTCTACATTGATGCTATTTTCTCCGGCCTGTTGTACAGCGCTATCCGCATCACTTGCCGCGCTGGCAACGGTTTCAAGACCCGATGTAGCCGCTCCCGTTTCAACATTGACGTTATGTTCGCTCCCTTGCTCAATGGAACTTGACATATCATCTGCGGCGCTGGCTACTGTTTCCATTCCTGATGTGGCCGCCCCAGTCTCGACATCAACGCTGTTTTCGCTAGACTCATCAATAGCGCTTCCCATTGTTTCTGCGGCGCTTGCAGTGTCGTCCATCGCATTGACAGCCGCGCTATTTTCGACATTCAAATCATGATCGCTTACATCCTGCACAGCGCTATCATAAGAATCCGCCGCCCGGCTTGCTTCCTCAAAAGCAGATATCAAACCTTGATTATTTGCACTCAGCACCGCTTCTACACTGTAACTCTCTGCCATATCCTCACCCCCTTGCTTTTAGACATAAAAAAAGAGCCTATCTAGGCTCGCTGGTTTAAGCGCTTCGCGACTTCTGCCAAACGCTTTTTCTCTTTATCCTCTTTTGTTGTTTTGCCATCGATTTGTTTCATGCGCTTTTCGTAGTTAAAGAAGTCTTTGAAGTTTTTATATACGGGCACAGACTTCTTGTTTTTTCCTTGGCCTGTTTCTTTCGTTGCCTTTATTTGCTGATTTGTCCACGCTTGTAAATGTATGTCAAAGTCTTTATCGACGCGCTTCTGTTGTAAGGCTTTCATGCGCCATCTGTATTTTGTGAGAGATAATAAATCTATCTGTTCATCGGACATGTCGAAATAACGAACGCAATTAATGTATACATCTTCAAACGTTACTGATTCTCTGCTTGCTCCTTCGCTTTCTTCTGTTGCTTCTCGATCTGTTCTTCGGCCTGTTTTACTTTCTTGCTCGTTAAAGCACTCTCTCGAAATGTGTTCAAAAACCCCTCGCTCACTTCTTCGACACCTTTTTCTTCAATGATTGCCATGAGCGCTTCTTCGATCTTTTCTTTGCCGGGTTTAT
The DNA here is from genome assembly GCF_003336365.1 of Salicibibacter kimchii. Taxonomy (GTDB): domain Bacteria; phylum Bacillota; class Bacilli; order Bacillales; family Marinococcaceae; genus Salicibibacter; species Salicibibacter kimchii. The sequence continues at coordinate 63,595 of NZ_CP031092.1, read as the reverse complement.
CTTTTTTTACATGATGAAGACCAGCTTCAACAATATCCGGCAAAACAAGTGGGTCGCTATCGATCAAATACCCTGTCGTCATTGCCAGCCCTGCACCAATGTCCTGTCCGTTTTTACGCACTTTGTATTTATCGTTTAGAGCTCTTAAAAATCCGAATCCAAAATTAAGTTCATAACCCTTGCCGTCGATCTCGATATTCAATGTAATCATCCTTTATAAATAGATTTATTATTCTAGCGCTAAAATAATAAAGAGAGGGGGCTACCCTCTCCCATTAGTTTTCTATATCTGTCTGTTAGGGGTCAGGCCGTTCCCCCGTAACCACCATTTGGCGCGGTATTTCTAAACTCATACTGCACGGTGGCTTGCTGATCATCAGTTAGCGTCGCAAATCCGAATTGAGGTTCTAACTCAATATTTAGCGAACCAGATACTTGCGGCTCACCGTCTACCCCTGATACAGGAGACCATTCTTCCAAATATCCCTGAGCGTAAATCGCAGGGTATTCTCCGTCTTCATTCTCGGAATCTTCATCGACGGTCAATTCCCAGACCTCAACGCGCTTGCCGCCAATGACAGAATCCCTTAGCATTTCAGACACCGGATCATCTTTGGCTTGCACAGCGTTGATGTCCACGTTGCTTTCCAGAGGATCTAAACGAATGATCGTGCCATCTTTTGTATTGATTCGGTTAATGCCGCGACTGAATCCGAAAGTGTGTTCAGTCTGAAAAACGAGTTTGGCCGCTTCTTCTTCTTGGTTTTCGTGCAAACGAAATAGCAAAATCTTATTTTCGCCATCTACCATTTCATGTATCTCTGGCATGTTGTTTCCTCCTAATATTCCTGATTGTTTAGATTCCTCCATTGTTCCGATGAAGGCACTTGCTGCTTGTGTCAGCATTTAATCACCATCATTGAAATGAAAAAGGCACCTCGATAACGCCGTGTAAGAGCGTTGTTGACGTGCTTGTGTCGATCATTATTTGATCGTTGATATTTCCGTGACTGATTTTAAAATTATCTGTACGCTTAATCTTCCGCATTTCGATCTTGAGTTGATCCATCATTCCAGTGAAATCAACCCGATTCGTGCCTTGTGGCTGTTCGCCGTTTCGTTGCATAGCGTAAACGTGAACCGTCTGGTTAACCTCACCATATAAAAACCGCTTAGTTCTACGATCCGTATTTATCTGCTCTCCGACAAACACAAATGGAAGGTCTGCACTTTCTGCAGGCAGATAATCGTAGGTGTCGTAACCAAGCGATAATGACGCGGCGAAAACCGCATCGAATATTTGTTGTTGTGGCGATTTGAGTTCTGTTGTCAAAACATCACCTCGCTAACTTGTCCATGCTCTCCATAAATAGAGGAACCTCAGACCAAAATGCTGGCCTTGCGTAAGGCTGAGGGTACATGTACCTTGTTCCGTATTCTGGATATGAAGCATAGTCGGTGGACGGGCTCACCGTCGCTGTAAATCCGCGATTAGTCAACCTTAAGTGGATTGATCGCCTTGTCGCTCCTGTGGTGTAGTCACCCGAAAAACTAGCATTCCGAGTCATTTTCCGGTTCATTTGCACCCCGTGCCTACGAACAACATTTTGAACATCGCGATCTACTGTACGCACTTTCCTTTCAAGGTCACGTTGAAGCGCACGCATACCATTCAACTGAGCCATGACTACGCCCCCTCTAAATATAGGACTGATCGTCTGCGATGGTTGATATGCCTTTGAACAGAGTACGGCTTCTCGCCAATCTCTACGCGGTCATAGGCTTTGTCATATTGACGTTGCAAACGGGCGACAGTGATGTTCTGCTCAATACTCCCAAACATTTGATTTACGCGATCAACGCTCACGGGGGAAAGATGGCATGGTACGGTTTCACGTATCGGCTCGCCTTCAACGTATTCGCCCTTCTCCGGATCGTAATAGCCCCCTTCGCCTTGTTTCACGAATGTAATGCGCTGGTCATATCTAATAGGCCTCACCCTCTTTCAGGCAATAAAAAAGACAGCCGTTTAGGCTGTCCGTTAATTTATTAAATTAGATGTTTCCATCTTTTGTTATTGACGATCCTGCTTATAGAAACTTGACCTACTCCGTACAATCTACTCAATTCATTTTGGTTAAGAGTCTTATTGAAATACAACTCTTTTATATCAAAAACGTCTTGCTCTGTAAGTTTAGACATGTGATGCTCATGTCCTCTCACGTTTTTATTTAATCCTGTTCTGTAAGCATGTTGTTGATTTTCAGAAGAAGAACACCACTCAAGATTTTCTACTCTGTTATCGTCTTTAATGCCATTGATGTGATTAACTTCTTCGTCTGTCATCGGTTTTCTTATGAAGGTTTCGGCTACAAGTCTGCTGACTCTTCTGTTTTTGGCTACGTGATTTTTGTGTAGCCTTGTAAATAAATAACCATTCTTATCTACACTAAACGGTTTTACTTTCCCTTTCCAGAATTGCCTTTGACCATTTATCTTATTAACATATCTGTCAAGGCTTTTTACTCTCCCTTTATCAGACACCTGATAATACCCTTCGTAACCAGAAACGTCCTTCCAGTTTTCCATTATTGTAACCTCCCACAGTTACCCCATTTATTTTGGGCAGGCAAGGAAGTGGGTGCTTCCTTTTCGGTACTAGTAACCTAGCCTGCAACTACTATTATACCATATACAAACTAGAAAAACATTACCCTCCCTCGACCAACATCTTCTCGCTTTGTTTCTTTGTCGATTATTGCCTGATAAGGCTCAAAATCTTTTTCGGGATCGTGAAAAGTAATAGAATGGCCCTCTACGCTATCTGATTGAAAACCTTCCGAGCCTATACGATTATAACGGCGGACAGCAATTTCCACGACGATATATTGCAGGCGTTCCGGAACATCATCTTTTTCGAGCAAATAAATGAGGTGACTCTCGATGTTCTCGACAATCACCTCTAATTGGTCATCTTGCCGATCGTCCTCTGCGTCAATGAGCGTTTTTACTTTTTCTTTAACGCCGATAATCACTCACCCCTTTGCGAAGGGTTATTATCCTTCGTCGCCGCCATTTGATGTTTGTTCGACAGTGTTAAATCGAAACTTAACTACTCGTATTGCTTTGGCATCAAAAACTCGCGTCCAACGTGCGGCAGCGTCAATTTCTCCATTAGTCGGAAACGTTGCAGAAACGCCACCCTCATTCCATTTGACACCGCGCGGGTGTAGAAGGAAGATTCTACGGTTGATCAATACTTCCTCACCGGAATACGACCGTTTGTTTCTGTCTACCTCCGTCGGAACGATCCGTGGGTGAGAGCCGTTGCCCAATGCAATAGCGCCCTGTCCGAAGATGTAAATGCTGGCTTGTCCTGTCTCCGTATCATACTCCATAGCGTCATCTACGATTACACGCTTGCCGTTGAAGTAAGGGATCGGCAAACCTTGTTCCGATTGCGGAAGGTACTCAATCAAGTCTTGCTTACGTAGTTCCGTCTCCACAGCAGAGTGCATCATAACGCCCGTTAAGGATTCTTTTGCGTCGCCCATTAGTTGGGTAGCATCCAAGAACGTTTTCATGTTGATCGTACCTGCATCTGCATCTCGGTCTGTGATATCGTGGACTTTTGAGGACATAGTGTTGCTTTTAAATACGCCACTTAGACCAGCTAACAGGTTTTTCTGCATGTCTCGCGTCCAGTAGTTAGCTACTAGCTGGCTGATAGCATTCATGGGATCGTCGCCACTGAGCAAAGCAGACAGCCCATTTGCGCCCCAAGCGTTTACCCGCGCTTGCTTACGTGCAACGTCATCACTTGATGTGATTTTGTTCACGTTCATGTCGCCCTCATCCTGCATGACCTGCGATTCGCCGCCATCCAAGTCATTCCAGAATGGCATGTTAATGAGCGTGTTAGGCCCGCTTACGAGCGAGTCAAATTGAGCATCATTCGTGACAATGCCGCTTTGTACTAACTCTGAAAGCTCCATAGTCCGTTGAATCGTGTATGGAGTGAAGATTTCAGGTTGTATAACATCTTCGAGTCTGGTTATTTCTGCCATTTCATATCATTCCCTTTCTTAGCTATTAGCCTGTGCTTTTAATTGCTTGTACTTATCCGGGTCTTCGTTATAAAGCCGCCCCTGTTCGGTGAGGTTCCATGTGTCTTTGTGGAATGGGTTCTTTTCCCCTACGGAACCGCCCGTGTGCCCCGGTGTGCTCTGGCGCAAACGTTCCTTGACAGCTTCGTTAACCGCTTCGTCAAACGTCTTTTTGATGCCCTCAATTGACTGCTTGATCTTGTCGTTATCATTGATAGAGACAAGCGAATCAGCAAACGAATCGGGAAGCCCATTCTCTTTTAGATCACTCTGCACCTCTGCCCGCAATTGCTTTTGGTTCAGTTCCTTTTCGCGGGCTTCCAGCTTCTTTAAACGCTCCTCATACTCTGCCTGTTCTTTCTGCTCTTTTGACAATTTGGCGTATTCTTCGCCTTGTTTACGAGCGTTTTCTTCTATGCGTTCTTTCTCTTTTTCGAACTCTTTTTGACGCTTAGTAAGTGCGCTATCAACTGCCTTGCTAATCGCGCTGTCGAGTTCAGATTGGGAGTAGGATGTTTCGCCTTGACCTTGCTCTCCTTCGCCTTGTGCGCCTTCTTGCTGACTTCCTTCTTGATTACCCTCTTGGTTATTGCCTTCTCCTTCGCCTTCTTCGGCAAAGTATTGTAAGTCCATTAGCATTTATTAATCGCTCCTGTCCCGCACACACAACACCACTCGCCACATTTAGACATTAAAAAAAGCCCCGTCCAGTACATGCCCGTCCAGTGCTTATTCGCTTGCCATTATGCGGTTGTTTTGCTGCCCGTACAGTGTTATTGGCATGGTGCTTTTAACGCCTTCGCATGGTTTGGGCGAATAAGTTAATTAGTTTTTCGGCTAACAACTTCGCCTACTTCATTAAATGTCTCCGTTTCAATGTCCGCGCTTTTTTTACGTCGTGTCTGTCCTGTTATATACCTCAATTCTTGTTTTTTCAGATCAACTAGCTTATCCAAACTGTCAGCTATACGCTTCATCTGCTTTTCACTTTTATCCATGTTCATCCTCCTATAATTACTACTCAGATATGGTCATAACCCGGATCACGCTACCTTTCCGGCATATCGCCTTCACTGTTGATAAATTCCACCAACGAACCGAGTGCGTCAGTATCAATATCAGTGATTAAAGTTCGTTGTGATTCTCTAGCCACGTCAAGTTTTAATCGCTTCTGTTCAATCCTTGCAATCTTTTCGAAGCTGTCTGCAATGCGTTTTAAATGCTTTTCTTGCTTGTCGATGATTAATTTCCTCCTTTCTATCCGAATCAAATACCACCATAAAATGGTTTTTTACCAATCGTCAGGGATGACATTTAAAATTGCGCACCTGCAATTCGGATGTTCGGGTGGTGCAGAAGTCCCAGGTTCTAAGTCCCTGACTTTAAAAACTTGCCCATCCAAATCGGCGCATATATCACAACTGTCCACTTCACTGATCCACTCATATTCTTCGATACCTACATCTTCAAATGATTTTTTGGTTGATTGAATTTGCGTCCTTGCAGATTCCGTTCTCATGATCCTTTCAGTGTTGTACACGCTATTTCCAATCTCATTCCGCATGTTTCTTGCCATTTCTCTGGGGCCAAGACCGCGCGTGATATCCCGTCGCAAATTCCTATTTAGGTTGTCAATCATGATGTCTTTGTTTTGCCATATCCGATCCGAAAAGTATTCGCCGTGGAACCGATAGCGCACAATCTCTTCCATTTCAGCGCCGCTCAACCGGATAGTTTCACCTAAAATACCAGACTGCCGCCGCACCTCCGACCGCGCTATTTCTTCAAGCCTTGCTTCCACTTCAATCTCGCTCAACCCATTTGCGCGTGACACTTCCAAATCAGCGTACATCTGCATAAGTTCTAGCCTCGATGCTCTCATTCGCGAGTTGTATTTACGCATTTCAGCATTTGCTTGAGGGGAGAAGTCACGGCTTTGCACATATCGCTCGGCTTTTTCTTCTAGATCGCGAATGTCAGTGCTTTCTACCGACTTTTTCGCGTCAGCAAGGCTCATTTCCTCTCGGTCTGCATAGCGCTGATAAATGCGTGTGATTTCCTTGTCGGCTTCGTCTGCCGCATCTTCATAGTGGCGAGTGATTTCCTCCATCACTTCGTCATCACGCTGACGTTCAATCAGTGATTGCTCACGCTCTCTCTCTGCCCAATACTCACGATTGTCCGGCATTTTCTTCGCCTTCTCCCTCGCCGCCTTGTCGGTTGCTTATATAGTCGCGATTGGGGTTCATCTGTCCGGTGCGCTCCGCATTAAGGCGGTCGATTTCAGCTTGCGGGTCTTCCACGATTGACAGCATAGCAAGCATGGTTTCCTCTGATAGCTGGCCGCCAAGATCAGAAAACATTGACACTTCATCCGTGAGCGACCTTGGTAGATTAGGTGTGAATTGTATGGTCAACCCGTCCATATTGCCCCCAGAAAGCTCCGCTGACACATTAAGGATGTTTCCTAGTAGCCTATATCTATTCGTCAATGATCGCCTAAACAAACGCTCTTTGATCGCTCTCACTTGATCCAAGCCGAATAGCTTGTACTTTAGCGATTCTCCTGATTGGTGGCCGGAAAAATTTTCATCCTGCATATCTGGAGTATTGGTAAATTTATGGATATCTGTTTGCAATCTTCCCTTGTATGCCTCTGATCCTTGAACGTCGTATTCCTTGTAGATGTAGTCAGCATCGGCGTTCCCCTGCCTTCCGTCTGCATCCGGTTCAGTCTTTAAAAACAAAATGTTTGACTGCTTCATGTCCGATGCATCTTCTCTACTCATTTCTAAATTCCCGGTAATTTTAAGCATGGCATCGTTTAAATCTGTCATGTAGTTTGCTGTATCAGATTGAGCCGCATCGTACAAATCAATGAGGTTAAGCACGTTTTCAAAATCGCCCTGCCGAAACCGATTGTTAGCGTACTCATTGATCGGAACACCACCGAAAAAATGCGGCTCCCGTTCCACTTCATACAGAACGATGACCGCATTGGATTCGCTCTGATAACGTATAATCTCTGAATCTGTGTACACATCAACCTTGAACGGATCAGATTCCAGCATTTCATTTTTGTGATACCGCACCGCCGCTATGGGTAGCTGTTCGACCGTATCATCATAAATGACGAATGTGTTTAACGGCGACGAAACAGCGATGCGGTTTTCGTCTCTGCGGTTCCTATACAGCAATTCGTAGGCTCGTCCATAGATTGATAGATCAAGCACCAAATCGCTGTTCAGCGCATCAGTGTCATTCAATCGGTTGATCTGACTAATAACTTCCTCTGTAGATTCGTCCTCATGCTGGACCGTGATCGGATTCCCTGCCAAGTAGCCAACAATAAACTGGCTCACATACTTTGCATAATTGTGAGTGGCGCGGTAGTCTGCCTTGTGATCCTCTGCCTGATGCCGCTCTCGATCATGCAGGATGGTTGTGTTATCTCCGAGGTAATAATCATCCAACTCCTCTAAACGCGGTCGCTGATAAGCCATGTGGTTTTGTACCATGTCTTGCAGGTCTTTGATGTTATCCAGTAGCAATTCTGACGGGGTGTTGTCACCCATTTTATATCGGTAGTGGTCGTTTGCTTCTTTTGGGAAGCGACGCCCTTTGTGTTTTGTGATCGTTGCCATGTCTGCACCTCCTTATAGGCCGAGTGATTGTAGTGCGTCGTGAGTGCTTTTATCTGATTTCCTGTGCCCTGTAATTTCTTCCGAAAAAACGGCATACCGCACTGAATCCATGCAATCATCCCATTCCTTGACTGGCTCGCCTTTGTCCGAGTTCCACACATACATGAATATCTCTTTGTCGAATAAAGGCGCGTTCTTCCGCACAACCTTAAATTGGTCTGTCTTGATCTTCTTAGCGACTGTCTCAATCCCATGGAGAACATTCTTGTGTCCGTTTTTCGCCTTTATATCCTCTTTACGGAAACGAGCAATGTGTTCGGGGCGGGCGCTGTCACACCAAAAAATAATGTTGCCGTATCGACGCTGTACGTCTTTAGCAACATTCACCCAGTAATCTATTTCCATGTGCCGCTCGGCGTGTTCTTCGATCAAATAATAAGCGCCTGGCGCATCCTTGCCCATGACGACAATCACGCCGTTGTGTTCGTATCCCCAGTCAACGCCGACGAAGTATTTAACAATCTTTGAATGATCGATACTATCAATAAAGTGGCGCTTCTCGTCAAAGTCTTTGTATATCGCACCCTCTGCCGCTACCCAATTACCGTGAATATCACGCTCGGTAAACATACCGCTTGGCGTGGAAGCAATAATACTCTCGATATATTCAGGATCAAGGAAGGTGTTATCTATCAGCTTAAAATTAAACGCCTTGATGTTCAGTCGCCCATTTGACAAGCGCTGTCCGTCGTGGTCGATGTAGTCTGTTTTGACCGAGTGTGACGGGTTTTCAGGGTTCGTATCTATGACGATCCTTGCGCCTTCGTATGAGCAACGGGAGATAACCTCCTTAACGAATGTATCATGGAGCGCCGTTCCCTCATTCATGAGAGCGCCAGCCGCCGTAAAACCGCGTACTTTCTTCCACGCATCGGCATTAGCGCCATCAAAACAATAAACTTTGTTGCCAAATATGGTAACAGCATTAGTTTTATCCAGCTTCAATTCACCCACAAACAGTTCCATATCGTTTAGGATGTTACGCCGGATGCTCGCCTGTGTAGAGCCGCCAATGATAAATGACAAGCCTTGATTTTCATATTGGGCAATGTGGTTTAAATACATAAGAATAGCCAAATACGTCTTCCCTGCCCGCTTTGCGCCGCTTAGAAGGGTTATCTTAGGTTCTTCTGTTATATATTCAAGGATAACGTCATTCTGCTTCGGAGTTAGCGCGTATTCCATCCGTCAACCCCCTTAAAGCCGCCGCGACTTCGCTTTGTTCGCTGGTGTTTCCTTCTTCGATTTCTTTTTGTAGCTTCTCCACTTCTTTTTCTAGTTTCATATTTTGTAGGCGGTTCTTTTCGACTGTTGCCATGATAGTTGTTAATAACTTTCCTGCTTCTGTCTTGTCTTTGATCTTCGGCTTCAATCTCTTTGTTTCAACTTCTTCTGCGCCTATCTCATTCTTTACTACAAAAGCGTGTTCTTCCGTTTCCTCTTCTGCGAGAACACGAAGGGCGTAATCAAGCACTTGCTTTTGATGCAACTTAACATCAATTTCATGTTGTTCTAACTCTTTGTCTATATATTCCAAAATAGCAGGTTTTCGCAGGTTTTCTTGCCCCGTCACCCTAGCTGTCTTTTCACTATATCCTGCTTTGATTGCCGCCTTTGTGATATTTCCCGAAATTATATATTCGTCTGCAAATCGTTTTTGTTTCGGTGTAAGTTTCACATAATCACCAGCCCCCAATAAAAAAGCACCTTCCATCAGGAAGATGCCCTTTCTTTTATGGTCTTTGCCCTTATTACATTTCCGCATGATTTTGAGCAAGTTTTAGATTTAAAATATTTATTTATCGTAAACTTCTTTTCGCAAACAAGGCAAGTTCTTTCCACATCATCTAAACCTTGTTCGCGTCTCCACTTAGCTTTGCATTTTTTTGAACAAAACCTTGTTCTTTTTATGTTTGTGAAATCATTCCCGCATAACTCACACGTTAAAGGTATCTTCGCATGAAGCCTATCCTTCACTTTTTCGTACTGTTTCTTGTGCCATTCCCTGCCCGCCAATGACCGATGCCATTCACTGGCTTTAGGTCTGGCATTGTGCGTTAAATTTTCCCTCATTAGTTCAATTTCCTCGTCAGTCAATTGGCTCTGATGGAAACTCATGTGGCTACTGCCAGAAAGTAATACTAAATTTTCTATGTGATTATTGCTTTTATTTTCGTCACCATGATGAACGTGGTACCCTTCGGCCGCTTTACCGTTTTCTTTCTCCCATACATACTGGTGAAGTCTTTTTCTAATCGAGTTGCAACGATAGTACCCAGTATCCTCATCCCTAGTGAAACGGTATCCATCCATGATAATAAATTTACTCTTGCACTCCCTTAAATCTTCCATAGATAGCACTTCTGTGGTATCCTTCATTACATCAGCACTTCCTTTCTAAGTGTTGATCACGCTCTAGGGTGTTAGCGCACCGCTAGGGCATTTTTTCTATCTCCATTATACCATAAAAACACTGTCATTTCAGCATTTTTATTGATTTTTAATATATATAAGCCGCCCGGAAAGGAGGAGGGATGAAAAAACGGGCGGCTTCTCGAAATATAAGATAATAGCATTTGTTATTTGCCCTACCACCCCCAGTATATTTACGTGAATTCAACATGTCATCTTCTGTTTTTTCTGTTTAAACTGTCCAAAGTGTCCAAAGTGTTCAGCGTAATATATCTTGTCCACAATGCTATCCCTTATTTTGTATATATTGCTACGAGACAGACCCATATGACGACTCACCGCCGACATGCTCATTCCATCCATCAAGCATTCGAGGACAGCGACCTCCCGCTCGTCGCTAATGATAACCGCCCGCTCCTGCACGAATGAAACCTTTCTCTCTAACTTCTGCACATACTTTGATTTCTTTTCTCGGCGCTCAACTTCTTTGTAAACCGGATCGCTATTTTGACCTTCTGGTTTTGGCATCGTGGCTTCAATCCCATATTGAGCTGTGAGGTTGTTCCCGCCCCCTCTGATCAACGTTCGCTGTCTCGCTATCTCATGGATCATCCAGTTATAATCTTGGAGCAAATCAATTATGGCTTCTCTATCCATACAACCACCCCTTCTATTTGCTTCTCAGCGCCCCGCCTTTGGCCCTTTTGTAAACATCCCGATACTCGCCCATCAACTCTCTAATATCCATCTCTGTGAGCTTTTCTGGCTTCTTTTTGCTCATGACATCATCATCGACACTAAAAATGTCACAATCGAAGCGCAAAAAACGAGCACGAATTCCTTCTGCTTTCCTTGATCCTCCGCCTTGTACGAAGCCAAATAGAAAAACGACATAAACATGATGATTAGTAATACAATCTGCAATGCTGTGATCATTTGATTGATTCCTCCTAAATAAAAGAGACACCGCACCACTATCTGTGGTTCGATGCCCCTGCGTTTTTCGCTCAAGGCTGTTATTTTTTAGATGAAATTTGTTCCATCCCTTTTTCAATCGCCCTTTTGTAAGCTTCCTCAAATATTATTTTCGCATCCTCCTCTTTGATTCCCATTTCCAGGAGAATATCTCCTTGAGCGCCAGCGTAATCATTAAAGTCACTCATGCACTCCACCAATTTTTCTCGAATAGATTTTTCTAAGAATGATTGGAGTCTCCCTTGCGCATAACCTTCTTTTGCTTCCATATTTACCCCCTATATCTTCCTTGATTCCGTGCTATCCACCCGATCCACCTTACCGCCGATCCACACGATATTGTTATGTCCGTATCCGGTATTAGGAGGGTTCAGCTTCAATACTTCTCCGTCCCTGACCACATAAACAACATCCTGAGGTTGCGGTTTAATTTCATCCACGCTCATATGAATATGGTTGCTTGTATGATCCCTCAATCGCTCACACCCTCTCCGCAATCTGATTCATGCGCTCGTAAACAACACCTTCATATACAATTGACCGTGTTTGTTCTAATTCATTGTCAATTAAAAACGACACAACTTCTGATATATCGTTATTATCAGTAACCACATTGATTTCGCCAACGGAATTGCTTACGAATACTGTCCACATATATTTTTCCTTTCTCATCCCCTACACCCTCTCCAAAATCTGATTCATGCGCTCGTCTATTTTGGTATCGTGCATTTCTTCGCGTATGACTTGCTTTTGCCAAGCAATCTGTTTTCGCCGTTGACCTTTTTTGTATTCAGCGACCATCCACTCTAGTTGGTCAGGAGAAACAAGGTAGTCTTTGATATCGTCAATCATTCGTCCTCATCCTCCCTCGAATCTTTATACAAAAGCAATTCGTAACCATCAAAGAAATCTCTTGCTTCAAAATTAAACCTTAAGTTTTCAGCATCCTGCATGCCTTTGATCAACTGGTTTATAGTGTTGTATTTTACACTTTTTACGAAGTATTTCATTCGCTTTCAACCTCCAATTCAATTAATTTATTATCCAACTTGTCCACATAAGAGTTGAGCTCTATATATCCCATTTTTTCAATATTTTTCGGTGAAACTTTCAGCACTTTTTCAGTCCTGCGAACAAAATCACGAACAGTACTTCTTGTCATAACCTCGGGAAACACTTCATTTAAAGGTGTATCCAAATCTTTCGGTTTAATCCACGTATCTTTATTCATCGTTTTCACCGCCTATTTGATTAGCCATTATCTTTAACATGATATCTTGCAGAGGCATTTCCATAACTTCATCTTCTGTTTTCCCTGTTTGTTCGCATATATATTTAATTGCATATCCAAGTGTTAAATTGTTCATTCGCCGCCACCCTCTCTTAATGCTTCTTTTGCTAAATTTCTCATCTCAACAGCGCCTAAAGCATGTTTCTGTAAGATCAAATCTCTGTTTGCGGCTTCCGTGTCAACTTCAACAATACTTTTCAACGCCCGCTCATACCGCTCGGCTTTTTCGGCTTGTTCATCATACAATTTTAATATTTCCCGCTTGTACTTTTGCTGCTGCATTAAAGTTACCTCGTTGGCGAGATGGTCAAGCGCCTCTTTTAAAACCTTCCTCTCACTCATTCGCCACCCCTCCGATCTAGATAAACATAAGCTTTCGCTAATGCATTAATCGCTTGTTCTTCAAACAAATCGTAATTTGGCTTATCCTCGGCGATCTCGCTGATAGGATATAAATGTAGGTGCAACAACTCATGTACCAAAGTTTCTTCCATGTCGTGTTCGCCCAGAGAATCATCAGGACGATAATCCTCATCCAAAATAGATATGAAAGCTTCTTTGCTCTCCAAAAAACATTGTACATTCCCCTCGAAGTCTTCTCCGATCATCTTTTTCTTTTCGATAGAGATGTCCCAATCTTGCAGTTTCAATATTTTTTGCCAATAGACAAGCTTCTGCTCTAGTTCCTCTTGGGTAAAAATGAATTGTCCGCTCAATTTCACTACCCCTCCCTAACAGGCTCAAATTTGCTCTTAAATTCTTCCAAAAATCGCGCGAAAACTTGCCCGTCTTCGTCCCGATAAACAACAATGTTTTCGCCTCGGTGAAACGGAACCTTGCTGTACGCAATGTGTAGCACCTCGAAAAAATTGCCTTTGTGCTTGTACCTATCGCCCAACACGCTTACCCCTCCTTATCAATCCATCGATCCAATTGCGCAAGATAATCCATCTGCACGCCCCGTCCTCGATCAACCCAGAATCCGTGTATGCTAAAATCCTCTAACGGGATGCTCTTGCGGCCGCCTTTTTCAGCTCGCCGCTGATAATACTCAATCACGCTAAATGGCGTCAGGAATGTTTCGTCCGTGTCTCGGAACTCAACGATAAGAAACGCCTTTGCGCCGTGATCCTGTGCGTTGTACAAATACCTGAATTGGTGGTCTGCGATCATAGAGAGAGGGAACGATTTCCCCTTCAGACTCTTTGCTTCGAATGCAACCGACCGCCCTTTATAGGTGCCGTCATAATCAACGGTTGATTTCGCTTCAAAAAATCCAGAAATCACCTTTGTTCCCTTACTCCTCGTCACCTTCACGGGTGTCGCTCGCTTGTTGACCAGCGCTATGTTTTTCAGCGCATACAGGCTGTTCGTGTGGTCAATTTTCGATTCAAGCGCCATCCCCCGGTTTCCCCTGCCGACCTGCTTTTGATATTCTGATGTAGCCATCCTAAGCTGTGCCATGTGATTCTCCTTTCATGAATACCATCCAGTGCGTTTTCGCTCGTCTGTTTCCAAACAACGGTTTATGCCCAACCGCCTTGATGATTTCACTCGTTTTGATTTGGTCCTCGTTCCACTTGAAGACGAGCGTTCCGTTTGGCTTTAACACCCTCATGCATTCGCAAAAACCTACCCTGATATCTTCTTTCCAATTGAGTTCAAGCTTTCCGTATTTTTTGGCCAACCAGGAATCATCTCCAGCTTTTATTAAATGCGGAGGATCAAAAACAACTAGATAAAAGGTATCGTCATTGAATGGCATATCCCGAAAATCGCCTAAAATATCAGGCTTTACATTCAGAGTGCGCCCGTCACAAAGCGTTTCCTTCAATTCTCTGTTGTCCATATACACGGCATCCTCGTTTTCCTTGTCGAACCAAAACATCCGACTTCCACAAGACGCATCCAATACCCGTTTCATCTTCTCCCCTCCTATTCAGCTTTCATTTCGGCAGGAATACCTGCCTCAACAACTTCCCGATCATTGATATCAAGTTCTGCATTCAACTTCTTCCAACACTTCAGGCCGTAGCCGCGCTCTTTGCTTTTCTCGTCCTTCAACGGACGCCCGCATTTTTGGCATTCATGAAAACTGTTCATAGCAAACCTCCATCCACGAGAAGAAGGGCTTCGCCATCTTTGTTAAACTCCCTCATCAACTCCGAAAACTCCCCGTCTTCATCCATCAAAAATGCGTTCAGCGCTTGATTTCGCGTCTTTTCATACGGTTTGGTAGGTTCGTCGGCAACAATGCGTTCATACACCTCACACGCGCTAGTTTTGTCCTTTGCTTTGATGAGTGCGTAGTACGGATCTATAAACTCGAAGTATTTCATGTAATTCCCTCCTAAAAATATTGCCTTCTCATTTCAAGCGCCTGATTCTCCCTTTTCTCCTTGACCCTCTCCGCGTGATATAGAACATTCAGATCATCGCCCTTGTATGGCCTCTTATCATAGTCATCCCAGATCACATCATCGTGATTGAGAGTGTATGGGTACGGAAGACCCTTCATTTTTCGCCACGCTATAGCAACATGCCCTCTTTCTTCCGGGTACTCGTTATAAATTCTGTGTAACTGATGATCCGAAAATCTTTGATAAAACTCTTTCATATCTTCATCAACTCCATTCCGTCACTAAAATTGTTTTCGTACCGGTGCGGATATTCATTCATGTAATAGATTCTTTTAATGCCAGCTTGATTTAAATTCTTCGTGCAATCAGGGCAAGGAAGGTGCGTAACCCAACATTCAGCCCCGTCCGTGGAAACGCCCTTCCTAGCGCATAACATAAGCGCCTGATTTTCCGCATGTATGGTCTTGATGCAAGCCTTGTTTACCTCGCAATTTCCGTCGCATGGATCAATAGGCGAATTCGTGCCCTCCGCAATCACTTGATTATCTTTAACGATCACCGCTTTGACCTGCAATTTAGCGCATATATCCATTTGATCACGCCTTTTCCTTATTCAGTTCAACTAGCGTTAAAATCGCATATCCTGCAATGTCTTGCACTGTATCTTCTATCGATTCGTCCACTTCTGCGCCGTACTTTTGCAATGATTCTAAGCGTCGTAGCTTGTCCTCTAATCTGATTAACACAGAGGTCATACCGTATTTTTCAAACTGCTTTCCGAAGCTATTTCCATAATCGCGGTCCTTCGCTTGCAATGTTTGATTGAGTTTGTCAGTTTCAACCTTAATATCAGTGTTTAAGTGGAAGGGGTGGTGATTTCCGTTTGCTACCTGTAACTTCGACATATCAAGTTCTCCATCTTTAATTTCGATATAATTTTCCTTGTTCATACTCATGCCTCCCTCAACAACCGAATTAAGTTGATTTCCACCCGTCATCACCCTTCCTGCCCTTCTTTTTGCCTAACAACAGACTTTAGCTCCGACAATCTGTGTGATGCTACATTTAAATCCGGTGAGTTCTGAGGTAAACCATGTATCGCAACATGCATACAAGCTACTTGGTTAGTCAAAAACAAATTATCTATCGTGACGTTTTGTTTATCACCGTCTTTGAAAGTAACAGCTTTTCCGTCGGGTACCTCCCCGTAGTGTTGCTTCCACAACCACCGATGCTTTTTCTCCCAAACGTTCGGATCATCGGTTTTTATCATCAGTACTCCTTCATGAAGGCTTTCGCTGCCGACAGGGAGATAGGAAGGTGGTTGATTCCCTTTCGGGAACCACCCTTTTTCTCCCCCGAGTTGTAAGCCCTTCATCCCTTTATTCCAGGCAGTATCTCCTTTTTTCTTCCTTGTGTGATAACCCTGCAATTTGTTTTTAATGCCGTGGCGATGCATAATGTTTTGCACTGACTTATCAGAGACATCGGCATTATATTTTTCGACAAACTTGTTGTGTATATCTTTGATGAATCTACCCGGTGCTATGGATCGTATATAATCTACCTGCTCTTTTGTGTATCGATGCATCTTACCTATCCCCTCCGAGCATTTTTGGAAGTTTGGTGTCAGCGCTCATGCGGTCGTCTGCTAGTTTGTTAGCTTCAAGCACCAACGATCCGTTCGATATAATCTGTTGTGATACCTGACTGACTGACTTTGCTCTGTTGATTTCCTTTTCTAGTTCTTCACTGGTCAAATCCTCGTCGTTCAAACGCTCAAGCTGAGCAAACAAGTGGTTGTTTAAATCGCCAAGTGTGTTTTTCATTTAGACATTCTCCTTTCCTTGATCTGCGAAAAATAGTTCTTGTACCGTCGCCCCGTAGTAATTCGCGAGAATTACCATCGTGTCTGCTCTCGGTGATTTCTTTGCGTTTTCCAAGAAAAAAAGCGTGTTTTGATGAATGCCTGTTTCAGAAGCAACTTCTTTTTGGGTGACGCCGAGACGATCTCTAGCGTCAAGTAGGTTCTCGCTCATAGCTTCCAAGTCAAACACCCTCGTCACCGCCCATCTTGTATGTTGTGATCGGCCCGTTGAGCTTGTACCATTCCTCGTCATTGTTGTAAGCTTCGTCGTGGTCAAATCTAATGTGGCTTACCGATTCAAGTGCAGGTATGTCGTGATCGTCGTCTGTGACTGTTTCTAAGATTGTTTGACCGTGCATAAATTTCCTCACCCCGCACGCCCCCTCTCCGTCGTTTTTCCGTGCAAGTAGCAGGTGAATAGATACATGCCTTCCACAAGCTCCGAATCCTCTGCCGCTTGCTTTAAGTCGTCACGCTCGATGATCTGACCAGTGTGCTCGTAATACGTCATCATCAGGTTAAATACGGCGTACCGGTTCATTCACCCACATCCTTGTTGATGCCGCCTACTTCGATGCCTAGAATGTTTAGGGTTTTCGTTACGGAAAACCTCTGACCATTACTTAGGCAGTCATAATACTGTTTGGCTGCTTCTTCCGGCGTTTTCTCAACTTCATATCCGTAATAAACAGCAGTTATAAAATCTTTATTTGACAAGTCGTTGAGACATTTATCTTCCTTAGACCCCCACTTTTTGCTAAGGTGTTGCAAAACCATTTCATCCTTTATGCGATCCCATCTGCCCCAATAATCCAAACACTCCGCCTGCTCCTTCGTAAGCACTGGTTTTTTAATTTCCACTTGCGACCTCTCCTTTCCGCATCTTAATCACATAATGTATCTGCCCGTTCATATCCGTGTAACTGCCGATATGCCCCACCTGCTCATAGCCCGCCTTTTCCTTTTCGAGGATTGCGGCGTATGCTTCTTTCAGATTGCTTTTCGTCATTCTGATTGGCGCTTGCATCGCTTCACCAGCTTCCTATTTATTCTTGTAATGCCAGTAGTTACAGGTTTCAAAGTGGGTTGTCATGGCTTAAAATTAATGACATAGGATGATATTCATTCGCTTTCTGTAACAATCTGTATAGCTTCTGCCGGACTTCTAGCTACACCACATATAACAGGATGGTTATTCATAGTTTCTAAGAATTGTTTTTGATCTTTGCGTAATCTCCCTTTATCGGTCTTGACTTCAATAAATATCATTTTTCCGTCTGATTTGCGGAATCCTGATAAGTCGGAATATCCGCGCGGGAGACCAGTGTCGAAGAAACGTCCGTCTGCCGTCTTTACCTTGCCGACATTGTTTCGGAAAATAATCGCGTAAGGATTCAGCGCTAGCCTGATAGAATTTTGGATATCTTGTTCACGCATCACGATCACCGTTTACTTTAATCACCTTTGTTTGCGTTTCGTTTTTAGTACTCTCTAAATATCCTGGAGTACAATATTTATCGATTGTACTCATGCTCAGTTTTGTTTTTTCGGATAAATCTCTTTTATTTCCTCTCATGATTAGTTTCCCGTGTTGATATAGTTCATAAATGTTTCCGTTCATGAAATCACTCCTTTTTTATCTTTGGGAGGGTATTTGGGAGGGTCTTAAAACAGGTCAAACCCTTGCAGTGGTAGCATGTATAAATATTTTTATATGGTTGGGATACTTATTTATAAAACTATCTCCCTTATATTATTTTCTTTATTTGTTTTAACTTTTATACTTTTACCCTCCCAACCCTCCCAAAAAGAAAATAATATAATATAAATGCTGGTGTAATGGGGGTTTCAAAATTAGTTAGAATTTTATATGTGTCCCAAAAACCCTCCCGCTGGTCTCCCGTTCCCCTCCCAAATAATTATCAGATTTTTTAACGATTCTAATTTAGGTTCAATCTGATCACCTGATCATTATCAGGATGTTTTAAAGAAAGCCCTGCATAATAAACGCCGCTACTTTTAAAATGCTGGAATTTATTCTTCATTTCTTTTCCGAATTTTGTGCTGCTCATTAAATACTGGTTGTTATCTTTAGCCCAACCGTGATAAACGTTGTATAAATCTGATCCTTTCTCTCTCTCGCCGTTTCGTCGGATGCAGCAATCTTCAATAAAAGATTCGATAACATCCATCTCAGTTCGGTATGTTTGCCTTTGGTCTTTGATAACTTGGGGTTCATTAAGCCCAATTCGCTTCCATTCTTGATAGCCTTCGACGGCCCAATTAAGGATAGCCTTCATTTCGCGCTTTAGCTTGTTTTTTAGTTGCTTGTCCACTTGATGTTCCGGTATTTGTACCGTAAACGGCACAATGGCTAATCTACGCCATATACCATCATCTGTGCCGCGTATGATTGGTTTATGGTTGGTCGCTATCCAAAGCTTAAATTCCGGATAAAAATCGAATTCTTCACCATAAAGGAAGCGAGCTGTTACTTTGTCGCCTCCGGTTAATTGTTTTACTAACCCTTCATCGAATCTCATACCATCATTTGGCTCCGTAGAGGTAACTAACCTAGCCCCATCCAGTTTTGCCACGTCACTATTGGCTGTGCCTTGCTGTTGCTTAACCATGATTGTTTGCGGCTGAATGTTCGTCGTATAACTTCCTAGCATTTCAGTGATAATATCCAGAAATACCGACTTACCGTTACGCCCATTTCCGTGCAGGATAAACATTTGTTGTTCTTCTGTTGATCCGGAAAGGGAATATCCGACGGCTCGTTGCATATAATTAATTAAGTCTTTATTGCCGCCGAAAATTTGATTTAAAAAATCCATCCACATTGGACAATCAATCTTATCGGTATATTCGATGGAAGCGATTTTTGTAAAAAACTTATCTTTGTCATGATCGTTTAACTGCCCTGTCCGGAGATTCAAAAAACCGTTTTGAACGTTCAATAAATCTGTGTCTTTATCAAATTCATGCGGTTGGATCGGTAGCAAGTGCTGGCTTTCTTTCAACATGTTTGTTTTTCCGTTACTTCCCCGAGAATATTTAATATGTTTTTGGCGAAATTTAATAGCATCTTCTTCGTCTACATCATCACTGGTAAAAAGAGGTTCGTCTGTCATTTTCACAAGTATGTCATCAACGAGATTTTTAACTTTCCCCTCTTGATCCAACTGCCATATTTTCCCGTCATAGAAGTACCAATTTTTTCGGATGTAACTATACCTAACTAAATCACTGTAATTGTCCGTGAAACGTTCTGCGTTCCCAGTGTCATCGTAGCTGTAATACTTCTTTTTGACTGGTTTACTATCACTGTCGAGAACATAAAGGTTGAATGAATCATCTTTATCCTGCGGAGTGAATACATTCGTGCATTCTGATATTGCTTTGTTTATAGTTACTTGTCCGTAAGTGCTTTCTCCCCGGTCACTATCCCATTTATCTCTAAAAAGTGACGATCCACGGAAAATATCATCCATTTTAGCCGCGTCTCGGTTCGTCCAAAAGGCAAGGTCATTTGCGAAACCCATATCTGCATCTGACCATGAGTTATAAAATTGATCCCAACCGCCATACATAAATAATTTGAAGCGAATGCCATTTTTGCTGTTTTCGGCAATGCGGATAATGTCGTTTTTTGATAGTTCATTTCCGTAATCGCTTGTTATGTTTGGTTTTTTTTTAGGTTCGTTGCTTGCTATATATTTACGATGGAGGCGATCGACATTGCCTAAGTTATCTTCATTAATCTTGTGATAACCGCCGATTTCATTACCGGTCACTGTGAAAAAACGACCGGAAGCATACATTTCAATGTTTCTCTTCCTGCTTCCACCTTCCGGCAACGTTCCTTTCGCAATAATGTGGATACCAGTACCACTCGGGCTTACTTCCGCATAACTACCCATTAATTCAACAAATTCGGCAACAATATTATTTTCTCCGTCATCTTTTCGGTATCGGTCAATATCACCAGAAACATCATCAATATCTATACCGAAATAAGGTTTCTTGAAATAAAACCCAAGTCCGTCGCAATTAAATTTATTAATTGCACCCAGAGCAGTATCGAAACTGCTCCAAGTGCTTTCATCATTAGACTTTCCGTAACCGCCCGTATTCGCATCAATGGGTATTTTGGTTTTCTTACCGTTTCGCTCAGCAATTTTAAAAATGCACCATTGCTTTAACTCTTTTAATTCAATTGGTATATTTTCATACATTCATAACTCTCCTTAAAACGGAAGGTCGTCATCCGAGATATCCACAGGTTGCGGGGAGCTGCCTTCACCTCCACTTTTCGGCACGTGTTGAACATCCGGGAATTTAGATTGATTCCACATCTTCACATTTAAATTCTCGTAGGTTTTTCCGTTATACTCTGATGTTTCGTTTTTTACATATACAAGCGCTGTTTTCCCAACATAATCATTAAGCAAGTCATCAAAGCTGTTGTACGTTTTTCCATTTTCAAGCTGACAAGCCTTGCCTATAGTGTTAAATATTTTCATATTATATTTATGGGTAGATTTAGCTTTGAAATTCTTCTCAAAAATGTGTTGGTTTTGGTGAGATTGATCAATGTCGTTTCTGATGATTAAATCAAACTCTGCATATTCTGCCCCGTTCGGGGCCGCATCTTCATTGCACCGGTTAACTATAACCTCGTACCAGCCGTCTTTAATCTGTCCTTTACCTTCGTAAACGTCGTTAAAATCTAAATTAAACTCTCCCATTAAATATCGCTCCTTTTATGAAATTAATCCTAAGTGTTTAGCTTGGTAGTAAGCCCACCCCGGCTTATACCCTCTGTTCTTTGCTAAATCATAAAGTTCTTTCATGCTTTTACAGTCTTCGGGTTCCCGGAAATCTATTGTAATGACCGGAGATTCTTTAACTTCCTCTAATTCTGCTGATTCATCGTGATCGTAATCACCGCCTTCAATCGCAAATTCATGTCCACATCCGGGGCATTCACGAGTTTGTGAAGGAACGGCCATGAAACAGCTTTCGCATTGTTTGACAGGGTTTTCTGCCCCTCCGCTCGCTTTCTGTTGCTTTTTTAAGCTCCAATGCCGTTCATCATCCGGCAATCCATGCTCATTAACATTTCCAACATGATCGATGATGATTGAAGTTTTACCAGGCCTGTATCGCATCCCTCTCATGCTTTGTTGAATGTATAGGGAGAGAGACTGTGTTGGCCTTAACATGATTATTGTTGAGCAATCAGGAACATCGAATCCCTCCCCGATTATGTCTACATTTGCTAGGATTTGAATTTCACGATCCCGAAAACTCTGTATAATTTTTTCCCTTTCATCTTTTGGTGTTTTTCCGTCTAAATGAGCTGCCTTAATTCCATGATTATTAAACGCTCCTGCGGTTTCTTTGCTAGCTTCTACACTATGGCAGTAAGTTATTGCTTGTTCTCCGTCTGCTAATTTTCGGTAATGATTAATCACATCACCATAAATTTTTCTTTCATTCATAGCTTGTTCAACTGATGTGGAAGAAAATTCCCGTAAGCTGTTCAGCTTCAATTTGTCTGTGTCGATAAGTTTTGGTGCATAATATTTATATGGTGATAGATATTGATTTTCGATAAGCCATTTTGCATCAACTTCTTCAATCAATATGTCGTTCACATCACCTAATCCGCTTCCATTCATGCGGATCGGCGTAGCTGTAAAACCCAGTCTCGGAACATCCGAAAAATAGTCGTAAATTTTACGGTAAGAACCTGCTAGTCCATGATGGTTTTCGTCTGTGATGATTAATTGAGGTTTAGGTGTTTTTTCTAATCTCCGAGATATGGTTTGCACCATCCCGAATTGAACAAGCGATAAATCAACTTCATTTTTAAGAAACGTTTCTTCGATTTGACTTATCAACTCTCTCCTGTGGACAAGAAACAAAACACGATTTCCTTTTTTGGTTGTCATGCGAGCAATGTCACTGATAATCACTGACTTTCCCGCACCACATGGCGCTACTACACAAGGCGCTTTGTAGCCATCGGCATATGATTGTCTAGTTTTTTTAACTAATGTTTTTTGATAGTCATACAGCTTGAACGGCATTTGGCATCACCAATTCTTCTTGTAAGCAAAATTTCCGATCGTCCAATTGATTCTTGGCAAAAACAGAGTTTGTCGGTTGTAACAAAAATCCGCGATTTTCGGTCTCTTCGTTGTAAACGAGTTTTCCAACTACATCACATAAACCCATAAAGTTCGTAAGGATTTTCCCATTAATCTGTGGGTATGATCGGGAAAACACTTGACCCTCCGGTGTCTTCCATTCGTCCGATGTTTCCCATGCGGTTATAATGGTTCGTTTTCCTAGCGATTTAAGAAAACGAATGGAATCGATAAGGAAAAACTGAACCTGTTGATAATGCCGCATTTCAGGGACGCGATCATTTTTCCCCTCTCTCCCTAAATTTCCCAACATGCAACGCTCCATTTCAGAAACATTATCTAAAAAGATGTTTTCGTACTGCGATAAATCCATTTCATATAATTCTTTGGTGATTTTCCCCCATGCCTTCCAAGTGTTTTGATTATCGATATACGCGATATCGATATTTTCATTACCTTCAAGAACACGGGTTGTCCTATCCATATCTAAAATGAGTGTTTTCCCCGGAAGGTATTTAGCTGTTGACGTTTTACCTATTCCGGGAGGGCTGTATATTAGATAGGTTTCATCTTTGCTGTCCAATTGACTAGCATTAACGATCTCCACTTATTCAACCCCCTACCTAAATCTAATAGATTCCGTTTGTACTATTTCAGCGCCGGGTGTATCTGATTTTTTGAGCGCCTTTCCTAATGAAGTCTTGTCCAATTTCGGATCTTGTTCTTTCCAAAATTCTTTTGGTATCAACTTTTCATCAAGTACTCGGACGCTCGGAGTATTTGGCTGTATCCATGCCGTGAATAAAGGTGTGGTGATTTTTCTTTTGCCTAATTTGGTCATGTTTTCCTCAAGATTTCGTTTCAGTTTATCGACTTTGTTTTCCATTGCTTTTCGTCGATCCGCGAGCCGTTTTTCCTCGGTTTTTATTTTTTCAATGTCACCTTTGGTGTTTTGGATGATTGCGTGATATCCTTCTACTTTCACTTCTATACTTTCCTCAATGGCTTGCAGAGTGTCCGTAAAAACTTCCGCGTCCACGCCGTCGTATATTTGCCTTTGAATCTCCACGTGTCCATCTGTTAATTCGTAAAGGGCGTTCATGCCACAACCCCCTTATCCGCAAATAGTTTCTGACGTTCTTCCTCATCCGCAACCGCAAACAACCGGAAGCTATCAAAATGGGCGGTTACTTCGTACAGTTCGCTTTTGTAGGCCATTTCCTCTATCTCTACATCCACGCCGAGAGAAGAGATCCCTTCCGCCGTCATTTGAATCTCCACAACGCCGTCCGACTCCATGCTTACAGCGATAACGCCAAATTTTCTCAAATGCTTGAAACCGTCAACAGTAACGCCTGCAAATGCGTTCAATTCGTTCATTTTGTTCATTTTCCGTTCCTCCTGTGACCTCTATTGTTTTAGCAGGGGGCGTGTGCTAAAATAGAGGTACTCATATATTTTGTTTGACCCCCTGACCTCTTGTACCCTCATACAAGAGGTCATTTGATTTGCTCTAAATCCATCAATGCATGCTCGACCAAACAACTCCTGTCGCTACATATAAGGTTTCCAAGATCTGATTCGTAAGCTTCTTCCTGATCCGAAATCTCCCATCCACAGTACCTACACTCGCCGACAATGAATGGCTGTGTGCCGATGTAACCTTTCGATTCCATTTGTCTAATCACTGGATGGTCGTTCACCATACTTAATCCTCCTATATACGCTGATTAATTCTTCTAAATCCCTTACGTTCACTGGAACAGTTCCATGATCCGCCATCATGTCAGCGCCATCTTCTAGTTCATAAAGTTTCCGTTCGCTGATAATGTGCCTTCGGTTCATGTCGCCACCCCTTCCGGAAATATGCTTCCGAGTATTAGTGCTGTTACGATTGATCCGAAGAAAATAAATAGAATCGTTTTTTCTTTCATGACTCCACCTCATAAATCTCATTTAGTCGTGCGTATTCGCCGAACAATTCCTTCGCCACTTTGTTGTAGGCAAGCGCCGCTTCGCTCTCGGTTTCAAAAACACCAAGATAATAATGTTTTCCGTTCTTTTGGATTTGAGATTGCCATTTACAATACTTCTTCAACCATGTGACTCCTTTATATTTCGATGAAGTATTTTTCTGTTTCCTTTGGTTGTATTTCCCTTGACTGAGATTGAATCGTTGTTGGAAATCATTCGAGATTTCTATAACTCCTAAATCTGTGAAGTTTAAGCGCGCATACTCTCCAAACAAATCTTTTGCAGATTTGTCGTACGCCCTTGCAGCTTCTTCCTCAGAATCGAAATAACCTAGAAAAGTACTTTTTCCATGAAGGGTTATTCTAGAAGTCCACTTGGAATGACGGGTTAACCATGAAACGCCTTTGTATCTTGACGTTGTGTTTGCTACCTTCTTTCTGTTTCTTGCGTTTTGGGAGTTGTTAACTACCCTTAAATTCTCTTTTCGGTTATCCAACCTATCACCATTGATGTGATCAACATCTTTTCCGAGTGAATCCACACCTAATATATACCGATGCATGAGAGCATAAGCTGGCGTGCTTGTTGTAGCGTATCCACGAGCGTTCACATGCCAATTAAACTTATTTACTCTTTCGTAATCTTCATTATCAACAATCGACATATAACCCTGCGTCAACTCAATTTCCATCCTTTGAATCTGACCTCCTAAAAAATAATTGACACAAAACCAACTACGCTACTGAGCGCTTCCATGACTTGACCCATCATCTGCATCCCATCTACACCCATCAGGAACGCTATCGCTACATCTTGACAGCTAGTGTTTTCCATCCATTGTTTAAACATGGTGAGTGGCGGCTCTTTATAGTTGTTTTCATATTTGGATATATTCGATTGAGTCATGTTCATTTGGTGGGCCATTTCTTCTTGCGAAATGCCGGAGCGTTCCCTTGCCGCTTTTAACAAACCTCCGTACTCCAATTTTTTCACCTCCTTGAAATCATTTCTCATCTTCTATCATTTCCTGTAGACTAATGAATAGATTGGATATTGCCGCCTTATGGAGCGATCCATGAGTGACAATCGGATGAATTCACGGGAAACCTAAGTCATTTGATATGGATACCGTGAGCCAAGCCAAGGGAATTACTGCTTCTGTACCTTGGAAGGTGCAACGCATAGACAGTGAGGATGGTATGCCAATAAACTGCCCACGAGCGTCCGACATCCTACATGGATGAACAGGTATGCTGATCTGCTTGGAAACAAGTAGAAGCATGGGATAAAAAGCCTGTGCGATAACATAATGGATGTTGGTGTTAGCGAATCACTCAAAGAATCAGCCAAAAATCAAACCATTAGCATGGAGGTCGGTAGTACAAATATGAACGAATCTATCCGAGCATCACAACAAACTATCGACGCCGCTGAACAGCTGATTGCCAATACTCCAGACTTCACCAACATCGGTAATCATCCAATCGTTATCCTCTTTATCCCATGACCCTACTTGCTTCCGAATAACAGGCATCCTGTTACCCCTCCGAATCCCCCTTATTCCAATTTGGAATTGACATAGATTAGTGGGAATACTACTTATAAGAAATCCTTGCTAACATATAGTCAGACAGTCACCCGATCCCGATCGCGCTTGTACTCACCCGACTTGATTTTTCTTTCGATAATGTCTTTGGTTGCTTTCATTGCGGTCGGTCGGAGTTTTCCGTTTTTGAGTTGTTCGCCGGGAATGAGTTGGACGTTCATAAGTTCACCTCCTTTCTAAACTGTCACCGTCTTTTGTTTCGTTTCGTTACTTTCATCTTCAAAAAAAATTGTCCAGTCAAAACCTAGTGCTTTCCCAATTGATTTTGATGCGGCAACGCTAGGTGTTCTTGACCCCGACTCAATCAAGGTATAATAAGCTCGATGGATATTTGCCAACTCGGCAACTTGTTGATGTGTGTATCCTCTTTGATGTCTAATGTCTTTAAGCCAAGTTCTCATTTCTTCACCTCCTGTTGCGATCTGTTACTTTTTATTATAGTGTCATATCGTTACTATGTCAAGCATATAATCATAAAAAAGTTTCGATTTGATACAATCAGTTTAAAGTAACTATTTGTTACACTATAATTAAGGGGTGATAAGGCGGTGCTGAACGTTGTTAAAAGAAAGATTAATTCAATTAAGAAAATCGAATAAAAAGACCCAAAAAGAAATTGCTTCAATATTAGGTATTACTCGGCCAGCATATACAGCTTATGAAAGAGGAAACAGAAGCCCAGATTACGACACTTTAAAAAAGATTGCTGATCATTATGATGTATCAACTGATTTTTTGCTCGGGCATACAGACGACCCTAAAGAAAAAGAGGAAGAACCCAAGATGTTTGCCTACGGCGGTTTTGACGACATGAGCGAGGAAGAAATGCAGGAGCTCGAAGAATATGCTCAGCTAATGAGAAAAAGAAGAAAACGCTTAGAGAAGCTATTTAAAGAAGATAGGGACAAATAGCTACCATAGTGAACACACTTCAGTTGCCAATTATTTCATGCATATAGTACTATGATGATGTGCTTATAAAATGAAATATGGGGGTTGAAAATTTATGAGTGAAGTAACAGCAAATTCTACTACACCCGAAAAAAACTCCATGGCCACGGCATCATTGGTGTTGGGGATAGTTGGGTTGTCGATAGGGATCATTCCGTTTTTGGGGTGGCTTATGTTGCCGGCTTGGATTTTAGCAATTATTTTCGGCGCATTCGGAAGGAAACAGGTGACCAAAAAGAAAAGTGCGAACGTCGGTATGGCATTAGGGTCTTTGGCAATTGTTTATCAATTTGGTTTTTTGATAATTGCAGCAATGTCGCCAGCGGATGAAGAGCCGGATTTTGCATCTGGAGAAGATAACGGAAGAGAGCAAGACCAGGAAACCAGAGACACAAGCGAGGCCGTGACCGTGGATGCGGAAGCGATAGAGGAAGAAGAACCAGACGAAGAAGTGAACGAGGAAGAAGAAGACGAAATTGAAGCTTACGGACTTGGTGATAATGTTGAATTTGGAGATCACCAATTGACTGTACATGATATTGATACAATAGATGATGTCGGATCAGAAAACTTTCCGCGTGAAGCAAGCGGAACGTATGTATTAGTTGGTGCAACGTATCAAAATAACGACAACGAATCTGTGATGATAAGATCAGGAGATTTTCAGTTAGTCGAGGGAGATGCTACGTATGAATCTGACTCAGCCGCAATAAGAGCATATAACGAAGGGGATGTTTTCATCGCCAATGAAGTAAACCCCGGATCAACAATTGAATCAACAGTCGTTTTTGATGTTGCTGATGATGTTGCTGAATCAGATGATCTGCAACTTTATATAGAAGTAGGCATTTTTGGAGGAGACGGAGCGTTAATCGATCTAAAATAAATATATGTATAGAGCCTTATTCGTAAGGCTTTTCTTTAAACCTTTGATCGAACACACGTTTTTAGGAAGGGAAGATTAAATGTTATATTCGACAATAGAAAAGATCGTGATAGACGGTTATAAAGAGATTAAGGTGCTATCTATTGATGATTTATGCATTGAAAATATTGCGCATCGTATGAACATTGAATTGCATTTTACAGATAAAAAAACAGCCACAACATTATTCCCGGATTTTACATTTATTAATATCCACAAGTATTTTCCATCATATCTCAAAACATGGGCATTCTTTCATGAGATTGGACACCCCGTTTTGCACGCCGTAGACCAGCGAATGGCTGTTAAAACTGTATCTGATTTCATGGAGATTCAGGCAAATAGGTTCGCTCTCCATGCCTCTATGCCGATCCACCTTGTGAGGTATATGGACCACATCACGCCGTACACGCTGGCTCATATGTTTAACGTGCCGTTGTGGGCGGCGGAGAGGCGTATGCTTCAATTAGAATCAAGATACTTACTCGGGCAATCCTTTTAAGGTTGTCCGATTTCCATTTATTTACGCATATGTAATGTAATAAGTATTTCATTTTCTATGCATCGGGCCGCGTACGTCGCGAGCTTCGTCCCCTTATCCGGCGAATAACTCTCAATCCCTTTGATAAGTCCAATCGTACCGATGGAAATTAAATCTTCGTTATCCTCATTCGTGCTTTCAAATTTCTTTACAATATGTGCAACAAGACGCAAATTGTGCTCAATTAGCATGTTCCTCGCATGTTCATCTCCTTCGTTCATGCGCTCTAGGTATTTTTTTTCATCTTCCTTTGATAAAGGTTGAGGAAACGCTTGATTTTTAACATAAGAAACGAACAGCATCATTTCCTTGAACGCGTACGCGATCGCCGTAAAAATGCCAGACATGGAGAATCCCTCCTAGGATCATCTCCTTTAGTCTATGCAGGGATGGGCTTGGTTGGTGCAAGGGTAAAGAGAATGGATGGTTTTTGGAGGGGAGGGGTGTAGAGGAAAAACCCAGTGGCTAACGGCATGGAAATAAAATCAGCAGTTGATTCCACTTACCATGTACTCGTAGAAGAAGAAGGGTGCGCTTCTTTTTTTGTATTCCGTTTATGCCCGGTAACACTCTCCAGTTTAGTCACCTGTTTTCGCCAGAAACCAAGGGATGATTGCATGACGGGACCAATCAAAAATACCGATAAGAAGGTACCGAAAGCAACGGGACCGCCAAGAAGCCATCCTAAGAAAAGGGCTGTCCCTTCCATCAGTGTGCGCACGAGTCGAATGGACGACCCTGATTTATTGGAGAGCGCAAGCGTCATGCCGTCACGCGGCCCTGCTCCGAGGCCTGTTGATACATACATGCCTGCGCCAATGCCCATACATACAATACCGGCAATTAAAATGATAACCAGCTGCCAAGTGCTTGAAAATACTTGTTCGATTGGCAACAGCAACCAGATATCCAGCAAAATGCCGATGCATAAAATGTTTACAAACGTCCCAAGCTTTGGTCTTTGTTTTTCTATATACCACGTCATGCAAATCATCAGAATCCCGACGATTTGCACCCACATGCCGACGGATAATGGACTTAAATTGGCAAGGCCGATATGCAGAACATCCCACGTTGCCGAGCCGAGTGTAGATTGGATCATTAAGCTACCTCCAAACGAAAGCGTTAATAACCCCGTAAAAAATAAAGCAACTCTTAATAAGAAAAAAGAGAAGCTGCCGTGGTGTTTACTTTCTCTATGATGCATTTCCATGTTAAACCTTCTTTCATCTATTCCCTTACCTTTTATCAAGGTTCGTATTCATTGTTTCCAAGACTCGTAGAAAAGTTTCCAGATCTTCTGCGCTGATGCCTTCTATAGCCTGATTTTCCATTTTATCTGATGCATGTAGCCATTCCCCGTATAGCTCATTTGCTTTTTCCGTTAACGTAATATACCGGGTGCGTCGGTCTTCACCGGAAGTCTTCGTGATCAGGCCCTCTTTTTCCATTCTAGTTATCGTACGCGTCATCGTCGGTGCTTCAACGCGCAAATAATCACTGATTTGGCGTTGCGTTGACTTCCCTTCTGCACCCAAAAATAAAATAACTCCCCATTGAGAACTATAGAGCCCGAGAGGAGAAATCCGTTCATTTAGCGTCTTCACGAAGTTTCTTGCCGTTTGGTTAATAAAATGACCATACAACCTCATCGTACGATCCTCACTCCAACCTCAATAAATACTTACCTAACTAAGTATATACTTCTATGTTTTAATTATCAAGGGAATGAATCCTATCCCAAGAAAGGGCCTCTCCTTAAAAGAAAAAGACACCGACCAAAAGCCGGCGCCTTATCTTCCTATGAAATAAGTTCCTCCTCCTGTCAATGCTTGTTCCAACTCATGCCAAATATCTTCATGGTGCTCGTGCCCAACCGATAAACGGAGCATGTTGTCGCCGATCGCCATAAGCTCACGTTCGGTTTCAGGAATGACGGCATGGGTCATCGATGCCGGGTGTTGGATCAGTGTTTCCGCGTCACCGAGACTTACAGCGATCGAAACCATTTGTAGGCGATTCATCATGTTAAAAGCTGCTTCTTTTCCACCCTTAACAGTAAAACTGATTATCGCGCCGGGCTGATCCATCTGTTTTGCCGCCAATTTGTATTGTGTAAAATCGGGATCACCCGGAAAGAAAAGGGACTCCACTTGCGGATGTTCTTTCAGTTTCTCTGCGATTACTTTCGCGTTAGCGCAGTGACGATCCATGCGCACAGCAAGCGTCTTCATTCCCCGCAGCAATAACCAGGCTTCAAAAGAACCGAGGACGCCGCCCATATCTTTTTGCGCGTTCTGTTTGAGCCCTTCCATGAATTCGAAGCTGCCAACCGCCACTCCCGCGATCACATCGCCATGTCCGCCCAAATATTTTGTGGCACTGTGAACGACGACATCAGCGTTATGCTCGAGCGGGCGTTGCAGATAAGGAGAAGCAAAGGTATTATCCACGACAACCGTCAGGTTATGAGCTTTTGCAAATTGCGTAACAAGAGAAAAATCAGTCATTTTCATCGTCGGATTGATGGGCGTTTCAATATAAATGACCTTTGTCGTCGGTTGGAGATGTTCTTCGAGATCAGCCTTATTTTCCATGGAAATGTAATCGCTTTAACGTGGAAGCGGTCGAATAGCCACGATAAAAGCCCGAAAGTACACCCATACACGCCTTTCGAGACAAGCACATGCTCCCCGCTTTTTAGTAAAGTCGTTAAAACAGCAGAAACAGCAGCCATTCCGGAAGCAAATGCCAGCGCTTTTTCCCCGCCTTCAGCTTTGGCCATTCGCTCTTCAAATTCCCGAACCGTCGGATTTCCTAAACGGCTATACATGTACCCGCTTTCATTTCCGGCAAAACGAGCAGCTCCACTTTCCGCGTCAGGAAACGTAAATGTACTCGATTGATAAATGGGTGGCACTAAACTTCCGTAATGACGTTCTTTCTCCTCATAGCCGTGAATATAGCCTGTTTCTTTATTTACCTGCATCAAAACCCCCTCCTCTCCTACCATTCTACATGAAGAAGAGCGGAAAGTTGATGGAGCGCGTTAATGGGAAGCAGTAAAACCATCAATAGTGGATTCCAATCAGAGGTACGGGGAGCATTGACTATGTAAAAGGATCTAGGAGTTCATAATTTCCTAGATCCATCATTTTAAAAGAATAATACATGTGCCATTACGGCTATAATTGGTAGGCTAATCAGTGTACGTTGAAGGAAAATAATAAGCAGATCCAATAAATTTAAAGGAAGACTAGAGCGCAAGAGTAAAACTCCGACTTCAGACATATAAACGAGTTGTGTCATAGAGAGACAAGCAACCACGAAGCGAGTTAATTCGCTTTCAATCCCCGAACCGACAATCGCCGGTAAAAACATATCTGCAAAACCAACGACTACTGCTATAGCCGCATCTGTGGATTCGGGTATCTGTAAGAGATTTAATAATGGAACAAATGGATAAGAAATCCAATGAAAGATTGGGGTAAACTCTGCTAATATTAACGCAATCGTTCCCAATGCCATTACCAAAGGAATAAGACCTAACCAAATATCAAGGACATTTTTTACACCTTGCTTAACTAAGCTAGGAGAGTCAGTCGTTTTTTTAACTTTTTCAATGGCTCTCTCATATCCCCATCTTACATACGATATCCCTTGAGGATTTCCTTCGTCGATTTGTTTTCCCGAAATTTCATGGTACGTTTCTTTTTTTCTTGAAAGAGGTGGGATTCTTGGAACGATCATTGCTGTAATAACCCCGGCTACGCAAACAGTTAAATAAAATTGCACAAACATGTGACTGACATCTAAAAACTGAACGACCAATATACTAAATGCTATAGAAGCAATAGAGAAATTTGTAGCGATAACTGCTCCTTCTCTTTTAGTATAATACCCTTTTTCATACTGCTGTGTTGTAACAAGTGCGCCAACAGTTCCACTCCCCATCCAAGAGACAAGTGCATCAATTGACGAGCGCCCAGGAACCGTAAAAAGTGGTTTCATAAATTTTCGGAGTAACGTTCCGGCAAATTCCATCAACCCGAATTCAATCAATACAGGTAAAAACAGGCCGGCAAACAGAAACCAGGTGGTTAAGACAGGGATAAGGGAATATAAAACCTCTCCTCCGGAAACCTCTGACCATATCCACTCAGGACCCCATTCAAAAAGTGTCAAAACAGCAAAAACAGCGCCGAGTATACGAAATGTTAACCAAACCCAAGTGACATCTAATAACCCTCGCCAAAAAATATTGTCCATAATTGGCGATGGCTTCCAAATTTTCGTAATAATAGATAGAGCGACTGATAACATAAGGATGATTGTCATAGCTTGTGGGATATAATCTGCAAACACTTCTTGTACAAAAGTGGCCATGATCCCTACACCTATGGTTATTTCTTCACCCATCGGGATTGGAATAAGAAATAACAAAATCCCGATGAGTGAAACTAGAATAAACTGAAGTTTATACTTTAATTCATTGTTATTCGATTGCATTGTTTCTCCCCCTTTGCCCTCACTTCAGTTTGGGGATACTCTTATTTATTTGCTATTTCGCCTCTTCTTTAGGGCTATTAAAGTGATCATCTCATACATAATAGCAGCAGCTGCGGCAGCTGTAATTTCACCGCTATCATAATCTGGCAGGACTTCCACCAGGTCAAAACCAACAACGTTCAAACCATCAAGGCCTCTAACATATTCAAGCCCTTCGTAACTCGTAGGCCCTCCCACTTCCGGGGTACCTGTGCCGGGGGCGTATGCAGGGTCTAAAAAGTCAACATCGTAGGTCACAAACAATGGCTTATCCCTAACTCGTTGTTGGATCCGTTGAAGCACCTTTTCCTGTCCGAGTGAACGTGCCTCTTTCATTGGAATGACTTCGAAACCAAGATCCCTTGCGTCATCAATATCTTCCGGTCCGTATAACGGACCTCTCATGCCAACTTGAATCGAGTGATAAACATCAATCAGGCCTTCTTCTACTGCTCGTCGGAAAACAGTTCCATGCATATACTTTTCACCGAAATAGTCATCCCACGTATCACCATGGGAGTCAAACTGTACAAGCGCAATTGGACCATATTTTTTCTTGAATGCTCTTAAATGAGCCAAGGTAACGGAATGATCTCCTCCCATTAAAACAGGAGTAACTTCTTGTTCAAGAATCGGTTCAAGTGATTTTTCAATATTTTCGTATGTCCGATGTATGTTACCGGGAATAATATCAAAATCTCCATAATCTACACCGGAGGAGTAATCAAAAATATTAATCTCCTGATCAGGGTTATAAGGCCTTAGTAGTACAGAAAAATTGCGAACATGCTGTGGACCATATCTTTGTCCGGTTCGATTAGAGGATGCTGTATCGAAAGGAACTCCAGCAACCACAAAATCTACATCTGTTGTTTTAATTGCTTCTAATCTCATAAATGTGCGCATTCCAACAAAACGTGGAGATTGAGAAGAATCTTTAGGCTTATACATCAATAATTCCTCCTAGCTAAGTTCACTTTTGATACTTGATGTGTACAGGTAATATTATATCAAACAGAACATCCCATCAATTTCTTCACTCGTAAAAAGTCATATCCCCAACGAAATATACTTCACTTCCAAATACTCCTCAATCCCGTGGTGGCCGCCTTCTCTGCCCAGGCCGCTTTCTTTCATTCCTCCAAATGGGGCTTGGGGCACGGAAGGGAGGCCGTCATTGACGCCAACGATGCCGTATTCCAATGCTTCACTGACACGTACGGCTTTCCCGATGTTTTCCGAGAAGACATAAGCGGCCAAACCGAATGGGGAGTTGTTTGCCCGTCCGATAACTTCCTCTTCGGTTTGAAAAGAAGCGATCGGTGCGATGGGTCCGAAGGTTTCTTCATTCATGCAAAGCATGTCATCACTGGCTTCCGTTACGATCGTCGGTTCAAAATATAGGCCTTGGTTTTTCTCGAAACTATTGCCGCCGGCGAGTATATTTCCGCCTTTTGCTACCGCATCATCCATATGGTCTTGCACTTTCTCGAGCGCTTGCTTATTGATCAACGGGCCGAGGTCGACGTTTTTTTCCAGTCCATCGCCGGTCTTTAACTGTAACACGGCAGCTTCGAATTTTTCGCTGAACGTTTCTACGATTGATGCTTGTACATACACTCGATTCGTACAAATGCACGTTTGACCCGCGTTGCGAAATTTAGAGCCAATTAACTGTGCGACTGCATGATCGATATCCGCGTCTTCCATGACGATAAATGGGGCGTGCCCCCCAAGTTCAAGCGACACCTTTTTGACGGTTTGCGCGGCGCCTTCCATTAACTGCTTGCCAACTTCTGTGGATCCTGTAAACGTGATTTTTCGTACGCGTTCATCTTGCAACCACGCCTCCCCGATCGCTTGTGGGTTGCCTGTAATCACATTGATCACTCCTGCCGGAATGCCAGCCTCTTCGGCGAGTTCTGCCAATTTTAAAGCTGTTAGAGGCGTTTCTTCTGCCGGTTTAACAACCACCGTACAGCCCGCGGCGAGCGCGGGGCCGACTTTACGTGTGATCATCGCTGCCGGGAAGTTCCAAGGCGTAATCGCTGCTACTACACCTACCGGTTGTTTTTGCACGAATATACGTTTGTTCGTGTGTGAAGCGGGAATGGTTTCCCCGTATATGCGTTTCGCTTCTTCCGCGTACCACGAGATAAACCCATTGGCATAATTCACTTCGCCAATCGCTTCTTGCAACGGTTTTCCTTGTTCCAAGGTCATGATTTTTCCAATTTCTTCCTTATTTTCATCGATTAACCGATGCCAATCAGCCAAGAGCCTGCTTCGGTCTTGTGCCGGCAATTTTGACCAAGACTCAAAAGTCTTATGAGCCGCTTCCACCGCCTGTTCAGCTTGCTTCTTACCACCTTCGGGCACACTTCCGAGCACTTGTTTCGTTGCAGGGTTGGTGATCTCAAATTGGCTCAACTCACTTCCCTGCCATTGGCCATCAATATACATTTGTTGGTTCAACGCGTGAGCCCCCTTTATTGTTTGTTCAATACGTCATCAAGGATGTTCAGCCCTTTTTCCAATTCTTCATCCGTTATCACGAGCGGAGCGAGAAAACGAATGACGTTGCTATGCACCCCGGAGGAAAGCAGCAACAATCCGGAAGCATTTGCTTCTTTTAAAATCGAAGCCGTTTTTTCCGCGTCCGGTGTTTTTCCGTCTTCCTGCACGATTTCAAAAGCCGCCATCGCGCCTAAACGGCGAAAACCACGAACAAAAGAAAATTGCTCTTCCCACGTGCGTACTTTGGTTTCAAATTGTTCTCCCACGCGTTCTGCACGTTCCGTTAAGGTTTCTTCTTCAACGATTTCTAAAACGGCAAGGGCTGCTTGGCAAGCCACAGGGTTGCCACTAAACGTCCCGCCAAGTTCACCTGGATCAGCTGCATCCATAAATTCAGCTTTTCCGACAACCGCGCTTAGTGGGAAACCGGCCGCTAACGATTTTGACAGCGTCATTAAATCAGGCTCGATCCCAAAGTGTTCACTCGCAAACCAGGCACCGGTGCGCGCGAACCCGGTTTGGATCTCATCAGCCACGAGAAGAATGCCATGTTCTTGACAGCGTTTCGCAACGTGTTCCACAAATGCCTTCGGCGGGATGATAAAACCGCCTTCTCCTTGAATAGGTTCCATCACGACACAAGCCACTTCTTCAGGCGCTACTTCGGTTTTTAAAAATAAATCAAAATCATTAATTACAGACTGGACGTAAGCGTCATCGCTTTGCGCTTCCGGCTTGCGAAACATATACGGAAAAGGCGCGTGGTAGACTTCCGGTGCAAAAGGTCCGAAGCCCGATTTATACGGTTTCACCTTGCCGGTCATCGCCATCGTCATATTCGTCCGGCCATGGAAGCCGCGGGAGAAAGTAACGATGGCTTGTCGCCTTGTTGCTTTTCTCGCGATTTTTACCGCGTTTTCGATTGCCTCGGCTCCGCTGTTCAATAATAGCGTTTTTTTATCAACATTTCCCGGTGTTATCGTGGAAAGACGCTCGGCCAATTCAATATAGCCGTCATACATAATGACATTAAAACCCGGATGGGTCATCTTGTCGATTTGCTTTTTGGCAGCATCCACAACCTTTGGATGGGAATGGCCCACATTCATGACACCAATCGCTCCGGCGAAATCGATGAATGCGTTTTCTTCTTCATCGTAAAGCGTTGCCCCTTTGCCGTGGCTCGCAATTGCTCGATTGCCATTACCCACGCCCCTTGGTACATATCGATCCCTTTTTTCTTGCCAAGTTGTCATATGAAAACCTCCTACACCTTTAATAGCGCTTTCATGATTCACTGTTTTGTCATTATAAGCGGTTTTTGATATTCTTTATAGTACCAAATTTAAATTTTTAATGGCACCAGTTGGAGGTTCCTATGCTTCATATCCCGATTGATCGCGACCATTCATCTCCTGTGTATAAGCAAATCTATGCATGGATTAAAAATGAAATTTTACAAGGAACGTTGGCAGCCGAAACCAAGCTTCCGTCAAAACGCACATTGGCTGCATTGCTGAATGTCAGCCAAAATAGTATCCTTTCTGCTTATAATCAACTGATCGCGGAAGGGTATTTATATACAAAAGAACGTAGCGGTTATTTTGTGAAAACGATCCATCCGATTCGCCCCCTAAACGTAGAAAAAAAGCTCGATCCCAAATTATCGGAAACGCGTGCAAAATCTTATCGCTACTCCTTTTCCCACATGGGCGTGGGCGCTTCCCTTTTCCCTTTTCAAAGTTGGCATCAGAGTGAACAGAAAGCGATCAGAGACGATCAGGAGTTGCTTTCGGAGATTAATCATCCGCAAGGCATCTATAAACTCCGAGAGATTGTGTCCAATAAAATTCGACACACACGTGGCGTCATCTGCGAGCCCGAGCAAATTGTCATCGGTGCAAGTACGCAATGGCTGTTGCAATTATTCCTATTGGTCGTTGCCGAAAACAAACCGTTTGCGATGGAAGAACCGGGGTACCATCGCCTCACTTCCTTATTACAAACAATGCGCCACGCTGTCTATCATGTGCCTGTCGATGCGCATGGCATGAATGTAGAAAAACTACGGGAAACTCCGGCGAATATTGCCATTGTCACCCCTTCCCATCAAATGCCGACGGGGTCCATTATGCCGGTCTCCCGTCGAACAGAGTTGCTTCATTGGTGCTATGAAAAAGAAGGCAGGTATGTGATCGAAGATGATTATGATTCCGAATTTAAATACGAAGGCGACATCGTTCCATCGTTACAAAGCCTGGACGTCGACGAAAAAGTGATTTATATCGACTCTTACTCAAAATCACTACTACCGGATCTCAGAATGAGTTACATGGTATTGCCGTTGGGGTTAATCGACGTGTTTAAAGAAAAGGGCTTGCATTTTATGCAAACGACTTCCGTGCTCACGCAATTGACGTTGGCTCGCTTTTTGGAAAACGGCGAATATGATAAGCACATTAAGCGCATGAGTAAATATTATAAAGAGGTTCGAGCGAAACTAATCACGGCACTACAGAAACGTTTCGGTTCATTCGTCCGGGTGGAGGGGGAAAAAGCCGGACTTCACTTTTTGTTGCATTTGGATACAGAGGAACCAATCGAGGCGATCATGGAGCGGGCGGAAAAGATGGAGCTTGAACTGTACTCGATTCAACGTTTTTTACATGAGCAATCGGGAAGCGCACCGACAACGCTCATTATCGGCTTTGCGAAATTAAAACCGGAGGAGATTGATGAAGCGGTAGAGATGTTGTATCGGTGTTGTTTTCCGGAATAGGAGTACGGCGAAAGTACAAGCAAAGCGTGTTCGTTTCAATTGTCAGGGGAGATTGCTTCTTCTCCTCTTTAGAAATTGACCCGATGAACGGTTGTGCCACCATTCTTTAACGATAAGGAGCATTTGAGATCCTTGTTTTTGATCGAATATAGTACATCCATTCTTCTCTCCCATTGTATCTTTCATAATAAAGAATTTTTTCTTTTCAATAATGTTGACATTTCGAACGAAGATCCTTATGATACGATGGATACGTTCACTGGATAAAAAATGAAGATGGACGTGACTCGCTAGAGGGGCTACCTTATGAGTAATGTCAGTGTGAATGGAGGGGTTATGTGAAAGAACAGTTTGTTGTCCTTGGCCTTGGGCGGTTCGGTCAGAGTGTAACCAAAACATTGGTGGATAATGACAAAGATGTTTTAGCGATTGATAAGGATGAGCAAATCTTACAAGAGATCACCCCTTATGTTACGCATGCCGTTCAGATCGATGCGACTGACGAGACAGCTTTAGAACAATTAGGACTTCATAAATTTTCCCATGCCATTGTTGGGATCGGCGAAGATCTACAGTCCAGCATTCTTACAACATTGATTCTTAAGGAATTGGAGATCAATGAGATTACGGCAAAAGCCAAAGATAATCATCATGGAAAAGTACTCAGTAAAATCGGTGCGGACAATATTGTTTTTCCGGAACGAGATATGGGAGAACGCTTAGGGAACTTACTAAGTTCCAACAACCTCATCGATTACCTGGAGCTTTCATCGGAGTATAACATGGCTGAAATCCGGGCACCTAAAGCAATGGATGGATGCACCCTCCAAAAGTTAAACATTAACAAAACGTATGGTTGTATGATTATGGCCATCAAAGATGCAGACGAAGAAGTAAATATTTCCCCTCACATTGAAGATGAAATTTATCATGGCGATATTCTTACCATTATCGGTAAACATAAAGATATCCGACGCCTCCAAAAAGATTACCGGGAAAAAAGCAAAACGAAGTAGGTGTTAACCCCGTGAGTCTACAAAAAAAAACCGTTCATTTCAGCCCGCCGCAATGGATCGTTTTTGGTTTTATTCTCCTTATTTTTATTGGGATGATTTTGCTGGCTCTTCCCCAATCCTCCGCTGACGGAGAGAGCGTCGGTTTGATAGATGCCTTATTTATGGCTGTTTCTGCTGTGTGCGTCACCGGTCTTGCCGTTTTGGAGCCCGGCAGCGATTTTTCATACTTTGGTCAAACGGTTATCCTCCTTCTCGTACAATTGGGCGGACTGGGCTTTATGATTTTTGGGGTGACGGTTGCAATCTTGGTCGGAAAAGTGATGGGGTTGAAATACCGTCTGCTTCTTCAGCCCACTACCAATACGTTTTCCGCACGTGGGATTTTCAGATTGGCGATGACGATTCTGCTTCTGGCGTTGGCTTTAGAAGCCGTAACAGCCCTTATTCTTACGATTCATTGGAGTGGGGAAATGGGCTGGGTAGAGGCTTCCTACGCCTCTATATTTCATTCCGTGATGGCATTTAATAACGCTGGATTTACACTTTTTGACAACAGTATGGAAGATTATCTCGGAGACCCTCTTGTGAATGTGAGCTTATCCGCACTTTTTATTACTGGCGGCCTTGGTTTTATGGTACTCGTTGATTTATTCCGAAAACGATCTTTGAGAAAGCTTTCCCTACATTCCAAGCTTGTTCTCGTTACATCGGGGTCGCTTTTGATCGGAGGGTTTCTCTTTCTGTTCATGGTCGAACTTTTTAATCCTGCAACCGAAGGACTGTCTTTAACCGAACGTTTACTGGCTGCTTATTTCCAAAGTGCTACCCCGAGAAGTGCAGGGTTCAACACGGTAGATATTGGGAACATGTTGGTTGCTTCCCAATTCTTTATTATCGTCCTCATGTTTATCGGCGCTTCTACCGGCGGCACTGGTGGAGGGATAAAAACAAATACGTTTGCCATTATTGTGCTCGCAACGATCAATACATTCAGGAGTGGTCATCAGGTCCATGCATTTCATCGAAAAATCGCGTTGGAAACGGTAATGCGAGCGCTTGCAGTCGTGGTGAGTTCCTTAGCGTGGATTATAGGAACCACTTTGTTATTATCGATCACGGAGGGCTTACATAATGTCCACTTTCTCACGACATTATTTGATGTCGTATCAGGTTTTAGTACCGCGGGTTTGTCCATGGGCTTAACGGAAGAACTTTCCCCCATAGGTAAAATAATTATGATGATCACAATGTTTGTCGGACGATTAGGTCCGTTGACACTCGCCTACTTGTTGACCTATAAACAAAGACCGAGTCGAATCAACTATCCTGAAGATAAAGTGCTTATTGGCTAACATTCCTAGATTTGAGCTTGAATGCTCCCAAATTTTTCATTTTTAACGTTGACATCTTTTCCCCCACCCATTATGATGTTATTAACTCATTGAAACCAAATATTGGAGGAGCAAGTTCCAAAAACTGAATAAACACATGAAAACTGGAGGAGCCTGCTTATCGCGGGTTCCTCTTTGTCTTTTTGGAGCGTCTCGTCATGTGTAAAGGAGTCGAATGCAATGAAGTATTATGAATTTCTCCTCCCATTTTATGCATTAATTAAAGCGAAAACCGAAAAGAAAGCAAAGGTTATGTACAAAAAACATGTTTGGGAGGGCGGAGGTGATAAATGGCATGAACGATCCCGGGATTATGCAATGGTAAAATTTGCAATGGCACACGACAGCAAAAAAACGGAGGTTGCCATTATGCTGACACACTTTCTCGATGATAACTGCGATGTTCTGTTAACCGATTCTCAGACGTTTGAATAACACTTACCTTCGGAACAAGGGCAGGAGAATGATGATGAAGGCTTCTTCGATTACGCCCGGCAATATGGGGAAGAGAGCGGCCTTTCCGGGACAGGGAGTGGATCTTTAATAGCAAATATCTAAATGTTCCCAATATTTAATGGGAAGCCAGGAAGCATGGAAACAGCGAGAGACGCTTTCCTGGCTTTACTTTTTCCATCTTTTCTTAGATCGGCCTCACCGAAATTTTGGCTAACGCCTGCTCTGCTTCATTCGCATAGATATCGTTCAATGCAAAATCACCGAGCGCCACTACGCCAACCAATTCACCATTTTCAACAATTGGCAAACGTCTAATTTGACTATCTCCCATTACCAATGCTGCTTCATGGGCATCCATTTCCGGACTCCCTGAAACAGGTTCTCGCGACATGCACTCTGAACAATGGGTGTGTCCGTCTTTGCCTTTAGCGGTTGATCGAAGGGTGATATCCCGGTCGGTAATTATCCCCATCAGTTCTCCGTTTTGAACGACCGGCAATGAGCCAATATGATGTTGCTCCATTAATGCAGCTGCTTCTTGTATGGATTGATTTGGATCAATGGATACAACGTTTCTCGCCATCATATTTCCTAAATTTTGATTTTGCACGATTGAGCATTCCTCCTTTACTCGGTACAGTTTTTCCCGTATAGGTAAAAATATGTGCACAAATTAGGAAGGTGGAGCATTTGATGAGAATGACGCCAGGGGATCAGTCTGTAAAAAGACTGGGCGCCATTTGCCCCACCAACATACATAAAGGGCCATTAGGCCTAATATTATTATAGGTATAAGTTATAGATTTATTTTATAAGAAAGGAATTTTCCTTCTTTTGTGGAAAATATAACCATAACCACAATGGGAGGGATCTTTTTGACAGCGATAGAAACCATTTTTCTTGAAGCGATGGATCGATTTCCTGATTGGGTTTATGCAGTCGCCGGTATCGTTTTTATAGCAGGCAGTATCGTTCTTATGATTCAAGTGACGAGAATTTCGAATAAATTTGCAGACGTTGTTGGACGCGAAGATCGCATTGGCACATTAGCCGAAACAAACGGACAGTTACAATCAAGGCTCAAAGCATTGGAACATGTGCAAACCCAATACAACTCTTCTTTAAATGAGTGTAGCATTTTTCTCGAGGAACTTAAGGATATCAAGGAATCGGAAGGCGATGAAAAATTCCATTTATCCGTCAACCTCATGAAAAAGCTAGTCAACGCCGTACCAGGAAATATGAGCGCAACCCCTGGTTCAAACAACCGCTGCGCCCTATGGATGTATAATTCAACTTCTGGTGAATTGGATTTTTTTACGGGAAGCGCTCAATTTCCAAATGATTACAAGGATGGAGGGCGGACACTGGGCATTAATAACACCGCCGGGGGGAGGTGCTTTCGAAAATCCGAAAATTTATATATCGACGATGTGCAGGAAGATGATGACTGGAGCCCGAATGAACAATCAAAAAGTCATTACAACAGTTTAATTTGCATACCGATATTAAACTGGGGTATCATGACAGTAGATGCGATGTCCCCTTTTTCGCAGGAATCGCGTTTAATCATTCAGGTGTATACAGATCTCATTACACTAGTAATCTTGGAAATGTATGACGGAGCGATTCGATCCACATTTACTCATCAGCAAAGGTGGCGTGTATGACTATTGAGGATCTTAACATGCGCATCAGCATCTTGAAGGATGCTTACCAAAGAAACATGGTTGAACCATCTGTATACAAATCAAAGATGGACGATTTGCTCCGCCGGCGCAAATCACTGACAAAAAGAAAAATGGAAAGGGAACAACACATGGAGCATACCATTGATTGGATGCGGCAAATGCTGGCAAATTAACACGGGCGTAGACGCTCGTTTTTTTATTTTAATGCTGCGTTTCTCAAAAAAGCCAGGACACCCATCCGTGCCCTGACTTACGATTGGTGTTTGTTTAAGCTGCCGTCGCCGGAAAGCGCACGTAGTTGATCGATTCAACGGATAGATACACTTGGTTTCCTGTCCCATATCCGTCGTTCACATCGACCGTGAGGACCAAATCCCCGGAGACGTTGACAAGAATTCCTTCGATCAAATTGTTGTCCGTCGCGATTTCCACGGTTGCACCCAAGCGATTCGCTAGCTCATCACGGAAAAGATTTTCAAACATCGGAATATTCCTCCTTTACAGCTCGCTTACAAATTCAATGGCATCGATACGCACAAGTGCTTGAGCACCGGTGTCATCTACCATAACAATATAGTCCTCTTGGACAGTGATCAACGTACCGCTTACTTCCCCAAATGGGGTGGTGGCCTGGATTTGCTCCCCGACTAACGTCGACAATAGCTGTGTCAGAGTAGTCGGAGTTTCTGTTTCGGGTGGGAAAAATTTATCTGTCAGCCTTCTCGTCATATTGGCGTTCCCTCCTCTGGATAACCTCAGTTCGAGCAAACTTGTATTGAGGTCGGCAAGTTGATTAACCAATCGAAGTGATGCCGACTGTTCATTGTTCGCCATCCTAATCCTCCTCTCGTTTTCTCTACCATATTATTTAAAGAAAATGCTTCTGTATAGGATACTTCCCACTTCCGAGGCCTATTTATGAAAATATCCTCAGTTGTCCACTAGCACACGCCCCGGTCGACACGAGTGATTGCACATCCGAATATGATAGACGAAGACACTGGAAAAGGAGCTAATGATATTGAAAGATATCACGGTTTTGTTGCTAGACTACCCGAATCATCAAACGTTGCGGACAGCTTTATATTCATTAAAAAGGATCAGTCATCGCGTAAATTCGGTAGGTATCGTCCATCACCCAAATGTGAACGTTCAACCGTTAAAAGGATTTGAGA
This sequence comes from Salicibibacter kimchii, assembly GCF_003336365.1. Taxonomy (GTDB): domain Bacteria; phylum Bacillota; class Bacilli; order Bacillales; family Marinococcaceae; genus Salicibibacter; species Salicibibacter kimchii. The sequence continues at coordinate 19,149 of NZ_CP031092.1, read as the reverse complement.
AACGTATTTGGACGACACTCATACAAGCAAATGACTTGGGGACAGCATTAAACGAAGCCACAAAGAAGATTCAGAGCACCTATGTATTATTTCTGAACGATCAGCAGTTCCTCTCCCCCGCCCTCGACGCCTCCACCTTATATTTACCACACGATCATTCGGTCATGACCCATGTGCGAAGCGTACGTAATATCCGTATTCGTGAACCGTTTTTCGTTAAAACGGAAATATTGAAGGAAAAAAAGTTTTCCGCTTTGGCACATTTGCCGTTCAAAGAAGCGTTGTTGCCTTTTTGGCTGTATGAAATCGACGAAAAATACATCTTGTCGAAAGATAATACATGTGTTCAAACGTTGAGAAAGAGCAACTCCAAGGACCAATTGGAAAAAGTGCGTCTTTTGCAAAAAATAGAAGCCGATATTCCGATTTATCCGTCTCCCACGCTGTCCGTTCTTATCCCTTGCTTTAACATGGACGGTTATGTCGGAAAAGCGATTGCCTCTTGCTTTTTCCAACATACACAGCCGGATCAACTGTTGGTCCTCGATGATGGTTCCGAAGATCAATCCTTGGCGGAAATCGAACAATGGCGAGGAATAAGCCACGTGGAAATCATTAGTAAAAAAAACGAAGGAAAAGCCAAAGCCCTTAATGATGCCCTGCCCCATGTAGAAACGGATTTCGTCATGGAATTAGATGCCGATGATTGGCTGGATCCGGACGCTTTATCTATCATAAAGCAGAAACTGCAACAACTCCCGAAAAATGTGTCCTTGTTATACGGAAATTTTCGCAAGTGGAAACAACGGGGCCGCGGGGATGTTTTATTTAAAGGGACTGCAAAAGGAAGACCTGTGCAAACGAAGCAACAATTGCTCGCCTATCCTTTCCCGCTTGGACCTAGAATTTATCGAACGGCAGATATAAAGGCAGCAGGAGGGTTTCCCATCGTTTCTTTTGCCGAGGGGCGCCTATACGAGGACGTCAGTGTTTTATTGCAATTAATCCACGATACACGCTTCACTTATCAAGATTTCACGGTTTATAACATTCGTGAACATGAGAAAAGCATCACGAAACAACATCAGCAAAAATGGCACACATTCAAAGAACAACTGAAACGATCACTATGAATATATATACACGCAGATGATAGGCTTTCCCTTCATTGATAAACGCCGTTGCAAAAGACAGGAAAAAAAATAAGATGATAAAGCATTGGAATAGATTTATTAAACATGCAAGAAAGGAGCTTTGAATTGCACCATGGCAATAAAAAAATCGGTGTTATCGGTTTAGGTTACGTTGGTTTGCCGCTTGCATTATTAGTCACGCAAAACGATCATCACGTAACCGGAATAGATACCGATGCCAATAAAATAAAGCAATTGCAAAAGGGAAAAAGCCATATCCCGGATCTATCCGACACAGCCATCACTTCCGCCTTGTCTTCCGGGTCGCTAACGGTAACGACGAACTACGATGTCGCAGCGTCTTTGGATACCATCATTATTTGTGTGCCCACGCCATTATTAAACGACGGGGAGCCTGATTTGCGTTTTATAAGACAAGTGAGTGAAGCGCTCGTACCAAGGTTGCAAAAACATCAACTTATTATTCTGGAAAGCTCGACCTACCCCGGAACCACCCGTGACGTCATCCTGCCAATCTTGGAAAAGAGCGGCCTGATTATCGGAAAAGATTTTCACCTCGGATACTCCCCGGAGCGCATTGATCCCGGAAACCAATCGATCGAAGTGAAAGATATTCCGAAAGTGATTAGCGGGATTACGGACAATTGTTTTCATCACTTGTCTCTTTTTTACCGATCTATTTTCACACAAGTGACCCCTGCTTCATCCGTCGAAGTGGCGGAACTTTCCAAACTATTGGAGAACAGTTATCGATTTATTAACATTTCCTTCATCAACGAAATGGCCATGCTGTGCGACAAATTAGATATTAATCTGTGGGATGCCATCAATGCTGCAAGCACAAAACCATACGGGTTTACGCCGTTTTTTCCGGGTCCGGGCATTGGCGGTCACTGTATTCCTGTCGACCCTTTATATTTATATTGGATTGGCCAAAAGCATGGCTATCACCATCGCTTTCTTTCTTTGGCCGAAAACACCAACAACCACCTTCCCACTTATATCACACAGCAAGTGCAATCCCGTATCGAAAAAAAGAGAACCATCAAAGCCTCCAATATTTTGGTATGCGGCATTGCTTACAAAAAAGACTCCAATGACGTGCGAAGTTCCCCGGCGCTTTCGATTATCCGAAACTTCCTCCAACTTGGTGCAACGGTTACCTACCACGATCCTTATGTACCCGAAGTAACGATTGATGAACAAACGTACCATAGTCTCCCGTTAACAACCAAACAATTGGAAGATGCCGACATTGTCGTTCTTTTAACCGACCATTCCACGTTTCCGATGGAAAAAATCATGAACCATGCTCCCCTCATCTATGACACGAGAAACCAAACCGAGGGGCTGCAAGGAAACGCTGAAGTCGTCGTGCTAGGTGGGGGAAACGCGTGACCGCGCAAACGTTTCGCGCGGTCACTTTTATATAGAAAGGATGATGAACGTTATGATCTCTGTGATCACCTGCATGAATCGTCCGCAAATGTAATGGAGAAAAAGGAGCTTATCCTCGTCCTGAATATTTTTGGGAAATTTTCTCCCGCATATCCGGGTTATTCATCACTATCTGAACCGCGTGTCGAATCGCGTGGGCCTCCCTTTTCACAATAATGCCATTCTGCTTGTCGCTGATTAATTCCGGTACAATGGCGACGTTCGTCGTAATAATCGTCACACCGCTAGCAGCGGCTTCGAGTACGGGTAAAGGGATATGCTCCGAGGCACTGGAACAAACAAAACAATCTAGACCTTGATAAAACGCCATCATATCCTTTCTCGGCACTTTATCTTTGAATGTTCGAATCTCCAGTTTCACATTTAAATCTTTGAGTGCGGAGGTAACGAGGTCATACCCCTTCAATGTTCGATAACTCGGTAGATCGACCCTCCCGACCACGAAGGGTTCTTGCCTCTTTTTTTGTGCAGGTTTAAATTGTCGGGCATCGATCCCTACCCGCGTTTTATACATATCAACATGTGACTTTAAGGTATCCGCGATTTCATCAGAAGCCGTATTCTCACGGAGGCTGCTGAGAGGCGATTTTCTCTGGAATAAGAGTCTAATTTCCTCAAAATTTACGCTACTGAAACTTTTCCTGTGCCAGCCGAATGTCCGAATGTTTTCCTGAATGGTTATCCATTTAATCTTATCTTTTTTAGTGGCTTTAACTATAACCCCACAGCTTAGATCCTTACTTCAACCATGACTTAATATGCTGATACATAAGGTCGGATGCTTCGCCATTTCCAAATAATGATGAATAGTCCTTTGGTATTTTCGTTTTTAAAACGGCTTCTACGATGTTTTTCGATGTTGACAGGTCAACTAATTGATTCCAACCACTATCAATGGTTTCCGTCCATTCTGTTTCGGTTCGCAGTGTCAAGCATGGAATTTTTAACATATATGCTTCTTTTTGTAATCCTCCGGAATCAGTCAAAATGTACTTTGCTTGACTTGCAATGGTAAGCATATCGAAGTAACTAATCGGTTCGATGAACATGATGTTGCTTACTTGATTTGTATCGGTAATGTTCCACTTCTTCAATTGTTTGTTCGTACGTGGATGTAAGGGAAAGAGGACAGGAAGGTCGAGTTGTTTCAATCCGTCAATAATGACCGATAGTCGTTTCAGATCATCCGTATTTTCACCACGATGAATCGTAGCAAGATAAAAGTTGTTTGCTGTTAGTGTTAATTGTGAAAGGAGATTTGAATGTTCAAGTGCTCGTTCTTTAAAATCAAGAACAGCGTCATACATAATGTCTCCTGTATTATAAACATTTTCTTTGATTCCTTCGTTACGCAAGTGATCGACAGCTGTTTGGGATGGACAGAACAGAAGAGACGATAGGTGATCGGTAACGATCCGATTGATTTCTTCAGGCATTTTCCGATTGAAACTTCGTAAGCCGGCTTCCACGTGAGCAATAGGAATATCAAGCTTTGAAGCAGCTAGACCGCCGGCGATGGTGGAATTTGTATCCCCATATACAAGAACAAGATCTGGTTTCTCTTTCACCATGACTTTCTCAAGCTCGATAAGCATTTTGCCCGTTTGTTCACCATGAGAAGAAGATCCAATGGAAAGTTGATAATCCGGTTTTGCCAAGTTTAATTGCGAGAAAAAAACGTCGGACATATTTGAATCATAATGTTGTCCAGTATGAACGATGACTTCCTTCATGTCATGATCTATCTTCAACCATCGCGATAACATGCAGGCTTTAACAAACTGAGGTCTAGCACCGATCACGGTTAGGATTTTCATCCAATTTCCTCCTTATGAGTGCACAAATTGATGCTTGAATCATTCCATATAAACATATGAAAAATTTTTCATTTCGCTACTCTGCCTACTTGGTAAATACAAAAAACTGAATAAGGCCAGGTGGATGAAAAGTATGAAAAAAACAGTCTGTATATTAGTTTCTGAACATCCGTTTTTGGATGCGCGTATTTTTCATAAAGAAGCAAAGAGCCTTCGTAAGCACGGATATGAGGTTACGATGATCGTTCCGCGTCGTAATGGTCAATTGTTTGATATTGATGGAACACTATTCACTAATCACTTTCAATCACCCTCATTCACGTATGGTGGCATTACGATTATTAGCTATGACCCCCTTGTTAGCTTAGAGAATAACGTCAAATTATTAGCCCATAATCTACAGCAAAAAGGAGGGGAGCGATTTACGGATCCTCTTACGCAACTTGGTGTAGACCAAGAAGCAGATTTCTATCATGCTCATGAATTTTTTTCGCTTTATGCTGCAATCGGAGTGAAGCGAAAGCTTGCCAAAAAAGGAAAACAGACAAAAATTATTTATGATAGTCATGAGCTCGTTCCCGATCCATTAGAGCCCATCGGTCGATCGGTCTTCCAACGTCAACAACGGATGTTAGAGCAAATGTTCGATGAATCTGATGCAATTATAACGGTTTCTGAGTCGATTAGAAGCAAATATAAGGCGGTTGCTCCGAAAGTACCTGTCGAAGTGATTTATAATTCTCCACCCCTTCTTCATCCATGTACTCCGAAAACTTATAACCATCCATGGTTGACCCTCGGTTATCTTGGAAAGGTTACTCGTGATAAAGGAAACTGGAAGAAGCTGTTACAGATATTAGAACTGTGTAATGAAACATTTGATATGCGATTGAAAATGATTGGAGGGACGACTACGAGAGAAGCACTTACAATTCCCAATCATTTAAAGTCAAAAGTCGAACTTACAGGTTGGATAGACTATTTATTGCTCCCCAATGCTTTGCAAGAAGTAGATATCGGTTGGATTGATCTAAATGTAAAAACATCACTGAACCGAAGGTATGCCATGCCAAACAAGTTCTTCAGTTTTTTGAACAATGGAATCCCAGTCATTGTAAATCAATGTGATGATATGAAGCGTTTCATAGATGTCTATCAATGTGGAACTGTGATTGACAAGGCGTATGCTTCAGCTAAAGATTATGCTGAAGCTTTGCGTATGATCGATAAACAGAGGCAAACGTTACGATCTTGGGGTATGGCTGGTCGGAAGGCAATGGAAAATCGCTATTGTTGGGAACACATGGAACAGCGACTAATTGCCATTTACCAAAAACTAGGGAAAAAGGGATAAGCTTTTCCCTTTTTCCCGATTTTCGTCATAAATGTGCAGGCAAAATGAGAAAACATACATATATTAACGAATGGAGTTTGATGTCGATTACGAAGGGATTGGCAGGAAATGAGGAGGAATGAAAATGACCGATGAGCGTAGGATCCCGATGGTGGATTTGCAAAAAGAGTTTCAACGTTTGAAACCAAAGATTATGAAAGAAGTGGAAGAGGTTTTAGGAAGTGGCCGCTATATCCTAGGTCCTAAATGCTTTGCATTCGAGCAGAGGTTAAAAGCATACGTCGGTACGAACCATGCTGTTGGCGTAGCAAATGGAACAGACGCCCTTTATCTTGCACTAAGAGCGTTGAATATCGGTCCTAAAGATGAAGTCATTACAACACCTTTTACTTTTTTCGCTAGTGGTGAAACAATTGCAGAAGTTGGTGCTAAGCCTGTGTTTGTTGATATCAATGCAGACTCGTATAATATCGATCCAAACAAAATCGAAGAAGCGATTACACCAAGGACGAAAGCAATTATTGTCGTGCACTTATTTGGAAAAGGTGCAGATATGAAAGAAATTATGAAAATAGCGAATAAGCATCAGCTTCGGGTAATCGAGGATGCTTGCCAAGCTATCGGGACAGAAGAGGGTGGAAAAAGAGCAGGATCCATTGGAGATATTGGCTGTTTTTCTTTTTTTCCATCCAAAAATCTCGGAGCCTTCGGTGACGCTGGAATGATTGTAACTAATAATGATGTATTGTATGAAAAAGTGCAAGAATTAAGAAATCATGGAAGCAAAACGAAATACCATCATCGTTTCATTGGCATTAATAGTCGCTTAGACGAATTACAAGCAGCCATGCTCCTCGTTAAGCTTGATTATTTAGATCTATTTCTGTATAAGCGTAAGAAAATCGCGAAGCGATATACCGAAAAGCTATCTAGCTATGTAAAGACCCCAGCGGAGGGTAAAGGGAGAGCTCACACTTACCATCAATATTGTATTGAACTCAAGGAGAGAGATCATCTTGCTAAGCTTCTTGACGAGCAAGGCATATCATCCGAAATTTATTATCCAGTGCCTCTACATTTACAAGAAGCTTTTCAATATCTTTGTTATCAAAAAGGAGACTTTCCCATTTCTGAAAAGGTTTCTAAACACATCCTCGCATTACCGATTTCTCCTGAATTATCGGATTCACTTCAAGACAAGATCATTGCATCTGTACAACGCTTCGTTCATGGTTCTTGAAAGGTTTGTCCCATAATATCTTCTAACTCTGTTGTTATGGCATAAAGCTGAGGGGACAGAACTCTTTTGTTTTGTCCCTTCCAGTTTCAGGCAAGAATATTTCCAACCCCAAAAGCTAAGAATTACGCTTAATGGCATCGCTGATATTTTTCGATAGTTCTAGAGCTTTTATCCCTTGTTCCCCTGTCACCGTCGGTGTACGTAAGTCTTGCACACTGGTAAGAAAGTCAGCCAGTTGAATCGATAATGGTTGTAAAAACGTAGGAGCATAAGTGCTTTTGGTCATTGTTTTTGGGAACTCTCCTTTAGTTTTTGATGCAGTTTGAGTTATTGTTAGCTCGTTTCTTAGGAAATTCGCGATAATGTATGCATCTTCTGTTAAAAATTGAATAGACCGCACGCTTTTATTGGCTTTATAACTAGCGGTAAGCTGTGCGATAATACCTGTTTCTGATGCTGCAAGTACCCTTGCATGCATGGGGTATTCCGCTAGAAGTTTTCCTGCCGTATATATTTCATGGAAGTCTTCATGAATGAAATGGGGAATTAAATATAGGTCGTGAATCATTAATTCGTGTACGACATCCGCCCCTTTTCGATTCCCTCCAAAAGGAGACATTCGATGCGTTTCGATAGTGATAATTTTTTCTTTATCCAGTACTTTCTTTAGTTCTTGAATAAGCGGATTAAAAAGTTCAATATGACCCACCTGAAGGATAACATCTTGTTCTGAAGCTTTTGTAACCAGATCCTTGGCCTCTTTGACCGTTGTTGTAATGGGTTTCTCCATAAGAAGATGCACGTCATGGTGAATGCATGTGATACCAACGTTATAATGAAACTGCGTCGGTACTGTAATACTGACGGCATCCACTTGTTGTAATAAGTCCTCTATGGTTGAAAAGGCATTCACTTGATATTTATGCGCGATTTGTTTGCTTTTGTTTTGATCGACATCAAAAACGCCAACCAATTCACAGAGGTTGGACAAAGAGAGATACGTACGCACATGGTTTTCTCCCATATTGCCAGCACCGATAACTCCTACTTTCATACAAATCTCCTCACTTTCCATGATACTCCTAATTATCTTATGAGAATCTAAATGGAGTGAATGGACCATCATAACGTCAAAAATAAAAATTGGATGCTTATATGGCATGGAGATAAATATTTTAAGGAAATTAAGGCCTGATCCCCATATTCGTTCGATCATCGGAGAAAAACCCCCGTGCTTTACATCTTCTGTCATGAACCTCGTCAGTTTACGAGCCTTCTTTCTTGTTTTAATTTCCACTTTATTTCCAATTGATACCTTCGTTACGTAGAGAGACCACCTATAGCTGAATATGCATGGATTGATTCAGCAACAGACCTTTCGATGGAATGCCAAAATATTTCATGTAGGTTCAAAGATCAATACAAATACAATAGGCTAGAAATATCCATTTCAACCTAATCCTTGAAGTTACCAGTTACATAGGATGAAAAAGGATGAAAAAGGGGAGGAGGAGAGGGTTAAGGTGAAGCTTCTTTATCTTGCAAAGGATACTCAATCATTTGTTGATCGAAATTATTCATATTTGGAACAAGAATTAGCAAATCATTGTAAGCTGATAATTTGGCGTAGGCCTGCACACATTACATCGGTTCTAAGAAAAATGGATAAAGAACCGTCCATGATCTTTATCGTGAACGATATCGGAAGTCGAATGGAGCCAATGGTAAAGGGGTTAGCGAATATTAATATTCCAGTAGCGATGGTTGTCAACGATGTACATCGCTTTTCAAAACTTAGAAAAAGATACATTGAAAAAAATAAGATTCGACATCTTTTCTCAGTTGTCCGTGACCAATTTTCTGAAATATATCCAGAATATGCATCGAACATGTGGTGGTTCCCACATCATGTAGAAACCAGTGTGTTCCAGGAGGAGCCATTGGAAAAGACAATTGATTTTCTTATGATGGGCGCAGTAAATGATTATTATCCACTAAGACGGAAAATACTGAAAACCTTTGCCGCTGATCAGCGTTTTGTTTACCATCCTCATCCAGGTTATCGATCTTTTAATAAAAATGATCAAGAACGATTTTTTATTGGGCGAAAGTATGTTCAAGAGATTAATCGGGCAAAGATCTTCTTCACTTCACCTTCGATCTTACGTTATCCGGTAAAAAAATATTTTGAGGTGCTGGCGTGTAAAACACTGTTACTAGCTCCAACTTTCCCTGAATTAGAAGATCTGGGCTTCATTCCTGGTGTTCATTTCATCGCAGTGAACGAAGATAATTTCAAGGAACAAGCAGAATATTACTTGAAAAATGAGGAGGAAAGACGCCAAATTAGTGAACAAGGATACAACTTTGTTCGAAAGCATCATTCAACTGCTATAAGGGCAAAACAACTCTTTGGATATTTACAAACAATATTTGAAAAAAAGTAAGGAGCTAAGATGATGACGAATCAACCGAAAAATTTACAGGTAGGTAAAAACGTGGTTATCCATGCTGATGTATGGATTGGAGACAATGTCAAGATTGGGGATAACACCGTCATATATTCGGGAACCGAAATTGGCAATGACATAGAAATTGGTGCAAATTGTGTGCTAGGTATTATCCCGGGAAGCAATCAGCGAATGCGTAAGGCGAGTACGAATATAGATCCACTTCGTATCGGGGAAGGGACAAAAATCGGACACCTGGTGTCGATTTATTCAGGTACGACGCTAGAAAGTTATAACTTTATTGGTGATCATGCAAGTATCCGCGAAAATGTTAAGGTTGGCAAGGAGACCGTCATTGGTCGCGCAGCACTTGTTGAGCTAAACACGACGATTGGAGATCGCTGTAAGATACAAACACTGGTTTATGTAACTGGAGATACGACCATTGAAGATGACGTTTTTATTGGCCCATGTGTTTCGATGTCTAACGATAAGTATATGGGTGCAAAAAATTATTCTATGAAAGGTCCTCATATTCGAACCGAAGCGAAAATAGGCAATAATGCGTCGATCCTTCCAAACGTCACGATTAGGGAAAAAGCCATTGTTGGAGCAGGGGCGGTTGTAACGAAGGATATAGAGAAAGGCGTAACTGTAACCGGTGTTCCAGCAAAACCTTTAAAGGAAGGAGACGGGGATTAGTGAGTATTGATATGCCAGATTTTTCGCCACGTTTGGCTAAGGTAAGTAAACACCGATATCGAATCAAATTTTTGGGAGATGGATACCCAGGTAAACAATTGAACGGGGAAGTAGTGCCCCATCCAATCTATGGTATTTATGTTATACGGGATTATTTATTTCAGTATAAGCGAACAAAAGAGAAAAAGTTTTACAAAGCTGCAGTCATTGTAGCGGATGCAGTGATTAACCGTATGATGTCATTTAAACAGACACTAGTTTTTTGGTATAAAGTAAATTCCCCATTTAACTCTCAAAATGAAGATTATTATTCAGCACTAACACAAGCTTACTATGCAGCAGTATTCGCTGAAATGTACGAATTGACCAACAATCCTAAATTTAAACGAACCGCAAGGCAAGTATATCAAAGTTTGAAGATACCAGTAGTTGAAGGTGGGGTTTACCATCATTCTTCGAAAGGTCCCAGTATCCAAGAGTATCCAATGGAACCTAACGGATATGTATTGAATGGATGGTTTACGGCAATCTCATCAGTAAAAAAATATGCAGAAACGTTTGAGGATCCTGATGCTGATCAATTCTGGCGAGCAAATTTAAAAACTATCATTAAATTATTGCCCCTCTACGACGCTCCACACTTGGCGAACTCTCGTTATACATTAAACGGGACAGCGACGATTAAAGCGAGATTTGCAAAAACAGACATTGAATTGCAGCAAGTGCAACTGCATATCCCCGATGAAGGGTTATATTCATTTTCCGTGGACTCAGGAAATACGAACTACGACCATATAATTGTAGACAGGAGGGTGGCATTCACAGAGGGGAAAATATTTACGAAGAATCACAATCTCCTTCTAAAAACATTGCTTAGCCGATATTCGTTCCCGAAAGAAAATGAATTGCATCTAAAACTAAGGAGCCCAATCAACACAACGATGCAGCTTTTTATTGCGACTCCAATCTATTCACCTACGCCGAAAAAGAGGAAGAACAAAGAATATTTGCTAAGAACCGTGAAGATTAAAAAAGGGTTGAACAATATAGTCGTTAATATTGATTGGAAAGGACTTGAAGATGTCGGTCAAGCTACAACTTTTAAACATTTTGGTTCTAAATGGCATAACGTTTATCATTTTATCCACATCAACCGTTTGAAAGAATTCTATGAGATTACCGGGGATGAGCGCCTCCTAACCTATATGACTAAATGGACAAAATATGTGAATCAGTGGCCGCGAATCCCTCTTTACAATGGCTTGGAAAGTGAACCATATTAAAGAAGGAGAGAGGAAAATGACCCAGAAGAAAAAGGTATGTATGCTCGTCCATACGCATTCTTTTCTTGACTCAAGGATCTTTCAAAAAGAAGCAAAGTCTTTGCAACGAAATGGTTATGATGTCACAATGATCGTTCCAAGAATGAAAGGGAAACTATTCAATGTAAACAAGAAGCCGTTTAATACTCAATTTCTCCAAAAACGTTTTGTCCATGAGGGAATCAAGATTGTTACGTACCATTATGAACAGTTTAAGCCCACCGTTGACTATATGCAATCAAAAGTCCAATCAAAAATGATTTTTAATAACCCGATTATCAATTTGGGGCTCGCTGAAAATGCAGATGTTTATCACGCCCATGAGATCACATCATTGTTCTTGGGGATTGGGATTAAACGCGCGCTTGCGAAGCAAGGGAAGGAAACGAAATTAATCTTTGATAGTCACGACCTTATTCCAGATCCCTTTGATCAAAAACCGAAATTTCTGGAGATGGGCAAGCTGTTAGATAAAATGTTAGAAGAAATCGATCAGATGATCACGGTTTCACCTTCGATTAAAGCATGGTATATTTCAAAACAACCTACGTTACCCATAGAAATTGTATATAATTCTCCGCCATTAAACCGATCTTATAAACCAATGCCTCCAAAAGCGAATGCACTTACGGTTGGTTATGAGGGGCATGTTTCTAAGGAGAAGAAAGGCAGTAGCGATAAAATCTTCAATATAACTAAGGAGTGTAAGAGAAACATTGAAAATTTCAAGTTTAAAATTATTGGAGGGGTTTTGGACGGTCAAACACTTCCGATTCCAAATTATCTGAAACAGAATATTACGTTGAGCGGTTGGGTTGAGTTTCACGACATTCCTAAACAGATGACAAATGTGGATATTGGCTGGATTGATTTCGATGATTTGAATAAATCTTTAAATCGCTCATATGCCTTACCTAATAAATTCTTCAGCTATCTTAATAATGGTATCCCTGTTATTGTGAACAAATGTCATGATATGGAGCAGTTTATCCGGACCCACCATTGCGGTATTGTACTCAATAAAACAAAAGCTACTGGAAAGGATTATGCCAAAGCGATTCAATATTTACATGAAAACCGTGATGTATTACAACAAATGAGTACAAATGCCAGAAAAGCGATGGTGGAACTCTATAACTGGGAGAAAATGGAGCAACGGCTGCTCAGCGTTTATGATTCATTGCTAAACCAATCAAAGCGTTTTGATATCGGATAAATCGGCCCTCTTATATCAGGAGATAAATGCGTTTACTATCTCCTATAGGGGGCGCAAACGATTCGGAAAATATATAGCCATTTAAGTCATGAATAATCGGTAGATTTTCCTTCCTTTTCCAATGATATCGGAGGATTCAAGGGGATTATCCTCAGTAAACGGTGTCGGTAATATCTCCCCGGTGATAACTTCGTATTTACCAGGATTTATTTTATTAAACTTGTGATGAGGGCGTAAAATGAGAGATCGCTCCTGGGGATAAGGCACGATCACTTTAAGGGTAGCATGGCTTGCTGCTTTTTTTACTTTAGTGAGTGTTAAGTATAAATGTCTGAATGGATAGGAACAGATAAACGCCCACATTAATCCGAACGTTCAGGAGAAGTCTTGCGCTCACTTGGTGATATTTGATTTGCTGAAAGATTAATTGGCTATCGTCCAATTATTTCGTTTGACGAGAGATTTGAAGAAACAGTCAATGCGTTTAGGCGGGAGTTTAATGGAGATTGAAAATAGTTAGTTGATGCCCTCGATATGCCGCCCCCGATTTTCCTCTCCTTTCATATATAAATAGTGAAAGGAGTTGATTTTATTGCAAAGAATTTATATTGACCCAGGGCACGGCGGAAGTGATACGGGCGCAACGGGAAATGGATTGAATGAAAAGGATATCGTACTAGACATTGGCTATCAGATGAGTGTCTATCTTCGCGAAAACTATGAAGGCATGTATCGTAGAATGTCCCGAACGGATGACACGTTTGTTTCATTGCAAGGTCGCACCGATGACGCAAACAGTTGGGGGGCTGATGTGTTTATATCGATCCATGTGAATGCATTTAATGGGAGCGCGCGAGGATTTGAAACGTACATTCATACGAGTAATCCGACTGGTGCAGCTAACATGCAGAGTGTTATGCATCCGCAAATTTTGGACGAGATGCACGCATTTGATTCCTCGATTCCCGACCGCGGAGCACAAACGGCCAACTTCCATGTCTTACGTGAAACACAGATGTCGGCGATATTGACGGAAAACTTATTTATTGATCAAACTGACGATGCGGCGCTGCTACAAGATCCGGATTTTATCGCTACGGTGGCTGCAGCTCATGCCGAGTCTGTCGCCGAATATTTGAACTTAACCCCGATTGACAACGGCGATGATGGTGACGGAGAGGAAGGCTTTACGTTTCAACATTGGGATGGATCTATCATTCGCCACGGGGATCAAGGCGATCACGTGGAGGAACTGCAACAACGATTAGTGGACCTCGGGTACAGTCTACCCCAATTCGGTATTGACGCCATTTTTGGCGCTGAAACGGCCGAGGCTGTCCGCACTTTCCAACGTGAAGCCGGAATCGGTGTTGATGGCATTCCCGGACCTGAGACGCACGAAGCGTTGGAGAATCACAGTAACACCTTTGCTTTCCAACATTGGGATGGATCCATCATTCGCCACGGGGACCAAGGGGGTCAAGTGGAAGAACTGCAACAACGCTTAGTGGATATCGGTTACAACCTTCCTCAATTCGGTGTCGATGGCATTTTTGGCACTGAAACGGCCGGTACTGTCCGCAATTTCCAACAGGAAGCCGGTATCGGCGTTGATGGGATTCCCGGCCCAGAGACGTACAGGGCTTTGCAAAGATAAAATCATGCTCCCACTTTTATTTCGATAAAAGGGGGAGCGATCTCGTTCGTGCAGCTTCTCCACCGTTTTGACGACCTAATGCCTGTAGGCGCCTCCGGTTAGGTAGCCACGCATCTTACATACGAACACTTCCAACTTATCTCCCCGATTATATGATTAATCTTTTATTATACAGGGAACAGGAACAGGATACTACGTCTTATCATTTAGGAGGATCGCTATGTCAAAAAGACCGCTCGAAATTGAAGACTTATTTAAGTTGACGCAGTACTCCGACCCACAGATTGACCACAGCGGACAGACGTATGTGTTCACCGGGCGCATCATCAATGAAAATCAAGATTACAATGAGCATCTCTATGTACAAACTGTCCACGATGGAAAACCCCGGCAATGGACATTCGGAAACGTCAAAGACCGATTTCCGCGCTTTTCCCCGGATGATCAAACGATCGCCTTTTTATCTAATCGGAGTGGAATCGATCAATTGTGGAGCATGTCCACCAACGGTGGTGCGCCGAAACAATTGACTTACTTAGAACATGGGGCCGGCGAGCCCTATTGGTCCCCTGATGGTCGCTACATCTTATTTGCAGCATCCGTGCATACCGATCGGTCTCTCGCAGAACAAGTGAAAAAAACAAAGGAGGAACGGCAAAAAGACAATAAGAAAAAAGATCCGTTAAGAGTCGAACGCCTGAAATATAAATCTGACGCGTTTGGCCTCCATAATCAAAAACACCAACAGCTCGTGCTCTTTGATGTTGAGAATCAAACCTGTGAACAGCTGACAACTGCCAAAGTGGATCATAATGTCAGCGCGTGGTCGCCCGATGGCATGGAAATTGCGTATACGACCAACCTGAAAGGGGATGACCACATCGGTCAAGACATCTTCATCCGACCGCTGGTTAACAGGGAAGAGGCGAAACAACTGACAGACGACGGCACATATCATAGGTTGTCCTGGTCGCCTGACGGCACGAAAATCGCCTGTTTCGGCCATACGTATGACTATGAAGGGGCGACCCAGAATGAATTATGGATCATCGATGCGTCAAACGGGAAAAAACGGGCACTGACTACGAGCTTTGACCATGAAATCGGTGATGCCATGATCAGCGACTTCCAATCGGGGCAACATAATCCGGGGCCTGTCTGGGAAAACGATCAATCCATCGTCTTCACCGCCAGCCGTTTTGGCCGTACTGGTCTTTTCAGAGCCCCCATGAACGGAGAGGTTCTTCCAATTTTTGAAGATAACGAGCATGTTTATGCCTTTTCCTTGCATGCAAAAACGAATACGCTCATCGCGGGGATAAGTAGCCCTACCGATCCGGGGAATTTTTATGTTATCGCCTTAGATGGCGGGGAGATCACACAACGAACATATGCGAATGACGCTCATCTCTTCGATATTGTACTTCAAGAACCGGAGCCGGTTTATTTTTCCGCAAACGATGGCTGGGATATCGAAGGGTGGTTGCTCTATCCTTATAATTATGATCCCGGAGAAAAATACCCCCTTATACTCGAAATCCACGGAGGACCCCATGCCATGTATGGGTATTCGTTTTTTCACGAGCTTCAAGTGTTAGCGGGGAAAGGGTACGCGGTTTTATACACAAACCCAAGGGGTAGTCACGGGTATGGCCAACATTTCGTCGATGCCGTCCGCGGCGATTACGGAGGTAACGACTACACGGATCTCATGGCTGCTCTCGAGCAAACGTTGGAGCGATTCTCGTTCATTGATGACACACGTTTGGGTGTTACCGGCGGAAGTTACGGCGGTTTTATGACGAACTGGATCGTTTCCCATACTAATCGCTTCAAAGCCGCGGTTACTCAACGTTCGATTGCAAACTGGCTGAGCTTCTATGGGGTTAGTGATATCGGTTATTATTTTACAAAATGGGAAATCGGGGAGCACTTACTGGACGATCCGAAGAAACTGTGGGATCATTCGCCGTTAAAATATGCGCGAGAGGTAGAGACGCCCATTCTTATTTTGCACGGCGAGCACGACCTTCGCTGTCCGATTGAGCAAGCGGAACAGTGGTTCACCGTTCTTAACTATTACGGGAAAGAAGCCGTTTTCGTACGTTTCCCCGAAGCAAACCATGAGCTAAGCCGTAATGGACCTCCACGATTGCGGGCAGCGAGACTAGAGGAAATTGTTCATTGGTTTAACGACCGGCTTTAAAATTAGAAAACTTGGCTTTTCGCCAAGCTTTTATGGTGAAAGCCTTAGTTGCACTTATGCAGATAAGAACGTTGATTTATACTTTGTTTCTTATCTGCCAAAAATAGCGTTGTGCGATAAAGGTCTAATCACACAACGCCTTCCCTTATTCTGATATTGACTCATTTTTTGATCGCCGCTTCATTTTTTCATCTTGTTCGTTATTCCATACCTCTCCGTCCGGCACCGGGTCATGATGCATGCTCTCGGTCGGATCATCATTGTCATCACGTGGCTGAAATTTGGCCTTTGCTTCTCCTTTAACGCGTAAACGGTCCGTTTCTTTGCGGCTGCGTTGATTCATTGGCCATCACCTCTAATTTCTTACGATTCCACAAATCGACGGATTTCAAACATGAGACATGCTAAACTAAAGGAAGAGATAAAGAAAAATGCAAAGGGGTGTCCATCAGAATGACCACAGACATCAACGAAGTATTTTCTCGACTGAAACATAGGGGACCGGGCATTATCGGTGAACGTGAAGCCCAGCATGCTGCTGTTGCCGTTCCAATCGTATATGAAAAAGAACAACCTTCTATCCTTTTTCAAATCAGAAGCCATCGGTTAAAACACCAACCCGGGGATATCAGTTTTCCGGGAGGTAAAATGGAAACAGACGATCTAACTTCAGCCGATACGGCCGTGCGGGAATTATGTGAAGAAACCGGGGTCAAACGCTTCAATGCCGCTCACATCGCACCTTTGGATAAATGGCTGACCCCGTACGGCGTCGTGATTTATCCGCATGTTTTTTCGATCAGTGAAACGTCTTTTGCCCCTAATGAAGAAGTGGAGGAATTATTCACTGTTCCGCTTCATGTTTTAATGACACAAATACCGGAGACGTATCATATTTCTTCAACCGCGGATATCCCAGAAGATTTTCCATATGAAAAAATCGCCGGCGGAAAAAATTATCCATTCCGACGCACGGTTTTTCCCGAAGTTTTCTATGAATATGAAGGAAAACACATTTGGGGGCTTACCGCCCGAATCCTGCAGCATTTTCTTCGGATCGTAGATTCATGAGTTTTCCCATTCACGGGTCCATTTGAGGCTGAGCGATAAACAGAAAACAGAGGCGCCAATCAAGCCGAACCATATAGAAAGGCCTATAATGGTGCCCATCTGCTCCGACTGCTCAGGAATAACCCAACCGATGGACATAAAAGCAGCAATCATTAAAAAGATATTGGAAAAAGATCGGTAATCATTTATTTTCATCGCTAAATGTTCGTCTTGTTTCGATGGTCCCATAACAGTCGGCTCTCCTTTTTATCGCCATTCTACCATGAAAAGCGACCTGTTAGGGAAGGTAATTCTTTCATCTATGTGCACTTGTTTCATCCATAAAGGATTGGACGACGTTCGCTGATTGTTTGGCTGCCTTCTCCAAAAACCTTTCATAGGATTCGAAAGCATCTTTTCCCACAATGTCGCTTAGCGCTCGTATAATGACAAAAGGAACCTGGAAACGATAGCATACTTGCGCAATGGCTCCAGCTTCCATTTCCGAGCATTTTGCCTCCGGAAACGCGACGCGAAGATCAGCAACCCTCTTTTCATCGCTCATAAACGAGTCCCCGGAAAGAATAAGCCCGCTTGTTGCATTCGCCCCCGATTGAACAGCCGCCGTGTTCGCATGTTCGACCAAATCGGTGTTTGCATGATACACGTTCGGCATGCCGGGAACTTGCCCAAATGTATAGCCGAATACCGTGGCATCCACATCGTTGTAGTTGACATAAGTGGAAATCACGAGGTCGCCGATCGTCATATCCGGATCAAACCCCCCGGCCACACCGGTATTGATGACAATGTCCGGACGGTACAGATCAATCAGCAAAGTTGTGCCGATCGCCGCGTTCACTTTACCGATCCCTGATTGCATAAGGACCACCTCATGACCGTTCAGTTGCCCGTCATAAAAAACACAACCTCCCTTTTTTGAGATCGTTGCATGTTTCATCTGTGATGCCAATATCTCCACTTCTTCTTCCATGGCACCGATAACTCCGTATTTCATTTCCCGACTCCTCTTATAATAATTTTCAGTTTATGAATTTCCATCGATTCCGTCCGTATAGAAAGAGGATCCATAGCCTGTCGTCATGAGGTTTTGGCGACGTGTGCGGGATCATTTCAATCGCACGTATGCTTCTTGTCTTCCGTGACGCGATCATTTTTCATACAAACATCTTTTCCATCATATACCAAGCCCGGGTGCAATTGCCCGGGCTTGTGATTAATTCTCTTCCACATTCGTTGGCATCCAACCTTCATCATCGACCCATTCCATCGTGACGGTATATTCGGTCCCGTCTTCGTGTAGGATTGTGCCTTCTGCTCCACCCGGTCCATCATTACCGAGCCACAAAATATCGGACCAATCTTCTTCCGTGGTACCTGTCGCGTATTCCATGGCCATAACCATCTCATCCCAATTTTGGCTGTCGGAATCGAAACTGTCGGTGAAGTCCTCTTGCTCCGTACCGATCGGTTCATAGTCTCCGTCTTCAGGCGTGGAAGGT